>CAVXVA010000004.1:0-187481 GCA_963765075.1 uncultured Acidimicrobiia bacterium
CATTCTACGACTCCACTCATGAGGTTTCGCACCGCCGATCCCGCCGGGCCGAGCCGGTCCGGAGCCACCAGCGAGAACTCGTCGGGCGGCTCAGCCCGATGCGGTGCGCGCGTGGAAAGTAGGTTCGCCGCCGTGGCTCTCACGATCGGCATCGCCGGACTCCCGAACGTCGGCAAGTCGACGCTCTTCAACGCACTGACCAAAGCCGACGCACTCGCGGCGAACTACCCGTTCGCGACGATCGAGCCAAACGTCGGTGTGGTCCCCCTCCCCGACCCGCGCCTCGATGTGCTCGCCGGCATCTTCACCAGCAAGCAGATCATCCCCGCGACCGTCTCGTTCGTGGACATTGCCGGCATCGTCAAGGGCGCCAGTGAGGGCGAGGGCCTGGGCAACAAGTTCCTCGCCAACATCCGCGAGGCCGATGCGATCTGCCAGGTCGTGCGCGTCTTCGCCGACGACGACGTCATCCACGTGTCGGGCACCATCGACCCGAGTGACGACATCGAGGTCGTGCAGACCGAGCTGATGCTCGCCGACCTGCAGACCATCGAGAAGGCAATCCCGCGGATCGAGAAGGAAGTCAAAGGCAAGAAGACCGACCAGGCGATCCTGGACGCGGTCATCGCCGCGCAACAATTGCTCGAAGCCGGGACCACCTTGTTCTCCGGCGCAGAGGCTGCCGGCATCGACGTGTCCCATCTGCGCGAACTCTCGTTGATGACTGCGAAGCCGTTCATCTACGTGTTCAACGTCGACGAGGCCGGTCTGACTGACACGGCAATGCAGGACGACATGCGGGCGCTCGTGGCACCGGCCGACGCGGTCTTCCTCGACGCCAAACTCGAAGCCGAACTGCTCGAACTCGACGAGGAGGACGCCGCCGAACTGTTGGAAAGCGTCGGCCAGACCGAGCCGGGGATGCATCAGCTCGCCCGCGTCGGCTTCCATACCCTCGGGCTCCAGACCTACCTCACGGCCGGACCGATGGAGTCACGAGCGTGGACGATTCGCCAAGGTTGGACCGCACCGCAGGCCGCGGGAGTCATCCACACCGACTTCGAGCGCGGCTTCATCAAAGCCGAGGTGGTCAGCTTCGAAGATCTCGTCGATGCCGGTTCCATGGCCGAGGCGAAAGCCAAGGGCAAGATCCGCATCGAGGGTAAGGACTACGTCATGCACGACGGCGACGTGGTGGAGTTCCGCTTCAACGTGTAGGTGGCCCGGGCGGTTCACTCGTCACGCCCCGGAACCGTTGAAAGTCCAGGTCGAACGTCACGATGGTCGCGTCATGTTCCACCGCGATCGCGGCGAGGTGAGCATCGCTCACAAGGTTGCCGCCCGTGCCTACTTCCGCGAGTAAACCCGCGAGCACCTCGAAGTGGCGGGCCGACGGATCGACGACCACGCCGGCCGGTTGCGCGAGCCACTCGCGGAGACGATCGATGGCATCGGCGACGGTCATGGGGTTCGGAAACAATCCGACCTTGGTCATCAGCCGCAGGAAGGCCAGCATCGCAATCCAGGTGAACCCGACCGTCTCGTTGCCGACGAGGGCTGCGTCGATCCACGCCCGGGACTGTTCATGACGCGCGTCGGACACGTTGACCGCTGAGATCATCACGTTCACGTCGACGATCTTCACTTCCCGAGCCGCGCCTTGCGGACGAGTTCGTCGTCCTCCAGATCGGCGGCCAGCGCGAGTGCACGGTCGAGGTTCACCGTCGGGACTCCGAGGTCCGCGGTACGGGTGGAAAACGGGGTCCCGATGCCGGACTCGACGAGCCCACCTCGGCGGATCGCGTCGTTGAGGGCCTGCTTGAACGAGACGTTGCGTTCCTTCATCCGCCGGCGTACCAGCGCCTCGGTATCGGGGTCCAACGTGACCGTTGTGCGCATGGACACATCATAGCATCAATACTTTCGACAGCATGATGGCTCCCCGCGTCGCCAGCGTCACGTCACATCACGCTCTCGACCTGGGGGGCGAAGTCGCGCGGACTGGCCGACATTCGTTGAGGCGACCGAACCAGCGCCGCGTCGGCGGGTCCTCGGGTCGGTCGGAACGTCCGACACCACGCTTGTCGAAGTGCGCTCAGGTGCCGTAGCGGCCCAAGTATTCGTCAGATCCTACGGCAGCGGGGGCGCGCCGATCATCTCCCTGAACTCCTTGGTGGTGTTGGTGACCGGGAACGACTCGTCGGGCACGGGCAGTCCGAGACCCGCACAGATCGGGCCCCATCCGTCGCTCGGCGTCCAGTCGATCAGCCGGTCGGCCGGGACCTCGGCCCGCACCGCGGCGTTGTGTGCCTCGTAGGCCGCGATCATCGCGCCCTTGTTCTCGAAGTCGTCGCTGAACCGTTCGTGCAGGCCCTTACGCACCGCGAGCATCCAGGGCTGCATCTCGGGCGGTGCATGATCGAACGACTGGAAGATCGTGTTCGACGCGCTGATGTACCAGCCCTCGGAGTCGCGGGTCGACAACAGCACCGGTGCGTCGGGGTTCGCCGCCGCGATTTCGCGCCAGAACAGCGATCCGGGGAAGTCGACCATGGCGGTGAAGTCGCCGAGCAACCCAGACCAATCGACCGGCTCGCCGTTGAACGCGGCGGTGAACCCCTCGATCTGGTCGGGTCGGCCGAAACATTCGATCATGTGGTGACACGTTCCGCCGAGAAGGTGCTCCAACGCGATCTTCAGCGAGTGCGTCCCCGTCCGACCCACCCCAGCTCCAACCACCTGCAATGCCATGTCGATCTCCACTTCGCGCGAGCCGGGAACCTCCGAGCCGGGCCCATCATGGCGCATGCAACGGGGCGGTGTCCGGAGTCCAACGCCCCGGCACCGAGTCCTACGATCGGGAGCATGGACACAGACGATTCGGTCACGGTCGGCATGGCCGCGACCGAGGAACTCACTGCCGACCAGCGTGCCGAGATCGTCGCGGTCTGCAATGCCGCGAACCACACCGACGAGTTCTGGAAGTTGTTCGAGGTCTTCGTGCGAACGGGCGGCCGACACTTCTATGCGACTCACGGCCGCGCCATCGTGAGTCACGCAGTGGTCAACCCCCGCGGAGTACAGCCCGAAGGGATGCCCGTGCTCCGGACCGCGTACCTCGACGCGGTTGCGACCGCACCGATCTACCAGGGTCAGGGCTATGGCACCGCCGTCATGCAGCTCCTCGCCCAGTCCATCGACGACTTCGACATCGCGTGTCTCCAGACCGACGAACCGGGGTTCTACGACCGGCTCGGATGGGAGCTCTGGCAGGGCCCCCTCGCGGGCCGTTCCGACCAAGGGCTGGTCCCGACGCCGGACCAACACGGAGTGATGGTGCATCGCCTCCCGCGCACGCCACCGCTCGACCTCGGCGCGATGCTCTCGATCGAGTGGCAACCCGACCGGTTTTGGGAATAGGACCGATCGTTGCCGGCCGACCCAGGTGGCGGCGGAAATCCTCGCTCAATGTGCAGGAAGGGCCAGATTCCGCGCGACGAGTGCGCGCTGGAGACCGTGTTCGAGGTGATCGACCTCGCCGCCGAAGGCCGACAGATCCGCACGACCGAGCACGACGACCCAGCTGGCACCCGTCCTCGCCGCGACACACGGCAGCGCATCGCCGGTGGCCGCCTCGATTGCAGGGCTGCGTTCGTTGCGATGCACGACCGCGAAGGGCACGCCGAGCCGCGAGCGGAACGCGTCGAAGGACTTCTTGCGCCACACGGGACCGTGGGTGATATCGCAGAGGGCACACTCGAGCCGCCCGAGCAGATGGCCGACGACGTACCTCGCCTCACCGGCGATCCCGCCGTCGGCGTCATACACCCCGACCAACTCGGCGACGACCTGCGGGGTTGACTGCGGTTGGATGTCCGAATTCGTCACGGCGTCCTCAACCCATGGAGAGGTCACTGCATTCCCGCGTCGGTTCGACGTCAGGCCACGCGATCGACTCGGGATTCGGCACGCGTAGCCGGCCGAGATTGGGGCACGGGCGGCGCGAGCCAAATCCGATCGATTGCCGGTGGCTCACCGGCCGCGGCCCGGGATCGCAGCGCATTCAGCGTCGCGTCCCAGGCGAACCGCTGAGCCAACCAGCGCATGGCGGGAACTTCGTCGTGCTGGGGTGATTCCATGAATTGCTCCGACTTGGGGGAGGGTCGTAGCCAGAAGCATCGCGGCCGTTCATGACCAGGACGTTGCCGACGTGCATCGGCGAGACGAACGCCGCCAGCACGTCTCGTGACCCAGGCCACGAACCGAACGAAAACGTCAGCGCCGGACGCGGACCCCGAGTGTGCGGGCGGCCCGTCGTGCTACATCCGGGCCACCCAGCCGACGCAAGAGCAGCAGTCCGTCAATCATCGCGACCGCCGCCTCGGCCTCCGCACGCCGTCGGGCCGGCGAGCCCAGAAGGAACTGCGTGGCCCATGCAATCCAGGTCTCGATCAGTACGGGAAGCAACGTGGCGTACGGCTCGCGCCCGGTGGTGTCGAGTCCGCTCGCCTCGAAGAAGAGCGCGAACACAGCATCGGCATCCGGGCGTGCGAGCACCGGCCAGGCCCGACCAACCAGGTCGAGGTAACCGTCGGCTGGAGTTCTGAAGGTGAAGGTGCTCAAGAGCTTCGACGAGCGCTGCGTCAAGCAACTCACCGAGGTTCACGGTCGAATCACGGTGCCCGTTCAGCTGGTCTGGGGTGATCAGGACCCCTTCTTCCCGCTCGCCCCGTCGAAGTCGCCGCCGCGCTCCTCCCCGTCCTGACCGGCTGACGCCGACGGGTCAGCAGCCAGTTACTCTCCGGGATTCGGCCGACAAGGTGGGGTCAATGTCCAAGCCAACGGTTCTGATCACCGGCGCGAACTCCGGCATCGGGCTCGAGACGGCCCGAGCCATCGCAGCCCAGGGCCACCGCACACTGATGGTGTGCCGAAACCCGGAACGCGCGAATGCGGCGTGCGATCAGATCCGGGCCACGGTCCCAGACGCCGACCTCCAGGTGATCCATGGCGACCTCGGGTCGCAGGCATCCGTCCGCGCCGCGGCCACGGCAGTGATCGAGACGACCGACCGGTTGGACGTGCTGGTCAACAACGCCGGGATTCACACTCGGACGATGGCGCGCACCGAGGACGGCCACGACGTGATGCTGGCCACGAATCAGCTCGGTCCGTTCCTGCTCACCGAACTGCTCCGGCCCCTCCTCGTGCAGAGCGCACCGGCTCGCATCGTGAACGTCGCTTCGCACGCGCATCGGTTCGCGAAGACTGTCGACCTCGACCATCTCGACACGCCTCCGAACTACGGACCACTGGGATTCCGCCGCTACGGCGAGACCAAGTTGATGAACATCCTCTGGACCGACGAGTTGGCGCGACGCCTCGACGGCTCGGGCGTGACCGCCAACTCGGTGCACCCCGGTGGCGTGCAGTCCAACCTCGGCAACCCGTCACCGTGGCAACGCTTCGTGATCAAGCCGTTCATGCTCACGGCCGAGCAAGGCGCGCGCACCTCCGTGTTCCTCGCGACCGATCCGTCGGTGGCCGGCGTCACCGGTGGGTACTGGGCGAAGTGCAAACGGGTCGACGAGAAGCGATCGACCGCCGCGCGAGACGCGACTCTCGCCGCTGGCCTCTGGACTTCGTGCGAACAGCTCACCGCTCACTGACGATCCGCACCTACAGTGCCGCGATGGCCTACGAGAACTACGAAACCCTGACGATTGCGGTGGCCGACGGGATCGCCCGAGCGACCATCGACCATCCGCCGATCAACCTGCTGGACCTGGCCCTGATTCTGGAACTCGACCGCTTCGGCCGCGAAGTCGAATCCGATCCCACGGTCAAGGTGGTCGTCCTCGATTCGGCCGATCCGGAGTTCTTCGCTGCGCACGCCGACGTCGAGCTGATCCGTTCGCTCCCGACCGACGATCAGACCCTGCACACCGAACTGAGCCTGTTTCACGCGATGGTCGACCGCTTCCGCACCATGCCCAAGGCCACGATCGCGATCGTCGAGGGGATCGCCCGTGGTGGCGGGAGCGAACTCGTGCTGTCCTTCGACCTGCGGTTCGCGGCCATCGGCCGGGCCGTGCTCGCCCAACCCGAGGTGTCGGTGGGCATCATCCCCGGCGGCAGCGGTACCCAACGGTTGCCGAGCCTCGTCGGCCGCGGTCGGGCACTCGAGGTGATCCTGGGATGCGACGATATCGATGCGGTCACCGCCGCCCAGTGGGGATACGTCAACCGCGCCCTGCCCCTCGAGGAGCTCCGTCCGTTCGTCGACACGTTGGCCGCGCGTATCGCCTCGTTCCCGAGCGAGACCATCGCGCGCGCGAAACAAGCCGTCGACGCCGGGCTGACCGACCCGCGCACCGGATTACTTACCGAGGATCAGCTGTTCCGAACGAGTCTCACCGACCCGGAGACGGCACCGCGGTTGGCCGCGTTCATGGAATTCGGCGGCCAGACGCGCGAGGTCGAAACCCGCGGATTTCCCACCGGCTGACGCCGGCGATGGGGGTCAACGCATCTCGGCCGCCGCGAATCCCTCGACGCCGATGACTGCGAGCAGATCGGTACGGTCGACTTGACGCAACAGGCTGGCGAGGTCGAGATACACGCGTTCGTTCGTCACCTTGTCGTCGGCGAAACTGAAGATGGCGACCACGGGTACCCGGAACGCCTTCCCGGTGGGCGCGCCGCCCATGAACTCGCCGGTGTTCGTGCCGAGCAGGTCGAACTCGGTGATGACGGTGTCGTCGTCGGCGCAGTGAAGACGCACGTTCTCGTGACGCTGATCGGGGAACGCGGCGCGCTGGGCGGTGTGGTAGCGGACGACGGCCTCCGCGCCCTCGTGGATCTGACCCATCGGCACGATCTCGTAGCGGGGAACGTCCTGGAACGTGCCGAGGCACGCGTCCCAGTCGTGATCGACCTCGGATTGGAAGTGCACCGCCAAGGTCGCAAGCCGGCGTTGTCGGAGTTCAGCGTCCATGGGGTCTCCTTTGGCGAATCAGACGGCTGCGATGTCAACAAGATGATCGATTCCGAGCGAGCGACCAGTATCGCCGGTCAGCTCGACGATGACGTGAGCCCGCTCGTGATCCCGCTCATCAGCTCGATGACGTCGCGCCGGGACATCCGTCGGAACGCAGCTTCCGCGGCGCGGTTCGACGCGCCGGCCGCGGCCGACGGCGTGGTGCCGAGCAGGGCCAACGCGTCGCGGGCCACGTCGGCGGGCTCCATCACCCCGTCGAGATCAGCATCGGCAGGTTGGCTCGACTGCCAGCCCGGGGTACGGGTCGATCCCGGCCGGATGGCGATCACATCGACACCATGCGCACGCAGTTCGTACCAAAGGCCTTCGGCGAGCACCAGATCGAACGCCTTCGTCGCGGAATAGAGCGCGACCTGCGCCGTGCCCGCCTCCGCCGCGATCGACGACATCACGATGATCCCGCCGCGACCCCGATCCCGCATCGTGCGACCGTATTCATGCGCGAGAACGACGGGCGAGCAGCAGTTGATGTGAATCGCCGCGAGCAGCTCGTCGACATCGGTGTCGAGGAACGGCCCGACCGGCGACCACGCCGCGTTCGCGACCAACAATCCGATCTCCCGGCCCGCGGTTGCGGCTCGGGCCGTTGCGAGCAGCGTCGCCGCCGGCTCGGCCAGGTCGACGACCGCGGTGTCGACCCGGACGCCCGGCACGAGCGACGCCAACTCGCCCACGAGGGCGTCGAGGGCCGCGCCATCACGATCGAGCACCACGAGGTCCAGCCCGATGGCCGCGAGTTGCCGGCAATATTCGAGGCCGATGCCATTGGCACCGCCCGTCACGAGTGCGCACGGGCCGTAGTCGCTCGCAAAGGTGGCCGGGTCGACGGGGGTGAGATCGGCGGGGGTGAGATCGGCGGAGTCGGCAGTCATGCTTCGAACCGTACGCCGCGCCCGAGCACGGCGTCGCTCGTCGGGCATCCGGTCGGGATCCCGTGGTAGAGAGCAGCCCGTGACGCCCTCATCGACCCTTGACGAACAACTCGCGGCACTCGTCGGCCAACCCGTCGGCACTGGCCCGACCGTGGCGCCCGATCCGGTGAACCAACCGATGATCCGGCATTGGGCCGCCGCCTTCGAGGACATGAACCCCGTGTACACCGACCCGGCCGCCGCGGCCGCGTCCCGCTTCAGTGAGATCGTGGCACCATCACTCATGCTCCAGACCTGGACCATGGCCACGCCGAGGATCACCGGGATCCGCGAGCGCGGCGGCTCCCCTGTCGACGGCGACGAGGCCGCAGTGCTCAGCCTGCTCGACGGTGCCGGCTTCGTCGGCACGCTCGCGACCAACTCCGAGTTCGAGATCAACCGTCCCCTACGAATCGGTGATCGGGTGTCGGCCACCACGGTGGTCGAGTCGATCTCGGAGGAAAAGCAGACCCGAATCGGACCCGGTCGCTTCCTCACTTGGGTCACCACTTACGCCGACGACGCGGGTGAGGTCGTCGGCATCCAGCGCTTCCGGATTCTCAAGTTCAAGCCGGAGGGTGGATCGTGAGTACCCGCGAGCGGTTGGCGCCGTCGATGACCCCCGACACGCAGTTCTTCTGGGACGGTCTCAAGGACCACACGTTGCTGATCCAGCGCTGCGCCGAATGCGACGCGCTCCGCCATCCGCCCCGGCCCATGTGTCCGCGCTGCAACTCACTGACCTGGGACACGATCGAGGCCTCCGGGCACGGCACGGTGTTCAGCTTCGTGATGCCCCGCCATCCCCAGTACCCGTGGTTCGACGAGGACTACATCGTGGCCGTGGTCGAACTCGACGAAGGCGTGCGACTGGTCACCAACCTCGTGGGTATTACGCCTGACGCGGTGTCGATCGGCCTGCCAGTGCGAGTGCAGTACGAGGAGTTCGACGGTGGACTGGTCCTGCCCCTCTTCACGCCGGTGGTCGAGTCGTGAGCGCGGTGACGACGAGCCGCGACTGGCACGCGATTCAGTGCGGCGACGAACTCACGCCCCTGGTGATCGACGTGACCGCAACCGTCATCGTCGCCGGCGCCATCGCGACGCGCGATTACATGCCCGTGCACCACGACCGTGAGTACGCGAAAGCACAGGGTGCACCCGACATCTTCATGAACATCCTCTCCGACACCGGGTACTGCAGTCGATTCCTGACCGATTGGGCGGGGCCCGAGGCGTTCGTCACGCGGCTGGCCATCCGCCTCGGCGTGCCGGTCTTCCCTGGCCACACCCTCACGTACACGGGCACCGTCACCGGCCTCTCGCGCACCGAGACCGAGGGGCTCGTCGAGATCGGGTTCACCGCGGTCGACGACCTTGGCGAACACGTGACGGGCACGGCGACCCTGACCCTCCCGCTGGGCTCCGCGTCGTGACCGCCTGGTTGAAGGACCGCGCCGCGATCGCGGGCATCGGTCAGACCGAGTTCTCCAAGGAATCGGGCCGCACCGAACTCCAGCTCGCGTGCGAGTCGGTGAAGGCCGCCCTCGACGATGCCGGGCTCACCCCCGCCGACGTCGACGGGCTCGTCACGTTCACGCTCGACACCAGCGAGGAGACCGAGGTTGCCCGCAACCTGGGGATTCCGAGTCTCTCCATGTTCAGTCGGATCCCGTACGGCGGCGGCGCGGCAGCGGGCACGGTGATGCACGCGGCGATGGCCGTCGCCACCGGAGTGGCCGACGTCGTGGTCTGCTACCGCGCCTTCAACGAACGGTCGGGCATGCGCTTCGGCAACATCGGCGGCGCGCTCACCACCATGCCGTTGTGGCTCTCCTGGTACGCGCCGTTCGGCCTCCTCACGCCCGCATCCTGGGTTGCGCTCCACGCCCAGCGATACATGCATGCCTACGGCGTCACCAACGAGGACTTCGGCCGCATCGCCGTGGTCGACCGGTTGCACGCGGCCACCAACCCCGACGCGTGGTTCTACGAAAAGCCGATCACCCTCGCGGATCACCAGGCGTCGCGTTGGATCGTCGAACCGGTGCTGCGGTTGCTCGACTGCTGTCAGGAGAGCGACGGTGGTGTCGCCATCGTGATCACGTCGGCCGAACGGGCCCGTGACCTGCGCCAACGGCCGGCCCTCATCACCGCAGCCGCGCAAGGTGCAACCTTCGACGGCGAAATGATGACCAGCTACTACCGCGATGATCTGACCGGCCTCCCCGAGATGGGCGTCGTCGCACACCGGTTGTGGGAAGCATCCGGGCTGACCGCCGCCGACATGTCGACCGCATTTCTCTACGACCATTTCACGCCGTTCGTCCTGATGCAGCTCGAGGAACTCGGCTGCTGTGGCCGCGGCGAGGCCAAGGATTACGCGACCGTCGAACGCCTCTCGCTCGGTGGCGAGTTCCCGATCAACACGAGCGGCGGCCTCCTCGGCGAGGCCTACATCCACGGCATGAACGGCATCACCGAGGCCGTCCGCCAGATCCGGGGAACGTCCTGCAACCAGGTCGAGACCGTCGAACACGTTCTCGTCACCGCCGGTACCGGCGTCCCCACCAGCGGGCTCATCCTCGGCACACCATGACGGTGCGAGGTCGCCAGATCAGTACAACGTTGCGCAGCTGCTCATCCGGATCTCGCCACTCGTGCACTTGTCGGCTCCGGCTCCGCCCCGGATGGAATCGTCACCCGCACCACCATCGATCGTGTCGAGTCCGCCGTCACCATTGAGGTCGTCACTCCCGGCCCCGCCGTCGATGAGGTCGTTGCCGTCACCCCCATAGACCACGTCGTTGCCGTCGCCCCCGCAGATGATGTCGCCCTTGCCGAGCCCCGAGATCGTGTCGTTCCCGCTGAGCCCGTGAATCACATCGATACCGGCGGTGCCGGTCAGCACATCGTTCCCGCCCGTCCCGAGCATCGTCGGCGTGCGCCCGAGGCACTGCGGAACCGTCACGACGTACCCACACGGCTGCGAGCTGACGTTCCCCGCCCGGTCGAAACCGGTCACGAATGCCGATCGCAACCCGGCCACCGACGTACTGACGGTCGCCGACACGGATGTCGCAACCGGACCCGACACTCCATCGGCGACGGTCGCGCTCACGGTGGCACCCGCCTGGCCAAGGGTGTAGGTGGGAGCTGCGTTGCAGGTCACAGAGGGGGCAGAGGCGTCACGCTTGACCGTGACCGAACCCACACCCGGGCCGCCGAACCCGGCGGACGTTGCCGAGCAGGTCTGACTGAAGCCGGCAGTGTCCGACACCAGGGAGACGGGATCACACCCGGTGGTGGACACGATCGGAGACTCCGCATCGGTGACCGACCACGTGATGTCGACGTTGGACCGGTACCAACCGTTGGTCCCCAACGTGCCGTTGACCGTTGGCGTGACCACCGGCGGTGAGTAGTCCAGGCCCGCGGTCCGAAACAGGAACACACCGCGCAGCGAGTCCGCCGTGTCGCTGCTGGAGCCGAACCCGATGCTGCCAGTCGACGTGGTCCCGGTCAGGCCCGTCGAGTATCCGGCGCCCGCGCCCATGGGCAACCCCGACACCGGATCGGTCGACGCGGTCCAGCCGCCGGTCCACTCGCTGTAGGAGTACGTGAGCGACGTGAACGTGGTCCAGCGCATCACGCCGAGAAAGCCGATAGCACCCCAGAATCCGTCGATGCCACTGACCACGTCGGCGGTCGCCAGACCCGGCGCGTAATCATCCATGAGGTCGCGCACCTGCGGCACCGTGGCCCAGGTCCAACCGGTGAGATTCCGGCCGCCGACACTTCCCGAACACGCGGTAACCCCGTCGGTCGGACAGACCGACGCGATCTGCGACCACGACAATCCCGTGGTCGTGTAGAGCTCGCGCCATTCCCGACCGTTCTCGACCGGTGCCGCGCCCGCGTTCGGGGTGCCGACCACCACGACCGATCCCATGATGGCAACAGCTGCAATGACCGCGCGCGTTCGGAACATTCGGACCCCCAGAACAGAACGGGTGACTGACGTGACCACCCTGGTCTCAGTATCGGCAGGCATAGGTCGCACGACCATCGGACATTGGTCGTAGTACCCCTGGGTTGGGTCACTGCACGTGGCGGTCGCGCGCCCAGAGTGCCGCCTGGGTCCGATCGTGCACGCCGAGCGCTTGAAAGATCGACGTCAGGTGGGCCTTGACGGTGCGTTCGCGAATCCCGAGACGACCCGCGATCTGCTTGTTGGCGAGACCCTGCGCGACGAGCTCCAGGACCTCGGACTCCCGCGCCGTCAGGTGTGGCACTCGGTCCAGGGCACGATCGGCGTCGACGAGTGCTCGTCCGGCGACCGGATCAAGGGGCACATCGCCGGCGTGTGCCGATCGGATCGCGGCCACCAAGTCTTCCGGTGACGCATGTTTCAGCAAGAACCCACTCGCGCCTGCCCGTATCGCAGCGAGCACCGTGTTGTGCTCGGCGAAGGCGGTGAGCACGATGACCCGAACGCGCAGATCGATCTCCTCGGCCCGTCGGAGAATCTGCCGGGTGGCCTCGGTCCCACTCATCCCGGGCATCGAGAGATCCATCAACACGATGTCCGGTCGATGGCCGGACAGGAGCCCGACTGCGTCCTCGCCGTTTGCCGCGGTCGCGACGAGGTCGAGATCTTCGACGTTGGCCAACACCTGCTCGAGCCCGCGGCGGATGACTTCGTGGTCATCGACGACCATGATGCGCACCGATGGCATCACGAGCGTGGAACCTCGACCTCGACCGTGGTTCCCGCGTCCGGCCCGGAAGCGAACGAGAACGAGCCACCTGCCTCGGCGACCAGATCCCGTAGGCCCCGGAGTCCGAAGTGTCCGTCCGACGGTCGGTTCGAGATCGACGCCGGATCACACCCGACGCCATCGTCGACGATGGCCAGGACCAGTCGGTCCGGCGATCCGACCAGCGACACCCGCGCGGTCGTCGCGCGGGCGTGCGCAGTGATATTCCGGACGGCCTCCTGTGCGACCCGGAAGATGAGAGCACTCACGGTCGGCGAGGGCAGTTCATCGAGTCCATCGATCGCCAAGGTGGCGTCCACGCCGCTGGTTCGCAACCGGGCGACCAGATCGTCGAGTGCCGCGGCCAAGCCCTCTTCGAAGAGGTTCGGCGGGTAGATCTCCACGAGGAGGGACCGCAGCGCCTGCACACTGTCGCGGACGTCGTGCTCGCTCGTCGACAGGTGCGCCGCGACATCGGCATCGAGGTTACGGCGCCGGGCGAGCCCACCGAGCGTGTACGCCGTCCCAACGAGACCCTGGACCACGCCGTCGTGAAGATCGGCCGCGATGCGCCGGCGCTCGGTCGTCGACGCGTCGAGCGCTTGGCCAAGCACCCGTGCCCGATCACGCTCACGGCGTTGCAGCCGCCGCGCCAAGGAGTACGCGAGCGGGATCTGGACCAACTGCAACAGGACGAGCGCACCGATGGTCCACGGCGCCGAGTTCCTCCACCACCGATCCCCGGCCGCCGTCACTGTCGAATAGCGGAAATACGCTTCGAACAGCAGCTTGGTCCCGTCCGCCGATCGGAGGGGTGCGTACACCTCGAGGAGACGCGTGTCGGGACGCTCGAACCGATTCTCGGGTTCGGAGAGGTCACTGACACCCGCGACGGCCCGTCGGCCCGACCGGAGCGTGTCCAGCTCGTCGGATTCGAGGGGAAACCGCCGGCCTACAAGCCGGGGCTCGTCCGAATACACAATGGTTCCGTCGCGTCGCCAGATCTTCACCCGAACAAGGGATCGATCGAGGACCCGCCGCTCGACGGCGGCGTCGAGCCGCCGGCGCGCCACGCCGTCACCGTCAAGCACGGATTGGGTCACGAAGGGCGCGATGGCCTGCGAGCGGAGGAGCGTCACCGCCCGTGCGTCGTCGATGGCCGACCGTTCGCCGACCCGGCGACTTGCGAACTGGGTGACTACCGCGACGATCACCAATGCGACGAGGCCCGCCGCCGCGAACTGCGCCACCGCGCGCAGGACGATTCGCTCGCCACCTGGATGCTCAGGGGCTTCGGTGGGCACGGAACAACCGGTTGAGTCCGAGCTGACTACGACGGGATCGGTACCACCAGATGGTGTCATCGAGTCCGCCGACGAGCATGCACGCACCCTAGAGGCCCAAGGCCGGCGGCCCCTACCGCATAGGTTCCGGGCGTGCGGATTCTCTACATCGACATCGACACGCTGCGACCTGATCACCTCGGCGCATACGGCTACCACCGGAACACCAGCCCCAACATCGACGCGGTCGCGGCCGCAGGCCTGCGCTTCGACAACGTGTACGCCTCCGACGTTCCGTGTCTGCCGAGTCGCACGGCACTGAGTACCGGCCGTTTCGGGATCCACACCGGCGTCGTCAACCACGGCGGCACCGGTGCCGACCTCGATCTGGCACCGGAAGGACCCAAGCGCCAACTGATGTCGCGCCTCGCGCTGAACTCGTGGGCGACCCGATTCTTCATCGCCGGCTACCGCACGGCGTCCTTCTCCAGCTTCCCGTTCCGGCATTCGGCGGTGTGGTGGGCGATGGGTTTTCAAGAGATGGTGAATGCCGCCCACAACATGGGAATCGAGCAAGCCCACGAAGTCGTCCCCGAGGTACTCGGCTGGATGGATCGCCACGGCCGCGACGACGACTGGTTCTGTCACGTCCATCTCTGGGATCCCCACACCCCGTACAACACCCCCGACGCGTACGGGAACCCGTTCGCGAGCGATCCGATCCCCGCCTGGTACACGGAAGATGTCCGCGCCCGGCACTGGGATCTGCCCGGCCCGCACTCGGCGCAGGAACCTTGGGGGTTCCGACCCGACGAGTGGGGTCCGCCGCCGCCTCGCCACCCGTGGAATCTCATCGATCTCGACGCAGTGAAGATGATGTTCGACGGGTACGACGTGGGGGTGCGCTACGCCGACGACCACGTCGGCATGCTCTTGAACCGGCTCGCCGATCTCGGCGTACTCGACGACACGATCGTGATGATCGGCTCCGATCACGGCGAGGGGTTCGGCGAACTCGGTGTGTACGCCGACCACCAAGCCGCCGACGAGGCGACCGCGCACATTCCGATGATCTTGCGCGGTCCCGGGATCGACCCCGGCGTCGACGTTGCCCTCCGCTACCACCTCGACGTCGGTGCGACCCTCGTGGATCTGGCGGGAGTGCGACCGCCGCGTCCCGGAGTATGGGACGGCATCTCGTTCGCCGACTCGATCGGCACGGGGAGTGTGGACGGTCGAGAATTCCTGGTGGTGTCCCAAGGCGCGTGGTCGTGCCAACGCGGCGTGCGTTTCGGCGACCACCTGTACCTGCGCACGACCCACGACGGCTATCACTGGTGGCCCGACGAGATGCTCTTCGACGTTGCCCGCGACCCTCACGAACAGCACGACCTCATGACCACCGAGCCCGCGATCGCGACCCGGGGGGCCGAACTCCTCGCTGGTTGGATCACCGAACAACTGGCCGACACCACTGACGGGATCGATCCGCTTGCCGTGGTGGTCGAAGAGGGCGGGCCGTATCACGCCCGCGGCCACCTCGGCCCCTACCTCGAACGGCTCCGCGAAACCGGCCGCCGCGGATGGGCCGACGACCTCATCCGTCGATACCCCGCCGCGGCGTCGGTCACCTGACCCCACGACCTCAGCGTTGGTGCAACGAGCACGAATAGGTCGTGCGACCGCCGATCGTCCTGCGCAACATCGCCGCGCCGTCACGTGGGCAGTTCGAGCCTGGTGTCCGCGCCTCCATGTGATCGCCGGTGTGGGAACCACCCCTCCGGCCCAAGGTGCGAACCGTCACGCTGATGGAGCGCGCAACCGCGCGCACCTCGTCGTCTCGCAATGAATTCGCGGGACGCGCGGGGTCGACGCCGGCCCGGAACAACACCTCGTCGGTCAAGAGGTTGCCGAGCCCGGCGATACGCGACTGATCCATCAGTACCGCCTTCACCGGCGCATGACTCCGACCGAGCAGACTGCGAACGAGCGGGAGCTTGACCGTCGACGCATCGGGCCCCAGCCGATCCTCGTCGGGATCGAGTTCGACGGCGCCCAGGCGCCGCGGATCGCGGAGGTACAGCGTGCCGCCGTCGACGAACGACAGGCCGAAGCGGCGCCAGGCCGGGTTGTCGCCGTTCGCAGCGTAGAGCAACGGGTCACCGGCGGCTTCACCGTCAACCAGGATCCGGCCGCTCATTCCGAGATGCAGTCCGAGCACGGGACCTTCCGTGTCGACCAGCAACAGCTTCCCGCGCCGACGCACCTCCGTGAGCCGCAAGCCCGGCAGCACCGACCGGGCGATCCGCGGCGTCAAACCCCGCTTCAGGAACCACGCATCCGGCGCATGCACCTTGACGATCTCCCGATCGAGGGCCCGGGCGGCAATCAGCCTCCGGGCGGTCTCGGCCTCCAACATCTCCGGCATGATCGGAGTCTGACCGACTCGCGGCTCAAGCCCGAATCACCGAACGCCGATGCCCTGTCCATGAAGCTTCCCCACATCAAACATGAGGTCGACCGGCTGCGCGCCGACGTCGCCGACGTACTCGAGCCCGGCGAGGATTTCGTCGCCGCAGTTCCGCTCGAACGCACCGGGCGTGTGGCATTGATCGAGGGCGGCATGGTCGGCGGTCTGGTCAGCCAAGGCATCTCGAAGCACCAGGAGAAGAGGGACGCAGCTCACCTCGGCGACCTCCCGCTCGCCGACGTCTCATTTGGAACGTACGGTGTCATCGTGGCGGCAACCGATCGCCGGATCCTCGCCTTCGCGCGGGGCGCCACCGGCAAGGCCGGGAACCTCCTCGGGGCGTGGCCGCTCGAAGGGACGACCGTCGAGTCGTCCGTGCACTTCGTAGGCCAGGGCGCACGAGTCCGATCTCTGCGCTTCGTGCTCCCCGACCACACGCTGCTCGCCGGCGAATGTGACGCCATTGCCCACCACAAATCCGCGCAGCAGCTCGAAGACGCGCTGCACCACGCGGCGTAAACCGCGTCAGAAGTTGGTGATCGCGCCGGTCTCGGCGCCTTGGGCGAGCTTGGCGTACTTCGCCAGGAACCCACTCGTGTAGCGCGGCTCGGGAAGCTTCCACTCCGCCCTGCGGGCTTCGAGTTCGGCGGCGTCGACCATCAGGTCGATGGTGTGATGTTCCGCATCGATCACGATCCGGTCACCGTCGCGCACGAACGCGATCGGGCCACCGTCGACGGCCTCGGGCGCGACATGCCCCACACAGAATCCGTGCGTGCCGCCGCTGAACCGTCCGTCGGTGATGAGCGCGCAATCGCCACCACGCCCGGCTCCCTTCATCGCGCCCGTCACGGCGAGCATCTCGCGCATTCCCGGTCCGCCCTTCGGACCTTCGTAGCGGATCACCACGATGTCGCCGGGGTTGATCTTCCCGGCGAGGATTGCCTCCATTGCGAGGTCCTCACCGTCGAAGACCCGGGCGGTGCCGTCGAACAGCAGGTTGTCGAGCCCCGCGACTTTCACGACGCTGCCGTTCGGGGCCATCGAACCGCGCAGGATCGCAATCCCGCCCTGCGCGTTGATGGGCGCGTGCAACGGGTGCACCACTTCACCGTCGGGCGCGGGCGCGTCGAGCGCGGCGAGGTTCTCGGCCATCGTCTTGCCGGTCACCGTCATGCACTCGCCGTGGAGCAGCCCGGCATCGAGCAGCTCACGCAGCACGACGGGCACGCCGCCGATGCGATCGATGTCGAACATGTGGTACTTCCCGTGCGGCTTCGTGTCGGCAATGTGCGGCACCCGCGCGCCGATACGGTTGAAGTCGTCGAGTTCCAGTTCGACCCGCGCCTCGTTGGCGATGGCAAGCAGGTGCAACACCGCATTGGTGGAACCGCCGAGGGCCATGACCACGGCAATCGCGTTCTCGAAGGCCTCCTTGGTCATGATGTCGCGCGCCCGGATATTGCGTTCGATGAGGTGCATGACTGCACGCCCGGTCTCGAACGCGAAGTCGTCGCGACGGCGGTCGACGGCGGCCGGCGACGCCGAGCCCGGGAGGCTCATCCCGATCGCCTCTCCGACCGATGCCATCGTGTTCGCGGTGAACATGCCCGCGCAGGAACCTTCTGTCGGACACGCTCGCTTTTCGATCTCACCAAGCTCGTTCTCGGTCAAGGTCCCGGCCGCGCACGCGCCCACGGCCTCGAACACGCTCACGATGTCGAGCGCCTGATCCTTGTACTGGCCCGGCATGATCGACCCGCCGTAGAGGAACGCCGCCGGCAGGTTGAGTCGAGCCGCGGCCATCAACATGCCGGGCAGACTCTTGTCGCAGCCCGCAAACGTGACCAACGCATCCAGCCGCTCGGCGTGCATCACGCATTCGACCGAGTCGGCGATGATCTCGCGGCTCACGAGCGACGCCCGCATCCCCTCGTGACCCATCGAGATGCCGTCGCTCACCGCGATCGTGACGAACTCCATGGGGAAGCCGCCGGCTGCTCGGACGCCGTCCTTGGCCCGCTTCGCGAGCCGGTCGAGCGGGAGGTTGCACGGCGTGACTTCATTCCAACTGGAGGCCACGCCGACCTGGGCCTTACCCCAGTCGCCGTCGGTCATCCCGACGGCACGCAACATGGCGCGAGCCGGTGCCCGCTCCATACCGTCGGTGACCTCGTGGCTCTTCGGCTTCATATCGGTCATAACTTCCGCTCCTGCGCCTTCGGCGCGGGCCGCTCGGGCCCCGTTCCGCTCGTCCATCGGCTACGAGCCACGTCGTGGCCCGCTTCACTCATAGCGCCCAGCGTACGCGCGGGTCGGTCGGTGGCCCCTTCTCGAAACGCTACGGTCCCGAGTGTGAACCACACCGTGGCCCTGACCGCATGAAGGTGGACGCTCCGCTCGTCGCCGGGGGGCTCCACGACGTCCCGGCCATGGCCCGCCGGGTGGAGGCCGACAACTACGACGGGCTCTACACGTTCGAAGGCCCTCGGGACCCGTTCCTGCCCCTCATGCTGGCCGCCGAACACACCGAACGGGTTCAGCTCATGACCGCCATCGCCATCGCGTTCGCTCGAAACCCGATGACCATCGCGAACCTGGGTTGGGACCTCCAGGCCGCGTCCGGCGGCCGGGCGATCGTCGGGCTCGGGTCTCAGATCAAGCCTCATGTCGAGAAGCGGTTCTCGATGACGTGGTCAGACCCGGCGGCTCGAATCCGCGAGTTCATCGAGGCCCTACGAGCGATCTTCGCGACCTGGCAGGACGGAGCACCCCTGAGGTTCGAGGGTGAGTACTACCGCCACACTCTGATGACGCCGTTCTTCACACCCGAACCGATTCCGGCCGGGCCGCCACGCATCTTCCTCGCCGGAGTCGGCCCGGCAATGACCCGCGTCGCGGGCGATCTCGCCGACGGATTCTTCGTCCACCCGTTCAACACCCGCGACCACCTCGAGTCACAGACGCTCGTCGCGCTTCATGCGGGCGCCGCGGCCTCCCGACCCGATTTCGAGATCGCGTGGCCCGTGATGGTCGCGACGGGCATGACCGACGAAGCCCGCGCCGGAGCCGAATACGCAACCCGGGCTCAGATCGCGTTCTATGCCTCGACGCCCGCGTACCGGGGCGTCCTCGATCATCACGACCGGGGCGAACTCCAACCCGAGTTCAACCGGCTCAGCAAGCTCGGCGACTGGAACGCGATGGTGACCCTGGTCGACGACGAACTCTTCGACCTCATTGCGGTGCGCGGCACCCCATCCGATTGTGGCCGGGAGTTGGCCGAGCGCACGGTCGGGCTCGTCGACCGGGTCGCGACCAACGCGCCCTACGCGTCGGCGCCGGAACTCTGGGCCGCCGTACTCAAGACCTTCCGCGAAACCGCCGACCAGATGAAGGACCAGTCGTCGGAGGGGCCATGAAGCTACGAATCGCCACTGCCGACGGGCTCGTCGAACCGCCGAGCGGTACCACCCGGACCGGACCCGTCCGCGTGTTCGGTGACGCCCTCGTCGAGAACGGCCGGCACTTGCTGTGGCACGGGCAGGCCGGATGGTCGCTCCTCGGTGGCGTCGCCGGGATGCTCTGTGCGATCGACGCTCCGGGCGGACTCCTGGTCGGTTCCGAAGGCGCGCACCTGTACCGGCTCGGCGCCGGCGGCCTCGAGCCGGTCAAGACGTTCGAGCAGGTCGTCGGACGCGACGAGTGGTACACGCCGTGGGGCGGCCCACCCGAGGTGCGATCGATCGCCTGCACCGCGGGCAACGTGTTGCTGGTCAACGTGCACGTCGGCGGCATCGTGCGCTCCGCCGACAGCGGGCGGACCTGGACGCCGACGGTCGACATTCACGACGACATCCACCAGGTTCGATCGGTCTGGGGTCGCGATGAACTCGTCGTCGCGGCCGCCGCGACCGGATTGCTCGTCTCCCACGATGCCGGGCTCACCTGGAACACCCTCGACCGCGGACTCCACGCGACCTACTGCCGGGCCGTCGCCGTCCCCGACCAGGCGATCCTCGTCAGCGCGTCGGAAGGCCCGCGTGGGCGCCAGAGCGCGATCTACCGGACGAACATTCATGCCACCGAACGATTCGAGCGAGTGACGCACTGGATCGATGGCAACATCGAAACCCACGCGCTGGACGGCTCGGGTGAGTTGGCCGCGTTCGGCACCCGCAGCGGTGAGGTCTACGAGTCGACGAACGCCGGCGAAACCTGGACCCGCACCCATCGGGGCCTCGCGCCCATCACCAGCGTCAGCATCGTGGGGTGAGCCGTCGATCGGGTCGGTGACTGTCGGATGCTCACGTGACCTCGATTCGGACGGGGAAGCGGTCGAGGTACGCGCCGAAGCGTGCGCGTACCTCCTCGGGAGTCGTGGAGAAGTCCCGGCGCAGGTCGTAGACGACCCGTCCATCCTTCCCTCGTGGGTGGGCGGCGCGATACTCCTCGATCTCGGCCCGAGCACGCTCGTTCAGCTCGATGCCGGCGGCGTCGTAGACCCGCTGCAGCGTGCCGAGTTCGTCGTCCATGTAGTCGTGGAAGAACACATCGACCGTGCGGTCGGTGGGCAGTAGATGCCGGTCGCGCAACGACGCGTCGAGCAAGATCCCGATGCGGTCGGTCCAGTAGTCCCGGTACCACTCCGGCCGGGTGGAGCGATACGTGGTGCGCGCGCCATAGGTGAGCATCGTGATCGTCGACTGCACCACCGCGACGGGATCACGGTGGGTGACCACGATCGTCGCGTCGGGGAACGTCGTGATCAGCGGACCGATCTGCTCCAGATGCTGCGGCGACTTCAACACCCATCGCTCACGCGGCCGGTACCACTGCAGGATCTGCAGCACGGTCTTCATGTACGCGTAGTGCCGGGTCTGGTCGTGGTCGAGGTAGTCATCACGCCACCGCGGGGCACGGGCCACCCACTCGAGGTTGTAGTTCGAGAAATCCGGCGCCATGAGCTCGTTCTCCTCGTGCACATGGTCCGGCGCCATCGGGTGCATCGCCGCGACGAAGGGCGCGCCGGTCTGCATCGCCTCCCACGCCTGCTGACACCGGGTCCACCGAGGGTCGACACCGTCGACCGGTGCCTCCCGAGGGTCCGGCACCGGCTCGTAGGACTCCCACAACGGCATCGACCGGAACCGCGTGTCGGCCGCGAGCAGGTTGACGAGATGGGTCGTCCCCGATCGAGGCAACCCGATCACGATGACCGGCGCCGCGATCTCGATGTCGAGAATCTCGGGATGCCGGGCGAGCAGGTCGGTAATGCGGAGCCGGTTCACGGCATATCGCACGCAGTCACCGAACATCAGCAACCGGCCGAGCCCGGTGCGCTCGGGGTCGGCGTCCATCTCGGTGAGCTGCATGTCGAGTCGTTCACGAAAGTCACCGGGCCCGAAGTCGTCGAGCCCCGCGCGGGTGACCGCGGCCGAGCAGACCGCATCGACGGTCAGGTCCGTGGGCTTCGACTCGCCGTAGTCCAGCCCCATGCGTTGCACGTCAGTGAGCACCGGCGCGGCGAGATCGTCGATACGGATCTCGTGGGTCATGTCGTCTCGAAGCTGATCCGCCGGCTCACTCGTCGCTCCCCATCGTGATCATCACCTTGCCGCAGTCCTTGGAACCTTCGAGCACCGCGAGTCCTTCGCCGAAGTCCTCGAGCGGCATCGTGTGGGTGATCAGCTGCGAGAAGTCGCGCCGGGCGAGCAACTCGACCGCGTCCTCGAATCGCTCCGGGTATTCCATCGAGCCGCGGATCGTGAACTGCTTCATCAGGACGTTGACGAAGCTCGTCGGCACCGGTCGGTAGTGGAGCGCGACGATCACGAGACGGCCGTCCACCCGCCCGTGCGCCAACACGTCGCCGATCACCGAGTCGGCACCGGACGCTTCGATGAACACATCGGTCGCTGCGGTCGGGCCGAACATGAATGGCACCGTGCCGTGGATCTGCTTCAGCTCGGCCCACACGTCGACGGCGGCCGGGTCGAGCGCGTGGGTCGCCCCCATCTCCATCGCGAGATCGCGACGAGCACGGCTGAAGTCGACGGCCACCGCGTCGGTGATCCCACGGTCGGCCAGCGTCGCGAGGGCCATGAGCCCGATCGGTCCGCATCCGAAGACCGCCACCTTCTCCCCCGTACGACATCGGCCTGGTTCACCGACTGCATTCCGACGGCGAGCGGCTCGGCCAGCGCCGCCGTCGTGAGCGGCATCCCGTCAGGGACCGGAAACAGACGCCGGCCGGTGGCCACCTCGGGAACGTGGAGCAACGGGGTGAGCCCGCCTTGGCCGCCACCGGTCCCGATCGTGCCCGAACCGAGATCGGACGGGCAGACGATCACCCGATCTCCGACCGTCACGTCTCGCACTTCACCGCCCACCCATTCGACCACCCCGGCCATCTCGTGGCCGAGCGGGATCGGATGGCCTGGGATCAAACCCATGTGGACGTAGGACACGTCGGTGCCACAGATCCCACACGCGGCGATACGCACCAGCACGTCACGCGGGGCCGGCGACGCGTCGGGGATGTCGTCGAGCCGCCAGTCGTTCGCGCCATGCAACATGATCTGCTTCATCGCCGAGCTCCTCCACCCGTTTCCGACGCGACTTCGCCGCGCCAGGAGAGACCAACCGCTGAGTGCTCGACCTCGCGCCGTCACTCAGGTCACGAGACGCGATCCAGGTCTCGTCGAGGTCACCCGCGAGGGCCGCCAACGCCGCGAGGTTTATCGAAGATCCCGATACGGCGCAAGAACAAAGGGGCGGTGCCCAACACATCGGGCACCGCCCCGAGGGGTTGGCTTCGGGCTCAGCGTCGCGGGCGATCTTTGATCGCGTCGACGATGATCCGGTCACTCGCAACTCCGGCGTCGTCACCAGCTGCCTGGTGGAGGCGCCGTTGACTCTTCCAGGACTCGATGCGGTCGTGATCGACCTCGGCGCGGTCGGTGTACTGCAGTTCGATGTCCAGGGCCGCGAACTCCGCGTCGAGTGCCGCTTGGGCCGAACGCGTCGCGGT
This sequence comes from uncultured Acidimicrobiia bacterium, assembly GCA_963765075.1. GTDB lineage: Bacteria > Actinomycetota > Acidimicrobiia > IMCC26256 > JAENVU01 > JAENVU01. The sequence goes on from CAVXVA010000004.1 coordinate 23,518, forward strand.
CACGAACGTTCACGGCTTCGTGCAGTCCGCCCATCGCACGCTGCATCTCAGTGACGAGTCCCGCGGGCACGCGGTCGGCAGTGAGTCGGCTCCACGACTCGTCGAGCCCGGCGACCTTGCGCCGCAGCTTCGACCACTGATCGGACTCGGCGCGATCCAGGAGGTCCCGTGCAGCATCCGACAGCGAGTCCAGCGCCTTCGGCTCGTCCCCGCCCTTCACGTCGGTCGGTACCGCCACCGCACTCACGACATGCTCGGCCGACGCCGGAACCGTAGCTTCGAACTCGCCGTAGCCCGGCACGTAGATCTTCGTCTCCACGTCGCCACCGGCGGGGTGCTCCTCGACGCGGATCGCACCGCGGATCGGACCCGATGGCCCGGCGACCGTGAGGCCGGTCGCCTTGACGGTGGTCTCTTCAAACACCAACCCCGGGATGTTCTCCGGCCGGTAGACGTCACCGACCTTGGGGTGCGCAGGCATGATCATGCCCGGAGGACCGTCCTTCCCCGCGAGCCACGTGCCGTTGTGGTCCTTGATCACGCCGTCCTCATAGTTGGTGACGTCCTCACCGAGATACCAGACGGAGCCGTCGTCGGCCTGGGCGAAGTAGTCGGTTGCAGTTTCGATGATCTGCTCGTCGCCGTAGGCCACGAACTGAGAGACGATGGCCTCGACCGGCTTGCCGTTGACCCGGATAGTGCGCGTGCGGTCGAGCAGGGTCGTTTCCTGCCGGAGCCTCGTGTCGCCTTCGGTACCCAACGAGATCATGTGCGTCGTCGTGGTGATGGGGAACAACGGATTGGTGATCCGGGTCGGGTGGGAGAAGACGGGAACGACGTTGTCCACCAGGCCTCGGGGCAGGCCGGCGCCGCTCGCGGGCGACGCGTTGATGGCCATCGTTGCGATCATCGCTGCGGCAACCCCCAGGCCGACGGGGGTGCGTAGACGATTTCGGATTCGGTTCGACATCTGATCTCTGCTCCTTCTCTGACGTCGTTCGACGTCTCGACGGGCAGTGTGGCGAATCGACTGTGAGAGGACGGTTAAGTGGTCGCCGTCCTGCCGCGGGGCAGAGTCATCCGGACCGTCGCACCGGCGGACGTCGACTCGATCGCGACCGTCCCACCATGGGCCGACACGATGGCCGCCACGATCGCGAGACCCAACCCGGCACCATCGGGCGAACGATCGTGGACTGGCCCGCGCACGAAGAGCCCGAGGGCCGAGTCGACCAAGTCGGGCGGAAACCCCGGGCCCGAATCGGTCACCGCGATCGTCACATCGTGAGTGTGGACCTCGAGTCGAACGACGACCGACCCCCCGCGGGGTCAGTCGCAGCGCGTTGTCGACCACATTGGTCAGTGCTCGCCGGATCTCCACCGGATCGAGCGTCATCTCCACGGCGGTATCCAGTTCTGCCACCAGGTCCACTCCAGCATCTCTCGCCCGCGCGGCGAAGGAGCTCACGGTGTCGTGCACCAACCGCCGCAGATCGGTCGACACGCGTACCACCGAAATCACACCGTCGGATGCCCGCGCCAGTGCGAGCAAGTTCGACGCGAGTCGATCCAGCCGTTGGGCCTCGTTCGCCGCGCTCTGGAGCGCGGCACGCAACTCCTCAGGTTCTCGATCGCGGCGTAGCGCCAACTCCAGTTCGAGCGACATATTCGCCACGGGCGTGCGCAGCTCGTGACTCGCCCGATCGACGAAGGCCCGCTGCTGATCGAAGCTGGTCTGGATCCGGCCGAGCATCTCGTTCAGCGTGACCGCCAGTCGACGGATCTCGTCATTCGCCGCCGGGACCGTGAGTCGTTGCTCGAGGTCGGTCGCCGAATAGCCCAGCGCGGCACGGCGCAGCCGCTCGACCGGTGAGAGTGCCGCCCCGGCGAGCAGCCAGACCAACCCCGTCGCCACGACCAGGGTCAGCCCACCACCGACCCACAAGAGGTTGGCCAGATGCCCTTGGGCATCGTCGCGGTCGTCGAGCGCACTCGCGAGCAGCAGGGTCGTTTCACCGCGCCGGGCGACCAGCAGCCGAACGCGGCGCGGCTCGGAGCGCGTTGCCACAGTGGCGGTGCGATACCCGACGGGAGAGGGCTCCACGATGGGGCGCGCCGTGAGCTGCGCGCTCGCGGCCGTGACCCGTCCCCCGCGCTGAGCGCCTGACCGAAATGCTCGTCGGACAGCCCGAGCAAGGCAACGCGAAGTTGCCGATCGGGGTCGCGCTCGCCGAAGAATGCATTGGCCCGCACGCGCAGTTCGGCATCGATCGCCTGGTCCGCGTCGTCACGGAACCGGAAGTACACGAACACACCCACCACGACGAGCACGCCCGTCAACGTCACAGCAAACGCGGCCGTGAGCCGTACGCGGATCGGAGCGTTCACGGCTGACTCCGCACACGGTACCCGACGCCGCGCCGGGTCTCGATCGTGGTGGTCCCGAACGGTTCGTCGATCTTGCGGCGCAAATATCGCACGTACACATCCACGATCCGCGTGTCGCTATCGAACGCGAAATCCCAGACATGTTCGATCAGCTCCGAGCGCGTCAACACTCGATCGGGATGCCGGAGGAAGTACTCGAGAAGCGCGAACTCCTTGGCGGTGAGCACAATCTCGGCGCCCTCGCGAGCCACCGTCTTCATCGCGGGGTCGAGCGTCAGGCCACCACCGGTCAGCACGGCCGGTCGCGGAGGTTGACCCCGTCGCACGACGGCCCGGATCCGCGCCAGGAGCTCGTCGAAGACGATCGGCTTCGTCAGGTAGTCGTCGGCGCCCAGATCCAGGAGTCCAACCCGATCCTCCACACCGTCACGGGCGGTCACGACAATGATCGGAGCCCAACGATCGTGCGCTCGTAACTCGCGACACACGTCGACTCCGTCGCCGTCGGTGAGGCCCAGATCCAGCAGGACGGCGTCGTAGTCGTTCTCGGTCGCGAGCCAGATCGCTTCGGAACCACTGCCGGTCACGTCGACTGCGTAGCCCTCTTCCGCGAGACCACGGACAATCAACCCGGCCAGCTTCTCTTCGTCCTCCACCACCAGGAACGCGCACGGCGCCAGCCTGCCATGTCCTGGCGCGGCGTTATCGAGCGTCGATGGCGTAGAAGATCTCGGCGATGCGCCCTTCGGGGAGTCCGACCTGCTGGGCGTTCGCGCCACCCCACTCGCGGAGCAAGGTCTCGACCCAGGCCGGATCGCCGATCTGGCTCTCGTGGGCGGTGAGCGCGGCCAGTTTGCGATCGAACACGTCGGTGGTGTCGACGTACACGTTGCACTCGCCGCGGAGCCCGATCCAGAGCTGAGGCACGGTCCACGGCTCGAGGCCTTCGTCGAGCAACTCGGTGTGGGCAAAGGGATTGCGCGAGTCCGGATACACCGCGGCCATCGTGGCCTGACCGGTGGCCAAGTGATCGGGATGACTCGCATAGACCCGCTCGAAGTTCCGCTCGGGCGACATCGAGATGACCCGTTGCGGCCGGACCTGGCGGATCACACGTGAGATATCTCGACGCAGATCCAGGGTGTACTCCACCCGCCCGTCCGGGTACTGCAAGAAGTACAGGTCACTGACGCCGACGTGCTTGGCCGCAGCAGTCTGCTCGGCCTCTCGCTGCGCCGCCATGTCGGCCCGGGGCTGCGACCGGTCGTCGCCGCCCGCATCGCCGCTCGTCACCAGGCAGTACGTGACGTCGATGCCGGCGTCGGTCCAGGTGGCGACCGAGCCGGCGGTGCCGAAGTCGATGTCGTCCGGATGGGCCACGACGACCAGCACGCGCTCGACGCCTTCATCGGTGGCGAACTCGGGAACTTCCATCAGGAGAGCCTCTCGTCGAGCAATCGGTTGAGGACCTGCGGGTTCCCTGATCCCTTCGAGGCCTTCATGACCTCACCCATCAGGAACCCGCGCTTCTTCTTCCGCAACTTGTCGTCCCCCGTACGATATTCCTCGATCGCGTCGGCATTGTCGGCGAGGATCGCATCGACGAGCGCACCCAACTCGCCCTCGTCATTCACCTGCGCGAGCCCCCGCTCGGCCACCACGGCCTTCGGATCCTTCGGCCCGCGCAGACACTCGCCGAGGACGTCCTTGGCCAAGTTGCGGGACAACGTTCCGTCGCTCACGAGCCCGCAGAGTTCCGCGAGCTTCCCGGGCGTCAGCGGGAGCACCGCCAGCGACAGGCCCGTCTCATTCAGATACGCCAGGACCTCGCCACTCAGCCAGTTGGTGACGTCCTTGCCCGGCGCACCCGCGACCACGGCCGCATCGGCGAACTCCGCCAGCCCAGGGCTCTCGACCAACGTGCGCGCATCGGTGTCGCTGATCCCCCACTGCTCCACCATGCGGGCCCGGCGCGCCGCCGGCAGCTCACCGATTGCGGCCCGTGCCCGCGCCCGCATCGCCGTCGGTCGGCGCGACCGGCACGAGGTCCGGCTCCGGGAAGTACCGATAGTCCTCGGATCCTTCCTTCGAGCGCATGCCGTGGGTGATCCCTGCGGACTCGTCCCAGTGCCGGGTCTCTTGCACCACCCGTCCGCCACCCTCGACCAGCTCGACCTGGCGCGTGATCTCGTACTCGATCGCGCGACCGAGCGACCGCAGTGAGTTCATGTTCTTGATTTCGGCGCGGGTCCCCAACGCCTCGGTGCCCACGGGCCGAACCGACACGTTGGCGTCGACCCGCATCGAGCCCTCCTCCATCTTCACGTCGGAGACGCCGATGGCTTCGAGGATTCCCCGCAACTCGCTCACGTACCCCTTGGCCTGCTCCGCAGTGTGGAGTTCCGGCCGGCTGACGATCTCCATGAGCGGAACGCCGGCGCGGTTGTAGTCGACGTTGCTGTGATCGGCGTCGTGGATCCGACCGCCGCCGCCGACATGGGTGGTCTTGCCGGTGTCTTCCTCCATGTGCGCGCGCTCGATTCCGATGCGAACCCCATCGACTTCGAGATAACCGTCGGCACAGATCGGCGAGTCGTACTGCGAAGTCTGGAAGTCCTTCGGCATGTCTGGGTAGAAGTAGTTCTTGCGGTGAAAGATCGACGTCTCCGGCACGTCGAAGTGCAAAGCCTCACCGATGCGGAGCGCGAACTCGACCACCTTCTCGTTGAGCACGGGCAGCGAACCGGGCAGTCCCAGGCACACCGGACAGATGTTGGTGTTCGGCTCCGAGCCGAACTCGTTGCGGCAACCACAGAACAGCTTGGTGGCCGTCGAGAGTTCGACGTGGACCTCCAACCCCATGACCGCTTCGTACTCGGCTTCGCTCATGCCAGACTCCCGAAATGACTGAAACTGATGTGGCCGCCCGCGCTGGACCCGAAGCGGTTCGCAACGCATCGCGCCACGCTGTCGACGGGTGCCACGCTCGCATACCTTCGAGAAGGCGTCGGCGGAGTTCCGCTGCTGCTCGTCCACGGCTGGCCGGAAACCCGTCGTATTTGGTGGCGCAACATCGAACCGCTGGTCGCCGCCGGCTTCGAAGTGATCGCGCCCGACCTCCGCGGCTTCGGCGACAGCGACCTCGCGCCCGACGGGTTCTACGACGTCGCCGCGTTCTCGCTCGACCTGCACACGCTCGTCCACGAGGAACTCGGCCACAGCACGAGTTTCGCGGCGGGAGGCGATGCCGGCGGACCCATCGTGTACGACCTGTCGCTGCGCAACCCGGGCTTCGTCTCCAAACTGTGCTTCTTCAACACCGTGGCGCCCGTGCTCGTCAACGGTGAGTACGAGGCGGCCGGGATCCCGCCCGACGCGGACCGCGCCTTCCGGTCGACCGCTGATTACTTCCTGCGCCAGGCCACCGACGCCGACGGCCTCGCCGGAGAACTCGACACCGACGAACGCCGGCGCGCGTACGTGGCCGGCATGTACGGCCATCGCCTCTGGGGTGGGCCGACGGCGTTCACCACCGACGACGTCGCGTTCATGACCGAACCCTTCGGCGCCGCCGACCGCTTCCGGGCGAGCATCAGCATCTACGAGAGCGCCACCGGCAACCGGCCGATGAAAGACATGCCCCGGTTCCTGGAGACCAACCCGGTGCCGACGCTCGTGCTCTACGGCCCCGAGGATCACGTTGTCCCGGCGAGTTTCCCGGACCGGTGCGCGGTCGCATTCGACGAGTGCATCGGTCCGTTCGTGGTCGCGGGAGCCGGCCACTTCCTCCAATGGGAAGCCGCCGACACCTTCAACCGCGCCCTCTCCCACTTCTTTCTTTGACCCGACCATCAAGACGCTGCGGCCTCTCCACACCCGCTCTTGGCCCTGCGGGCCGGGCCGCTCGGGCCCCGGCCGCAGCACGCACCCATCCAACACCGAGGCGCCGACCATCAAGACGCTGCGGCCTCGAGGGCGCGGGCGGTGCGGAACATGACGGCTTCGCCGAGCGCCGGGGCCAAGACCTGCACGCCGACGGGCAGACCTTCGGCGCCCACACCGAACGGCACCGTCATCGCGGCGTGCCCGGCGAGGTTGGTGGGGATGGTGCACACGTCGGAGAGGTACATCGCGAGCGGGTCGGCCGTCTTCTCGCCGATACGGAAGGCCTCGGTGGGCGCCGTCGGTGAGAGCAACACGTCGAAATGTTCGTACGCCACCGCGAAGTCGCGGATGATCAGCGTCCGGACCTTCTGCGCCTTGCCGTAATACGCGTCGTAATACCCGGCGGAGAGCGCATACGTCCCGAGCATGATCCGGCGCTTCACCTCGGGGCCGAACCCCGCGGCGCGAGTCTGGGCGTTCATGTCGGCCACGTCCTCGCCGTCGACTCGCAATCCGTACCGGACCCCGTCGTACCGAGCGAGGTTCGACGATGCTTCGGCCGGGGCGATCAGGTAATAGGCCGACAGCCCGAAGGTGCAGCTCGGTACCGACACCCGGTCGACCCTCGCCCCCGCCGCCGCCAACGCCGACGCGGCCCGCTCTACGGCCGCCCGCACCTCCGGCGCGATCCCGTCGACGTCGGTGAGTTCTTCCACGATGCCGACTCGCAACCCCGCGACATCGGCGCCCCCGGAGAGCGGACCCGGCGCGGCGGTGATCGAGGTGGAGTCCATCGGGTCGTGGCCCCAGATCGTCTCGAGCATGAGCGCGGCATCGTCGACCGTTGCTGCAAACGGTCCGATCTGATCGAGACTCGACGCGAACGCGATGAGCCCGTACCGGCTGACGAGCCCGTAGGTAGGCTTGACCCCGACCACACCGCAGAGCGCGGCGGGCTGACGGATCGAGCCCCCGGTGTCGGATCCGAGCGCGAGTGGCGCGTACCTGGCGGCAACGGCCGCGGCCGACCCACCGCTGGAACCACCTGCGACTCGGGTGAGGTCGTGCGGGTTGTGGGTGACGCCGAAGGCGGAGTTCTCCGTGGATGAACCCATCGCGAACTCGTCGAGGTTCGTCTTCGCGATCGGGATCCCGCCGGCATCGGTGATCCGCTGGACCACGGTGGCCGTGTACGGAGGGAGCCAACCGTCCAGAATCCGCGAGGAGCACGTGGTCGGGATCCCTCGGGTGCACAGATTGTCCTTGAGCGCCACCGGTACGCCGGCCAGCGGACCGGGGTCTTCACCCCGGGCGACAGCCGCGTCGATGGCGTCGGCCGCAGTCCGTGCCTGATCGTCGAGCACTGCGTTGCAGGCATGGATCTCGCCGTCGCGAGAAGCAATCGTGGCGAGATGTTCCTCGACGACGGATCGAGCCGACCGATCGCCGCGGCGCACCGCGGCGGCGATCTCGAGTGCGGTCTCGGGCGAATCGCTCACGGTGCCTCCCCCAGGATGCGAGGCACACGGAACCGGTCGTCTTCCGCCAGTGGCGCCTGGGCGAGCACTTCGGCGCGGTCGAGTGACGGACGAACCGCGTCCTCCCGCAGGACGTTGACCAGCGGAAGCGGATGGGCCGTGGGCGCAACGCCGTCCAGGTCCAAGGCCTCGATGTCGGCCGCGTGGCCGAGAATTCCCCCGAGTTCGACGGTGAGATGGTCGACCTCGTCGTCGGTCAGCGCGAGGCGGGACAGCTTGGCGACGTGTTCGACGTCGGCACGAGAAATGGGATCAGCCATGAGCCGGCGAGTCTAGAAGTCGACGCCCCCGTGGCTTCCTACCTGTATGGGTCGTCGTTGCGACCGGGGTAGACCCACCAGTCGACCGGGGAAGGCTTCCAGTCGGGGTCTTCGTAGATGCAGTTGACCGGACACACCGGCGGCAGACACTTCCCGCACCCCGAGCAGAGCTCGGGCAGGATGATGACGTCGATCCCGTGATTGAAGATCGCCCCGAACTGGGGTGGACAGTGGCGGATGCACGTGTCGCAGTTGATACAGATCGCCATGTCGATGATGAGCGGCGGGCTCTGCCACTTGGGATTGCGTTCGTGTGAGGCAATGCGTTCCTCGCGCGCACCGTCGGCCATCGAGGCAATGTAGACGGCCGCACCGTCACGTCGGTAATGTCCCCGGACCCGATCGATCCGCTGCAGGAGGCACCCGTGTCCAAGACCGAATTCTTGTCCGACGAATGGTTTGTAAGCGTCGCGGTACTCATGACCGAGCACGGTGCCGACGCAACCACCACCACGAGCATGATGCTGAACATGGTCGTCACTGACACCCCATGGGGCGAGCGCGAGATGCACATGGGCGCCATCGAGGGCGTGGCCCGGATGGGTCAGGGCCACGCGGAAGCCGCCGACGTCACCCTGACGACCGACTACGTGACCGCCAAGGAAGTCTTCGTCTCGGGCAATCAGCAGGCCGGGATGCAGGCCTTCATGTCGGGCAAGGTCAAGGTCCAGGGCGACATGACCAAGCTGATGATGGCCCAGCAAGGCGGCGGGCCGGGTGGCAACGAAGCGTTGACCCAAGCCATCCAGGACATGACCGCCTGACACTGCGCGTCCCGACGCCCGGCGCGTGAACTCGGTCACGCTGCGGGCCAGTTCAACCAATCTCGGGACCGAAGCCATCGCCGCTCCCATAGGGTCAGCCGCTGATGCCATTTCGTCGACCGTCTGATCCCGGCGCTGCCGATGCCACAGACGCGCTCGTCGACGGCGATCGCGCGCTCCGACGAGGGACCGCCCAATCAGCACTGCGGCACCGCGATTTCCGCCTGGTCTGGGGCGGCACGTTCCTGTCGAACATCGGCACGTGGATGCAGAACGTGCTGCTCGGCAAGTTCGCGCTCGACCTGACTCACGACGCCGGGTACGTCGGATTGCTCTATTTCGCCCAGCTCGGTCCGTTGCTGTTCCTGAGCCAGATCGGTGGAGTGATCGCCGACCGGGTCGACCGGCGCCGATACCTCGTCGTCATGCAGATCACGCAGATGTTGCTGTCGTTCGGGCTGGCTGCACTCGTGATTGTCGAACATCCGTCGCGGTGGGGAATCTTCGGCTGCGTCCTCGCGATCGGGATCGTCAACGCGTTGAGCGCCCCGTCGATGGGAGCGATCCTGCCGACGCTCGTTCCCAAGGAAGACATCCCCGGTGCGGTCTCGCTCCAGTCGGTACAGATGAACCTGTCCCGCGTGCTGGGGCCCGTGATCGGTGCGCCGCTGCTCGCCATCTTCGGGGCCGAGTGGGTGTTCGCGATCAACGCCGCGACCTACGCCTTCGCCGTCGCCGGGTTGATGCTCGCTCGGTACGACGCCCGGAATCCCAACCCGCTCCAAGGCGGCATCAGTGAGAAGTTGCTCTCTGGCATCCGGATCGCATGGCACGACCTGCTGCTCCGCCGAATCTTCATCACGATGTTCACGTTCTCGTTCTTCTCGCTCATGTACGTCGGCTTGTTCCCTGAGGTCGCCGACACCAACTTCGGCATCAGTGCGTCCGACACGTATCTGCTCCTGTACGCGGTGTGGGGCCTGGGCGCAACCCTCGGCGCGCTCACGATCGGCACGTACCTCGCCGAGCACTCAAAGGCGCGCATCGCTCGGTACTCGCTCGGGGTCTTCGCGGTCCTGCTCGCGGTCTTCGCATTCATCCGCAGCGCACCGCTCGCGTTCGTCGTCTCCCCGGCGCTCGGCTTCGTCTACTTCCTCGTCATCACCGCTCTCTCGACGATCATGCAGGAACACCTCGAGGACGAGATCCGCGGCCGGATCATGGCCATCTGGATCATGAGCTTCGGTGGAACCGTCCCGATCGGGGTCTACGTGGGGGGTCTCATGATCTCGGCGCTCGGGATGACGATCAGCGAGGTGATGCTCGTCGGCGTCGCGGCCGCCGCGCTCTTGGCCTGGTACTGCGACCTCGCCGCCGTCGGTGCCGACGATCTGGAGACCATCGGCGGCGAGTAGGTCCGGCCTTACGCGGCGTCGACCATCGCCAGTGCGCCTCGACCCCGTCCGGCGATGAAACTCGCCGCGACCGCACCGCCCACCGCGACTACTCCCCCGACCACGTAGGCCGCGGCGAAGGGGAACCCGTCGGCGGATCCTCCTTGAATCGTGGACAAGATCTGGATCCCGGCAACGGTGCCGAGCTGGCCGACCATCTGCTGGGCCGCGTTCGCCACCCCCAGGTCGCGGCTCGACACCGTGTTGGCCACGACCGTGACCAGCGACGGCATCGACGCGCCCATAGCCAGGCCCGACAGCGCCAACCCGACGAAGACCAGCCCAACGGTGTCGGTGACCACGGCCGCGACAAACACGGCCATCGACGCCACCAACAACGTCGTTCCGGTGACTCCCGCGCGGCGTTCACCGACTCGCGCCGCGAGGTAGCCGGACGCGGGCGCGGTGAGACTGAACGTGAGCGGTCGACACGCCATGGCCCACGACGTCGCCGCAACGGTGAACCCGAACCGTGATTGCACGAGGAGGGGCGTCACGATGAACCCGCCCATGTAGGCGAAGTTCGCGCAGAACTGGGCGACGAGCGACGCGCTGAAGTTGCGTTTCCGGAAGAACTGCAACGGCAGCAACGGGCGATCCGCTCGGCGTTCGATCCGGACGAACTGCCAGAGCAGCAACGGCGCGGCGACGATCAGTGCGATCACGATCGGAGAGTCGAAGCCGATGTGACTGCCGACGGTGAGGACCAACAGTGCCGAGACGGTGGCCCCGGCGAGAGTCGCGGCCCCGGCGAGGTCGAGCGGTTCATGATCCCGCCGTGGGGTTTCGCGCAACACGACGAACGCCAACCCCAACGCGAGCGCTGACAGTGGTACCTGCGCGATGAAGATCGCGCGCCAGCCCAGCGCGTCGACGACCGGGCCCCCCGCGACCAGGCCGATCACGGGCGCACCGGCACCGACCAACGACCACCAGCCCATTGCCTTGACGCGGTCTTCCTCGCGAAACGCCTGCATGATCAACGCCATGGAGGCCGGGCCGATGGCGGCGCCCGGGAGCGACCCGATCGTGCGAATCGCGATGAGCGCCGGCCCGTTCCAGGCGAAGGCCGTGCAGGCGGCGCCGATCGTGAAGCCCGCGAACCCGAGGAGATACAGCCGGCGATGGCCGCGGGTGTCTCCGATCTTGCCCATGAGCGGCATGGTCAAGGCCAACCCCAGGAGCGGTCCGGTGACCACCCAGGTCAGGTCTTGCGGAGCAGTATGGAGATCGCGCGCGACCTCAGGGAGTGACACCGCGAGAATCGTGATGCTGAAACCGGTGGCAAACAGCCCGGTCAGGACTGCGACGAGTACCAGCCACGGAGAGCGCTCACTTGCCTGGAACCGGCGAATCCGATGCTCGAAGAGGAACGGCCAACCAACGACCGGGACTTCATCGCCACCGGGGGCGTCACCGAGAAAGGTGGGCGGCCGCGGGGAAGACACGCCCCGAGGCTAGAAGTTTGGGTGCCGCGCTAGGCCAGCGAATCTGTGGATGTGACCGAGGACCGGTCCGTCGTCACCGGTTCGACAATCTCGCCTCGGAGCAGCGCCTCGATCTGGGCGGCGAATGACTGCGGCGAGATCTTCGCGGGTTGCGGCCGGAGCGGACGTCCGAAGCCCATCCCCGGTCGGGTCTGGGTCGGATGGGTCGTGCCTCCGGTGGCTGGCCTACGCATCTCACTCCTCTGCGGGAACCCCGGCGGGGTTCACTCTCCGCAGTCATTATCGAGAAGATCTGCTCCGAGACAAGAGGGCTCATCGACTCATTTCCATCACGGAGCGTGACCAAATCGGGCGGAGTGCGACATTCATTCTCCCCGGTTTTTGGGAGTGCTCCTGGTCGCGACTTCACGATGCGTGACGAAACCCCGCGCACCACCCAGAGTGGGATCCTCGCCACGAGTACCACAGGAGGCAACTCACCCCGCACGGGCAACACCCGCGAACCCGCAACTGCGTGCGGACGTTTAGAAGTAGACGTCGATGATCGTGCCCCGCGGCACCGGCGCGACCGACGGCGTCGGCGCTTGCGCCTTGGCCTTGCCCTTGACGACGCCGTTGGCCCGGATCTCGACGCCGGCCACCGCGGCCGCAGCCGTGATCTCGGCGATCGTCTTCCCGACGAAGTTCGGCACGACGACGAGATCCTGGCCCTTGCTCACGACCACGGCGACGGCGGAATCACGGGCGGCTTCGGCGCCGGTCGCCGGCTCGGTGCGGATGACCTTGTCCTTCACGACCGTATCGCTGAACTCGTCGACCCGACGGGCGCCGAGCTGGCTCGATTTGAGAATGCCGACGGCCTCCTCGTAGGTCTTCCCGACGACGTTGGGCACGACTCGAGGTACGGGTCCGGTGGACACGATGAGTGTGATCTCCGTATCGGGTTGCGCCCGGCCCTCGGGGAGCGTCTGGATGATCTGATCCTTGGGGACGGTCTCATCGGCCTGCGGCTTGACCACGACCACGAACTGCGGCTCCAGCACGGCGCGTGCATCGGCTTCGGTCTTCCCGCGCATATCAGGAATCGGGACTGGTTTCGGACCGCGCGAGACGACCACCCGGATCGTCTCGCCTTCGGCCAGGAACGAACCCGCCGCCGGGTCCTGTTCGATCACGAACCCCTTGGGTTCGCCACTGCGCCGGAACTCGGGTTCGACCAAGAACTTGCTCTCGAAGTCGATGCTTCTGATTTGGGTCTCGGTCTTGCCGATCAGCAGCGGGACCGGAGACGAGGGACCGCTCGCCGGTCGAGCCAGCACGAAGGCCACTGCGGCCATCGCCACGATGATGACCGCGCCCAACACGAACGGGGCGGCCGATCGGGGCCGCGGCGGGAGCCGAACCGTGGAGGCGGGTCGACCCGATCGCGGCGCCGCTCGACGGGTCGGCTCGTCCTGATCGAACAGGGGCGGGGCCACCACGGCGTGCACCACCTGGGTCGGGTGGGGATCGTCGGTGACTTCCCCCAATCCCGCGAGTGCGAGGGGCCCGGGCGGCGGGAGCGCTTCGGCCGCCTCGGCCAGTTCCTGCTTCATCGCTTCCGCGGTGAGGTAGCGACCGGCGGGATCCGAGCTGCACGCCCGTTCGATGACCGACACCAGCGGACCGAGCGCAGCCGGCACGTCGACCTCGGATTCCTGTCGGAGTCCGAGCGTGCCGAGCGGCGAGTCGCCAACGAGGGGAACGGTGCCCGTCACCGTTTCGACGAGGACCAAGCCCAGCGCGTAGATGTCGGCCCGACCGTCGAGCGCGGCGCCGGTCGCCTGTTCGGGCGCGGCGTACCGCGCGGTGCCGAGGACCGTGCCCGCCGGTTCGGTCCAGCTCGCTTCGGCCAACGCGCGCGCGAGCCCGAAGTCGGCGACCCGCACGATGCCATGCTCGTCGAAGAGGAGGTTCGCAGGCTTGATGTCTCGGTGGACCAGGCCACGGCTGTGCGCGTATTCCAGTGCGGCCGCGACCTGCCCACCGACGTGGGCAGCCTGCGCGGTGCTCAGTCGGGTCCCACGGTCGAGCATCCCGCGCACCGAACCGCCCGCGAGTAACTCCAGCACCATGAACGGCACCCCGTCCTCGCCCCAGTCATAGACCGCCATCACGTTGGGATGGTGCAGTGAGGCCGCGAGTTGCGCTTCCGATCGGAACCGGCGCAGGAACCCGGCGTCATCCGCCAAGGCAGCATGAAGCACCTTCACCGCGACGCGTCGGCGAAGGCGAATGTCGTCGGCGACATACACGCGACCGCTCGCCCCTGAGCCAATGGCTCCCAGGAGGCGATAGCGGCCGGCGAGCACCCGTCCGACGAGGTCGGCGGTGACAACTCCGGCCATTGCCACGAGGGTACCGGCCGGAATGTCCGGATCCGCGGCACCCGGGAGCGGAACGGGGCGGGGCGATGGTCCAATGTCCCGATCGCGGCGGTACCGTGCGCAGGTGGAGAACGGATCATCACCCGCCCGCATCGCTCCGACCCCGCAGACGGGGGCCGAGAAACCGCCGCTGTTTCGTCATCCCGGTCGGGTCGCGATCGTCGGAGGTGGCCTCTTTCTCGTCGCGGCGCTGATCGCCGGAGCGATCGGCAGTGCCGACACGTCGGATCTCGCCTCGCAACAGACCAAGCCCAAGCAAGTGCAGGCGGTCTCCCCCGCCCCGGGTGCCATCGTCGGGCCGAACACCCCGATCGTCGTCGACCTGCGCGACCACCTCGTCGGCGACCTCACCGTGTGCGGACCGAACCCGCAGGATTGCACGCCGATCCCCTTCGACCAGGTCCGTTTCGTGAGCGGCTTGGGTGAACTCACGTTCAGACCGGTCGATGGCACCGACCTCGCCGCGTTCAACGCCGGGCCGGTCACGGTGCGCGTCGACTACCGCGCCCAGGGCACGACCGCGACCGAAGCCGGCAGTTACTCCTGGAGTTTCGAAGCCAAGGCGTGACCTCGGCAGTTTCGTCAGTCCACGACGAACGTCGCCGTTCCCTTGATCGCCGCGCCGCCACCCACTCGCGTGGCGATCAGTTCGAGGTCGACGGTGCGAGCATCGTCGTCACGGCCGACGACCGTGCCACTGCAGACGAGGTGATCGCCCGGCCAGACCTGCTCGCGAAACTGCACGCCGAACTTCCGCACGTTGCGCGGACCCAGCCAGTCGGTGGCGTAACTCGCGAGGATCCCGGCCTGGAGCATCCCGACGGAGAACGCTCCGGGGTATCCCGCCGACTGTGCGAACTCGTCGTCGTGGTGAATCGGGTTGAAGTCTCCCGACGCGCCTTGGTACTGCACGATGTCGGTGCGCGTGATCGGTCCGTAGTCCCGGTCCGGTGCCGCGATACCGACCGTCAGTTCATCCCAGCTCGGCATCACGCACCACCCGTGTTCGTCGTTGCCGGCTTCCCGGTCTCGATCGCCGTCGATCGCGCTTCGGCCACGAGCGTGCCCGACTCGTCGCGGAACTCCGACACCGTGACGACAAAGGTCATCGTGCCACCCCGCTTGCCTTCCTTTTCGTAGATGTCGTCGACGCGGGTCTGGACCGTCAGGGTCGTTCCCGCAACCGGTGGTGGTCCGTGGAACGTGTACTCCTGCGCGCCGTGCAGCAATCGGCGAAGGTCCATCTTCACCTTGGAGAACACCGACTGACCCTTGGGCGACCAGAACGAGACCGTGCTCAGGAACGTCGGCGGGATCACCGGTTCGTTCCCCTCCAGATAGTCGGAACTGTCGGATTTGGTCGCGCGAGCGAACTCGCGCACCTTCCCGAGTTCGACCACCATCGTGAACGGTTCGTCGGTGGCACCGATTGCCGACCGATCGGCCATACCTACTCCTCTGGGTCTTGGGGACCGTGCTCGAGCAGATGCACGAACGCGGCTTCGTCCAGCAACGTCACACCGAGTTGTTCGGCCTTTGCGAGCTTGGTACCGGGATTCTCACCCACCAGCACAAAGCTTGTCTTCTTCGACACGCTGCTCGTGACCTTGCCACCACGCGCGTTGATCTCGGCCTCCGCCTGGTCGCGGGTGTACCCCTCCAGCCCGCCGGTCAGGACGAACGTTCGACCGGTCAGCGTCTGGGGCGCGTCCGGTGTGTCCACCACGGGCGCAGCGAAATTCACACCCGCGACCCGCAACTTCTCGATCATGGCCTGATTGGTCGGGATCGTGAACCAGGCGCGCAGGCTTTCGGCGATCACCGGCCCGACGCCTTCCACCGCCGTCAGCTCTTCCGCGCTCGCGGCGACGATCGCGTCGAGATCGGGAAACGCCCGACTCAACGCGGTGGCCGCGGTCGGACCGGCATGGCGGATGCCCAGTGCGACGATCACCCGCGCCAAGGGTTGAGTCTTTGAGGCTTCGATCGCCCCCAACAGGTTGCGCGCCGAAATCTCGCCCATGCGTTCCAACGCGATCAGTTGGTCGTGGGTGAGCGAGTACACGTCGGCGGCGTCCTGCACGAGCCCGGCGTTCACGAGTTGGCGCACTCGCTCCTCGCCGAGGCCTTCGATGTCCATGCCGCCGCGCCCGGCGAAGTAGATGATCTTCTGCTCGCGCTGCATCGGGCAGTCCGAACTCACGCACCGCCGGTCGACCTCACCGTCGAGTTGGACGAGAGGTTGGCCGAGTTCGCACGGGCAGGTAGCCGGGAACTTCCACTTCCGTGCTCCCTTCTTCCGCTTGGCAAGAACGGGCCCGACGACCTCGGGAATCACATCACCGGCCTTCCGCACGATCACCGTGTCGCCGACTCGCACGTCTTTGCGCGCCACCTCGTCGGGGTTGTGGAGCGTGGCCATCTGGACCGTCGACCCACCGACGAAGACCGGCTCGAGCACCGCGAACGGAGTGGCGCGACCGGTGCGGCCGATGCTGACCATGATGTTCTTGAGGACCGTCGTTTTCTCTTCGGGCGGAAACTTGAACGCGACGGCCCACCGAGGGGCGCGGCTCGTCGTGCCCATCTCCGCCCGCTGGGGCAGCGAGTCCACTTTCACGACCGCGCCGTCGATCTCATAGCCCAGCGAGTGACGATCCGTCTCCATCCGGGCGCAGAAGTCGTGGACTGCATCGAGATCCGCGAGCTGCTCGATGTGTGGGTTCACGGGGAATCCGAGTTCTCGGAGCCAGTCGAGCGTCTCGTGATGACTCGTGAGTTTGGGGCCCACCGCCACCGCGCCCGGTTGGTAGCAGTAGAGCGACAGGTTCCGGCTCGCGGTGATCGCCGGATCGATCTGACGCAACGATCCGGCGGCCGCGTTGCGCGGGTTCGCGAACAACCGGTCGTCCTTCTCGGCCTGGCGCTCGTTGAGTTCGGTGAACGACGCCAGCGACATGAACACTTCGCCGCGCACTTCCAGCGTCTCGGGGATTCGTTTGCCCTGCAGGGTCTGCGGGAGATCCCGGATCGTCGTCACGTTGGCGGTGACGTCCTCACCGGTCTGGCCGTCGCCACGCGTCGCGCCGCGGACCAGACGACCTCGTTCGTAGAGCAGCGAGATCGCGAGTCCGTCGAGTTTCGGCTCACCGATATACGTGACCGGCTCGGTCACGAGCTTCGCGATGCGTTCACCCCAGGCGAAGAGATCGGCGCGTGAGAACGCATTGTCGAGCGACATCATCGGTTGGAGGTGCCGCACTTCCGAGAACGGCGTGGGAACCTGCGCGGATCCCGGGCTCTGCGTCGGAGAATCTGCCGTGACGAGGTCGGGGTGATCGGCCTCGATCCCCCGCAACTCGTTCAGGAGGTCGTCGTATTCGGCGTCGCTGACTTCCGGCTCGTCGTGCCCGTAATAACGCTCGTCGTGATACCGAATGAGGTCGCGGAGTTCCGCGACTCGTTCGGTGATCTGCTTCGGCGCCATGGCCGGCGACTTTACGACTCCCGCTCTTGGCCCTTCGGGCCGGGCCACTCGAGCGTTTACGCGCCGGCAGTGAGGCGGGCCGCCGCGCGTTGGGCGGCCACTCGTTCGGCAATCTCCGACGCGAGCCGCAGCGACCGTTCGGCCTGCGAGACGCCGTGGTTCGCCAGACCGCAGGCCGGCGTGATGATCGCCTGACTCCGGAGCCGGAGCGGTTCGCATCCCCGGCGAGTCAACTCGCACCACGTGCCGACGAGTTCACGCCACAGTGACTCGGGCGACTCCCCGATCGGACGGTCGGTCGGCACCGCACCCCAGGCAATCCAGCCGTCGGCATCGATGTGGCGCACCAGGGTCCCCACGTCGTTGATCAGCCGAGCCGAGACCGGCAGGCCGAGGACGGTCGGCCCGGCTTCGAACGCCAGCCGGACATCGCCGTCGCCACACACGTGGATGCCGGTCTCGACCGAACTCGCGGCCAACGCGCTCGACAGCAGGTCGATGGCGTCTTCACGTTCGATCGGTGCGTCGTCGCCGGCCCACAGCACCAAGGACGGTTCGTCGAGAAACAACAACGGCCGAGCGCCTCGCAGCCGAGCGGCGAGCAGGTCTTCGAGGGCACCGATCCATTGCTCGACCGCCTCGAGTGCCCGTTCGAACGCGACCGCCGGTCCGAGGCCCGCGTGGACCAACGCGGTCCCCAACGTCAGCGGCCCGACGACCTGGGCCTTGACCCGCTGAATCGGCTCGGGCGCGACCGCGGCGGCGTCCAGGAAGCCGAGCAGACCGGCGTGGGACTCCATCGTGAAGCGCACATCCAGGGGTTCGCCGACCCGATTCGCGTCGACGATCAGCGAGCCGTCCGGCGCAATCGTGACCTCGGGAAGCGCGTTGGCCCACTGCGCCACGACGCCCTCGGCCGGGCACCGCCAGTTGCGGGATCGCGGGCAGGTCGGGATGGACGCGCAGGACCAGATCGGCGGCAGCGGCAGCATCCGTGAACGGCAGGCTCCCGATTCCCGTCGCCAACCCCGTAGGGAACACTCCACCGTGCAGGCTGTGGGACATTCGGTTCGTAGTATACGAACGCCCCTTTCGCACTCTCCGAAGCGAGCGCATTTCATCTCGATGAACACCTGGGCGCTGCGCGCGACTCTGGATCAGCCTGCCGGTCACTGCGGGCTCGGCATTCGCCGACGCGATGTCTCCATGGGCCGACGCGCCGCGGCTCGTCGCGACCGCACTCCTGTGGGCGGCCTGGACTGCCGTCGTATTCGCCACGTTGGTGCCCCGGCCGTGGTCGCTCACGGTGACTCGGCTGGTCACTCCGATCGCGCTCGGCGCGGCGATTGCCGCGCTCCTCACGGGCCGGGCGTCGACCCTCGTCGGCTGGGCCGCGGTTGCGATCCTGGCAATCGCCGTCGGGCTCGGCACCCGAGGTGAGTTCGCTCGCACGTGCGCGCAAGGCGCGGCCTACGGCGACGAGGAACGCTTCCCCCTGAAGGTGCCGCCGGGGGTGGCGCTGGGGATCGTTCCGTTCGCGCTCGTGGTCGTCGCGTCGGCGGCGGTCGTCGTTCCGATTCTGCTCGCCGGTGAGAACTGGGCGCTCGGGATCGCCCTCCTCGTCCTGACGGGTCCCCTCGCGTTCGTGACCGTCCGGCTCGTCCATCAGCTCTCGATGCGCTGGGTCGTGCTCGTTCCGGCCGGTCTCGTGATCGCAGACCCACTGACCCTCACCGATCCGGTGCTGTTTCCCCGGCCCCACATCATGGGCCTCGGCCCGGCCGACCCATCACGCCGACCGCCCGACGGGGCATGCGACCTCCGTCTGGGTGCGTCGTTCGGTTCCTGCGCCCTCCTCCTCGACGACGCCGCCCCGATCATCCGCCGTGTCCGCCGCGAAGGCGTGACCGTCCAGGCCAACCTTCTGCTCGTGACCCCGACCGCCGCGCCGTTGCTCCTCGAACGCGCCCGCGCCCGGCGCATTCACGTCCGCACCGAGTAACCCGCTTCCCCCACGCACCGGCAGCGTTTGGCATCTGGTGATCGTCAGCAGACCACCAGAGGCCAAACACAGGAACCTGGGAGGGTCAGGTCGCGATGGCGGAGCCGAGGACTCGGTCGTCGTCGCCGGCGTCGGTTCCGTAGAACGCAACGGTCTGACCAGGTGCGACGCGCGGCTTGGGCGCTTCCCACTCAACACTGTCTCCGCGCCAGGTCGCCCGGTGCGCGTCGCCATGGGAGCGGACCTGAACGTTCACGATCGCGCCATCGACAATCGGGACATCGGTGAAGGTCGGCCGGGTGAGCGTCACCGAGCCGCGCAGCAGGTCGCGCTTGTCGCCCAGGGTGACCGTCGCACTCGCCGCGTCGACGTCGACCACGTACCGACGCGCACCGGTCGCGACTGCGAGGCCGCGACGCTGTCCGACGGTGAACGCTCGCACGCCGTCGTGCGCGCCGACGACTGATCCGTCGGCATCGACGATGTCGCCGGGCGCGGGCGGCACCCGAGCATCGAGAAACGCCGTGCGGCCACCGCGTGTAATGAAGCACACGTCCATGCTCTCGGCCTTGGTGGCCGTGCGCAGACCGAGACGGGTTGCATGGGCCCGCACATCAGCCTTCGTCATCTCGCCGACCGGCAGCACCGTCATCGCGAGTTCGTCCTGGCCCAGAACCGCCAGCACATAGGACTGGTCCTTGGCGGGGTCCTCGCCGCGTCGAAGTTCAGTCGTACCGGACGACGAATCATGGGTGATGCGGGCGTGGTGACCGGTCGCGAGGGCATCGAATCCCATGGCCCGGGCGCGGTCGAGCAGACGTCCCCATTTCATCGAACGGTTGCATTCGATGCACGGGTTGGGGGTACGACCGTCGGCGTAGGCCTGCACGTAGGGGTCGACGATCTGATCGTCGAACTCCTCGGAGAAATTGAAGACGTAGTGGGGAACGTCGAGTTGAGCAGCGACCCGGCGCGCGTCTTCGACATCGGACACCGAACAGCAGCCGGAATCACTCGTCGCCACCCCACAACTTGAGGGTGACCCCGGTGATGTCGTGGCCCTGATCCCGCAACAAGGCCGCCGCAACCGAAGAATCCACCCCGCCGCTCATCGCGACCAAGATCCGACTCATACGGCGACCGCGGCCCGCAACTGCTCGACCGCGCGCGGGATCTCGGCAAGCGCGAGTTCGACGTCGGCGTCGGTCGACGCGTAGCCAAGACTCAATCGAATCGAGGCCGTGGCGTCGTCTCGACTCATGCCCATCGCCGCGAGCACGTGCGAGATCTCGGTGGCCCCCGATGAGCACGACGATCCCGCGGCGGCATACAGGCCTCGCTGATCGAGCATGACGAGCAGCGCTTCGCTCTCGACGCCACGGAACCCGAGGTGCAGGTGACCGGCCGTCGTGTGCGCAGGCGCGCTGTTCACGAACGTGGCGGGGATGGTCGCGAGCAGGCCATCACGAAGCCGGTTGCGCAACGTCGCAATCCGGGCCGTCTCCTCGGCACGGCGCTCGTGGGTGATCGAGAGGGCCGTGGCGAGCGCGACGACTCCGGCGACGTTCACGGTTCCGGCGCGCAGCCCCCGCTCCTGACCACCGCCCTCGATCTCCGCGTCGATCTCCACATCCCCGCGTGCGACCAGCACGCCGACGCCCTTCGGTCCCCCGAACTTGTGACCGGAGATCGCCACGAGGTCGAACACGTTGGTCACCACGCCGACGTCGACCCACGGCACGGCCTGTACCGCGTCGGTGTGCAACCGCGCGTGCGGTGCACGGTCGCGGACCAGTGTGGCGATCGCGTCGAGCCGCTGGATCGATCCCACCTCGTTGTTGACGGTCATCACCGACACCAGCGCGGTGGTCGCATCGAGCTGGGCGGCAAGGTCGTCGAGATCAACCAGGCCCTCGGCGGTGATCCCGGCCTCCGCGACTCGGAAGCCTTCCGACTCCAAGCGGTGGGCGGCCGCCAACACGCCCTTGTGCTCGAAGGCCGTGGTCACGACCGCGTCGAGCGCGGGCTCGGCGGCGGCGGGCGGCGCGCGCACCACCCTTGATCGCGAGGTTGTCGGCTTCGGTTCCGCCGCCGGTGAAGTAGATCTCGTCCGGCGCGGCACCGAGCACGCCGGCCACGGCTTCGCGGGCCTCTTCCAAGGCAGTCTTGGCCGCACGCGCCGCGCCGTGGCTCCCCGACGGGTTCCCCGGATGGTCGGTGAGGAACGGGAGCATCGCCGCCACTGCCTCCGGCCGCATCGGCGTGCTCGCAGCATGATCGAGGTACGCGGTCGTGGTCATAGCGAAACAAGTCTACGAAGCCGCTCGGTCACACCCTCTAGTTTGGGACCCATGTCTGCTTCTCATCCGCAGACGGGCGCGGTCCCCTCGACGCCCGATCGCGGTGTCATCACCCACGGCCTGAGCAAATGCTTTGGCGACCTCTGGGCCCTGCGCGACCTGCACCTCAACGTCGCGACGGGGACCGTGCTCGGCCTGCTCGGCCACAACGGCGCGGGCAAAACCACCGCGATTCGCATCCTCACCACCTTGAGTCAACCGAGCGAAGGTTCGGCCACGGTGGCCGGTTTCGATGTCGTCACCCACGCCGAGCAGGTCCGGGAGCAGATCGGCGTGGCCTCCCAGACCGCGACCGTCGACGATCTCATGACCGCACGGTTGAACCTCGAAGTCATCGGGCGGTTGCGGGGCCTGAGCAAGGCCACCGCGACCGCACGAGCCAACGACCTCCTCGAGCAGCTCGACCTCACCGATTTCGCGACTGCGCTGGTGAGGACCTACTCGGGTGGAATGCGCCGCCGCCTCGACCTCGCCGCGAGCCTCATGGGCGATCCCGCCGTCCTGTTCCTCGACGAGCCGACCACCGGCCTCGACCCGCTCAGCCGCGGCCACCTCTGGGACATGCTCGGCGAGTTGGTGCGCGGTGGCACCACCGTGCTCCTGACCACGCAATACCTGGAAGAGGCCGATCGCATGGCCGACGACATCGTCGTGCTCGACCACGGCCGCACCGTCGCCCACGGCACCCCCACCGAACTCAAGGCGAGGATCGGCGGCAACCGCCTCGACGTGACCCTCACTCCGACCGACGACCTCGACGCGGCCGCCGGCGTGGTCAGGCCCTTCATCGACCGGGCCCCCGCGATCGACCAGGAGGCCAGAGTGCTCACCCTGCCCATCCGGGACGGTGTGCGCAGCATCGAGGTACTCCGGGCGCTCGACGATGCCGGCATCGACGCGATCGACGTCACCCGTCGCGAGGTCACCCTCGACGACGTCTTTCTCACGTTGACCGGAAAGAAACCCGAGCCCGAGCCCGAACCTGAAGGAGCAAGCTCGTGAGCAAGCACCTGGTAGCCGACGCGCGCGTGTTGGCCCGGCGCAACATCGAACACATCCGCCAGGTCCCCGAGAAGCTGACCAACGTCACGGTCCAGCCGCTGATGTTCGTGTTGCTGTTCGCCTACATCTTCGGCGGCGCCATCCAAGTCGACGGCGGCAGTTACGCCGAATATCTGATGGCGGGCATCCTCATCCAAACCCTGACGTTCGCCATGATGGGACCGGCCATGTCGGTCGCGACCGACTTCCAAGCCGGGGTCATCGACCGATTCCGGTCCCTGCCGATCCCGCGGCCGGCCTACCTCCTCGGTCACTACTTCGCCGAGATGCTCGGCCAGATCCTGACCATCGTCATCCTGCTCGCGACCGGACTGGTCGTCGGGTGGCGCACCCACAGCAGCGTGCTCGAGGTCACCGAAGGCATCCTGTTGCTGCTCGTGTTCTCCACCGCGATCGTGTGGCTCGGCATCTGGCTCGGGATCCTCGTCCGGTCGCCCGACGCGGTCATGGGCATCGGCTTCG
Organism: uncultured Acidimicrobiia bacterium; assembly: GCA_963765075.1. Taxonomy (GTDB): domain Bacteria; phylum Actinomycetota; class Acidimicrobiia; order IMCC26256; family JAENVU01; genus JAENVU01. Next base: position 47,114 of record CAVXVA010000004.1, read on the forward strand.
TCATCGTGTTCCCGCTCACGTTCATCTCCAACGCGTTCGTGCCGATCAAGACGATGCCGATCGCGCTCCAGTGGATCGCGAGCCTGAATCCGGTGAGCGTGCTGATCGCCGCAATCCGTGAACTGTTCGGCAACCCGGTCACGCCGGTCACCCAACATGTGTGGCCCATGGACAACCCGGTGCTCGCGGCATGGATCTACAGCCTCGTGCTCGTGGTCATCGGCTGGGTCGTGGCCCAGCGGCGCTACATCGTCCGCACCACCGAGTAGCCCTCACCGACCGAAGCGGACCCGAAGGTCCTGAGGTGTCGATACCGGGAGAGATGGTCACACCCCCCCGGTATGGTGCAAATGCATGGACCGGCCGAGGATTTGCGACGTCGAACACCCAGCGTTTTCAGGTGATCCGGCGCTCGTGGCCGTCATCGGTGGGCTGCGGCGGTTGCGGGCGGAGGATCGGGCCGAGTGGTGTTCGTCGGCCCGATCCGCCCGGGTGCTCGAGCTCGGTCAGATCGCCGAGGCCGTGAACGCCGAGCTGGTCCGTGCGGTGGCAGCCTGGGACGGCGCCGGCGACTACGCCGCCGACGGTTCGATCAGCTCCAGCTCCTGGCTCGCGCATCGGATTCCCATGACCCGCGCCGCATCCGCGCGCCTGGTCGCAGCGGCCCGGCTCACCCAGCGCTGCGATCGACTCTCGACGGCCCTGGCCGACGGGGTCACGACCGTCTCACACGTGGAGCAGACCGCTCGGGCCATCCGGCGTCGCGAAGACATCTTCGAGGCGCATGGCGACGACCTCCTCGATGCCGCAGAAACTGTGAACCCGGAGGAGTTCCGCGAGTGCGCCGCAAAGTGGCGCAGCCTGGCCGATGATCTCGTCGGATCGATCGACGATCCGTACGACAGTTCCCGGGACGAACTCACGCTCTCGCCGACGACGGGCGGTCTTGCGATCCGAGGGTGGTTCCACACCGCGGCGGGTGTCGAAATCCTGAACCTGATCGACAGCTACCAGCATCCGGATCCGGTCCGGGGTGAGCGTCCACCACGGACGTTGCGCGAGCGGCGCGCCGCCGCGCTGTTGGCCATCCTGTTCGGCGAGCGTGAACACGGCGTCAAGAACATCGACATCACCATCGATGAGCGCACGCTGCGCGGGGCGTGGCCCGACGACCTCGCCGCTTCACGGTCCGATGTCGACGGCTACGGCCCGGTCCCGCCCGAGCTGATTCGCTCCTGGCTCACGAATGCCGTGCTCCGTCGGGTCGTGACCCGCGGCTCCGAGATCGTCGAGCTCGGTACCGCGGTGCGCTTCGCCACGCCGGCCCAGAAGCGGATGCTCAAGCACCGAGACGGAGGGTGCGTGGTCCCCGATTGTCCGCGGCCCGGGCATTGGACCGACGCCCATCACACCACCAGCCATGCGGCCGGCGGGCGTACGAACCTCGACGAACTCGCACAGGTCTGCCGCACACATCACGGGATGACCCATCAGGGATGGCGCCTGTTACCGAGATGTCGACGGGAACTGGCAGTTCGAACCACCGCTTCCCGCCCGACCGCGGACCACCGAACACCCAATGAGGTGGCGGTGCCACCTTCCGTGAGATCTGGGAAACAACGAGATGTGACGCGCGACCGGGAACGGTCGCGCTCGTGAACACGTTGGAAATAACAACCCGGGCGGGTGTTCCAACGGGGACTCCGATCCGGGTATGACATACTGTCAGTTGGCCGGAGAGAGCGGAGACCGGAATGACTGTCACACCCCCATGCGACACTGCGAGCGTGACCACCCAGTTGCGACTCCTGAGCACCCCTGAGAACACCGGCCGTTGCCCATTCGGCGCCGAGGGTTCGTACTCGTATGCCTCGTGGCACTGTCCCGGCGCGTGCCCCGGCGCCCGCGCCGGTGCGGCTCAACCAGCGGACTCGCCAGATCGGTCAGTCCGGGCGTCGCCGAGGCTCGGCGTCGACTGGCGGAGATCCGGGCGACCTCCCAGCGAGCCCAGGAGTTGGTCAAGGCCAGCTGAGATGCCGACACGTCATCCGGCACGGCTCTATCGCGCCGGTTGGTAGACCCCGAACACACCACGAAGCACGTCCGAGACCTCACCCAACGTCGCGTACGCCTGAAGCGCTTCCTTCATCGGGTACAGCACGTTCGCGCTGCCCTCGGCGGCCGTGCGCAGTTCCGCCAGCGCGGCGTCGACTGCGGCCTGATCCCGGCGGGCCCGTAGCGCAGCCAACCGGTCCGACTGCTGGCGCTCCAACTCGGGATCGATCGGGAACACGTCGGGTTCCTCGGGGTTCGGGTCGGCGAACTTGTTGAGCCCGACGATGATCTTGTCGCCGTCGTCAACACCCTTGGCCCACTCGTACGCAGCTCGTTCGATCTCGTCCTGCATGTAGCCGGCCTCGATCGCCGCGACGGCGCCGCCCGCCTCGTCGATCTTCTCGATGTAGCGCCAGGCGGCGGCCTCGACCTCGTTGGTGAGTGACTCGACGAAGTAGGAACCCGCCAGCGGGTCGACGGTCTCGGTCATCCCCGTCTCGTACGCCACGATCTGCTGCGTGCGCAACGCGATCTTCGCGGCGCGCTCGGTAGGAAGACCCAATGCCTCGTCGAAACCGTTGGTGTGGAGGCTCTGGGTCCCGCCTAGCGCCGCGGCCATGGCCTGGAGCGCGACGCGCACGACGTTGTTCTCCGGCTGTTGCGCGGTGAGCATCGAGCCCGCGGTCTGGGTGTGGAACCGCAAGAGCTTCGACTTCTCGTTCTGCGCGCCGAAGCGATTGCTCATGATCCAGTACCACATGCGGCGCGCGGCTCGGAACTTCGCGATCTCCTCGAAGAAGTTGTTGTGCCCGTTCCAGAAGAACGAGAGCCGCGGCGCGAAATCGTCGACGTCGAGACCGGTGTCGACCGCGGCCTGAACGTACGCGATCGCGTTGCTCAACGTGAACGCGATCTCCTGGACTGCGGTGCTGCCGGCTTCGCGAATGTGATAGCCGGAAATGGAGATGGTGTTCCAGCGGGGAACGTGCTCACCGCAGTAGGCGAAGATGTCGGTGATGATCCGCATCGACGGCCGCGGCGGATAGATGTACGTGCCGCGCGCGACGTACTCCTTGAGCAGGTCGTTCTGAATGGTGCCGCTGATCTGATCCGACGACACACCCTGCTTCTCTGCGACGATCTGGTAGAGGAGCAGGAGGATCGCGGCCGTCGAGTTGATGGTCATCGACGTCGACACGGTGTCGAGCGGAAGACCCTTCAGCAGGATCTCCATGTCTTCGAGGGAGTCGATCGCGACGCCGACCTTGCCGACTTCACCCTCCGCTCGGGGGTGGTCCGAGTCGTAGCCCATTTGGGTGGGCAGATCGAAGGCGCACGAGAGGCCGGTCTGGCCGGCACCGAGCAGGAAATGGAACCGCTCGTTGGTCTCGGCCGCGGTCCCGAACCCCGAGTACTGGCGCATCGTCCAGGGGCGGGTGCGATACATCTGGCCGTAGACACCCCGGGTGTAAGGCGGGGAGCCGGCATCGCCGAGGGCCGAGGACGGATCCCACTCGGCGGCCTCCAGATCGGCCGCGGTGTACTGCGGTTTGATCTCGATGCCGGAATCAGTACGGCGGGGTGCGTCGTCAGCCATCGGCGGATCGTACCGGTGTCCCCATCGGGGACCCCAGCCCGGCCAACATGGGGGATGCGCCGATTCGGTATCGCCACCCTGCTCACGACGGTCGTACTCGTGGCCGCGGCCTGCGGGAACAGCTCAACGCCGGGCGCGTCGAAGGGATCGTCCACCAGCGCGTCGTCACGAACATCGTCGACGACCTCGGCGCCGACGGGCGGCGTCGCGCTCGCCAAGGCCGGGTTGGTCACCCAGGCCGACCTCCCCGATTTCACGCCGAACCCGGCGACCACCCGGAAGGCGATCAAGGAGATCGACGCGCTGGCCAAGACGCTGCCCGCGTGCCAGACGTTCATGGCCGCGAAGCAGGACGGCGACGTCCAACGCCGGTCACCTCAATGGGCACAGAACCAAACCACCGTCGACAGCGGTACCGACGTCTACGCCGATGTGGCGACGATCACCGCGCAACTCGAGCTGTACCGCGACCCGACCGTCATCGAGTGTTACCGCGCGCTGTACACCGAGGTCGTGACGAGGAGCCTGGAGGGCCAGGGCACCCTCGTGAGTCTCGACGTCAGCCCGATCGCCGTCGAAGTCGTCGGCGACGCGCAGTTCGGGTTCCGCATCAGCGTGACGGTGGAGATAGATGGCGCGACCCAGTCCCAGATCTCCGACACGATCGGCGTGCAGGTGGGCCGCGTCGGGCTGACGCTCAATGTGAGCGGCACCGTCGCGGAGATGGCCCAGCGCGAGACCGAACTCCTGCCCGTGCTCGTCAAGCGCCTCCAGGACGCCCAGGCATAGCTACCCGGTCTGGGGCGCGGCGGTCGCGTGCGCGCCGATCGTTTCGGGACCGAGACCGATCAGGCCGAGGAACAGTGGACGGACGGGCCGGGCGACCCGCACCTCCACTCGATCCGCCGATACCGCCACGTCCACGCTGACCGACGGTGGTAACGACGACCGAGTCAGCACATCGTTCACCGCCTGACGTGCCGCGGCCGGATCGAGCCTGACGTCGCGGCCCTCGCTCGCGCGGTACACACCCTCATCGAGGGACGACGCGCCGGCGAGCGCGGCGCTGTCCGCCACGTTCTGCAGGTCGCGCCGCGCGGTGAACATGCGCGCTCCGTCGACCGCCAGACCGACGAACATCAAGCCGATCAGCAAGATCCCGATCAGCAGCACCGACGCCTGGCCCCGTTGGCTCCGGGTCATCCTCCGCTCCGATAACGATCCATCCGCACTGCGTGCGTCGCCTCGACCGGCACCGAGAGTCCCGGCCAGACCGAACCCAGGAACGGAATGCCGGCGACCGGCACATCAGTCCGCACCTTCACCATCAGCACCTCACCCCTCCGCCGCACCCCCGCGAGCGACGGATGCAACGCCCCGGGTGCGAGGCCGTGGTTCCGTCCGGCGAGTTCGACCGCCGCGTCACCGCGCGCCGCGGCTTCGACCTCGGAATCGGCGACGACGATCGCCCGCCCGTACTCCCGTGCCGCCGAACTCGTCGCGAGGGTCGCCCGGTGGAGCGCGCCGAAGACCACCAGCACGTGGATCAACACCCCGAAGATCAAGCTGCCGAGAATCGCGATCTCCACGATCGCAGTCCCGCCCTCGTCACGGCGCGATGTCACCGTGCCAACGCTTCGTCTTCGTCGAACGCACGCGCGTCGGCCACGATCTCGAACGCCGGCAGGAACGGCACCACGCGTGGTGCAACCCCGACCGCGCGGACCACGACCGTGTCGCCATCCTGGATCGCAGCAACCCGGAACCGGTCCGCAGTCCCACCCAACCCGTCGTGGAGTACCGACCGGGTTCGGGCTTCACCGTCAGTCAACGGCCGGCCCATCTCGGCTGCGGTACGCGCTCCTTCGTCGGCCGCGTTCATCGCCACATTGCGAGCCCAGAGCCACAACGACATCTGGATCAACACCATCAAAGCGGCAACCGTCACCAGCATCACGCCGAGGAACTCCACCATCGCGGCGCCACGTGCACCGGCCCGCGCAGGCCGCATCGTCAACCTCGGAGCTGGTTGAGCGCGTCACTCACGATCGACGTGAGATCCGGCTGCACGATCGCCCACAACGCCATCACGATCCCGATGCCCATCACGAGCAACATCACCCACTCCGGAATCGAACCCCGCTCATCCCGCTCAACCTTCGGCATCCATGCTCCTCTCAACGGGCCAACGTCCTGATGGCCACAACTCCGGGATAGAAGGCGAAGACGATCGCGACGGGCAGGATCAACACGACCACCGGCACCAACATCGAGATCTGCTTCTTCCCTGCGACTTCGATCAACTCGCGCTTGTCGTGCTCTCGAAGGTCGAACGCCAAGGACCTCAAGGCCTCGGCCAGTGGTATCCCCCGCTCCTGCGCGGCCACGACCGCGGCGACGAACCGACTGAAGGCGGGCACACCGAGCACGCGCGCGCGAGCCTCCAGCGCTTCGGCGAGCGGTGTACCACCGCGCGCAGTTCGGAGTGCCCGACGAAGTTCCTGGGCGAGTGGCCCGCCGCCAGTTTCGGCCACCATCGCGAGTGCGCTCCGCAGGCTCTCCCCTGCAGTGACGGCCAGGCACACCAGATCGACCACCGTCGGGAGGGCGAGTCGCGTTTGCTCCCGTCGACGCGCGATCGCCCGCGACAGCATCCGGTCCCGACCCGCGACGCCCCCGGCGCCGAACGCCAACGCCATGCCCAGCGCCGCGACGGGCGACACCGATCGACCGGTGGTCGCAAGTAACACACTCAGCCCCAGTCCGCCCGCGAAACCTCCAAGCCCCCAGACCACCTGTTGAGCACGGAAGCCCGACGGGTCGAGATCCCATCCCGCGGCGCTCAATCGTTCCGGAAGCTGTTGACCATCGTCGAAGAGCCGTTGCAGCCGTTCGCCCCATACCCCGATCACCGGATCGAACACTGCACCCAGCGCCGACGGGCCGGGACGACCGCCGAGCAGGCCGGAACGGGCCGGGCCCAGCGAAGTGAGATACGGCGTCAACCGTCGAGCAAGCACTGCTCGGCGAAAACGCGGGAGCGCACTCACGATCACCAGCACGCCAGCACACCCCAGCGCCGTCACGGCCATCGCGCGGACCAGGTTCATGTCCCCACCGCCTCCGCGACCAGAACCCGAGGCTCTTCGGCCAGTCGGCCGAGCCGCATCATGAGGCGATACCCCACCGCCGTCACGCCCGCGCCGACGAGCAGCACCATCACGCCGGTCGGCGAGTCGAAGGCGGCCGCGCCTTGTGGCCGACTGGCCACCAGGACCAGCACCAACCAGGGGGCCGAGGCCGCGACCCGCGCCGCGACCACCGTCCAGGATTGCCGGGCCTCGATCTCGCGCCGCGTCGCGACGTCCTCCCGCAAGAACTCCGAGAGGGTGCGCAAGACGCGACCGAGTTCCCGACCACCGACGCGGTGGGCGAGGATCAAGGTGCGCACGATGCGATCCGCGATCGGGTCCGCGACTCGTTCGCCCATACGCTCGAGGGCGCCAACCAGATCGCCGGTGACCCGATGATCCGACACCACGGCCCGGAAGACGGGCTGGAGGGGTTCGGGTCCGCGCTCGGCGACCACCGCGACCGCAGTCGGCAACGTGTCACCAGTCCTCACCGCACCGGCCAGCAATTCGATGGCCTCGGGCCATGCCCGTCGACGGGCGGTCCGTACCGAGCGTCGATGCCGCCGGTAGTAACCCGCCGGCGCAGCGAGACCAGCGAGCCCCGCCACCAATGCGACCCCGGCCGAGCCCAGCGCGACGAGCACGAACGCACCGACGACCAACCCGAGTCCCACGCTCGCGCCGAGGAACTGCACGGGACCGACATCACCGAGACCCGCCGAGGCCAGCCACGATCGGGCGTGGCTTGCGACGCGGGGCAGGCGGGCCGGTGCGCGTCGACGGGTACACCCGTCGAACACCATGAACACCCCGAGCCCGAGGAGCATCGCCACGACCGACCTCATCGCAGCACCGCGGTGAGATCCAGATCGCGTTCGGCGAACCGCTCGCGACCCGGCGGGAACTCACCGGTCCAGGTGAGCTCGCGACCCGCGCCCGTGAAGATCGCGCCCGCGGTGAGGTCGGTACCGTCACCAACCTGTTCGCCAACGCTCAAGATCTCGGTGATCTCCCGGCCCGACGACGACCGACGACAGAACACAACGAGGTCCACGCACGCGGCGACGGTCGCCGCAACGAACCGACGATCCAGGTTCTCGCCCGCCAACAGCGGCAGTGTCGTGAGCTTGCGCAGCGCTTCTCGGGCGGAGTTCGCGTGCACCGACGTCATCCCGACGGCGCCGCTGTTCAACGCGAGCAGCATGTCGAGCGCTTCAGCACCGCGGACCTCACCGATGACGATGCGGTCGGGCCGCATCCGCAACGATTCGCGCACGAGATCGCGCAGGGTGATCGCTCCTTCACCTTCCAAGTTCGACTGCCGACACTGCATCGCCACGACGTCTGGCCGATCAACCCGCAGTTCGAAGACCTCTTCACAGGTCACGATCCGATCGCGGGCGGGGACCGCACCCAGCAGGCAGTTCAGCAATGTCGTCTTCCCTGCGCCGACCGCGCCGGCCACCACGATCGACAGGCCCGCCCTGACCGACGCATCGAGAAACGCCGCCGCCGGCTCCGAGCACGATCCGATGCTGACGAGTTCGGCGCACGACTGCGCGCGCAGTCCAACGAACTTGCGGATGTTGATGGACCAGTGATTCGTGATCGGCGGGATCGCGACGTGGAGCCGGCTCCCGTCGGGCAACCGAGCGTCGACGAAGGGCTGAGCGCGGTCGAGCCGCCGACCTGCTCGCGCGAGCATTCGTTCCACCAGTTCTTCGACATCACGAGCGTCGAGCACCACACCGGTCAGCTCATGCTCACCGCCTCGCGCCGCGAAGACTCGGCCCGGCTCGTTGATCCAGATCTCTTCGACGGTGGGATCGTCGAGCAGCGGCGTGATCGCGCCGAAGCCGACGATGCGCTGGTGCAGCAGCTCGACATCCTGATCCGGGAGCGCCGGGAGCCCACCACCGAGGTAGCGGTCCCGGTAGTCGGCCACCACCTCGTCGACCAGGGACTGCAGGGCACGGTCTTCGTCGACCGCCACCTCGCGGCGAGCAAGGAGCTCTCGGACATCGTGTTCGACGAGCGCAATCGCAGAGCCGGTGTCGAGTCCGTTCATGTCCGGACCTCCGTGAGACTCGATCCCATCTCGCGCAACCAACGTGATCGCGGGGCGATCTCGTGCAGCGATCGACCCTCCCATGCAACCCGGGACAGCGCGGGTTCATCGGGGAGGATCGCCGTCGGAACCACGCCCATCCATTCTTCGATCGATCGCGAACAGTCCTGTAGCCGACGACCGGCACGGGGCGCACGATTCAATGCGATCCGGACCTTCTTCTCGGTACCGGGGAGATCATCCGTAAGGTTCCGGTGTGCGACAACAGCTCGGCGCAGTCCGACCGGATCGGCCGCCGCGACGAGGACGATGTCGTCGGCGAGTTCCAGCGCAACGCGGGTTACGAGGTTGCGCCGGAACGGCACCCGGTCGTAGCTGAGTTCCTCGTCCTCTTCGATCGGCGCCGCCAGGTCCACCACGACAAGGTCGTATTGAGTGATGCCGGTCGCCAGCACCGCGCGCCACGCCGTCTCGCGGACTTCCGGCCACAGTTCGGCGCGCGCCAAGCCGGTCAACACCGCGACACCCTGCGGTCCCGCCTGCACCGTGGTGTCGAGCGAGTTCGGCCAGCCGTCTGCGGCAAGTCGGGCCGCCTGCGCCAACGATGGCGACTCTTGGAGTCCGAGCAGTTGCGCAATCGATGCTGACCAGACGTCGCCGTCGATGAGCAGGGTCCGTCCGCCATGCCGCGCCGACTCGATGGCTGCGTGCGTCGCCACCGTCGTCCGGCCCGGCGATCCGGCGCCGCCCCACACTGCGATCATGCGTCCGGCGACACGACCGGCGTCGCCGTCAGTGCGATTCGAGTTGTCCAGGCGGGCGACCGGTGGCGGTTCCAGCGAATACAGCGCGGCGGCGATCGCCTCCGGCGTCGCATCCGATTCGAAACAACGAACGCCCAGCCGGTCGAGTGGTCGCGCCGAGTTGCCGATCGCGAACGTCTCGACCCCCGCGCGGCGCAACGTGGTCACCAGATCGCGGTCGAGCCACGTCAGCGCGGCGTCGAGCACCACCACCGCCGGCCGGTCCCGCAACGCGGTCCCCAGCAGTTCACCGTGATCCACACACCGACGGGCGACGTGCACCCCGAGCTCACGACGGTGAAATGCACGAACCAGCGGGAGCTCCCAGCGCGGCGCCGCCCGCGCAGACGACGACCTCGATCACGTCGGTCATCGCAGATCGCCACGGTCGTAGCGCTCACGACCTTGCCCGTCGAGTGTGCCGTGCGCGCGAATCACATCGAGCTCGGCATTCCGCGCCGCGAACGCAACCGCAACGGCCGAATCCGGTTCCACGGAGAGGGTGAGCGCGCTGATCGCGCCGGCGTGCTGACCAAAGAGTCCGTCGGCCCGCACCACGCCGCGCACCGTTGCCTCCCGAGCAACCATGAGCGTCCGCGCCGCGTCGGTGCCCTTGTCGAAGGTCGCGAGCACGTCAACGCGGTCCCCGTCGCGCACATCTCCTCCGAGCGCATGGTCCGGCGTCACCGGGATCGTGATGTCGCGGCCCGCCGGAATCGCTCCGCCGAGCGCCGAGACCGGCACGACCGAACCTGCGGGGATCGACGTGCGCACCACTCGACCAATCGGAGGGCCATGACCGACCCGACTCAGTCCGTCGAGCACCCCGGCGTCGCCGCGAACTTCCCGGATCGCGACATCAGTCCGCGCTGAGCACGTGTCCGGCCTCCAGGTCGGTCGCGGCGACGTAGACACGTGTCGCCGCTACTGGGTCTCCGGCGAGGCGCAGACCTCCGATGATCGACACCGCGACCAGCACCAGACCTACGACCACCCGGGAGTCGATCGCAGGCAGTCGTCGGGCCAAACGACGTGGCGGATTCAGCGCAACCGTCATCGGATCGCCGCCGGAACGCGTGAGCGAGGTGCCAGAGCATTCGCTACCCTGTTGATCCAAATCGATGGCATCCACATGGTATGTGCGGCTGAAGGAGTCTTCGTGAGCGATACCGATGATCTGCCGCCGCCGCTCCTCAAGCCGGCTGACGTAGCTCGGGTCCTCAGCGTCACCGTGACCCAGGTGTACACACTGATGCGGTCCGGAGATTTGCCGGCCCTGAAGATCGGCAAGAAGGGGGTCTGGCGGGTGAGCCGGGAAACCCTCGAGGCGTACCTCGCCGGCCTCGAAGCCGAGGCGCGCTCGCGTGGACCGGTCATCGAGTCGACTCCCGAGTGATGCGACCCACCGCCGCGATCCGGATGTCGTGAACTCGTCGGGCTTGCGCCCGCGCCGTGCCCAGGTCGTCGGCGACCTCGGCGAGACGAACCCAGTCCCGGCCTACTCGCACGATCCGGCCCCGAAGCATCACGCCGTCCAGCGTGATCAACCCGACAACTTCACCCGGAGCTCTCCGGCGCAGCAGTTCATCGAACCCCCGACCCTCGTCCGCCGCTACGAGCAGCTCACGAGCATGCTCCTCGTGCTCGAACCGCTGGTCGGCGCGTAGTTCCGCGGCGATCGCCTCGAACTCGTCCATCCCTGGCCTTCCCGGTCGCAATCCCGCCATCCGTGGTGGGAAGATCACGGAGAGTAATCACACCCGGTCCTGCCAATGGGCGCGCCTGGACCGAATTCCCCAATTCTGGGGTCCGGGCTTGACCGAAACCGACGTTGTTGTCATGATTTCGGAGTCAACACAAGGTAAACCAACGATTCCACATGGAAGCGGAGCGTTGAAATCCCCAAGGAGCCACGGATGGCCAACGACGAACACCTGCTCGGTAGCACGATCCAGGCGGCGGCGACCGGAGTCGCCGCCGCTGGGATCGTGCTCCTCCTGCTTACCGCGGCGGCCGAGTTGATTCGACGCCGCCACCGCGCTTCCCGGTTCGTGGCGATGACCGACCGGCTCGTACCGAGCAGCCTGCATCGGGTGGCCATCGCGTGCCTCAGCATCCTCGCCGGCGTCGGATCGCTCGCCGGTGGACGCCCGGCGGCGGCCTCGGAATCAATCAGAGATTGGCTGTCCACGCCGACGACAACCTCGGTGCCCGCAGCCCCGACACCGAACACAACGACACCGAGCACGACGACACCACTTGACACTCCCCGCGACTCACCGGATCCGACACCTCCCGAGACCCCCACCCGACCAGCCGGCACTCACCGAGCTGTCACCGGTGCCACCGAGTCGGTGCCACCGACCCCTGGACCCGGCGATGCTCCCGGCAACCCACAACCCGACCGACAGGTCAGCCCACCAGTACCGGCAGCGTCGGTACCGCCACCGGTTCCACGCCCGGCCGTGAGTGTGCCGGTGGGCCCGACGGCCACGTCGGCGAGCGATCGCTACACCGTCGTGCCTGGCGACTGCCTGTGGACCATCGCGGCCGCGCACCTGCCGGCGAAAGCGACGAACGCCGAGATCGACCGAGCGTGGCGTGCGATCTACGCGACGAACCGCGAGGTGATCGGCGAGAACCCGAGCCTGATCCAACCCGGACAGGTCCTCAGCCTGCCGATTGCGTCACCGGCGCCCTGAATCACGAACCTCGACATCCCACCCGGGCCTCACCCACCAAAGGAGCACCATGTCCACGATTGCCGTCACCCCTTGGAACGATCCGATCATCGACACATTGGGGCACGACCCCCGATCCGAATACGTCGAGCGGTTCTGGCTCCCCACTCTCGGGCCGACCAGCCTGTTGCTCCTGCGTCGGCTCGCATCCCACTTCGATCACCACCCAGACGGGCTCACGCTCGAAGTCGCCGAGCTGTCCCAGGCCATGGGGCTCGGCGCGCGCGACGGTGGCGCGTCGCCGCTATTCCGCAGCTTGGGTCGCCTCACGCAGTTCGATCTGGCCTGCTGCCCGACCGAGGGCCAGTACGCCGTCCGCCGCAAGGTCCAACCGCTGAATCTGCGCCACCTGCATCGCCTCCCCCTCGACCTCCAACGTGAACACACGAACTGGACCGAGAGTCAGCTGTCCGAGTCACCGTTGGCGCACGCCCGCAAACGGGCCCGGCGGCTCGCGTTCACGCTCTTCGAGCACGGTGACGATCTCGACATCGTCGAGCGAACGCTGCTGAGCACCGGCTTTCATCCGTCCATCTGTCGCGAGAGCGCCGAGTGGGCCTACGCCCAACATCAGCACGCGTTCGCGGCCCTGGACACTGAACGTGCCGACTCGGTCGAGGGGACCGACGAGCACACCGACTCGGCCAGCACCGCCGCCTGATCGCGGGTGGGTCGGTCCGGCGGTTCTCCCTCCCCCTCCGCCCGTCGGATCGACCCACCCGTACTGCTGTCGCCCCGCTCACACCACCGGTACGCTCGGCCGGGTGAGTGGGGCGACAGCGCGCGACGAAGACCTCGAGACGCTCGCCGGTTGGCTGCGCGGTGCGAAGGCCATCGTGATCCTCACCGGCGCGGGCATGTCGACCGAATCCGGCATCCCCGACTTCCGCGGTCCCAACGGCGTGTGGACCAAGAACCCGGCCGCCGAGAAGACCGCAACCCTGCAGCACTACGTCGCCGATGCCGACGTGCGCCGGCGGGCCTGGCAGAACCGGCTCACCTCGGAGATCTGGAATGCGCAGCCCAACGCGGGGCATCGCGCGTTGGCCGACCTGGCCCGAGTGGCCAACGTGCACACGCTCGTCACTCAGAACATCGACGGCCTGCACCAGGCCGCGGGCAGTGATCCGGCCTCGATCGTCGAGATCCACGGCACCGTCCACGGGGCGAAGTGCCTGGCCTGTGGGTGGCGGGGACCGATGGACGAGACCCTCGAACGGGTTCGCGCCGGCGACCCCGATCCTGCGTGCCTCGAATGCGGCGGGATGTTGAAGTCGGCCACGATCAGCTTCGGCGAGAACCTCGTGCCGGCCGATCTGGAACGGGCCCAGCGGGCCGCGGCCGATGCCGACGTGTTCCTCGCCCTCGGCACCAGCCTCGGCGTCTACCCGGCTGCCGCACTCCCCGAGATCGCCCTCGGCCACGGCGCGCGGCTCGTCATCGCGAACGCCGAGCCGACCCCGTTCGATGGGCATGCCGACGCGATCGCCCGGGAGCCGCTCGGTGAGTTCCTGCCCCGATTGGTGGCGTTGATCACCGACTGATCAGCGCCCGGCCCGGTGTCGATCTCCCGTCTTGGGAATATCCGACCGGGCGGGTAGCATTTCACTCCCCGATCGAAGTTTTTCTCAGTTCACCTGGAGCCCCGATGCCTTCCTTCCGCGAGCTCCTCGCGCAGACGAAGTCCGACATCACCGAGATCACCGGCGCCGACGCCGAGCCGAAGCTCGGTGCCGTCACGTTCCTCGACGTGCGCGAGCAGGACGAGTACGACGCCGGCACGATCCCCGGATCGGTGTTCATCCCCCGCGGTCACCTCGAGAGCCAGGTCGAGAACAAGCTCGTCGACCGCGACGCCGAGATCGTCGTCTACTGCGCCGGCGGGGTCCGCTCGGCGTTTGCGGCGAAGACACTCCGCGAGCTCGGCTACACCAACGTCCTGTCCATGGCCGGCGGCTTCGGCCAGTGGAAGAACGAAGACCGCCCGTGGATCACCCCCGCGGTCCTCACCACCGAGCAGCGCGATCGCTACAAGCGCCACATTCTGCTCCCGGAGGTCGGCGAAGCCGGCCAGCAGAAGCTCCTCGAATCCAAGGTGTTGCTCCTGGGCGCCGGCGGGCTCGGTTCGCCCGCCGCCCTCTACCTCGCGGCCGCGGGCGTGGGCACGCTCGGCATCGTCGACATGGACATCGTCGACGCGTCGAACCTGCAACGCCAGATCCTGCACAACGTCGACCGCATCGGCGACCGGAAGGTCGACAGTGCGAAGAAGACGCTCACGTTGCTGAACCCCGACGTCAACGTCGTCACCCACGACGTGCGCTTCGGTGCCGACAACGTGCTCGACATCATCGACGGCTACGACATCGTCCTCGACGGCACCGACAACTTCCCGACTCGTTACCTGCTCAACGACGCGTCGCTGCTCGCGAAGGTGCCTGTCGTGCACGGGTCGATCTTCCGCTTCGAGGGCCAGGTCACCGTCTTCAACCCGTACGTCGGCCCCTGCTACCGCTGCCTCCTTCCTGAGCCGCCGCCGCCGGAACTCGCGCCGAGCTGCGCCGAGGCCGGTGTTCTCGGTGTGCTGCCGGGCATCGTCGGCTCGATCCAGGCCCTCGAGACGATCAAGCTGCTCCTCGACCTCGGCGATCCGCTCGTCGGTCGGCTCCTCGCCTACGACGCGTTGGAGCAATCGTTCCGCACGTTCAAGGTCCGGCGCGACCCGACCTGCCCGGCGTGCAGCGTCGACCCGAGTGAGATCGTGATCGCCGAATACGACCAGCACTGCTTGCCCCACGCGGTTCTCGCCGACGGCAGCACGCTCACGCACTGACCCACGTCCGTCCGAAACGGACAAACCTCCCGACCCTCCCGGACTTTTCGACTTCAGTTCTGAGTGGGCGCGGTCGAACACCCCACCGAGCCGGGCGCGACCCGGAACCGGTTGGGAGGCCGCAATGGAAACCATGGGGGAACGTCGAGCCCGTCGCCAGGCGCGACACCGGCTGCAAGCCGTCACCGGGACCAGCGTGGTGCTGGTCGTCGTCGCACTCATCCTGGCATCGTGTGGGGTCAGTCAGTCGACGGCTGGAGCGCCCCCGGCCACCGCGCATTGGTCGATCGACGCGCGCCCGCTCGAAGTGAAACGGATTGCCGCCCGACTCGCAGCGACGGCCACCACCACGACCACGACTCGACCCGCGGTCAACCCCGACTACGGCCCGCCGCCGGAGAACACCGGAACCGGTCGGCGGATCGTCTACTGCAACTCGTGCCAAGTGGTGTGGCTGATCGACGCCACCAACTACGTCGAGTTCAAGTATCAGGTGAGCGGCCGTCGCGGCACGCCCCGGCCGGGCGAGTACCACGTGTTCCGCAAGCTCGACATGGGCCGCTCGAAAGCGCACCCCGAACTGCGATTGCCGTGGTTCGTCGGCTTTGCCTGGGGTACCACCACCGACATCGGGTTCCACGGCATCCCGCTGCGGCCCGACGACTCCCAGATCCAGGACGACTCCCAGCTCGGGCAACCGCTGAGTTCGGGGTGTATCCGCGAAACCCAGTTCTGGGCGAAGGTGCTCTACGACTGGACACCCGAGGGCACCCTGGTGGTCGTGACCGCGTGAAGCGCGACCCGCTCCGCTACTTCTTCTTCTTCGACGGGCGGTAGGCCTCGGCGAGTTCCAACAACGTCCGGACACCGAACCCGGATCCGCCGCGACGCACGTAGCCGTCGTCGGCGCTCGCCCGGGATGGGCCGGCGATGTCGAGATGCACCCACGGCACGTCGTTGACGAACTCCTGGAGGAACAGACCGGCCGTGAGCGCGCCGCCAAACCCACCGTGGCTGATGTTCTTCATGTCGGCAATCTCGGAGTCGATCATCTTGCGATACTCCTTCGGCAACGGCAGCGGCCACGTCGATTCACCGGCCCGCTTCGACGCCGCCTCCACGGTGTCGCCCCACTCCTCGTTGTTCGTCATCAGACCCGCGATCTTCTCGCCGAGCGCGACCACGCACGCGCCGGTGAGCGTGGCGAGGTCGACGATGCCATCCGGCTTGCCTTCTGCGGCCAGCGCGAGCGCGTCGGCCAGGATCAGGCGACCTTCCGCGTCGGTGTTGAGCACTTCGGCGGTCTTGCCGTTTCGGAACGTGAGCACGTCACCGGGGCGGATGGCCTCACCACTCGGCATGTTCTCGACCATCGGCGTGTACGCCACCACTTTGGTCTTGACGCCGAGGTCGGCCATCGCCGACATCGCGGCGATGACGGCCGCCGCGCCCGCCATGTCGGTCTTCATCGTCTCCATGCCAGAACCGGTCTTGAGCGACAGTCCTCCGGAATCGAACACGACGCCCTTGCCCACCAGCGCAATCGTGCCGCGCGCGCCGGCCGGCGAGTAGGTCATCTTCACGAACCGCGGGGCTTGTTTCGACCCTTGGCCGACTCCGATGACGCCGCCGAGTCGCAGCCGCCGCATCGCCGCGAGGTCGAGCACCTCCACCTTGATGCTCCGCCCGCGCAGGCGCGCCTGCGTGGCCTTGGCGAACAGCTCCGGGGAGAGTTCGCGAGCCGGCGTATTCACCATGTCGCGCGCCCACAGGACTGCGTCCGCGACCACCTCGCCGCGAGCCAGCGCGGAACGGGTCGCGGCGCCGCCGCCACCGAGGATGACGACAGTCGCCAACTTCCGTTCTGACTTCTTCGACCGGTACTCGAGGAACTCGTACCCGCCCAACATGAAGCCTTCGACCAGCGCCTGCACGGCCGCGGCGCGTTCGACGTTCGCCGGTGCCGCGTCGGCCAGTGTGGTCGCGACCCGAGCCGAACCCGATGCGCGTTGGGAAACGAGGGCCCCCGCGACTCGCAGACTGTCGGCGGTCACGTCGGCCTCGTTGCCGAGCCCGACCAACAACGCCGACTTCGCCGGGCCGCGGAGGGGCACAAAGAGGGCCTGGCCCTTCGCTCCGGTGAACCCGGCGCGGGTCATGAACCCGACGAGGTCCCCGTCACATGCGGCATCGACCGCGGCAGCACCGGGGCCGAGGTTCCGATCGGCGAAGACCGGGACGGCAAGCACATCGGCGCGGGTGCGCTCAGGCGCGGTCGTGGCCAGCGAGAACGAGATCGACACGGTTCCTCCAGGGGGATGATCAGCGATTGGGCCGGGCAGCACGGAACTGCCCTTCCTGCCACCGACCGAGGGTCCAACACAGGTCGGCGAGGCGATTGAGATAGGGCACGACGAAACTGTCGGCGCCGAGCCACCCTTCACGGGTGGCCGTCACACACTCGCGCTCGGCGCGCCGGACGGTCGTACGAGCGACGTCGAGAGCAGCCGAGACCCGGTCCTCACCGGGAAGTACGAACTGCTGCGGCGGGTCGAACCGTTCGGTGATCATGTCGATCAAGGGTTCGAGGTCGGTGACCATCGATTCGGTCACGAGGTATTTCCCGGGTTCGAGCTTGTGGCGGTTCTCGGGCGCGGTCGCGAGTTCGGCCCCGACCACGAACAGTTCCTGCTGGAGTCGGATCACGATCTCGCCCAACTCGGAGTCAGGCGTGGCCTCGGCGCGGGCCATCCCGAGCGCGGCGACGGCCTCGTCGGTCGTGCCGTAGGCCGTCGGGCCAGGGCCGTCCTTGTCGGTGCGACCACCGAAGAACAGTCCCGTGGTGCCGTCGTCTCCCGTGCGCGTGTACACCTTCATGACTGAGTCCCTCCGCGCATCTGGTTCAGCTTAGGACCGAGTCTCAGGTCGACTGGGGTCCGTCCGCAGAGTCGCCGTCGCGACCGTCCGTTCGCCATCGCAGCCGCAAGCAGGCGCCTGTGTTTCAATCCTCTCCTGATGAGCGACGATGGGAACCTCCGTTCCGGGCACGGGCGGCGAACCGTCGAGATCGTTGCCGTGTGTTTCATCGTCGCCACGATCGGCATGACCCTCAGGGTCGCGATCGAGAACCCGTTGTACCAAGGGGACTCGGTCCACCTGGTGAGCGGGGCGTGGCACAGCGTCGACTGCATCAGTCACGGCGTCTTCACGGACTGTCAGACCTGGAATGGTGGGACTGCGGCCGACGAAGCCGAGACCCATGTCGGTCCGTGGCCACTCATGCAATACATCCCGGCCGCCGCACTCCGATGGGTTGGCGTGTCAGGCGAACAGACCCTCCACACCCTGATCGTGATCAACGCGCTCGCCCTCGGGGCACTGGTGGCCATCGCCTGGTTCACGCTCCGCCGGCTCTGCGCGCCGGTGTGGGCACCGATCCTTGCGACGGCGCTCGTGACCGGACCGTTGCTCTGGTACGGCACCAGTGCCTTCGGCGAAGCGCTGGGTGCGACGGTGGTCCTCGCGGCATTCTCCGCCTTTTTGCTCCACGCCCGACCGTGGGTGATCGGAATCCTCGTCGCCGCCGCGAGCATCACGAAGGAAACCAACCCCGCGTTCATCGCGGCGCTCGTGGTGCTGTGTCTCTTCCTGGAATCGGCCACGGCCGCCGCCGCAGACGACCAGACGAGTTGGCAACGCCGGGTCATCGCACCGATCATCGGCATCATCGCGGGGGCCGCGGCCAATACGGCCTTCAACCTCTTCCGTTTCGGATCAGTCCGCAACACGATCTACCTGGATCCGTTGTTGCAGGTGCCAACCCTGCGAATCGCCGCCCGTTCGTTCATCGCACAGTGGTTCGCGCCGAACGGCGGAATGCTGTGGTTTTGGCCGAGCGCGCTCGCGATCCTGCTGCTCGTCACAGTCGGCTCGCTGCACAAGCTCTTCCGCCGGCCTCTCCCGCGGTCCCAGTTCGTGCCGCTCGGAGTGGTGGGTCTTCTGGTGGCGATGGTGATCGGTCTGTCCCGCTGGTACTCACCCTTCGGCTGGTTGGCCTGGGGTCCGAGACTGACCTACACGATGGTGCCGGCGATGCTGCTCGTGACGTGTGTTGCTGCGAACCGGGTGGCGACCCGGATGCTCCACCGGGTCCTGACCGGCGCGGCGTTCTGGTTCGTCCTCGTCGGCGTGGTGGTGGCCGCAGTCCCGCAGGCCGCCGTGGTGTATCAGCCGAACGTCATCCCGGATTTCTTCCACGATCCGAACCCCAACTGTCCCGACTACGGCCACATCGAAGTCCAGGATGCCTATTACCACTGCTTCTTCTGGACGGCATGGCATCGACAGCCATATCTCCTCGAGCGTGGCCTCGACGGCGTCGATACGGTGGGCGGCAAGGTCATCACGGTCACGATGATCGGTGCTGCCATCACGCTGATGTTCGCCGCACGGAGCCGGGCCCACCGCGGTGAACTCACTCCTGCCGGTCACACCGTGACGGTCGACGCAGGCCCGGACTCATCGGCGCGAGCGCGACCCGGGTAGACGGTCGAACCTCGAGGTTCCGCAACTATGCTGAAATCCTTGTCCGAGCGACCGCCTCCCCGCGTCTCGATCCTGATCCCTGCGTACAACGAGTCCGAGTCGATCGGTCAGTTCCTCCAGGAACTGATCCAGGTCCTCGACGACAAGGCCACCGATGCCGAGGTCATCGTCATCGACGACGGGAGTACCGACGGAACGAAATCCGTCGTGCGCCGCGCGTGCCCGGACGACCCGCGCGTGCGGGTGCTCCGACTCCGCCGCAACCAAGGCAAGTCGCACGCACTCCAAATCGGCATCGACGCGGCCCGCGGCGAAGTCGTCGTCCTCATGGACGCCGACGGCCAGGACGACCCGCACGAGATCCCGCGCCTGCTCGACGCGCTCGATGACGGCCTCGACCTCGTCACCGGAATGCGCGAGGTACGCCAAGACCGCTTCATCAAACGTTCGACGTCGCGCGTGTACAACTGGACCACCCGCCGCCTCACCGGCGTCGACGGTCACGACTTCAACAGTGGATTCAAGGCCATGGGCATCGACGTTGCTCAGTGCCTGGATCTGTACGGCGACCTGCACCGCTACATCCCCGTCCTCGCCGCGTGGTCGGGGTTTCGAGTCGGAGAGGTCGCGGTCAACCACCGACCCCGTCTGGGGGGCTCCAGCAAGTTCGGACGCGCCCGGTTCTGGAGGGGTTACCTCGACCTCCTGACCGTGAAGTTCCTGACCACCTACACGAACCGTCCGCTCCACCTGCTCGGGTCGCTGGGCAGCGCGCTCGGCGGCATCGGCCTCCTCGTGTTGGCCTGGCTGTCGGTTCAGTGGATGTTCGGCCAAGGCATCGGTACGCGTCCGGCGCTGACCGCGGGCGTGCTCCTCGTCATCGTCGGTGTCCAGCTGATTTCGCTCGGGCTCGTCGCCGAACTCCTCGTCTCCCTGGCTCATCGCGGCGGCGGGCAGCGCCGCCATGCGGGCTCGGTCGTGGACGAAGACTGAGCCCGGCGATCGCGGGCCTGTCTCAGCCGGTCGGCCCGCCCCGATTCGTCGCCGCAGCCAGTTCGGCCATCAATCGGTCGGCGAAGGAATCACGACCGAATCGCGATTCGGCTTCGGCCTGGTAGCGCCGACCTCGCCGAGCAAGCGACTCCCGGTCGGCGACGAGTTCGGTCACTGTGTTCACCCAGGCCGCCACGTCGCCGGGCGGGCACAGCACGCCCGCCGCACCCTGCGCCACCGCGTCACTCATTCCCTCGATCGCGCTCGCCAGCGCCGGCGTTCCCCGCGTCGTCGCTTCGACGATGACCAGGCCGAAGCCCTCCATGTCTCCGGGCGTGATCAGGTTGGGCTGAACGAAGAGATCGGATCCGGCCAGGAAGATCTCCCGGTCGGAGTCCGACACGGAGCCGAGAAGATGGACCCGATCTTCCAGGCCGGCGCCGACGACAGCCTCGGCAATGGGTTCGGCTTCCGCTCCGCTCCCCGCCACGACGTAGTGCACCGTCGAAGGGAGTTTCGGCATCACCTCGCTTACGAACCACCGGACACCCTTCCGACGAACGAGCCGTCCGAGGGTGAACAACACCACGGCCTGATCGTCGAGACCCAAGCGAGCCTCGATCACCTCGCGGGCCGTCACTCGATCGGGGGCACCCGCCGACGGCGGTCCGACGCAGGGTCGAACCACCGCCAGGCGATCATCGGGAACGCCGACTCCGCGCGCGACCTCTGCAGTCGCGTCACTGATCGCGACCACTCGCGCCGCGCGCGGCAGCAGACGGCGAACCAGGCTGGGATACGGCGCACGGCGCCAGGTGAGATCCAACCCGTTCACGAGCGCGACGTGGGGGACCCGGAGTGCCGCCAGCACCGGCCAGAGGACCATGAACGTGACCGCGTCGTACCCAACGACGACATCGACCCGGTGTCGCAGAACCAAGGTCGCGGCTCGGCACCAGGCGCGGGCATAGAACCAAGGAAGGCTCCGATTCGAGCCACCGTGAGCAAGGAGTTGCGCGTCCGGAGCCCGAGCATCGAGCGCGGCCCATACGCCGGCCGCGAGGGTCTCCATGCCTCCGATCGACGGCGGAAAGCGACGCGAAACAAAGAGGGGCCGGAGCGCCGGAGTGGTGATGGCGAGTGAGGATACTCAGCGCCGTGCACTGGGTCGAACACGCTCGGTCTACCGTGCAGGGCGATGACGGCCCCACCAGACCGGTCCTTTTACGAACTCGAGTACCACTTCGGCCAAGACGTCGATCAGCCCGGCGAATCCCGGCTCCGCCGCGCGCTCGACCTCCTCACCCCGTTGGCCGGATCCACATTTCTCGACCTCGGCTCGGGTGTGGGGTGGGCCGCGCAGCTCGCGGCCCACGATTCCGCCGCCGTCGCGGTGGGAGTCGATTTCGCGTGGCGCGCACTCGCGCTCGGCGCCGAACACATTCCCGGGGTCGAACGGGTCCAGGCCGATGGCTGTCTGCTTCCGTTTCGCTCCGAGTCGTTCGACGCGGTGTTGTCGTTCGGCTCTCTCGAACACTTCCCGGATGTCGATGCCGGACTCCGAGAGTTGGCTCGGATCCTGAAACCGAACGGTGCGGCGGTCATCGTCGTACCGAACTTCTTCGTTCGCACCGAACAGCCCGTCGAGCTGCGTCTCAGTCGAAGGGGTTGGACTCAGCGCTGCGAGGCCGCCGGACTGCACATCACTACCGTCGCTGCGGATCCCGGCCCGGCCGTGCTGCGAGACCGTCGCCCGGTGCGCATGGCGGCCCGCGCCGCGGCCAAGGTCCTCGCGGTCATTCCGTATTTGCCCTACCAGTTCATCTTTCGCCTCGAACGTTCGAGGCGTTGACAGATCTCACCCGTCGGGCGACTCGCCGTCGGGCACCTCAGGCTCAACGCGATCGCGGATCGTTGCGAGTCGGGCGGGGCGAACCCAATGCGACGCGACGAGCGCCATGAGCCCCTCGGCGGCAACGGTGGTCAGCCGGAGATACACACTCGTGGCGACGAGCACCGACGATGGATACGCACCGTGGAGCAACGCGACGAGTACCGCTTCGCGGATCCCGAGCCCCGACGGGATCGGGATGACGACGAAGCCCGCGGTCCACGCCGCGGCGTACGCGCCGACGACCCACAACGGCTCGTGAAGCCGTCCGTATCCGTTGAGCAACACCAGGTACGCAACCGTGGTGAGACCGAGGGTGACGACACTCGCCAACCACGCGCGCACGATCACCGCCTGGTTGGGCACGAGTTCTTCGGTCGCGTCGCGGGTCCGTGGGATCTTTCGGAGCACCCACACCATCCAGCGGCGATCGACCAACGCGAGCGATGCGACCCCACCCACCACGAGCGCGGCTCGCACCCACCCTGGTGGATTCGGCCACGCAAACGCGAGGAGCGGCAGAAAGGTGCAACCGGCGACTGCCTGGCAGACAGCCAACACTGAGAAGGAAGTCGCGCCCCGCCGGACGCTGACACCGGCCGAGCGCGCCAGCGCCACCTGTCCGCTCGCCTGGAACACACCGCCGGGGACGTACTTTCCGAGCTGCGCCACGATCAGGCTCGCTCCGTGCTCCACCCGGTGGCCGCCACCGAGCAGCATCGCCCAGGCGGACCCGGCGCAGACGAGACCGACCATCCACAATACGACCGCGGCCACGATGCGCCAGACCGATGGCAGCTCGCCGTTCGTGGCGTTCCACGCATCAACCACTGCGTACGCGAAGAACGCGAACACGATTCCGATCAGGACGATCAAGCCGACGCGCCGCACGATCGGGCTCACGGTTCGCAACGTCGCACCGACCTACCAGGCCAGGAGGCCAGAACTAAGACCGTCATCGGTGGGCAACCGTAACTGACAACACCGCGTTGGTAGTGTGCCGCCACGGCGCTCGCGCGGCGTCCCGTCGGTGGAGATGATGGATACGAGCCCAGTCGACACCCACAGCGCCGACGACGGTGATCCACCTTTCGGCTCGACGGCGAACTCCCCGGCTCCAACCCGGCTCGACCGACTCGGCTTCCCCGTCGACGTGCGGTTCTGGCGGGAGTCCTTCCTGGTGGTCGCGGTCGTCGCACCACTACTGACGGTGGTCTACCGACTTTGGGACGCCAGCCTGCGGGTGCCGTTCACCTATTTCGAAGACGGCCTCGGCACCTTGGCCTACACCAAGAGCATCCTCGAGAACGGTTGGTACTTCTCGAACCCCCGACTCGGCGCGCCGTTCATCGCAAACTGGCGCGACTTTCCGGTCGGGGGCGAGAACGTGCATTGGTGGTCGATGAAGGTCGTCGGCACCATCACCGGCGATGCCGCCTCCGCACTCAACGTCTACTTCCTGTTGAGCTTCTTCCTGATCGCGCTCGCCGGATACTTCGTGGCGAGATACCTGCGGCTCGGCACCGCGCCGGCACTCGTCGTCGGTGTGCTCTACGCGTTCGCACCGTTCCACGCGTTCCACCTGATCCACGTGGCGCGCAGCGTGTACTACATGGTCCCCTTCGCAGTGCTCGTGCTGCTGTGGGCGGCCGACTACCGCCGCGAGTTCCTCCACACCGAGGACGGCGCCACCCGATGGAGACGGGGTCGGGTCGGCACGGCCATTGCGGTGGTCGTGGTCCTTGCGTCCAGCGACACCCAGAACGCGGCCTACCTGATCACCTTGCTCGCGGTCGTTGCGTTCATCCATTCGGTTCGTGACCGGACCTGGCGCCCACTGGCCATCGTCGCCGTCCTCGGTGCGATCACGCTCGGAACGCTGCTCGTCAACAACTCACCGTACCTGTGGTCGCGCCACCAAACCGGACCGAACCCCGAGGTCGCCACTCGCGGCCTGCGCGACCAGGACACGTTCGCTCTGCGACCGGCGACACTCCTCCTGCCCGCGCCCGGTCACCGGGTCGGCGCGTTCGCCGATCTCACCGATCGCGCGACCAAAGGCGCCACGACCGACGGTGAGAGTCGGGGAACCGCGCTCGGCATCATCGGATCCGTCGGTCTGCTGCTGAGCCTCGGCGCCGTTGGTGCCGGCGCGCTCGGCTCACGACCGCGAGGCGAGTCCGGTCTGCTCCTCACCCGGCTCGGACTCCTCAACGTCGCCGCGATCGTCATCGGAACGGTGGGCGGGTTGTCATACCTGTTCGCGCTGGCCGGCTTCACGCAGTATCGGACCTGGAACCGGCTGTCTCTCTTCATCGCATTCGCGTCACTCCTCGCCGTTGGGCTACTCCTCGATCGGGGGTTCGCGCGGATCCGGGCTCGCGTCCCCGGTCCCCGGGCGGCCGTCATCATCGTCATCGTCACCGGCATCCTGGTGGTGGGAGGCGCGTACGACCAGACCTCACCGAAGTTCCTTCCCGACTACCCAACCCTGGCGGCGCAGTACAACGGCGACGCGACCTTCTACCAAGCGTTGGAACGCCGGCTCCCTCGCGACGCCATGGTCTTCCAGCTCCCCGTCGCCGAGTTCCCCGAAATCGGACCGATCGTGAACATGGCCGACTATGCGCAGTTCACCGCCTACCTCCACTCCGACGACCTCCGGTGGAGCTACGGGGGCATGAAGGGCCGCCCCGACGCGAACTGGATCCGCAATGTCGCGCCCTGCGATCCACCGGCCTTCCTGACTCAGCTCGCGGTGGTCGGTTTCGACGGCGTGGTCCTCGACACCACCGGATTCGTCGACGGGGGTGAGGCGTTCCGCACCGATGCCGAACCTCTGGTGGGATCACCACGGCTGCATTCACCCGACGGACACCTGCAGTATTTCGACGTGACCCGGTTGCGGTCGCAGGTACGAGCCGAGGTCCCGGCCGCGACTCGCCAGGAGTGGATCAAGGCGATCCTCGGCCGATCCGTGCGCTGGAACAACTTCTCGCCCATCGACACCCCGTGCCCGATTCCCTTGCGATGGGCGACGGAACGATCGACCAGCGTCGACATCACCCGCGGTCCAGGTGCCGCGGCAAGTGCGAAGCTCTCGACCGATTTCGACGCCAACCCGACCGCGTCGCGCATCACGGTTCGAGGACCGAACTTCACCGAGGTGATCCCATTGATCGAGGGACACGGCCACTTCGAGCGGTCGGTCCCGCTCTCATCGGGGCGGACGACGCTCGGCTTCACCCTCAGCGGTCCCAAGGTGAACGCCCCGGGCGATCAGCGAACCCTGTGGTTCGGGCTCCGCAACGCGAACTTCGACGCCGTGGGCGTTCCGACCCTCACGGAATGGGCCCACGAGCTGGCGGCAGCATCCGCGCCGTAACCGCCAAGGCCGAACTGATTGGCGTCGAGCCTCAGCACCGACGGCGGGTAGCCTTTCGGGCTCCATGAACAACTTTCTCGAAGCCCTGACCGAGCGCGTCCTCATTCTCGACGGCGCCTTCGGCACCTGGGTCCAGGGCCAAGATCTCGGACCCGACGACTTCGGCGGCGACGCCCTCGAAGGCTGCAACGAGCACCTCGTGCTCACGCGGCCGGATCTGATTCGCCAGATGCACCGCGAGTACTTCGCGGTGGGCGTCGATGCCGTGGAGACCGCCACCTTCGGGTCCTTCGGGCTGGTCCTCGCGGAATACGGCATCGCCGACCAGGCCTACGAGATGAATGTGACCGCGGCCCGCCTGGCCAAGGAGGCGGCCGAGGAGTACAGCACGCCCGATCGCCCCCGTTGGGTCGTCGGTTCACTCGGACCCGGCACGCGACTCCCGAGCTTGGGTGCCATCACCTTCGACGCACTGCGATCCGACTATCAGGAACAGGCGTCGGGCCTCATCGCCGGTGGGGCCGATGTGCTCCTCATCGAAACGGTCTATGACCTCCTTCAGGCCAAGGCCGCGATGATGGCGTGCCGGCGAGCGATGGCCGACGCGGGCCGCACGCTGCCGCTGATGGTGCAGGTCACGATGGAGACCACCGGCCGGATGCTCGTCGGATCGGAAATCGGCGCCGCCCTCACGGCGCTCGAAGCGCTCCGACCCGACGTGATCGGACTCAACTGCGCGACCGGACCCGTCGAGATGACCGAACACCTCCGGTATCTCGCCCAGCACGCCCGCACCTATCTCTCGTGCCTGCCCAACGCGGGGCTGCCATCGGTGGTCGACGGGCATACGCACTACGACCTCACACCTGAGTTGCTGGCCGACGCGCACGAACGATTCGTGGGCGAGTTCGGACTCAACCTCGTCGGCGGCTGTTGCGGCACGACTCCCGAACACCTCGCGGCGGTGGTCCAGCGCCTCGGCAACGATCGGGCGCCCGTGGCCCGGACCCCCGACTTCGAGCCCGGCTGCTCGAGCATCTACAGCCACGTGCCGTATCACCAGGAGTTGGCCTATCTCGCGATCGGTGAACGCACCAACGCGAACGGATCGAGGAAATTCCGCGACGCGATGCTCGCCGAAGACTGGGACACCTGCGTCCAGATGGCGAAAGACCAGGTGAAGGAAGGTGCGCACGTCCTCGACGTGTGCGTCGACTACGTCGGTCACGACGGCACCGTCGACATGGAACAGATCGCCGCGCGATTCGCGACCCAAGCCGCGCTGCCCCTCGTCTTCGACTCGACCGAGCCGCAGGTGATGGAGACGGGTCTCAAGCACTCGGGCGGCAAAGCCATCCTCAACTCGGCCAACCTCGAAGACGGCGAGCACGACGGTTCGCGCCTCGATCGGGTCTTCACCCTCGCCGCGGAGTACGGCGCCGGGGTGATCTGCCTCGCGATCGACGAGGAAGGACAGGCGCGCGACGCCGACTGGAAGCTGCGGGTCTGCCAGCGCATTTACAAGCTCGCCACGGAGAAGTACGGCATCGACCCCACCGACCTCATCTTCGACATGCTCACGTTCCCCCTCGGATCCGGACAGGACGAACTGCGCCGCGACGGCATCGAGACCATCGAGGCGATCCGCCGCGCCAAGACCGAGCTTCCGGGCTCCTCGACCGTCCTCGGGCTGTCCAATGTCAGCTTCGGCCTCAAGCCCGCCATTCGTCACGTCCTCAACAGTGTGTTCCTCCACGAATGCCGCGACGCCGGCCTCGACTCGGCGATCGCCCACGCGGCCCGCATCATCCCGATGCACAAGATCGACGATCACGTCCGCGAGGTCGCTCTCGACCTCATCTACGACCGCCGGCGCGACGGCTACGACCCGTTGACCGAACTCCTCTCGCTGTTCGAAGGCGTCGAGGCGGGCGCGATCGAGAAAGAGGATCGCTCGGGGTGGACCATCGAGGAACGTCTGTCGCATCGCATCATCGACGGTGAGCGCGACGGCATCGAAGCCGACCTCGATGAAGCTCTCACCGGTGGACGCGCGGCGTTGTCGATCATCAACGATGTGCTCCTCGAAGGCATGAAAGTGGTCGGCGATCTCTTCGGGCGCGGCGAGATGCAGTTGCCGTTCGTCCTCCAGAGCGCGGAAACCATGAAGACCGCGGTCGCCTATCTCGAACCGCACCTCGAGAAGGACGATGCCGGCGGCAAGGGGATCGTCGTCCTCGGCACCGTCAAGGGCGATGTGCACGACATCGGCAAGAACCTGGTCGACATCATCCTCACGAACAACGGCTACGAAGTTCACAACATCGGGATCAAAGCCCCGCTCCAGACGTTCGTCGACAAGGCGAAGGAAGTGAACGCCGACGCGATCGGGATGAGCGGACTGCTCGTGAAGTCGACGATCATCATGCGCGAGAACTTGATCGAGATGAACGAACTCGGCCTCGCGGAAGTCCCCGTCATGCTCGGCGGTGCGGCCCTGACCCGCAACTACGTCGAAGTCGATCTGCGCGCGGTATACGAAGGTCGACTCTTCTACGGCAAAGACGCGTTCGAAGGCCTCCACACGATGGACACCCTGATGACCGCCAAGAAGTCGGGCACGATCGATCCGGACCTCGGTCGCGCCCCGGGGGGCCGGAAACTGCCTCCGCGCAAGAGCGAGCAAGCCGTCGAGGCCGTCGACGTGCCGGCGCGTTCGGATGTCGCGGTCGATGTCCCGGTGTTCACACCTCCGTTCCTCGGCGCGCGTGTCGCCAAGGGCATTCCGCTCGATGAGATCGCGACGTTCATCAACGAGACCGCGCTGTTCCGCAACCAATGGCAATTCCGGCCGCAGAGCGGCGAGTCCGACGACGATTTCAAGACGCGGATCCGCCCGACCCTGCGGGCCGAGCTCGACAACGCCAAGTCCCAGGGCTGGCTCGTCCCGGCGGTGGCGTGGGGGTACTTCCCCGTCAATGCCGAAGGTGACGACCTCATCGTCTGGACCGACGACGAACGCCGGTCCGAGCGGTTCCGGTTCCATTTCCCCCGGCAACGGAAGGACCGCTTCCTCTCCATCGCCGACTTCTTCCGACCCGCAGCATCCGGTGATGCCGACTATGCCGCGTTCCACGTCGTCACCGTCGGCTCGGCCGCGAGCGAGCGCGAACGTGAGTTGTTCGCGGCCGATCGGTATCAGGAATATCTGATGTGTCACGGGCTGTCGGTCGAGATGACCGAAGCGCTCGCGGAGCTCTGGCACCGCCGCATTCGCGAGGAGTGGGGGTTCGCGGCCGAGGACGGTCCGAGCCTCGCGGGTCTGTTCCGCCAGAAATACCGTGGCTCGCGGTATTCGTGGGGCTATCCGGCCTGTCCGGATCTCGACGATCAGGCCAAGCTCGTCGAACTTCTCGAAGTCGAGCGGATCGGCGTTGCGCTGACGGACGAGTTCCAGCTCGAACCGGAGCAAACGACGAGCGCGATCATCGTGCCCCACCCCGAGGCCAAGTACTTCGTCGTCTGAGTTTGGGTCACCGACGCGACCACGCCCGCGGAGCAACGGCCCCTACACTCGGAGCGCGATGGGGCTCGCCACTGACACTCCGGCGCGACCCGCGGGCCGGAGTCGCGGCGGATCCGGCGGCTTCGGGACGTCGACCAGCCGTTCGGACCGCGAGCGTCGGTGCTCGCTCCTCCTGACCGCGCTCGCCACACTCCCGTTCGGCGTCGGCCTGATCGCGCTCTTCACGACCCGTCAGGGCACGGCGCGGACCTACGGCGACATGGCACTCATCGAGTTGCGCGTGCGAGAGGTCGGCAATCACGCCGTCCTGCTGGGGCCCTACTCCCGCTACCACTGGCACCACCCGGGGCCGCTGCTCTTCGACTGGCTCGCGTTGCCATATCGCGTACTCGGCAGCAACGCACGCCGCGCTGTTCGCTGCGTCGACCCTGACCGCCCTGATCGCCACGGTCATCGTTGCCTTCGTACTGCACCGTCGTGGCGGGCCTCGCTTCCTCGGTTGGTCGATGGTCGTCTTCGGGATCTTCGTCTGGGCCCTCGGTCCCGAAGTGTTCCGCCTGCCATGGAACCCATGGATCACGATCCTGCCGCTCGCCGGCGTCCTGCTCCTCGCGTGGAACGCGACGGCGGGCGACCTCTGGTCGTATCCGTTGGCGGTTGCCGGCGGATCATTCCTCGTGCAGTCGCACGTCGGCTACGCGGCGGTGACGGTCGCGATCTTGGCCGGCGCGGCGGCCATTGTGATCACGCGCGCCGTTCGGAACCTCGTGCCGTGGCGCCGAGTCGGCATCGTCGCGCTCGTCGCCTTCGGCACCTTGGCCGTGCTCTGGAGTCCCAGCCTGTACCAGCAAGTCCGCGACGAACCCGGGAACCTCAGCGAGCTCCGCCAGTTCTTCTCCGACGCCGAGCCCGATCACACCTTGAGCGACGGCATCTCGGTCACGCTTCGCGAACTCGGCGTCGTACCCGCGCAGATCATCGATCTCGATGCCGGCCGGGCCGCTCACCACCGGGCGCCAACCTGGGCCGGAGTCATGACGCTGCTCGCCCTCGTCGCGGCGGTGGCCATCGCCCTCCGGCGACGAGCCTGGTCGGCGGTCTCACTCGCCGGCCTCGTGGCGCTCTCGATCGCGGCCGCGGCCTGGTCCATGGCCCGCGTCATCGGTCCGATCGAGGACTACCTCATCCTATGGATCGCAGTGGCGAGCGCCGGTGCCTGGATCTCACTCGGCGCCGCATTCCTGCTGCCGGGAACGCGACCGGCGGCCCGAATCCCGTTGCGGATCTTGGTCGGCATCGTCCTCGCCCTCTCGATGCTCAACAGCTGGAACGCTTGGCGCGCCGCACCCCCGGACGCGATTGCCTTACAGGTCGTTCCGCCGATCACCCGCAACGTCCCCGCCACGCTCGGCCCGCCGACGGACCGCCCGGTCCTCGTACGCAGCCGCGGTCCGTCGGCATGGGCACTCGCGTCCGCGGTGATGGTCGACCTCGAGCGGCGCGGGTACGACACCGTGGTCGATCCCGACGAAGCGTGGCTCCTCGGAGAGTTCCACGCTCGGGCACCGGGCGAAAAGGTCGCAGCGACCATCACCCTGGCCGATCCGACCGCGGCGGCAATCCTGCGCCGGTCGCCCCGTCAACAATTCCTCGGGCGCGAGCGCGTGCTCGACGACGTGAGCATCTTCGTACGCACCTGAACTCGGTCGACGAGCCCTCAGGGCGCGAGCAGCGCGCGAGCCACGAGGTCGGTGCCGAACGCCGTGAGGATCGCGAGGTACAGCAACCCGGTCGCGGCCATCACCGCCGAGTAGTAGCGCTCCCGCAGCGCGAGCCACGTGACCCGCAGCAGGATCGCGGTGGTGATCGCACACACGACCCACATCCAACCGATCAGACCGCCGTAGCCATCGGACCGTCCACCGCTCAGCACCCCGATCATGCCCGGTGGGAAGAGGAGCACCAAGACTTCTGCCGGCCAGACGTACCCGGCCCACCGCACCAACTCCTTCAACGGTTCGCGCGGCAGACCCGGCTGGGTCAGGTACCAGTGGCCGAGCAACATCGCGTCGCTGACCACCCCGAGGAACGCGGCACCCACGATCAAGCGGACGGCCGCCAGCCAGAGTGAGCCGCCCGAGAACTCGGCCGCGCCCACCAGCGCGACGACACCGAACGCCGGCGCCACCAGATCGAGGGCGGGAGGGAACTCGCGGCGTTCGCCGGTGCCCGCCCCGTCAACGGATGAGTCGCCGCCGTCATGGATTTCGGTGCGACCGGCCATCGCCGCGACCCGCTCCGATCGGCTCGCAGCCAGTTCATCGGCACCCGAGACGCCGGCTCGGCGCCGCACCACACTCACGACCAACGCGACGGTCGCGCCCAGCACGACCCCGGCGGACGCAATGAGGAACACCGTGTGACCCCACCCGTGTCGACGGGTCTGCCACTCGGCGGCGATCGCGCCGATTGCCATCGCGCCGTAGACCCCGCGCAGCAGCCATCCATAGCCGATGCTCACCAAGCGTCCCCGCGTCGTGACCCAGAGAAAGGCCAAGCCCCCGGCGGCCCATTGCAGCAAGATCGTCGCGGCGTCGAGATGCATGTCAGTCGACGATGGCGAGATCGCGCGGCGCCCGGTTGAGGCGTTCCGGGCCGGTTGCCGTCGCGACGACGATGTCTTCGAGTCGCATGCCGAACCGCCCTGGGAAGTACACGCCCGGCTCGATACTGAACGCATGCCCGGCAACGAGCGGCGACCGATTCCCGGCCGCGATGTAGGGATCTTCGTGCGCCTCGAGGCCGATGCCGTGACCAGTCCGATGGATGAAAGCGTCGGCGAGCCCGGCGCGGGCAAGATGGTCGCGCGCCACCGCGTCGACCGCTTCGCAGGGCGAGTCGACGGTCGCGGCCCGCACCGCCGCTTCCTGGGCCTGGGCCAGTGCGGCGTAGGTATCGACGACTTCCGAATTCGGATCGCCGACCACGAACATCCGAGTGATGTCCGAGCAGTACCCCGCCATCGTCCCGCCAAAGTCGCACACGACGACGTCGCCGCGTGTGATCACCCGATCACCGGCATCGTGATGGGGTGATGCGCCATTCGGTCCCGACCCCACAATTGCGAAGTTCGGTCGATCGTGCCCGTGCGCCAGCATCCGATCCACGAACTCACGGCTCACCTCACGCTCGGTCCGACCCCCAAAAGGTCGATCGCGCATCTCCGCGACGACCGAGTCGACCGCGCGCGCCGCGGCCCGAAGGGCCGCGATCTCGGCTTCGTCTTTGACCGCCCGCAACGGACCGGTGATCCGGCTCGCCGCGACGAACCCGACGCCGGCCATGGCGGCCTGGAGCGCGAGCGTGAACCGGGTCCAGGTGTGATCACCGATCGCGACCCCGCGCGCCGAACCAACGAGACCGGCGACGACGCCGACGGGATCATCGCCTTCGGGCCATGCATGAACGATGCAGGAACCGTTCGCCGGCACGCGCGGTGCCTCGAGTTCCGGGACCACGAGCGTCGCGGCGCCATCACGCGGCAGCACCAGCATGGTGAGTCGCTCGAGGGGCATGGCCTCATAGCCGGTGAAGTACGGAAGGTCGGCGCCCACCGACACCAACAGCGCGTCGAGCCCGGCGCGATCCAGCGCGGCGCGTGCCGCCGCCTGACGAGCAGCGAACGGCACGCTCATACCGCAGTGACGGACAGCGTCGAATCAGCACCGTCACGGGCGTGGTAACTCGACCGCACCAAGGGTCCGGACTCGACGTGACCGAAACCGAGACTCCGAGCGAACTCACCCAGCTCGGTGAACTCCTCCGGTGTGACCCACCGCGCCACGGGGAGGTGAGCCGACGACGGTTGGAGGTACTGGCCGAGCGTCACGATGTCGACGCCGACATTGCGGAGATCGGCCAGCGCCGACCGCACCTCGTCGAGTTCTTCTCCGAGGCCGAGGATGATCCCCGACTTCGTCACGAGTCCGGCATCCTTCGCGCGGCCCAGCACGGCAAGTGACCGGGCGTATCCCGCCGACGGGCGCGCCCGCCGCTGCAACCGGGCGATCGTCTCGAGGTTGTGATTCAGCACATCCGGGCGAGCATCGAAGATCGTCTGGAGGTCGGTGGCGTCTCCTTTGCAATCCGGAATCAACACCTCGATCGTCGTCTCCGGAGTGCGCGCCCGAACTGCGTGGATCGTCGCCGCGAATCCGGCGGCACCGCCGTCGGCGACATCGTCGCGGGCGACACTCGTGATCACCGCATGGACCAAGCCGAGCGTGGCCACCGCGTCGGCCACGCGGCGCGGCTCGTCGGGGTCGATCGGGAACGGCTTGCGCGTATCGACCAGGCAGAACCCACAGGCTCGGGTACACCGATCACCGAGGATCATGAACGTCGCGGTGCGCTGCGACCAGCACTCGAAGATGTTCGGGCACCCCGCCTCCTCACACACGGTGTGGAGTTCCTGCTCGTGGATCAGCCGCTTCAGGCGCCGATACTCCGGGCCGAGATCCGCTGTGACCTTCATCCACCCGGGCCGTCGTCCGATCTCGACCGCCGCCGGTTCCCCGGGTCGTCCGAATCCAACGGACGCGACGTCGACGGGCGCAACGTCGATTCCGGGCCCGGTCGTCGCGCGGGCCCAGGCCGCGACGACCGAGTCGACGACCTCGGCCATGGCGGGCGCGCGACCGAGCAGTGCACCCATCGACGTGACGCCCGCGTCCCGAATGCCACAGGGAACGATGTGGTCGAACATCGTGAGGTCACAGTCGATGTTCAGCGCGAACCCGTGCATCGTCCGACCGCGCGCCACCCGCACGCCGATAGCGGCAATCTTCTCGTTGCCAACCCACACACCGCTGCGACCGTCGACCCGTTCGCCGCGGATACCGAACTCGCCGAGCACCTGGATGAGCGCCGCCTCGATCCGCCGCACGTGGGCGACCACATCTCGCGTGCCCGCGGCCGATGTCGCGAGCTCGCCGATCGGATACCCCACGAGCTGGCCGGGACCGTGGTAGGTGACATCGCCGCCCCGGTCGGTCGTGATCAACGCAGCGCCCACCGACGCCGGATCGACCAAGACGTGCGCCGAGTCCGCGCGCTTGCCCAGCGTGTAGGTGTGCGGATGCTCGAGCAGCAGGAGATAATCCTCGTCGTTCCGCGCGTGGAGCGCGCGTTGCAGCGCGAGCGCTTCGGTATAGGAAACCCGTCCCAGCCAACGAGCGCGCAACGGATGCACTAGGCGAGTTCGGCTTCCCAATCACGCGTTTCGATGATCTGCGCGACTGCATGAAGGAACGAGGCTGCGTACGCCCCGTCGAAGGCGCGGTGATCCCAGGTCAGGGTCAAGACGCCCACCGAGTGGATCGCGATCGAATCCTCACCGTCAGGGCCCTCGACGACCACCGGACGTTTCCGCACGGCGTCGGTCGCGAGGATCCCGACCTGGGGCTGGTTGATGATCGGCACCGTGAACAGGGTGCCGAACGGGCCCATGTTGGTAATCGTGAAGGTGCCGCCCATGATCTCGTCGGGGCCGAGTTGCCTGCTGCGCGCCCGTCCCGCGAGGTCGTGGATGTCGCGGGCGACAAAGCGGAGCCGCTTCGTGTCGACGTTGCGCATGACGGGCGCAATGAGACCCGCGAAATCGAGATCCACCGCGATCCCGAGGTTGACGTCGTGGTGGATCACCAGCGCGTCGCCATCCACGGTGGCATTCACCGAAGGGAAGCTGTGCACCGCATCGCAGAACGCCCGCACGATGAACGGCAAGTAGGTGAGGCCGAATCCTTCCTCGGAGCGGAACGCATCGCCATGAATCCGGCGGACGCGCTCGACCCGCTCGAAGTCGACTTCGATCGCCGTCGCGACGTGGGCGCTGACCGCCTTGGACATCACCATGTGTTCGGCGGTGCGACGCCGGATGTTGTCGAACGGCACCCGCTCGTCGCCCGACACGACCCGTGCGGGCATCGCTGCCGGCGTGGCGCCACCGCGCCGGGCAGACCCGGAACCGGCCGACTCGACATCGCGGCGGGTGATCCGACCACCGTCGCCGGTCCCGACGATACGAGCCGGGTCCAACCCTCGTTCCGAGATCATGCGCCGCACGAGCGGCGAGGTCACGAGCCCTGCCGGTGCCGTCGACGCCGGAACCGCGATCGGTGGCGCGGCCGGGACCACGCGTGGGGGCGCGGGGGGCGCGGGAGCCGGAGCCGGCTCGGGCGCCGATGGGGTCGGGGCAGCTGGGGCGGGTTCGGCGGCCGGCTCGGCTGGCGCGGCGGCTGGAGCGACGGCGGGCGCGTCACCGGGATCACCGATGACCGCGAGACGCGCGCCGACGTCGACGGTGTCGCCTTCGGCGACCACGATCTCGGTCAGGACTCCGGCGACGGGCGAGGGAACCTCGGAGTCGACCTTGTCGGTCGAGACTTCGAACAACGGCTCGTCGAGCGCGACCGACTCACCGACCGCCTTCAACCACTTGGTGATCGTGCCTTCGGTGACCGTTTCGCCCAGTTGGGGCATCGTCACGTCCACGTCGGTTCCCTTCGTTACCCGTGCAGCGAACGGCCGGTGAGCGCGAGCGCCGATTCACCGAAGAGTTCGCCCAGGGTCGGATGCGGATGAATCAACGCGCCGAGATCTGCGGCGGTGGCTTCCCAGTTGACCGCGAGGTACCCCTCGCCGATCAGCTCGGTCGCCCACGGACCGGCAATATGGACGCCGAGAATCACACCGGTACCGCGCTCGGCCACAATCTTCACCATGCCGTCGGGCTCCCCGATGATCAGCGCGCGGCCGTTCCCCATGAACCGGTGAGCCGAGATCTCGACGTCGTACCCGCGGTCGATCGCGGCCTGCTCGGTGAGCCCGGTGAAGGACACCTCGGGATGGCAGTAGATCCCCCACGGCACGCGGTCGTAGTCGATCGGCACGACGTCCTCACCAAGGATCGCCTTGATCGCGACGATTGCTTCCGCGAACCCGACGTGAGCCAGGGCGGGGGTCGGCACCACGTCACCCACCGCGTAGACGCCCGGAACTGCAGTGCGCATGTGATCGTCGACCGCGATGAATCCTCGTTCGTCGACCGTGACTCCTGATCCCTCGAGGCCAATGTTCTCCGAGCGCGGGCGACGCCCGACGCTGACGATGATCGCGTCGACCTCGAGGTCCATGGTCTCGTCGCCCCGCTGTGCGTGCAGCGTCAGGGCCGCATCTCGGTCATAGCCGGTGACGCTGATCCCGGTCTCGACCGTGATCCGCCGCTTCTTGAACGCACGGGCGACCACATCGGCGACTTGTGTGTCCACGCCCGGCAGGATGCTCGGAAGCGCTTCGAGCACCGTGACGTCACTGCCGACCTCGGCCAGATACGACGCGAACTCACACCCGATCGCGCCGCCACCGATGATCGCCACCCGACCGGGAACCCGATCCATGGCCAGCACATGATCAGAGGACAGGATGCGTTCCCCGTCGAAGTCGAACCCGGGGATCGACCGCGGGGCCGATCCGGTCGCCAGGATCAACGACGTCCCGGAGAGTTCGGTACCGTCCGACACGCGAACCAACCGCGCCGCGGCATCGACCACCGTGCCCGTCCCCGAGAACACCGTGACCTTCCGACCCTTGAGCAATCCTTCGAGCCCTTTGGTCAGCCGGTCCACGACGGTCTGCTTGCGTGCCAAGCTCGCCACCAGATCAACAGTGGGGTGTCCGGCGTCGACGCCAAACTCCTTCGCGTTCCGAACGGTCCGGAGCACCTCCGCCGTCTGAAGAAGTTCCTTGGCGGGAATACAGCCGCGGTGGAGACACGTGCCGCCGATGCGAGATTCCTCGATGAGCGCGATGTTCAGACCGGCGGCGGCTCCGTAGAGCGCCGCCGCGTACCCGCCCGGTCCGCCACCGAGCACCACGACGTCGAACTGCTCAGCCATGGTATGCCTCCGGGGTCGGTGAACGGCGTGCGAGGTCATTCTCGTCGATGAAGGCGCTCCGAGTCACCGGCCACCTGCACTGATCTGCAAGATGCCCGCGATCAGGATGGCCAGACCGGTCACGAGGGCCAGCACCAACAGCGTTCGCGTCTTCACCCCGACATCATCGCGAACCCGGATCGGCCATACCCGACCGGGCCCCTTCGAGTGTGACCGTTCCTTGAGGACACCCCAGGTACACTCATGCGGCTTTCGGGCGGTACGAACTACCTCCACGTCCTCCATCGCGAAGATCGGGTCGCAACGCGTGAAAGATCGGGCCGAGAAACTCATCGGCAAGACCCGGGACGCCGTTCCCGAAGGGACCATCGCGGTCGGTATCGGCCTGATGATCACGGCCGTCACGACCTTCATCTTCTTGACGGTCGCTCGTCAGGCGCTGGCCGACCGACCGTTCAACGCCTTCAACGCGTTCTGGGGTTTCATCTTCGTGGCCGGCCCTGGCCTGTTCCTCCCACTCGAACAAGAAGTCGGGCGCGCGCTCGCACACCGCCGGGCGCAGGACCTCGGTGGCGGGCCCCTCGTTCACCGCGCCGCCCGGCTGGGGGCCGTACTGACCACGGTCATGGCGGTCGCCACGCTCGCCGCCGCACCGCTGTACGTCGACTCGCTCTTCCACGGAGATTGGCTCCTGGTCATGAGCCTGGCCATCGGGCTCTTCGGATTCGCGTTCATGCACCTCACCCGAGGCACGCTCTCCGGGAACGGTCGCTTCGTTCCCTACGGGAAGATCCTTGCGATCGACGGCAGCGCCAAGCTCGCCGCCGCGCTCGTGCTCTGGAAGATGGGTGTCGACACTGCCGGGCCGTACGGGCTCTGCATCGCGCTCTCCCCCTTCCTTGCGACGGGCATCGCACTCCTCGGCCAGAAGGGTCTCCTGCGGGAAGGCCCCCCCGCGCCCTATTCCGAGCTGTCGAACACCCTGGGCTGGCTGCTCGCCGGCTCTCTCCTCATGCAGGCGCTGGGCTACTCCGTGCTCCTTGGCGTCGGGATTCTGCGCGGCCCCGGCGACGCCGCGATCGCGGCTGCGTTGAGCAGTGCCTTCTTCGTCGGCCGGATTCCTCCGTTGCTGTTCCAAGCCGTGCAGGGCACGTTGCTCCCCAAGCTGGCGGGTCTCGCCGGCGCGGGCCGCCACGACGAGTTCCGGAACGGATTCCGCCAACTGATGGTGCTCGTGTGTGCCATTGCGGCCCTCGGAACGGCGGCCGCGTTCGCCGTGGGCGTCCCGATCGGCGAGAAGTTGTTCCCGCCGTTCGACATCGGTGCCGTCGACCTTGGGCTTCTGGTCGCCGGTAACGGGGTCTTCATCATTGCGTTGACGATCGCGCAGGCCCTCATCGCGCTCCACGGCCACCGGGAAGCGGCAGTCGCCTGGGGTGCCGGCGTCATCGCGTTCATCGTCGGCGCCACGGCGATTTCGGACCTCGCGCTCCGAGTCGAGATCGGATTCCTCGCCGGCACGATCGTGACGGCGATCGTGATGGGCGTCGCGCTGGCCACGCGCATGCGCGGCGGTGTCGACGAAGGCATCGATTCCCTGATCAGCCAGATCGAACACGAGCCGCTCGATCTGTAGCGTCACTCGTCGGAACGGTCAGGCGATGATCATCCGGCGGCCGCAACACCCGCGACCACCCACGGAGTCGTGATCGGCGCCGCGTTCCGCCAAGTGCCCCGGCTCTGGGACACCGCCGGCGCGCCGCCGAATCGAGCCAGGTACCCGTCGTCGCGAACGGTGTATCCACGGCGGCCGGAGAGCACCGTGAAGCCCCGTGCCACATCCCGTCCGAAGAACGGCGCCCCCGACACGCCCGGTGCCCCGCCGACCGGCGTGATGCCGCCCAAACCATCGAGGACGTACCCACCGGGCCCATCCGGATTGGCCTTCACATCCCGAGCGATCGTCCAGCCCGGCCAATAGGGACCGGCAACCGCGGGCGCCGATCCGACGGGATGGAGCGCTCCGTAGGCATCGAGCACATACCAGCCCCCACTGAAGCGCACGAGCTTGCGCGCGACATCAAGGCCCCGCCAGTACGGGCCGCTCCCCAACGCGGGCGCGCCACCAAAGGCATGGATCGCGCCAAATCCGTCGAGCACCCACCCGCCGCCGCTCGCGCGCGGAACGAAATCCCGCGCGATGGCGAACCCCGGCCAATACGGGCCCCCGACCATCGCCGGCGCGAACCCGAAGGCGTGCAACCCACCGAAGGCGTCGAGCGTGTACCCGCCGTTGCCCGATGGAATGAGTTCGACATCCCGCGCGATCGCCCAGTTCGGCCAGACCGCGCCGGCCCGCAACGCGGGCGCACCCCCAGCGGGATAGACGACCCCGAACGCGCTGGCTACCACGACTTTCGGAGCACTCGCCCCGAGCGCGTGTGGTGCGACGATGTCGGCCCCGCCGTTCAGGATTCGGCTGGCGACGTTGAGCCGGATCTGTGGAAGCAGCGCGTAGACGTTGCCGCCGGGGCAGTCGGTCGAACCGGGATCGCGGTGACCCACGATGAACGGGAGCCGATGCGTCGACCCCGCCGGCCACCGGTCAGTGCCAGAAATGGTGGTGTAGTCGACGGTCCGTGCCGGGTCGACCCCGTGCAGGTTGAGTTTCCACGCCAGCAGCCGCTGGAGCGCATCGATCGCGGCCGGAGGCATTGCCGCGGTCTGGGAGTTCCCGATCAGGGCGACCCCAACCGTCGCAGTGTTCATCCCCGTGGTGTGGGCCGCGCGCACCGGGTCCCAGACGCTTTGGTACCGGCCCTCGAAGATCTGCCCGTACCGATCGATGAAGAAGTTGTAGTGCGTGTCGCAGTACTTGAGCGTCTGGGTGGCATACCCGTACAGCCCGCGCACGATCGCCGGCGTGTCCCTCGGTCCGTAGTTGTTGTTCCCACCGGTGTGATGGACAACGGCCATGGTGACATTGGCAGAAATGTCCGGCGCTTCCGGACAGTTCGCGAGTCGCAAGTTCTCGTCGGCACCCCACTCTGCACGCGAGATGATCCCCGGCATCGCGACCGTCGCCGCGCTCGCGACTCCGGGGGTCGGTGTCGCACGAGGACTCGTGATCCGATCGACGGTTACGTCGCGTGCAGTGCCCTCCAAGAGTTGCACCCGTACCGCGTCGGCATCGCCGACCCACACCGCATCGCTCGCCGGTCGCTTCGACGCGCGGGCCGCCTCGACGGTTCCCGGGTCGGGTTGGTGTTCGGATTCGAACCCGACGTCGGTGATCGCGCGCCACGGTCCATCGGCAGCCCGGGCCTCCACCCGAAACCGGGCATCGGGGTCACCGTCCCATTGCACGCCAACGAGATTCGCAGGTGCGCGCATGGTCGCACTCCAGCCGGCGTGCACGACGCCGCTCCCGCTCACTGCGGTGCCATGGATTCCCGGCGTGACGACCGCCGCGCTAGGCGTGGTCGCCACCGCAGGCACGACCACCCATCCCATTCCGAGGACAACGCCGGTCGCGGCAGCTACCCAGGACTTCATCGACGATCGCTCCACTCGCTGCCGGTCGGTTGCATTCATCATCGGCGACTCCGGGGTGGAAGCTGGAGTCCGCCGTGCTCCAGCCATCGTGGCACGCGTCACCTCCCCGGCCGAGTTGGCGAAAATCGGGCCGAGAAGACGGGAGGAATCCGGTACCGACCTCTAGGATCCGACGTATCGGCGCCCTTCGCATCGCCATCGACGGCACCCCACTTCTTGGTCAACGCACCGGTGTCGGCGAAGTCACCGCCGGGATCCTCACGGGACTCGCGGGACGCGCCGACGCGAGCGTCTGCGCGTACGCGCTCACTATGCGGGGTCGCAATGAACTCAGTCGCTTGCTCCCATCAGGAGTGCGCGCCGCGACTCGGCCGTTCCCGGCCCAGGTCGTCCGTGGGGTGTGGGAGCGGGGGCTGACCCGTCCCCGGGCCGAAGATTGGACCGGGCCGGTCGACATCGTCCACGCGACCAACTTCGTCGCCCCACCGGCCCGGGCGCCGATCGTCATCACCGTGCACGATGTGACCTTCCTGCGCTTTCCGGAACTCTGCACGCCCGACACGCTGCGTTACCCCACCTTGATCACCCGGGCCCTCACGCGAGGTGCGGTGATCCACACGCCGAGCGAGTTCGTCGCCGATGAGGTCCGCGACTATTTCGGCGTCGACCGCGATCGAGTGGTCGCGATCGCGTCGGGCGTCCCGATGGTCGAAGGCGGTGACGCCGCTCGGGGACACGCGATCGCCGGCACCGACCGGTACATCCTGGCGCTCGGAACCATCGAGCCGCGGAAGAACCTGACCACGCTCGTTCGCGCCTTCTCGAGCCTGGCCACCGCCGACCCGAACCTTCACCTCGTGCTCGCCGGACCGCCCGGTTGGGATTCCGATCGAGTCGACGACGCCGTGAACGCCTGCCCAAGCCGGGCGCGGATCCACCGACTGGGTTTCGTCGCCGACCGCGATCGGGCCGACCTCCTCACCGGCGCAATGGTGTTCGCCTACCCGTCGCTCTACGAAGGCTTCGGGTTCCCGCCGTTGGAGGCCATGCAATGCGGCGTTCCCGTGGTGGCGAGTACTGCGGGTTCACTCCCCGAGGTGCTGGGCGATGCCGCGAGCCTGGTCGCACCCGAGGACGCCGACGCACTCGCCGAAGAACTCGCGCGGTTGAGTAATCCGGGCGCCGACCGCGACCAGGCCATCGCCCGCGGGCGGGCGCGGGTGAGCCAGTTCAGCTGGGCGGATACCGTCGAGAAGTTGATGAGCGTGTACCGGAGCCTGCAATGAAGGCCGGGCTGCACATCGGTCAGCTCTTCCAACCGGTGCCCGGAGGTATCGGTCGCTACATCGTGCACCTGGCCCAGAACCTGCCGGCGGCGGACGTCGAGGTGGTCTGCTTCGGTGCGGGACGCCCGAGTCGGCGGGTTCAGGCCCTCCTCGGATCGACCGTCGACCTCGGTTGGCCCCGTGGACCGCTGCGGTACGAAGCATGGCATCGCCTCCGGATGCCGCGCATCAACCTCCCCGTCGATGTCATCCACGCGCCGAGCCTCGCGATTCCACCCACCGGCTCGACCCCGCTCGTCGTGACCGTTCACGACGTGGCCTTCCTGCGAGAACCCACATCGTTCACGCGGCGCGGGCTCCAGTTTCACGAGCGCGGTCTCGATCTTGCCCACCAACATGCCCAGGCCATCGTCACCGCATCACGGTTTGCCCGCGACGAACTCGTCCGCGTCGGCTTCGAACGCGAGCGGATCCATCTCGCGCCGCATGGAGTTGCCATCCGCACACCCGAATCCGACGACGTGATCGATCAGCGAGTCGAGCGCATGGGCGTCACCACGCCGTTTGTGCTCGCGGTGGGAACCGTCGAGCCACGGAAGGGCCTCGACATCCTCGCCCGCGCGATGACCCGGGCCCGCCGCGAACTCCCCGACCTCACCCTGGCCATCGTCGGACCCGACGGTTGGCTCGAGGTCGCCGGCCTTGATGTCGACGGCGTGCGCCGCCTGGGAACCGTCGACGAACACACCCTCGACGCGTTGTACCGACGAGCCACGCTGTGCGCCGTTCCTTCGCGTTACGAAGGGTTCGGCCTCCCCGCCCTCGAAGCCATGGCGCGGGGCTGCCCGGTCATCGCGAGCAGGGCAACCAGCCTGCCGGAAGTGGTCGGGCGAGCCGGTGTGTTGGTTCCCGTCGGAGACATCAACGGGTGGGGACGGGCAATCGTGGAAGTCGCGATCGACCCCGCACGACAGCGAGCAATGGCCCGGGCCGGTCGCGAACGTTCGGCCGGGTTCACGTGGCGCGGCTCGGCCCATGCGCACGCCGCGGCCTACGCCGCCGCCATCGACGCCTCCTAGACTCAATCGCCGTGCGGCTCCTGCTCGATGTCTCGGCCGTCCCCGCGCGCCCGTGGGCGCCGGGGTCGCCACGATCGAGGTGGCCCGGGAACTCGCCCGGCGGAGTGAGATCGAACTCCATCTCGCTGCCCGTCGCGCCGATACGGAACGTTGGGGCGCGATTGCTCCGACCGCAACGCTTCACGCCGAAGTCCCGGATCGCCGCCCCGCCCGCCTCGTATGGGAGCAAACCGGCGCCCGTGGGCTGGCGGCGCGGATTCGGGCCGACCTCTGGCACGGACCGCACTACACGCTGCCGCTCCGACTCGAAATCCCACGCGTGGTCACCGTGCACGACCTCACGTTCTTCGAACATCCCGAGTGGCACGAGCGGTCCAAGGTCATGTTCTTCCGGCGCATGATCGTTGCGAGCGTGCACCGCGCGGATGCGATCA
The DNA here is from genome assembly GCA_963765075.1 of uncultured Acidimicrobiia bacterium. Classification (GTDB taxonomy): domain Bacteria; phylum Actinomycetota; class Acidimicrobiia; order IMCC26256; family JAENVU01; genus JAENVU01. The sequence continues at coordinate 90,994 of CAVXVA010000004.1, forward strand.
TCGCGGTCAGCCCGCACACGGCGAAGCGTCTCGCTGCCGTGCTCCACCCGACCGCGCCCATCGTGGTGGCCGAACACGGAGTCGACCACGAACAATTTCGCTCCGAGGTCGACGACGACCTCCGCCGGCTCGCGAATCACGGCATTCGCCCGCCCTACTTCGCGTTCGCAGCGACGCTCGAACCGCGCAAAGACGTGCCCACGCTCATCGCGGCCTTCGCTCGGATCGCGCCCGACCGCCCGGAACTCCGGCTCGTCATCGCCGGGCGGGATGGGTGGGGGGCAGACGCCATCCGCGACGCCGCCGCCCGCAGCGGCTGCACCACCCAGATCATGCGCTCCGGCTGGATGCCGGCCGATCTCCTCCCCGCGTTCTTCCGCCAGGCCGTCGCCGTTGTCTACCCATCACTCGAAGAGGGATTCGGGCTCCCGGCGCTCGAGGCGCTCGCGTGCGGTGCTCCGCTCATCACGACCAGCGGCTCCGCCATGGAAGATGTCGTCGGCGACGCCGCGGTGCTCATACCGCCGCGCGACCCCCACCGGTTGGCCGTCGCGATGACCGCCCTCTACGACCACCCTGACGAACGCGACCGGCTCCGTGTGGCCGGGCCGCCACGGGCCGCGACCTTCACCTGGGCGAGGTCCGTCGACCAGCACCTCGACGCATACGCTGACGCCCTGGGGGGAAACCGATGAGAGCAACTGTGACTGGCGCGGGCGGATTCGTTGGCCCGCATTTGGTCGCCCATCTGCGGGCCAACGGTGACGACGTCACCGAGATGGACCTGTTCGGCCCGGTAGAGGTCGACGTCACCGACGCGGACTCCGTGCTGGCCGCGATGCGCGACGCGCAACCTGAAGTCGTGTACCACCTGGCGGCGCTCAGCAGCGTCGGCCAGAGTTGGTCGAGCCCGGGCGCGTCGTTCCGCGTGAATGCCGAAGGCACACTTCACGTGTTGCGCGCCTGCGTCGAGGTCAAGGTCCCGCGGGTCGTGGTGATCTTGAGTTCCGAGGAGTACGGCAACGCCGACCCCGAACTCATCCCGCTCCGGGAGGACGCTCCGCTCCGACCGGTGACGCCCTACGGCGCGAGCAAGGTCGCCGCCGACTTTGTCGCCCTGCAAACCTTCCTCGCCGACGGGCTCGACATTGTGAGGGTTCGGCCCTTCGGCCACACTGGTCCCGGCCAGACCGACCAGTTCGTCGTCCCCGCGCTGGCGGCGCGGATCGCGCGCGCCGAACTCGATGGCGTTGACGAGATCCCCGTCGGCTCGCTGACCGCCGTCCGTGACCTTTCCGACGTACGCGATGTGGTGCGGGCGTATCGACTGGCCGCGGTCCATGGTGTGGCGGGCGATGTGTACAACGTGTGCTCGGGGCGAGGCGTGAGTATCCAAGAAATCGCCGATGCCTTGCTCGCCCACGCCCACCGGCCGATCACGCTCGTCACCGACCCGGCGCTGGTGCGTCCGGTCGACGCGCCCCGCATGATCGGCAGCAACGATCACATCCGTGAGGTCACCGGCTGGACCCCCGAGATTCCCCTGGCGCAAACCCTGGCCGACGTCCTCGCCGCGGCTCGCGAGCGCCTCAGGTAGCTCCCGCGCTCGGCCCGCGGGGCCGGGCTCGCGTACCGCAGATCAGGGCGCCTGGCGATCCAGCCAGCCGAGCACCGATGCCACCGCCCGCGGATCGTGGCGGAGGCGCCGTCCTGCGTTTCCGATGATGCGGAGTTCGGCCGTGCCATGGGCTGCCGCCAACCGCTGCGACTCCGACACGGAGACCACGTCGTCGTCAGTGCCATGCAGCAGCAGGAGCGGTCGGGGCGCGAACGCACGCGCGCTCGCGACCGCGTCGACCGCCGCCATCTCACACGCCCATGAATTGACGTCCTTGGGCGCATCCTCGGACGAGAGCACCCCCATCCGCCGACAATGCCGGGCGAAGCGGCCCGCGTCACGCGTCCAGTCCGACAATGTGGTCGGCGCGCCCAGGCACACGATGCCCCGAATCCGGGGGTCGGTTGCGCCGACGCCCAGCGCCAGCGCACCACCCACGCCCGTCCCCAGGATCGACGCCCCGACGGTGGCGGCGTGGTCGAGCAGTGCCGCCACAGCAACGCGCAGGTCCGCGTTCCACGCCCCGATCGAGAAGTCTCCACCCGAGCCGCCCGTGCCGCGAAAGTTGAACGTCAACACCCGCCATCCCACCTGCGCCGCGATCCGATCGGCCAACTCCGGGAAGGTCAGGCCCGACGCCACCGCGCCCCGGGGCGGGATCGGGAAATCGTGACAGAGGACCAGCCCGGGCACGGGGCCGCGTTTGGTGGGATGGGCCCAATGGGCAGAGAGGGTCGTGCCGTCGGGATGTTCGATCTGTTGGTCCACAGTGCTCCTCGGTCGGACCCCAGTATCCTGACCGCTCGTGACCAGAGCATCGTCAACCGTTCCCGCGTTCAAGGAATGGGCCGTCATCGTGCAGGCGCTGCTCGAGGGCGAGCAGATCCTCGACATCCGCAAGGGCGGGCTCCACGAAACCGGTCGTCACTTCGGCGTGGAGGCCACCCGAGCGTGGCTGTTCCCGACGCATGAGCATCAGCGGGAAGAACTTCTGAAGCCCGCCTACCGCCACTGGCTCACCGACGAGAGGGAACCGTCCGAAGGCCGGCTGCGCTTCGACGGCTGGGCGGACGTGGTGGGGGTCGCCACCGTGACCGACCCCGAGGTGCTCGACGCGCTCGACGGCAAGGTGATCTGGTCACGCGAGTACGTCGAGTCTCGGTTCCGGTGGAAGTCGCGTGATCCGTTGTTCGCCCTGGCGCTGCGAGTCCATGTCCTCGACGACCCCGTCATCGTCGACGCCCACGAGTCCTACGGCGGCTGCACGTCGTGGGTCGACGTCGCCGGGTTGCCCGATCCCACCCGACTCTCCGGCCGCCCGGCGCTCTCCGACGAGGCGTTCACGGCACGGCTCAAGGGTGCCGCCGAGGCAATTCCCGGCGGGTTCACGCCACCGGCGGGTTAGCGCTGGCGGTACCCGCGGTTGCGGGCCTCGGCGGGCGTGTCGGGGGCAAAGCAGATGAACTGCTCCGATTCCATGAGCTCATCGATGGCGTCCGGGTCGAGGTCGGGGGCGTCGAGGTCGTACAGGCGCTGCGTGCGCTTGTCGCCGACGTAGCGGAATTCTTCGAACTTGATGGGTCGACTCATCGGGCCAGCCTAGGAAATCTGGCGCGTCGGTCGCGAGGATCGACCCGAGTACCCTTCTCCGGCGGTGGATCTCGGCGACGATACGAAGCAAGCGAACGCCGTCGCGGATGTCGGTGCCGGTTCGGTGCCGGCGCCCGATGCCGATCCTGATCCGCAGCACCGGCTGCGCTACCACCCTGCCCTCGACGGTCTGCGGGCCCTGTCCGTACTCGCGGTCATCGCCTACCACTTCGAGTATCAGTGGGCGAAAGGCGGATTCCTCGGGGTCGACGCGTTCTTCGTGTTGTCGGGGTTCCTGATCACCACCCTGCTGGTGCTCGAGTTCCGTCGGATCAGCACCATCGAGCTCGGGCGCTTTTGGGGACGCCGGGCCCGACGCCTCCTCCCGGCGCTGCTCCTCGTCCTGCTGTTCGTCGCGTGGTACACCCACCAGTACGTGGTGCCCTGGGAGCGCGCCGGTATCCGCGGCGACGGCATCGCGAGTCTCTTCTACGTCGCCAACTGGCGGTTCATCCTCGACCAGCAGTCGTACTTCACGCTCTTCTCCGCGGCGTCGCCACTCCGGCACATGTGGTCACTCGCGATCGAGGAGCAGTTCTATCTGGTCTGGCCGCTCATCGTGTTCGGCTGTCTCCGGGTCGCACGCGGTTCGACTCGGGTCCTCGCCGGGGTCTGCGCTGCGGGCGCGATCGCGTCGGTGATCGCGATGGCGGTGTTCTATCAAGACGGCGACCCGTCACGCGCGTACTACGGCACCGACACCCACGCGCACACGTTGTTGATCGGCGCGCTCCTCGCCTTGGCCTGGCTGGCTCGTCCGATCGGGCGCCGCATCGGCCAAGGCCTGGCGATCGTGGGGCCGATCGCGCTCGTGGCGGTGGTGATCGCATGGAACTCCGTCCTCGACACGAGCGCGTCGTACTACCGAGGAGGCTCGGCGCTCTTCGGGATCCTCGTCGCAGTCGTCATCGCCGCGGCGATGAGCGGCGGCCCGATGGGTCGGCTGCTCAGCATCGGACCGCTCCCGTGGATCGGGCGACTCTCCTACGGCCTCTACCTCTGGCATTGGCCCATCATCGTGTGGCTCGTCCCCAACCGCATCCACGTCGGCCCCACCCAGTTGAATCTCATCCGGCTCGGTGTCACGTTCGCCGCGGCGACGACCTCGTACTACTTGATCGAGCGACCGATCCGGGAGGGGCTGCGCACGCGAACCCGCCGAGTGACATTCCTCGCGCCGGTCGCGGTGGGTGCGGTCTGTGTGGCGCTCGTCGCGTCGGCCGCCGGCGCCACCCCACCGCCGAGCTACCTCTGGGGCTACGGCGACCCGCTGGTGTGTGGTACTCCGCGGCCCGAGGAGACCAAGGAAGCCAAGTCCGCGGTCGCCACCCAACGGCCGATCGAACGGCGCGGCGGCGCCAAGAAGATGCGCGCCCTCGTCGTCGGCGACTCGGTCGCGTGCAGCCTCTGGACCGGAATCCGTGTCGTCGCCGGCCGCAACGACATACCGATCGATCAAGGCTCGGTCTTCGGATGCGGCGTCGCGTCCGGCGAGATCACCACCACCCGCGGGGAGCAGATCACGCCGCATTCGGAACGGTGCCCGCAGCTCGTCGACACCGCGCTGCGCGACTCTCTCGCCCGCGCCCGCCCCAACGTCGTGATCTGGATCAGCAGTTGGGAGAAATCCGACCTCATCGTCGACGGTGTGACGCTCGTGAACGGCACCAAGAAGGGCGACCGCGCCATGCTCGGGCGAATGGATGATGCCCTCAAGCAGCTGACCCGAGGCGGTGCACACGTCATGCTCGTCACGGTCGCTGCTCCGGCACCGAACGACGCGCAGGGCACCAACAACACGTCCAATGCGATCGACGACGCGAGCTACGCCCGGCTCGACTCGATCGAACGCCGGTTTGCGAAACGGCACCCCGACCAAGTCACCCTGATCGACCTGGCGAAGCGCGTGTGCCCGACCGGTGCGCCCTGCCCGGAGAAGGTCGGCGGCCAACGCATCCGTCCCGACGGCCGTCACTTCACTCCGGCCTCCGCGGCTCGCTACGGCCGGTGGATCCTGGCCGAGATCGCCAAGCACGAGCAATGAGCGAATCGATCCCGACGGTCGACGGTCCCGCGGCATCCGGGGCGGCGGAGCCCGCCTCCGAGCCCACCTCCGAGCCCTCCCTCGCGAGCACTCCGATCACCCGGATGATCGCGTTGATCATCACACTGGCTCCCGCGGTCATGATCGGAGTCGGCGGCTGGATCCACCGCTGGACCGACGAAGACGCGTTCATCAACTTCCGGATCGTGGATCAGGTGATGGCCGGTCACGGTCCGGTCTTCAACGCGGGCGAGCGTATCGAGACCTACACCAGCACCCTCTGGCTCGCAATGCTCGTGGCCGGCCGCACACTCCTCGGCTGGGCCATGGGACTCGAATGGATCTCGGTATTGCTGGGGCTCGCGGCGGCGGTCGCCGCGTTCGTCATCGCCGCCCGAGCAACCCGGACACTCCATCGCCCCGGCGAGATCGTGGTGCCGATCGGATTGTTCGTCGTCGCCGGTATCCCCGTGATGTGGGACTTCGCCACCTCCGGCTTGGAGATGAGCCTGGTGTGGCTCTGGATCGCGTGCTGCTGGTTGGCCCTGACTCGACTGGTCACCGACCCCGAGCCCACGGCTCGCGCTCGTCGCTGGTCCCTGATCGCGCTGGGACTCGGGCCGCTGGTCCGTCCCGAACTCGGCCTGATGGTCATCGTCTTCCTGATTGCGTGGTTCCTGCTGGCCACCCCCCGCCGAGTCGCCCACGATCTGGCCATCGCGTTCGCGATTCCCGTCGCGTACCAGATCTTCCGGATGGGTTTCTTCGCCGGCCTCGTGCCGAGCACCGCCCTCGCGAAGGATTCGAGCGGTTTGCACGTCGGCCAGGGGTGGCGTTACTTCACCGACCTCGTCGGCACCTATTGGTTGTGGATTCCTCTGGTGATGATCCTCATCGTCGTCATCGTGCGCGGCATCGAGTTTCCCGATCGACGCCGACTCATCGTGAGCGGCGCGCTCCTCGCCGCGTCCGGCGCGAGCGCCGGCTACATGATCGCAACCGGTGGCGACTACATGCACGGGCGCCTGCTGTTGCCCGCCGTCTTCGCCGTCGCGCTGCCAGCCTCGGTCGGCATCGATCTGGAGCGGTGGCGGTACCACGCGGCGCGGCGCCTCGTACCGGTCGCGATCGCGTTCGCGTGGGTCATCGTGGTGATCGCCGGAGTTCGGTACCCGGCACCCGAGCAGACCTTCGGCCTCACCGACATCGCCGATTGGCGGCTCGTGTTGCACAAGCAGATGTTCCACACCCCCGACAAGGGCATCACCATCGCCCCCCAGGAGATCCACCGGAACTACGCCGACGGGTGGCGGGGATTCATGCGGGTGCTCGACAAGGAGCCACGACCCGGCAAGGACCCTCAGCGGCTCGTCGTGGTGCTCGGTTCCATCGGCGTCCCCGCCCGGGTGATGGGCCACGACGTCTACATCGTCGATATCGGCGGGCTCGCCGAACCACTCGCGGCGCGCACCGAACCCATTCCGAACCGTCCGGCCGGTCACCGTAAACAGGTCGACGATCAGTGGTACGACGCGCGCTTCGGGGTCGGCGGCACCGATGCGCGCACGGTGGCGGCCCGACGGGCGCTGCAGTGTCAGCCCATCAAGGGCCTGCTCGACTCCGTCACCGAACCGCTCACGCCGGGCCGGTTCTTCTCCAACATCTGGCACGCGCCCGAGTACACCCTGCTGACGATCCCGAAGAACCCCATCGCAGCAGAGAAGAAGTTCTGCGCCAAGAAGTAGAGGTCGAGAGGCGGGAGCAAAAAGTTCGGTGGGAGGGTCACTGACCCTCCCACCGACACTTCGTTGATTCGGTTCCGACGCCCGGAATACTCGAGTGGGACCAACTCCCGAACGGGCGGCGGCGGTGCTGCGGTGAGATTCCGCACGAAGTCCATTGAGTGAGCGACTTCTAGGAAGGATTCCTAGCGGCCGAGCACCTCCAGGGTCCCATGTTGTTCATGCATGTGTTGGACCACCCCCTTTCTCTGGTACCAGATTCGTACCACGTGAGCGAGGCCGGTTCGAGCGTTTTCCCACCCTGCGTCGGGGATTACACGGCGCGGTCAGGCCCGGGGTCGTCGGGAAGGTCTTCGACCGGACGGCCAATCGCACCGATGAACACGAGGTAGTCGAGTTGGCACCTCACGACGCCTTCGACTTGTTCGGGCAAATAGGCCTCGCCCGTCGCACCGCACCGCTCGACGATGTAGTCGACCGTCGCCTCGGGGCTGAGCAAAGCGGGCACGGAGTCGTCGGGCCGCTCCTTCGTATGGGAGACGCCCCGTTGCTCGAAGAACTCGGCCTGGAATCCGAGGATCCGGGCCACGTCGGCCTCGGTCAGCGTGGCCGCGACGAGCTCGTCGAGATGTTCGACCACCCATGCCTGGGCGTCGTCGGGATCAAAGACAGCGTCCGGTGGATCCTCGCTCAGCCGCGCGGCTTCCCGAAACACCAGACCGGCAGCGATCGCCAGCACCAGGCCTACGACGATGAACCCAACGACCAACACCATCGGGTGCGCGTTCTTAGATTCCGATGCGCTGGGCGAGTAACTCGCGGTGGTAGGTCGCGTCACCGAGGAGGATCTCCGACGACTTCGCCCGCTTGAAGTACAGGTGCGCGTCGTGCTCCCACGTGAACCCGATGCCACCGTGGATCTGGATGTTCTCGGCGGCCGAGTGGAAGTACGCGTCCGAGCAGTACGCCTTCGCCAGCGATGCGACGACCGGCAGCTCGTCGTTATCCTCGGCCGCGGCCCAGGCTGCGTAGTACGCCGCCGATTTCGCCGACTCGGTCTCGAGGAGCATGTCGGCACACTTGTGCTTGATCGCCTGGAACGAGCCGATCGGGCGTCCGAACTGCACACGGTCCTTGGCGTACTGCACCGACTCGTCGAGCACGTACTGCGCACCCCCGACCATCTCGTTGCACAGGCCGACCGCGGCCTGATCGAGGGTCTTGGACAGCGCGTCCCAACCGGCACCTGCGGTCCCCAGGAGTTCGGCCTCCACGCCGTCGAACTCGAGCTTGGCCTGCTTGCGGGTCTGGTCCATCGTGGCGAGCGGCGTGCGGGTGAGGCCCGCGGCGTCACCAGCCACGGTGTAGAAGCTGATGCCGTCCGTGCCACTCGTGCCCTTGGCGCGAGCAACGACCACGATGAGGTCGGCGGTGTGACCGTCGATCACGAACATCTTCGTGCCGGTGAGCTTGGTGCCGTCGGCCTCGAGCGTGATGCCCGACGCGTCCCACTTGCCGTTCGGCTCGGTGAAGGCGAGCGTCGCGATGGTCTCACCGCTGGCGATGCCCGGCAGGAGCGCAGCCCGCTGGTCCTCGGTCCCGGCGTTGAGGATCGCGTTCGCGGCGAGCACCACCGTCGAGAAGTACGGCGCGCACAGGAGCGCTCGGCCCATCTCTTCGAGGACGATCCCGAGCTCGACCCAGGTGAATCCCTGGCCGCCGTAGGCCTCGGGGATGTGCAGGCTCTGCAGGCCCAGCTCGTTCGCCATCTGCGACCAGACCGCCGGGTCGTAGCCCTCGGTGGTTTCCATCAGGCGTCGCACTTCGGCCTCGGGACTCTTCGCCTCGAGAAACTTCCGGACGGCGTCTCGCAGTTGATCCTGCTCTTCGGAAAAGGCGAAGTTCACGGGGGTCCTTCCTCAACGGGTCTCGCGAGCGGTGTCGCGGAGTTCCATACGGCGATGGGACGGTAGTTGACGATCCGCCCAAGTCGCCAACGGCCGGCTCGATGGGTATCGAGCCCGGCACCGAGTCCCCGGTCATGGGTGGGGGCATCGACCTCTGCTCGGACTGAGTGTGACCGAGAGCACATCGACGTCGGGCATTGGTCCGTTCAGGGCACCCGCGGCATCTGCCCGACCGTCGGCGGTAGCGTCGGTTCCGATGATCCGTCCGCATTACGCCGCCACCGACGTTGAGATCCACAAGTACGTCGTCGGCCCGTTCGAGAACAACGTCTTCGTGATCCGAGACCTCGGAAGTGGCGAGGCGCTGATCATCGACGCGGCCAACGAACACGACCTCCTCCTCGAGGTGAGCCGGGCGACCGGCGTGCGGCGGGTCCTCACGACCCACGGACACTGGGATCACATCCAGGCCGTCACCGCGCTACGCGACGCGGGGATCGAGGTCGGTATCGCCGAGGCCGACGCCGCCATGCTCCCCAGCTACGACTTCACCATTTCGGACGAGGAGGTACTTCGAGTCGGCGAGCTGGCACTGCGCGCGATCCACACTCCTGGCCATACGCGCGGTTCGACCTGCTTCGAACTCCTCGGCCATCCGATCGTGTTCAGCGGCGACACCCTGTTCCCCGGCGGCGCCGGCAATACTGCGACCGAGGGTGCAAGCTTCGATCAGATCATCGAATCGATCGACCGGCGGCTCTTCACGCTGCCGCCCGAAACGCTCGTGTTTCCCGGCCACGGTCTCGACACGACCATCGGGACCGAACGACCTCAGCTCGACGAATGGGTCGAACGGGGCTGGTGAACCCAATCCGAGGTGTGTAACGGACCACTCTTCCCGGGTACCAACACCGTACCCGGGGTCGGGCACGGAATGGCTGGCCTCGGAAACGTGTTCGAACCCGCCGAAGACCTCGGCATCCATAAGGGACCTTCATGCCTCGAGCCCACGCCACGCTGACGATTGCGGATGCCGCCGCCGTCATCGCGGCCGCGGGCTTCGCGCCCGAACCGCCCGCCGTCGGGTTCGAACTCGAGTGGTTCGTGACATGGCACGGCCTGCCCGTCGTCGATGTCGAACTGCTCCGCCGCACGATTACGCGCCGCGGTCCACTGCCCCACGCCAGCCGCCTCACCTTCGAACCGGGCGGCCAGGTCGAAGTCAGTGCGCCGCCGTCGGCCTCCGGGCCCGAGGCGATCCGCCGGGCCGCCGAGGACTCCACCGAGGTCATCACCCGCCTCGCACGCGCCGGCATGGAGTGCCTCGCCGTTGGCATGAATCCCGTCGGCCGCCGCCACCGAACACTCGACGATCCACGCTACCGGTCGATGGCGAACTACTTCGCGGCGTCCGGCTGCGCAGGTGAGTCGATGATGTGCAACACGGCTTCGTTGCAGATCAACGTGGGGTTCGCCAAGGACGTCGATCGCCAATGGGCCTTCGCGCACGACGCGCTGCCGATCCTCAGCGCGATCTTTGCCAACTCATCGATGGTCGATGGTCGTCCGAGCGGCTGGCAGTCATCCCGGCTGGCCGTTTGGAGTGCGCTCGATCCACCGAGGACCGCCGCGATCCCGGCCGACCGCCCCGCGGCAACCGCCTGGGTCGACTACGCGCTCGACGCGCCGGTCATGTTCTTCCAGGCGGGAACCGACTGCATCGTCCCCGCATCGCCACTGACGCTGCGTCAATGGATTACCGACGGTCATCCCGTCGGCCACCCCGACACCGACGATGTGGCGTACCACCTCACCACGCTCTTCCCCCCGATCCGGCCCCGCGGCTGGTTGGAACTGCGAATGCTGGACGCGCTTCCCCACCCCTGGTGGGAGGTCGCGGCAGCTATCACGGTCAGCCTGCTCACCGACGACGATCTCGCCACCCAGGTCGCACCGATTGTCCGGGGCGGACGCGCGCTTGCACTCAACGCCGCGTGGTGGGGAGTGCACGATCCCGCCATCGGAGGGACCGCGATCCAACTCCTCGACCTCGTCGTCCCCGAGTTGGGCCGCCTCGGATATTCGGACGTGCTCGTGCACGACGCGCAGCGGTTCGTCGAGCAGTACACGCGCCGCGGACGCGCGCTCGCCGACGACAGCCTCGACCGCTGGGTGGCAGGCACGTCGGTGCTTCCCGAACCCGAACGCGTCGCCACCTCTCCCAGCCGATGAAGGCGTCAACGGCTCGCACCCTCGACTCGACGCGCGCGCGGACGCTCGCGCTCGTCGCGAGCCTGACCGACGAGCAACTCACCGCCCAGCACTCTCCGCTGATGTCGCCAATCGTCTGGGACGTTGCCCACATTGCCCACTTCGAAGAGCTGTGGCTGCTCCGCGAGGCGGCGGGCGCGGCACCGACCGACCCCCGCTTCGACGACGTGTACGACGCTTTCCGACACGCGCGCGCCGAGCGGCCCGATCTCGACCTCCTCGATCCCGCCCAGGCCGCGGCCTTCGCCGCGACGGTGCGCGCTCGCGTCACCGCGACGCCCCTGCTCCCGGCTTCGGGACCGCGCACCGGACCGCTCCTCGCCGACGACTTCGTGTATTCGATGGTCGTCCGCCACGAGCACCAACACGTCGAGACGATCCTCGCGACCATCCAGCTGATGACCCACGGGCACCCGGCCGCGGCCGGTACCGGTCCGGGCACGTCTGCCAACACCACCGACCTCGACACAGAGATCCTGATCCCTGCGGGCCCCTTCGTGATGGGCACCGACACCGACGGGGCGGCCTACGACAACGAGCGCCCGGCCCACGCGGTCGACCTCCCGGCGTTCCATATCGATCGAACGCCGACGACGAACCACGACTTTCTCCGCTTTGTCGACGCCGGCGGCTACGACGACCCATCCCACTGGACCCGCGCGGGTTGGGAATGGCGTCAGCAGGCGAACCTGGTCCATCCCGAGTTCTGGCAGCCCACCACCGATGGCTGGCTGCGCCGCCGATTCGGCCACACCGAGCCCGTCCCGCCGAACGAACCCGTCCAGCACGTCAGCTGGTACGAGGCCGACGCGTACGCCCGCTGGGCCGGGAAACGCTTGCCGTCCGAGGCCGAGTGGGAGAAGGCCGCGAGCTGGGATCCGGGCCGAGGAATCGGCGAGCAGCGCCGATGGCCGTGGGGCAACGACATCACCGAGCCCCCACCCGCCGCACTCTGGGGAGCAACGGCCAGATGGGGGCCGGATGCGGTCGGTGCCCATCCCGATGGAGCCTCGGCGAGCGGAGTGCTCGACCTGATCGGTGGGGTCTGGGAATGGACGAACTCCGATTTCGGGCCCTACCCCGGCTTTTGCAGCTTCCCGTATCCCGAGTACTCCGAGGTGTTCTTCGGCTCCGAGTACAAGGTGCTCCGTGGCGGATCCTGGGCCACGAGCGCGCACGCGATCAGCACCACCTTCCGGAACTGGGACTACCCGATTCGCCGACAGATCTTCAGTGGCGTGCGCTGCGCGCGGGACGCGTAGGTCGCGAATGTGTCGCCACCTCGGATATCTCGGTTCACCGCGCTCGTTGGCGAGCCTGATCGACGCGCCACACGGGTTACGCGCGCAGGGCGAGGGTCCGCGCGAGATGGTCGTCGCCGACTCCAACCCTGATGGTTGGGGGATCGCCTGGTGGACCAGCCCCCGACTCGCCCCGTTGCACTACCGCAGCATCGAACCGATCTGGACCGAGACCGAGTTCCACCACGGTGACGACTGCTCCACCGCGATCCTGGCCGCCGCCCGCAAGGCCTCGCCCGGAACCACTTTGCGCGTGGTCAACAACGCTCCGTTCGTGGCCCGAACTCGACTGGGCACAGTGGCATTCTCCCTGAACGGCCACGCGTTCCACGGTGGCGCCGAAGCCCGCCTCCGCTCTGAGGTTTCCCCGTCCATCGAGCTCGCGGGCGACACCGACTCGGAGGTGGTGTTCGCGATCCTGCGCGGCCGGATCGACGCGGGTGACCCGCTCGGGACGGCGCTCGCGACTGTGCACGCCATCGTGAATCCGGCCCCCGACGCGTACGTGAATCTCATGGCGATGACGGCCTCGGACCTCGCCGCGACCACCTGGCGACACACGCTCTATCTGCACCGCGCTCCCACCGGTTCGACCCTCGCGTCCGAAGCGCTCGACGAGGACCCGCGTTGGGAGCGGATCCCCGATGCCCACCTCGTCACCGTCGACCATCGGGGCGCGTGCCTCACTCCCCTGGAAGGACCCTGATGACGACCGGTGCAGTACGCGTCGACCACCACCTCGGCGCCGATCATTTCGAGCACGCGTTGCGCGTCGATGCTCTCGCCGGACTCACCTCGACCCCGAAGGTCCTGCCTCCCAAGTGGTTCTACGACGACCGCGGCTCCGCGCTGTTCGATCAGATCACCCGCCTGCCCGAGTACTACCCGACCCGGACCGAACGATCGATCCTCCTCGACCACGCCGCAGACATCGTGGCGATCAGCGGTGCCGACACGCTCGTCGAGCTGGGATCCGGTACCTCCGAGAAGACCCGGATCCTCCTCGACGCGTTTCACCGGGCCGACGTACTCCGGACCTTCGTACCGTTCGACGTGTCGGATGCGACCCTGCGGGAGGCGGCCCACTCGGTCGCGACCGAATACCCGGGCGTCTCGATTCATGCAGTCGTCGGCGACTTCGAGCGCCACCTTGATTGCATCCCCGCGGCCGGTATACGCACGGTCGCGTTTCTCGGTGGCACCATCGGCAACTTCGAGCCGGTGGCTCGCGCCGGCTTCTTGACGAACCTGGCCGGCGCGCTGCGCTCGGGTGAGTCGCTGCTCCTCGGCACCGATCTCGTCAAGGCACCGGACCGACTCGTCGCGGCGTACGACGATGCCGCCGGGGTCACCGCCGCCTTCAACAAGAACGTCCTGGCCGTGCTGAACCGGGAGTTGGAAGCAACCTTCGACCCCGACGACTTCGACCACGTCGCCCATTGGAACGCCAGCGACGAGTGGATCGAGATGCGACTCCGCGCTCGCCGCGACCTCGCCGTGAAGGTGCCCGCCCTGGACCTCGTCGCGACCTTCGCCGCCGGGGAGGAGATGCGCACCGAGATCAGCGCCAAGTTCCGGCCTGCGCGGGTCGCCGAAGAACTCGAGGCCGCGGGTTTCGACCTCGAGCAGTGGTGGACCGATCCGGCCCAGGACTTCGCGCTCTCCCTGGCTCGCCGCCGCTGACCGTCCGCGGGTCGACCTCGCGGCCGGTACCCTTCTGCCGTGGCGAGGCATGGGAATCAGTGGTCGAGACGCGCCGTCGCGGCGGCCGGCCTGGTCCTCGCGCTCGGCGCGTGTGGCAGTTCCGGACCGTCCGCCACGTCTTCGGCGCCTTCTCAGCCGCGATCGGTAGCCGCGAACCGTGCTGCGCCAGTGGCCGACGGCACCGAAGTGCTCGGCCGCCAACTCACTCGTCGTGGCCCGATCGCAGTCAGCCCCGACGAATACGACGCCTTCCTCGAAATGGTGGTGACCCCGGCGGTGCCAGGTGCGCGGCGCACCACCGTGTTGTCGCGCTGGGTGCGGGATCCGACGGTCCAGGTGGTGGGGACCCCGACCGAAGAGGATCTGCGCCGGTTGGCCGAAGCCGTCTCGCAGTGGGAACTCATCACCGGGCTGCGCATCACCATCACCGGCGCGAATGCAGACATCATCATGCGATTCGTCCCGCACGCCTCCTTCGCCCGCGAACTCGACGTCACCACCGTCGATGCCACCGCGGTCGGGCTCACCCGCGTGGCCTTTGCCCCCGATCGCCGCGGCACGATCGACTCCGCGCTCGTGGTCGTTGCGAGCGACGACATCCAGGTCGGACGGAATCGGACCATCGCCCACGAACTCGGTCACGCGCTCGGACTCCAACACTCGACCTGCGATTCAAGTCTGATGGACGGCTCGTCCGCCGACGGTCGGTCGGTCCGATGGAGCCCATCTGCCCTCGATGCTCGCGTGGCATCGATCCTGTACGACCCTCGACTCACTCCGGGACTCGATCGCGAGGCGATCGACACCCGCTTGGCACCGACGGCGACGACCGGCGCGACGTGCGTTCCGGTCGACGTCGAACTCGTCAAGGCATCCACGAGCGGCCGCTACTACTTCTGTGCGCGGGGCCCTCAGACCTACCGGCCCTGCACCGCCACCCTCACGGCCGAACCGACCATGCCGATCACGAATCCCGATGTCTGGACCGACGGCGCCAGCCTCATGCGGACCCCGCCGGGCTGACCCGCGAACTCGGCGCAAAATCCCGGCGCCCGAGTTTCCACTACGCACATAGTGGTATTACCATGGATACCGTGAATACGCCCGCTGCTTCGAACGATCCCGCGCTCCAGATCGAGGACCTCTCGGTCGAGGCCGACGGCCATCGGATTCTGCGCGGGCTCACGCTCGAGGTGGGCGCCGGTGAGGTCCATGCCCTGATGGGGCCCAATGGCTCAGGAAAATCCACCCTGGCCAACACGCTCCTCGCCAACCCGGCCTACGTGGTCACCCACGGCCGAATCCGGTTTCTCGGCGAGGACATCACCGACCTCCCCACCGACGAACGGGCGGCCCGCGGCTTGTTCCTCGGGTTCCAGCACCCCGAGGCGATCTCGGGGGTGAGCGTGCTCAACTTCCTCCGTCAGGCACTGGCGGTTCGCAAGGGCATCGCCGACCTCTCGATCCTCGAGATCCGGATGGCGCTCATGGACTGGACCAAGCGCCTCGGGATGGACGACCAGTTCACCCAGCGGTACCTCAACGAGGGCTTCTCCGGTGGAGAACGCAAACGCAACGAAATCCTGCAGATGGCGATGATGGAGCCAGAGTTCGCAGTGCTCGACGAGACCGACTCCGGCCTCGACATCGACGCGCTCCGAGTGGTGGCCGAAGGCATCAACGTTGTGCGTGAGGCACGGCCCGAGATGGGGATTTTGATGATCACCCACTATCAGCGGATCCTGGACCATCTGACTCCGGATGTCGTCCACATCCTGCTCGACGGCCGCATCGTGCAGTCCGGCGGGCTCGAACTCGCCGCGCAGCTCGAACGGGACGGGTTCGACAGCTTTCGCGCCGCGGCCGCGGCCGGTTCATGAGTCTCGACGTCGCCCGGATCCGGGCCGACTTCCCGATCCTCGCCGAGCGTCGCAACGGACACCGGCTGGTCTATCTCGACAGTGCATCGAGCGCACAGAAGCCCACGTCGGTGATGGCCGCAATGGACGCGCTCATGACGCACTCGTACGCCAACGTGCACCGCGGCGTCTACGCGATTGCCGAAGAAGCCACGGCGGCGTTCGAGGCCGCGCGGCGCAAGGTTGCGACGTTCATCGGCGCGGGCGATACCGCCGAACTCGTATTCACTCGGAACGCGACCGAGGCGATCAACCTCGTGGCGTACTCGTGGGGTCGGTCCAACCTGAACGCCGGCGACGTCGTCGTCCTCTCCGACATGGAGCACCACGCCAACATCGTCCCGTGGCACATGCTCGCGGCCGAGCGCGGTATCGAGCTGCGGTGGATCCCCATCGATGCCGACTACCGGCTCGACCTCAGCGCACTCGACGAACTCCTCGACGGCGCGTCGCTACTCGCCATCACCGCGATGTCGAATGTGCTCGGCACGGTGAACGACATTCCCCCGCTCGTGTCGGCCGCGCGGGCCGCCGGCGCGGCGACCCTCGTCGACGCATCGCAGGCGGCACCGCACCTGCAGATCGACGTGCAGGCCTGGGGCGCCGATTTCGTCGCCATCACGGCCCACAAGATGCTCGGCCCGTCCGGCATCGGCGCACTGTGGGCCCGACGCGAGCTCCTCGAAGCCATGCCGCCGTTCCTCGGTGGCGGCGAGATGATTCGCGACGTCCGCAAGGACGGCTTCACCACGAACGAGTTGCCCTGGAAGTTCGAGGCCGGAACCCCGGCGATCACCGAGGCCGTCGGTTGGAGTGCCGCGATCGACTACCTCGAAACCCTCGGCATGGAGGCGGTTCACGACCACGAACGCGCCCTCACGGGCTACGCACTCACGGCCATCGCCGATCGGTTCGGCGATGGCCTTCGGGTCTACGGACCCCGCTCGCTCGACCATCGGGGCGGCGTGATCTCGTTCTTGTTCCCGGACATCCACGCCCACGACGTCTCCCAGGTCCTCGACGAGGAAGCAATCTGCGTGCGGGCCGGGCATCACTGCGCCAAACCACTGATGAAAGTGCTCAAGATCCCGGCCACGAGCCGGGCATCCCTCTACGTCTACAACGACGAGGCCGACGTCGACGCGTTGGTCGAAGGCCTGTCGAAAGCCCAGAAGTTCTTCAGCCTCTGAATCACTCCACCTAGGATCGCCACCAATGGCCGGACTCGAAGACCTCTATCGCGAGATCATCCTCGATCACTACCGCGCGCCGCGCAACCGCGGGGAGCTCCCCGTCCCTCCGGCGCATCAGGTCGAGGGCTTCAACCCGCTCTGTGGCGACGAGGTCGTGCTCTATCTCGACGTCGACAACGAGACCGTGACCGATCTCAAGATCGCCGGCCAAGGGTGTTCGATCAGCCAGGCGTCGACTTCGATGATGAGTGCTGCGGTGAAAGGAAAGTCTGTGGCCGAGGCCCGGACACTGATCCGGGCCTTCAAAGCCTTGATGAGCATCCACGAATCCAAGATCGGTGGCGAAGCCGACGACGTCGACGCGTCGGCCGACGAACTCGCGGGCATTCGCCTCGGTGACCTCGAAGCCCTCCAGGGTGTCGTGAAGTTCCCGGTCCGGATCAAGTGTGCAACCCTCGCCTGGAACACGCTGAGTCAGGGCCTCGACGAGATCGAAGCGGCCCACTGACCCGTGGGCCATACGAGTCATCCGCGTGGTTTCACACGCCCGACACGAAACTTGACCATATTGGGGAGCCCGGGCCGGGTACGCTCGGTGTTCCACTCGAAGGGAGCGGCATGACCGACGAAACGACCGTGACGCCCGACTTGGTGATGACGATCGACCAGGCGCTCGAACGCTTTGGTGCGCGTGACCTCGTCGCCGGAGCCGAGGTTGTCGACTTTTTGCTCGACCTGCGTCTTGCGGTCGTCAACTCGTCGGACCGCGCCATCGCCAAACTCCTCGAAGAAGAGCGTCAGCCCACCGCCTGAGCGCGACTGGTTGAACACCGCGATCTCCCCGCTCGTTGTGAGCGGCGTGGCCCGTCGTCGCCTCGGATCCCTTTCTGCCCGGAATCGTGCCGGTACCATGGGTGTTCCCCGGGAGATGCATGGACACGATAACCCCTGAGCCCAGCCGCTCGGCACGGCGTGCACAGTTGCGCGCCGTCCGCCGCAAGATCATCGTCGGCAGCCTTGCCGCGACCGTTGCCGTCGGGACCGCGGTCGGCATCGGCGTCGCCGCCGCGAAGTCTGGTCATCCCGTCGCCAGCGCCGCCGAGCCGCGCGTCGCATCGAGCAGTTCCTCGTCGACCACGTCGACCGAGCCCACCACCACGACCACCACTCGCCCGCCGATCATCCAGCCGGCCGTCGCGACCCTCCCATCCTTCACCGGGAGCCTCGGTCCGGGCTCCGACCCCGACATCGTGCGGGCCTATCAGCAACGGCTCGCCGACCTGCACTTCGACCCGGGCGCAATCGACGGAAACTACGGCGCCGCCACGACCTACGCGATCCAGGCTCTCCAGAAGATCCAAGGGCTCCCGCGCAATGGCCGCATCGGACCCGGCGAAGCAATGGCCTTGACCGCGTTCCAGTATCCCGTACCGCTCCAGGCCGACGGCGAACCGAACCGCACCGAGCTCGACGTCACCAAGCAGGTGCTCACGCTCTACGCCGACTACCAGGTCAAGCTGATCACCACGACCTCGACGGGTTCCGGCGAGCACTATTGCTTCAACTCACCGCGGGTGAACCCGACCCGGCGCATCTGCGAAGTCGCCACCACACCATCGGGACGTTTCACCTACACCCGGGTCGTGCTGGGTTGGGACAAGTCGCCCCTCGGCCAGCTGTACCAGCCGTACTACTTCAACGGTGGCATCGCCGTGCATGGATACACCAGCGTCCCCACGACCCCGGCATCACACGGCTGCGCACGCATCCCCATGCACATCGCCGAGTACTACCCGTTGCTCGTGCACGTGGGGGATCCCGTCTACGTGTTTGGCGGAGCCCCGGCCCAAATCCTCTCGAGCTCCGCGATCGCACCGAGCCCACCACCCACCGACGGCTCCCGCACCGGTCCCGGCTCCGGCGCCGGCACCGGTGCCCCCGCCGGCTCCCGCGGTCGTCACACCACCGGCGACCTGAGTAGGCGCCGGCCGGTGAAGGTGCTGATCCGGCTTGCTCAGAACCCCGGGGTCGCGAACGGATCTTCGGTGTCCGCGACCGTCGCCGGCGCCGGCACCTCGAATCCGAGCCGATCCGCCAAGCCGTCGTAACCCACCGCTTCGAGTTCATCGGCGAGTTCGGGACCTCCGGAGGTCACCACCCGACCACCCATGAACACGTGGACTCGATCCGGTCGGAGTTCAGTCAACAACCGCGCGTAGTGCGTGATCGCCAGGACGCCCAGGCCGGTCTCCTCGGTCATCGCTTCGATCCGACGGGAGACGTCTCGCAATGCATCGACATCGAGGCCGGAATCGATCTCGTCCAGGATCGCGAACCGAGGTTCGAGCACCGCGAGTTGCAGCGTCTCAGTGCGCTTCTGCTCGCCACCGGAGAACTCGACGTTGACTCCGCGGGCCAAGAACTCGTCGCGGACGCCCAAGCGGTCGGCCTCGACCCGCACCCGGGAATCGTCCACGTTCTGATCCGTCGCCGCGCTCACCAGGTCGACCACGCGGACCCCGGCAACCTCCACGGGATACTGGTGGGTCAGGAACAGGCCGCGTCGCGCGCGCTCCCACGTAGGGAGGCCGAGAATCTCCTCGCCGTCGATCGTCACCGATCCATCGGTCACGGTGTAGTCACTCCGCCCCATCAAGACGTGCGCCAGGGTGCTCTTCCCCGAACCGTTCGGACCCATCAACGCGTGGACCTCGCCCGAACGCACCTCCAGGTCGACGCCCCGCAGGATCTCGACCCCTTCCACCGATGCGCACAGGTTGGTGATCTTCAACTCACTCATGCCCCAACCACCATGACCTCATCACCTTCCAGCAACAGTTCGTAGGTCGGTACCGGCCGCGTGGCCGGCAGCGCTTGTGGTTCACCAGTCGTCAAGGAGAAGGTCGAGCCGTGCTTCGGGCATTCGATCTCACACTCGTCGGCCCACACATCGCCCTCAGCCAGCGAGAAATCCGCGTGGGAACACTCGTCGCCGATCGCGTACCAGCCGTGGCGACCGTCACCGGCGTCGGGGAGGTGGACCACACACACTCGATGGCCGTTCACGTCGAACCGCCGGGCCTCTCCCTCGGCGACGTCGCTGGTCGAGCACACTCGCGTCGGCATCACCGGCGATCCCCGTGGAGGTGCCCAACCTTCTCATGCACAGCCCGGCGCAATGGCGTGGCCAACTCGGGCACCGGCAGCCGGCTCAAGACGTCCTCGAAGAAGCCGAGCACGATGAGCCGTTCGGCGTCGTCCGGCTTCACCCCGCGTGACTCGAGGTAATAGAGCTGGTCGTCGTCGATCGGACCCACCGTCGACGCGTGCGAGCACCGGACGTCGTCGGCTTCGATCTCGAGGTTCGGGATCGATTCGGCACCCGCACCTTCGGTGAGTACGAGGTTCCGGTTCGACTGGGTCGCTTCGACCTTCTGAGCGTCCGGACGGATCCGGATCAGACCGCTGTAGACCGAGCGGGCGGTGTCTTCCACCGCCCCTTTGAACAGCAGATCGCTACGCGTTCGGGGCGCGACGTGATCCTGGAAAGTACGGAAGTCGTGCATCTGGTTGCCATCGCCGAAGTACACCGCGAGCAGGTCGCTCTCGGCGCCCTGACCGTCGAGCCGTGACTCGGTCCGCAGCCGGGCGTAATCGCCACCGAGCGCGACCGCCGAGGACGACAACCGGGCGTCACGACCGAGATGCGCGCGCTGGAGTGCGACCGACCACGTCTGATCGCCGTACTCCTGCACACTCACGTGACGCACGTGCGCGTTGTCGCCCACTGAGAGTTCCACCACGCTGTTGACGAAGTGCGAGACGTGCGGTGCCGAGGCGTGGCGCTCCAGCACCGTGACCTCGCTCCCGTCCTCCGCCACGACCAACGTGTGCGGGAACGACGCCAGCCCATCACCTTCCGCCCAGTGCAACACCACGATCGGCCGCGCCACCACTACCCCTCGCGGCACGTGCACGAAGCGCACCACCGGCGAGAAACGCGTCGTGCAACACCGTGAACGCATCGGGCGACGCGCCCGCGATCGAACCGAGATACGGCTCGATGGTCTCCGCGCCACACGTTGCGATCCCACAGACCGTCACGCCCTGGGCAACGAGGTCGGCATCGAGTTCATGGTGCACGACCCGGCCGTCTCGAATCACGATGAGCGCCGACCGCTCCCCCGCTTCGGCGGCCAGCACGCCTCCGCCCGGCGCGGTCTCCACACTGGGGTCACCCAGTTCTTCCGCGGTCATCGGCCGGTACTGCGCCGGGTCGAACTGATTGACCCGTGAGTACCGCCAGACCTCTTCCGCGTCGGTCGGCCAGGTCACGGTCGCGAGGTGTTCGGCCGCGGCCAACCGCCGGGACACCAGCCAGTCCGGGCCGCCCAACGCGCCCGCGGCGTCAGCAGTAAACAAGTGATTCGTCATGATCGAGGCCGAGCGGTCAACCGACCGCCCCCTCCATATTCAGCTCGATCAGCCGGGAGAGTTCGACGGCATATTCCATCGGGAGCGTCTTGGTGATCGGCTCGATGAAACCATTGACGATCATCGCGGTCGCCTGCTGCTCGGTGAGACCGCGACTCATCAGGTAGAAGAGTTGGTCGTCACCCACCTTCGAGACGGTGGCTTCGTGACCGATGCGGGCGTCCTGCTCGTCGATCTCCATGTACGGATACGTGTCGGAACGAGAGTGATCGTCGAGAATCAGCGCGTCGCAACGAACGTGACTCTTCACGTTGTGTGCGCCCTCTTCGACTTTGACCAGACCGCGGTAGGTGGTCCGACCGCCGTCCTTCGAGATCGACTTGCTGTCGATGATCGACGTGGTCTCGGGCGCCGCGTGGGTCATCTTCGCCCCGGCATCCTGGTGCTGACCCGGCCCGGCGTAGGCCACCGAGAGCACCTCTCCGTGGGCCTTCGGACCCGTCATCACCACTGCGGGGTACTTCATCGTGAGCTTCGATCCGAGGTTGCCGTCGATCCACTCGACCGTCGCTTCGGTCTCCGCGATGGCCCGCTTGGTGACCAGGTTGTAGACGTTTGGCGACCAGTTCTGAATCGTCGTGTAGCGGATCCGGGCTCCCGGTTTCGCGATGAGTTCGACCACCGCCGAGTGCAGCGAGTCGGTCGAGTACACCGGCGCCGAGCACCCTTCGACGTAGTGCACCGATGAACCCTCGTCAGCGATGATCAACGTGCGTTCGAACTGACCCGCGTTCTCCGCGTTGATGCGGAAGTAGGCCTGGAGCGGCATGTCGACGTGCACCCCCGGCGGGACGTAGATGAAGGACCCGCCCGACCACACGGCCGAGTTGAGTGCCGCGAACTTGTTGTCGCCCGGCGGAATGACCGTCCCGAAGTACTTCTGCACGATCTCGGGGTAGTCCTTGAGCGCCTGGTCCATGCTCGTGAACAAGACGCCGAGACCCTCCAGGTCTTCGCGGTTCTTGTGATACACAACTTCTGATTCGAATTGTGCTGTGACTCCGGCGAGGAACTTCCGTTCCGCTTCGGGGATGCCGAGTTTCTCGTAGGTGTTCTTCATGCTCTCGGGCAGGTCGTCCCACTCCGAGACCGAGCCTTCGGTCGGCTTCAAGTAGTAGTAGATGTCGTCGAAGTCGATGTCGGGCATGTTCTTCGCAAACCAGTCGAGCATCGGCTTGCGCTCGAACCGCTTCAGCGCGTTGAGCCGGAACTTCAGCATCCAGTCCGGCTCGCCCTTGCCGTCGGAGATGTCCTGCACGGTCTTCTCGTTCAGACCCTTGTGCGGCGTGTACACGTAGTCGTCGGTCGAGTCGTGCCAGCCGAGCTGATACTTGCCGAGATCAATGCCTTTGACGGCCATGCGAAGCTCCGTGGTCGAGGGCCCGGCCGGGGACGGCAGGGATTTCCACTACGGAGATAGTAACAATCCAATCACCCTGTCGTCGATGCGTCGATCGGCCATCGTATGACCGAGTTGTCACCTGGTGACTGGTCAGCGGCCCAGCGCCTGGGCCCCGGACGATGAGCCGGACGCAGCCCGAGTCGTGGTGGTCGTCGACGGCGAGGTCTTGGCGCTGCTCTGTTCGGCGGCCCGGGCGTCCGCCAGCTTCGTCAGGATGTCGCCGAGCTCTTTCACCTTCGCCTGGAAGGCGCCGAGATCTTTGTCGTCCAACGCCCGCTGCGCGGCTGCGTAGGCCGCGTCGGCCTGGCGCAACAGGTCGTCAACGGCCGAGCCGCCGGTCGCGGGCGGTTCGGTCGGGCCACCGGGCGTCGGCGCCGGCGTCGGCGTCGCACCGCCACGGAACTGATCGAACTTCAGCAGCGCGTTCTCGAGATTGGACCCGAACTTCGCCTCGCCCGCGTACGACGCGATCACGAACCCGAACGTCGGTTGTCCGCCGTTGTCGGACTTCACGTAGATGGGTTGGATGTAGAGGAGCGAATCGTTGACCGGGATGATCTGGATGCTGCCCTGCTCGATGGTCGAGCCGCGGTCTCCCAAGAGGGTGAACTGCGTCGAGATGGCCTTCGTGGTGTTGATGGTCCGGTCGACCTGCACCGGGCCCGGGACATTGAGACCGTCGGGCATCTCCAAGCTCTCAAGTCGCTGCTTGGCATCGGGATCTGCCCGCGCCACCATGAACGCCGACAGCCGGTTCTGGGCGTCTGACTTGGAGACCGGCACGAAGGGCCGCAGGATCAGAAACTCTTCCGCGGTCTCGCCGGGCAACTTGGTCAAGACATAGAGCGGGTCGACGCGAGCGGCGGCCGACGACGCGTTCTGGGGCCCGCTGTTCACGGCCGTCACCGCGGTGGGGTCGGTCGCGCCCGCCTGGCCGGGCTGGGCCGAGACCTCCCACTGCCCCGCGCCGGAGAAGAACGTGGTCGGGTTCAGCACGTGGTACTTCGTGTAGACGTCGGTCTGGTAGCGGAACAGGTCCTGGGGGTAGCGCAGATGCGCCTTCACATCCGGGGAGATCTTGGAGAAGTCGGTGAAGAGTTCGGGGAAGGCTGCGCGGTACGCCTTGATGATCGGGTCGGTCGGATCGACGACGTAGAAGGTGACCGTCCCGTCGTAGGCATCGACGGTCGCCTTCACCGAGTTGCGGATGTAGTTGATGCTCTGCCCTGCGACCCCGCCTTCCCTGGGGGTGATGCTCTGGGAATACGGATAGTGGTCGCTCGTGGTGAAGCCGTCGAGCACCCAGATCAGGTGCCCGGTCGCGTTGTCGAGCACCGGGTACGGATCCCGATCGAAACTGAGGAACGGTGCCGCTGCCTCGACTGACGCCAGGATGTCGCGCCGGAAGATAATGCGGGTCTTGTCCTCGATCTGGCTCGAGATCAAGAGGTTCTGGTCACCGAATCGAAGGGCAAACGCGGCCCGCCGCAGCCACGACGACAGGCCGACACCCGCCGCGCCCTGGTAGCGCGTCGTCTGATCGCGACCCTGGCGGGCGAAGTCGAACTCTGCCTGCTTCGCGTTGACCAACGCGTAGTCGTCGAGTTGCTCGCCGAAGTACAGCTGTGGAGTCTTGAGGGTGAGCTCGCCGCGGCCGGGAATGTCCTGGAGCAGGTAGTTCGGTTGCCCGCTCTGTTGATCCACCGAGTTCGCCGGCGACACCACCGCGCCGTACCCGTGGGTGTAGACGACATGACGGTTGACCCAGCTCTGCGACGGCAGGTCGGCCGAGTTCAACTCACGCGCCGCGACCAAGACCTGGCGCAGCTGACCGTCGACCACGTAACGATCAGCGTCGGCGTTGTTGAACTTGTAATAGGTCTGCAGGCTCTGGAACTGCTGGAAGTTCGTCGAGATCACCGACGACTCCCACAAGCGAGCGTTCGAGATCGTCTGGCGGTTGTCTTCCAGGTCGGTCGCGGTCAGGTTGTTGCGGAAGTCGAACTGAGTCGACTTGATCCCGGCGAGGCCGAACGCCGCTCGCGTGGCCTTGATGTTGCGCGCGATGTAGGGCTTCTCCTTCGCCAACTCGTTCGGCTGGACGGCGAACTGTTGGTACGCGGCCGGGACGATCGTCCCGATCACGAGCGCCACGAACCCCCAAAGCCCGACCGCGATCACCGGGAGCACCCAACCCCGACGCCAGATGTTCCAGACGAACAACCCTGCGGCGACGACGGAGATCACCATGAGCAGATTGAGTGCCGGTAGCTGGGCCGCGACATCGGTCTTGCTTGCTCCCTCGACGACACCCCGGCTGGAGAAGTTCAGCTCGTAGCGCTCGAGGTAGTACTGCGCGGTCTTGACCAATGCCATGAGACCGAGGATCACCGAGAGGTGGGCCTTCACTTGGGGCGTGACTCGCTGGAACGGGGTCTGGAGTCGGATACCGCCGTTGAGATAGTGCGCGATCGCCGTCACGATCAGCACAATGATCAATCCCGCGAACAGCCAGTCGAACAAGAACGTCAGGAACGGCAGGCGGAAGACGAAGAAGCCGACGTCGAGATGGAACTGCGGGTCCTTGACGCCAAAGTCTTGGGCGTTGGTGAACAGAATCCACCGCTGCCACTCACCGGCAACGCTGCCCCCGGCGAGCAGGGCGAAAATCGCGGACACGACGATCCGTAGGCGACCCGCGTAGGGGCCGACCGTCGACTGGTACCGCGCCAGCATCTCGTCCTCGGGCCCGAGCCCTCGTGCCTTCGGCGCGAGTCGGTCCGCGATTGTGAGGCTCAGGAACATGATGACGAAGAACAGCGCGGTGAACGCGGCGGCGGGCGCGAAACGGGCCCACAACAGCCCGCGCCAGGTCGGGCCGAAGCCGATGGAGTCGAACCAGAGGTAGTCGGTGTAGAAGCCGGCCAACCATCGGGCCGAGAGGAACAGCCCCATCACGATCGCGACCACCACGATCATCCACGGGCGGAACCGAAAGCGGCTGGAGGAACGACGCTGAACCGGGGGGACGCGCATTCGGTCGAGCCTAGATGCGGGGTACCCACTCCGAGGGAGCGGGCCGCGAATTGGCGGCCGCGGCCTCTGGGGTCGCGCGTGACCGACGGATCAGGCGACGACCGGAATCAACAGACATCGACAGCCCGGGTGCGCCGGCGGATGGGGTTGGCCGGTCGGAAAATCCTGACCGCGCACGGTGGGTTCGAGCGCGTTGTCGTCGCAATCCGGACAGGTTCCCTCGACCGCCGCCACCCAGCGCAGCGTTGCGCCCTTGGGCGTCGACTCGTACACACCGAGTGCCCAGGCCGCGGCAAGGGTGTCGCCGACAACGGCATCCAGTTCCTGGCCTTTGAACTCGCGATACCGGGCACCCAGACGCTGCGTGACGGCGGACTCGTCGTCTCCCGCCGCATCGATCGCCTCGATCAGCCGAGGATGCAGCCGCTCGACCATGGCCGCCGCCAGACCGTCGACCATCGATGGCGGGGCGGTTCGGACTGATCGGCTGCCGGCGACCGTCGCGCCGCCCGCGAACGCGGCGTCGACCGGTCCGCGCATCGCCGCCGCGAGCGCGCGGGTCTGTTCGTCGCGGCTCGGCAGCAAATCAGCAGCCGAGAGCCGGCCCTTGACGGTGCGCAGCCGATCGAGCACGTTGTTCTGTTCGTCTTGCATCGCCCGCTTCACTTTGCGGCCGAGCTCACGCTGGAGCGGATCCAGAACCTGGTCCCGTTCGGCCCGGGCGGCGTCGTCCGACCAGTCGCCGGCGGCCGGTTCGCCCGCCGCATCCCGAGCATCGCCGGCCGAGTTCACGCGCCACCGGCTCGGGCTCGGGGGCGGGCTCGGGCTCGGGCTCGGGCTCCGGCTCGGGCTCGGGGGCGTCGGAACTGATCGTGGCCGCAGCCTCCGCGACGAGATCGATGTGCGTTTCCGCTGCAATGTCCGATTCCGGCGCGGGCTCGGGCGCGGGTGCAGGCACCGGTTCGGCGGCCGGGGCACTCTGGGACCGCAGGCGGGCGAACAGCGCCTCGACCTCGACGGACGGAGTGCCGGACTCACCGCTCAGCTCGCCCGCAAGTGCCGCGAGTTCGCCGTCGACGGGCGGCACCTCGGCCGGGGGCGGCGGACCGGACAGCTCGTCGGCGGCCCGGGCCTCGACCTGGACCAATGCCTCGGTCGCGTCGCCCATCGTGCGCTTGACCACTCGATACGCATCGAGCAGACGATCCCGGCCGGCGCGCAGCTCGTCGATCTGGGCCTGCAACAACAACCGCCGCCGGCCGAGGTCGGCAAGGATCCGTTCCCGTACCGAGCGCGCTTCGTTGACCAGATCGCGTCCGGCGACCTTGGCCGCCTCGATCTCGGCTTCGGCCTCGGCCATCGATTGCTCGCGGGCCGCGGTCAACTCGGCCGCGGTCGAACTTCGCAGCGTCGCGACCTCTTCCTCCGCCGATGTCCGCAACTCCGACGCGTACTCAGTGGCTTCCGACTCGCGCGCGGCCGCAGCCGTCTGGGCGGCATCGCGCATCGCCGCCGCGTCGGCATCGGCTTCCGCCCGCAGGGCGGCGGCGGCCGCTTCTGCGTCGGCGACCGTTTCTGCAGCGCGCTCCTCCGCCCGACTCCGGATCTCTTCCGCCGATGCTTGCGCCGACCGCAGGACGCGGGCGGTCTCCTCACCCAACGCGTCGAGCAACCTGTCCTCGGTGACGAGCGGCGGGTCCGCGACCTGGCGGCGGAGTTCCTCCACCTGTTCGGTCAGTTCGTCTTCTCGGGCCCGGGCGATATCGATTTCGGCGGCAACCCGCTTGAGGAAATTGCGGACATCGACCTCGGAGATCCCGCGGAATGCCGCCGCGAATCCGCGCGTCGAGATCTCCTCCGACGTGAGTCGCGGGGCACTGGCCGCCGCGCGACGGTGGACATCAGCCACAGGTTCTCCTCGGTGGAATCACGGCGCACCATGGTATTGGCGAACCGCAGGGCGACGGAGGACTGCCGAGGAACTTTTCCCGGCCGCGACCCACGTGCCGTCCCGCAGTGCGGCCGCAGGCCTGAAGATCAAGGACGGTTGGCGGCGGCCGGAATCTTGGCACCGCCGTTGCGGTGCAGGACTCGGAGCGCGTCGTCGAGCGTCCGGACTCCGACCACCTTCATGGCGCCGGCTTTGGCACGGGCCGCGCGCACTTCGGTCGCCGGGACGATCATCAGGCGCGCGCCCGACTCGCGTGCGGCGACGGCTTTCTGGGGCACCCCGCCGACCTCACCGACTCGGCCGGACCCGTCGATCTCACCGGTCACGGCGATCTTGCCGCCGCCGGTCAGGTCGCCGGGCGTGAGGTCGTCGATGATGGTCAGGGCGAAGGCGAGGCCGCCCGACGGCCCGCTCACATCGCCGGCGTCGATCGAGACCCGGAAGGGGAAGGTGACTTTCAGGTCTTCGGTGCCGGCTCCGATCCCGAAGAAGGGTTTCCCCGAGAGCTCCCCGACGTCGCGGCCTCGCTCGTCACCGTGAACTCCTTGGTGGAGTCGTCCCGCTTGACGGCCACTGAAAACTGGGTCCCCACGGGCTCGGGCTGCACGATCTGTCCGACCTGATCGCGAGTCGAAATCGGTCGCCCGTCGATCCCGATGATGACATCGCCGGCCCGCAATCCCGCGCGGTCGGCCGGCGAGTCCGCCAGCACCTGGAGGACCCGTGCCCCCTTGCCCGACACCTCGATGTCGTATCCCAAGCGGGTAAGCGCGGCTTCCTTGGCCGCAAGTTGTGACTCGCTCATCATCTGGACGCTGGCCCGGTCGACCCGGCCACGGGGCGCGTTGCCGAGATACTGCTTCTCGCCGATGACTTTGGAGTCGTCATCCCAACTCGCCTCGAGAAACCGCCACACGTTGGGACGGCCGTTGCTGACCCGCACGGTGAGGAGCAACACCTCCCCATCGTGGTCGTAGGTCTTGGTGCCCGCGATCTTGACCAGGCCCTCGATCGGGGTGGCGTCGCCTGGCGAGAAGATGACGTACGGAAGCTTGACCCACATGCCCGCGATGCCGACGACCGCAATGACGATCGCGGCAATGACAACGATCCGTAGCCCGATGGAGCGCGGACGCGCGGGAGGACCCGTGGATTCGATGTTCAGGTCGGGGGCGCGCCGGCCGCACGCGCCGGAGTTTCGGCAGAGGAGTCCATCAGCGGGGTTCAGCCTGCCATGCGCACGCCCTCCGACCGGGGCACGCGCTCACGGGGTTCTCAGTCCCCCGGGCGAGGTCGGGACGTGAGTGCAGCGCGGACCACCAGTCGCTGGGCCGAACTCCCGATCGGGTGACACGTGAAAATGGTGAGTGTCCGACCGGCGTGCTGATCCACGATCCAGAGCGCGGTGGACGGGACAACCTCGACGCCCGTCACCGAGTAGCGATACGTGCCGGTCGCGTCCGAGAGCACGATCGTGTCACCGGCGGCCAGCTCGCCGTTGCGGAGAAACGGCGCCGTGTGGATGCTGCGGTGACCCGCGAGGACGAGGTTCCCCCAGCCGCCGATCTCGGCCGTTCCCGGCCAATGGGCGGGACCGTGGTCGATGACCACCTGTTCGACCCCTTCCCGGATGGCCTCGTCGACGCCGGTCTTCGGAATCTGGATACGACCGATCTCGACCAGTTCGCGAGGTGCCGACGGGTTGGGCAACGCGGCCGGCACCGGGAGTGGCGGGGGTGGCGGCGGGTGGGCGATCTCCCACGCCGCGGCCGCGAGACCGGCATCGGCCGAAGGGACCACCGCACGGGCCAGGGTCGGGGCAACCGGAAGGACCGACTCGCGGGCGGCCGCCCGACGCACCGACAACGTCGACCCCGACTCAGGGGTGGTCGTCGCGGCGATCGCCACGGTGACCGTGCACGCCAGCGCCACGGCCGTGGCCGCGAGGGCGATCCGACGCCGCGCGCGGCGCAGCGATCCAGCCATTCCCATGCTCTCGGCATCGGCACACCCCGGAGCGACCTGTAGCGTCGGCTCCCATTACCTCCGAAAACACTCCGGACCCTGGCGCTGATGCGACCGCCCACCCGGCTCCTGCGGTGGCAGCGCGATACGCCGCGACCGGTCGGGCCCACACGACCGACGAGATCGGGATCGACGAACTCGTCGGCGCGGTGCGCGGTGCCGATGACGCGCGGGTGCGCGTCGCCGCGCTCGGTGCCGTCCTGCGGACCGCGTCGATCGAGACGGCCCGAGACACCTGGGAAGACGCTGCCCACGACCGTGACCCCGCAGTCCGGCGACGCGCCGCCGAACTCGCGCCCGCGGTGGTCCCGGCGGCGCCGGACTTGCTGACGCTCGTAGCGGATACCGATCAGCTCGTCGCCGAAGCGGCCTGCTTCGCCGCGGGCGAAATCGAATGGTCGGACCCCGACCGGCGCACCGTGGTGGAGACGCTCGTGCAGGCCGCGGGCCACGACGACGCGCTCATTCGGGAGTCGGCCGTTGCCGCCTTGGGGTCACTCGGCGATCCGGGCGGACTCGACGCGATTCTCGCGGCGTGTTCGGACCGGCCGTCCGTGCGCCGCCGGGCGATCCTCGCGTTGGCACCGTTCGATGATCCGCGGGTGGATGCCGCGATCGAAACCGCTCGCCACGACACCGACTGGCAGACCCGCCAAGCCGGTGAAGATCTGTCACCGGTCGCAGAACTCGACGAGGTCAGTGACGAGGGCCGTGCATGAGCATGTCTTCGACCTGATCGAAGATCTCCACGCACCGACCGGCACCGAGCACCACGCATTCCAGCGGTGCGTCGACCAAGTGCACCGGCAACTTCGTCTCCTGCGCGATGCGCAGGTCGAGTCCGCGCAGCATCCCGCCGCCACCCACGAGATGGATGCCATGGAGGATGAGGTCGTGGGCCAACTCGGGCGGTGTCTGCGCGAGGGCAGCGATCACCGCGTCGCAGATCGCCCGCACCTGCTCCTCGATCGCGGCGCGCACTTCCTCGGGCGTGAGGATCACCGTCTTCGGGAGACCGCTCATGAGGTCACGGCCCCGGACTTCGGCTTTGTACTCGTCGGGGGTCGGGAACGCACTGCCGATGGCGAGTTTGATCTCCTCGGCGGTGCGCTCCCCGATCGCGATGCCGTATTCGCGCCGCACGTACGCCTGGATCGCGGCGTCGATGTCGAACGAGCCGACTCGGACCGCCTCCAGCGCAACCACACCGCGCAGTGAGATGACCGCGACTTCGGTCGTGCCGCCGCCGATGTCGACGACCATGTTGCCGAGGGGTTCGTGGATCGGGAGCCCCGCGCCCACCGCCGCCGCCATCGGCTGCTCCAGCAAGTACGTCGACGCGGCGCCGGCGAGGCGGGCAGCTTCCAACACCGCCCGCTGTTCGACGTGGGTGATCGCCGACGGAACACAAATCAGCACGCGCGCCCGAGACAGTCGTGACACACCGGCTCGCTGGAACAGCAGCCGGATCATGCGCTGCGTGATTTCGTAATCGGTGATGGCACCGCCGCGCAGCGGCCGGACCGCGACGATGTAGCCCGGCGTCCGGCCGATCATCTGCCACGCCTCGTGGCCCATCGCCAGAACGTCGTTCGACCGGCTGTTGAGCGCGATCACGGTCGGTTCATTGAGGATGATCCCTTGTCCCCGCGCGTAGACCAGCGTGTTCGCGGTGCCGAGATCGATTGCCAGGTCCCTAGCCAGCGCGCCGACCTCGTGTCCGGGGCGGCGCGTCGGGCGCAAGCGCCTCTCGCCGCGCGGCGAAGTCGTCGATCGAGGCGTTCAGGCCGCTCGGGCCGCGGTGGCGCACCATCACGATGGTGACGCCGATGACAATCAAACCCAACGCTAGGGCCAAGAACTCCACTGATCAGCTCCGATCGGTTGAGGAGAGGCTACGCACATCGTGGGCCCCGAGGCCCCAATCGGCCCCGCCGGCCCAGTGCTCCTGCTTCCAGATCGGGACCGATTCCTTCAGGGTGTCGATACAGAACTGCGCGGCAGCGAACGCGTGGCCACGGTGGGGGCTCGACACCACGACCGCGACCGACGCTTCCGACACGGCGAGGAACCCGGTCCGGTGAAGCACCGCAACCCGGGAAAGGTCGGCCCATCGGCCCCGGGCCTGGGCCACGATTTCGGCCATCGCCCGCTCGGCCTCGGATTCATACGCCTCATAGGTGAGACCGGTGACGTCGGAACGACCCTCGGCATGATCGCGGACGATGCCGAGAAAACTCACGACGGCTCCGGCGTCGGGGACCGAGGCCCAGGCCACCGCGAGGTCGACCGGCAGTGGTTCGGAGTCGAGCGCAACCCAGTCGGGCTGCTCCGGTGGGGTCAGGGACGACACGGGCACCATTGTAGGGATCACGCCCGCCGAACCCCAGGGCCGCGGGTGAACGGCGCGAACTCGTCGGTAGAATCTCCGAAATGCCGGGGACCGACGACGACGACGAGGCCACCCGGCCGCCCCCCCATCCGATGGATCGGACGTGGCTCCACCCATCGGAGATGTTCGCCGCACAACGTTCGGCCCAATCCGCGCCCGCCGCGTCGACGTCACCAACGGTCGGCCACCGACGGAGTTGGCGCCGCGACGTGCTGCTCGCAGTCACCGCCGGCACCGTCGGCGCGATGGCCACCATCTCGGTACTCGGCATCGTCGGCGCATTCGACGACGAACCCAGCCGATCCGCCGCCGCCGGCGCCCCGCAGAGCAGCACACCCACGGACGCGGCCGTGATCGCGAGTCACGTCGTCCCCGGAGTCGCCGCGGTCATCACGACAACGGGCGGCGTGGAACGACGGGGTTCCGGCGTAGCCGTCAGTGACCACCGGTTGGTCACGACCGCCGCCGTGGTCGACGACTCGAACCCGGTCGGCGCGGAGGTCGAGGTGTGCGTCTCGAACAAGACTCGTCACCGGGCGACGGTCATCGGCCGCGACCCGGTGACGGGTCTCGTCCTCCTGTCGATCCCAACCCTGCGGTTCGACCCAACCCCAATCGGTGGATCCGACCGGCTCCGGGCCGGTGATTGGATCGTCGCCGTCGGACGCACGGACACCAGCGGCCCGTGGGTGACGACCGGTGTGGTGACGGCCACCGGCGGATGGACCGACGACCCCGCGGGCATCAAACTCGCCGGCCTCATCAACACCAATGCCGATCTCGTCGACAACGCTCGCGGCGGTGCGCTGGTCGACGGTGAGGGGAACGTGGTCGGCATCCTCTCGGGGGCGGGGTCCGGTCCCACTCGGACCGCCGCGATCCCCAGCGATGTCGTGATCGACGTCGCCCAACAACTCGAGCGGCAGGGATGGGTGAGCCACGGTGCACTTGGTCTTCGAGTCACCGATGGCAACGGCGGTGTCACGGTGTCCGAGATCGCGCCCGGTTCGAGCGCGGCGACCGCGGGGATCCGCGTCGGCGACCGCATCACCGCTATCGATGGCCGCCCGACGCCCGACACTGCCGCCCTCGTCGTTGCGGTCCGACGCGAGCCTTCCGGCCAACGGGTGGTGGTCACGGTCGTCCGCGGCGGCCGAAATCACCGGCTCACCGCGGTCCTCGATCGCGCCGGAGTCGCCGAACCCGTTGGTGGGAGCAGTCCCTTCACCCCACCACCCACGACCCAGTTGGCGGTCTCGACGCCCTGAGTGGGCGCACCGGGCACCATTTCCTCCATCGTCGGGCCGGTGAGACGGCATCGCTCATCGGGTGCGAGACTGACCGGATGGAGCTCACCGACGCCGACGCCCAACTCCTCAATGCGGTGCAGTGGTCGTTCCCACTCGACGCTGCGCCCTACGCCGTGCTGGCCGACCGGCTCGGACTCACCGAAGCTGAGGTCATCGGCCGCCTGCAGGCTGTGAAGGAGGAAGGCGTCCTCCGGCAACTGTCGGCCATCTTCGATACCCGGGCGTTGGGGTACACGTCTGCCTTGATCGCTGCGAAGGTCGACGCCGACCACATCGACGCCGCCGCGGCCGTGATCAACGAGCACCCCGGAGTGAGCCACAACTACAAACGCAACCACGATTACAACCTCTGGTACACGCTCGCCGTCCCGCCGGGCGAGGACTTCGACGCGCACCTCGACATCCTCCACACGGCGTCAGGGTCCCTGGTCACCCGCAAGTTGCCGACCCTCAAGCTCTACAAGATCGGCGTGAAGCTCGACATGACCGGGCAGACCGCGGCCGACGCCAAGGCCGAGGTCCTCGAACACGAACGACCCGAACGCAAGACCGACATGCCCGCGCCGACGCTCAGCGATCTCGAAGTCGCGGTGATCCAGCTCTGCCAGGACGACCTTCCGCTCGTACCCCGGCCGTTCGCGGTCCAGGCCGAACGGCTCGGCATCAGCGAAGGCGAGCTGCTCGGGATCCTCGAGTCGTTCACCGAACGGAAGTTGATGCGCCGTTTCGCCGCGGTCATGAACCACCGCACCGCGGGGTTCAAGGCCAACGCCATGGGCGTCTGGGCAGTGCCCGAAGCCGACCTCGACGCGATCGGGCCGCAGATGGCCGGCTTCGCCGCGGTCTCGCACTGCTACCGCCGCCCGACGTACGAAGATTGGCCCTACACCGTATTCACCATGGTGCATGGTCGGACCGCCCGTGACTGCGAAGCCACCATCGACGCCATTGCGTCCGAGACCGGAGTCGACGAGTACACGCTGCTCTGGTCGATCAAGGAGTACAAGAAGGTTCGGCTGCGGTACTTCACGTCGGAGTGGGCGACGTGGAACGACACTCACCTGGCGACGACCGCGAGTTCGTAGGGGTGGCGACACACGAGGCGTGACGGGGCGTCCGGTCTCGAGCACGCTCGTCTTGAGTTACGGCAACTGACTCCGACCGACGTCGCGCCAGTTCACGATCGGCGCGCGCGCCGGGCCGCGACCCCGACGGCAATCCCTGCGGCCGCGACACCCACTGCGACCGCTGCGAGTTCTGGTCCCACCCCTCGGTCGGGGGCGAGGAACTCGTGCGTTTCGAGGAGGGTTTCTTCGTTCGTGTGCTGGGCACGCCACCCGATCGATTCGAGCCGGTCCGTGGCAATCACCCACGGGTTCAGCACGTAGGGCAACACACTCGGTGGAATGTCGCCGACGCCGGAACGCCAACTCCTGGCGAGCAGGCGACGCATGACGTCGAGGGGCATCGCAGGCAGTCCGCTCCGGGGCAGGAGATTGCGCACCTCGTCGGCACCGAGCCATCCCGGAGCGGCGACATCGAACACACCGGGATGATCGCCGTTCACAACGAGCCTGAGGGCCGACACCACGTCGTCCACATGGACCACCTGGATCGGCGCGCCTTCACGTCGAATACGGAGCCGCCGGTGACCGGCGAACAGCCGGGCGAAGAGGTGGTCGGCACCCGCGCCCAACACGGGCGCGGACCGCAACACCGTGACCGCGACCTCAGGATGGTCGCGGTGCCACTCGTAGATCAGTCGTTCGGCCTCCGCGGCGTGGACCGCGGGAGCAAAGCCAGGATTGGGTCGCAACGGCGAGTCCTCGGTGAGTGGCACGGGGTTGGTGGCCCACGCGCCGTAGACGGCGGCGGTCGACACCCGCACGAACTTCGTGATCCCGACCTTGGCGGCGGCGGCCAACACGCGGCGGGTCCCTTCGATGTTCGCACGCGCCATGAGCGCATCGTCGACGATCGGATCGATCACCGCGGCAAGATGCACCACGGTATCGACGCCGGTGAGTAGGGACTCGATCTCCTGTCCGGCCACATCGACGAGGTGAGGCTCGAAGCCGGCACTGCTCCGCGCCGGATCGCGCACGTCCAGACCCACCACGCGACCCGCGCCCGAGCGGACCAACTCGGGGACCAGACGTGATCCGATCAGACCGGAAGCGCCGGTCACAGCGATGGTGGGGGCGGCAGAAGAATGAGTCATGAGCGTCCCTAGACTGACCGCGTGGCCGACGATCCTCAAACTGGAGACGAATCCGAACCGGTGAACCCGTTCGGGGCACTCGGATTGCCCTTCGACCTCTCCCAGGTCGACATGGCCGAGGCCATGCGGATTCTGCAGTCGCCGGGCCCGTTGAACTGGGAAATCGCCCGCCAGGTCGCGGAGCAGGTCGCGCTCGAAGGCGGAGCCGACGAAGCAATCGCCGACGCGACCCGCCTCGAACTCATGGAACTGGCGCACACCGCAGTCGGGCCCGTCGTGACCGAAACCGGACTCGCCGACGTGGCCACCCTCGCGGTCGAGATCGTGGATCGGCGCACGTGGGCCCGCCGACACCTCGAGGGACTCCGTCCGGTGCTCGAAACCCTTGCCGTGACCATGCAGGAAGCGATGTCGGCCGACCTCGCCGACGCTGACGACTCCGAGGTGGAGGCCGCCACCGCAGGAATGCTCGGCATGCCGATAGGGGCCGACGGGATGCGCGGGTTGATGAGCATGCTCGGCCCACTCCTCCTCGGTGCCCAGACCGGGTCGATGATCGGCTATCTCGCTCAATACGCATTGGGGAGCTTCGACCTCCCGTTGCCGTCCGTCGATGCGCCGACCATCACATTCGTCGCGCCGAACATCGATCGGTTCGCGACCGACTGGTCCATCGAACCGCGTGACGTCCGCACGGCCGTGGCCATCGCCGAGACCGTGCGGGCCGCCCAACGCAGCCGACCGTGGGTCCGGGATCGGCTGGTCGCGATCGCCAACGAGTACGTCGGCGCCTTCGAACTCGACCCGCGGGCGTTCGATGCCGCCTTCGGCGATGTCGACCCCACCGACGCCGAGGCCATGGCCGAGCTGGCCCAGCGCCCGGAGGTGTTGCTCGGCGCGCTCCGCAGTGAAGCCCAGCGAGCGATCCTCGAACGGAACCAGCAGTTCACGATGGTGCTCGAAGGTCACGCCGACCTGGTCACGGAGCGCATCGGTTCACACCTGATCGACGATTACCCGCGCATCCACGAGGCCCTCCGCCGCCACCACGTCGAACGCGGCGAGGCCGGTCGCTTCGTCGAAGGCATGCTCGGCGTCGAGTTGGACCGCGACCACTACGAGCGGGGTCAGGCCTTCTGTGCCGGCGTGGTCGAACGCACGGGCATGGCCGGCCTCAACCGGATCTGGGAAGGTCCCGAACTGCTGCCGACTCCGAACGAGTTGGATGCCCCAGGCTTGTGGCTGGCCCGCATCGATCTCCCCGACTTCGACCAACCCGACGCGGGTCAGTCCCCAACATCCTGAGAGGACCGCGCCAATGACCATCGAAACGATCGGAGTGCTGGGCGCCGGTGTCATGGGTGGCGGGATCGCGCAGGTGTGTGCAACCGCCGGGTACGACGTCGTCGTCTACGACATCGACCCAACGGCGCTGACCGCCGGCCACGAACACGCGACCACCGGGCGATTCGGACTCGACTCCGGGGTCGAACGCGGCAAACTGACTCGAGACCAAGCCGACGCCGCGGCAGCCCGATTGACCTTCACCGAGGACTTCGCCCGCGCCGCAGCAACCGACCTGGTCGTCGAGGCGGTTCCCGAACGGCTCGACCTCAAGATCCGGGTCTTCCGCGACCTCGACGCCGCCGCACCGCAGCACACGATCCTGTGCTCCAACTCGTCCGGGTTCCCGATCCAGGCGATCGGCGCGGCGACGAATCGACCCGAGCTCGTCTGCGGGTGGCACTGGGCGTCACCGGCACCGGTGATGAAGTTGGCCGAGATCGTGCGGACGCGGGCGACGAGCGACGCGACCATCGACACCGTCCGCGACGTCGCCGCCCGGTGCGGCAAGCACCCGGTGGTCGTGCAGGACACCGCGATGGCCTGGGGGTATGTCGCGAACCGCATCTACTTCGCCATGATCGCGGAGGCACAGAAGGTCGTGAACGAGGGCATCGCGACCTCCGACGACGTCGACCAGCTCATGATGGATTGCTATCGCTGGCCCGCGGGTCCGTTCGGCATGGTCAAAGGCGCCGGCTCCGGCTGGAGCTAGAACCAGGTCGACGCGAACGGCTCGCGATCGGCGCGGAACATCGCGTCGGCGGTACCGATGCTCCCCTGGCCGCTCGCGATCATCCGTCGGGCCCGGACCAACACACTCGGCGCGACCCCACCCAGTGCGATTGCGCCCAACGTTGCCGCGTCCATCGTGAGATCCGGCTCCCCGTCGGTACGAACGCAAGCGGTCACCCCATCCCGCGAGCTCACCCGGAATCGACCGATCGTCGACTCCAGCCCGAGGAACGGATCGGTCACTTCCAGCGTGAGCTCACCGTCATGTCCATACGAACGCTCCCCCAAGAGCCGCTGGGTGTCGACCGGGCGCAACCAGAGGAAGTCACGCACACCCTCGGTCCGACACTGGCGCGGATCCGAGAGCAACCAGGGCAACGACGAGTCGGACGGCGTGTTCCAGGATCGCATCGCCACGGTCTGATCGATGTGGAGCAGGTAATGCCACAAGGCGTGTTCCGCATCGTCCGAGGCCGCCATGAAGTCGCGCACTTCGACGACCTTCTGGGTATGGCCGCCCGTCCACTCGCCACTGACCACATAGAGCACGTACCCGACCGGCTGCCCGTCAATCTCGACGACGACGTCGAAGCGTCGCCGAGGGGCAACCGCGACCGGAGGTGCCCACTCGTCACTCCACCACGCATCGGGTCTCGACACCGCGCCAACCCGCGTTCGCCGGATCTGATCGAACAACGGTCGCGCGATCGTGATCCCGACCTCGGGCTCGACCATCCGCACCGCGGTGGTCGATGGCGGTGTCATCAACGTGGTCAGGTGCCGTTCGACCGCGACCGACGAGATCCGCGTGGCGATGCCGTACCCGAACCGGCCGTAGATCCCACCCTCCGACGCCGTCAGCATCGAGACGACCTCGCCGCGTTCCACACTGTCGTTCACGAGCCAGCGCATGACCGCTCGGAGCAGGCCCTGGCGACGATGAGTCGGCCGGGTCGTGATCGCGCTCACGCCACCCGCCGCCACGATCCCGCCGCCCGGCAGGGTGAGTTCGAGGCCGTAGTTGCGTCCGGTCGCAACCATGTCGTCACCATCGACGGCAACGATCGCTCGGTCGGTCTCGGCAGAGGGCCACCCGTCCGGCGAGGGCGGTTCCCACCGATCGGCGAAGCCGTAGCCGGCGGCGCGGACGAAGGCGTCGACCTCGACGGCGGTGATCGTGCGGAGGCTGGCGGCCATCGGCACGGTTCTAGTCGCCCCCGGGACCATCCGGCTCGGATTTTCCTGACCCGCTGCGCCCGGTGCGATCCCGCTCAGCTCGGGTACGCAGGCCCGCGACGTAGGACAACCCCGCGAAGAACAGCACCAACGCCAGCACGAAGAACCCACGCCGGCGATCCAGGACGCCGAGGAGCGCCACCGGAATCAGCGCACCGGCGACCCAACTCAGTTGGAAACGGGTCTCGAACCGTGCGAACGCGCGACCGCGCAGATGCTCCGGACCGTCTCGATGCACGAGGCTGTCGAAGGCGATTCGGCCGGCGGCGGCTCCCGCCGCCACGGTAAATCCAATGCCGATGGCCCCCAGGGTTCCACCGTCGCGGGCGGCAAGCAGCGCAACCACCGCCGGAACCAGCAACGCAGCACCGAGAATCGACTCCTCTCGCAGCACCCGGCGCAATCTCGGTGTGACCATGACCCCAACGAAGCCACCGACCGCACTCGCCGCGAGCACGACGCCGAACACCCAGGCAGGTTCGCCCCGCTGCTTCAGCAG
Organism: uncultured Acidimicrobiia bacterium; assembly: GCA_963765075.1. Classification (GTDB taxonomy): domain Bacteria; phylum Actinomycetota; class Acidimicrobiia; order IMCC26256; family JAENVU01; genus JAENVU01. Next base: position 130,988 of record CAVXVA010000004.1, read on the forward strand.
GAACGCCAGAAGGAACGTCAGGAAGCCGACGCAGCCGCGCAGGATCGCCATGGCCGATCCGGCGTACACGATGCTCGGGATGGCCATCTCGGCCCGCTCCTCTGCGGTCTCGGGTGCGCTGGGCCGTGCGGCGGCCTGGATCCGCATCGAGAGGAATCCGGCAAGACCGAAGACCGCCGACGCGAGGAACAGCGAGAAGCGGGCGTCGAAGACGGCAACCAGACCGGCGGCCGGAAGCCCACCCGCGACGCTCGCCACGACACCGATCAACGAGAGCCGCGAGTTGGCTTCGACGAGACCGTCGTCGTCGGCAACCACCGTCGGCACCAACGACGACTTGGCCACCGCGTGACCTTTGGACAGCACCAAGGCAACGAAGGCCAACGGGAACAGCAGGATGCTGTCGAGTTGGCCGATCATGAGGAAACACACCAGTGCGCGGCCGAAGCAGCCGACGGCCAGCAACGTCCGGCGGCCGGCGCGGCTGCGGTCCAACGCGGGGCCGATCACGGGAGCAACGACCGAGAACGGAGCGAGCGTCAAGAGCAGGTAGAGGAGCACCTGCGTTCTCGATTCCCCGATGCTCTGGGTGAAGAAGATCGATCCGGCCAGCGACACGGTGAGACAGGCGTCGCCCACCGTAGATGCCGCATGCGCGACGGCGAGGCGACCGAAAGGGTTCAGTTCGTACGTTCGAGGATCACGAGTCACCATCGCCGAGGCGAGGCTACAGGTCGCCCTTGCCTCGGCGTTCGTTCACCGAAAAGTCATGCCCTGGTTTCCCAGTGGCGAACTCCGCGCCACCCCGCTTCCGTAGTCTTCTGGATGTCGACCTGACCTCCGAAGGACGACCGCCAGGACATCGGTCCCCCTCCGGTCCTGGCCCCCCGATCCACCACCTCCCCGGTGGATCGCGCCCGAAATCCCCGACGATGGTAGGTCGGTACGATGGAGCCCATGCCCGCCCCGGACTCTCTCCTCAATCGGGAGCTCTCGTGGCTGGCCTTCAATGCCCGCGTCCTCCAACTCGTGGAGGCTCCGACTCGGCCGTTGCTCGAACGAGTGAAGTTCCTCGCCATCTTCGCCACCAACCTCGACGAGTTCGTCCAGGTTCGGGTCTCCGGCCTCCAAGAGCAGGTCGCGGCCGGTGTCGTCGCGCCGTCACCCGACGGACTGCGGCCCGCCCAACAGCTCGACCTCGTCCGTGATGAGATCCGCCGGCTCGTCGCCGAGCATGCCCGAACCTTCACCACCGAGATCAGGCCGGCGCTCCACGACGTCGGCATCGGGTTCTCGCACTGGCACGAACTCGACGACGACGACCGGAAGTACCTGGTCGAGGTGTTCCAGACCCGAGTGTTCCCGGTGCTGACGCCACTCGCCGTGGATCCCGCACACCCCTTCCCGTACATCTCGAACCTCTCGCTGAATCTCGCGGTCAAGGTCATCGACCCGATGACGGCAGAGCAGCGATTCGCGCGGGTGAAGGTTCCTCCGCTGCTCCCCCGGTTCATCGTCATGCCCGACGGTGAACGGTTCGTCCCGCTCGAACAAGTCATCGCCGCTCACCTCGATCAACTGTTCCCCGGGATGACCGTCGCTGCGCACTACCCGTTCCGCGTCACCCGCGACGCCGACTTCGAGTTGGACGACGAGAACGAAGACCTGCTCGAGGCCATCGAGAGCGTGCTGAACCTCCGCAAGCGATCAGGTCACGTGGTTCGCCTCGAGATCGATACGACGATGGCCGACGACATCCGCGAGTTGCTGGTTCGGGAACTCGAGCTCACCGCCGACGACGTGTTCGTGATCGATGGGCCGCTTGATCTTTCGGGTTTGTGGGCGTTGTACGCCGTGGATCGGCCCGAACTCAAAGACGAACCCTGGGTCCCCCAGACCCAAGGTGGGTTGGCCCGCCACGACCAGCCGCTCGACATCTTCCGGGCTCTCCGGACCGGCGACGTTCTGGTCCAGCACCCCTACGACTCGTTTGCGACCAGCGTCGCCGACTTCGTCGAGCAGGCATCGCGAGATCCCAAGGTCCTCGCGATCAAACAGACTCTCTATCGAACCGGTTCGCAACAGAGCTCGATCGTCGATTCACTCGTACGGGCCGCGCAAGCCGGGAAGCAAGTCGTCGCGCTCGTGGAGTTGAAGGCCCGATTCGACGAAGCCGTGAACGTCGAACGCGCACGCGAACTCGAGGAAGCCGGCGTGCACGTGGTGTACGGGCTCGTCGGCTTGAAGACCCACACCAAGGTCTTGCTCGTCGTTCGCGAGGAGCCGGGCGGGATCCGACGCTATTGCCATGTCGGCACCGGGAACTACAACGCCGTGACCGCGACGCTGTACGAAGACATCGGGCTCCTCACCGCCGACCCCGACATCGGCGAGGACCTCACCGAGCTGTTCAATTCGCTGACGGGCTATTCCCGAGCGCCGCACTATCGGCAACTCCTCATCGCACCCCATGGTCTGCGAGACGGAGTCCTCGCACGCATCGAAGCGCAGGGCGCGCTCGGACCCGCCGGGCGAATCGTCATGAAGATGAACGCGTTGGTGGACCCCGAGACCATCGACGCGTTGTACCGAGCATCGCGGGCAGGAACCCCAATCGAATTGCTCGTGCGCGGCATCTGCTGTCTGCGCCCGGGCGTGCCCGGGCTCTCCGAGACGATCCGGGTGCGGTCACTGCTCGGTCGGTTCCTCGAGCATTCTCGGATCTTCTGCTTTGGCGCCGATCCCGACGACGCGGAGTACCTGATCGGCTCCGCCGACATCATGCCGCGCAACCTGGATCGGCGCGTCGAAGCAATCGTGCCGGTCCGCGCGCAAGCCCTCCGGCATCGGTTGGGCGAGATCTTGGCCATCGAACTCTCCGACGACACCCAGGTCTGGGAACTCGCACCCGACGGGGCCTGGACGAGGGTCCCACGCCGCCGCGGGATCAACGCGCACGAAGTCCTCATGGACGATGCCGTACAGCGGGCTCATGAACCCCGAGTCGACCATCGTGGCTGATTCAGTCGTGCGTTCTGTGGCCGCCGCCGGCGGAGTCGTGACGCGCGTCGACCCGAACGGGCGAAGCGTCCTCGTCGTGCACCGACCCAACTACGACGACTGGAGTCTCCCCAAGGGCAAGGTCGACCCGGGCGAAACCTGGGCCATGGCCGCTGTGCGCGAGGTCCACGAAGAAACCGGTGTCCGCGCTCGTATCTGTGCGCGTGTTGCCCAGACCGAATACGAAGATCGCCGGGGCCGGAACAAGACCGTGCAGTACTTCACGATGGCAGTCGACGATGACCCCGCGGGCCGGATACCGGACGACGAGGTCGACATCGTCGACTGGTGGGCGTACGACGACGCAGTGCTCAGACTCACCTATCCACGTGACCGGGCGATGCTCGCCGACGCCCGCCTCGACCGCGTCGAGGTCCTCGTCGTTCGCCACGCCGATGCCGGAGTTCGCGGGATCGAGCACGACGACGTTCGGGCGCTGTCGACGCGAGGTGATGCGCAGGCCACTGCCCTGGTCGAGCGCCTGGTGCCCTACCGGGTTGGCACGATCGTGAGCAGTGCGGCGACTCGCTGTCGACAGACGGTCGCACCGTACGCGCGAGCGATGGGCCACGAGCTCGTCCTCGACGAACGGCTCGCCGAGGGCGCCGGCCCGGCAGGTTTGCATCGCGCTCATCGAGCAGGCGACGACGCCGATCGTGCTGTGTTCGCACGGCGACGTCATCGGCGACGCCCTTGGGCTCATTGCCCGCCGCGGCATCGAGTTGGACGGCGACGGACTCGCGAAGGCGGGGATCTGGTCGTTGACCGTCGAACACGGCACCATCGTGCACGGCGAGTACTGCCCGCCCGCCTGAACGGGTGGAAATTGGCGAATTGCCCCACTCAAGTGGTTCGGGATTCGCGTCGACAAGTAGGGCGCAATCACGGGACAACTCCGCCGTTGGATTTGTTGTACCCCGTACACTTCGACTGTCTATTCACCGATGCAGGAGTGCGCCTTGACCGTCGAGATCGGGCAGACCGCCCCCGAGTTCACCCTGAAAGATCAAGCCGGGAACGACGTCAGCTTGAGCGATTATCAGGGAAAGCAACCAGTGGTGTTGGTCTTCTACCCGTTCACCTTCACCGGTGTGTGCCAGGGCGAACTGTGCGAGATCCGTGATGATCTCTCCGTGTTCGAAGGCGCCGGTGCCGCGGTCCTCGCAGTGAGTTGCGATACGCGTCACGCCCAGGCCCAGTGGGCCGAACAACAAGGGTTCACGTTCCCGGTGCTGTCCGACTTCTGGCCCCACGGCGAAGTCGCCCGTGCCTATGGCGTGTTCAATGATCAACTCGGGTGTGCGAATCGCGGCACCTTCGTGATCGACCGTGACGGAACCGTGGTTGCGAAGTTCGAATCGGCCGGTCTCGCGTCGCCGCGTGCGCGTGAGGACTACGAGGAAGCATTGGCGAAGGTGACATGAAGTTTTCCGACATGATGGGCAAGGGCGACAGCGATTCCACGGTCGTCGAAGACACCGCCGAGGTCGTCACCGACTCCGCCGACGCCGCGGCCGCCGAAGTTGCCGAGGCGCCGATCCGCTTCGGTGGTGTCCGATCCGATCCGGCACCGAACGTGACGACGGCTCCGAATGCCGAAGCGCCCGTCGCGATCGAACCCGTCGCGATCGAGCCCATCGCCGAACCTCTGGGCGCCACCGGCAATCGTGACTACGAGTTGCGCGACGTCGTGGCCGAGCTGGCACCATCGGCCCGGATCACGCCGACCGTCGCGAGCGATCAGGAACTCGACGCCACGTCGTGGCTCGAAGGCCTCACCAGCATCGACGACGACTTGCTGCCGCGTTGACCTCGGACGTTCAGCTCCGCTCGTAGCGGTACCCGACGCCCCGGACCGTCACGATTCTCGTCGGTGCCGACGGGTCATCCTCGACCTTCGCTCGCAGGCGTTTGATGTGGACATCGAGGGTCTTGGTATCGCCGAAGTAGTTCGAACCCCACACTCGATCGATGAGCACATCGCGGGTCAGGACTCGACCGGCATTCAACATCAGGATCTCGAGCAGCTCGAACTCCTTCAGCGGCAGGGCCACGAGTTCGGAACGCACGGTCACTTCATGGCGACCGACATCGATCCGGACGTCCCCGACCTCGATCGAGTTCTTCCCGTTCGATGGCCTCGACATCCACGTGCGGACCCCGACGTATCGCCGCTCGGACCCGCGCGATCAGCTCGCGCAGACGAAAGGGCTTGGCCACATAATCGTCGGCGCCAACTTCCAGGCCCACGACCGCGTCGATCTCCGAGCCCCGAGCCGTCACCATGATGATCGGCACCCTCGACGTCGCTCGGATCTGCCGGCAGACATCGATGCCCGACACACGCGGGAGCATCACATCGAGCAGGACCAGGGCCGGCTTCGACGCCTCGAAGCGTTCGAGCGCCTCGACTCCGTCGGCCGCGGTCTCGACAAGGAATCCCTCGGCCCCGAGCGCGACCGACAACGCGTCTCGATAGGAAGCCTCGTCGTCCACGACAAGGATCAACGGTGGATCAGCCATCAGCGTCCTTCATCGAACAACGAGTCGGTGACGCCGGTCATGGGCAGACGGAGCCGGAAGACCGAACCCTCGCCTTCGCTCGACTCGACCGTCACGTCGCCGTGGTGCGCGTGGGCGACGTTCCGAACGATGGCGAGACCGAGGCCGGTGCCACCCGTCGCCCGGCTGCGCGCCCGATCGACTCGGTAGAACCGCTCGAAGATGCGGTCCAGGTCGCGTGAGGGAATGCCGACGCCGTCGTCGGCCACCTCGAAGGTCACCCAGCCGTCGTTGGCCGCGCCGGTCAGCTCGATCGACCCGCCGGGTTCCGAGTACTTCAAGGCATTGTCGAGCAGATTCGCGATCGCACTCACCACTTGCCGGCGATCGCAGCTCGAGCATCTCGTCACAGGCGCGCACCTTGAGGTCATGACCCGACGCAGTGGCCGCTGCTTCGACCCGATCGATGGCCGCACGCCACGAGATCGCCGACCGCAACCTGGGTGCGGGACGTCGCGTGCGATTCGATCGAACCGAGGTCGAGGAGGTCATCGACGATGGCACCGACGCGCGTCGCTTCCCCCGCGATCCGTTCAGCCAACTGCTTCGCGATGACCGGATCGGCCACATCGGCCAAGGTCTCCGCGAGCACCGCCAACGCACCGACGGGCGTCTTGAGTTCGTGACTCACGTTCGCCACGAAGTCCCGACGGACGTTCTCGATCCGTCGCGCCTCGGTGACATCGCGCACGATCCCGACCGCGCCGATGCGGCGACCGTCGGCCACCAGTGGTCGGGCTGTCATCCAGAACACCTCGGCCGGAGGCCCGAACAACTGCAGCTCGCGTGAACACTCTTCCCCCGAACGGGCCCGGTCCATCAGTTCTCGGAGCCCGTCGCCCGCGAGTGCGTCGGCATGGCGCGCGTCGTGAAAGCGATCCGCCGCATTGTTCCGAAGGACGACTTCGCCGCCGGCGTCGACGACAACGATCGCGTCGCCGACAACATCAAGCGCTTCCGCCAGCCGCCGCCGGTCCAAATCGATGCCCGCCGGGGAGTTGGAGGCGGGAGTATCCGGGAGCAGGGTTCGTCGCCGGCCGTTCATCCGAACCGGCCGGTGATGTAACCCTCGGTCCGGGAGTCCGCCGGACTCGTGAAGATGGTGTTCGTCAGGTCGAACTCCACCAGGCGGCCGGTGCGAGCGCCCGCGTCGTCGACGTCCGTGGTGAAGAACGCGGTGCGGTCGGACACCCGTGCGGCCTGTTGCATGTTGTGGGTCACGATCACGATCGTGTACTCGCGCTTGAGGTTCACCATGAGGTCTTCAATGCGCGAGGTCGCGATCGGATCCAACGCCGAACAGGGTTCGTCCATCAGGATCACATCGGGCGACACGGCCAGCGCTCGAGCGATGCACAGGCGCTGCTGTTGGCCCCCCGAGAGAGCAAACGCACTCTTCTTGAGCTTGTCCTTGACCTCGTCCCATAACGCGGCGGCGGTCAATGCCTCTTCGACCAGTTCGTCGAGATCCCCCTTGAACCGGTTGATACGCGGCCCGTACGCGACGTTGTCGTAGATCGACTTCGGGAAGGGGTTGGGCCGCTGGAAGACCATGCCGATTCGCCGGCGCACCTCCGCGGCATCGACCTTCGGCCCGTAGACGTCTTCGCCGTAGTAGTTGATCGACCCGCTGACCTTGGCGCCGACGATGAAGTCGTTCATGCGGTTGAGGCACCGCAGGAACGTGCTCTTGCCACAGCCCGACGGGCCGATGATCGCCGTGATCTCCCGCGAGGCGATATCGAGGCTCACGCCGTCGACCGCTCGATGGGAGCCGTAGTCGACGGCGGCATCGCGTACCTCGAAGACCACCTCGGCAGGCTCTTCGGCCAAGTCGTCGACGGGGTCGTTCACCGTCGCCAGGTTAGTGGGCGTCATCAGGCTCTCGTTCAGTGAAGTCAGGGTCATGAGGAATGCTTTCGGGCCAGCACGGTCGAAATGATCCGGGCCAGGATGGTGAAGACGAACACGATGCCGATCAGGGTCAGTGCCGCACCCCAGGCCCGGTTCTGCTGACCGGGAAAGAGTGAAATCGCGTTCTTGAAGATCTGCGTGGAGAGGGCGGTGTTCGCGCCATTCATGAGGTCGGTGTTCTTCGCATTCACGAAACCGATCGTGAACAGCAACGGCGCGGTTTCCCCGGCGGCCCGGGCGATGGCCAACAGGGCACCGCTGATGATGCCCGGCGCCGCCGCCGGTAGCACGACCCGCACAATCGTGCCGGCCTTCCGCCCGCCGAGCGCGTAGGCCGACTCTCGCAGTTCTCGCGGGACGAGCTTCAACATTTCGTCACTGGTGCGGATCACCACCGGCAACATCAAGCACGCCAGCGCGAGGGCCCCGCCGAAGGCGGAGAAGCCGAACTCCAGCGTCCAGATCGTGTAGATGAAGAGGCCCATCACGATGGACGGCACGCCGGTCATCACATCGGCGAAGAACCGAACCACGCCGCCGAGTCGGCTCCCTTCGCTGTACTCGTTGAGATAGATACCACCGAGCACGCCGAGCGGTACCGCCATCGCAGTTGCGACGCCCGTGATCAAGAGCGTCCCCACGATTGCGGGTCCCATTCCCGGGCCTTCCGACCGGGACACGATCGGGATGTCGGCCGTGAACCAACCCGGTGCCGTCACCGAGGACCAGCCGCGGCTCACCACCGTCACGATGATCATGACGAGCGGGATCATCACGATCACCAACGACAGCACGATGAGGGTCGTGGCGACGGCGCTCTTGATCCGACGACCCCGACCCGCCGTGCTCTGGGTGATCGATCCGGGCACGGTCACCGCCGTCATGCCACACCTCCGGCGCGACGGTCGGCGCGTATCACCATGGTCCGAGCCAGCACACCGACGACGAGGGTGACGATGAAGAGCACGACCCCCATGCCGATCAACGCCGACCGATAGTTTCCGGTCGCCTCACCCCACTGATTGGCGATGACGGCGGCGAGGTTGTCGCCGGAACCGAACAGCTTCGCCGTGATCTGCGGGCTGGATCCGATGACGAGCGCGACGGCGATGGTCTCACCGAGTGCCCGGCCGAGCCCAATCAGCACTCCGGCGGTGAGACCGCCCCGGCTGTGCGGGATCACTGCGGCCCGAATCATTTCCCATCGCGTCGCACCGAGCGCCCGTGCCGCATCTTTCAACGGGTGGGGCACCGTGGCGAACGTTTCCCGCGCGATCGCAGTAATGATCGGCGTGATCATCACGGCGAGGATGATGCCGGCAGTCATGAAGCTCTTCCCGGCGATCGGCGCGCCGTCGAAGATGGTGCCGAGCACGGGGACACCATCGAAGAGGTCGTGCCAGTGTTGATAGAAACCGGGCAGCGCCGGGACCAGCACGAGCAATCCCCACAGCCCGTAGACGACCGATGGCACTGCCGCCAACAGGTCGACGAGATAGGTCACCGGCTTGCGGAGCCAGCGCGGGCGCGACCTCGGTGGTGAACAATGCGATGCCGATACTCACGGGCACGGCCAACAGCACTGCGATTGCGGAGACGACCACCGTCCCGAACGTGAACGCGAGCGTGCCGAACTTGGCGTTCGCGGGATCCCAGACGTCGGAAGTGAAGTACTCCAACCCTTCCGAGCGAAACGCCGGGATGGCCTTCTGGACCAGGGTCGCGGTAATGAGCGCCAAGATCGCCAAGACCAGCCCACCCGCGACGAACACGACGACGCGAGCCACGCGATCGGTGACGAGCCCCGGCGGTCGTTCCGCACTGGCGAGTGATGACGAAGAAGTGGTCACGATGTCAGTCCAGGCGTCAGGTGCGGGCAGGTCGATCCTGCCCGCACCCACTCTGCCTGATTCAAGCTCCGATTTGGTCGATCTGAGCCTTGGCCTTGGTGAGGATTGCGTCGGGGAGCGGCGCAAAGTCCACGGTTTCGGCCAGCGTCTGGCCATCGGCGTAGATGTACCCAAGGAAGCCCTTGAGTGCCGCCGTGACCGCAGCATCGCTTTGCGTGACGTAGACCAGGATGTACGTCGGCGCGGTGATTGCGTACGCACCCGCACCTTCCGCGTTCAGTGGGTCATAGGTCAGGTCGGCGTTGAGCGTCGCACCATCGAGCGCGGCGGTGGCCGACTCGAGTGACGGCTCGACGAACTTGCCCGATGCGTTCTTCAGCGAGGCAAACGTGAGCGCACCCGCCTTGGCGTCGGAGTAGTCGACGTAGCCGATCGATCCGACGGTGTCCTTGACGATCTGCGCGACCCCGGCGTTGCCGTTCCCGGCCTGCTGACCGGACGGCCACGCGACGACCTTGTCGGTGCCGAGCGTCCACGCGGTCGGTGCTGCCTTCGTGAGGTACTTGGTGAAGTTGGCGGTCGTACCGGAACCATCGGACCGATGGGCGACCGTGATCGCCGACGAGGGCAACTGCGCATCCGCGTTGTCGTCCTTGATCGCCGGATCGTTCCACTTTGTGATCTTGCCTTCGAAGATGCCGGCCAGAGTGTCCGGCGACAGCTTCAGCTTCACGCCCGAGAGGTTGTACGACACCGTGATGGGCGCGGCGACCGTCGGGAAGTAGAGGAACTTGCCGCCGGTGAACTTGGCTGCATCTTCCGGCTTGACCGTGCTGTCCGAACCCGCCCACTGCACCAGGTCGCCCTGGAGGTCGGTCTGGCCCTTGCCGGAACCGCCGCCTCCGTAGGTCACGGTCACTGCCGGCTGAGCCGTCTGGAACTCGGCGATCAGCGTCTCGTAGTACGCCTGGGGGAACGTGGCACCGGAGCCGTCGAGCGCCGCCGCTGCAAGCTTCGGAGCTGCCTTCGTCTCGGACGACGTTCCATTCGAGTCTCCACCTTCGGCCTTCGAGGACGAGCCACACGCTGCGGCGACCAAGCCGAACGTGAGCACGAGCGCACCCAGCATGCGCGCGCGTGAACGTTGCATTGATTGCTCCTGTCGTTGAAATGTTTGATTCATCGCTGCGCACGGTACGGAGGTCGTCTGACCCCGGACTGGCGTCTCGGTGACATCGAGGTGAACAACGGGTGGCGATCCCGAGATCGGGCCCGCGCGGCGGCCCGGCGGCAACCGGCAGGCAACCAGCCGGTGAACACCAAGCAAACTGACGCCGACGAGTGTTCCGGGTACGGTCCTGGGTCGAATCGCCGCGGTCAAGATGGCGACATGAACGGAGACGACGTGCCCGAAGCCGGCCCCGATGCCCGCAAGACCCTCCAGGACGAGCTCGACGAGGTCCGCGCCGACCTGATCCGTCTCGGCGCGCTCACGGGAGAGGCGATCACCGCCGGAACCCAGGCGTTCCTCGACGGCGACCTCACGATGGCCGAACACGTCATCGGGGCCGACGACGTGATCGACGACCTGTACCACTCGATCGAGGATCACATCATCCTGATCCTGGCGACGCAGTCACCCGTGGCAGCCGACCTCCGGGCCGTGATCACGATGCTGCGCATCAACCACGAGTTGGAGCGCGACGCCGACCTCATGGTCAACGTCGCCAAGACCACCCGGCGCATCTACCCGCACGAACTCGACCCCAAGACGCGCGGCATCGTCGACCGCATGGGAGTCCAGGCCGCGAACCAGACGCGACTGGCGATCGACGCGTTCGCGGACCGCGATCCGAGTTGGGCCTCCGCGCTCGCCGACATGGATGACGCCATGGACGAACTGAGCAAGAGCTTGTTCCGACACTCACTGACGCTGGGCACCAACGCCGACGAAGGCACCATCGTCAAGGCGATGCAGGTTGCACTGTTGGCGCGTCACTATGAACGCATCGCCGACCATGCAGTGACCATCGCCGAACGGGTCCGCTTCATGGTGACCGGCACCCACGGCGAGCACGACCACGACCAGGACTAATCCCGGGTGACGCCGGACGGCGTGACGAGCTACTCGGTCTCTTCGTACCCGAGGTCCCACTCGAGGATCAGGTGCTCACGCTCCGCGTCGCGCGCGACTCGCTCGCGATTCCGACGGAACTGTGGGTCGTGAGGGGGAAGGAGCTGGAGACGCGCCATGGCGCGCTGACGAAACTCGTCGACCACGATCCGGTCTCCGAAGACGCCCTGCACTTCCCAGTGGGGCGAGACCGGCCCGAGGTAGATCACCCGCACGTGACCTTGCGGTGGAACTTCCTCGAGCACTTCGGGTTCCTGGGCCATCGGCGTTGCGCGTCCTTCGGAATCGACATCGGCGGAATTGGTCGGACCGGCCGTGAGCCGGTCCGACCAGAACCGGGCGAGATTAGCCGAGAGAGTCCGGGCGGGACCCGAGCACCACCTTGATCACCTCGGTCTTGCCGTCACGTTCGACGACCACATCGACCGAATCACCGGGCGCGAACCGCCGAATCGCCGACCCGACCGCCTCCGGACCGGTCACGTCGCGACCGGCGATCTTGACGATCACATCGCCCTGCTTCATCCCGGCGTCATCGGCCGCGCTCCCGCGCGTGAGGTCCTGCACCCAGGCACCTTGCTTGACCTGCAGGTTCTGCGAACGAGCAATCGCCGGAGTGACTTCACTGGTGCTCACACCCAGGAACGGGACCTCGACCTTCTTCCCCAGGCGCAGCTGCGCGATCACGGCCTTGGCCGAATCGATACTGATCGCAAACCCGACGTTCTGACTTCCGCCGGCGAGCGCGGTGTTGATACCGATCACCTCACCGTTGGCGTTGACGAGCGGACCTCCGGAGTTACCCGGGTTGATCGCGGCGTCGGTCTGGAGCATGTCGTACAGCGTGATGCCAGTTGATTCCTCGGGAACCGGGCGACCCTTCCCCGAGATGATCCCCTGCGTGACGCTCAACCCGCCCTGGAGGGCGAGCGCGTTCCCGACGGCGACCACTTGGTCGCCGACCTGGATTTCGTCCGAGGTCCCGAGCTTGGCGGTCGGCAGGTTCTTGGCATCGACCTTGATGACCGCAAGATCGAACTCGGCGGCCCGACCAAGCAGCTCGGCCGCCTGCTTGGTCCCATCGCCGAACTCGACTTCGATCCGGCCACGGGCGTTCTCGACGACGTGACTATTCGTGACGATCACACCGTCGGCCGAGATGACGAAGCCGGTTCCCTCTCCGCCGCTGCTCCCACCCGATCCGTTGAACAGACCGTCATCGACGGCCGCACCGGTACGAATCGCGACGACCGAGTTCTCGATCCGGGCGAGCACGGCTTGGACGTCTTTGGCCTTGCCGATGACCGACGTGTTCTGGACCGGCCGCGACGCCCCGACGAGCACCGTTCGGTTGGTGCCCTTCGAGTCGTCGCGGGTCGCGACGGAGACTCCCGCGGCGGTGCCGCCACCGACGAGCGCACCCACCAGTGCACCGACGACGAACTGGCGCCAACCGGCCGGACGGTTCGGTGCTCCCGATTCGGTCGGAGGGACCGGTGGGGTCGGAGGCGTCCCATCCATCGTCGGTGGCGCGACCGGGGGAACCGGAGGGGGCGGGGCCTGGGACAACCAGGGGGCGCTGCCGGTGGCCATCGGCGCAGTCGCAGGCTCGGGAGGCGCGTCCGGCGCCGGAGGGGGCGCCCACGGCGACTGCTCCGCCGTCGGAACCTCCTCGGCAATCAGGTCGGATTCCGGTTCGGAGTCGGTCGGATCGGTGAAGTCGTTCACGTTGGCGGCCTCTTCAGGGGGGAAGGTTTCGGTCGTGGTGCACAACGATTGCTCGAGGAGGAGCGTTCCAAACCCAGCTGAACATCGACTGAGAGTTCGATGCACATTCAGCGGGAACCATTTCGGCACGCGTACCGTTTCACAGTACGCATGGACGAGCTACCGATCCCCGAATACGACGCCGAGCACACGTGGATGCTGTCTGGGCTTTGCCGCGACCGCGAACCGTCGTTCTTCTTCCCCTCCGATGGTGTTGGCGTCGAACGCGCCCGCCGCGTGTGCGCGACGTGTCCGGTCGTGAGCGAATGCCTCGAGTACGCGCTGACGTATCGCATCGAGCATGGCGTGTGGGGTGGTGCGTCCGAGCGCGAGCGTCGGCGCATCCTGCGCAGCCGCCGCGCCGACCGGGTCGCTATTTCCAACTGAACGGGTTGGTGACGAACCGTACGGTTCGCGCCCACCCGGACTCTGGGCTCGGAAGCAGGTCGGCCACGATCGCCGCCTGATCGCGACCCGACGCGTCGGTCACACAGGTCAGCGTGTCCGGGCCGGACTGCCATACAAGGACACTCCCCACCGAGGTCCGGTACCGGCGCGCCCGGGCCGAACCGACCTCCATCGGCCTGCCGCCCTCGGGCAACGACTCCCAGTCGAGCGCTCCGGCCCGTCGGAACACCGACGCCTCGAACACTCCGTCGCTATAGCGGAGTTGGGTTTCGTGACGAGGCAACCGGAGACTCTCGATCAGCACGAAACCGTCACCCAGCGTGCGCGGGGTCCCCGACGGCGGCTCGGCCATACGGACCGGGGCACTGTTCCCGACCGCGCGGAGCATCGAGCATGCCGCGGCGCCGGTGCATGCCTTCGAGTGCCACGAACTCCATCCGGTTGGTCGGCGCGCCGGAATCATCGAACCGCTCCCGGCGCAACATCAGCCCCGTCTCTCGGTCCACGGCCATGCGCTCGACCACGCGCCGATCGTGCCGGATGACGACGGCGTCGGTCGGACGACCGACGATGCGAGGCCCCCGCCGCCGAACGACGTCGTACTTCGAGCCGATCGCCGGCGCGGCCGGCTCCCGGCCGCCGGACCACAGGGTCGTCCAACGTTGTTCGGATCGCAGCCACGACCTGCCGTTGTGCTGGAGCACGCGACCGTCGGCAACTCGCAATCCGCCGTCGATCGCCACGACGGGCAACGTCTCGCGGTGTCGGCCTCGAGGGTCATGCCAGGCCAACTCGACGGTGCCTCGAAACTCGTAGTCGTGGATCGCGTCCCGCGCCCGATCCAGGGCTCGATCGGCAGGGTTCGCCGGATACGCGGCGCTCGTGATCGCCCCTGGGATCGCGCCGCCGACGACCGCCACGAGCACGACCATTCCGGGTGCCAGCCGAGTCGACCAGCGTCGCACCGTCACCGACCCAAGCCCGTCGGTGCGCCAAGCGGCGCGAGACCCGAGACCGGATCTCCGGATGAGGCGACGCCGGCCTGGTGGGTCCGAATGTCGGCGGCCAACGCCGGGCGGGCGCGATTCACCCCGGGAACGAGGACGGCGACGACCAACGCCGCCGCCGCCGCGACGCCGGCCGCGACCGCAGTCGATCGGTGTCGCCATGATCGGGAGCGTCGTTCGTCGAGGCTGACCACAACGTCATCCACGCGGGTCAGGCCCTCGAGGAATCCCGCGGGCGGTTCGACGACTTCCAGCGCACGAACGAGCGACCGAGTGGCTTCGATCTCGGCGACCGCGTCACGGTGCCCCGAATCACTCTCCAGCAACGCCGCGAAGGTCGCGCGGTCCGGATCGGTGAGCTCACCGTCGAGCCATGCAGACGCGCGATCGTCCTCGAACGGACCCGTCATGTCAGCACGCCCCGGTGCAGGAGCTCGGCCCGGAGCATCCGGCGGCCGCGATGCAGTCGCGACCGAACCGTTCCCACCGGAATGTCGAGCGCGCGAGCGATCGATTCGTAGGTCTGATCGGCAACATCACAGAGCACGACCGGCACGCGGAACTCCTCGGGCAGCGCGTTGATGGCGGCTTGGATTTCCGTCGAGAGCCCCGACGCGTCGGCCACGACATCCGCGGATTCGCTGGGCGGCAGCACCAGATCCGGATTCTCGGGAAGCGCGTGCACCGGCCGGCGCGCCTGCTTGCGCTTGTCATCCAAGAACACGTTCGTCACGATGCGAGCCAACCATCCTTCGAGCGATCCCGGCTCGTACGTCGCAAGGCCACGGCGCACCCGTAGCAGCGACTCCTGAACCAGATCCCGGGCATCATCTGGGTTGCCGGTCAGGCGATACGCCACGTTGTACAGGAATCGCCCATGGTGTTCGGCGACTTCCTCCCACGTGGGGACACCGTCTGACGTCATCTCAACGACCCGCACGGGTCGGAGGGTTCCCGATCACCCGAGAAATCGCTCGTATGGATCGGAAAGGCCGAAAGAGCCCAGTCAGGAGAAGGCTTATCCCTCTTTGGCCGGGTCGTCGCTCTTCGCCGGCTCGTCCTTGGATCCTTCATCCAACCCGGTCTTGAACTCCTTCTGAGCCTGACCGAGGGACCGGGCCAACTTGGGAATCTTGGCCCCGCCGAAGAGCACCACGACCACAGCGAGAACGATGAGAAGTTCTGGAGCACCAAGACCGAACATCGAGCGTCCGTCCTTCCGGTTGTGGACGGGTCCAGACTACCCCGCGCTCGGCGCACGTTCTGCACCACCAACTGCGTGGGCCAGCAGTTCCATGTCGTCGGGCGACCCGAGATGAAACGGCACCGCGCCGACCCCCAGAATCAGCGTCTCCACACCCAGTTGGTTCCAGCCGGCGACCTGCTCCTGCACCTGTTCGACGGTGCCGACCAGCCGGCCCCGGCGCCACTGCTCGAGGGTGACGCGGTCGAGCACGCCGGCCGGCGTGTTCTCGCGGAGCCGATCGAAGCGGCGTTCGAGGTCGGCTTCGTCCTCACCACACAGGGCGTAGAGCCCGAGAGAGCACCACACCGACTCGGGATCCCGGCCGATCCGCTCGCATTCGCGGTCGAGTACGGATCGCCGTTCCGCGTACTCCTCGGGAGTCCAGACCCAACACGTGTTCCAGCCGTCGGCGCGTTCGGCGACGAGTCGGAGCAGCCGATCGCCCTTGCCCCCGACGAAGACCGGTGGCCGCGGCCGCTGGACTGCGGTCGGGAAGTTCCGAGCGCCGTCGGTGTGATGGAACCGACCGTCGAACACGAGCGGCCCGCCGGATTCGCCGAGGAGCGCCTTCAGGACTTCGAGCGCTTCCCGCAATCGCGCAAGCCGTTCGCCGGGCGTCGGGAAATCCATCCCGATCGCGGCATATTCGGGCTCGTACCACCCGGCACCGAGCCCGACATCGATCCGACCACCCGAGATTCGGTCGAGGGTCGCCAACGCTTTGGCCAACACCGACGCCGGCCGCAACGCCTCGCAGAACACCAAGGTCCCGAGCCGGGCGTGCTCCAGCTCGTGGGCCAGGGCGGCCATGGTCACGATGGGCTCGAACGCGGCCTCGGGCTCCGGACTCCCGCCGTACTTCGCGATGTCGAGGAAGAGGTGGTCCGAGACCCACAACGAATCGAACCCGACGGCCTCGGCCCGCCGGGCGACTCCGAGCAATGTCGACCAGGTCAACGGGTGTTCACCCACCACAGAAAAGTCGTATTGGGGAAGCGCCAGCCCGAACCTCACCGGCCTGACTCTAGAACTCGACGGCCGGATGTCTCCGGACCCGCGCCCGACCGCGCAAGCGGGCACGCGCCGAACTGCCCGTAGCCTGCAGCCGTGCTCGAAACCGTGATCAACGTGTCGGAAGGTCGCGATGACCGTGTGATCGACGCGATCGGCGGCGCCGCCGGGACCTCGCTGCTCGATATCCACCGTGACCGTGACCACCATCGCAGTGTGTTCACGCTCGCGGCTCGCGATCCGGGAACCACCGAGGCGGCGGCGCGGCGCCTCGCCGGCGTGGTGATGGCCGACCTCGACATCACGCGTCATGCCGGGGTGCATCCGCGGCTCGGGGTCCTCGATGTCGTGCCCTTCATTGCGCTCGAACCCACTCCCGCCGACATCGCGACCCGCGCCGGCATCGCCTTTGGTCACTGGCTCGCCAACACCCACGGCGTGCCGGTGTTCTTCTACGGCGACGCGAGCCCAGCAGCTCACACCCTCCCCGAGATCCGGCGCGACGCGTTCTCGCTCATCGTTCCCGACTGCGGGCCGCCGACTCCTCACCCCCGCTACGGCGCCACCGTCGTGGGAAGCCGACCGCCACTCATCGCGGTCAACGTGGAACTCGCGAGTCGCGACCTCGACACCGCGCGACAGATCGCCGGGGCGGTGCGTGAGCGCGACGGTGGGCTCGCGGGCGTGCGGTCGCTCGGCCTCGAACTGCCAACCAATGGATCCGTTCAGGTCAGCATGAACCTGGTCGACCTTTCGGCGACCGGCATCGAACTCGCGTGCCGGACCGTCGCCGAACAGGCGCGCCGACGCGGCATCGAGGTCCGAAGGATCGAACTCGTCGGATTGATGCCGGCCGCGGAGCTACGCCGATGTTCGTCCGAGTTCAAGGAGTGGGCCGGATTGACCGACGCGTCGACGGTCGAAGCCCGCGCTCGGTAGGCCCGAGGTCCGAGTCCGAGGTCAGGCGGTTGCGGCGGCCGCGGCTCGACGGGCCAGGGCCCGCTGACGCCGAAGGCGACGACGCTCACGCTCGCTGAGCCCGCCCCAAATACCGAACTTCTCCCCGTTGACCAGGGCGTACTCGAGGCAGTCGACTCGAACTTCACAGTTCGAACACACCGACTTGGCTTCCCGGGTCGATGCGCCCCGTTCCGGGAAGAACAGATCGGGATCAACCCCGAGACAGTTCGCCCGTTCCTGCCAACGCTTGTCTCCCGCTTGGCTCCCTTGCACATGAGCCACGATCATTTCCCTCACCGGCGATCCCCTTCCGATTCGACGCCGATGGCACGTAATGACGCCCGTGGAACTACAACGGTGTTACTTTGCCAGCACAAAGCGGCCAATGCAAGCGGAAGATCATTTTTCTGCCTGAGATGCCTGCGCGATCTGCGATCGAGACCGCCGCCGGCGTGGGTTTCAGACCCGGGCGCGTGCCGTCGAGAGCAGGGTCCGGATCACGTCCACGAGGTCGTCCGGCTCGAACGGTTTGGTCACGTATTCGTCGGCTCCGAGCTCGGACGCCTTGGCGCGGTCCGAATCCCCCGACTTCGCCGAACACACCACGACCGCCGGCCGGGTCGGTCGACCGCCCAGTTCGGCGAGCACGAACCATCCGTCGAGTACCGGCATCATGATGTCGAGAACGACGAGGTCGGGATGTTCATCGTCGACGCGGCGCAGGGCGGTCTCACCATCGGCCGCCAGCAGCGGATCGAACCCTTCGGATTCGAGGATCATGCGCAGCGTCAGCAAGACATCCGGCTCGTCGTCGACGATCAAGATCTTCGGCCGATCAGACATGCAAGACCTCCGGTCGTGACTCCGCCATAAAGCTGGTCCGTAGCGCGACCCGGAATGCCGCGCCCCCGCCCGGAGCGTCTTCCACCCAGACCGTCCCGCCGCAGGACTCGACGAGTCCGCGCACGATGGACAAGCCCAATCCCATTCCCGGCTTCGTCCCGTTGGGGTCGACTCGGTAGAACCGTTCGAACACTCGATCGCGTTCGTCGGGCGGCACGCCCGGACCACGATCGATCACCGACATCACCACCGCGTCGTCGGTGACTTGGACCGCGACCCGGATCGGCGCGCTGCCGTACTTGTGCGCGTTTTCGATCAGGTTCGTGAGCACTCGCTGGAGCGCCTCGGGCTCGGCCCGCACCACACAGGTCCGCGGCAGATCGAGCTCGACCGGCCGACCCGCAACCTGTGAGTCGAGCGCGGTGAGCTGCACCAACGCGCACAGATCGATCTGCTGCATCGTCGGGCGGTTCGCGTTCTCCTGCATCCGCGCCGCGACCAGCATTTCCTCGACCATCGCCTGCAGCCGCCCGGACTGCCGGTCCACCACATCGAGGAGTTCCTCGCGCTGGTCAGGTCGATCGGTGCGTCGCGACGCCGCGACCGCACCACGGATCGAAGTGATCGGAGTCCGCAGTTCGTGACTCACCGATGCGACGAACTGCGATTTCATGCGGTCGGACTCCAACAACTTGGCCACGTTGGCGCGCTCGGCTTCGTACAGCCCGGCCTTGGCAATCGCGGCTGCGACCGGTTCGGCGAACAGACTGAGCACCGCCAGATCGTCGGCCTCGAACTCGATGCCCTTCGGCGCCAACACATTCAGGACCCCGAGCAGCTGACCGCGGTTCACGAGCGGTACGCACATCGCGCCGCCGATCTCGACGTCGGATTGGACCGCTCCACCGAGTTCTGCCGTCGCGAGCTCGGGCGACACCAAGAGCGGCTCTCGACTCTTGGCGACCCGGCCGACCATCGACTCTCCCAAGCGCACCCGGGCATCGCGAACGGTTCCCTCGCCCCGGACCGCGACGACACGGAGCACGCTCTGGTCCTCGAGGAGCATCACCGAGCCGCCCATCGACCCGAGCAACTCGAGCGCGTTGGCGAGAATCGCATCGAGGACCTCATCGAGGTCGAGGACCGAGTTCAGCGCCTTCCCCGCGTTGAAGAGCGCGGTGTTCATCTGCAGCTGCTGCGCCATGGTGTTGCTGAGCAGCCGTTCGTCGACGAGGAGTCGCGACAGGCGGTGGAGGTGGACCTCTTTCTCGACCGCGTAGATGCAGAATCCGACCGCGAGCACGCTGACGCCGCCGGCCAGGATCCACGGATCACCGGTGATCCAGCTGGTCTGGCCGGTCGCACCGGACACGGCGAGCGAGGCGAGACCGATGCCGATCATGATGACGATCGTCATCGACCACAGTTGCAATCGCCGGCGCTCGACCATTTCGATCGACGGCGCATGCTCGTTGAGGCCCGCGACGCGAGCCTCGTGACGAATGCGCTGACTGATCTCTACAGGGAGCTGGTCCATGGCACCTCTCGGGTATCGACCCTGCATCGACCCCGGAACCGGGCGCCTTGAGCCCTTGTCGGTCCGATCGCGAGGATTCCCGGCGGCGCCCGATCCCGGCGGGGCTACCCGTCCTCGGTCAGCGCCGCGTACGGAGGGGCTGGG
This sequence comes from uncultured Acidimicrobiia bacterium, assembly GCA_963765075.1. GTDB lineage: Bacteria > Actinomycetota > Acidimicrobiia > IMCC26256 > JAENVU01 > JAENVU01. The sequence continues at coordinate 151,431 of CAVXVA010000004.1, forward strand.
TTGTATTCCATGGCCGCCTGGGTCACCCGGGCGTGGTCGACCGAGTACAGCTGACCCACGAGCCAGAGCGACATGTCGATCCCTGCACTCACCCCGGCCGAGGTGACCAGATTGCCGTCTCGGACGTAGCGGACGTTCTCCAGGACGGTCTGGTCCGGCGCCAGACCCCGGAACTCCTCGATCGCGGCCCAATGGGTGGTGACCCGCTTGCCTTTCGCCGGGCCGGCAGCTTCCAGGACGAACGAACCGGTGCACACACTGGTGACCCATGTGCAGGTCGGAGCGACGCGCTGGAGGAACTCCAACATGGCCGGGTTCAACCGCTCGACGCGCGTGCCCTGGCCTCCGGGGACCAGCACGACATCGAGCGCGGGCGCGTCGGCGAAGGTGTGGTCGGTGAGCACACGCAGACCTTTGCGGCAACGCACCGGGCCTTCGCGTTCGCTGATCGTGACCACGGTGTCTCCGGGCTGGCGCGCCATGGTGAACACCTCCCACGGCCCGACCCAGTCGAGTTCCTCACAGTCCTCGAAGACGACGATGCCGATCGTGATACCCATCAGTGGCCTACCTTCAGGACGTCGGTCACGCGGAAGCGTTGCCGGTATTCGGTGGGAGGGACGTGGAACGCCCGCACGAAGGACCGGCGCATCGTCTCCGAAGAGCCGAACCCGCACTCATGGGCGATGCCATCGACACCCAGATCGGATTCCTCGAGTCGCCGCCGAACGGCCTCGAGGCGGGCGCGCTCGACGTAACGGGCCGGCGTCATCCCGACCGCGACCCCAAACCGACGGGCGAAATGGCGGGGACTCATGGCCGCTTCGTGAGCCAGTCTCGCCACCGACAGATCCTCCGCGAGGTGTTCGACGATCCACGCCTGGATATCGAGGAGATCGTGCCGGTCGCCGGCCTGGGCCTCCAACGCCGCGCTGAACTGCGCTTGACCACCCGGCCGCTTGAGGAAGACGACGAGTTGTCTCGCCACGGCCATCGCCGCGTCGTGACCGCAGTCCTCTTCGACGAACGAGAGCGCGAGGTCGATACCCGCAGTCACTCCCGCCGACGTTGAGATTCGCCCGTCGCGCACGTAGATGGGATCGGGCTCGACCCGAACGTCGGGATACCGAGCTGCGAGTTCCTCACAGGCCGACCAGTGGGTGGTCGCACGGCAGCCGTCCAACAGCCCGGCCGCGGCGAGCACGAAGGCGCCCGAGCACACCGACGCCACCCGACGGGCGTGCGCCGCGATGCGCTGGATCTCAGCCAAGACGGCCGGATCTCGTGACACCGCGCCGACGCCGCGTCGATCCCCGCCGGCGACCAGGAACGTGTCGAGCGGAGCGTCGACCGACGCCAGCGCGTCGGCGGCCAGACCGACCCCGCTGCCCATGCGGATCACCCCGGCGGTCGGCGCCACGACCTCCACCGAGTAGGCCCGGGCGCCGTCGGGCGTCACCGCGGTGGCAAAAACTTCCAGGGGTCCGGAGACGTCCAGGCTCTGCCCACCAGGGAAGGTGAGAATCACAACTCGGCGCATGGCCCCATCGTGCACGACTCGGATCGTGTCTGCAATGACCCTTACCCCACTATTCCTGCCACACTGCATCGCAGCGTCTGGCGGATGGTGGCGCGGAGAGGACCACCATCCGCCGAACGCTGCTGGTCGACGAGCACGAGCGGCCCGCGACGAAGTCGCAAGAGCGGTTCAGGAGGCTCGGCGGTGGGCGGTGCGGTGTTCGAGGAAGTCGACGAGGACGTAGTCGCCGAGGGTGGCGGCGGGGGTGAAGAAGGCGCGACCGCGGTTCATCTCCATCATGCGCTTGACGAAGTCCTGCAAGTACGGCGACTCGTCGAGCATGAAGGTGTTGATCCGGATGTCGGACCGGGTACACCGGCGGACTTCCCGCAGTGTCTGTTCGATGGTCGCGTAGGACGGCGGGTACGAGAACACCGCTTCGTCCCCCTCGATGTGGGCGGTCGGTTCGCCGTCGGTGACCATGATGATCTGCTTCGTGCCCGACTGCTTCTCGAGTTGTTTGCGCGCGAGCAGCAGCGCGTGCTGCATGTTGGTGCCCCACTCGAAGTCCCACCCGAGCTCGGGCAGCAGCTGCGGCTTGATGTCGCGGGCGACCCGGCCGAAGGAAACCAGACCGAAGTAGTCGTTGGGGAACTGGGTAGTGATGAGCGAGTGCAACGCCATCGCGACCTTCTTGGCCGGCAAGAAGTTGTCGCGCATCGGCATCGACATCGACACGTCGAGGAGCAGGACGGTCGACGACTTCGTCACGACCTCGGTCCGCTCGACCTCGAAGTCGTCGGGCGTGAGCCGCACCGGCGTGCCCGAGCCTTGGCGGCGGATCGCGTTGCGGACGGTCTGTTCGACGTTGAGATTGAACGGGTCCCCGAACTCGTAGGGCTTGTGCTCGTAGGCCCGCTCGTGACCGACACCGGTCTGCTCGATGGCGTGACGACCGACGCGGTCCTTGACCATGTTGCGGAAGAGGTCGCCGAGCGCCTTCTGGCCGAGGGCGCGCACCCCTTTGGGTGTGAGTTCGTACCGGCCGTCACGCTGGTCGATGAGCCCGGCGTCTTTCAACATGTTGGCGAGGTCTTGGAGCCGCTCGAGTGACCGGGCGACGTCGTTGCCGAGCAGGTCGCGCGCTTGGTCGATGTCGACCTCCGCGATCTGACCGGGCTGAGTGACGTTGGAGAGCATCTGCTCCAGCCCGTCGAGGTCGCCGATCGTCTGGAGCACGCTCGACATCTGGCCCATCGACATCGGCTCGTCGCCGCTGAAGTTGAGCTCACGGCCCCAGGGCATGTTGGGGAAGGCGTTCTGCAGGTTGCGCGACAACTCCCCCATCTGCCAGCGCAGGTCCATGTCTTCCATCAGCGAATCGCTCAATTGTTGGAGCTGGGCCCGCTGTTCGGGGGTCATCGAGTTGAGGAGCTGCTGCATGGCCGCCATCGACTGCGCCATCTGTTCGAGCAGCTCGTCGAGGGTTTCGGGATTGCCGGGGAAGAAGTCGCCGAACTTGTCCATGAACTCGGCGAAGTTCGGCTCCTCGCCGCGCTCACGCTGTTCGAGCATCTGGTTCAACTCGGCGAGCATGTCCTTCATCCGCGCCATCTGTTCGGGCGAGACGTCCTGCATGCCCTCGGACATCTGGTTGAAGTAGCTCTGCATCAACTGTTGGCGCAGCTCGTCCATGAGTTCTTCGAACTGTTGACGCGCCGCGTCGTCCATGAAGTCGTAGTTCTGGAGGGCCTGGACGCGTCCGGCGAGATCGTCGGGAACCAGGTCCAGTTCGAGTCCGCGTTCGGCCGCCAGGTTCTCGACGATCTCACGCCGGCGCTCGTCGTCACCGGCGCGGACGTCCTGCACGCGACGATCGATGCCGGCGCGTTCGTTGTTCATCACGTCGTTGAGCTTCTCGGCGATGTCGTCGTACACCCCACCGAGGTCACGCTTCTCGAGTTCTTCCTGGCGCCGCTGGCGCAACCGGTCGAGCATCTCGCGCATGCCCATCAGGTCGTCACCGTTGCGATCGCGAAATCCCTGCTGGAGCATCCGCCGCAACGCGGCGTTGAGATCACCGTGGTAGAGCAACTCGTCGGCCATCTCGGAGAGCAGTGAGTCGGCATCCAGATCGAACCCGACCTGGGTGCCATCCCACGCGGAGTAGCGGAACCCGGATGGTTCGCGGCGGGATCGACGACGGCGCATCTCCGGAGGGTAACGCCGATCAGGGTTGGAGCGCGTCCGGCACCACCGCCGGTGCCCGGTCGATGTCGTCGGGCCGAGGCAGGTCCAGCGCCCAGCGGTTGATCGCGAGGATCGCCAGACCGCTTGCCGCCGAGGCCGCCGCGATCGTCCAGGGCAACGCGCTCGCCCCGGTCGATTCGAGCAGCGCTCCGATCACCGGTGGCAGGACCAACCCACCGAGCGCGGACCCGCCGATGAACCAAGCGGTGACCTCACCCGTCAGCGGACTCGTGCGATGGAAGTGCGCGAGCATCGTCGGAAACTGCGGAGCGATCACAACCCCGAAGCCGAACGCGCCGATGGTCAGTGCGATCGGCGCCGCACCCACGAGTGCGATTCCTCCTGCGACCACGGTCGAGATGGCCGCGCTCCACACCAGGACCGCGCCGGTATCGAACCGGTCGCCGCGCCACACCATCAGGAGTCGGCCGACGAGGAACCCGGCCCAGAAGGCGACGGTGAAGCCGGTTCCCCAGCCGGCGCCGAGCCCGACCTCCTCGCTGTAGGTCGCGATCCAGCCCGAGAATCCGATTTCGAGGCCGACGTAGAGCACGAAGAACCACGCGACCAGTCCCAAGCGCCATCGATCCGGAACCGCACCGCGCTCCTCATGATCACGCGCCGCTTGCCGAGCCGAGGCGGCGCGGTCGCCGAACCAGAGCACGCCGGCCAGCCCGAAGGACGCGACTCCGAACGCGCCGCAAGCCGGCCACAGCGAATCGTTCAGCGCGAGCGACAGCCCGACCATCAACGGTGCGAGCACGGCCCCGACCGCGAACGACGTGTGCAACGAGTTGATCGACGACACCAGCCGGTCGGGCGCGACCATGGCGGACACGAGGGTGTTGGCACCGACATCGATGGCCCCGGCGCCGAAACCGATCACCGCGCCGGCGGCCACGATCACGAGCAGTTCGGAAGATGCCGGGACGATCGCGATTGCGATCGCGAAGCCGAACACAGCGACGGCAACGAGGTGCCGACCACCGACGCGTCGGTAGAACCGACCCGCGATCAGCGCGCCGATGAACCCACCGACCGACTGCGCACTGAACACCCAGCCCATCTCGGCCACCGAGGAACCCGTCTGACGGCGCAGCTCCGGCAGCGCCGGACCGAAGAAGCTGAGCGCCACTCCCAGACCGAGAAACGCGCCGAAGTACGGGAGGATCGGCCGCCATCGCTGCACCCCGGTCTCCACTGCACCTCCTCGCCGACTCGTCGATTGGGGCCGCAGCGTTGCACAATCGAGGAATGATCGTCCGCCGATACGCCGGAGTGATGATGCTCGTCGGCCTCAGTCTGACGGGGCTCGGTTGCTCCGGGAAGGACGACACGCAGTCCGACCTTCCTCGCCCGTCGCGCGCGTTCTGTCGGGCCGCCGCGAACTACGACAAGCGGGTCGGTTCGCCGGAGCTCACGCTGAAGGATCACGTCAAGTACACCCGCGCCATCGCGCGCACCGCGCCCATCGACGTCCGCAAGGACGCCACGCTGGTCTGGCGCTCGTTCGTGAAACTCGAGGCCGGCGACAAGAGCGTGGTCGACAATCCGAAGGTCAGAGCTGCGATCGAACACGTCAATCGCCGCGCCGGCCAAGACTGCGGTTGGTACCGACGCAAAGAAGCGGTCTGAGCCGTGGCCCGACCTGCGGGCTTCTGGTGGGGCACCGGCGCGTCCGCCACCCAGTGTGAGGGGGCGGCTCCCGAATCGGATTGGTTCCGCGAGGAACTCCGCGGCACCTATCCCCGCAGTGGTTCGGGCAACGGCTTCGGCACACGCTACGCGGACGACTTCGCGCTCTACGCCGCCCATGGTCTGACCCATCATCGACTCTCCATCGAGTGGGCGCGCATCGAGCCCGAAGCCGGTCACCGCGATCACGCCGCGATCGAGCACTACCGCGCCATCCTCGAGGCGGCGCACGACGCGGGGATCTCGATCTGGGTGTGCCTCCATCACTTCTCGCTACCGGGTTGGTTCACCGAAATCGGCGAAGGCGCGTTCCGCGACGACCACGCCCGCTCCTACTACTGGGCTCGCCATGTGGCGTTCTGTGCGGAGACGTTCGGCGACCTCGTCTTCGGATGGAAGCCGATCAACGAACCGTTCGCCTACGCGGCCGCGAGCTACCTCCTGGGCGACTACCCGCCGCGGCGCACCGACCCGACCCAGATGATCGAGGCGTACCGCGGCGTCCTCCTCGCGCAACGGGATGCATGGCGGGAACTGCGCGGGGCCGGGACGCCCGTCGCCACGATCCACAACCTCTCGCCGCTCTTCCCCGTCGACGATTCCGTCCCCGCGGAGCACAACACGCGCGTCATCGACGAACTGATGTGGGACGTATGGATCCGCGCGGACCGCGACGGTGTGCTGGCCTTCCCGGGCCGCGCGACCGAAGCAATCGACGACCTGCGCGAGTGCTGCGACATCATCGGCTTCTCCTACTACTCCGCGCACGCGGTCACCCGCGAGCTCGGCTTCGCCCCCTACCCCGGCGGTGCCCGCGTCGGCCCGCTGGGCTATGCACCGTGGAGCGAAGGGCTCGGACTCGTGTTGCGGCGCCTGCACGACGAGCTTCCCGGTCGACCGCTCCTCATCTGCGAGCACGGAGTCGGTACCGACGACGACGAGTGGCGGACCGATGTGCTCCGCGAGTCGTTGGCGGTTGTCGACGAGGCGCTCGACGACGGCATCGACCTCCGCGGTTTCTTCCATTGGACCGGCGTCGACAATTACGAGTGGTCCTACGGGTACGACGTGGCGTTCGGTCTCTTCGATCGGGACCGCGAGCCCCGCGCGAGCGCGCGGATGGTGGCCGAGCACATCGCGGAATCGGCTCCGGAGGGTCAACGATGAGCGCAGCACCATGGCCCCGCGCGACGCGACGACGACTCTTGCGCGCCCGTCGCCACGTTGCCGCCGATCGTCGGCGCGCCCACGGCAGTCGCGGCCGGCCGAGTCGTGGTGACATCTGCCGGTGATCCGATACGGGTCTACGCCGCGACCTGATCGAACGTCGACGTCGACGTCGACGTCGACGTCCATGCCCGCTCGGGTTACGGGCGGATGAGTTCGACGTGGCGTCCGATCGCGGCCACCAGGATCTCGAGATCATCCACGTCGGCCGTGACGATGTCGTCACCATCCACGGCGAGGAGTGCGAGCGACGCGTCGACGACGTCTGACGTTCGGCTTCTGTGCATGAGTTCACCGGCGGCGCGCCCGAGGGTGTGGTCGAGCGGTCGAACCTCGACACCACCCAACGCGGCCGCGAGTCGCGCCTGACGCGGCCCGCCGCGCCAGACCTGACCAACCACTCCGCCGTGGGTCACCGGCACGTCGCCGTCGCCGTGCGCCGTCTTGAGCCGGACCCACATAGACCGATCGTTCCTATCGAGCGCGATGAGTGCTCCGGCATCAAGCACCAACGTCACGTGGGCTTCACCGCCCGCGCGCGCTTCGCCGTACGGCGACCGCGCACAACCGTCGCACCTTCGCGGTCGGCTCGACGCTGCACGGCGATCTCCTCGGCGGTGATCACGCCGAACTCGGACTCGTAGTCGGTGATCGCATCGTGCAACCGGGCCCGTTGCTCGTCCCGTCGGACGCGTTCGCTCATCGCGGTGTTCACCCATGCGCTGAGCGAATGGGCTGCCCCGCTGGCCACTGCCCGATTCCCGGCATCCACCAGTTCAGGATCCACCGTGACCGTCACTCGCCGCTTCCCGACTGTCATATGAACATCATATTCAACTCATAGCCTCTGCATACTCGGGCTAGATGAACAGGAGCGTGATCTTGAGCAACACGGCGCCGAGCCGACCGTCCATGTCCGGTTGGTCGAGTCGCACCATGGCATCGTCGACCGAGAACAGGTTCCGGTCCAGGCAGTCCTGCACCACCCGGGCCAGCTGCTCGGGTTCGAGGTCCGGCGCGAGGTCGATCACTGTCCGCAGCGCAGTCGTGCACGGGATCCCGTCCACGACGGTGCAATCGGAGTCAGGGATGTCCTCGTAGTGAACAATGACCTCCATTCCATCGATCAATCGGTGTTCCGTCAGGACCCCGTTGCTGTCGAAGTACATCGAGCCGGGTCCGTACGCCATCGTCGCCTCCTCGTGAGTGGTTGCAGCACGGGCCCGGAGGGGCCACCGAGGAAGCGGAACGCTTCGAGTGAGGGAAGGCGCGGGGCCCTCCGAGCAACCGGTCGCCAAGCAGCCGACCGTCGGCGCGCACCGTACGCCGACGGTGTGACCATGCAGAAGAGTGCGCCGACGGGACCGCCCGCACGGCTCGAAATCCCGCTCATGGACGCGACGCCACCGCAATACGCTGCGGGACCCGCGACCACCGAGTGACGACCGAACCCATGACCGAACCGCACACCACACCGCTCGCCGCCGAGCCACACGCTCCGCTCGTGCTGCGCGAACCGGATCGGGCGGAGTTCGTCGAGGTGAACCGCACGCAGTTGCGCCTCTGGGGTTGGGGAGACGCCGCCGCACCGCCGGTTCTGCTCCTGCACGGCGCGTACGACCATGGCCGCATGTTCGACGACCTCGCGCCCCGCGTCGCCGCGCTCGGCTACCACGCGATCGCACTCGACTTCCGCGGTCACGGTGACAGCGGCCCGCTCGACACCGGGTTCGCATGGTCGCTGCTGCACCTCGACCTGGCGCTGCTCGTCCGGGATGCCATCGGACGCCCGGTCGGCGTGATCGCCCACTCCTTCGGTGGCGGCCAGGCGATCGGCCTCGCGGGCGCGTTCCCCGAACTCGTGCGCTGGCTCGTCGTCATCGACGGCCTCGGACCGCCACCGGACGCGTTCGTCCTCCCCGACGACCTGCGGGAAACGATCCACGCGAGCGCGTCACGCACGGACCGGATCCTCTTCGACATGCACCGCCGCGAATGGCCGTCGATCGAGAAGATGGCCGACTACCGCGGCGCGCAGAACCTCCGCCTGTCGCCACCGTGGGCGCTCCACCTCGCCCGCCACGGCAGCCGTCGGGGTCCCGATGGCGGGTTCGTCTGGAAGGCCGATCCGATGTTCGGCATCGGCGTGCCGAGCGAGTTCAACGTCGACCTCCTTGCCGAGGAACAGCGGCGGGTGCAATGCCGCGTGCTCGTGCTCACCGGCGACGAACACGACACGTGGCGCGACCTCACCGCCGATCAGGAGACCGAGCGGGCCGGCTGGCTGCGCGCCCGTCACGTGATCGTGGCGGGCACCGGCCACTACGTGCACCTCGAGGACCCGGACACAACGATGCGGGCGATCCGCACGTTCGTCGCCGCGGTCGGGCCATGACGGTCGTCGTGCTCCATGATCTCGGGGATCCGGCCGGTGGTGCCGGGTGGCGGGCCGCCGCGCCCACCGACTGGGTCATCCCTGACCTTCCCGGTCACGGCTCGACTCCGGCACCGCGCACCGGTCACTACGACCCCATGAGCGCGGTCGCGATCGCGCGGTGGGCGATCGCAGGCGGCGCGACCGGCGGTAACGAATCCACGCTCGTCGGTGTCGGGGAGAATGCGCACGGCGCGCTCGTCCACGCGGCCGGCGGCGGGTGCGACCGCGTGGTCATCGTCGACGGGCTGTGGGGTCCCTGGCGAACTCCGGCGGAGGAAGTCGACGCGTTCTACGCGATGATCCGCGGCGTCGCCGCGGATGCGGCGGCGACCGGTCCTGCGCCGGAGTGGGGGCTCGATCCCCGCGCCACCTACGGCTACGGCGTGATGACGAGCGCCGACTTCTCCCGACGCTTCTGGGCCGCGATCGACCAACCCGTCCTCGCCATCGAAACCCCGGCCTCGGCGACACCGCCGAATGAACGCGCCGCACGACTCGGGTGGTTCGGCGGCCCGGCAACGATGGTCGAGCTCGACGCGAAGGACCCCGGGACGGTCATCGACGCAATCCGCGCCTGGCACTGACACATCCTCGGGGCGGTACCAGCCACGGGGGCGAAACTACGGTCGAGCCGGTCTCTAGCCGGCGGCGGCACCGATCGATGCGCCCGACTCGACCGGGGCCGAATCGTCGTTGGCAGTCAACGAACGCGTCAGCACGATGCCGAGCACGATCAGGGTGATGCTCACGGCTTGGGGCGTGCCGCCAACCGACAGCGCAATGATCCCGACCGTCGTGACCCACGGCGCCACCGTGGCGGCAAAGTCCTTGACCGTTGGCGCAGACTCGGCCCGGCCGTCGCGGAGTGCGTCGAGCCGGCTCGGGTACCAGATCGTGAACTGCGCGGCCACGATCAACGCGAACGTCTGGATGATCCAACCGGTCCACAGGTTGTTGGGGTTGTGCAAGATGCCGTCGCCGACGAAGCCCGACACGGCTTCGACCACGAACGCGGCCACCCAGACCCAGGAGATCAGGTAGTTCACCTTGAGGAATTCGGGCGAGTCCCAGTATTCCTTCGGTGTGCCTTCACGCGCATAGGAGAGGGTGAAGGGATTCCGCACCAGGATCGAGCCGAGGGCGATGACCACCAGCGCGATGTTCGCCACTCCGGCCGAGAGTTCGAGGCGACCTTGGCCTTCGATCATCGCGTAGACGATCCACGGCGCCAACCCGACCAACGGGCTGTCGAGCAGCCCGTGCACGTGCGACGTCAGCGAGGAACTCGCGCTCGTCCGATTCGGCATCGCTTCAGTCATTGGGCGCCCTCCCGCTACTCAGGCGCGGGCCGGGCGCCGGACCGACTCGGCGGCGGTCAAGGGCCCTGATTTCCCGGTCGATGGAAGTAGCCATGACTACTGCCGACATTGTCACCAACCCGTTTCTGAGCGGCAATTTCGCTCCGGTGCGCGACGAGCTGGACGCGGGAGCCCTCCCGGTCACGGGCCGCATCCCCGAGGGAATCGAGGGCCGCCTGGTGCGCATCGGCCCCAACCCGGTCACGGACCCGGACCCCTCGACCTACCACTGGTTCACCGGCACGGGAATGGTGCACGGACTGTGGATTCGCGACGGGCAGGCCGTCCGATACCGCAACCGCTTCGTGCGCTCGGACGATGTGGTCGAAGCGCTCGGTGGTCCCGAGACTCCCGGACCGCGTCACGGACCGGGCACGATCGCGAACACGAACGTGATCGCCCAGGCCGGCAAGACCTTCGCCATCGTGGAGGGCGGCGGGCTTCCCATCGAGCTGACCGACGGTCTCGCCACCGTCGCGCGGAGCGATTTCGACGGCACGCTGCCGGCCGCGTACAGCGCCCATCCCAAGCGGGATCCGATCAGCGGCGAGCTCCACGCGGTGTCGTACTACTGGGAGTGGAACTACATCCAATACTCGGTGATCGGTGTCGACGGCCGGGTGCGGCGGACCGTGAACGTGCCGGTACCGGGTGGTCCGATGGTGCATGACATGGGGCTCACCGAGTCGCGCGTCGTGTTGCTCGACCTCCCGGTCGTGTTCGACCTCGAGTTGGCGATGGGCGGCTCGTCGCTGCCCTACCAATGGACGCCGTCCTACGGCGCGCGGGTGGGTCTCCTGCCACGCGACGGTGACGCGGAGGCGACCGTGTGGTGCGAGCTGGAGGACCCCTGTTTCGTCTTCCATCCGCTGAACGCGTACGACGACGGCGAGCAGGTCGTGATGGACGTGGCGGTGTATGCGAAGACGTTCGCCGCCGGCCAGCTCGGCGATGACGAGACCTCTCCTCTCGAGCGCTGGGTCATCGACCCGCGTTCCGGTCGCGTCGACCGAACCGTGATCGACCAGCGGTCCCAGGAGTTCCCACGCCACGACGAGCGACGGCTCGGCCGCGAGCACCGCTACGGCTATTGCTTACTGTCCGAGGGTTCCACCGACTTCGGTGATCTCATCAAGCACGACCTGCAGACCGGAACCTCGACGGTGCACGTGCTGGGTGACGGTCGTCATTCCCAGGAGCCGGTGTTCGTCCCGAAACACGCGGATGCCGCCGAGGACGAAGGCTGGGTCATGGCCTACGTGCACGACGAGCACCGCGGCGCAGCCGACGTGGTGATCATCGACGCGCAGGACTTCGCGGCCCCACCCGTCGCCACCATCCACCTCCCCGCCCGCGTCCCCTACGGCTTTCACGGCAACTGGCTGCCGTCCTGAGAGCGCTGCTGAGGTTGGCACCTTCACCGTGGGCCAGGTCGAGCACCGCTCCCGACCGGTGACGACGTGGGCTCCGGTCCCGAACCCATCGCAGTCGGCGTATCGTTTGCGGGTGCCTCAAGGGAATGCAGGGTCGCGCCCGGGCGAGGTCGTGGTGGTCATTCCGACGATCGGGCGACCGACCTTGCCGGCAACAGTCGCGTCGGTGCTCGAGGACGTCGCGGTCGAAGAGGTTGTGATCGTCGCCGATGCTCGGGCGGATGTGGTGCACGCCCAACTGTCTGAGTTCGCGGACGATCCGCGGGTACGGATCGTTCCCGGAGACGGTTGGGGCGCGGCGCAGGCTCGTCAACGCGGCACCCAGGTCTCGACCGCGCCGATCGTGTTGTTCCTCGACGACGACGTGTTTCCGTCGCCCGGGCTCGCGTCGGCGCACGCCCGTCGCCACCGCGACCAGGAGGACCTCGTCGTGATCGGATATATGCCCGTGGGTGAGTCGTACCTGCGTGCCGCCACCGCACGCGTCTACGCCGACGACTACCTCTTCGCGTGCAAACAACTCGAGGACGAGCCCGATCGGATCCTCAACGATCTGTGGGCCGGAAACGTCTCGATGTCACGCGCTTCGATCGGGAGGATCCCACCCCTCGTCGCCGTCTCGCAGTACCAGCGGCGTGAAGACCAGGAGTTCGGACTCCGCTGTGCCCGGGCCGGACTCACCGGAGTTTTCGATCGGTCACTGATCGCAGAGCATCAGTTCGAACGTTCGCTTCGTCAGTTCCTGACCGCTGCGTCCGAGCAAGCAGTGGAGATCGAGCAGATGAGGGCTCAGTATCCCGAACTCGGCGCCCGGGAGGCGGGCGCCCGACCAGAGCACCGGCTCGTGGTGTGGGCTCGGCAGGCCGCCGGCATTCGACCTTTCGGCTTCGCGTTGCGGGGAGTTGGGTACGCGGGGGTCTTTCTCGCGGCCCGGCTGGGCGCGCGTCGGCTCGAGAACCACGGCGTCGTCCTGCTCCGCACGCTGGTCCAACGCGAGGCACTGACCACGGTCCGACACCACTCGGACGGGCGGTAAACTTTCGTCCTGATCAATATCGGGCGTCGGAGTGCACCCGCACGGTTTCCGGCGCGCCGGGAGGGGTGGGCACGATGACGCAAGTAATCGGAATCGGCATCGACGCCGGCTCCATCGGGCTCATCGAGGAACTTGTGGACGCGGGCTCGCTCCCGAACCTCCGTGCCTTGCGGGACTGCAGCGCGCGCGTGCAGCTCGATGGCGCGCCGAGCCACCGGCACGGCGTGCTGTGGCCGCAGTTCGTCGCCGGCGCCGACGCCCAGCTCGAGGGTGAATGGTTGCGGTTCTCGTTCGACCGCTCCGCCTACGAAGGCTTTCAAACCGGCGCTCGACACCGGATCGAAGGCAACCTGCCTTTCTGGGAACCGGCGAACGCTCGCACGATCACGCTCGACGTACCTGGTACCACCGTGATGGGGCCGGGCGTGCACGTCACTGCGTGGGGCGCCGATGCGGCGCTGTACCCGCGGGCATCACAACCGCAGGGATTGGTTCAAGAGTTCGACGCCCGTTTCGGCGTTCACCCCGGGTTCGAGACCTACGACTGCGGCTGGCACGACCCCAAGCGCCTCGATCGTTTCACCGGGGCGTGCGTCACCGGTGCGAGCCGTCGAGCCGAGATCGCAGTCGAGATGATGCAGCGCTTCCCCGACTGGGAACTGTTCTTGATGGTCATGTCCGAGGCGCACATGGCGTCCGAAATCATGTGGCATGCCGTGGAACCCGGCCACCCGCTCGCCGATTTCGATCCCGACGCCCGGGCTCGTCTCGTGCAGGTGTTCGCCGCGATCGACGACGCGATCGGAACGATCGTCGCCGCGGCCCCCGAGGATGCCGTCATCGTCGTGTTCTCCCTCGACGGGATGCGCGCCAGCCCCGGAGACATCCCATCGCTCGTCCTCCTCCCCGAACTGCTGCATCGGGCGAGGTTCGGGACCCCGAAGTTGCGCGACATCGACGCGGAAGCCTGGCGACGCGCCGGCTGCCCACCGCTCGTTCCCAAGCGGGGCCGTCCGTGGCGCGTCGATCTGAACGCACGCATGGTGGAGCCGCCGGCCGAGCCGTGGACCCACCGACTGCCTGGGTACCACGCCGCTCGACTCTCGCCGCTCGGCCGTCGCATCCAGAAGCGCCGCAAAGGCATGGAGATCGGGGTGCTCGGCATTCCCGTCCCTCCGGAGTGCACCGCCGACCCCGAAACCCTCGAGGCCGTGCCCGACTCCGCCGACGAGTTCCTGTTCATCGGCAACTACCGCGAGGATCGCCGAGCGATGCGTGCGTTTGCGCTGCCGACGTTCGGCGGCGCGTACGTGCGGATCAACCTGGAAGGGCGCGAGGCGTCGGGGATCGTCCCGCTCGCCGAGTTCGAGTCCGAATGCGTGGCCGTCGAGTCATTGATCCGTGCGTGTCGCGATGTACGGACCGGCGAACCCATCGTCGAGAGCGTGCAACGGCTCGGCGGTGCCGATCCACTCGATCCGGAAGGCGACCGCTACGCCGACCTGCTCTTCGAATGGAGCCGACCGATCGACGCGTTCGAGCATCCGGAGCTCGGGATCATCGGCCCGGTGCCGATCAATCGCTCGGGCGCGCACTCCGATCGCGGATTCGCGTGGGTGAGCGGCAACGGGCTGACCCCGGGCGAGGTCCCCATGCACTCGGTGCTCGACCTTCCACCGACCATCGTGCGGCTCCTCGGCGACGACAAGCATCTCCCTCCGGCCGGTGTACCGATCCCCGAACTCATCGGGACCCCCGCTCCCCACTGACGGAGTGCGATCCGTCACCGGTGCGGTCATTGCCGAGGCCGGCTACCCCGCCGTCGGGAGATCGAACCAGAACGTTGCCCCACCCGATTCCGGTGTGGGGACCACGCCGTAGGTTCCACCATGGGCGCTCACGATTGACGCCACGATCGCGAGCCCGAGCCCGTTGCCGCCGGACTCTCGTGTCCGGCTCGGATCGGCACGGTAGAACCGATCGAAGACCCGCGTTTCATCGCCCGCCACGATTCCCGGACCGTGATCGACGACTTCGACCCGCGTCGTCGTGGCCTGCTGACGCGCGCGGATCCTGACCGAGGTATCCACGGGTGTGTATCGCATCGCATTCGTGGTCAGCGCGCCGATGACCTGCACGATCTGATCGGCATCTCCGATGATCGGGAGTTGGTCGGGCGCGTCGAGCTGCACCGGGCGTTCGGGCTGGACGACGCGCATGTCGGCAGCCGCGTCTCGGAGTATCGGCACCAGGTCCATCGGTTCGTGAACCCGTGCACCGTGTTCGTCGAGTTCGGCGAGGAGCAACAGGTCCTCGACGATGTGCGCCATCCGGGTTGCCTCGCTGTTCATCCGGCGCATGCCGTCGCTCACGGCTGCGTCATCGGCCAAGCCACCGGCGGCGTACAACGAGGTATATCCGCGCAGCGTGGTGAGTGGTGTCCGCAGCTCGTGAGACGCGTCCGCCACGAACCGTCGGAGTCGCGCCTCGGACGCCTGGCTGGTGTCGATCATGGTGTTCAGCGCCACGCCGAGCCGGCTCGCTTCGGTCTGACCGGCCGGCACCTCGACCCTCCGGTCGACCGCGCCCGCGCTGATGGCATCGGCGGCATCGGTCATCTGACGAATGGGTCGGAGGCCGAGCCGGATGACCCACCACACCACCAATGCCATGATCACGGCGACGATCAGTCCCGCGACCACGATCGCAGTCACGAGCCGGCGCGCCGCGCCCTCGGCGCGCGCCGTGGAGATCGCGAATACCGCCAGCGTTCCATCGGGCAGTCGCGCCGAGAGGACGCGAACTCGATCGGCGTTGCCGGCGGTGGTCGCCCGGGTCGTGGGCGTTGTGAGCTGATCCAGGTTCGAGATGTCGGGCCGGAGTTCCGAATCGCCATCCGGGGTGAGCAAGGTCTCGAGCCGACCGTCCGATCCGATCCGCCCCGCGTACACGTCGGAGAACGGCGTCAGCGCGCCAAGGGAATCACCGGGACCACCAGCGGGTCCGCCCGGTCGTCCCCCGATCCCACCGGAGACCCGAGCCAGGATTCCCGGCCCCGTCGATCGGAACGTCTCCAATCGCTCGTCGAGCTGATCGAACAAGTAGTCCCGCTGCCCGCGGAACACCACCACACCGGCACCGCCCAACGCGATCACCACCAGCAGCAGCGCGGCCAGCAGTCGCGTCCGCAGGGTCATCCCGGTTCCCGGATGCTGTACCCCACGCCGCGCACCGTATGAATCAACTTCACATCGTGGTGATCGACTTTCTTGCGCAAGTTGGAAATGAACGACTCGATGATGGCCGACTCGCCGTCGAAGTCGTACTGCCACACGTGATCGAGAATCTGTGCACACGTGACCACGCGTCCCGCGTTGGTAATGAGGCACCGCAGCAGCTTGTGTTCGGTCGCCGATAGCGCCACCTCGGTCTCGGCGCGCCACACCCGATGGGCATCGTCGTCGAGCACCAGATCGTGCACCTGATAGCGCGCCGGCCGCGCATCCACCCCACCGCGCCGAAGCGCGACCTGGACTCGTGCGACCAGCTCTTCCAATGCGAAGGGCTTCACGATGTAGTCGTCGCCGCCCACGGTCAGACCCCGCACCTTGTCGGCCGTGGTGTGGCGAGCAGTGAGGAACAGCACCGGCGCATCGCACGCCTGGTTGCGCAGACGGCGCAGTACCTCGAAACCGTCGAGGTCCGGGAGCATGACATCGAGCACGATCACATTTGGATCGAACTTCTCCGCCTCGCGCAGCGCATCGAGCGCGGTCCCGACACTGCGGACATCGCAGCCGTCGAGTCGCAACGCCGAGGTCACCAGGAATGCGATGTTCTCCTCGTCGTCCACCACCAAGACGCGGGCGGCCGGATGTGAGCTCATCCGCTCACCCTGACAGATAGGGCTCGGAGTCACCTGAACAGAAGCTGGAGGTTTCCTGAAATCAATCCCGAGGCTCCGATACCGCCAAGGCCTGCGGCATCGAACTCCCCGCCCACCGGGACCCGTTCGGATCTCCAGTTGCTCTCAAGGTGACATTGGAGCGCGCTCCAGGTCGCGAGCCCAGAGTGGGCGGTGTCCTCAACCGAGGACCTCAAACCACACGAAGGGAACCAGTCATGAAGACCACGAAGCTCCGCACCGCACTCGCCGCCGGCGGAATGGGGGCCTTGGCACTCACCGGTGTCTTCGCAGCCACGCCGGCCGGCGCCGCGGACACCGCCAAGCATCCGAGTCGCCACGCCGCGTTCGCCAAGCTGACGGACGCGCAGAAGCAATGCCTCACCGACCAGGGGTTGACCCGCCCCACCAGCCGCCCGACGAGTCCCCCGTCGCAGGAGCAGATCAAGAAGCTCAAGGCCGCGGCCAAGGAGTGCGGTATCAAGCTGCCGGCCCATCCGGGACGCGGAGATCACCGTGGTCCCGGCGGCGAGCAGTTCCAGCAGCTCACCCAGGAACAGCGTGACTGCCTCACGAACGCGGGCTTGACGCGGCCGGAAGGTCGGCCCACGGCCGAGCAGTTCCAGAAGCTGCGTGCCGCGGCCGCCGAGTGCGGGATCACCATCCCCACGGATGGAGCTCCGCCGGCGTAGCCCGATCCGTTCCGACCGCCAAGGTCAGTGGCGCCTCCTGCGGGAGGCGCCACTGCCGCGTCCGCAGCCGCGCGCACCCGACCAACCGCGGTGACCGGAGGTACGCGACCGTCACCGCCGCCAGAACAGCAGGTGCGTGAATCCGCTCGAACTCGGCACGGTGTCGAGATGGAACCGGGCGAGGAGTTCGTCGGGTGACGTCCACAACCGTTCGCCGCGACCAAGGTCGGTCGGCGCGACCGAGACGTGCATCGTGTCGATCAGGTCGGCGTCGAGAAACTCCCGCACGGTGGCGACGCCACCGCCGATACGGACGTCCTGACCGTTCGCGGCTTCCTTGGCCTGACGCAGCGCGTCGGCAGGGGTGGTATCGACGAAGTGGAACGTGGTGTCCGAGAGGGTGAACGATGGCCGGACGTGATGGGTCAGCACGAACACCGGCACATGGAACGGCGGTTCGTCGCCCCACCAGCCCTGCCAGTCGAGGTTCTCCCACGGGCCGCGCTGGTGGCCGAACTTGTTGCGACCCATGATCTCGGCGCCGATGTTCTGTGGCATGTCGCGGGTGAAGTAGTCGTCGAGCCCGCGGGATCCGCCACCGTCGGTGCGGTACCCCCAACTCGCGGTGGCGAAGGCCCACCCGAGCACGTCAGCCGGATCGGCGTGCCCGAAGGGGTGTTCGAAGCTCTGGCCCTCCCCCGAGCCGAAGCCGTCGCGTGACACTCCGAAGCACTGCACCCGCACCAGTTGCGACATCTCCACTCCTTCTCGTTACGACGGTCGAGTTCTAGCTGCTGAGCTCGACGTCGAAACGCTCATCACGGGCGCTGGACCCGGAACGAGAACCGAGGCCGGTGAGGTTCATCACAATCCGGCCTTGTCGAGCATGTCGATCAAGCTCGGCCGGCGACGGTACTGCTCCCGCAGCACGCGGACGTGGTCGACGAACTCGTCGGTTCGCTCCGCCGCGCCGGCCGCACGGCGCGCGGCCTTGAGGTGCCGGATCGCGACTCGGTAGGCGCGACGATCCGCGGTCACCAGGGCACCATCAGCCAGGCGCAGATAGACGGCCATCGCCGCGACTGGATCCGTTGGCTCCCGCACTTCGGCAAGGTGTTGCCAACGCCGATCCCCCGGGTCCCACTCACCCGACGTCGCGACCACCCACGCCTCGTCGGTGTCGCCGTCGGCGAGCAACGCATCGACGAGCCCGCCACGATCACTCGCGGCGAGCACCGACCGCGCGGCCGCACGCTCCACCTCCCAGCCATCGACCGCCGTCGCCGCAGCCTGCAGGAGTGCGTACGTCGATGCGCTCGGCATCCGTTCATGCTCCTCTCTCCGCAGATCCAGCACCTCGTCGCGTTCGTCCCGGTCGGCGAGGACACCGGCCGCGAGTTCAAAGAGCTTTCCAACCTGCCAGCCGCTCGTCTCGGCGATCCCGCGCCGCGCCCACGCCAGCGCGTCATCGGAACGGTCGAGCTCCAACATCGCCTCCGTCACCCGGATGAACTGATACGGCGCGCAGAGATCACCGCCGAGCAGCTCCACCACCCGACCGACGTCACCATCAAGGATCGCGAGCCGCTCGGTCGCGTACCGAGGCGCGAACTGATCACCGGCCGCCGCCGACCGCTTCGCGACCTCATGCCGATACGCGGCAAGTCCGCGATCTCCGAGCGCGGTCGCGTAACGGACCGGGTCGACGACGAAGAAGTCCTGATCCTCGAACGTGAACTTGGCCATCCATCGGGCCAGCCGGACCGGATCGGCCACGCCCGCGTCGCAGGCTTGTGCATGCAGGTCGAGCAGCTGCTGGGCCAGACCGCCGATCATCCCGTCCGAATCGTCAGCCCGCAGGATCACCTTCACGACATGACCCGTCGCACGTTGCACCAGCTCGACCAACTCCCGCGACGGCGAAGACGCGACCGCCACCGTCAACGCGTCGACCACCGGCTCCGCGTCGTACGCCCACTCCGACGACTCCCGGTATCCGAGAAACCGACGGGTTCGCAGCCCCTGATCCACCTCCGAACGCAACACGCCGAGCCGGTCCACATCGCTCGCGGCCGCGAGCCGCACCGCTCGCGCCACATCGTCATGGCCCCCAGCCGCTGCTGCCAACAATTGCCGAACCGTGTCGTCGTCGAGATCACCCACCAGGTCCTCGACTGACGAGTCGCGGTCATCAGCAGAGGGCCCCATGGGTTCGACGGTACCCACGACGCGACTCGGCCGGCGACTCGCTCATTCCAGATGGCAGCGGCCGGGCAGCTCTCGTGAGCCAGGCTGCGCCGCGGTTCCCGAGAAAGTGCGCGTTCGCGCCCAAGAGCGCTGACTGGGACAGGGCGCCGGCAGTCGTCTGAGTAGGGTCCGGTGAAGGCGCGGCCCGCATCGAGGGGACAGCAGCGAGATGAGACCGCTTCGATACTCGATCAACGTCACGCTCGACGGCTGCCTGACTGGATGGGTGAGTGGGAGATCCCGTTCGCCGAGGCCATCGACCGGGCGAAGAAGTACGTCGTGTCGAGCACGCTGAGCGGGGTCGATTGGAATGCCGAGCTGGTGCGAGGCGACTTGGGGCAAGCGGTTCAGCGGCTCAAGCAGCAGCCAGGCGTGGGCCTGGGGGTGGGTGGCGTGACGCTCCCCCTGGCGTTGGCCGATCTGGGACTGATCGACGAGTACGAGTTCCTTGTGCAGCCGGCCCTTGCCGGACACGGGCCGACGTTGCTCGCCGGTCTGCGCGAGCGCATCCAGCTCGAACTCGTGGAACGCCGTGAGTTCCGGTCGGGGGCGGTCGCCCTGCGATACCGGCCCACGCGAGTTACGGCTTGACGTGGTTTGTCCCGGGCACGTTGGCCGCTGCCTCCCGGCGGAACGACGGTTCGGGTTGTACGACGAGTCCGGCCGACTGCCCCAGAACGCACACCCACCTCGACGTGCGCCGCGGACACCGAAGTGCCGTTCGAGAACAGGCGCGGGCGCTGGTCGACCGCGCCGAGATCATCTCGACGAAAGGCCGTCCGGGTGGGAGTGACAATGCCAAGGTGCCTGAAGCGATCGGGCAGCCGCGCAGCGCCACGAACAGGGGAAACGGGGGCGCGAATGGTCGCGTTGTCGGGTAGGAGGTAATGGGACTTGAACCCACGACTTCTACGTTGCGAAGGCGTTTTGTCCGGTTTTGGGCGGACAGCAGCGGACGATAAGGGCAGGTCAGAGCGTTATCCACATGTTGGCGAACATGGGCGAACGACCTCGTCCGCGCGATGGACGCGCGATGGAACTTGCCGAGCTTCTTGTGGTCAACGCGTCCAGAACCTCGGCGTCTACCCATGCGGACTCTCGAATCCCATCCAAGAGCGCGACCGGTCGACGCCCATGTAAGTGCAGCGGGACCCCTGGTGGTTCGGGGTCCCGCTCTGCACCTATCTTTTGCCCTTCGGGCGAGGCGCCCGCTGCGATAGAGCGCTACCCGCAGCAGTCTTCGACGCCTTCGACGTCCGCCCGTCCCGGAGGACCTTGGACGCCGCCTTCGCTGCCGAAGAGCTGGTTTTACGGTCATTAGCCATGAATGTTCACCTCCTTCCGTCTGGTTGGGAGGAGGCCGATGCGGGTTACCCTGGCGATCGTCACAACACCGGAGCGCCGCACCGGCCTCCATGGGGCTCTCGGGGGTGGCGGGCGACTGCGGTACGAAGACAGCCGCCCCCACCCTCGGGACCTTGTTACGTAGCACCCGGGTTACGAAGCCGGTGAATACTGCGTCACAAGACGACCTTACGCCGCTAGACTGCCTCTGTCACTCGCGTTACCTATCGTTCGCTATCCCGAAGACCCATCGCTTGTACCATGAGCAGGTCGTGGTTGTTCCAGTATTACATCGAGATTGTTGCCGGTTATCGAGGAACCCGCTCAGGGCTCTATGGGGATACCCCGGATTCCCGGCATAACCAGGAGAACCACAAATGACCGTCGCACCCCGCACGAAGGCGCCCGAGTTCCTTCCTCCGGCCATCGAACTGGCCATGCAGCGCGCGGAGTCGGCGGCCCGCAAAGCGCAAGGCCGAAGAGCTCCGGTGCGGCGAGCGATGATCCGCCGGCTCGATGAGGATGCGGTGCCGACACTTGCCCAGCTTCTGCGGGGCGGTCGGGGAGGTACGGTTCGACTGAAACTGCTGCTGAGCATGCTGTGGATCGCAGGGAATCCACCGCACGACACGACCTTCCCGTCGCGAGCATGGGCCGAACTGCTCGGCTTGCCCGACGCTGAGGTCAACGGAGCGCGCCGCGTTGCCGACGCGATCCGTTGGCTGGAGGCCCACGCTCTGGTGGAAGTAGAGCACCGACCCGGTGCTCCCGCTCGCGTGTTTCTCCTCGACGAGTCGGGATCCGAGGAGCGTTACGAGATCCCTGGCACGGTCGAAGCAGACAAGAAAACAGGCAAGATCGGTGAGGGCGACTGGTACGTGAACTTGGAGCCCGGGTTCTGGACAAGTGGATGGCTCGCCACGTTGTCGGCGGTCGCGATTGCTGCGCTTCTCGTCCTTGAGGACCTCGCCGAGATCAAGGACAAGCGGTCTGCGCTCTGGCTGTCGGGCAAGCGTCGTACCGACCGCTACGGCCTTTCGGAGGACAGCTGGATTCGAGGCATCAAGGAACTGAAGGAGCACGGCATCATCACCGTCGAACGGCAACCCATCAGCGGCGACTTCGAATGGCGACGATACCGAAACGCGTACGTGCTCAATCCGGAACGTCTCACGACCGCTCCCCTCTTCCAGAAGCCCGGCGCGCAGTGAGTGCAGAAGTGCAGGTTCGCCGACGCGACGATGCCCAAACAAGCGCCGCAGGTCTATGAGGCCGCGATCGCGTCGACACCAACGTCCCTGGTCGGCATCGCATCCCAAAGAACGTTGCTCGCCACCACTGCGCGCCTCGCGCTCGCGCGCGCCGCGCTGCGGCCCGCGCTATCGCTCGACGGTATTCGTGCCCATGTACTCATCGCCGGTGAGGTCGATGAGCAGGTCCAAATACTCGGTGTTCGCGCTGTCAATCGCGTGCTCGACCGCGGGGTCGCCGTGCGCGTCGTCTGCGTGGAACAACTCCGCGCCCTCGCCATCGAGCACCCGTTGGATGCGAAGGATCGGGAGCCAGTCCTGGTTGATCTCGCCATGAACCTCGAGCGTGTTGGTGCCTGGCAAGACTTCGGCAACCGACTCCAACGCCATTCGCTCGACGAGCGGGACGAGTGCCCGGCTCGCGGCCTCATGTTGCTCGCGTGTTCGCGAGTACTCGGCAAATAGTGCGGTATCGACCATCCGAATGCTCCCTCTCTCGATGCTCGAAACGTATTCGATGCGCGAACGATCGAGGCGCGCTCGAGTTCCGGCGAGGGCGAAGGATTGCCTCGTAGTGTCCGAGCGTGGAGGAGCTGGAGCCTGGGATCTACGAGGTGTTGGTCACGGAGGCTCTCAGAGCCCAGCTCGACACCCTCGAAAGTGGATCGCCGAGTGCCAGGCCGCTGAGATCGGCGGAGGCGGCTGACCGTATTGCCCTTCACCTCAGCCGTCAGATCGAGCGGTCGCTGGAGGGAGTCGGCGACGCGGACCGGGTGCGTGTCGGCATCGAAGTCGCTCGCGCTCTGGTCGAACGCCTTGCCGAGCTGGTCGCGACCGATCCAGCTGCCACACCGGTTGAGCCCGCCGAGGTTCTCCACGCGATCCTCCGTCGCCGGCCCGACGGTCAACCGCAACCGATCTCCGAACCTCTGATTCCCCTGCTCGATACAACGTTGCTCACAAACGCGCCCGGCGAACCCCGCTTGCTCAGCCAACTGCAGGCCGAGATTGAGTCGGCCGACTCCATCGATGTCGTGATGGCGTTCATTCGCGGGAGCGGCATTGGACCGCTACTCGAGTTGCTCCGCCGACACTGCGAGAACGGCAAGGAACTCCGAGTACTCACGACTACCTATACCGGTTCAACCCAACGTGCCGCGCTCGACCAACTCGCTCGGATCGGCGCCGACGTTCGTATCTCCTACGACGTGAGCACGACGCGTCTTCATGCGAAGGCATGGTTCTTTCGCCGGGCCTCGGGTTTCTCAACTGCGTACGTCGGCTCGTCGAATCTGACGCACTCTGCACAGGTCACGGGTCTCGAATGGAATGTTCGGGCGTCCTCGGCGCGGAACCGCGATGTCCTGGACAAGTTCGCCGCGGTCTTCGAGTCCTATTGGCAGAGTGACGAGTTCGTTCCGTACGACGGGACTCAGTTCGATGAGGAGGCCCTTCGGGTCGGGCGGACAAGCCAGGGACCGGTCGTACTGTTGAGCCCCGTCGAACTCCGCCCGGAACCGTTCCAGGAGCGTCTTCTCGAGCTCATCAACTTATCGCGCTCGCGCGGACACCATCGCAACCTCCTCGTCGCGGCTACCGGTACGGGCAAGACCGTGATGGCCGCGGTCGACTACGCGCGGCTACGACAGACGTTGCCTCGCGCTCGTTTGCTCTTCGTCGCTCATCGTGAGGAGATCCTCGACCAGAGTCGAGCCACCTTTTGTTACGCGCTGCGGGACCCGTCGTTCGGTGAGAAGTGGGTGGGCCGCTCACGCCCCACTCGGTTCGAGCACGTGTTCGCCTCGATTCAGAGCCTGCACGCGAACAGTCTCGACGACCTCCCGCCCGACCATTTCGATGTCGTCATCATCGATGAGTTCCATCACGCGGCGGCGGCCTCGTATCGGAGACTGCTGGATCATGTGAAGCCGGTCGAACTGCTCGGGCTCACGGCAACGCCGGAGCGCAGCGATGGACTGCCGATCCTGCACTGGTTCGACGATCGGATCGCGGCGGAGCTGCGTTTGTGGGACGCGATCGACCAACACCGGCTCGCGCCGTTCATGTACTTCGGCATCCACGACGGCCTCGACCTTCGCGACATCCCGTGGCGTCGAGGGCAGGGTTATGACGTCGACGCGCTGAGCACCCTGTACACAAGCACCGACGCCTGGGCTCGAAACGTTCTCCACGAAATGCTCAAGCACTCCGAGGACCCGGCCGCCATGCGATGCCTTGGGTTCTGCGTGAGCATCGACCACGCGCGCTTCATGGCCCGGCACTTCAACGACCATGGTGTGCCATCGGTCGCGGTCTGGGGAGATAGCAGCGACGCCGATCGCCGGTCCGCATTGCGGGATCTCGCCGACGGGAAGGTCCGAGCGGTCTTCTCGGTCGACCTCTTCAACGAGGGTGTCGACGTGCCTTCCGTCGATACGGTGCTCATGCTCCGACCGACCGAGAGCCCGACCTTGTTCCTCCAACAACTTGGGCGCGGACTCCGGTTGTCGCCGGGTACGGGCAAAGCGTTTTGCACGGTGCTGGATTTCGTCGGCACCCACCGACGCGAGTTCCGCTTTGACCGCCGCTACCGCGCGCTCATCGGTGGCACGCGGCGAGATATCGAGCATGCGGTGCAGCAAGGGTTCCCGTTTCTTCCGGCGGGTTGCCACATGCAACTGGACGAGAAGGCGTCGGAGATCGTGCTCCAAAGTCTGCGCGAGGCCATCCCGTCGCGCTGGCCGGCCAAGGTCGAAGAGCTGCGGACCCTGTACAACACGCGCTCGACCGCAACGCTCGCCGAGTTCATGTATGAATCCGGCCTGGATCTCGGCGAGGTGTACGAAGGCAACCGAGGATGGTCCGATCTTTGCGAGGCCGCGGCCGTCCCGGTCCTTCCGAGCGGCGAATACGAAACGCCGCTCCGGCGCGCGGTTGGCCGGCTCCTCCACATCGATGATGACGAGCGGATCAACGCCTATCAACGATTCCTGGCATTGCCCGCCGCTCCCAACGTTGCCGGACTCCCCGAGCGGGACCGGCGACTCATCCGCATGCTCGTCGCGAGCGCGGCGGACCAGATTCTGAGGCGTGACAACACACTCCAAGAAGCGGTCGACATCCTGTGGGCGCACCCACAGGTTCGGGCCGAACTCGCAGAGCTCTTGGCGCAACTCGACGAACGAGTGGACCACGTTCACCACCGTTTGGACAACTACCCCGACGTCCCGTTGCAAGTGCATGCCCGCTACTCGCGGATCGAGATCCTGGCGGCCTTCGGCGTGAGTGAAGGAGCGAAGGTCGCGGCGTGGCAGAGCGGAGTGTTCGAGGCCCGGGCAGCAAACGCGGAGCTCTTCGCGTTCACGCTCGACAAGACCAGCGGCGCGTTCTCCCCCACCACTCGGTACCGCGACTACGCGATCAGTCGCGAACTCATCCACTGGGAGAGTCAATCGATGACGCGCGCCGACAGCGCCACCGGCCTGCGCTACCGCAACCACGTTCGCGACGCACGTTCGATCATGCTCTTCACGCGTCTCCGTGCCGACGACCGCGCGTTCTGGTTCCTTGGCCCTGCGACCTACAAGGGCCACATCGGCGAGAAGCCAATGGCGATCACCTGGGAACTCACCCACCCACTCCCCGGCGACCTCTTCGCCTCGTTCGCCGCGGCGGTGGCGTGAAGGGCGGCGCCACCTGCCAACGCCAAGCGGATATTGAGATCGTGTAGTTCCTCTTGGACCGTCTGCTCGATCGGTGCCAGTCCGCTGACCAGCTCTTCTTCTCCGCGCCGTTGGTCCCAGTCCGAGGTGTCGGACCGAGTTGTAGGGATGAAAGTAGGGATGCCGAGGTCGCTGCGGGTCTCCGACGATGACGCGATCCCGGCGACGACGGGCGCGCACTGGAGTGCTTCCGTTGGCGAGGCGACGCGAGACTGAGACCCGTGTTCGTCGTCCACGCCACGAAGAAGGTCCTCGACCGCTGCGGCGGCCCTTCCCCAGTTGACGTCCCGACCACGACAACGCTCGGCGACTGGTACGCGACGGCACTGTTCTGGAAACCGCAGGTCGCACTGTTCGTCAACGAGCAGACCAGACTGCCGATCTTCGTTCAGCTCGCTCCCGCAGCCACGCTCCTCGATCGGTTCGTCATCCACCTCGGCGTCGTGCTCGGCGCGCACGGCATCAATCCGCGGTTCGTCGGCGCGGAACTCGCCGAGATGGCTGACCATCGCCTCGCGAAGACTGCGAGTCGAAGCGTCCTCGGCACGATGAACGACTTCGCGCATCTCGCCGAACATCACCGCGAACAGGACCCCGGAGTCGGCCTGCTCGAACAGTCGCTCTCGTTGGCTCACACGCCCTGCGGCCCGTTACAAGACCGCACCGGATTCCCAGACCTCGAACTCAAGGCCCTCGTCGAACGAGAACTCGATGCACGTTGACGATCAACCGTCGGCGGTGCGGCGCGTGTCGAGTTCGGCGCAGATCTCGGCGACCGCTCGAGCCGTCCGTTCGGCTGCGACGCGAATCATCCCGACGAGTGCGAGGAACGCGAACCGCCACAGATCCTGATTCCGCCACCACCCTGCATCGCCAAGGTAGTCAGGCTCGACACCGGCATACGCCGCGATCACAAGATGCTGCGCTGCGCTCAGCTTCTGGTGTGCGGTGTTGCCGCGGATCTCGAAATCCGCCAAGTACCGATCCGCGAAATCGTGCAGTGCGGCCGGCTCGGCCCGCGTCGCTCCGGCCAACGCCAACGCATCCGCCGCCAACCCAGTCAGGACATCAGCCGGAAAAGGAAACTCGTTCTCGCCCGAGAACGCGAACTCGCCCGTGAACGCCTCGAACGATCCGGAAGCGATCGCAGTCAACGCGAGTCGGCGAACATCTCGCCGCCGCTCATCCATCTCCGGCACACTCTCGGTCACGATCAAGACGCTACGCGCACGCAACGGGACCCGTCGGCCGGCACCCGCACGGTCGCCCGTGCATCTCCGCCAGGCATCCTCGGGCGCACGCCGCGTCAACGGGGCTGACCATCAACTTCCCTTGAACGCCGTCAAGTCGCGAGTCGTTGACAATGCACACAACCGCGAGCGGGTCGGAGCCTGCGCGAGCGGGCCGTTCAAGCCCGGACGCGATTCCGCACACCTCTGACGCCGATTCCGTTCGCTTGCCGTTGGCATCCGTCAGGACCAAGGGATCCCTTCCCGCGAGATCACGAGTTGGCTCAAGCCAGATCCAACCGTCCCGTGCGCCTCGTCAACACGATTCACCGAAAAGGGCAGGATCCGTCGTCCGTCCTTGCTCGCCGAAGTTCGGGCGACCAACTGCAGGCCGGCGCGCTCCGCGTATGCCGGAGAGCGAAGGGACCTCGCGGTTCCCCTCACGACCAACGGACCGCCCGAGGCTCAGTGTCCGTCAAACCGGGAGAAGCTCAGACCTCTCCAGAGGGTTGACGAGTTGCGGGCAGACTCGCGGTGGTTTCGCCGCCACATGAAACAGATCCAACTCACCGCTGCGAAAGCAGCAGGATCCGTCGACCTTTCCGACTCATCGGAACACTACGCAACAGACCGGTCGACCGTGCGCCAAGATTCGAAACCCGTCACTCACCGAATCAATCGTCTTCAAATTGCCGTCCGTCGACGTGACCGTCCGAATTGGCCCCGACTGCGATCTGAATGTGGGCGACGAGGCGAAGCCGGCACCCACCCTCGACGTCTTGCGCCGCCTAGCAATCGCGCTCGGCACCAGCGGAGACACGCCACTGTTCGATCCCGACGAACGCGGACCCCAAGACGACCTCCGCACCCTCTTCGAAGCCGCCAGCACCCGCCTCGACCCCGAGGCCAAGAACACCTCAAAGCCACCCTCGAAGGACTCCTCCTCCTCCGAACCGAAGCCAGACGCTGGGCCAGCTACCCGAGCCGCGGCTTCTCGGCGTCATCCTCGTTCCACAACGACATCGGGTGACCTTCGCCGTACTCTGCCCTCACGAGAGCGCCAGCCTCTGATGGAGATCGAGCCCAGACGCTCAAGCGAACACCGGGCTCATCGCCAATCCAGATGAAGCCGACGTACTCCTTCAACGGCTGCACCCCTTCGGAGAGCTGGTCGCCAGGCCGTTCCATGCCAGCCTCCTCTAACCGCCGGAGGGCGCAAGACACGCCCCGCTGTTGCAGAACCCGCCGATGATCGTGCCCGGGCCGTTCATGGCCGCACGAATCTCCCCCGCCGACATCGTCGACACATCAAGGACGCGGACACCCGGTATCGAACCGAACCTCTCCACGTCCGCAGCAAACATCGACGCATCAGCAATGAGGGAACCATCGGCGGCGCCGTGGGCCCCGGTCAGGATCGTCACCTCTTCACCGCGCATCAAACCCGAGTTCACAATGCCACGGAAGTCGTTCTGCGCGATCCCACCCGTCGACGTAAAGACGCGACCGCCAGCGGCGTTCGTACCGGTCTGCTCGATCACACCACCAAAGTCGCTCAGCCCACGTGCCGAGTTTGTGGCGGACGACGTGAACGCGGCTCCTCCAAGTTTGAAGAGGCCCTTGACGACCCCGGCCGCGAGGAACGACGTCGGGAGATCGATGAGAATGAAGTCGCCGACTACGTCCTCCAGCGCGCCACCGTAGTCACACTCGCAATGCGACGCTGCGTACAAGGCTGCCTCAATGGAGCCCCCAAGCGCGAGGACCGCCGCGCCGTAGCAGTCCCGACGACGATGGACGCCGCAACCCCCCGAGTAGCGTAGAAACTGCGCCTGAGACGGTGACAATGGCGAGCCTGAGTACGCTTTCGCAGCAGTATTACTAATGTAGGATTTGACTATATTCTTCGCGTATATCTGCGCGTTGGATGTCCAGCCGCCTCCGGCGTCGAACTTGCCCGTTGTACAACTCGATGAGGTACCCGGGTTGGATGCACAGACGGCCTGATTCAAGCCGTCGAACATATCGAGGCCGGTCGGATCCGACATTGTCAGCGGGTTGTTCCCCGCGTAGGCATACGGGTTCAGCGTCTGAGGAATCTCGGGGTGCGCTATCGGGTCAACGCTGGTGAATTTGCCGAGTGTGGGGTCGTAGTAGCGGGCGCCCATTTGGATGAGGCCGCTCGGGTCTTGGGGTTTGCCGAGGTAGGTCTGGTCGATACCGAGCCCGTTGCCGGGTCCGGGCCGGATCTGCCCGAACGGGTAATAGCGTTGGGTGGTCGGGCTGGCTCCGGTCGAGTTGGTCGTCACACTCGACGAGCCGAGCGGATCGGCGAGCAGGTAGGAGAGGGTCGTCCCTTTCCGGTAGGCGACTCGCTGCGATCCGAGCTGATAGAAGCTCGTCGCGGTCGCGGCCGCACCGTTGACGCTGGTCCGTTCGTAGAGCCCACCCGCGAGATACAGGGTCCGCGTCGTGCCATCGGTCCGCAAGATGCGGGCACCGTCCGGGCCGTACACGTAGGCCGAGTTCGTGGCACTCATCGTGGAGAGCCGGCCGAGCGCATCGAAGCCTTGGATCGACCCGGCGCCACTCACCGTCCGGCCCGCCTGGTTCCCCGTCGCGTCGTAGGAGAACGTGTCGGTGCCGGCGTTGGTGACCGCGTGGACGTGGGCCGGGTCGTTGTACTGGTAGCTCCGACCGTTGTTGGTGAGAAAGTTGCCGAGCTGATCGTAGGTGTAGGCCCGGTCATACGGGTTCGCACCCGGCGTCGCCGTATACGCACCACATCCGGGCGTGCCCGGTGTTCCCGTGAACGCGCGGGTCAACCGGTTCAGATCGTCGTAGGTGAAACATTCCTGCTGGCCACCATTGTTCGCGTCGGTGACGGCCTTCACATTCGAGTTCGCGTCGTACTGATACGTCAGGTTCTGGCGGGTCGTCGCCCCCGCGGTCTGCCCGGCCTTGAGCGTCGCCAGGCGGAACGTCGTCGACTCATACGTCAACGCCCGGTGCACCACGCCCGTCCCACCCAACACCTGGGCACCCAGATTGCCTTGCGCGGTGTAGGACGAACTCGTCACATAGGTGTTCGTTCCCGTCAACGTCGTTGCCGCCCCCGCCGTACTGAACGCCGCGGTCACCGTCTCCCCCAAACCACCCGCCGCGTCAGCCGGATACCGGGTCGAGGTCACATGATCAGCCGGGTCATACGTGTAGGCCATCGCATATGTGCCATTCAACCCAGTCGCCGACGTCGGGATCACCCACTGCACATTCGTCGGCCGGTTCCGCCCGTCGTAGGAGGAGTTGACCTGCTTGTATTCGTTCCCGGCCGGATCGTACGACGACGAAGTACTCACCAAACCGAGTTTGCCGGGCGCGTCATACGTGAACTTCTGCAAGAGCGGACCCGCGCCGGTGTCTTTACGGATCTCCGTTGCCCGATCGAGCCCATCGTAGGAACGGACCACCGCTTGGCCACGCGCGTCGGTCGTCAGGGTGAGGTTCCCGACCGCGTCATACCCGTAGAGGGTCCCACCCGCATCCGGGTCGGTCGATCCGGTCTTCCGGCCGAGCAAGTCGTAACTCGTCGTCGTGTCGTGCAAGAGACTGTCCCGTGCGAGGATCATCCGATTCGCCGCGTCGTACCCATACGTCGACGTGTAGGTCGCCGCACCATTGCGTTCGACGACACTGGCCAGGTTGCCGAACGCGTCACTCGTCGAGTCAGTCGTCTTCAGATTGCCGTCCGTCGAGGTGACCGTCCACGCGTTGTAGGCCTTCGACGTTGCGATCTTCGATGATGACGCGTCGCGTACATCGGTCTTGGTCACCCGATCCGCCGTGTCATACGACGTCACCGTCTGCGACACCCCCGCGTCGACCGAGCCACCCGACCAGGTTGGTGGGGCAAACGTCGCGATCGCCGTCGACTTCTCGTACGGCGCCGACACGCGACTCGTACGGCCCTTCGTGTCGTACTGGGTCGAGACACGCACCGGACTCGCACTCAAGCTCGGTGACACGCCCGAGGTCTGGACCGTCCTACCGAACCCGTCAATGAACGCGTAGCCGGTCAGATTGACCGGGCTTCCGCCTGGGGTTTGGAGCTGATCGGTCCGCACCTTGCTCGGCGTCCCATTCACCTGACCCAAATGGCTCCACACCGAATACGTGAACGCCCGCGTCGGGGTGCCCGTCCCGCTGTTGTAGGCCTCGGTCGGCAACCAGACCTTGATCAGCCGTCCCGACCAGTCATAGGTCGCCCGAGTCGTGTTCCCGTTCGGATCGACCTGCTGTTCCGGCACGCCCAGACCCTTGTTCATGGACGTTGTGCTCGCCTGGCCGAGATGGTTCGTGACCGTCGTCGACCCGGCCGGCCCATACACCGGGTCATAGGTCGTCGTCGTCGTGTGGAGATTGGCGTCGGTCACCGACTGGATCCGGCCATTCGTGTCGTACGCGGTCGTCAAGTCGTTGTAGGCGGCAGTGGGTGCGGTCCGTGAATACGCACGGACCGTCGTCACGAGTCCGCGCGAGCCGATGCCACCCATGACGGTCCCGCCGTCGTACGCGAACTCCGTCTTGGAAACATCGGTCCCGGACCCGGGCGTCGAACCAGTACGAACTGCCTTCCGCCCGACCAGACCCCGAATCCAGACGCTCGAATTCGAATTGTAGAAGTAGTCGACATGCCAATTGTCGGCAGGAGTACTGATATCGCCCTGATGATCTTCGAAGTCAACCAGCCCGTAGTTACACAAACAGGCGCCGGAGTTGATCCCCGTATTGTTTGTATATGTATAGGAAGTTCGAGCCGTCTTTTCCTGAAGGGGTGTCGCACCGAGCGTCCAGCTATCGACCTGGGACGGGGCCGAGAAGTAGGCCCGCTGCCCACGGTACGCAGCGCCCCAAATAGCGGGGCCGAACGTTTGGAGCGAATAGTAGTTTGTTGAGGCCCTAGTGACATTTACCGTGTTCGCACTGTTCCGGACGACGGAGTCAACCTCAAGCGAGGCCAACTCGTCCGCGTCTTGCTGGGTCGTAGAATGCCAGGTTGCAAAGGTTACTGGCCCCTGGAACTGCCAGTAGTTCGACACGCTATCCCTGTCACCGTCCATACCCGTGATATACAAATGTTTTGATACCTCGCCGGCCGTAGACACGTCGACCTGACGGAACCCGCGATACTCGTTCCAATAGTTTGCCGGTGCCGTTGGAACACTGGTAATTATACTTGTGAATTCTGGTAGGTTCGATACATTGGAATAGTGCCAGTTTGGACCACCGATATACGTGTAATTGGTGGTCTGAGTAGCACCACTAGATGCAAGATCAACCAACGAACTCTGTACCACATAATACTTCTGAAACGGGATGAAAGATGGGAATGGGCCGACCCCATACCAGGCGAGAAAGCAGTCGACCTGGGGGTGGGTCTCGTAGTGTAGGAATGGAGTCTCCGGAGCACAGGGGTGCTGTTGCCCGTAGGTGAACGTGGTCTTCCCGCCGAGTTCGTTCGTGACCGACGTCAGACGCTTCGTCATCAATGGAGAAACACCAGAGCCCACCGGGTAGTTCAACCGGTTGGGGAGGGCTGTGTAGCCGTAGTTGGTCAGCGCGAACAGATTGACGGGGTTCCCCGGATCTTCTCGCTTGATCGTGTCCAACGTCATCTTCGGTGACGACCCTACCGTCGACGGGCCGAACGGGGCAGCTGGGAATCCAGGATCGGGATACGAATGGAACACCGTATACGAGGCGACGTTGCGCCACGCCGCATTGTCAATGTACTGGGTCGTGATGTTCTTAATCCTCTGCGACGTCCAAAACGACGGAGACGTCTTCGAACATCCGGCCACCTGAGCACACAACAAGTCCCACGGCGTGTCCGGCCACGTCCCATTGAACAAACTCGAACACGGCGACGCGTTGACGCACCGCCCATCGGTCGTGAACGCCACCCGCTCCAAATAGGTGGAGCCCGGATTCGTGAACTGCATCCCATACCGAATGTCATACGGTGACCCACCCATCTGGTAGGTCATCGTGTATGGGCCGCCCTGACCCGCCCGAATGTTGTACGCGTTGATCTGGGGCGTATACCGGTACAGGAT
The DNA here is from genome assembly GCA_963765075.1 of uncultured Acidimicrobiia bacterium. Lineage (GTDB taxonomy): Bacteria > Actinomycetota > Acidimicrobiia > IMCC26256 > JAENVU01 > JAENVU01. The sequence goes on from CAVXVA010000004.1 coordinate 184,890, forward strand.
CGTCCCACCCGACGGATCCTTCACCTGATCCAAGTTCCATTTCCAACCCTGCATACACACCCGGCCCGGCGAGCCGTAACACGGATCACCAGTCCCCGGGTGATACACCGGCACCGAATACAAGGAGTTCGTCACATCTACCGGGAACTTCGGATCGACCAGCCCACCAAACCGGTATTCGGTCCCATCCGGGCCGAACACATGGAACTCCGCACCATTGCCACCGTAGGTGTGGTCACCAAACAGTGGGGTCTGGACGACCGTGGCCTTCCAACCGTTGTCGTGCTCGAACCGGAAGGTCGTCGCCGCGAAGTCCGTCGGGATCAACCGTTCGCTCATCCCATTCAACGAAATCGAATAGTTGATCCCGTCCCAACACAAGTCGCCTGGCGCCTCCGGAAGATTGCACGCCTTGTAGGCCCGGGTGATCGACCCCATCTCCAACTGCCAGCCCAGGCCCACATCCGAGCCCTGGGTGTTCTTGTCGGTCGTCATCCCATCCACACTCGCCGACGAATACTGAAACTCGACCTTCGGCGTCGGACCAAACGGCGCCGGAGGCACCACCACCGGATACGACGCCTCCGCCGAACCCGACTGCAACCCCACCGAACCCGTCCCCACCGCCGTCAACGGCGTCGCACCAAAATCTCCCGAGTCGCCCCCCACCGACGACGTCAACGCAAACGTCGACGCACCCCCCGCAAACCCCGACACCGGCCCACTCGCCGCACTCAACGACGCGCCCACCTCAGCCGCCAACGCCGGATCCAACACCGGGACCACCGCATCCAACGTCCCCGTCGTATCCGACGCGGCCGGCCCACGGTTCCGGGCCTGGGCCGGAGTCGTCTGCGGCAACCCCTTCTCCAACAACGCCCGCCGGTCCTGCTCCGTACCGATCAGCGCCGGATCCAACAACTTCTCACCCGACACCGAAATATCAACCGTGACCGACCCCAACTCCGTGTCGTGCGCCATCGAAATCAACGGAATCGGCGCCGCACAATCAGAACGAGTCGCAGCCGAAACCAACTGGCACTCCGGCACCGACACCACCCCCAACCGCGACCGATAATCACCACCGAAATCGCCGATCAACTCGCTGTAATCGACCTTCAGCTCGATCGGCCCCGCCGGGAGGGCCTCCACCTTCGAACCCGGCTCCGTGAACCGCACCCGGAACGCCACCCCCGACTCCGTGACCTGTTCAGCCTCCTTCGGATCCAACAACTCGATCCGAGCCACCGTCCCATCCACCAGTGCGCCCGGTGCCACCTTCAACTCCAGCGGAAGCCGAGCGAACTCGACCACACCCGACCCAGCCCGGAACGTCGCCTCCTCACTCTCAGCCACCACCCGAGACGCCGGCATCGCCGGCGCCGTCAGTCGCCCCGCAGTCGGATCGCCCGGCGCGTCCCCCACTGGGAAACTCGCCGGCACCCCCGCGTCCGCCACCGGAATCTCAGGACCAACACCCACCGCCCCAGCCACAGGCAGACGGTCCGGCCAACCCACACCAGCCAAACCAACCGACCCCACAGCAACCGCCAACACCACCAACCCGAACCGACGACCCCACCCCGCCATAACTCCGCCTTCCGTCGCCCCAGCCCAAAGGAACGAACCACCACATCCTCAACCTGGCCCCCAACCAAGTCAAGAAAAATGATCTCGGGGGACTGTCAGGAACTTTGTGCTTGGTCTCCATCGGTCATCGCAACATTGCTGGTCTTGGGCCAGGGTTGGAGTTGACCCGGTTTCGTGGACACCAGATGGATACCGAACACCATTCGCCAGAAAGGGCATGATCGATTGTCCGTCGTGTTCGCTGCGATTCGGACGACGACGGACGGCGAGCCGACGCGCTATGCCTCCGTCGGCAAGCGCAGCTACCTGCGTTCCGCCTTTGACCACCCCGGGCGCCTTAGTTTCGATGCCCGCCAAATAGGGGGGAAGTTCAAAGGCTCGCGGCGTGTCGACATATCCGGTCACGGTTGTGGTGCCAGAGGACCTGCTGCTGCCACTGCTCCCGTAGGACGCGAGTGACACAGCGCTGAGCATGGCTAGGCACACCACGATGTAGCGCTTCATCCCACCCTCCGATGCCTCACGTCGACCGTAGCGTGACCTCCACGGAAGGCGGAGGGTCTCCCTACCTTGGGGTAGCCCTGTAGTCGTCGCATTTAGGGTTGCCGCACGACGCTTCGACAAAACGGTCAGGAACGTCCGGTAGGTCAGGCAGCACCGTCCACTCCTCCGTGCGGGTACCTTCTCGACCCGCCTTGCTACAAACCGACCACGACATTGTTCGCTTGTCCTGCATCCCAACCTCCTGGTCGCACCCTGACGGTACCCTCACACTCATGCCCAAGTTGACGCCCCCGCAGGAACGGTTGTTCGCGAGCTTCTGTGAAGCGGCGCGAGCCGAGCCACTGGGGCAACGCTCGCCGTTCGTACGGCTGGGCCACTCCAACGGCCAGTTCGTTCGCCATCCCCAGCTTGGCAACATGGACATCGAGACGGAGGGCGACCTCGTCGCGCTGGAGCGGGCGGGCTTCATCCTCAAGGTCCCGGGTGAAGGCGGCAACT
>CAVXVA010000005.1:0-43664 GCA_963765075.1 uncultured Acidimicrobiia bacterium
GTGCAGCGTCACTTCGACCTCGGCCGGGCCGAGCGCCTTCAGCGGTTCCGCGAGGTTGATCTTGCGTCGATCGATCTCGACACCGGTCGTGGCCTGGATCGCGGCCGCGACATCGGTACTGGTGACCGAGCCGAACAACTTGCCGCCCTCACCCGCACGCGCCCGAACCTGCACCGGCACCGACGCCGATCGCGCGGCCAGGGCCTGGGCGCTTTCCCGCTCGCGAGGTCTTCGACTTCACGGCTGCGTCGCATCGACGCGGCCTGCTTCTCGACACCCTTGCTCGCGAAGATCGCGAGCCCAGCGGGGCACGAGGTAGTTCCGGGCGTACCCGGAGCTACATCGAGCAGATCACCCTTCTTGCCCAACGTGTCGACGTCGGACCTCAGCACGATTTTCATGCCTCGCTCGCTTCCGCTGCATCGCCGGTCCCGCCCGTGTCGCCGGCATCGCCGGCCGCGACGTCGGCGATTTCCGCCTCGGTCCCGGCGTCGAGGGTGACGCCCTCGGGCAACGCGCCTTCGTCTTCGCCCTCGCCGGCAATCGGCGGCGGCGCGTCCGGAGTGGGCATGGGCGCGGTCGGGTCCAACCGGTCACGATCGCGGCGACCACTGCGGCTGCGTTGGGTGACCTGACGCACGCTGTACGGCAGCAACGCCATTTCTCGAGCAATCCGGATCGCCTTGGCAATCTCGCGCTGCTGTTGTGCGTTGTTCCCGGTGACGCGACGCGCCCGGATCTTGGCCCGCTCGGACATGAACCGACGGAGCAGGTTCACGTCCTTGTAGTCGACCCAGTCGATCTTGTCCTGGGTGAGGATCGACACCTTCTTCTTCTGAACCCGCCGCCGATCGTTGGCGGGCTTTTCCTGCCGCTGTGTCGCGGTCTCGTGCCATCGTTGCGATCCTCTCGCCCTAGAAGGGCTCTTCGTCGTATCCGAAATGCCGCCGCCACCGGCGGGGGCACACTCGGCCCACCACTCGAACCACCACTCGAACCACCGTTCGGCCACTGCCGCCGTCGCCACCGCCGCCGACCGCCACCGCCACCGCCACCACCGAAGTCGCCGCCTCCGCCGCCGCGACGCTCGGAGCGCTTCACCTCGGCCGTGGCCCAACGCAGACTGGGACCGATCTCGTCGGCCACGATCTCGACCACGCTCCGCTTCTCGCCCTGATCGGTCTCCCACGAGCGCTGCTCGAGCCGACCGTTGACGATGATGCGCGTGCCCTTGGCGAGCGTGTCGCTGATGTTCTCGGCCATGTCGCCCCAGGCGATCGACGTTGAAGAAGCTCGTGCGCTCTTCCCACTCATTGGTCTGGCGGTTCATCCACCGTCGACTCACGGCGACACCGAGCCGGGCGTTGGCCTGACCGGAAGCCGTGTACCGGATCTCGGGGTCTCGGGTCAGGTTCCCGACAATGGTGATGCTGTTGTCAGCCATGGTGTTGCCTCCTGTGCCGCCGGGCGGCAGGTGTCGTGATCAGTGGGATGACGACCGCCCGCCGATCGGCTCGAGTTTCTAGTCGTCGTCCGGGTCGGCCCCCGCCGCAAGTACCGCAGCATCGACCGGGTCCGGGGTGCCGCCCAGCTTGCCGTAGACCTGCTCGGGGATGCGCAGGATCTTGTGGCGGATGACGTCATCCGAGAGGGAGAGCGACCGGTTCAGCTCGTCCATCGCCGCGGGCTCGGCCTTCGCCTGGATGACGACGTAGTAGCCCTCCCAGCGATGCTTCACCTCGTAGGCGAGACGACGCTTGCCCCACCAGTCGATGGCGCCACGTTCGGCACCGTTCGACTCGATGAGCACGAGCGACTGTTCGACGGCAGACCGGATGGTCTCCTCTTCCAGATCCGCATCGAAAATGACCATGACCTCGTACGGCCTCATTGGCCAGTACCTCCTTCGGACCACGTGACACCAGGGCGATCGTGGGCCCCCGAGTTCGAGCGACCGGAATCCCGGTCGGTCCGCCAAGGGGCAGGGTGGGCATTGGGACGGGAAACCGAGCATGCCCGGATCCATGAAGCGGGGAACGCTACCAGAGCGACGCCCCGCGGACCTATCGAGGAGGACCTTACCCTGGGGTGTGACACGCCATTCGGTCCGTCCGGCTGCCGAGCCAGATGGGGGGAGTCACGTCCCGGGGGCGGAGGGGACGACCCAGGCTCGGGTCAGCCGTCGGTGAGCTCGGTGCGGGACGTGACCGAGTACGGCGGTGTCGCACCGTCGCCGGCGAGTCAGGGTGACATGGCGATCGATCGAGCTGGTCGGTCATGTGGTACGTCTCGTCGCTCGACGGGAAGCGCCCGACGCGAACATCGTCGGCGAACCGGCGCACCGCCGCGGTGGCGTCGGCGCCGAGCTCGGCGTAGCGGCGCACGAACCGCGGCCGGAGCCGGTCCTCGAAGCCCGAGCAGGTCGTGGTACACGAGTACCTGGCCGTCGCAGTGCCGGCCGGCGCCGATGCCGATCGTCGGTACCGAGATCGCGTCGGTGACCATCCGGGCCACGCCGTCGGGGACGCACTCGAGCACGATCGCGAAGCACCCGGCCTCGGCCAGCGCAACCGCGTCGTCGACGATCCGCGGGCCGCGTCGAGCTGCTTGCCCTGCACCTTGAACCCACCCATCGCGTGGATCGATTGGGGCGTCAGACCGAGGTGGCCCATGACCGGGATCTCGCTGTCGAGGATCGCGCTCGATCGCGTCGAGGCGCTTGCGGCCACCTTCGAGCTTGACCGCACCGGCACCCGCGCGGATGAGCTGCGCTGCGTTGCGCACCGTCTCCTCGCGCGACACGTGGTAGCTCATCCACGGCAGATCGCCGACGATGAGCGCGTGCGGCTTGGTCCGAGCGACCGCACCCACGTGATGGGCCATGTCGTCGGTGGTGACCTGGAGCGTGTCGTCGTAGCCGAGCACGACCATCGCGAGGGTGTCGCCGACGAGGATCATGTCGACCCCGGCGCCGTCCACCACCCGGGCGCTCGGCGCGTCGTACGCGGTGACCATCACCAGCGGGCGTCTCGCACCCTTGGCCGCGCGATATCCGGCGCGGTGATCGGACGAGACCGCGGGCGTGACGCGGGCTGATTGCCGTCATCTCGTTTCCTCCACCGTCCAGGGCCCACACGGCTCCCGGCAGCACCCGAAGTGTAGGCCGATATCCGGGGTCCTCCGCCGGACGAGACGCGCCCCCGGCTCGGGTCAGGATGCGCTCTTGCCGTGGAGTTCGCGGCGGCCGAGGTGATTCCAGCGGCACTTGGTGCAGACCTCGACCACGTAGCAGTCGAACTCGTTGTACTTCGCGGCCAGCGCGTCGAGCTCGCCGGGTTGGGACAACGCCCGACCGTTCGCGGCACGCAGGCGATCGCCATAGACGTAGGACACGAAGAACAGGTGCTTGCTCCGACACACCGGGCAGCCCTTGCCCGCAGGTTCGCCGACGTTCCGGGCGGCCCGCACCAGCTCGGGATGCGCATCGCAGACGTCGTTGCGGCTGACGCGACCCGCCTTGAGGTCCCGGAGGACAGCTCGACGGGCGAGCTCGTAGTCGGTACCGCGTGGCACGGCGCAGAGTGTAGAAGCGTCGGCCCTTCGCGGGAACCGCGCCGCGACACCGTGCCCGAGGAACGCGTTGCGAAACCCCACTCCCGATAGGGTCGCGAGCGTGACCGACACCGATTTCGTCCTCCGAAAACTGCTCGGCGACGTCGCCGGCAAGCGAGTCCTCGAGCTGGGCTGCGGCGACGGCACCCGCGCGGTCGAGCTGGCTCGCGCCGGCGCCTCCGTCATGGCCGTCGATCCGTCCGGCGACGCCGTGGCGGCGATGCGGGCGCGGCCGCCGCCGCCGAGGTCCGGATCGAGGTGCACACCGGCGACTTCGCCGACCTGGCGTCGTTGCGCGGCGACTCGGTCGACGTCGCCTTCGCCGAAGGTTCGCTCGGGGGGCTGGCCGATCTGGGTCGGGTGTTCCGCCAGGTGCAGCGGGTCCTGCGCGCCGGCGCGTGGTTCGCGTTCTCGCTGCCGCACCCGTTCGCGTTCTGTGTCGACGCCGATCCGGAACCGGAGGGATCGCTCCCGCTGGCGCGTCCGTACCTCGCGCGCTCCTATTTCGACACCGAACCCGCGACGGTGCGTACCCCCATCGGTGGCCGAGGTGTTCGCGGCGCTCGGCCGCGCCGGGTTCCGCGTCGACCTCATCCTCGAACCCGAACCAGCGCCGACGGCGCGCGGGCGGGCACTGGTTCCCACCGACATCATCTGGCGGGTACGGAAAGTCGGGTCCTAACCCTCCACGCCGGTCACGGCGATGTCGCGAGCGGCCGCCCAAGCCCGCAAGCGCTCGTAGGCGTCGGCGTCTTCGATCGGACCTTCGTCGAGCCGGGCCTCGAGCAGGAAGTCGAGCGCCTCGACCGATGATCGGACCGGGCGCGACGCCGAGGAACTCCATGACCTGACGGCCGTCGAGCGGCGGGCGAATCGCCTGCAGTTCCTCCTGCGCGGCGAGGGCCTCGATCCGTTCCTCCAGCTCGTCCATCCGGCGGGCGAGCATCCGGGCCTTGCGTTCGTTGCGGGTCGTGCAGTCACAGCGCTGCAGCTCGTTCAGCTGGTCGAGGAGCGGTCCGGCGTCGCGCACGTACCGGCGCACTGCTGCATCGGTCCAGCCCATCGCGTAGGTGTGGATCCGCAGGTGCAGGTAGACGAGCTGGGTGACGTCGTCGACCACGTCGTTCGGGTACTTCAGCGCCGTCAGCCGATCGCGGGTCATGCGGTCACCGACCACCTCGTGGTGATGGAACGTGGCGCGACCCCGCTCGAACGAGCGCGTCTTGGGCTTGCCGACGTCGTGCATCAGCGCCGCGAGCCGCAGCACGAGCTTCGGGCTCGTCTTTGCGACCACCGCGATCGTGTGCGCGAGCACGTCCTTGTGGTGATGGATCGGGTCCTGCTCCAGCTCCATCGCGTTGAGCTCGGGCAGGAACGAGTCGGCCAGTCCGGTGCGAGGCGAGGAACCACAGACCCGGCAGACGGGTCATCGACCACCAGGAGCTTGGACAGCTCGTCACGAATCCGCTCGATGCTCACGATCGTCGAGCCGATCGCGGAACTCGTCGCACCGCCGCGACGAGTTCGGGATCCGGAATGAAGCCGAACCGCGCGATGAACCGCGCCGCGCGCAACATGCGCAGCGGATCGTCGGTGAAGGAGATCTCGGGGGAGAGCGGGGTTCGCAACCGGCCGGCCGCGAGGTCGATCGCGCCGTCGAACGGGTCGACGAGCACCGCGTCGGGCAGCCGCAGCGCCATCGCGTTGACGGTGAAGTCGCGCCGGGACAGGTCGGTCTCGATCGAATCGCCGAAGGTCACCTCGGGCTTGCGGCTCTCGGGCCGGTACACGTCGGATCGGAACGTCGTGACCTCGCACGGCACACCGGCGACCTGGGCGCCGACGGTCCCGAACCGTTGACCCTGGAGCCACACGTGATCGGCGATCGGGACGGAGCAGTGCCTCGATGCGATCCGGCCGCGCGTCGCTCGCGAAGTCGAACTCGATCGGCACCGAATCGATCGAGCCGCGTCACGAACGCTCCCGCCGACGAGATAGCACTCGTGGCCACCCTCGACCAGGGCCGCGCCACCCGCTGGACCGGAGCGTCGGGCGCGAGCAGCGGCGCCAAGCGGGGAGGGACACTCACCGCGCCATTGTGACGCGCCGCGACCCGCAGGCCACGACCCAAACCGGGCGGGCCGGGTCAGGCCGAGTGCGCCAGGACCGCCGACTCGTCGATGGCCCGGGTCCGTTCCAACTCGAAGTGGTCCATCTTGAGGCGCAGGTCGTGCGGGTTCGACGCGCGTCGCGAGTGCGTCGCGCCGGGACACCGTGCCGGCGCCGTAGAGCGCCAGCAGGCTCTGGTCGAAGCGTCTGCATCCCGTAGTACTCACCGTCGGCGATGATCTCGTCGAGTTCGTGCGTCGCGGTGCTGTCGGCGATCTTGTCGAAGACGCGACCGGTGGCCACGAGCACCTCCATCGCCGGGACCCGGCCCTGTTCGTCGGCCCGGTGGCACGAGTCGCTGCGACACGATCCCCTTCAGCGCACCGGCGATCGACATGCGCACCTGCTGCTGCTGGTAGGGCGGGAAGAAGTCGATGACGCGGTTGATGGTCTCGGCTGCGCCCATGGTGTGCAGCGTCGAGAAGACGAGGTGGCCGGTCTCGGCCGCGGAGAGCGCGGCCCACACCGTCTCGGGGTCACGCATCTCACCGATCAGGATCACGTCGGGGTCCTGGCGCAGCGCGCGCTTGAGGGCCGACAGGAAGTCGAGCGTGTCGTCGCCGACCTCGCGCTGGTTGATGATCGACCGCTTGTCGGGGTGCAGGACCTCGATCGGGTCCTCGATGGTCACGATGTGACGCGCCTGGGTCTCGTTGATGTGGTCGATCATCGCGGCGAGCGTCGTGGTCTTGCCCGAACCGGTCGGACCGGTCACCAGGACCAGGCCGCGATGCTCTTCGGCGAGCCGGCGGACCACGGGCGGCAAGCCGAGCTTCTCCATGTCGGGAATCCCGGGAAGGATGTGCCGCAACACCATGCCGACGGATCCCCGCTGGCGGAACACGTTCACCCGAAACCGGCCGACGCCGTTCAACGAGTACGCGAAGTCGGCTTCGTTCTGGGCGAGAAACTCCTCGGCGCGGATCTTCGGCATGATCGCGAACGCCACCCGCTCGGTATCGGCGAGTCGACCGGATCGTCGTTGACCGGCGACCAGTTCGCCGTCGAGGCGAATGTGCGGCGGCGAGCCGACCTTGATGTGCACGTCGGACGCGCCTCGTTCCACGGCCTCGCGCAATACCTGATCCAGATCGAGCACTCGATGTCCTCCGCGTTGCGTCCGGACGATGGGTATATCGGCGCCCGGAACGCCGGTCTGAAGGGGTCGCGACCTCAGAACTCGCGCCAGACCGCCTCGACCGCATCGAGGACTCGACCTCCGGGCCCACCGGCGGTCGGCGCTTCGCCCGGAGGTGGCGCCGGATCGGCACCGGCCAGGACCGGCACGACCGTGGCCACCGAATCTCGCAGTCCCGTCAAGGAATAGCCGCCTTCGAGAAAGCTCACGGCCCGACCCCTCGGCGCCATGGCGATCAACCGACGCGCCACGAGCGCCGTAGTCGCCGGCCGACAGTGCAATCCCGGTCAGCGGGTCGTCCCGATGGCCGTCGAAACCCGCAGAAATCAACACCCAATCCGGTCGAAACCGTTCGATCGCCGGCTCCACCACCCGGTCGATGGCCCTGAGATAGACGTCTCCGGTCGCGCCGGCAGGGAGCGGGATGTTGCAGGTGGTCCCGAGCCCGGGCCGGCGCCGGTCTCGTCGTGACGCCCGGTGCCGGGATACAGGGGCCATTCGTGGAACGAGACGTAGAGCACCTCGGGATCCGCATAGAAGATCTCCTGGGTGCCGTTGCCGTGGTGGGCGTCGATATCGACGATCGCGACGCGCTCGCCCTGCTCCCGGAGTGCTGCGGCCGCGATCGCCACATTGTTGACGAGGCAGAACCCCATGGCCTGTTCCGGGCGCGCGTGGTGTCCCGGCGGTCGGACTGCGAGGAACGCCCCAGTTCGCGGAGCCCGCTCGCAGTGCCTCGACCGCGGCGAGGCCGGCGCCGGCCGCGGCGATCGCCGCGGCCCACGACCGGCGTGAGGTCGGCGTGTCGGCGTCGAGGTGACCCGCCCGTTCACAGGTGGCCTCCAGCGCGTCGAGGTGCGCGGCCGGGTGGACGAGCTCGAGCTCGGACCGAGTGGCAACCCGACGAGGCAAGGCGACCAGATCGGTTCCGAGATCGGCGATCGCGAGCCCGGCCGCCACCGCCTCGAGTCGTTCGGCCCGCTCGGGGTGGCCCCGGCCGGTGTCGTGCTCGCCGAAGATCGGATCAACGCCTAACCACAGCACCGCGCCGACGGTAGTCCGCCCGCCCCCGGTGAAGGCACGCGCGTACGCTGGACGGTCGATGCCCGAGGACACGCTGCGCTGGCCCGGAGGCTGGGTGCGCCTGGGTCCCTGGCGGGGTCGCGACGATGTCGCCTACCTCATGGTCGGAGCGCTCAAACCACCGACGTCCGAGAATGTCGCGCGCTGCCTCGGCATGCTCCGCCGCCGCGGCTACCAGTCGGTGGTGACCAACGCCCTCGGTCCCGCCGAGTCGCTGCCCTTCGTCGACGCAGGGTTCTCGGTGCACGAACGACTCCGCCTCCTGTCCCACGACCTCGTCTCCATCCCAACGGGCAGCCACGAATCCCGTCGCGGTCGGGCCGACGACCAAGCTGGCGTGCTTGCCCTCGACCACCGTGCGTTCCAACCGTTCTGGCGATTCGACGAGGACGGCATCAGGAGTGCACTCGCGGCGACCGCCACGGTCCGATACCGCGTGGTGACGCTCGGTGGCGATCGGCCGGTCGCCTACGCAATCACCGGACGCGCGTCGCGCCAGGGCTACCTCCAGCGGATCGCGGTCGATCCTGCGCAGCAAGGTCGCGGCATCGGACGGTCCATCGTCGCTGACGCGCTGCGGTGGTTGCGCCGCCATCGCGCGAGCGGCGCCCTGGTGAATACCCAGTGCGACAACGACGCGGCGCTCGCGCTCTACCACGCAACCGGATTCTCGGATCTGCCAGCCGGATTGTGCGTGATGAGTCGGTCCCTGTGACCACGTTCCGAGTTCGGGCGCTGGCGGTCGCGTGCTTCGCCGTGGCACTCCTCGGCGCGACGAGTGCAGTGGGCGTCGCCACCGGCGCACGCGGACGACTCCGCGACCATCGAGCTCGCGGCCCAACCCGCGTGGAACACCTTCGGGGACGACATCAATCTGCAGCTCCGCATCCGACCCGCAGCGGCACCGGGGTTCGACGTGGTTGCCCAGATCCACGAGCCGGTTCAGAGCCGCATCAGCTTCGAACGAACGCTGCGCAAGGAACGGCTCGGCTCGGTGATCAACACGCGAACCGCCTCGGTCGCCGAGCTTCCCGTGATCGGGCCTTCCCGCGTGTTCACGCTCGCGACACAGAATCCGACCGCGCCGCGCGACCCGAATCGGATCCGGCTCTCGGTGCCCGGCGGCGGCACTGCCGGCGTGTTCCCGATCGACGTGCAACTTCGCGCCCACGAATCCGGTGCCGTGCTCGACAACTTCGTCAGCTATCTCGTCATGGTCCGCGAACGCGCGGCGGAGCAGGTTCCCAACGAGCCCCTCCAGGTCGCGTGGCTGTGGCACGTCGCCGCTTCCCCTCACGCGCTTCCCGCCTCCGGTCCCTCACCGCTCGCGCGCGAGACCGCACCCGGCGGTCGGCTCGACCGCCTCGCCACCTCCCTGCAAGGCCTCGCCGAGGTGCCGGTCACGTTGAGTCCGAGCCCCGAGACGATCGACCTCCTCGTCGCGGCACCCGCGGACAAGAACGCCGCCGGTGTCTTGTCGGCACTGCGTCAGGCGTCCGAGGTCGCGCCCGTGCTGGCAACGACCTACGTGCCCATCAACGGTCCGAGCCTCACCAGTTCGGGACTTGCAAACGCCTTGGCCGCTCAGATCGTTATCGGTCGCTCCGCATTGGAGACCGGGCTCAATCGCGCCATCGACCGCACGATCTCGATCAGTCAACCCCTCGACGATCCGACCCTGATCGCGTTCCGCAACGACGGCGGCGTTGCCCGACTGATCGTCGACCCGGATGCGTTAGCGGCCGCGCCACCGGCCGACCAGTTCACGCCCGCTCACCCGTTCCGACTCGACACCGCGACCGCTGGCTCCTTCGACGCGGTCGAATCCGACCCGACCGCGTCGGACTTGCTCGTCCAGCGGGGTTCGGACCCGCTCCGAGCCCATCAGTTCCTTGCCAGTCTGTCGGTGGTCGCGCTCGAACAGCCCAACCGTACGAGGGGAGTCGTCGTCGACACCCCATTGCTCTGGGACCCGTCCCCGCCACGGATCGCGACCATCCTCTCGGGCCTCGACGGCCACCCGCTCCTCCAGGGGACTACCGTCGCCGGCCTGTTCGAGACCGTCAAACCCGCTTCGGATCGTCGCGGGCCCTACGTCCGCACGCTGGCCCCCGTTCGACCGCCACCGGCCCCTCTGACGAATGAGCAGTATCCGAACGCGCGCCGCGACGTCGACGCGCTCGGTTCGATGATCGGGGCCGCGGACCCGACGGTGATCCGGCTCCGTCACGACCTCTCCACGACGGTCGCGCAACGGGTCCCCGGTGTCGGTCCCCGGTACGCGGCTGATCGAGTCGGCGAGATCTCGGACCAACTCCGTATCGTCACGGGCGCGATCACCGCGCCGACCAGTCGCAGTATCCAACTCACATCGAGACGCGCCCGAGTCCCCCTGAGCATCGAGAACACGTTGGATCAGACGGTGCGGGTGCGGGTGTCGCTCGCCAGCCAGAAGCTCGACTTCCCCGATGGCTCCGAGCGGATCCTCGATCTGCCGCCAGGGAACACGACGCCCCTGTTCGACGGTCGAGGCCCGCGCGTCCGGCACGTTCACGGTCCTGGTCACGCTCAGCTCTCCGGACAACGGTGTCGCGCTCCAACGTTCGCGCTACACCGTCCGATCGTCCGTGGTCAGCGGGGTGGGCGCGTTCTTGACCATCGGCGCCGTTCTGTTCCTCGCGGCCTGGTGGTTGACCCATTGGCGCCGCAGTCGGCGGGCCCAACCCACCCCAACCGTCGCGTGAGCGACACCACCTCCGCGCCGCGCCTCGCACGAACCAGCGCGGTCATCGGCGCCGGCACCTTGCTCTCGCGCGTCACGGGGTTCCTGCGCGTCTCCGCGCTGGCGGCCTTGGGCTTCAGCCGCTTGACCGACGTGTACAACGTCGCGAACTCGACGCCCAACATCATCTACGAGTTGCTCGTCGGTGGAATCCTGACGGCGACGCTCGTCCCGCTCTTCGTGCAGTCCTACGAACAGGACGACGAGCGCGCGAGCGCCGCGATCAACACGGTGGTCATTGCGCTGCTCTTCGTCGGGTCGTTGGCCGGCGTGCTCGCGGCGCCGTGGATCATCCGCGCGTATTACAACCTCGCAGAATCCCCCGTCGGGGCCGGGCACGCGGGCCAGGTCGAACTCGCCACCGACCTCCTGCGCTGGTTCATGCCCCAGATGTTGTTCTACGGCATCACGGCGTTGGCGACCGCGATGCTCAACGCGAGGCGACGCTTTGCCGCCGCCGCATTCGCGCCGGCCCTCAACAACGTCGTCGTCATTGCCGTGCTCCTCGCCGTCGCCCGGATCAGCAGCGAACCACCGAGTGTGCGCTCGGTGGCCGACGACCCGGTGCTCGTCCTGCTCCTCGGGCTCGGGACCACCGCCGGAGTCATCGCGATGACGCTGGTGCTGCTGCCCGCGCTCCGCCTCGCCGGCGTGAGTTTCCGATGGCACTGGGAACCTCGCCACCCCGCGGTCGGGCGGCTCGCTCGCCTCTCGGGATGGACGGTGGGCTACGTCGCGGCCAACCAGGTCGCATTCTTCGTGATCTTGGTGCTCGCCGGCCACGCCGACACCGGCGTCTCGGTGTACATCGCGGCCTTCACGTTCTTCCAGCTACCGCACGGTTTGCTGGCCGTCTCGGTGATGACCGCGCTCGCGCCGGAACTCGCGAGCCGACATCAGGCGGGTGACCTCGACGGGCTGCGCTTCCAGTTCGGGCGCGGACTCCGCATCCTGCTCGTCGTCATGATCCCCGCGGCCGTAGGCCTCGCCGTCCTCGCGCGGCCGCTGATCAGCGCCCTCCTGAATCACGGAGACTTCACCACCGGCGACGTCACCCGGACCGCCGACACGCTGCGCGCGTTCGCGATCGGTCTCGTCGCGTTCTCGGTGTACCTCTACGTGATTCGTGCGTTCTCGTCGATGCAGGACACGCGCACACCGTTTCTACTCAACCTTGTCGAGAACGGCATCAACCTCGCGACGGCGGTGGCGTTCTACAACTGGCGCGGCATCGAAGGGCTCGCGTGGTCGTGGACGGTCGCGTACGCGGTGGCAGCCGTGGCTGGACTCCTCGCACTCCGCGCCCGACTGCATCATCTCGGCGGTCGCGACCTCGCCAACACTGCGGCCCGCGTCGTCGTGGCGATGATTCCGGCGGCGACCGTTGCCGCGCTCATCGATCATGCGCTCGGAAGCGCGACGCCGAGTCGGTCCTGGCTGACCCTGATCCTCGCGACCACGGCATCCGGCCTCGTCTTCCTTGGCGCCGCTCACGCCGTCGGAATCTCCTTTCTCGGGATGATCCGGGACATTCTGGTCAGGGACCGCCACGCGACGGCGTCCGATGGGTAACCATGGGGCGGTACAGCAAGTCCAAGCGCTCGCCACTCCCGTGTCGGCGCACCGCCCTAGGAGGTCCTGTGGTCGTTCGAGTCGTCACCGATAGCGCCTGCGATCTCTCTCAGGCCCGCGCCGACGCCCTCGGCATCGAGATCGTGCCCCTGACGATCCGCTTCGGCGCCGACGAGTTCGTCGACCGCACGGAGCTCACCAACGAGGAGTTCTGGCGGAAGGTCGCAACATCGCCCGTCCTTCCCGAGACCGCGGCACCGTCACCCGGTGCCTTCGAGGAACGGTTTCGCGCCCTCGCGGCCGATGGCGCCGACGGCATCGTCTGCATCGACCTGTCCTCGCGTCTCTCCGGCACCATGCAATCGGCCCAAATCGCTGCGAAAGCCCTGGAGGGGGACGTACCGGTGCGGGTCGTCGACTCGTTGAGCGTGTCGATGGGCCTCGGTCGTCAGTGCCTCGCGGCGCAGGCACTCGCCGCGTCGGGTGCGGATCTCGACACCGTCGTCGCCGCCGCGGAACGCCTGGCCCCGACCATTCGACTCTTCGGCGCCCTCGACACCCTCGAGCACCTTCGCCGCGGTGGGCGGATCGGTGGCGCGCAAGCCATGCTCGGCAGCGTGCTGTCGATCAAGCCCATCATCGAACTCCGCGACGGCGTCGTCGTCGAGGCCGGGAAGGTCCGCACCCGCAGCAAGAGCCTCCAGCACCTAGCGGATCGGCTCGCCGGCGCGACCAACCCCACCGGCGTCGTCGTGTTCCACGCCCAAGCACCCGACATCGAGGAGTTCCTCGATCTGCTCAGCGCGACGGTTCCTCGTGACGAGATCGAGGTCGGCAACATCGGTCCGGTCATCGGTACCCACGGCGGTCCTCGCACGATCGGACTCGGATGGATCGAGTGACCTGAACCACGAGCGGCCCCGGCGGCACGGTTCTCGGCGGTCTGCCAGGTAGCGTCGAGATGTGGTGCACACTCTGACGTCGGGGCGGGTCCTCGGTGGTCGATACCGGCTCGACCATGAAATCGCGAAGGGCGGCATGGCCACGGTGTGGCGCGCCGACGACCCGTTGCTCGCGCGGTCCGTCGCCATCAAGACCCTCGACCCCGTCCTCGGCGAGGACCCGGACCTGCGCAGCCGTTTTCGCCGCGAGGCGGTCGCCGCCGCCGCAGTGGCCCATCCGAACATCGTCGCGACCTACGACACCGGCGATGACGACGGCGTGGCCTACATCGTCATGGAGTTGGTCGACGGTGCCACCCTGCGTCAGGCCATCAACCTCCACGGCGCGCTTCCACCTGCCCGCGCGGCCGATATCGCCGCGCAGATCGCCGATGCGCTCGCCGCCGCGCACGCCCGTGGGTTGGTCCACCGCGACATCAAGCCCAGCAACGTGCTGATCCAACTCGACGGACGCGCCAAGGTCACCGACTTCGGAATCGCCAAGGTCTCGGACCAACCCGCAGAAGACCTGACTCGTACCGGCAGCGTCATGGGAACCCGCGGTACCTCTCACCCGAGCAACTCGAGGGTCAGCCCGTCGATGAGCGCTCGGATATCTACTCACTCGGCCTGGTGTTGTACGAGATGCTCACTGCCCGACCGCCCTTCGGTGGCGAGACCGAGATCAGCACCGCGGTCGCGCGACTCACCACCACACCGCCGCCGGTGACCGACATGCGACCGGAGGTCGCGCCCGGGCTCGCCCATGTCGTGGATCGCGCCCTGGCGCGTGATCCCGCCGACCGATGGCCGAACGCCGCAGCAATGCGCGACGCCCTCACGCCCTTCCGGGTCGCGGCACCCGACCGCGGTGCCGACGCCACGATGCCCGTCGCCCTCCCGCGTACTGCGCCGACCCGGCCGGCGGCGGTCGCTCCCGCAGTTCCCGACATCATCAACGACGGCGTCAGCGTGGGGACACGGATGCTGGCGTGGATCGGCGCGCTGATTCTCGGGATCGTCGGTGGGTACGCCGGCTACGTGCTCGCGACCGACACCACCGCGACCACGACGACGACGCCCGCCGGCACTGCCGCGAAGGACCTGCCGATCCTGGGCATCACGTCATTCGACCCCGATGGACCTGACCAGGCCGAGAACGACGCCGACCTCGGCCTGATGACCGACGGGCGCGCCAGCACCGCCTGGGCCACCGATGGGTATTTCAATCCGACGACCTCACCCAAGCCCGGCGTCGGGTTCGTGCTCGATCTCGGAGAACAGTCCAAGGTGCGCGAGCTCGAGTTCACGAGCGGCGTCACGGGGTGGGACATCAACATCTACGTGGGATCCGAGTCGCCCACGACGCTGGACGCGTGGGGGGAACCGGCCGCGAGTGCCACCGATCTCGGTCTGAAGGCCAGCGTCCCGATCGAACCGTCGGCGACCGGTCGGTATGTGCTCGTGTGGTTCACGAAACTGGTCGAGGAGTCCGACGGTCGGTACCGCGGCCGCATCGTCGAGGTCTCGGTTCGTGGCACGCCCGGTTGATCAACGCGACGATCACGAACTCGCACTCGCCGCCGGCCGCGGCGACCGCGACGCGCTCGACGCACTCCTCGCCCGCCACCTCGACCGCGTGCACGCGGTGTGCCGGCGCATCTGTGGCCCCGACGACGCGCTGGACGCAACCCAGAACGCACTCATCGGCATCTCCCGCGCGATCGATCGGTTCGACGGCCGGGCCGCATTCACCACGTGGATTCATCGCATCGCGACCAACGCGGCACTCGACGAACTCCGGCGCCGTTCCCGTCGCGCCGTTCCCGTCGCGCCGGAGACGTTCATGGCGAACGCCGCGCGCTCGGGTCGGGTCGATGATCCCGAGCGGGTGGTGGACCGGATCGACATCGATGACGCACTCGCGCGCCTGCCCGAGGAGTTCCGCGTCGTCGTGGTCCTCCGGGACGTGTCCGACCTCGACTACGCCGAGATCGCGGCCACCCTCGACATCCCGATCGGGACCGTGCGGTCCCGCATCTCGCGCGGCCGAGCCGCACTCGCACTGATGCTCGGGAACTCCGAAGCCCCCGCCGACGTCGAAACCACTGACCATGCCTGAGACCCCCAACTTCGATACCGACGCCGCCTTGAATGCGGAACTCGACGGCGAACTCGACGCGTTCGCGCGTGACCACGCCACCGACACTCCCTCGATGCAGGCCGAGCTCGCTCGCCGACCGGGCACCGACGAGCGGCGCCGGGAGCTTCAGGGCGTTCGCGCTGCGGTGGCCGCCCCCATCCCACCGTTGGACGAACTCACCCGTGCCCGTCTGCTCGCCGGGGCCTCCGCCCGGCCCCGCAGCTCGACGCGGCCTCCGCCCCGGCGCCGACGACCTGGCGGTCCGGCATGCAGTCGTGGGCGCCGCGCGCGGCGGCCGCGGCGGTCGTGGTCCTCGCACTCGTGGGTGGCGGCATGTGGCTCGCGTCGACCGACTCCTCCACCGGTTCCGCGTCGAAGTCGGCGTCGTCCGGCGACCTCAGCACCGCCGAGGTCGCGAGCGGCGACCTCGGCGATCTCGGCGAACTGTCTCGGGATCAGCTGGACCGGCTCATCGGCGGGCCGAAATCGGGAGTGGCACTGCCCAAGCCCCTCGATGCGGGGGCCGCGAACGATGCCACCACGAATCCAGCCACCGGCGAGTGGACGCCAGAAGTGGGTTCGACCCAGGAGCCCGCGAGCGCCTCGGCGCGTGCGGTCACACCCGGGCAACTCACCACGTGTCGGGACGAGTACGAACGGCTCGGAGCGATCCAGTTCGAAGCAACCGGAACGTTCCAGGCCCAGCCGGCCATCGTGCTCGGGATCAAGCGGGCCTCCCGGATCATCGTCTTCGTCCTCGCCGCAGACAACTGCTCGCGGGTGCTGCTGTCGGTTTCTCGGTGAGAGTGCGCGCGGCCCGGAGCTGAGGCGGCCGACGCGGGTAACCTCCGCGGCCGAACCGGAGGACGCGATGAGTACATGGACGAACCAAGCCGCTGACGCGATCGAGAAGACGGTCGTCACGGTGCGTGATCGCACCGTCGAACCTGCGAACAAGGCGGCCAAAGCACTGGTCTACGGCGTCTTCGCCTTGTGTTGTGCCCTGACGGCGTTCCTGCTGCTCTCCATCGTCATGTTCCGGGCACTGACCTACGTGCTCCCGGTCTGGGCATCGTGGGTCGTGCTGGGCGGAATCTTCATCGGTGCCGGACTGTTCCTCTGGTCCCGTCGTACTGGAGGAACCAGTGTCTGAGCACCATGAAGTGGTCATCGTCGGGTCTGGCCCCGCCGGGCTGACCGCGGCCGTCTACACCGCCCGGGCGAATCTCGAGCCCGTCGTCGTCGAGGGTCTGGCCGCGGGTGGCCAACTCATGTTGACGACGGAAGTCGAGAATTACCCGGGTTTTCCTGATGGAATCATGGGTCCCGAGCTCATGATGTCGTTCCGGGACCAGGCGGAGCGCTTCGGCACCCGATTTATCACCGCCGACGCCGACCGCGTGGATCTGTCGTCGCGGCCATTCCGCGTGACGGTCGGCGATCTCGAGCTGACCGCGGATGCCCTGATCATCTCGACCGGCGCCACGGCGCGCATGCTGGGGCTGGAAAGCGAGGGCCGACTCCTCGGCCACGGGGTCTCCACGTGTGCGACCTGTGACGGGTTCTTCTTCCGCGACCACGAGATCGCGGTCGTCGGCGGTGGCGACTCCGCGATCGAGGAAGCCAACTTCCTCACCAAGTTTGCGAGCAAGGTCACGCTGGTCCACCGTCGTGACGAACTGCGGGCGTCGAAGATCATGCAGGACCGGGCGCTGGCCAACCCCAAGATCGAGTTCCGGTGGAACGCCGAGGTCATCGAAGCAATCGGTGACACCAAGCTCGAAGGTATCCGCCTCCGAGACACCGTCACCGGCGAAGAGTCCGCGCTCGCAGTCACCGGCCTGTTCGTGGCGATCGGACACACCCCGACCACCAGCCTGTTCGCCGGCCAACTCGACCTCGACGACGACGGCTACATCACGACGGCGCCGGACTCGACCCAGACGTCGATCCCCGGCGTCTTCGCCTGCGGCGACGTCCAGGACCACACCTACCGTCAGGCGATCACCGCGGCCGGAAGTGGCTGCATGTCCGCCATCGAAACCGAGCGATACCTGGAGTCGCTCAAGCACCTGGCCCAGGCCTGACGCTCGTGATCGCGCGCAGCGTGGTCGGCGACTTCTCAGAGTGTCACCCGCTTTCGGGAATGACCGAGAACACCGTTCCGTTGATCACCATCACTAGAATCCTCACCCTTCGCACCATTTCCTCGAAAGGATCTCGCCGTGGCCGAGAACATTCTCACTCTGTCGGACGCAACCTTTGACGAGAGCGTCAGCGGATCCGAGACTCCGATCGTGGTCGACTTCTGGGCCGAGTGGTGTGGTCCCTGCAAGATGATCGCACCCGCCCTGGAAGAAATTGCCAGCGAGCAGGTGGGTCGGCTGACCGTCGCGAAGCTCAACGTCGACGAGAACCCGGACACCGCTCGGCGGTTCGACGTCATGAGTATTCCTACGCTGCTCGTATTCCAGGGTGGCGAACCGGTCAAGCGTCTCGTCGGCGCCAAGGGTAAGGGCCAGCTCCTCCAGGACCTTTCCGAGTACATCGGCTGAGTGCTCCTCCAGCGCGCGACGCGGCTCCCGTGAGCGGTTCGGTCGTTCTCCGGACGGGCGATTCCGGCGACGCAGTTCGGGATCTTCAGCATCGGCTGGCCGGCGCCGGATTCGGCGTCAGCCCATCCGAACTCGGGACCTTCGGACCGCTCACCGACGCGGCTGTTCGCGCGTTCCAGCATCATCGTTCCATTCGAGTCGACGGCGCGGTCGGTCGCGAGACATGGTCGGCATTGGTCGAGTCGGGCTTCGAACTCGGTGACCGCTTGCTGTACCTGCGCGCCCCGAATCTACGCGGCGACGACGTTGCCACCCTCCAGCACACCCTCAACCGACTCGGGTTCGACGCCGGACGCGAGGACGGCATTCTGGGACCCGACACCGCCGGGGCGCTCGCCGAGTTCCAACGCAACTCGGGGCTGAGCGTCGATGGCATTGCCGGTCCGGCCACGCTCGACGCGTTCGCCCGCGTGGCCTTGATGGCGGCGGGATCGGTCAACCGCGTCCGCGAGCGGGATCAGCTCCGACGGCCGCCCCAGCTCATCGATCGTCGCATCTACCTGGCGGTACAACCAGGATTCGACCAGATCGGAACTCCGCTGCTCCAGGAACTCACTCGAGCCGGTGCCCAGGTCATGCCCGACGTCTCAGGCGCTGATGACCACGAACTGGCCAGCCGGGCCAACCGCTGGCGGGCCGACCTCTTCCTTGCGATTCGTAGTGGCGATCATGCAACGTGGCAGTGCCGGTACTACGCCTCCGGATCGTTTCGCTCGGAGCGCGGGCACCACGCCGCCGTGGTCATGGGGGAGGAGCTCACCCACCAACTCGGGCCGTCCCAGCCCGATGGCGTGATGGGGTGTGCCTATTCGGTGCTGCGCGAGACGCGGATGGCGGCGGTGGTCTGCGAGCTCGGAGACGACGACGCGGCGTCGGTCGCGACCATCATGGGCCGATCCGCCGAGGTCGGTTCCGCGCTGGCCGGCGCGGTTCGGCGAGCGTTCGAAGAACCCTCGACCGAGTCGTGACTGCTCAGCCGACGATGGCCTTGTAGATCCGTTCGAGATCTTCCAGGTCCGAGAACTCGACGGTGAGCTTGCCGCGTTTCGAGCCCATGGCGATCTGCACGCGCGTGTCGAGGTGATCGCCGAGGAGTCCCTCGAGTTCTTCGAGTCCGGGCGGCCGCAGAGGGTTCGTCGCTCGCGCCGCATCGACGCCACCCTTGGCTGCCGCCTTCGGCGAGGTCGCCGGACCCTTGACTGCCTCCTCGACAGCACGCACCGACCAGCCCTCGCTGACCACCGTCTGAGCCAGACGCTCCTGGAGCCCTCGATCGGGAGTGCCCAGCAGGGCGCGGGCATGGCCCATCGTCAGGCCGCCGTCACGAACCAGCTTCTGCACCGTCGGCGGGAGTTGCAGCAACCGGAGAGTATTCGAGATCGACGCCCGACTCTTTCCCACCCGAGTGGCGACATCATCGTGGGTCAGGGAGAAGTCCTCGATGAGTTGTTGGTAGGCCGCGGCCTCCTCCAAGGCGTTCAGGTCGGACCGGTGGATGTTCTCGACCAGGGCTTCTTCCAACGCAGTGGCGTCGTTGCTCTCGCGCACCAAGGCCGGAATACGCGCCAGGCCCAGACGGCGGGCCGCCCGCCAGCGACGCTCGCCGGCGATGAGTTCGAACTCGTCACCGATCGGGCGCACCAGGATCGGCTGCAGGATCCCGACCTCTCGGATCGACTCGGTCAACGCCTGGAGCAGCTCCTCGTCGAAGCGCTCCCGGGGCTGATATTGGTTGGGCCGAATCGCCGACACCTCGACCTCGCGCAGGCCGCCCGTGGATTCTCCGGTCCCGGTGGGGATGAGAGCTCCCAGACCCTTACCCAGTCCGCCTCGTCGCGCCACTGCTCACCTCCTTGGCCAGCTCCCGGTAGGCAACCGCACCGCGGGAGGTTGGGTCGAACAGAATGATCGGCTGCCCAAAGGACGGTGCCTCCGACAATCGAACAGTACGCGGGATCACGGTGAGATACACGGTTCTCCCGAAATGATTCCGAACTTCCTGCTCGACTTGGTCGGCCAACTTGGTCCGGGCGTCGTACATCGTGAGCACGATGCCTCTGACGTCCAGGGTCGGATTGAGGTTGGTTCTCACCAGGGTGACGTTCCTGATGAGCTGACTCAGACCCTCCAGCGCGTAGTACTCGCACTGAATCGGCACTAGTACGTCGTCGGCCGCTGCGAGGCCGTTGACCGTCAGTAGTCCGAGCGACGGTGGGCAGTCGATGAGGATGTAGTCGTAGTCCTCGCGGATCTCGTGAAGCGCCCGGCGCAGTTTCAACTCTCGACTGAACGCCGGCACCAGCTCGATCTCGGCACCGGCAAGGTCGATCGTGGCCGGGGCGACGAAGAGGTTCTTGAGCGATGTGGGCTCGATGCAGTCTTCGATGTTGGTATCGCTCATGATCACGTCGTAGATCGAACCCTCGATCTCGCGAGCATTGACTCCGAGCCCGGTGGTGGCGTTCCCCTGCGGGTCGAGGTCGACGACCAAGACCCGAAAGCCCAGGTCGGCGAGCGACGCTCCGAGGTTGACCGACGTCGTGGTTTTTCCGACCCCACCCTTCTGATTCGCGATCGCGAAAATCCGCGGAAGGTCGTAGGGGATCACTTCGTCCGAGTCATCGTCGTCCGAGTCTTCCGCGCCTCCCGCGCCATCCGCGACCTCGTCCCCGTCGAGAGTCTCAGGGGCAGCGACTTCAGCGTCGGCCGCGGCGGCGGGGATCCCCTCAGCGGATTCGGCGGTGCCCGCGGGCTCGGCCGGGCTCACCGGGCGCCGCCTCAGCCGCCGCGGCCACAGGTTCGGCGGTCACCGGATCGGTCTCGTCTTCCGGTGACGGAGTCGTCGAGCGAGTCGCGTCCGAACCCGACTCGGAATCATCGTCGCCGGAAGCGCTCGGGTCGACGGATCCGCCGAAGACCCTGCCCGCGCCGGCGACCTGGGAATCCGCCGTGGGTGTGCCCTCAGCGGGGTCCGCCTCCGAGGAGTCGTGCTCTTCCATTTCAGCCTCCGAGGCAGTCTCGTGCTTGCGTCGCGCGCCGAACAGCTTGCGGCTTCGCCGCTTTGGGTCCACTGAATCCATGGACGTCCCTCCCGGATCGAGGTCGGGCGGATGTTTCACGTGAAACGTTCCAAGGCTCCCGATCGATGTTTCACGTGGAACATCGGGTTCACCAGAGGGGAGACCTCGAGGGAAGGTTGCGCGGCCGAGGCAGTGCACTCGGCAGCGGCGAAGTTTTGGTGAGGATAACGAATGAAGACGCCTCGTGCACGACTCGGCGCAACATCCCGAGACCAAGGGCCGCCAGATCTGGTTCTGGCCATCGGGTCGGGTCCGAATCCGGAGGTTCGCTCACTGAGAGTTCGCCGCCGATTGCCAGAAGACCGGATGCACACTCAGCGGTCGCGGCGGGTAAGCCAAAAGAACGGGAGGTGATGAGGCTGAACCGCTCCCTGAACTCGGGTGCGTGCCCGAACACCTCCGCTCGACCCTCCAGCACCGTGACTCGATCGGAGATTCCCAGTCGAGCGATCGCCGTCCGAAGCCAGGCGGCCCTGCCGAGTTGACTGTCGAGCAGCCAGGCCGACACTTCAGGCCAATGGTGTGCCAGCACGAGCCCGGGGACGCCTCCGCCCGAACCCAGGTCGAGGAACGGTCCCGGAACCAGCGCATCGGACCACGCCAACGCGTGGTCGATATGGCGACGTACTGGATCCGGGCCGAGATGACCGAGGCGCTTCGCGTCTTCCAAGACGGCGCTCAGAGCGCCGTTCGGTGTCACGCGGGACGGATCACCACGTACCGACGGGGATCGTCGCCTTCGGAGGAGGTCTCGACCCCGTCCATATCGGTCACCGTGTCGTGGACAGTCTTACGGTCGATCGAGCCCATCGGCTCAAGAGCCCGCGCTTCCCCGGTGCTCAGCACTTCGTCGACGATCGAGCGGGTGAAGACTTCGAGCGCGGCGCGGCGCTTCGCGCGGTATCCACCGACGTCGACCCGGACACGTGCCGCGTGACCGCCGGCCTCGCGCTGCACCACGGCCCGGGTGAGTTCCTCGATCGCCGACAGCGTTGCGGCCTTCGGGCCCACGAGCAACCCGAGTTCGGAACCCTCGACCTCGACCTCGATCAGGTCGTCGCCGGTCTCGGAGGTCACATTCGCCTGGAGCCCGATCGCCTCGATCAAGCCCGCGACAAAGTCTTCGGCCACCTCTGCTTGTTCTTCGACCGATACGTCGTTCTCGTCCACTGGTGGCGTCCCCTCGTTCTTCGGTTGCTGCTGCTTCGACTGTGGCGCTGTCTTGGGCTTCTGCTTCTGCTTCGGCCGGTCGGCCGACTTTCCACGGCCGGCCCCGTCGCTCTTCTCGCGACCGCCGCCATCGCTCTTTTCCCGCCGCGGGCCCTCGCTCCGCCGCGACCCGCCCTTACCGCGGCCGCGCTTGCGGTCCTGGGGCTTCTCACGCGAGATCGGCTTGAGCCGCACTCGGATCCGGGCCTCGCCCTTGGTGAACCGGCTGAGCAGCCCCGTCTTGGGCTCTTCGAGCACCTCGTACTCGACATCGTCCTCGTGAACGCCCAACTCGTCGAGCGCGGCCTCGAGGGCATCGGCGACCGACCTTCCGGTGGTCTGGATCCACTCCATCAGCGTTTCCGCTTTCGGTTGCTCCGGGCGCCGTTCCCCGAAGATGGCGGCTTGGGCTCACCGGCGCCCTGGGCGCCGGTCGTGGGTTTCTTGGCGCCGCTCTTGGGCCCTGCGGACTTCACCGGTTTGGATGAGGTCTCGCGCGACTTCGGACTGTCGACCACGGCGGTACCCGTGGACTTCCCGGATCCGCCAGCGTTCTCGCCGTTCAGTTCACCCTTGCCCTTCTTCGGTGGTGGACCGGCCGCGCTTCCGATGGTTCGCAGCACCACCTCCTGCTGGCCGATCTGCCACAGGTTCGAGGTGAAGAAGTAGAGGACGACCCCGGAGAGAATCCCCCAGGAGATGAACCCGAAGACGATCGGAAAGACCTTGCTGATGATCGCCATCTGCGGGTTCGGTGTGGTCTGGTTCCGCATCGTCTGACGCTGCTGGAGATAGCCGGTGATCAGCACCAGGCCGACGAGCACCAGGTACGGCCACGCGTCGGCGAGGCCGGACTTGGCGGCTTGCTGCGCCGACTTCTGCAGGTCCATGCCGAGAAAGCTCATGTTTGGCTTGCACTCAGCCACCTTCACGCCCGCGCCACAGATGTCGGTGTACATCTTGGAATCGGTCGGAATGAAGTCCTGGATCTTGTGCAGGGTTTGAAACAGCGCGATGAAGACCGGCATCTGCAAGATGAGTGGGAGACAACCTCCGAGCGGGTTGATCTCGTTCTCCTTGTAGAACTTCATCATCTCTTCGTTGAGCTTCTGGCGGTCGTTCTTGTATTTCGCCTGCAGCTTCTTGATCTCGGGTTGCACCCGCTGCATCGCGATCATCGACTTCGCCTGCTTCGCCGTCAGCGGGAACAGCGCGAGCCGAACCGCGACCGTCAGCAAGATGATGGCCACTCCCGCGTTGGGAACGATGGAGTAGAAGAAGGCAAGGATCGAGCCCATGCCGTCGCGAATGCTGTCCCAGATCACCATTGCGGACTACCTTCCCGGTCCGAACGTGTGTTCGGTACTGTGACGGGGTCGTACCCGCCTGGGTGCCAGGGGTGGCACCGACCAATGCGTTTGATTCCCATCCACGCACCGCGAGTCAGGCCATAGGCCTCGATCGCGTCTTTCGCATACTGCGAGCAGCTCGGTGCGAACCGGCACCGGGAGGTGGTCCCGGCCATGATTCGCTGGTAGGCGCCGATCACGGCCATCCCCCCGCGAGCTGCAAATCTCGGCTGAACCGTGGGGTTCACGATGTGCCCAACAGACAGACCGCGAGTGATCGGTCGAGTTCCGCGGCGGTGGCGGTCACCGCCCGTGCGTCGGCCCCGATCAGGTACGCGGCGCCGGGCTGCAACCGGTCGACATGGTCGGAGAGCATCGCCCGGAGGCGACGACGAAGGCGGTTCCGGGTCACTGCATTCCCCACTGTTCGACCGATCGCGAACGCAACCTGCGGCGGAGAACTCTCCGGGAGTGTGATCCGTCGAACCCACAGCACTCCGTCGCGTCGCGGGCGGACCCGGGCGAACTCAGCGAACATCGCACGGCTGCGGACGCGGTGGATCAGGCCGAGATTCGGGCGCGGCCGCGGCCGCGCCGGGACTTCAGGACCGCGCGACCCGCGCGATTCTTCATCCGGGTGCGAAACCCGTGCTTCTTCTTGCGCTTCCGGTTGTTGGGCTGGAAGGTCCGCTTCACGCATGGCCTCCTCGAAGAGGAACAGGGCGCCCCATGAGACCCGGCGAAGGATGTCCGGGGTAAGCAGGGGGGCGCGGGAACTCGGGATCTTAGAGTTCTGGCCGAGGTGCTCGCAACGTGGGCGTCCACTTCTCCGAGAAAAATGCCGGCGCTCCGCGGCCTGTCTGGTTCGCGGCCACCCGTTCGGAATCCCCACTATCCGCGCGAAGTGGGGACGACTCCACCACGAGGCGTATTCATCAGTCAGTGAGTTGGGGATATCGCCACCGGACTGATCGAATTACATTGATGAAGTTATGGACTGCTCCCTTGAGTGGGCGGGGGTCGGCTGCTACGGTCGCCGCTCCCACCGCCCCGTCCACGGTCGCGGGTCGGTGGTACATCACTGGGTCATCTGACCCAGGCTGAGACCGACGGCGGAGGAGATCGACCCCATTCTGTGGGGTCACGAAGTTCTCCACACATGTGGATGGGGCTGTGGAAATTCCTGACTGGCGAGTCACCGCGGCGACCCAAGCCTGGGCGTCGGCAACCACTGCGTTGCAGGCCCAGCTTTCCGAAGCCACCTGGAACACCTGGTTTCGAGACGTCCGCCCCGTCGACCTCGAAGGGGACCGGCTACGGCTCTCGATCCCCAACGGCGTGGTCCGCGAGCGGATTCGGGCGAGTTACAGCGGATTGATGACCGCAGTACTGCAAGAGGTCACCGGCGACGACATCGCGCTCGATCTGGTGGTCGAGGCCGCGCCCCGGGTCGACGAGCTCGTCGAGTACCCCGGCCAACAGGCACCGGCCGCGGCGCACGACGAGCGGTCGGGCCCCGTGACCGCAGCACCGGCACCCGACCCGGCGAGTTCCTGGACGGCCCTCAACCCGCGGTACACGTTCGAGCACTTCGTCATCGGAGCCTCGAACCGGTTCGCCCACGCTGCGGCCTTGGCCGTCGCCGAGACGCCGGCGCGCTCCTACAACCCGCTCTTCATCTACGGGCCGGCCGGGTTGGGCAAGACCCACCTGCTGCACGCGATCGGCAACTACGTCAAGGACGTCCACCAACTGAGCCGGGTTCGGTACGTATCGACCGAAACGCTCATGAACGAGTTCGTGGACGCGATCCGCAACAACGCCGCCAACTCCTTCCGACGCCGCTACCGCGAGGTCGACGTGCTCCTCGTCGACGACATCCAGTTCCTCGAGCGGTCCCAGCAACTCCAGGAGGAGTTCTTCCACACGTTCAACTCACTCCACGGGGCCGGCGGACAGATCGTGTTGTCCTCGGACCGCCCGCCCAAGCAGATTCCGCGGCTCGAGGATCGATTACGCACCCGCCTCGAATGGGGCCTGATCACCGACGTCCAGCCGCCGGAGTTCGAGACCCGGCTCGCGATTCTCCGGATGAAGGCCGAGTCGGAAGGGCTCGAGAACATGCCCGACGAAGTGCTGGCCTTCATCGCGTCGAACATTTCCGACAACGTGCGTGAACTCGAAGGCGCCCTGATCCGAATCGCCGCCTACTCCAGTCTGCACCGGACCACACTCGACGAGACGGTGGCCAAACAGGTCCTCGCCGATCTCCTGCCCCCGTCACAGCCCCGGGTGGTCACACCCCAGCTGATCCTCGACGAGACCGCGAGCATGTTCGGTTTCACGGTGGAGGACCTTTGCGGCAAGAGCCGCCGTCGGCCGCTCGTCATCGCCCGCCAGATCGGCATGTACGTCTTCCGCGAACTCACCGACTTCTCTTACCCTCGGATCGCGGAGCAGTTCGGTGGACGCGACCACACGACCGTGATCCATGCGGTCGAGAAGATCAAGGCGCTCATGACCGAACGTCATCAAGTGTTTGACCAGGTCAACGAGTTGATGAGCCGGGTTCGGCTCGGTACCGGTGGATAACCCTGTGGACCGTTGGGGATATCTTCGGCTCGCGGTGGGAAACTCGCGGAAACCACATTTCTGTGATTTCTGGTCGGTGGATAGTGGTGGATGACACAGTGGACGACCAAAGACCATCCCACCTGCGCATACTGCGCGTGATCCACAATCCACACCCTCTACTACCAATACTAGAAAACCAATTCTTTTCGTATCTCGGAGGTGGACAGTGAAGTTCCGGTGTGAGCGTGACACCCTGGCCGAAGCGATCGGAACCGCGCAGCGGGCCGTCGCAGTTCGCAGCGGTGCGCTCCCGGTGCTGTCGGGAGTTCATGTCACCGCGGCCGACGGCCATGTCGAACTCGTGGGTTGCGACTTGGATCTCACGATCCGGGTCAGGATCCCCGCGCAGGTCGACGACCCCGGCCAGGCAGTCGTACCCGCAAAGTTGTTCGATGGCCTGACCACCCGGCTCAAGGCCGGGACGGTGACCTTCGAGGTCGAAGGTGACGACGCCCGGATCTCGGCGGGCCCGGCCCGGGCCGGGGTGCGGCTCCTCCCCGCCGACGAGTTCCCGCGGGTGACCGATCCCGAGGGCACCACGGTGACCGTCGATGCCGAACCGTTGGCCGAAGCATTGCGCCAGGTGATCCCCGCGGCATCCCGCGACGACGCCCGCCCGATCCTCACCGGTGTCTTGATCATGGCGACACCCACTGGGATCCGCATGGTCGCCACCGACTCGTATCGGCTTGGTGTGCGCGATCTCGACGGCGTCGGGATGCTGAGCGAAGGTCAGAAGGTGCTCGTCGGCGCTCGGGGACTCAACGAAGTCCAACGAGTCTTCTCGTCGGGTGAGATCACGGTGACCTTGGGCGAGCGCGAAGTCCGGTTCGCCAACGAGTCGCGATCGGTCACGACGCGACTGATCGACGGTGAGTTCCCCAACTACGAACAACTCATCCCCAACGGGTATCCGAACAAGCTGACCATCTCACGCGCCGAACTCGAAGAAGCAGTTCGCTTGATGCAGATCGTGGGCGAAGGTCGGGAGGGAACACCGGTCCGGCTCGCGATGAGCAATGCCGGTCTCGAACTTTCTGCCACTGCGCAGGAACGTGCCGACGCCGTGGAGCTCATCGACGCGAAGTTCGAAGGGACGGATCTCACTGTGGCGTTCAACCCACAGTTCCTCCTCGACGGGCTGTTGGCGATCAATGGTGACGAGGCGGTCCTCGAGAGCATGGATCCGTTGAAGCCTGCAACATTGAAGGGCGCGGACCAGCCGGAGTTCCTGTACCTGTTGATGCCCGTGCGTATCAGCTGAGGTGCGCCTCGGTCGTCTCTGGCTGAGCGATTTCCGGTGTTACGAGCACGCCGAGATCGCGTTCGACCCGGGGGTCACGGTCGTGACGGGATCGAACGGGCAAGGCAAGACCAGCTTGCTCGAGGCGGTGGGCTGGGTCGCCACCGGTCGTTCCCTCCGCGGGGTTCCCGATCGGACGCTGGTGCGCGCCGGAGCGGATCAGGCCATCGTGCGAGCCGAGATCGAACACCCCGAACACTCGGTACTCGTCGAGGCCGCGATCAACACCGTCGGGCGGAATCGCATCCTCGCCAACAAACAGACAGTGGTCCGCCGCCGTGACCTGGGCGAACACCTGAGGGTCACGGTGTTCGCGCCCGACGACCTCGCGTTGATCAAGGGTGGCCCCAGCGGCCGCCGGGAGTTCATCGACGATCTCTTGGTGAGCGCGGCACCACGATTCAGTGCGGTCATCACCGAGTACGAACGCGTGATCAAACAACGCAATGCACTGCTCCGCGCCGGAATACGCGACGGCGACGATCGCCGGACCCGCGACGTGTTCGACGCGCGACTGGTCGAGGTCGGAGCCGAGTTGGTGCGCGGCCGACTCGATGTCATCGATCGGCTCACCCCGGAAGTCGCTCACGCGTACGCGTCGCTGGCCGGGAGCGCGCCGGGATTCCTGACCGCGTACGAAGCCGAGTGGCACGACGCCGCGTTGACACCCGACGAGGTCGTCGGGGCGTTGAGCGATGCGCTCGTACGATTACGCAAGCGCGAGGAAGATCGTGGAGTCACACTCGTCGGTCCTCATCGCGACGACTGGTCGCTCGTCCTCGACGATCTCGACGCGCGTCATCACGCGTCCCAAGGCGAGCAGAGAACGTTGGCGTTGGGTCTGCGTCTCGCCGGCCACCGAGTGGTGGCCGACACGGTCGGTGCTGAACCCGTGCTGCTTCTCGACGACGTGTTCAGCGAGTTGGACGCGGAGCGAGCCACCGCGCTGGTCGAACACCTCCCGGCGACCCAGACCTTGATCACGACGGCCGGCGCGCTCCCGGAAGAAATTCGAGCCGATGCGTGGCTCCGAATCGACGCGGGGCGACTCGTGTGAGTTGGAGTGACGATCCGCGCCCGGTGACCGACGCCCTGCGGCATGTGCGCAGTGAGCTCGGCGCGCCCGACCCGGGGTTCCTCGACGCGATTCGGGCGTCGTGGTCCGAACTGGTCGGAGACGCCCTCGGTGCCCACAGCGATCCCCTCCACCTCCAGCGCGGTCGCCTGCGGATCTTCGTGGATGATCCGGCGTGGGCCGGACAGTTCCGGTACCTCGCGGATCAACTGGTGGCCGCCTTGCGCGAGCAGGTTCCCGGCGCGGGGGTCCGCGAGATCTCGGTGGTGGCCGACCGGTCCGCCGGGGCCCCCGACTCGGAGTCGATCGACCCCGAAACACGGGCCTGAGAACCGGTCGAGAACCCGCCGAGAAACCCGAGGTCTGTCACACGGGTTCTGGTACACTGGTTCCACCCCGAAATTGGCCTGCTGACCAGCACTTTTGCGGTTCTCACGACCGTGGTCGCGCCCGGCGAATCGGGGCTTGTCCGAGGATGCAGTGCGGCGGAGCGCTCACCGGGTCGTCACCGGCTCGCGAACCGCCGACGTCTGCCTCCACACGACCGACACGTTCAACCACGAGAGGTAGCGCGCGGGTGGCCTACGAGGCGAAAGACATCACGGTGCTCAAGGGCCTGGAGCCCGTCCGGGAGCGCCCGGGGATGTACATCGGTTCGACCGGATTGTCGGGTCTGCACCACTTGGTCTACGAGGTGGTCGACAACTCCGTCGATGAGGCCATGGCCGGTCACGCAACCCGCATCGACGTGACGCTGTTGGCCGACGGGGGCTGTCGCGTGAGCGACGACGGCCGGGGAATTCCCGTGGGCAACCACTCGGAATACAAGAACAAGTCGGCGGCCGAAGTCGTACTCACCGTGCTCCACGCGGGTGGGAAGTTCGGCGGCGAGGGCTACAAGATCTCGGGCGGACTCCATGGGGTCGGCATCTCGGTCGTCAACGCGTTGTCTTCCCGACTCGACCTGGAGATTCACCGCGAGGGCGGTCGCTGGGAGATGTCGTTCGAGAAGGGCGGCAAGCCCGTCGGCAAACTCGAACAGAAGGCCGCGTCGAAGAAGACCGGTACGACCGTTGCGTTCTGGCCGGACGCGACCATCTTCGAGGAGACCGAGTTCCGCGCGCAGACCCTGCTCGAGCGGCTCCGAGAGATGGCGTTCCTCAACAAGGGTCTCGAGATCCGGTTCCGTGATGAGCGCGTGTCGCCGGTCTCGGAACAAGTCTTCAAGTACGCCGGCGGGATCACCGACTTCGTGCGCCACCTCAACGCGACGAAGGAAGCAATCTTCAAGCGCGTCGTCGCGTTCGAAGACGTGTCCGCAACGTCTGAGGTCGACGTCGCGATGCAGTGGAATACCGGGTACCACGAAGGGATCCACT
Source organism: uncultured Acidimicrobiia bacterium (assembly GCA_963765075.1). Taxonomy (GTDB): domain Bacteria; phylum Actinomycetota; class Acidimicrobiia; order IMCC26256; family JAENVU01; genus JAENVU01. The sequence continues at coordinate 30,085 of CAVXVA010000005.1, forward strand.
CGTTCGCGAACAACATCGCCACCACGGAAGGCGGCATGCACGAGGAGGGCTTCAAGAAGGCACTCACCAACGCGGTCAACAAGTACGCGCGCGGGAAGAACCTGTTGAAGGAGAAGGAAGACAACCTCACCGGCGAAGACATCCGGGAGGGGCTCACCGCCATCATCTCGGTGAAGCTGCAAAACCCGCAGTTCGAAGGTCAGACCAAGACCAAGCTCGGCAACACCGAGATGCGTTCGAAGGTTGAGAAGGCCACGAACGAGAAACTCGGGGAGTGGCTCGAAGAGCACCCGAACGAAGGCAAGCAGATCGTCGCGAAGGCCACCACCGCGCAACGCGCTCGGCTCGCGGCGCGCCAGGCGCGCGACCTCACCCGGCGCAAGTCGTTGCTCGAATCTTCGGCGATGCCCGGCAAGCTGGCCGACTGCTCGTCGAAGGACCCGTCGCAGTGCGAACTGTTCATCGTCGAGGGTGACAGCGCCGGCGGCTCCGCCAAGCGGGCGCGCAATCCCGAGTACCAAGCGATCCTGCCCATCCGAGGAAAGATCCTCAACGTCGAGCGGGCCCGCATGGACAAGATGCTCAAGAACGAGGAAGTGCAGACCCTCATCACCGCCTGCGGGACGAGCATCGCGGACGAGTTCGACGTCGGGAAGCTGCGCTACCACAAGATCATCCTCATGAGCGACGCCGACGTCGACGGCTCCCACATCCGCACCCTGTTGCTCACCTTCCTCTACCGTCAGATGGGCGAACTGGTCCGCGCCGGGCATGTGTACGTCGCGCAGCCACCGCTGTTCCGCGCCGACGTCGGCAAGGAACGCACCTACCTCAAGGACGAGGCCGCCTTGGCCCGCTTCGATGCCGAGCACCCGAACCGCAAGATCGAAGTCAGTCGGTTCAAGGGTCTCGGCGAGATGGATTGGCAGGAACTCGGCGACACCACGATGAACCGCGAGACCCGATCGTTGCTCAAGGTCTCGGTCGAAGACGCGGCGATCGCCGACGATGTGTTCTCCACTCTGATGGGTGACAACGTCGAGTCTCGCAAGGGCTTCATCCAAGAGAACGCGAAAGACGTTCGCTTCCTCGACATCTAGGTATTGCCCCACCTGTTCGCAGCGAAACCGACCCGGAGGTCCCGGTGCCCGACGGCGCGCAACCCCTCGAAATGAACATCGAACCGATCGAGATCCAGGAGGAGATGGAACGCTCCTTCCTGGACTACGCGATGTCGGTCATCACCTCACGCGCGTTGCCCGACGCACGCGACGGTCTGAAGCCGGTCCAGCGTCGGATCCTCTACGGGATGTACGACGGTGGGTTGCGTCCGGATCGCAACCACAAGAAGTGCGCGTCGGCGGTCGGCGACGTGATGGGCAAGTACCACCCTCACGGTGACCAGTCGATCTACGACGCGTTGGCGCGCATGGCGCAGGATTTCTCGCTCCGGTACCCACTCGTCGACGGCCACGGCAACTTCGGATCGCCCGACCCGAACGACCGCCCGGCAGCCATGCGCTATTGCGTCGTCGGTTCGACCCGAGTCCTCACTTCCGAGGGCACCGTCCGTATGGATGCGCCTGGCGCCCGATCGAACCGAACTCGGAGTCCGACATCGACGTCAAGGTTCGTAACCGTGACGGCGATCCGGTCCTGGCGACCACGGGGCTTCCATTCCGGTGATCACCCCACGCTGCGCCTCCGCACGCGGGAAGGTTTTGAAGTCACCGGCACCCACAACCATCCCGTCCTGTGTCTCGTGCCCATCGCCGGCGTGCCGATGTTGCAGTGGAAACTGCTGGAGGAGATCGAGCCCGGAACCGTCGTTGCAATCTCCCGCACGGGATCGAGCGATCACACGACGTCGACCGACACCGAACTTTCGGCCGCTTTTTTGGCCGGTGCGATGGTGGCGGAGGGCTGGGCGTCGCCAGACCGTGCTGGGTTCAACAATGTGGACGTCGAGTATTTCGACGCGGTCGTGACTGCGTGGGACTCGGTGGTGGGTGGCCGCCGTTACCTGAGCCAACGGCCACTTCGTTCGGGACGCACGATCAACGAGTTGGACGTGCACAACACCACACACCTCGCCGCGTCGCCGATCGGGGACCTGATCGGGCTGCGGAGCGCGGAGAAGCGGATCCCCGAGTTCGTGTGGCAGGCGCCACTCGACGCGAAGCAGGCGTTCCTTCAAGCCCTATATGAAGGGGATGGGTCCTGCTCGGATCTCGGCCGCAACACGATCCAAGTCTGCTACTCGACCAGGAGCACACAGCTCGCTCACGATGTGCAGTTGCTACTGCTGGAGTTCGGGGTGATCGCGCGTCAGGCGCGCTATGAGAACGGCGAGATCAAGGTTGTCATCGGGAATCGGCGGGACGCATCGCGTTTTGCATCCCGAGTCGGGTTCTGGGGCGCGAAGCAGTACAAGCTCGAATCCCTCGTCGCGGCGCTACCCGGCACCACGACGACCCGAACCCACGACCGTGTGCCGTTTCTCGCGGACTACATCCGTGCCGAGAGCGGGGCTCGTGGCGACGACCGCAAGTGGCTCGAAAAACACGACCTCGCGGCGATGGAGCGGTGGGACCGTGGTCTTGGGCGTGAGGTTCTCGATCGGATCCGTCACCCCGAAGTCAAGCAAGTGATCGCGCCGCTCGTCAGCAGTGGTTGGTACTACGCCGAGGTCGCTGCGATCGAGAACGCCGGCGTGCAGCCGGTGTACTCCGTGCGGGTCGACTCGGACGACCATGCCTTTCTTGCGAACGGCTTCGTTCAATCACAACACCGAGGCGCGTCTGGCGCCCCTCGCGATGCAGTTGCTCGGCGAGATCGACGAGGACACCGTCGATTTCCAAGAGACCTACGACGGCAACAACGAAGAACCCAAGGTGCTGCCGGCTCGGTTCCCGAACCTGTTGGTCAACGGCGGTGGTGGCATCGCGGTCGGTATGGCGACGAACATTCCGCCGCACAACCTGGGTGAGATCGTCGACGCCACGCTGCACTTGATCGACCACCCCGACGCCACGCCGGACGACCTCATGCACTTCGTCAAGGCTCCCGACTTCCCGACGGGCGCGTTGATCCTCGGCCAGGCCGGCGCGCGCGACGTGTACCGAACGGGTCGGGGCTCCATCAAGATGCGCGCGGTCGCCGAAATCGACGAAGGTCGCAAGGGCGAACAGCGGATCGTCATCTCCGAAGTGCCGTATCAGACCTCGGTCGAGGTGATCGGTACGAAGATCGCAGAACTGGTCAACGACCGCAAGATCGAGGGCATCCGCGATGTGCGGAACGAATCGGCCGGTGACTCGGTACGACTCGTCGTGGAACTCAAGCGGGACGCGAACTCGCAGGTCGTGCTCAACCAGCTCTACAAACACACGCCGATGCAGAGCAACTTCGCGGTGCATCTCCTCGCACTCGTCGACGGCATTCCCCGCCTGCTCAACCTGCGGGAAGCGCTGCGGGTGTACGTCGAGCACCAGGTCGTCGTCATCACCCGCCGGACCGAGTTCCGGTTGCGCAAGGCGCGTGATCGCGCCCACATCCTCGAAGGGTTGCTCCGCGCGCTCGACGCGATCGACGAGATCATTGCGTTGATCCGCGCGTCGGCCGATACCGACGCCGCGCGCACGAGCTTGATGGCCAAGCCTTTCGAGTTCAGCGAAGTGCAGGCCCAGCACATCCTCGACATGCCGTTGCGCAGGCTCGCTCAGCTCGAACACCAGAAGTTGCTCGACGAACACGCCGAGCTGTTGGAGCGCATCGCGGCGTTGCAGGCCATCCTCGACAGCGACGCCAAGAAGCTCGAGGTGATCAAGGAAGAACTCGGTGAAGTGCGCGAGAAGTTCGCCGAGGGTCGGCGCACGCAGATCACGCTCGACACCGGCGACATCGACGACCTCGACCTGATCGAAGACGAAGAGTGCGTCGTCGTGCTCTCCAACAAGGGCTACGTCAAGACGGTGGCGAACGACGCCTTCCGCAAGCAGGGCCGGGGCGGCAAGGGCGTACGCGGATCCAGTCTCAAGGACGAGGACTACGTCGAACACCTCCTCACCACCACCGCGCACTCGTATCTGCTGTTCTTCTCGAACCGCGGGAAGGTGTACCGACTCCGCGCCCACGAGATCCCGATGAAGGAGCGCACGGCGCGCGGCACGGCGATCGTCAACCTGCTCGCGCTGGGCCCGGAAGAACGAGTGCAAGCGGTCATCGACACGCGGACCTACGAAGACGGGGCGTTCCTGTTCTTCGTCACCAAGCGGGGTCAGGTCAAGAAGACGAAGATGTCCGAGTACGACTCGTCGCTGCGGACGGGTCTGATCGCGATCAACCTGAAAGAAGACGACGAGCTCGTCAAGGTCATCCAGACCACCGGCGACGACGACATCTTCATGGTCTCGCGCAACGGCATGACGATTCGATTCAGTGAGACCGATGTTCGCGCCATGGGTCGCGCGGCCGCAGGGGTGCGCGGTATGAAGCTGAAGAACGCCGACGATGCGGTCGTGTCCTGCGACCTCGCCAAGGACGATGCAGTCATGCTCTTCGTGACCGAGAGTGGGCACGGAAAACGCACCAAACTCGACAAGTTCAACCGGCAGGGCCGCGGTGGCCAAGGAGTCCGGGGGATGAAGGTCACCACTGGCCGGGTGGGCGTCATCGCGGCGTTCATGGTGCAGGCCGACGACGAAATCCTCGTCTTTTCCTCGGTCGGCAATATCATGCGTACTGGCGCTCGCGACATTTCGTCGCAGGGGCGTGATGCCACCGGCGTCAAGGTGGCGGCACTCAACCCCGGAGAGAGCGTCGTTGCAGTCGCCCCCGTGCTCGAGGGTGACGAAGGAGAGGACGAATAGGTATGGACCCGGCGGCAACGGTGGCGAAACCGTCGACCAGCGCCGCCCCGGCGGCCGTCGCCACCCGCAAGCTCAAGAAACCCTCGCGATCCGAGAAGAAACAGGCCGCGGTCGCGTCGGCGTTACCGGCACCGGGCTCCGAGCGCCGATCCCGGGTCGAGATGACCCGAGTCGACCTCTGGTCGGTCTTGCGGGTCTCGCTGTGCTTCTATCTCGCGGCGCTCGTCATTCTGATTCTGGCCGGGCTGGTGACGTGGCTGTTGCTGGATGCCTCCGGGAGCATCAAGAACTTCGAGAGTTTCATGGGCGACATCCTCGGAGCGAAGGACTACCACCTGGTTGCGCCCCAACTGCTGCTCGGTTCGGTGTTGGTCGGCCTGGTCCTCGTTGCTTTGACCTGCATCATCACCGTGATCGCCGCGGCCCTGTACAACGTCTTCTCCGACATGGTCGGTGGCGTCGAGATCACCTTCGTCGAGGCCGAGTAGCACGACCCACCTTCGGCTTTGGTTGGGCCCCGACCCCGACCAGGTTGGTAACCTTCACCGCTTCGCGGGGCTATAGCTCAGTCGGTTAGAGCGCATCCCTGATAAGGATGAGGTCGTAAGTTCGATTCTTACTAGCCCCACTTCCAAACCCTGCGAGGCCTCCAAATCCTGCGAGGCCGCGACGGCTGGTGGGTTGCCCGCAGCACTGCGTCCGAGACTCCGGCTCGGGAGTCTCGTTGATGCCTCGCAGCATCGGGAGGGAACCGTCGGTATGCTCCGGCGATGCGGGCGTTTCGTCGAGGGTTGATTGTCGTGTTCGTGGCGGGAATCGCCGGGATGCTCATGCGGGTACGCGGGAAGGGCGGAGTTCCGCCCACCAACGGTGGTTGGCGCGAACTCGAAGCGCCCGAGTTTCGATGACCACAGCACTCCTCGTCGGTCTTGGTGCCGTCGGCGCGCGTGCCGCGCGACAACTCGTCGAGACGCCCGGCCTCGATCGACTGTTGATCGCTGACGCGCGACCCAGTCGGGCCGCGGAAGTCGGCGACGCCATGGGCGATCGAGCCGAGATCATCGATTGGCAACCCGGGATGGGGATCCCGGACGATGTCGATGTCGTGGCCTGCGCGGTGCCTGCGGGTGACGACGTGACGATCGCTCGCGATGCGCTCGAAGCCGGGGTGTCGTGTGTGTCGGTGGGTGACGACACCGCGACGATCCGTCAACTTCTCGATCTCGATGGCGCAGCACGCGACTGTGGCGTCTCGATCATCGTGGGCGCGGGCCTCGCGCCGGGGTTGTCCGATGTGTTGGTGCGTCACGCCGCGGAGTCGTTCGATCGCATCGATGAAGTCAACGTTGCGCGGTGGGGCGCGGCGGGCGAGGCCAGCGCGAGCGTCGTGCGTGTGGCCTTGGCCGATCGCGGCGCCGAGTTGCGCGAGGGCGTCATCAGCGAGCTACGTAAGCGCGGCGGCGAAGAACTCGTGTGGTTCCCGAATCCGGTGGACGCGCGCCCGTGCGAGCCGGTCGCGAACGGGCTGGAACTGTTGCCATTCGCCGCGCCGGGTTTGGCCCGCGCGACCGTCCGCTATGCGCACGCGGAGAAGCCGGCGCGCGGCTGGCCCCGGCGCAAGGATCCCATCAACGACTGGGGCGCCTTGCGGGTCGAGATCTGGGGTCGGCGCGGTTCCGAGCGTGAGCCCATGGTCTTCGGCGCGATCGATCGCACGGCGATCGCCGCGGGCACGGTGTTGGCCCTCGCCACGGTAGGGATTTGCGGTGTGGAACCCGAGCTGGTTCGTCCCGAGCCGGGCGCCCAGGGATTGGGAGGCTTCGCCGAGCCCCGGGCGTTCCTGGCGGAACTGGCGCGTCGTGGCCTCAAGGTCGCGATCTTCGAGGGCGTGCCCGTCGCGTAGATCAGTAACACGGGCGTGGCTCGTGGGCACCCACGTGGGGCACGAACTCGAGCGAGACGCCGGATCCGTTGTCCCACGATGCGTGATCGAGACGATCGAGGGTCAGGGTGCCCTCGCTCTCCGCGATGTGGGGGCTGCCACCTCCAGAACCCGGCCACGGATTCACCGCGTCCCACCAGGTGGCATTGAATCGCACCTCGGACACGCCGCAATGGAAGTTCAGATCGAGCCGCAACGGGACCGACGCACCGATCGTCACGCTCGGGCCGGGTGACTCCTCGCCGTCGGGTGCCGTCGTGGTCGTGGTGGGGGGTGCCAGGAGCGCGGCGTCGGTCAGCGCGAGCACGTTCGCAGTCCAGGCATTGCCGGCATCGTCGTGGCCCGTGAAACGAAACGTCGGTACGAGGTACTCCGAGGGGGAGTCGTCGGAGCCGCCGAACCACAACGCGGTGCCGACGTCGACCCCGCTGATCGTGATGGTGACCTCGCGGGGCGCGCAGTCGGTGGCGACATCACAGGGCGCCACCGCGAGGTCGGGTTCAATGCTGTCGAGGGGCACCGGACCGCCGCCGATCCCGGCATTGAGCGACGCGACGGCGTCGGATACGGATCGGAGCGGATAGTCGCCGATCCGGCGAACCGCAGCGATGGTTCCGGTGACGTTCTCGATGCGTCCGCCGTCGCCGAAGTCGACGATCCAATCGAGACCATCGACCCGCCGACCGTCGATGACGCGAGTGGCGACGAGTTGGCGGCTGAGCGTGAAGACCTGCTCGGCCCGGCCGCAGGTGTCCCCGGCAACGCACGCGCTCGCCACGCCGACGGTGCCGCCGTCACGCACCGCATAGGCCCAATCGGCGCCATCGAGGGCCGCAAGATCGGTCAGGGTCGCGATCCCGTTCCGGCGCACCGTGGCCGCGTCGGGGAGATCGGGGCGGGCGATGTCGAACGTCGTCGCGTCGGGGCCGGTCGTTGCCGGCGGCTCGACATCGCTGGTTGGTGCGTCGGGTTCGACGGCCGGACCCGGTGCACCGGGTGAGGATCCCGCGCCCTGATCACCTCGGTGATAGTCGAACAGCCAGGTACTACCCGTCGTGCTCACCGTGAGCGCGCCATCGGTATCGACCGCACGCCAGGAGTCCAGGGGACCGGATTGATCTCGCTCGGGTGGCGTGCTGATCCCGAGAGTTCGGGCCCACGCGGCGACCTCCGCGCCGGTGATGGGTTCGGCCGTGATCTTCGAGACGCCGGCGGTGGCCGGCGGGTCGGCGAGCGTGCCGTCGATGACGTAGCGCGTGGTGACGTTGCTCGCGAGTGCTCGCATGGAGGCCTCGGCTTGGGCAACGTCGGCGCCCGCTGGGTCGGTCGCGGGGGTACGCAACGCGAGCCGAGGGAGGGGCGGGGTGTCGTCGCGGGATGCGACGAAGGTGATTCCCCCCGCGACGACCAGCGTGGCGGCCGCGACGGCCGCGACCCGGGTGAGGGTGCCGCGCCGGGAGGGCGAGTCTGGTGCCGACATCGTTACGGGTTCGCTCATCGTTGTCCCCTCATCGCGTTGAGGGTACGACGCTCAGCGGCCGGCGTTGGTTCCCGACCCGGCGCCGCTCGGCACAAGGTCCTCCGGGTGCCCGCTTCTCGGCCAGTCGGCCTCGATGGCGTCGAGGAGGGCATCAACCGACGCGCGTTCGGGCTGGCCGGGGGGATCGGCCGCGAACATCGCCGCATCGATGGTGGCACCGGCGCGGGCGAGGCCGGCCGCGTGTTCTTGGGCAATGGTGCCGAGGGCACGGACAAAGTTGGGGGTGGTCTCGCTCGGCGCGCGTGGTCGACCACGCCGGGCACCGAGGCGCTCGAGGCGTGCCAGTCGGGTCGATGCCCACGACCGGGAGAGCACGACCTTGGCGGGACGCCGCCGGAGGGCACGGATCGCCAGCACCAAGGTGACGACCCCGGCCAGGATCGGCAGGGCCGCGAGGACGTCGGTGGGGATGTGGAGCCGGGCGCTGAGGTAGCTCAACGCACCCGATCCGGCCGCGTCGATCTGGGAGTCGCCGGCCAGCGGAACATTGGCGGTGGGGTCGAACGTCTGCCACCCGATGCCGGGGAAATACACCTCTGCCCAGGCGTGGGCGTCGCTGGCCTTCACTTCGTAGAGGCCGGTGAACGGGTTTCGCTCTCCCGGTGCGTAGCCGACACCGAGCCGCGCCGGGATGCCCAACTCTCGCAGCATCACCACCAGAGTGGTTCCGATCTGCTCGCAGAAACCACGCCGGTCTTCGAAGACGTACTGATCGACGGCGTCGACACCCTTGGGCAGGCGGGGGATGTCGAGCGAGTACTCCGTGTTGGTGGCGAGCCAGGCTTCGATCGCCCGCACCTTGTCGTAGGTGGTCGGTGCGTTGGCGGTGATCCGATGGGCGAGGTCGCGCACGCGGTCGGTGGTGACGGGTCGCTGCGCGTACGCGATGGCGATGTCGGCGGGCACGGTGTCGGGTCGGGGTGCTCGCAAGGTCTCGGCGGTCACCAGCGCACGCTCACTCACCACCGTGTACACCGCCCCGGCATCCAGGCGGACCCCGGCCCGCAGGGTGCCGTCGAGGTTCTGGAAGATCGATCGCTCGGGGAAGTACACCTTCCGGGCCGAGTTCGCCGCGAAGATCGAGTTGGGTCCGGTGACCTCGAGGTAATAGGTCTGGGTGAGTTCGTCGACCGAGATCGCGGTCTGCGTCGGACCGTCGAGCGGCACTCTCGGGATGCCGATGGGATCGCCGTTGCGGATGAGGCGCGGAGTGTCGTCACTCACGCGCCAGACCCGCCCGTCCCACCGGTCGAAGGTCTGACCGCGCCAGAAGTCGGGTGACGACGCTCGTACTCGCATGACCAGCGTGTCGTCCGGTCGACCGCGCAGCGAGGTGTCGAGTTCCTTCGAGAAGCCGAAGTACCCGAAGCTCGTGGCGCCGCCCTTGCTGGACCCGCCCCCCGAAGACGCGGGATCGCTCGGGCCGAGCGAAGGGTTCACCAGGTCGCCATTGGATCGAACGGGAGTGTCGTTCGGAAGTTCGGCGGGGAAGGTGATCGCCCGGTTCGTCCCGGCGACCGGCACCACCATGAAGACCGCAAAGCCGACGGCCACGACCATGACCAGAACCCCGAGCGGAATCAACACCGACGATCGATCGAAGGTGTGGGTGCTCGGCGTCCCGAGCGTCGGGAGTTCCTCGAGTTCTGCTCGATAGGCGAGCACGAGGGACACCAGCGCCGCGAACGCCCAGATCACGAGCCAGGGCGCGATCGCCATCGAGATCGACAGGGCTCCCGCGAGCGCGATGAGCACGAGGCTCGCGACCAGGAGCACGAGGAGGCCGCGGCGATTGGGCATGTCGAGCGCGTGGAGCATGAGCAGCCAGAGAAAGGACTGCGCCAGTGGGATTTGCAACGATCCGAGATCGGTCACCTGGTCGATCCGGCTGACGAAGAGCACCAGGATCACGACCGCAATCACCGACTGCGCAAGGCGGAGCGGGAGTGGGCGGGTGGCCCGGACCCGGTAGCCGATGAAACACGCGACGGGCAGACCCACGGTCGTCGTGATCCAGAGCGCGCTCGTCCCCGCACCCTCCTGGAGCGCAGCGATCGCCGCGGCAACGACGGCGATGCAGGTGGTGATGCGGAGTTCGACGATGTCCTGGGGATCGGTCACGAGCTTGGCTCGCCACCGAGGTGGTGCACGGTCGCGCCCAGGGGGATCGCGCCGGACCCGGGGGCACCGACGACGGCCCGGGCGAGTCGGCGACCCACATGCACCGGACTGGGAACCGAACCGAAGCGGGGGCCGTCGACCTCGGCAGTCGCGAGATCGACGCGGGCGCCGTGGCGGAGGGCATCGTCGGCCATCCCTGCGGCGCGGGACGCGACGAGTTCCGGATCGGGGCCGCGCAGGTCGGCGATGATCACGACATGGGGTCGGCGAGGTCCTTCGAGTTCACGGATCATGACCACGCCGGTGCGGGCCGTCGCGGGCCAATGCACGGAGCGGATGGGATCGCCGTCGACGTACTCGCGCACGCCTCGGGTGAGGTCGTTGCCTCCGTTGGTGTTGGCCTCGGTCTCGGATGGCGTCAGCGTGTCGCCCACCACGATCGGGCAGCGGGTGGGCTCGCGGCGCGGCGCGACGTCGATAGGGGTGGTGAACGCGACCCGGAATCGACGCCGCCAGCGGGCCAGCCCGAGCGGGGCCGCAGTGACGACCTCGACCCGCAGATGACTCAGCACCCCTCGCCGTTTCGGCGTCACCACGAGTGGTCCGGTCGAGTGTCCGGCGACCTGGACCCAGTCGGAGTCGAAGGTGAGGACCGCCAACTTCACGGAGCGGCCGGTGACCGCGAGTTGCAAGGTGAGGGGCCGGCCCACCGTCGCATCGGTGGGTCCGGTCGCGGCGATGGTCACGCGCGCCAAGACGAAAGCGGGAAGCACCGATCCGGTGACGATGACGGCGATGATGCCGCAGAGGAGCACGATGTCCCACCCGGCGCCGGTGGTCCGGGCGACGACGAACAGCGCGAGGCCGATGAGTTCGAGGACGACCGCGGCCTTCGGGACGATGATCGGGCGGGGGAAGTCGCCGTGGGAGTCGGGCGCAGGCGTCACCGGATCACGGGCGAGGAATCGGCACGGTCTGAACGATGGTGTGCATCAACGCCCGGGCGTCGGCGAGCCGCCCGGGGTCTCGCAGCACGAGCCGGTGAGCGAAGACCGGGACGGCCAAACGCGCGATGTCGTCGGGGACCACGTAGTTGCGATTCTCGAGGACCGCGTGCGCCTGGGCCGCGTGGAGGAGTGCGAGCGACGCGCGCGGGCTTGCACCGATCGCGATACTGCCGTGGGCGCGGGTGGCGTTGGCGATCGCGACGGTGTAGTCGGCGACCTCCGGCGCGCAGTGGGTGGTGCGCACCGCGGCGATCGTCGCCGCGAGTTCGACGGGATCGGTGATGGGTTCGAGCGCTTCCAGCGCGTGCTCCCCGCCGGTGCCGAGCAGGAGTTCGCGCTCGGTGGCCGCATCCGGGGCGCCGATCTCGGTGACGATGGTGAAGCGGTCGAGTTGACCCTCCACGAGCGGGAAGGTTCCTGCGGTCTCGAATGGATTCTGGGTCGCAACGAGGAAGAACGGTGCCGGCAGCGGTCGCGTGATGCCGTCGACGGTCACTTGGTGCTCCTCCATCGCCTCGAGGAGGGCCGACTGCGTGCGAGGGGTGGCGCGGTTCAGCTCGTCGACGAGCACGACGTTCGCGAACAGGGGACCCGGTCGGAACTCCCATTCGTTGCCGGCCAGATGGAAGATCGAGACGCCGGTGAGTTCGGACGGGAGGAGGTCCGGCGTGGCTTGGACTCGGCGGAACGATCCACCGGCGGCGCGGGCGATGGTCTTGGCGAGGAGGGTCTTGCCCACCCCCGGCACGTCGTCGACGAGGAGATGACCGCCGGCGAGGAGGGCCACGATCGCCAGGCGGATCGGCTCCGGTTTGCCGCGCAAGACCTGATTGAGGCCGGCGCGCAGGTCGGCGGCGAGGTGGTGGGCGGCGGAGAGGTCGGCGCCGGGGCGCGCGTCGGTACGCATCATGGGCCAGTTTGTCGGCCGATTGCGCCGGGCGCTTGACGCCCACGGTCCGATTTCGGGGGAGTTTCGCGGTTCGTCAGGCCTTCTAGAGTCCAGACCATGACGACACCCGCCGAGAACAAGGCCCTGATCGAGCGATTCTGGGGAGATCTGGCCCGCCGGGATTTCGATGCGGTCGGCGCGTACTTCACGCCCGACGGTCATTACACCGACGTGCCGGCACCGGAAGAAGGCGCGTTCGGGCCGGCCGAAGTTGCCGCTCGGCTCCGGCTCGGGCTCGAGCCGTTGGCGAACTACGAACTGCACGACGGCCCGATCGTCGCCGACGGCGACCTGGTGATCACCGAGCACGGCGAGACCTGGCATTGGGAGAGCGGTGAGTCGGTCACACTGCCGTTCGTGTCGGTGCACGAGATACGCGACGGTCAGATCGTGCGCTGGCACGACTATTTCGATCTCAACACGCTGTTGTCGGCCGCGCCGGAAGCCTGGATCACCCACATCATGGTGGGCTACAAGTAGCCGCGGCCGTGACCACGTACGTCGCGTTGCTGAGGGGCATCAACGTCGGCGGCCGCACCCTGAAGATGGAGCGGCTGCGTGCGATCGCGACGGCATGCGGCTTCGACCCCGTTCAGACCTACATCCAGAGCGGCAATGTGGTGTTCGGCTCGCGCCGGTCGGCTGCTCGCGTCTCCACCGAATTGCACGACGCGGTTCTCGCCACCGTCGGGATCGATTCGGAGGTCGTCGTGCGCACCGCCGACCAGTTGCGCGGCGTGCTCGATGCGAACCCGTGGCCCGATCGGATCTCCGATCCGACGAAGGTGTCGGTCTGCTTTCTGTACCCGTCCTCCCGACCAACCGTCGACGCGGTGGAACCGTCGAGGTACGCGCCGGACGAGATCGAGGTCGTGGGTGCGAACGCCTACCTGTCGACGCCCAACGGCTTGGGGAAGTCGAAGCTGGTCGAGCCGATGATGAAGCAGCTCGGGCTTCAGGGCACCGTGCGGAACTGGCGGACCGTGGTGACCCTCGCGGAGATGGCCGCGGCGATCTGAGGGCAGGGTGCCGGACTGGGAATTGCGACCGGCCGGTGGCCCGGCGTGAGTTGGGACCAAATTGGACGAGCGGTTCCTCTACGATGGAGGGGTCTCGGGGACGTAGCTCAGTTGGCTAGAGCACCTGCTTT
>CAVXVA010000006.1:0-11239 GCA_963765075.1 uncultured Acidimicrobiia bacterium
CATCACGCTGGACAAGAGCATGCCAGTCGCGAGCCGGGTGGTCGCTCGGTAGGGTGACCGACCATGCGAGTATGGACCGACTCGCCGACCACGGCCTGCGGTTCAACAACTTCCACACCACCGCGCTGTGCTCACCCACTCGGGCGGCGCTCTTGTCGGGCCGGAACCATCACTCCGTCGGCATGCGGTTCCTGTCCAACGTCGACACCGGGTTCTCGAATTGCCGCGGGGTGATCAGCCCCCAGGCCGGCACGATCGCCGAAACCCTCCAGGCCAACGGGTACGCCACCTACACGCTCGGGAAGTGGCACCTGGCCAACATGGAGGACTGCAGCGCGAGCGGACCCATGACTCACTGGCCGCTCGGACGCGGGTTCGACCGCTTCTCACGGCTTCCTCGGCGGCGCAACCGACCAGTACTCCCCCGAGCTGGTCGTCGACAATCGAATCGTCGAGGACCCCTCAGACGCGGTCGGCACTCGCCGATCAGTGACGACCAGCGAGGGCGGCGATGCAGAACTCGTACGTACGGTCGACCTCACGTCGGGTCGGGCGCGAGCGGCGGTGCAGGTGGTCCGAGAGCAACCCGACCACCGCGTGCGCGCAGAGCCGCGCGTCAAGCCCCGGTGCCGAGGATCCCAACGCGGCGAACGGCCCTTCCAACAATGGTGCGAGTGCCGCCGCGGTCGACGGCTGACCGACGCCGGCACGTTCGCTCACGCTGCCGCCGTTCCACATCACGGCGCGGGTCGTCTCCGCCACTGCTTCGTCGCCGGCCTGGGCCAATACGCCCACCACCCAACGCCGTACCTGGGCTTCGGGAGTAGTCGCCTTCGCCATCTGGTGACGGAGATACCCCGACAACCGCACGGTTCCGTCTTCGAGGATCGCGGCGACCAACGCTTCCTTCGACGCGAAGTGTCGGTAGAACGCATCATTGGAGAGACCGGCGGCGGCCACGATGTCGGCGACACGCGGGCTCGACGCGGTGCCACACACCCGCATCACTTCCAGGCCGGCATCGAGGAGACGCCGGACCTCGTCCAGGTAACGCTGCTCCCGGGCCGCCCCACTGCGTTGGGCAATCGAGCGAGCGACGTCTGACGCGGGCCGCGGTTCACCGGGCGGCATCACGCAACCCGTCCAGATCGAGAATGACGATCTCCCGGCGACCGGTCCGGATCAGGCCGCGATTTCGCAACGACCCAAGCCCCCGGGTCACGGCTTCCCGCGACGCGCCGATCCACCCGGCCAGGTCCTCCTGGGTGAGCGGAATCCCGATCTTCACGCCGTCCTCGACCATCTCACCTGCCGTGTCGGCGAGCACCACGAGCCGGAGCGCGACCCGGCCGAGCGTGTCGCGGGCACCGAATTCGACCCGCAGCCGGTCGGAGTCGCGGATCCGGTCGATCAGCATTCTCAACAATCCGAGGGCCACCCCCGGCGTGTCGGCCAGGACCCGCCGAAACACCTCGGCCGAAAACACTTGGGCTTCCACCGGTCCCATCGCGATGCCCGTCGCCGACCTCGGCGCCTGGTCGATCGCGCTCGAGTTCGCCCATCAGATCGCCCGGGCCTCGGACTGCGAGCACCGTCGCGTGGCCGTCCTCACTCGTGGCCACGACTTTGAGAAAACCGGAACGGATGACGATGACCTTGGTACCGACATCGCCTTCGAGGAAGAGTGCATCACCGGCCTGATATCGCTGCACCCGACCGAGTCGCTCCACCGTGGCCCGAGTGTCCGGGTCCAACTCCGCGAGCCAGCCTCTCTCCACTGAGCGCACGCTACCGGCTCTGGGTCAGATGACGCAGTCCGGACTCTTCAACCGTCACGGACACTCCCGAACCATCGGCGCACACTGTCGACAACAACGCGGCGCCGATCCGCCGGTCAGTCCAAGGCAGGGGATCGGCAGATCGGCGCCGCGTCGGTCCGGGGGAAGTCCCCCAGCCTCCTCCGGACCCCTTTCATCCCCATACTCCAACGGATCGGAGACGACATGTCATCGCGCACCCGAGCCCAAATCCGTCGGCTGGACTTCTTTGCCGGATGTCGAGGTTCGCGAGTGTGGGCCCTCGATCGACTCGGTACCACCGTCGAACTCGAGACCAGCCGGACGATCTGCCGGGAGGGCGAACCTGGGCGGGAGTTCTTCGTGCTGATCGAGGGCACCGCGTCGGTGCACACACAGGGCGGCGTCCTTTCCATCCTTTCCTCGGGCGCATGGTTCGGCGAACATGCACTCCTCACCGGCAGGGAACGGTCGGCCACGGTGCGCACGCTTACTCCCACCACCTTGCTGGTGCTCGACCAGCGCGAGTTCGCGACGATGCTGCGCATCGCACCGTTCCTCCGCAGCCGACTCGAACGCAGCGCGGCCCTGATCGACGCGATCGCTCGCCCGACCTTCGACGACTGGTATCAGGTCGTCCAGCTCGGTCCCGTCGCCGACATCATTGCGAACCACTGATCAGGAACGCCGTCCGAGCATGTACGGGATGAGCGACGCCAGGAACTCGATCGCCGGCCCCGACGGCAACGGCCCGAAGGCCTCCTCGAACGAGGACACCGCCGCGCTGGCAATCCCCTGCGCGTACTCCTGCGCGAAAGCGATGCTGCCGTAGTCGTCCATGAGCGCGCGGATCGCGCTCACCAATTCGGGGCTTCGCCCTTCCCGATCATGCTGCAGATACCCAATCACTGTTTCCGCATCCTCGCCGCGCGCTTCGCGGATCAAATGCATCAGCACCAGGGTGCGCTTCCCTTCGTAGAGGTCGCCGCCGATCTCCTTGCCGTAGGTCGCCTCGTCACCGACCAGGTTGAGCAGGTCGTCCTGGATTTGGAACGCGGCGCCGAGATGAAATCCGAACCGCACCATCGGCCTCAGGTCAGCACTCCCACCCGAGCCGATCACGGCGCCGACCCGCAGAGGATGAATCGTCGTGTACCAGCACGTCTTGTGCATAATCAGATCGAGGTAGTCCTCTGGAGTCAGTTCGAGCACGCGGTCCCGCTGCCAGCCGAGTTCCGTCGCCTGACCCTCCAGCGTCCGCAGCGCCATCGTCGCGAACTCGGCGTGGACGCGATCTGCGATCGCAACCGGCATTCGCCGGGTACAGGTGCGAAGGGTTTCATTCGCCAGCACCGCCAAGGCATCACCCGCATTCAGCGCCAGGCCATCTCCGTATTCCGCGCTCAACGTCGGGCGACCACGACGGCGGAGGCTCCCGTCGACAATGTCGTCGTGCACCAAGAAGGCGTTGTGGAGCAGCTCGATCGAGACTGCGACCGGCATCGCGGTCTGCTCCTCGCCCCCGAACGCGGCGCACGACGCCAGGCACAGGGCGGGGCGCAGCGCCTTACCCGGTCGGGTCGGGTACTCGCGCGCCACTCGGTACAACCACGAATGGGGTTCGCCGTCGGGGATCGTCGCGAGCATCCCACGCCTGACATCTCGACTCACCTCGGCCAGACGTTCCTCGACCAATTCAGCGGACCACCGGCCGGCTTGGTCAGCCGCGGTCATGGTCATGGGTGCTCCGCCGCGTCCACGCGCAGCTCGATCACGAACCACGCGCCGGGCGCGCCGTCGATCTGGGCGACGCCGCGGTACACGCCCGCCGCCGGCTCGCTGACCGTGGACAATTCGATACAGATACCTCGGCTCGATCGGGGCGGCATCGCACCGACCACCGCCGGCGCGCACCGCGCCGACACCTCGATCGCCACCCCTGACGACGTGATCATTTGCCCGACGACGACCGTCAGCCGTCGAAGAGGTCGATCCGTTCGGTTGGTGATCCAGATCTCCGCGCTCCCCGACGAGGTCGAGCGGTCGTACTCGATGTCGAGCGCTCCGCGTACCGGCTCGGCGACAAGATCTATCTCGAAGCGATCGGCCGCGCGTCGTGCTCCGTTCCCCGTCCCGTCGAAACCGCGCGAGACGCGGCCCAGCATCTCTGCCCACAGGTCGACGAGGCGCGCCGACTCCGAACGCGGCCCATCCTCCGGACTGGCCTCCTTGGTTTCCGAGTCCGAACTCGGGCCGTCGACCAGTTGGGTCAACCGCTCCACCAGATCACCTGCCGCCCTGAGCGCCTGGGCCTGCACCCCTCCGATCGCGCGGGCCGCGGCCATGGGGTCAAAGGTTGTCTCCCCGGCCCTGGTCGGGTCCGGGTCCGCGTCGTCGCCTTGCCCGTTCATACCTATCCCCCACCACCCTCGTAGCCCAGGCACACCCAACGCCGCGACCGGTAGAGTACGCGAAAACATCTGGCCGACTGCAGGGAAGTAGGCGATGTCCGAGACCCTCAACCTGATCGCGCTCCACGGAGCGATCGATCAGCAGCTCAAGACCCACCCCGAACTCGTCGCCGATGTCGCGCGGCTCCTTCCCGGTTATGGGGAGCCGGCCACGCTTGGTTGGTACGACACCTTCAGGGACTGGATCCTCGAGCAAGCACCCGAGACCGATTTCCCAGATCTCGAGCGGGCGATCGCGAACATCGCCACCGAGGCCGCGGAGGGCAGGACGCCCAAACCCCGAAGTGCGGCCCGCCGCCTCCTCGCGGTCGCCGCGTTGGCCCGGGCATTTCCGGACGGATCCGGACTCCCCTCCTTGGCACCGGTGCTCGACTTCACCGGTCCTGGCCGAGAGTCCGAGGACCTCGTGGGTCTGGTCGCCGGTTCCGCCTTCTCCTCGCTCGACCAGTGGGGCTCCATGATCCAAGCCGCCAGTGCCGCCGGCTTGGTGTCGGAAGCAGTGACGGCCCAACACCGCGCCCCACCGGGTTGTCTCCACTCGGTCGTTCGCACCCCGCTGAACGGTGTGCTCGTCGACGCGGCCCAGCTCGAGACGTCGTTCTGGACCGACGCGGTCGACCTGAAGTGCGCGAGCAAGTTCCTCGACCCGTTGCAGTGGCCCACGTGCTCCGAGTACTGGTGTGAGGTTCGCCTGGTAGGCAGCGTGATCACCCAGAAGAAGAAGAATCCCGTCTACCGCGAGGAGGTCAGCCTCGACTGCACCCACCGCGCCACGACGTGGGGCGTCCGCGCCTATCTGGAGTGTCATCAGACGTCGACCGCGACCGAGGCCCGACTGGATTTCGACCTCGCACCGAGCTTCATGTCCGCCGGCGACGAGATCATGGTCGACGAAGGCTGGCTGCGCGTCCGCGAGGAGAACTCGGGAATCCGCGTCGAGACCGTCAAGCGCGTCAAATTCCGCAATCCCGCACTCTCGCCCCACGCGCTCGCCACCGTCATGTGCCTGGTCGGGTACGCCGATCTGGCCGGCGAGCTGATGTTCAACTGCGCGATCGACTGCAAACCGGCAACCACGAAGAAGGGCAAGCACCCATGACCACCGACAACGCGAAGCGAATCCAGGACCTCACCGCCCAGACCCGCACCGCGCTCGACCAGTGGGAGAAGCAGGTGCTCGATACTGCGGGCAAGTACGACGCCGGAACCTTGACCGCCGACGACATGGTCGCGGCATGGACATCGGGGGCGAAGCTGGCGATGACGGGCTTCGCCACCCTCGCCAGCTCGTTCCTCGATGTCCCGACGGGGGCAGGCAACGTGATCGCGTCCAGCCCGTACCCGGTCGAACGAACGAAGAAATTCAAGAACGTTCCGGTGACGGTGACCGTCACCGGGCCGTTGACCGCAACCGTGGCCAAGAGCGAGATTCCGGCCAACGAAGTCAGGATCAGACCCTCGCCCAACCTTGAGAGCGACGTCATGGAGTTCCGAATCGAGGTCACCACGGCCGGACGCAAGGTCGGCAACTACGAAGGCACGGTCGAGATCAACGACGGCAAGCAGACTGATGTTGTCAACGTCAGCATCGATGTGAAGTAGCGCCGTGGCCACCGACGCCGACCAGATCGGGCGTTTGCTCGACGACGCGATCGCGGCCGTGAACACCGGCGACCTCGCGACCGCCCACGGCCTCGCCGAGCAGGTCCTCCGGGAGGACTCCCGCAACCGTGAAGCCAGCGAGTTGCTCGCCACCGAGAATGCGTCCGAAGGCGAACTCCGCCGGCTCACCATCCTGGTCTGTGACCTCGTGGGTTCCACCGAGTTGTCCGATCGCCTCGAACCCGAGCGGTACCGCACCCTCGTCAACCGATACCAGCGGCTCACGCGAGACGTCATCCAAGATCGTTACGAGGGCCACATTGTCAGCGTCAAGGGCGACGGCTTCCTCTCGGTCTTCGGCTATCCACACGCTCACGAAGACGACACCCTGCGCGCGCTCCGAACGGGCCTGGACTTGATCGAAGGGATGCGGCGGCTGTCGAACCAAACCCAGCGGGTGGTGGGCGAGTCGCTCGACGTTCGCATCGGGATCCACCGCGGCCTCGTGTACGTCGACGTCACCGAGGACGACGTCTACGGCCTCGCCGCGAACCTTGCCGCTCGGGTTGGAGCGCTCGCAACCCCAGGCTCCATCGTGATCACCGACGACGTGCGCCACCTCGTCGAGGATCGCTTCCAGCTCACTGAACTCCCTGCCCAAACCGTGAAGGGGGTCAGCGAACCCGTTTCGCTGGCGGCCGTCGTCGCCGAGCGCTCCGGACCACACGATCGGGCGTTCACCGCGCCCTTTGTCGGCCGCGGCCCTGAACTCGCGGCCCTGCGTTCGGCGTGGGCCGACGCCGTGACCGGCGGAGCGCCCAAGCCGCCGACCGTGCTCATTCGCGGGGAACCGGGGATCGGGAAGTCGCGTCTCGCCCAAGCCATCACCGCGGAGGCGGTTGCCTTCGGGGCCCCGGTCGTCACCCTTGCCGGTTCCCGCCTCCACACCGACACCGGCCTCCATCCGATCCGTGTACTCATCGAAGCTCGTTGCGGGATCGAATCGGCGATGAGCCCATCCGAACGGCTGGAACGCTTGCGTGAGGGACTGCGCGCCACCGTGGGAGACCCCGACACGACCGTGCCCCTCCTGGCGCCGATCCTGGGTCTGTCCCCCGACGCCGGGTACGACGCCGTCGGCGCCGAAGGCCGCAGGCTCGAGGACACCATCACCTCGGCCGCCGTGAGCTACCTCGTCCGGAGCTTCGGCACCGAGCCGACCGTACTCCTCGTCGAGGACCTCCAGTGGCTCGACGTTTCGACCCGGGCGATCCTCGACCGACTGGCGGCGGAAGGGCCGGGCACGCTGTTCATACTGTCGACCTCGCGGCCGGGTTCGACGGTCGGCGCCGAGACCGTGCTCGAGCTGCAACCACTCAGCGCGGAAGCGCGACTGACCCTGATCGAGGCAATGGACACGGTCGGGATGTCGCCCGCCGTGCGCGACGCACTCGCTCGTCGGAGCGACGGAATCCCGCTCTACGTCGAAGAACTGGTACGCGGTTGGGTCCCCGGTTCGTCCACCGAGCAGCCCAATGCCACGATGTCGGTTCCGGACCCGTTGTACGAGCCTCTGGTGGCGCGACTGCTCTCGACCGAGGCCGGAATCGCCGTTGCCGGTGCCGCCGCAACCATGGGATCCGGGGTGGATCGCGACGTCCTGGCGATGCTCGTCGACCTCGAGGGTAGCGAACTCGATCGAGAGCTGGCAGCCTTGACCACTGCCTCCATTCTGATCCCGACCGACACCCGGGACGGGTACCGATTCCGTCACGAACTCGTGCGCGAAGTCGCGTACGAGCTGCAGCCGCCCGCCGCCCGGCGACGGATGCACGAGCGAGTCGCCGACGTACTCGTACAGTCAGCCGAGTCGGACGCCACGATCGACTGGGACATCGCCGCGACCCACTACAACCAGGCCGACCGCAATGAAGACGCGTCTCGCGCCTACGCCCGGGCGGCGGACCGCGCCCGTCAACGAGGTGCCCTGACCGAAGCCCGCGTCAAGCTCGGGCGGAGCATCGACCTCGTGGCCGGTCTGGCCTCGAGCCCCGAGCGGATGTCGGAAGAGGCGGCGCTACGACTTCGCCGCGGGTTCATGGCCATGTCGATGGACGGCGTCGGCAGCCCGGAAGCAGCCCGAGACTTCGCCCGCTGTCTTGAGCTGGCGATGGCCGACGCTCGCGGCGACGAAATGTTCAGCCTGCTGATTTCGCTGTGGGCCTACCACCTCTCCCGCGCCGAACTGAGTCGCACGCGAGACGTCCTCGACGTGTTGCGTACCCAGCTCCACGGCCAACGAGAGCGGTTCCGCGCGACCAACCGAGCCGGCTACGGGATGATCGATTGGTTCCGCGGCGACTTCCCCCACGCCCTCAACATCCTCGAAGGAGTGCGCTCGGATCCCTCGATCCAGATCGAGAGCAGCGACGTCGACCGGGTGTGGTTCGTGCCGAACGATCCCATCGCATCCATCCATGTCCATCTCGGCCTGGCCCGATTCATGCAGGGCGACCCGGATGGCGCCGAGGCCGCGCACGCGGAGGCCATGGCCATCGCAGACCAGCTGGCATTCCCGCAAGGGGCGTGGAGCCGTTCGTACGGCCTCTGGCTCCGGTCGTGGATTGCGGCCGAAGGGGGCGATCTCGATGCTGCGAGCAGCGATGCCGCCACCGTCCTGACGGTCGCGAGTGAGCACGGCTTTGATGCGTGGAGCACCATCGCGCTCACGCAGATGGCCGCCGTCGACGCCCGGCGCGCCACCCCCGCCGACGCTGAAGACGCAATCGCACGCGCGACTGCCTTGAGTGAGCTGATCGACTTGTGGGAAGCGATCGAACTGTTGGTGCTCCTGCCCTATTACCTCACCGTGGCGGGAGGTGCATTCGCCGCCGGCGGTGAGACCGCGCGGGCGGCGGAACATCTTGATCGTGCCGATGCTTTGGCACGATCGAGCGGGATGGAGTTCTATGCCGCCGAGACAGCTCGACAGCGCGCGTTCCTCGCACCGACGGATTCCGCCATCGTGGACCAACTCCGACGCGCGCTCGATCTCGCCCGCCAGCAAGGGGCGCGACCCTTCGAACTGCGAATTGCACTGGACGTGCACGCGCACACCGGTGAGACCACCGACCTCGAAGCCGCGCTGCTTGGTTTCGGGCCCGATACATCGACCGCAGACCTGGACCTCGCGCGCGCCCAGCTACTGACCGACCGGTGAGTCCGAGCCCCAAGCGGGTCGCGATCCTCGGGGGTGGCATGGCGGGTATGACCACCGCATGGCGACTCAGCGAGCCGGGCTGGCGCGACGAGTTCCGATCGATCACCGTTTACCAACGCGGGTGGCGGCTCGGTGGCAAAGGCGCGAGCAGTCGCGGTCCGAACGGACGGATCGAGGAGCATGGCCTGCACCTCTGGCTCGGGTACTACGAGAACGCGTTCCGGCTTCTGCGGGAGTGTTATGCCGAGCTGGATCGCGCGCAGACCGACCCGAAGGCCAGGTTGATCACCTGGCGGGACGCAATGATTCCCACCGAGGCCGTGGGCCTCGAGGACGCTCGAGTCGACGGCTGGGCGCATTGGGTCGGCCGGTTCAGCCCGAACGATCAGCTCCCCGGCGAGCCGGACGCGACCGCCGCCGGGCCCAGCCCGACCGAAATGATTCGCCGAGCCCTGCGCCTCGTTGCCGATTTTCTCGCGTCGCTGACACCCGACGACACCAGCACCGCCGACGACCCGATGACGGCGGCGACCACACTCGCCACCGGTGCCCCGATCGTCGCCCTCGCCGCGGTCCTCGAAGCATCGGCGCGTCTGCAGGCGGCGCGCGGGTCCGAGCCGTTCGCGCCGGTGATCGAGGCACTCGACCGAGTGCTGCGCACCGTGACCCCGAGCCTGCAGAGCACCGCCGCCACCGATGCCGACGTTCGCCGCACCTGGCATCTGATCGCAGTGATGACAGCAACGGTCCGCGGTGTCCTCGCCGATGGCCTGCTCACGGATCCACGCGGCTTCCGCGCGGTCAACGACGAAGACTTTCTCGATTGGATCATCCGCCACGGTGCCGACCCGAGCGTCGCCGACTTCGCCTTCATCCGTGGCCTGTACGACCTGGTCTTCGCCGACCGCGGGACGGGCCGGTCCCGACATGGCGTGAGCGCAGGGATTGCCGCGTTCATGACTTCAAAGATGTTCTTTGAATACAAGGGCGCAATTTTCTGGAAGATGGCGGCGGGCATGGGCGACGTCGTCTTCGCACCGATGTACCAAGCCCTGCGAGCGCGCGGCGTGGAATTCGAGTTCTTCCATCGGGTCGACCAACTCCACGTCGGGGCCGACGGTCTCACCATCGACGCCATCACGATGGGTCGCCAAGCCGCGACCGGTGACCCTGGCACCGCGTACGACCCGCTGGTACGGGTCGGCGAGCTGCCCGTCTTCCCGGATGCTCCGCTCGTCGACCAACTGGCTACGGACCCCGACATCGCGAACCACCCCCTTGAGTCGCATTGGTGCGAGTGGCCGGATGCCGACACCCGGGTGCTCCGTCGAGGCTCCGACTTCGATGTCGTGGTGTTTGCGATGCCAGTTCCGGTGGCCACCCTCGTCGGCCAGGAGCTGGCCGCGGTCAACCCCGCGTGGCGGGCCATGACCGCACACCTCGCGTCGACCGCCACCCAAGCACTCCAACTGTGGCTGCGACCGTCCGAACCGGAACTGGGGTGGTCCTTTCCCGGAGCCACCGTGAGCGCGTACGCGCACCCGTTCAATACGTGGGCGTCAATGGACCAACTCGTACCCGTCGAGACGTGGCCCGACGACGATCGACCGAGAACCATCGGCTACTTCTGCGGCGCGCTGGACGCGCCCAACTCACCCGAGGCCGGTCCCGAGTTCCCCCGCGCACACCATGAACGTGTGCGCGCGCACGCGCTGCGGTTCATCGAACAGGAACTCGGGCACTGGCTGCCGGGAGTCGTCGGACCCGATGGCCCTCGCTGGGATCTGTTCTGTGGCACGAACGGCACGACCGGAGCCAACGCCGTGAACACTCAATTCGTGCGCGGCGAACGTCGACCCGTCAGATCGCTACATCCAATGCGCACCGGGAACAGATCAGTACCGACTTCGCGCCGATGAGTCGGGATTCGACAACCTCTACCTGGCCGGCGACTGGACCGACAACGGGCTCAACGCCGGCTGCATCGAGGCGGCAACATTGTCGGGACTGCAGGCGGCCAACGCGATCCTCGGCCGGGCCCGGAACCACCGGATCGCCGGCCGGTACCTGGGCTGACCTCCCGTCCGTAATTGCGTGTACGGATATCAGAATCGTATTCTGACGCGAACCACAAGGGGGCCCGATGGCAT
>CAVXVA010000007.1:0-463783 GCA_963765075.1 uncultured Acidimicrobiia bacterium
AACTATAACGGTCAACAGATTAGGGCCGTTACAAAACCTGGCTATATGCTGGAAACTCCGAGTATCTGGCGGTACTCGTTCGTGGTCACACCCTCGTGAGAGGTTGTGACCGTGGACGAGTGAAAATCCGACCAGTGCGGACAATCAGCAGGAAACTGCAAGGTCACCGCTCGAACTCGATCCACACTGGGTGGTTGGCTTCGTCAACGGCGAAGGCTGTCTCGGTCTCCGTCCATCGGAACCGATGGTGCGAAGTACCCGAGGATGGCAACTGCAACCCGTCTTCCATGTCTACCAACATGTGCTGTATCGAGATGTGCTCGAAGAATTGATCACTGTCTTCGGACTCGGCCGGCTTCGGCCAAAGGGTCCGAACAGCAGAGTGTTGACGTACGCCGTCGACTCGCTGCGCGATCTCGAGGCGAACATTCTGCCCTTCTTCGAGCGCTATCCACTTCGGATCAAAGGAGCTGACTTCGAACGCTTCGCCACCATTGTGAGGGCGATGCGGAGGAAGGAGCACCTGGAACCCGATGGATTCGAGCGTCTCGTGCGTATCGCCTATTCCATGAACGAGAATGGGAAGCAACGATCGCGCACGATCGACGAAATACTTGCAGGATCCTCAGAGACTGCACGCCAGGCACCTCGGAACAACGTCAGTTCCGATCGGTGAAGATACAGTCCGACCCTCATGGCGACATGAGGAGTCAGGCAGAAATGACCTGACCCCGCAGACGAGAGTCTTCGGAGTAACAATGAGCCTAAGGTAGCGAAATTCCTTGTCGGGTAAGTTCCGACCTGCACGAATGGCGTAACGACTTGGCTACTGTCTCAACCAGAGACCCGGCGAAATTGCACGACGAGTAAAGATGCTCGTTTCCCGCACTAGGACGGAAAGACCCCGTGGACCTTTACTACAGCTTGATGTTGGGTTTTGATATGGATTGTGTAGGATAGGTGGGAGACTTGGAAGCTGCGGCGTTAGCCGTGGTGGAGTCAACGTTGAAATACCACCCTGTTCTTATTGGAACTCTAACCTAGGCCCGTTATCCGGGTCAGGAACAGCGTCAGGTGGGTAGTTTGACTGGGGCGGTCGCCTCCTAAAGAGTAACGGAGGCGCCCAAAGGTTCCCTCAGCCTGGTTGGTCATCAGGCGTTGAGTGCAAAGGCACAAGGGAGCTTGACTGCGAGACCTACAAGTCGAGCAGGAGCGAAAGCTGGGCTTAGTGACCCGGCCGTGGCATGTGGAAGCGCGGTCGATCAACGGATAAAAGGTACCCCGGGGATAACAGGCTAATTTTGCCCAAGAGTCCACATCGACGGCAAAGTTTGGCACCTCGATGTCGGCTCGTCGCATCCTGGGGGTGAAGCATCTCCCAAGGGTTGGGCTGTTCGCCCATTAAAGCGGTACGCGAGCTGGGTTTAGAACGTCGCGAGACAGTTCGGTCCCTATCCAGTGCGGGCGTAGGAGAATTGAGAGGAGCTGTCCCTAGTACGAGAGGACCGGGACGGACGCAGCTCTCGTGTGCCAGTTGTTCCGCCAGGAGCATGGCTGGTTGGCGACCTGCGGAAAGGATAAGCGCTGAAAGCATCTAAGCGCGAAACCTGCCTCGAGATGATTTCTCCCACCGGGTTAACCGGGTAAGGCCCCAGGTAGACTACCTGGTTGATAGGCCGGAGGTGTAAGCACCGTGAGGTGTTCAGCCGACCGGTACTAATCGGCCGAGGGCTTGGGATCTTTGTTGTTCGTGCTCGCTATGGAGTCCTCAAGGGACACCCACAATTTCATAGGTTTCCGGTGGCTATAGCGGCGGGGAAACACCCGTTCCCATTCCGAACACGGCAGTGAAGACCGCCCGCGCCGATGGTACTTGGGGGGGAGCCCCCTGGGAGAGTAGGTCGCCGCCGGGATTTCTCTCAGAAGCTGGGGGGCGTATTGTTCGCCTCCCAGCTTCTGTATGTCCCGACTGTTCGAGGGCTGCGGCCCGTTTCTGAGGTGTTTGGCATGGATCGGCGTTCGAGTGGTGGCGGCGACAAGCCGCGCGGATCGGGTGCCGGCCGTGGCCGACCCGGAGGTTCCTCCGGTCGACCTTCGAGTGGATCCGGACGCGGCGGGAGCTCGTCGGGACGGCCGAGCAACTCATCGGGTCGCCCGAGTAGCAGTTCGGGACGGCCGAGCAGCGGTGGTGCAGGGCGTTCGGGGAGCAGTGCCGGACGTCCGAACCCGGGCTCGGGACGTCCGGGAGGGTCGGGCGACCAATCGCGGGGGACCTCCAGTGGCCGTCCGTCAAGCGGTGGCGGGAGATCTGCCGGGTCGGGTCGGCCGACCAGTGGTGGAACCGGTCGCGGTGCTCGCAGTGCAGATCGAGGGACGGGTCGCGGTCGTGATGACGGGCCGCGTGGGACAGGTCGGGGTCGTGATGACGGGCCGCGTGGGACAGGTCGGGGTCGTGATGACGGGCCGCGTGGGGGCACGATCGGAACGTCGCGTCGGCGCAAGCCCGCGCCGGCGGCTCCGGAGTTCCGTGATACCGGCAGCAAGAAAGCCAAGCCGGCACGGGGTGAGCCGGCGCCGCTCCGGGTGGTGCGGGGCAAAGGCAAGCCGGCACCGGCGAACGCACGAGGGAGCGCCAAGCCTGCGGGAACGACGAAGGAGCCTTCGGGTGGCCGACGGCGTCGGCCGAAGGGCCCGATGTCGGTGCGCGACGAGATTCTGCGCCACGGCGGAGCCCGGGGTGACCGTTGGTATCAGGCGGTCGCCCAAGCGTCGGAAGCCTTTGCCGAAGACCGTGAGCGCGATGCCATCCGCATCCTGCGCCCGGTCCAGAAGGCACTTCCCGGTGCCCCGTCGGTTCGTGAACTGCTGGGGTTGTCGCTCTACCGGGCTGGCCAGTACAAGGCCGCGGCCGAAGAACTCGACGTCTATGCCCGACTCAGCCACGAGGTCA
The DNA here is from genome assembly GCA_963765075.1 of uncultured Acidimicrobiia bacterium. Lineage (GTDB taxonomy): Bacteria > Actinomycetota > Acidimicrobiia > IMCC26256 > JAENVU01 > JAENVU01. The sequence continues at coordinate 2,951 of CAVXVA010000007.1, forward strand.
ATCAGCACCCGGTCCTGATGGACTGCGCGCGTGCGCTCGGAGATCACGATCGAGTCAAGGAACTCTGGACCGAGCTGGCGGAGATCTCGCCGTCGTCGGAACTCGTCACCGAGGGCCGCATCGTGCTGGCCGGATCACTGGCCGATCAGGATCGCCTCGGCGAGGCTGTCGCCATGCTCGGTCGTCGGGCCTCGGGCACGGTCAAGCGGATTCAACCGCACCATGTGCGGCTCTGGTACGCGCTGGCCGACCTCGAGGAACGAGCCGGCAACCTGCCCCGGGCGCGCATGCTGTTCGATCGCATCCGTCGGCATGACGCGTCGTTCGCGGATGTCGCGGAGCGCCTCGCCGCCCTCGGGTAGCCACGCAATTGCCTGCGACCCCACTCCGGTAGGATTTCCGGCTTCATGCAGCCCGGGTCCGCTCACGTCGTGATCCTCGGAGCCGGTCGGTCGGTCCGAGGGGGTGTGGCCTCGGCGATGGTCGACATCGACGAGCGCGGTCGGGTCATGGATTGGCTGCTCGATGCCTTCGCGATCTTGGGTGAACCTGACATCTCCTTCGTCGGTGGTTTCAAAGCGGACGACGTCGTCGAGCGGTACCCACAGGTCAGCGTCGTCTTCAACCGGGCTTGGGCCGACACCGGACCGGTGGAGTCGCTCCGGTCGGTGCCGATCGACCCACTCCGGTCTACCTACGTCTGTTACGCCGACGTGGTGTTCCGGCGGGCCGCGGTCGAAGCAGTCGCCGCCGCGGGATCCGGAATCGCGATCGCGGTCGACTCCACCTGGCGCAGTCGCTACGACGGCCGGGGGCCCGCGGGGCTGGCCCGAGCGGAGAAGGTCCGCATCGGCGCCGGCCGGGTCCTCGGAATCGGGACCGAGGTCGAGGTCGACCAAGCCGATGCCGAGTTTGCCGGGCTCCTCCGGCTCTCGCCCGTGGCGATGGTCGCGGCGATGCGGATCATCGAGAGCGGGGTGCTCGGTCCGGCGGCCGGGCTTCCAGCCTTGATCGACGCAGTGCGCCGGGCCGAAATCGACGTTCACGCGGTCGACCTGCAGGGGGACTGGGCCGAGCTCGATGCGCCCCAGGACCTCGCCCGGTTCGTCCTCGGAACCAAGGCGGAGTCGCTGGACCGACTGCGCCGCATGGATCACGGCGCAACCATCGGCGCGTCGGTGTCGTTCACCCGCGCCCGCTGGGCGAGCGATCGTGCCGATGTGATCGACGAGGTACTTCGTGACCTGCCGTTTCCCGCGTTGATCGTCCGGAGCAGTGCGCTGAGCGAGGATGGCTGGTCGGCCTCGGGTGCGGGGCGCTACGACAGCATCGCGAACGTCGCTCCGGAAGCGGAGCCGCTGGCTCGCGCCGTCGAGGACGTGTTCGCCTCCTACGGGCTCGGTGCCGATGGTGACCAAGTCCTGGTTCAGGAGATGCTGCGAGATGTGGCGATGAGTGGTGTCGTCATGACTCGCACCCATGCGCTCGGCGCGCCGTACTACGTCGTCAACTTCGACGACGCGACCAACCGGACCGACGTGGTGACGGGTGGTGGCGACGCCCGCACGATCGTGTGTCTACGCGAAGCGTCGGAGGTGAGTGGGCTCCCCGATGGTGTCGCGCCGGTGCTCAGTGCGGTGCAGAAGATCGAACGGCTCGTGGGCCATGACTCACTCGACGTCGAGTTTGCGGTGACCGCTGGCGGCGAGGTCCACATTCTGCAGGTGCGGCCCATCGCGATGTCGGATCTCGCCGTGCCGATCGACGATGAACGGGTTCGCAACGCGGTGAAGGCCGCCCAACGGTTCGTGCGGGCACGAGTCGAGCCGATTCCTTCACTCGTCGGTCGCACGACCCGCTACAGCGTGATGGCCGACTGGAATCCGGCCGAGATCATCGGGACGACGCCGCGGGCGTTGGCCGCGTCGCTCTACCGGTACGTCATCACCGATGAGGCGTGGGCCCGTCAGCGTGCGGAGTACGGCTACCGCGACGTACGGCCGTGTCCGTTGCTGGTCGACATCGCCGGCCATCCCTTCGTCGACGTGCGGGCGTGTTTCAACTCGTTCGTGCCGGCGAGCGTGAGCGACGACCTCGCATCTCGTCTGGTCGAGTTCCAGATCGCGGAACTCGCGGCCCATCCTCAGTGGCACGACAAGGTCGAGTTCGAGGTCCTGGCGACGTGTCTGGCCCCGGGGTTCGACACCTACGGTGACCGGCTGCGGGGGGCGGGCTTCTCCGCAGCCGACGTCCAGGAGTTGCGCGCGGGCCTGCACTCGATCACGGTCGCCGCGCTGACCCGCCTGCCCGACGACCTGGCGCGGCTCGAGTCGCTCCGGCAGCGATTCCGAGTCGCGGTCCCATCTGCGATCCCGCCACTCACTCGCGCGGCGTACCTCCTCGATGACGTCCGCGCCGAGGCGACTGTGCTCTTTGCGCACCTGGCGCGCGCGGCATTCGTCGCGACCAGCGTGCTGCGCGGGCTGGTGGCGATCGGCGCGGTGAGCGCGGCGCGAGTCGACGAGTTCCTGGCCACGACCGAGACGGTCTTCGGCCGACTCCGCGCCGATGCCGCCATGGTGCGTACCGGTGCGTTGGCGTGGGACGATTTCGTCGCTGAGTACGGTCACCTACGCCCCGGCACCTACGACATCACGTCGCCGCGGTACCGCGCGGCGGCGGAGGAATACCTCCGACCCTTGGTCGACCAGGAACCCGACCCGGACTCATCGTCGCCATTCCGGTGGACCGTGGCCGAGGGCGGCGCGATCTCCGAGGCGCTGACCGACCTCGGACTGGCGGGCGATGTCGATGCACTCGACGAGTTCATCCGGGGGGCGATCGCGGGACGAGAGGCCGGGAAGTTCGTGTTCACCCGGCCGCTGTCCGAAGCGATCGAAGCGATCGCAGAGTTCGGTGTCACGGTGGGGCTCGACCGGTCCGATCTCGCCAACATCAGGATCGGTGATCTGTTGGCGGCACGAGATGCCCCGCCCGATGCCGGAGCCCAGTTGCACGACCGGGCCGCCGAGGGGGCCGACATCTACCTGGTCACCCAAGGCGTCGCCCTCCCGGGTCAGATCGCCGATTCCACCGATCTGGTGTGGTTCGAACAGGTCGCTGCCGAACCGAACTTCGTGACCGCGTCTGCGGTCGAAGCGCGCGTGGTGATCGGTGCCGGCGCGACCGATGTCGACGTCGAGGGTGCCATCGTGCTCATTCCCAGCGCCGACCCCGGCTACGACTGGTTGCTCGCGCGCGACATCGCCGGCCTGATCACGATGTTCGGCGGCGCCAACTCGCATATGGCTGTTCGCGCCGCCGAGTGTGGTCTGCCCGCCGCGATCGGAGTGGGCGAGGTTCGCTACGAAGGTCTGGCGCGCGCTGGAGTGCTGCGCCTCGACTGCGGCGCTCGTGCGATCACGGTCGTACGGTGACCGGCGTGCGGATCGGGCTCACCCAGCGTGTGGAACATCTGCCCGAGCGGGGCGAGCGCCGCGACGCGCTCGATCAGGCCTGGCTGCCGTGGATCACCGCCGGCGGAGATTTCGCGGTGCCGATTCCGAACTGTCTTCCCGATGTCGAGGGGTTCATTCGAGAGTTCGAGTTGGGTGCGTTCGTGCTCACGGGCGGGAACGACCTGGCCCATCTGCCGGACGCCGCGAACCCTGCGCCCGAACGCGACGCGACCGAAGCCGCGATCCTGGACTACGCGACGCGCACCGGTCGCCCGGTTCTGGCCGTCTGTCGGGGCATGCAGATGTTGGTGGTCCACTCCGGTGGCCGGTTGGTACCGATCGGCGGTCATGTCGGCGTCGCGCACGCGCTGGAGAAGCAGGCGTCGCCCTGGCCGCTGCGAAACGGGCCCGTGAACTCGTTTCACGACTGGGGTGTGGGGCCCGACGGCGTCGGCCCGATCCTGGAGGTGCTCGCGACCGCCCCCGACGGAACCATCGAAGCCGTCGCCCATCGCACGTTGCCCCAGGTGGGCATCATGTGGCATCCCGAACGAGCCGAGCCGGATCCGATGGATCGGGAATTGCTCCGGACTCTCATCGCGAAGGCCCGCTGATGCGCGCCGTGATTCTGGCCGCAGGTGAAGGGACGCGACTCCGACCGTTGACGAACGATCGCCCGAAGTGTCTGGTCGAGTTGGCCGGTCGGCCGCTCCTGGCCTGGCAACTCGACGCACTGGCCGATGCCGGCATCGCGGACGTGACGATCGTGACCGGATATCGGGCCGACCAGATCACGGTCGGCACCCGCCGGGTCCACAACGACCGGTACGACGACACCAACATGGTGGCGAGTCTGATGTGCGCACGCGAGGTGTTCGACGGCACCGACGACGTGCTGGTGGCCTACGGCGACATCGTCTACGAGCCCCGGCTCGTGACCGCCTTGATCGAGAGTGACGCGCAGGTGGGCGTGCTCGTCGATCGCGCGTGGCGGTCGTTGTGGGAGTTGCGCATGGACGATCCGCTCAGCGACGCCGAGACGTTGCGGGTCGATGCCGGCGGCCGGCTACGCGAACTCGGTCGTCCGCCGACCAGCTACGACGACATCGAGGGCCAGTACGTAGGGCTGATCCGGGTGAGTGCAGCGCGGGCGCCGGAGTGGCCGCGTCGATTCGATTCCCTCGATCCGGCCGGCTCGTACGAAGGGCGCGATCGGGACCATATGTTCATGACGGCGTTCGTCCAGCTCCTCATCGACGACGGCGTACCGGTCGATGCCGTCATGGTCGACGGCGGGTGGCTGGAAGTCGACACGTGCGAGGATCTCGACATGTACCGCCAACTCCATGCGTCGGGCGCGCTCGACCGTCACGTCCGCGTCGGACCGGACGCGGCGTCATGAAACTGTTCGGGACTCGCGATCGGGCTGCCACGGCCGAAACGCGTGGCAAGGTGGCGAACGGTCGCAAGGCGTTCGAGAAGCAACCGCTTCGTGACCGGATCATCACGTTCTACGCCGAGGACGGCGGATCGTGGCCGCACTTCGAACCGATCATCACGGCGCTGGTCGCCAACGGGCGTTCGGTGTCGTACCTGACCTCGAGCCCGGACGACCCCGTGCTGAGCACCGATCGACCGGGCATCCGCCCCTTCTTCATCGGCGAAGGCGTCGGGCGCGCCATGGCGTTCCAGATGATGGAGGCCGGGGTGCTCGTCGCAACGGTGCCGCAGCTCGGGATCTCGGTCCTGCCCCGGTCCCGGTTCGCGGCCAAGCTCGGCACGGAGTACGTCTACGTGTTCCACAGCATGGCGAGCACGCACATGATCTACGAACCCGATGGGTTCGATCACTACGACACGGTCTGTTGCGTCGGCCCCTACATGGTGGACGAGATCCGGGCCCGGGAACGGCTGGCGCACCTGCCGGCGAAGGAACTGGTGGAGCACGGGTACGGCCGGCTCGACACGATCGTCGCCGCGGCGAACGCCGGGCCGCGCGGTCGGGCCGATGGCGAACTCCCGACCGTCCTGATCGCGCCGTCGTGGGGCCCGACGTGCATCTTCGAGACGGTCGGTGTCGACCTGATCCGCACGCTGCTCGAGGGAGGATGCCGGGTGATCGCCCGGCCGCACCCGATGACATCGAAACGCACGCCCGACGCGATCCCGGCGATTGAGGCCGCCTTCACGGGTCACCCGCAGTTCGTGCTCGACCGAGACATTGTCGCCACCGGGTCGCTGGCAGCCTCCGACGTCATGGTCAGCGACTGGTCCGGCGCGGCCCTCGAGTACGCGTTCGGCTTGGAGCGGCCCGTCGTGTTCATCGACGTGGATCGCAAGGTCAACAACGCCGCCTACGGCGAGCTCGGCATCGAGCCCTTCGAAGCCGCAATCCGGGAACGCATCGGCGCGGTGGTCGGCGTCGACGATCTGGCCGACGCGGTGTCGGCCGTGCACCGATTCGCCAACGAAGCCGGGGAGTGGCAACTGCGCCTTCGATCCGAACGCGACGCGGCGATCTTCAACGTCGGTCGCAGTGGCGCCGTCGCCGCGGAGATGATCGCAGCCAAGGCGGATGCATTCGTGAAAGCCCAACGATCGTGACCCGCGGCGATGCCATCTTCCGCACGCTCGCGCCGCTGGTAGGTGAGGCCGACGCGGTTCCCGACTCGCCACTCGTGGGCATTGCCGTCGCCGGACTGGTCGCCCGCTGGCTCGATGCGGGACCGGCGGTGGCCACGGGCGCCGATCGAGCGGACCTGGAAGCGCTGTGCCGACAGATCGACGTCCGGCGCCGGGTGTCGGTCGGATACGCACACGGTTGGAAGCGCCTCGATCCCGAAGTCGGCGCAACCCCGGCGGTGATCGCAGGGCTGATCGCCGTTCTGCTCGCGAACGCCGGAACCCTCGGTGGAACGGATCCGAATAGCGACGGCGGGTGGGGGCTGAAGTGCGCGAACTCGGCGTTGAAAGCCCTCGACCAATTCGATGACCTACCCGAGGCACCGGCGTTGCGGGCCTGGGCCATGAGTGTCGTCGATGATCGCACGGGGCACCCATCGTGACCCGGCGCGTGGTGCCCATCACCGTCTTGGCGTGGGAAGGACCCCAGGCCCGGGCGTATCTGGCCCGGCTCGCCCGTGAGGGTCTCGCGCCGGAGCGCATCGTGCTCATGGTGCGCGATCCGCTCGCCGGCAAGATCCGGTCGCTCCCCGGTGCGGAATCGGAGATCGCGGTTCGGCTCGGGGCCCGAGCCCAGGATCGCGCGCACAATTACCACCCGTACCGGATTCGCAAGCGCAACCCGGCGCTGGTCGCTGCGATTGCTCGTGGTCTGGCCCCACTCGTGGACGCACCCGAACAGCTCTACGCCACGATGTTCGACGGGTTTCGCTACGAAGCCTTCTCGGACGAGGTGATCCGCGTCGGTGCGAGTTCGTACTCGGACCCGCGCCTGCTCACCGTGCTGCGCGCCGTCGCACCGGCGATGGTGATCTTCAGCGGTGGTGGGATCGTGCCGCAGGCCGTCTTCGACATCGACGGTCTCGCGATCGTGCACGTCCACACCGGCTTGCTGCCCTACGTGCGGGGCGCCGACGTGCTGCTGTGGTCCCAACTGGTTCGCGGCCGCCCGGGCGTCTCGGCGTTCCTGATGACGCCGGGCCTCGACGACGGTGACGTCCTCGCGACCTGGGAGCCCGAACCCATCGCGATCGACCTCGGATCGATGGAACGTCCGGATGACGACACGCTGTACCGGTCGGTGTTCTCGTTCGTGGATCCGTTGCTGCGCGCCGAGTTGTTGGTGCGCGATGTCCTGGCGCCCGCCGCCGACGCGAGCCGCCTCGCCGGGACCCCGCAGGACCTCCACGCCGGGATCACCTTCCACTTCATGCACCCGACGGTGCGCGGCCGGGCGCTCGCGCAGTTGTACGTCTCGCCGCGAGCGGAGGCTCCCGCGCTTTCGTCGTCGACCCCGATGCTCGAGGGGTATTCGAAGTACTACGAGAAGCCGTCGCCGGTCGCACCGCTGCGCTTCGCGGTCGATGCGGTCCGCACCAAACAACCGCTCCGGGCTCTCGGAATCCGCAATCGCCAACGCGACTATGCCGCGCTCGGGGGCGACGCCAGGCGGCTGGCGCTGCATCGCGCGCTGCATGCCCAGCTCGTCGGCCAGAGCCGCGAATGGGGCACCTACGACTACGGCGAGGCGTACTGGTACCAATCCTCGACGGAGTTGGGGGTGTCCGGGCTCCGAGACACGACCGCTCGGGTCGAGGCGTTCGGACTCCGTGAGTTGGTGCGGGACCGCACCGTGCTGGAGATCGGTTCGAACAGTGGATTCCTTTCCCTCGCCATCGCCGGTGCGGCGGCGCGGGTGATCGCCTTCGAGATCAACCCGTTCCTCGTCGAGGCCGGCCGGGTGGGTGCGGAGTACCTCGGGATCGACACCGTCGAGTTCCTGGTCTCGTCGTTCGAGGAGTTTCCCGACACCGGCGAACGGTTCGACGACGTGCTGTCGTTCGCGAACCACCACACCTACGACGGCAACACCCATCAGGGACTCGAGGAGTACTTCGAGCGCTGTCATCACTTCCTGCGGCCCGGCGGGCGACTGATCTTCGAGTCCCATCCCCCCGCGCTCGAAGGTCGAGACTTCGCCAAGACGGTCGACATCATCGAGGAACGGTTCGTGATCGAACGGTCCGAAGTCCACCGGTACGGCACCTTCCTCGATCAGGACCGCCGGTTCATCGTGGCGACCCGCCGCGAAGTCTGAGACCTCCCTGAATCCAGACGACGAACGCGAGCCGTGAACTTCTGAGGCCGGTAGATCGCTCCGCGTGGCACTGCTACCATTGAGCGTTCTGCCGACGGGTGTCGGTAGGGAGCGATCTGGGGGAACCATGACAGTCTTCGGCTACCTCGATGCCGGATCCGGAAGCATGATCGTCGGCGCGGTCGCGGCCGGCGCGGCGGGCGTCGTTGTCGCCGGCAAGGTCGGCTGGCGCCGGATCACCGGCGTGTTTCGCAAGGGTGAGAACCTCGAATCGCCGGACGAGGTCGCCGAGGGTACCGACCCCGCTTCGTCGGCCGCCGCGCCAGACGTCGTCGTCGACGAAGGCTGATCCCTGTCCGGACCCACGGTGGAAGACGAGAAGCCCGGCGGGTCCGACCTCTCCGCTCATGAACGTCGGTTGGCGCTCATCGCATTGATCGTCGCGCTTGTCGTCTTGCTCGGGACCGGCGCCGTGCTGGATCGAGTGACGACGAAGAAGGCCTTGACGCCCGTCGCCGTGATTCCGGCCGTACCCTTCCCGCGCACTGTGACCGACGATTTCGCGACCCGACCCGGACCTGGTCTGGGGAGAGCTCCTACCGGGCGAGCGGTGGACTGCCGTGCGCGGTCTCTGGGAAATGGCCGACGGGAACGCGCGGGTGACCGCGCCGGCCCCGATCGGGTCGAGCGTTGCCCTGGTGCGGGTGGGTCGGGGCGAAGGCACGGTCGCGGTCACCGCGCAGACGATCACCAAGGGGATGGGCCTCGCGTTTCGCTGTCGCGACCTCTTGGACTGCTGGACGCTCACGGTCGTTCCCGAGTTCGGAACTTGGAACCTCACGAAGATCAAGTCGGCCGTCCCTGCCGATATGGGCAATGTGGGTCAGGCGCCGATCGCGCCGGGCACCCGTGTGCGCGTCGACATGGACGCAGCAGGCTTCGAGGTGTTCGTCAACGACGTCTCGGTCCGGCGGGTCGACGATTCGGGTCCCGACAGCATCAATGATGCTCCCGCGGGCCGGATTGGTCGTGAACGCCGAGGCGGGTGCGACCGACGGCCGCTTCACGAGCTTCTCGGCCACCCAATGGAACGTGCTCGGACCCGATGCGCCGATTCGCGACGACTTCGACCGACCTGCCGAGTGACACGTTCGGGCACGAGCACGACCGGTGAGCAAGTGGGCGGTGGCGTCGGGGCAGTGGGGGATCAAGGGGCGCGAGGCGGTGCTGACGTCCACGCCGTCGGACACGCCGAGTGTGGCGACCATCGACGTCGGCCGGGCGACGGGCTGGGTGCAAGCCACGGCCACGACCGCGCCGCAAGGCTTCGGAGTCGTCTTCCGCTACCAGGACCCACAGAACTACTGGCGGATCGTGGCCGTGCCCGACTACGCGACCTTCAACGTCTTCAAAGTGATCAACGGGCGCGAGTCCAAGGTGACCGACAGCGGGATCGGTGTGGTGACCTACGACAAGACCAACGTCACGATCGGGATCCGACTGGAGGCCGACCGCTTCACGTTCTACGTGGATGGGCGGGACACCGGCGTCACGATGCGATCCACCGAGTTGCGCAACGCGCACCGCGCCGGGCTCGTGGTGTCCTCGGTCAAGGGAACGGGGCTCCGAGTTGCGGGCTTCGCTGCCGGGCCGCTCGATGCGGCGGGCGCGCCATGACCTCGACGTCGCTCGACATCGAAGCGAGGATCCCAGGAACGGTCGCTCCGGTACCGCACGATCGGTTCCCGTGCTTCGACGGGCTGCGGGCCATTGCCGCGCTGGCCGTCGTGGTGTACCACGTCACGACCACGTACAACATCGAGACGCTGCACTACGACACCTGGCAATGGACCCAACGACTCGGCAACTTCGGCGTGTCGACGTTCTTCCTGATCTCGGGCTTTCTGCTCTACCGCCCGTACGTCGCCGCCCACTTCGCCGGGAAGCCGACACCTCGGCTGATCCCGTTCTGGGGCCGGCGGGCGTTCCGGATCTACCCGGGGTACTGGGTGGCGTTGACCGTTTGCCGTGTACGGAATCGCCATCGCCAAGATCCAGAGCTTCGAGCTGTTCTGGTCGTACTACTTGCTGCTGCAGAACTACCGCGGCGCGGCTGACCCTGAACGGGCTCGGCGTGGAATGGACGCTGGTCATCGAGATCAGCTTCTACTTGGCGCTTCCCGGAATCGCTTGGTTGTTCCGAGCGCTCACCCGGCCGGATGCCGACGTGCGGTCGAAGTTGCGGGTGCAGCTCGGCGGGTTGGCCTTCCTGTATCTGCTCGCGATCGGCGTGCGGGTGTGGCGCCTCTGGTCGCTCGGCAGCGATCCGGCGCCCGCCGGCGGCGGCTGGTTCCCGATCGAGCAGGTCGGCCAGTGGTTGGTGGGATATCTCGACTGGTTCGCGCTCGGCATGCTGCTTGGCCGTCGGGAGCGCCTGGATCGCCAACGGGGGGCGGATCCCGATGTTGGGACGGGCACTCGCTCGGTACCCGGCGGTGTCGTGGTTGCTGTCGCTCGTGTGCTTCTGGGTGGCGCTGCAACTCAACACGCCGGAGAGCATCTATTCCTCGAGTCACCCGCGTGCAGGATTTCGGCATCGCGTTCCTCTACGGACTCGTGGCGTTCTTCCTCATCTTCCCGGCGGTGTTCGGTGATCAATCCGAGGGCCGGATTCGTCGGGGGCTCCAAACGCGGGTCCTGACGTCGCTGGGGCTGGTGTCCTACGGCATCTACCTCTGGCACATCATCTGGGTGCAGCAACTCAAGGTCTGGGTCCGGAACGGCACGATCGGTGTCAACATTTGGCTCTGGTTCGCCATCGTGTTGGGCCTCACCCTCGTGACCGCGACCGCGAGCTACTTCTGGGTGGAGCGTCCGGCGATCCGGCTCTCGCATCGGCTGTGGCCGGGCAGTTCGAAGCCGTCGGCAACGCCGCCGGCCGACGCGCCGGCTGAGGTCACGGCATGAGCACCGGGCCGGCCCCGGCGACCGTCGATGCAGCGGCGCGTCGGTTCGGGCCACGAACCCGCGAACTCCGAGCGGCGCTCGAACTGTTCGCCTTGTGCGGGATTGCGTTCGCGCAACCGACGTTCGATCTGCTCGGCAAGAACACGGGCATCTTCGCCACGCGTGGGTCGTCGGCGCTGGACCTGATCGTCATCTCACTCCTGATCCTGTTCGTGCCGGTCGCAGGGTTGTACGCGATCGAGGTCGGGGTCGGACTCGTACTGCCTCGCCTGCGCCGCTTCGCCCACGCCTTGCTGTGTGGTGTTCCGATCGGGATATTCGTCGAGGAGATCCTGAAACGCACCACCGACATGGTTCCGAACCGCCTCATTCATCTCGGCGTGCTGAGCGGGCTGCTGGGTGCGCTGGCCGTGTTGCGGCTCGACTGGGTACGCCAGTGGTTCCGGGTGTTGGCGATCGCGCCGGCGTTGTTCGCGGCGCTGTTCCTCTTCGCGTCGCCGGCGTCGTCGGTGGTCTTCGGCGGGAAGCCGACCTCGACCGAATGATGTGGTGGCGAAGAACCCGAAGCGGGTCGATCGTGGTGGTCTACGACGAGTTCCCGGAGCAGTCGTTGCTCGACGGCAGCGGCAAGATCGATGCGGAGTTGTTCCCCAACTTCGCCAAGCTCGCCTCGGAGTCGACCTGGTACCGCAACAACACGACCGTGGCGCCCTACACCGAGCGAGCAGTTCCTGCGATCGTGACCGGTCGGCTCCCACCGCAAGGGCAACGTGGTGCCGAGCTCGGCCGATTACCCCGACAACCTGTTCACCTTCCTGCGTGGCGTGTATCCGTTCAACGTGCACGAGGCAGTCACCCAACTGTGCCCACGCACCGCGTGCGCCGCCAAGGCGGGCGGAGGGCGATGGGCTCGACCGGCCTGAAGCTGCTGGGCAAGGACACAGTCAGGCTGTGGAAGGACTTCGCGTCACCGAATCGCTCGACGGTGAACTTCTCCGACGATTCGGTCGTGCAGTACGGCCTGCCGCAGATGCGCAAGTTCGTGGCGTCGCTGCAGCCCGGGACCGGTCCCGAGTTGGACTTCGTCCACATCGAACTTCCTCACCAGCCGTGGCACCTGCTGCCTGACCTCAAGGACAATCAGCATCTCGCCCCGCAACAGGGCGCGAGCAAGTTGGTCTGGCAGAAGGACGCCTGGCCGGCCGAGAGTGCCCGACGTCAGCATCTCCTGCAGGTCCAGGCCACTGACGTGACCCTCGGTCGGATCACGAATCGACTCAAGTCCATCGGCGCATGGAAGGACTCACTCGTCGTCGTGACCGCGGACCACGGAGTCTCGTTCCGACCCAACGAGGGCATCCGCAGCGTGACCCGCAATAAGGGCGCGGGCAACTACACCGACATCATGTGGACGCCGCTGTTCTTCAAGTACCCGGGCCAGTCGGCCGGGGTGGTCGACGATCGACCGGCGCAGTCGATCGACGTGCTTCCCACGATCGCCGATGTCATCAAAGCGAAGATCCCGTGGAAGATCGACGGTTCGTCATTACTCGATCCGCCTCGAGCCGACTTCCCGCGGGAGTTCGACCAGACCAAGGGCAACAGCTTCACTCCGCCCGACGCGATCGGGCCCGAGAAGGGGCAGCGCTATTTGCTGATGGACCCGGCCGGGTTCCAGGACGTCCTGAAACACCAAACCGTGGCGCCGGGCGGCGAGAAAAGCCTGCGGGTGTACCGGGTGGGACCCTACGGGGGTCTGGTCGGTCGTTCGGTGTCGGAGCTACCGGTCGGTCCGGTGACCCGACCGACGCTCGCCAACGTCGGTGGCGTGCCGAAGTACGACTTCATCGATCCGGACGCGTACATCGCGCCATGGACCTACCTGGAGGCGATCATCAGCAACCTCGACGAGGACACGTGGATCGCGGTCGGACTCAACGGCAAGATCGCGTCGGTCGGGCAGGCGCTCCCGTTCCAAGGGAAGCCGACTGGCATCCTGACGACGATCGTGGCACAGCAGTTCGCGGTCAAGGGGCCCAACCAGATCAAGCTCTACGCGATCAGCGGTTCGCCCGACGCACCGCAGCTGCGTGACCTTCCGGTCTATCGAGGCCCGGGGGAGTAGTCGGGTTGGTGACCGAAGTCGGCGCTGCCCGTGCCCGACCAAGCGCACCGCCCGGGTTCCCGAGATCGAGGGACTGCGCGCGCTGGCCGCCGGGTTGGTCTTCGTGTTCCACCTCTCCGGCACCTTGAACCTGTTGCACCCCGGCCTGATCTCAGCAGGCGCGTACTACTGGATCGCCCGGTTCGGGCCACTCGGCGTGGCGGTGTTCTTCGTCCTGTCGGGGTTCCTGCTTGAGCAGCCGTTTGTCCGCGCCGCACTGGACGAGCGGCCGTCGCCGCGCGTGGGGCAGCTACTACCTGCGCCGGTGCGCCCGGATTCTCCCCGCGTACTGGGTTGCGCTGGCGGTGTATCTGTTCGTCGTCGGTCCTGACCAGGTCAAGAATCTCGGTGAGGCGCTCGAGTTCTTCGGACTGCTGCAGAACTACCACGCGGGAAACATGTTGCGGGGCCTCGGCGTGGCGTGGACGCTCGTCATCGAGTTCAGCTTCTATTTGGTGTTGCCACTCGTCGCGTGGTTGATTCGCGAACTCGGGCCCCGCCGTACCCGGCGAGGCCGGGCTGACGGGCCAACTCGTCGGCATCGGGATCGTGTACGCCTTGGGGATCGCGGCGCGATTCTGGGCGCAGTCCCACCGGAGTCCGTACGCATTCGTCCAACACTTGTGGCGACCGCTGCGCTACGTCGACATGTGGCTGCCGGGGTACCTCGACTGGTTTGCGCTCGGGTTGCTCCTCGCGCTGGGCGCCGCGGATGGTCCGTGACGGCGGCTCACTCCCTCGGTGGGTTATCCGCACTGGTTCGCCGACCGGGTTGGTCGGTCGCGATCGCCGTCGTGCTCTATGTGTTGATCCAGCAAGCGAATTTCCGACGGTGCGTCGGGCAGGCGTACACGTTCCAACAACTCATGATCCGGAATACGGCGATGCCCTGGATCGCGTTCTTCTTGGTGATGCCGATCGTCTTGGGCTCCGCATCCGATGGTGGATCGATGCGGTCGGTGCTCCGAAGCCGGCCGATGGTCGCGATCGGCACCGTCTCGTACGGCATCTACCTCTGGCACCTCATCGTGATGTACCAGGTTGTGCAATGGATCGTCCTCGGCAACCTCCCGCGAAACGCCGCGATTCAGCTCCTCGTGATCGTGGTGCTGACCGCGTTGACGGCGACGCTGAGCTACGTCGTCATCGAACGCCCGTTCATTCGGTGGGCGACGCGCAACCGGCGTGCCCTCGGGCGCCAGGAACGGGTTCCGGCACCGACGCCGGTCGCCGTGTCGACCGGTCCCGACCGTTCTCAAACGCCTTCAAACCATGGTTGACTCTCTCCGGTGACCGTCGTGGTGGACCCGCCTGCCGACGCTGGCTCCGTGCCAAGTGGGACCACCGCGACGCGGCTCGGTGCCCTCGATGGCTTGCGCGCGATCGCCGCGACGTTGGTCTTCCTGTATCACGGTTCGGTGCTGCTCGGGTCCGGCAGCTTCATGCTGCGGCACTGGAATGTCGTCGGATTATTCGGCTGTCTCGGAGTGTCGATCTTCTTCGTCCTGAGTGGGTTTCTGTTGTACCGGCCATTCGTGCGGTCCATGGTCGCCGACCGAGAGTTCCCGCCGATCCTGGATTTCTGGACCCGCCGGCTCTTTCGAATCGTCCCGGCGTACTGGGTCGCGCTCGACGGTCCTTGCGCTACTGGACCGCATCCATATCGAATCAGTGGGCGACGGTGCGACGTATTTCGGTCTCATGCAGAACTACCGGACCGGCTCCACCGATCGGGGCCTTGATGTCGCCTGGAGCCTCGTGATTGAGGTCAGCTTCTATCTGGTGATTCCGCTCTTTGCCTGGTTGGTAGGCGTTGGGCGGCCGGTATACCTCCGTGCGGGCCCGCCTGCGGGTAGCGCTCGTCGGCTACGGGATGGTTCGTGGTCGGCATGGGTCTTCGTCTGTGGGACATCTATTGGCGTCAGGCCACCCCCAGCCGCCAGGGAGCGTGGTTTGGTGCCGATCAGATGATGCGGTGGCTGCCCGGGTACCTGCATTGGTTTGCCGGGGGAATGGTGCTGGCGGTCGTTGGGGAATGGATCGCCGCTGGGCGGCGATTGCCGGCCATGATCAGCATGGGTCGTACGTTGGCCGGCGTTTTCGTGGGCGATCGCGGCTGGGTTGTGGTACGCAGGTCGCCATCGACATTCCCCGGAATGTCTTCGATAGGACCCATTTACAGGCGCTGGTTCTTACCTTCGCCACCCCATGTTCGCAACATTTCTGGTTTGCCGGCGGTACTCGGCGGTGATCGGGGTCTGATCCGGGCGGGCTTGCGCTCGGCCCCGTTGGCCTGGGTCGGGCTCGTGTCGTACGGCCTGTATCTGTGGCATCGTCCGATCCAGCATTACATCATCGAACACACAAGTGGTATCGGCGCCAGGACCGGATTGCTCTGGACGCTCGGACGATACGCACTCGCCGGGGCGGCCTCGCTGGTGTTCGCGGCCGCGAGTTGGTATCTCATCGAGCGGCCGATGAACGCAGTGTCGCATCGGTTGTGTCGGCGGCGCCGCCGCGGCCAACGGAAACGGGCGCGGCGACCCCGTGATGATGTCACTCCATCTCGCGTCCGGTGAGGGGCGCTGGGCGGTGGCCGTCGCGGGTCATGTGTCGTGGCGCCGCTGCTGGGTTGTCGCTGCGAACATCGTGGCCGATCAGCGGTCTATCGACCCGGATTCGACAACGCCCTCATGGAGTTTCGAGTGAGCGATAGCTGCCGCTGCTCGCGTGGGTAATCCGTGAACTCGGACGAGCAGGTACTGGGCGCGGGCCGGGTGGTCTGCCCGCCGGTGGGGATTGGCGTTGTGTATGCCCTGGGGATCGGGCCCCGGTTCTGGGCGCAGTGGGGTCAACTCCATCCTCACCGCAATGGCGGGGACGGTGAGTTATTTCGTCGTCGAGCGCCCATTCATGAGGTGGTCGACGACGGGGCTGCGTCGGGATCGAAGTGCTCAACGAACACCGCAGTCGGAAGTCCGAGTGCGATGAATCCTTGGAGCGCGCGTTGGCCGGTCACTGAGACGCGCGCGTCGCTGGACAACGTAAACGCGGAGTCCTCGACCAAGCGGTCGGGATGTTTGAACCCCGCTTCCTCGAGCGCTTGGACTGCTTGCGCGCGCAGGTCGCGCGACAGCACGCGTTGGAGTGGGGACCTCGGGTCGTAATACGCAACCCGGGTCGCGGAAGGGCGGGCTTCCCAAAACACGATGGCGCGTCCCGTGGCAATGTGGACCACGCCGCCGATCCCGCCGGGATGGAGCACGCGGTGATCGCGGACGGCGACCCGGAGTTGCCTGACTGTGCCGACCGCCAGGCCGGCGCGTTCCAACTCGTTCATCAATCCGTAGCCCAGGCTCCCCAAGGAGATGGGGTCGTACCAGGTCACGAGGAACGGTGGCTGGAACCGTGGGTCGTTCGCACGGCGGGTCTTGATCGCGGTCACGGTCTTCGGGACCAGCTGGGCGAGCAATGCCGACTCCCGACCGGCGGGATGCGCGGTGTCGGCGGCCTGGGCGCTGAACCCCCAGCCCGCGCCGACGAAAATACCGGCGAGTGCAGCCGCCGCGATTCGGCGAGGGGCTCCTCCCCAGTTCCGGACCAACGGCCGGGCCACCGACGCGACCGAAACGACGAGCGCGACCACCATGAGCGCCCCGATGGTCCAGCCCCACAGCATCAGGTAGAAGAAGGGCGGGCCGAAGATGCGGCTGATCGAGAGCACCCCGCTCACGCTCAGGGTCGCGACCAGCAGATTCAGGGTCGCGACGCCGCGTTCGCGTTTCGCGCGCCGCGATGAGCGCGAAGGCGAGCCAGGCGCACACCAATACGGCTCCGGGAACGACGGAGCCGGTCATGCCATCGCGTTGGGCAACGAAGCTCGAGAGGTCGAGGTGGCGGAGGAAGAGTTCCAGCGCTCGTCCGAGTCCGAGGATGGCTTCGGGTGGACTGGAAAAGTGATTCCAGATCGTGGTGAGGTTGCCGGGGCGGTGAAGGAGTTCGTCGGCCATGGGCGGCACCCAGAGAGCGAGGCCGAGCGCCACGGATCCGAGGAGCCATGCCCGCGTTCGGTTCCAGGCCTCGGAGCCACGATCTCGCCACCGCTGGTAGACCAGGGTCCCGATCATGAGCGTGCCGGCCGCGGCGACGATCACGGCGTAAGAGATGTGCGTCTCGACGCAGAACGTGCCGGCGATCACGGCGACTGGCAGCCCGATGACATCCCGGTCGAGTACGGACCAGACCGCCATGGCGAACGCGAAGAACCACAAGGTTGGCAGGTACGGGTTCCAGGGCTGGACGAGCAACTGGGGGCCGAGCACGTACATCAGGCCGGCCAGTGCCGCGGCCACGAGCCCGACCATCCACACGCCACCCCGACGCGCCGCGAAGACCAGCGCGGTCGCGAGCGCGCCGAGGTCGAGTGCGACCGTCGAGACCTCCATTGCGAACGCTGTGCTCCCGAAGAGTCGGTACGCCGGCCACAGCAGATAGAAGCTGATCGGTCCGGGATGACTCCCCGGAGTCTTGATCGGGCCGATCCGACCGATCAGACCGACCAGCGGCGAGTGGCCATTCGAGATGTCACGGATCCGCATCTCAGTCAACGCGAGATCGAGGACGGGGAACCAACGAAGTTGGGACAGGTGGACGAGGGCGACGCCGAACATCAGCGTGAATCCGGCCATGGCTGCGAGGACCGGGCCGCGCGCCCGGCGGACGGGCGCCAGGGTCGTGGTGCGGCTCATGGCATCGTCGTCAGGGCCGCGCGCACGCTGGGGCGCGACGCGAGGGGTGCGAGCAGCGGCTGGAGCTGCGGTGTGAGCCATCGCCACGCGGCCCGGCCTCCTGAGGCTGAAAAGTGCACGCCGTCGACGAATGCAGACTTCGGTTGCCGGCATGCCCACGAGTGGAGGTCGATGAGATGGGTCTGCGGGTTCCGGTTCGCGAATTTTCGGAGGACCGAATTGATCCACTGGACTCGGCGGGGATCGTCGAGGCCGGGAATCCGGGCCAGGAGTACATCGTTCGGATGGAGGCACGGGACGGTGAGGAACACCAACGGAATATGGGCGTTGGTCGCGATCCGGTGCGCTCGTGCGAGCGCCCGTGTGGTCTCGGCTTCGAGTGCGCTCGAGTACATCGGCAGGACCGTGCCGTGGACTCTTCTCGGCCAGACATCCCACGTGCCCGTGAGCATCACCAGCGCACGGGGTTTGAAGATCGGGACCGCACGTTCCAGCGTTGGTACCCACTGTTGGCAGAGTTTGGGTCGAGGTCTGAAGCGGGGTCCGATGGCGGTGCCGTCGGTGATCCCGCACCCGATCATGGACGCGCCGGAGACGACGAAGGGAACACCGGGCGTTACCGGAGCGGTCTCGGCGAGCGTGAACCCGATCGAGTCGCCACCGAGCACCAGGCGCGGGGTGTTCGGCCCTGCGAGTTGGCTGAGCCTCAGCTCTTGGAGTCGGAACTCCGTGTCGGTGGGAGCCGCGATCCTGGACGAGGTCACGCGCGCGGACCCGGCCGAGGTCGACGTCGGGGTGGAGACGACCAGGCTGACCGCGAGGCCGGCGGCGAGTGCCGGCGTCGCGATCTGCCAGACGCGTGGCGCCCCCCAGCCCTTCCGAATCGGTTGTTCGACGAGGTAATACGACGCAAGCGCCAGCACCAGCGTGATGGCGCACTGCAGGGCGAACAATGGCCAACCCCGGATACCGGCGCGCTCGGAGTTCACGTAGACGTCGACCGGCCAGTGCCACAGGTACACGCCGTAGCTGATGAGTCCGAGTCCGCGGAAGGGTGCCCAGGAAAGCATCGAGTTGAGGGAGTGGCCCGGGACGAGGACCGTCGTCGCGATGACCGCCGCCGCGCTCAGTGCGCACGCGAGGAATCCGATCCGATACAGCAGGGGGTCGTCGCCCGCGAGTTGGGTCCAGGCGACGACCAGGAGCCCCGCGCCGAGCCACCCGCCAGCGGCGAGCAGCATTCGTTGACGGGCACCGAGCTCGCCGGGGAACGCGACGATGGCCGCCGCAAGCGCCGCGCCGATGAGGATTGAGCTCGCCCTCGTGTCGGTGCCGTAATACGCACGCGCAGAGTTAGACGTGTCGTAGAGCACCTGGAGCGCGAGACTAGGAGAGCGCGGCGCCGACCACCGAGAGGGCCAGGACGGTGCGTGCGAGCGACGTGCGTCGAATCGCGGCGATGCCCACGACGACGAGCGGCCAGACGAGATAAAACTGTTCCTCGATCGCGAGACTCCACGTGTGTTCGAGCGGGCTCGGGGATCGGAACAGTGCCCAGTAGTCGTTGCCGGTGAAGATCGCGCGCCAGTTGGCGACGTAGCAGGATCGTTGCCCACGCATCGCCACGGAGGCCTGCCGACCGCGGTCGTGGGGACGAGTGCGGCGACGAGCGCGACGCCGAGCAGCATGAGCCGCCAGCGCCGGGAGCAATCGGCGGGCTCTCCGGGACCAGAAACTGCCCAGCCGAATCCGTCCACTGGCCGCGTGTTCACGAAGGAGCAGGCTTGTGATCAGGAAACCCGAAAGGACGAAGAACAAGTCCACGCCGAGATAGCCGCCGCGTGAGGTGCTGGCCATGGAACAGCACCACCGCCAGCACCGCCAGGCCGCGTAGGCCGTCGAGAGCTCGGATGTGAGCGAGACGGGTTTCAGGCACTTCCCATGATGGCAGGTCGATTGAGGGTCTTGGTCCGCGCGACGGCGGGCCGGGCGGCCTCGGCTCGCGCCCGGCGGTCGCATTTCCGGCAAGTATCATTCCCGACCGCACATCCAGGACGCCCACGGCGTCGCCGGCTGGGAGTAGAGGGGTTCCGTCGGCCAATGACGACGTCTGGTTTCTCGGCTGGTCACTCAGCCGATGGCGTGGGAGCGAGCGAGGGATCTCGCGGCTGGTTCCGTGGCGCTCGGGGGCGGGCTGCGGCCGGGTACCTCGGCTTTGCCCTGCTGATCTACGGCCCGCTGATGCTGATGCATCCGGGCCGAGTGGCGGCCGACACGAAGAGCTACCTCTACCTCGATCCGGGCCGGGTGCTCGATCGGGTCGGCACCCTGTGGGATCCCAACATCGGTCTCGGCACGGTCAGCCACCAGTCGATCGGGTATTTGTTCCCGCTCGGCCCGTTCTACTGGGTGATGGAACACGTCCTCGGTGCCCCCGACTGGGTCGCCCAGCGGATCTGGCTCGGGACGTTGCTCTTCGGCGCGGGGCTCGGCATGCGTTACCTCCTGCGGACCTTTGACGTGCGCGGCCCGGGGGTGCCGGTCGCGGTCCTCGCGTTCGCGCTGAGTCCGTACGCACTCGAGTTCTCGTCCCGGCTCAGTGTGTTGCTCGGGCCCTGGGCCGCGCTGCCCTGGCTCCTTGCGTTCATGATCCGCGCCTTGCGGGTTGGTGGTTGGAAATATCCGGCGCTGTTCGCATTGACCGTGCAGTTGGTCGGCGGGGTGAATGCCACGGCACTCCTGTACGCGCTGATCGGCCCGGCCATCTGGTTCCCGTATGCCATCTGGGTTCGACGTGACGCGACCCTGCGCCGGGCGTGGACGGTCGCGTGGCACACCTCGGTGCTGGTGTTGGTCACCTCGTTGTGGTGGATGAGTGGACTCTTCATCGAGGGCCGGTACGGGCTCGGCATCCTGCGGTTCACCGAATCGGTGGAGGTCGTCTCAGCAACCTCCACGGCCACCGAGATTCTTCGCGGCCTCGGGTACTGGTTCTTCTACGGTGGCGACCGGGCGGGGCCGTGGAACGACGCCATGCTCGACTTCAGCCGTCGCGAAGCGCTGATCCTGATCAGTTTCCTGATCCCGGCGCTCTCGTTGCTGAGCGCGGCCGTGATCAAGTGGCGGGACCGGGCGTACTTCGTGCTGATCACGCTCATCGGAATGGTGATCGCGGTCGCCGCGTCGCCCTACGACAGCCCGACGGCCTTGGGCTCCTTGTTCAAGGCGTTCGCGACGAGTTCGACCGCCGGCTTCGCGCTGCGGAGCACCACGCGCGCAGTCCCGCTCATCTCCGTCGGGCTCACGGTGCTCCTCGGCGTCGGCATCTCCGCCGCGTGGACGGTCCTGAATCGTCGGGGTCGCGGTTGGGTCGGGCTCGGTGCCGCGACGATCGTCGGAGTGCTGTGTGTCGCGAACGCCCCCGGCCTCTGGAACGGCCGCTACTACAGCAAGTACCTCGAGCGCGACGAGGCCGTGCCCAAGTATTGGACGGATGCACTGGCGGCGCTGGACGCGCGCGGGAACGCGACTCGCGTCTTGGCCGTGCCCGGTGCGGACTTCGCGGCCTATCGGTGGGGCGACACCATCGACCCGATCGAGCCGGGGCTGATGGACCGGCCCTACGTTGCTCGCGAGCTGGTCCCGTGGGGGAGCGAGGCCTCGACCAACTTGTTGATCGCCGTCGATCGACGTTTGCAGGACCGGTTGCTGGAACCGAACACGATCGCACCGATTGCGCGCTTGATGGGCGTCGGTGATGTTGTGCTGCGCAACGACTTGGTCACCGACCAGTTCAACCTGGTCTCGGCACGCGGGCTCTGGACCGATCTCACCCGATGGGGATACCCGGCCGGGCTCGGCGCACCCACGACCTACGGGACGACGATCCCCGGGCGGCTCCTCGCCCAGGACCTCGGCGATCCCACCGAACCGCCCGTGTCCGATCCGGCTCCCGTCGTCGTGTTCCCGGTGAACGAGCCGGTGCCGATCGTCCGGGCTCGGTCGGGATCGAATCCGCTCATCATCGACGGTGACGGTGAAGGACTCGTCGATGCCGCGGCCGCCGGGATCCTCGACGGCAGCCAACTCGTACTCCAGTCGCCGAGCTTCGAGAAGACACCGAAGAAGTTGCGGGCGGTGACGACTCCGGGTGCGGTCCTGGTCGTCACCGACTCCAATCGTCGGCGCGGCATGCGTTGGGCCGGGATGCGGGACAACTACGGCTACACCGAACAAGCGGGCGAGAAGCCTCTGAAGACGGACCTGTTGGACCAGCGGCTCGAGGTGTTCCCGGATTCGACCGATCGCTCGAAGACGGTCGTCGAACTCACCGGGGTTCGGTCGGTGCGGGCCACCACCTACGGAACGCCGGCGTTCGGGTTCGCCCCCGAGGGCCGACCGACCCAGGCGATCGACGGTGATCCGAAAACGGCATGGGAGGTCGCGGCCGGATTGCCGACCGTGGGCCGCGAACGCATCGAGGTGCAACTCGAGCGCCCGATCACGACCGACCATATGTCGCTGCTCCAGGCGAACAAGGGCCCGCGGGGCCGCTGGATCACCAAGGTCGGCGTTCGTTTCGATGACGGTCCGATCGATCCACCGCGATCTGTCGTTGACCTCCCGATCGGGGCGGGGCGAAGACCTGAGCTTCCCGAAGCGAACGTTCTCGAAGATTGCGATCACGATCGACGACACCATTGCGAACCAGGTCGGCAAGGTCGCGAGTGAGCGAGGGCGGCGACGGGTGACCGGGGTCGGGTTCGCGGAGATCGGCCTGCGCGACGACGGCGCGACCGAGCCGGTGCGAGCGGTCGAAATCGAGCGGATGCCGACCGACCTCCTGCACACACTCGGTGCCGAATCGGCGACTCACCCGCTGGCGTTCATCATGACGCCGACGTTCGCCGACTTCCGACGTCGACTGGTGGTCCCGACCGACCGGTCGTTCGCCCTCGAGGGTGACGCTCGCCTCAACGTCAACGCCCGAGATTCGGCGATCGACGCGGCGCTGGGAATCCCCGGTGCCGATGCGGGGGGTATCACGGTCACGTCGACGGAGCGGTACGGAAGCGCGGCGGCGCGCGGCTCCCAAGCGTTCGACGGGGACACGTCGACCACGTGGACCTCGCGCGGCTCGCGATCTGGTTGGTGAGGCGCTCACGGTGCGGGTGCCCCAACCCATCACCGTCGACGCGTTCGATCTCAAACTTCGTGACGACGGGCGGCACTCACTTCCGACTCGACTGCGGATCACCACACCCGCGGGTGAGGAGCAGATCGTCGAGCTTCCGCTCGGGACCACGGCCGACGGCGTGCGGTCGGTCCCGATCTCGTTCCCGGCGTTGACGAGCAACCAGTTTCGGGTCGCGCTCGACGCAGTCCAACCGCTCCAGGTGCGAGGCTCGAATGGTGCGCCGATCACGCTCCCGGTCGGGATTGCCGAGGTAGGAATCGCGGGGGTTCGCCGCCCGGTCATGCCCGAACTGATGCCCGAGACCTGTGTGGAGAATCAGCTGTTGATCGACGGCCGCTCGGTCGGGGTCCGCGTGAGTGGGCGGACGGCTGACGCCGTGAAAGGTCGGGCCCTCCCGCTGCGACCGTGTGATTCGGCCAACTCGATAGCGCTGGCGTCGGGGTCTCATCTGGTTCGCGGGCGCACCAAGCGCGGCGACGGCCTCTCGTTCGGGCGGATGTCGTTGACGTCCGCCGCCGATGGGCAGGCCGCGCCGGTCGCGTCGTTCGCGACCCCGACGACGCCGGTGGTGCCGGCGCCCAAGCTCACGATCCTCGACGAAGGCCGGACGTCGCTCCGCCTGCGGGCCGGCGCCTCGGCCGATCCCTATTGGTTGGTGTTGGGTCAGAGCGTCAACCCCGGCTGGCACGCCACCGTCGACGGGCGCGACCTCGGTGCCCCGCAACTCGTCGACGGGTTCGCGAACGGCTGGCGGATCCCGCCGAGTGCCGGTCCGGTGACGATCACCCTGGACTGGCAACCCCAGCGGTTCGTCGCCACCTCCTTGGTGATGTCGGGGCTCGGCGTGCTGGCGTGTCTCGGGATCGTGATCGGTGCCGCGTTGCGCCGCCGCCGCCGGACCGATGCCGGTGCCGACATCGGTGCGAGTGCCGGTGCCGGTTCGGACACTGGTCAGCTCGAGGCGGATCGCGCCGTGGTCGGTGCCGATCTGGCCGGCATCCAGCCGAGGATCGTCAACGTCTTTCGGTTGGGTGGTGTCGCGCCTGCTTGGCCCGTCACCGTCATGGTCACGCTGGGAGCTGTGGCGATGACGGCGTTGATGGTACGGCCCGCCTTGGGTGCAATCGTGGGGGTCTTGGTGCTCGGCGCGCTGCGCTGGCCGCGGTTACGCGGCGCGCTGCGGCTGGCGCCGGGGGTGTTGGCGGTCGCGATCGGGCTGTACGTGGCGTCGGGTCAGCTCCGCCACAACTACCCGCCCCAGTTCCGCTGGCCGAATGCCTTCGAAGCTGTGCGCAATGTCAGCTGGCTCGTGGTGCTCCTGTTCGCGGCGGAGGTGGTGGTCGGCCGGGTCGTCCGGTCGGCTCCGCCGGTGCTCACGGCGGCCGAGCCGGCGAACGAGTCCGACGGCGAGAGTCGCTCGAGTGGGTGATCACCGAACCCCGCCGCCCGGTGGCGAGATCGAACGCGGGTCGCGATCGTCATCGTGGCTGCCCGGGATCGCATTGGTCTTCGTCGGCCTCGTCGTGCCGATCGCGATCGCGGCGAACGCCGGCGCGCTCGGGGTGCCTCGGAGTGACGACTGGTCGTACCTGGTCACGCTGTTCCGTTGGTCCGACTCGGGGCAGCTGAACTTCAACCACTGGGTCTCGATGACCCTTATCGGCCAGCTGGTCCTGGCGAGACCGATCGTCGCGATCTTCGGCGACTCGATCCACGCGGTGCAGGTCTTCTCCGCGTTGCTCGGGCTCGGCGGCCTCGGCTCGTTGGTGTGGCTCGGCCGCGAAGTCCTGCCTCGCCGGCGCGGTGCGTGGCTGGTCGCGTTCACGATCTCGGCCGGTCCGCTCTGGGCTCCGTTGGCGGTGACCTACATGTCCGACGTCCCGGCGTTCGCGTTCGAGATGGCCGGGCTTGCCGCGGGTGCAGTCGCCCTCCGTACCCGAGCGTTCGGGTGGCTGGTCACGAGTACCGCGTTGGGATTCGTCGGGTTCTCCATCCGCCAGTACGGCGCGATCCCGATGGTGGCGATCCTTGCGGTCGCCTTGTGGGACGCGGTGTCGCGTTCGGACCGTACGGCACTCCGACGGATTCTCGGCCTCGGCGTCGTGGCGGGGGTCGCGTGTGGGGGGCTGCTGGCGTGGTGGTCGACGATCCCGGATCCGTTGCCGGTCGCACCCTCGACGCCCACACTGGGCACGGCCATTGCGATGGGCGTCAACCTCGCCGGATTCCTGCGCTTGTCCGGATTGCTGCTGCTCCCGGTGATCGTGTGGGTCGGTCCGATTCGGGTGGTCCGGCGTTCATGGGCGGCGAGTCGCGAGGTCACGATTCTGCTGGGCGGAGCGGCCGCGGCCGTGCTGGTCGCCTCGTTGGCCCGGAGATCGGCGGTGCCGTTCGTCGGCAACTACGTGAGCCGGTTCGGGGTCCTGGCCAACGACGTGGTCACGGGAGTGCGGCCGGATGTGGTGCCGGCCTGGCTGTTCGAAGTGATGGTGGCGGTCGGCACGCTCGGTGGGGTCGTGCTCGTCCTCGCGGTGGTGCCGACCCTCGTCGAGGTGCCGGGCCGGTTGCGGGCACGGGACTTCGGCCTACGGCGCCCGATGACCGCGGTGATGACCATCTCGGTCCTCGGCTTCGCGGCGGCCTACGGGTTTGCCGTGCTGACCGACCTCCCGATCTTCGATCGGTACGCGTTGCCGGTCCTCCCGCTGATCGCGTTGCTGCTCATCGGCTCGGTCCACGCCGAAGGGGGCGCGACCATTCCCGCGCCGACCGGCCGCCGGGTGGGGGCGATGGCGGCGCTGGTGATCCTGGCGATCGTGGGCCTCGGGTTCGCGACTGATTCCGCGTCGTTCGACGCGACCCGCTGGGAGGTCGCGGAGCGAGCCGCGGCGAAGGGGTTCGGGCCGCTGCACGTGTACGGCGGTTTCGAGTGGGTCGCGTTCCATCGGAAGGTCGGCCCATTGCAGGGTGACACCGCGGCGGAGCGGCAGCGACTCCGCGAGCTTCACTTCCGCCGCCTGTGCGTGTCGGTGATCGTCAATCCCACTGCCCGGATGCAGAGGAAGGTGATTGCCTCCGGGACGATGCACGCGCTGCTCCATGGCCCGGTGCGAGTCGTGGCGGTACGGAACGATCGTCGCTGCTGAAACGAGGTGTGTCACACCCTCGTGCGATGGTGGGCCCGCGTCCCCCGGGGCTTCCCCCTCTGATCAACGTGGCCGGCCGTCGGTCACTGACGAAGGAGTGGTTCGGTGGAGATGAATCTGGCAGTGGTACGCGGGCCGATCTCGAGCTCACCCGAGATCCGGGTGTTGGCGTCGGGCAGTTCGGTCGCCACGATTGGGGTACGGGCGCCGGCCGGGGAGCAGATGACCTCGGTGCCGGTCTCGGTCTGGGATCCGCCCGCGTGGATCGGTGAACTCGCGCCGGGCGACGAGGTGATCGTGCTGGGAGCGGTCCGGCGCCGGTTCTACAAAGGTGCCGGCGGCACCGGGAGTCGGGTCGACGTCGAGGCGGTCTTCGTCGGCCGGCCGGGGAAGCGCCAGCTGCGATCAGTGGCCCGCCGGATCGAAGCGACGCTGGCCGAGCTCACGGACATGTCCGGCTGAGTTGCGCCCGCGGTCGGCGGTTCGGGGCGTCAATGACCGATTGCGCCGGGATCGGTCAGTACACTTGCGTGACGGTGGCGGGGAAGCACGAGGGAGACGAGGTCACGTGACCGACACAACATCGGCGACCCGCCGGCCGGAATCGCTCGAACGAGTGGTGATTCGGTTTGCCGGGGACTCGGGCGACGGTATGCAGCTGGTCGGTGACCGGTTCACCGACGTGAGTGCTGCCTTCGGCAACGACCTGGCAACGCTGCCGAACTATCCGGCGGAGATCCGCGCTCCGGCGGGGACCATTGCGGGCGTTTCGAGCTTCCAAGTCCACATCGCGGACTTCGACATCGTGACGCCGGGCGACGTTCCCAACTTGTTGGTCGCCATGAATCCGGCGGCACTCAAGGCCAACCTCGCCGATCTGCCCCCGGGTGCGGCGATCATCGCCAACACCGATGCGTTCGAGCCTCGCAATCTGGAGAAGGCCGGATATCACGGCAACCCGCTCGATGACGACACGCTCGCGGCGTTCACGGTGTATCCGGTCCCGATGACGAGCATCACCGTCGAGGCCGCACGGGGTACCGGGGCCAAGCCTCGCGATGCGGAGCGGAGCAAGAACTTCTTCGCGCTCGGGCTGATCACGTGGATGTACACCCGCCCGACCGAGGGCATCGTGGCGTGGATCGAGGAGCGGTTCGCGAAGAACGCCATGGTGCGCGACGCGAACATGGCGGCGTTCAAAGCCGGGTACCACTTCGGCGAAACCGCCGAGATCTTCGAGACGCCGTTCGAAGTGCAGCCGGCGACGCTGCCGCCGGGTCGGTATCGGAACATTTCCGGCAACGTGGCCTTGGCCTACGGATTGATCGCGGCCGGGCAGCAGTCGAAGTTGCCGATCCTCTACGCGTCGTACCCGATTACGCCGGCCTCGGACATCCTGCACGAGTTGTCGAAGCACAAGAACTTCGGTGTGCGCACGATGCAGGCCGAGGACGAGATCGCGGCGATCAGCGTGGCGATCGGCGGCGCCTTCGCGGGCCAGTTGGGGGTCACGGCCACCAGCGGCCCGGGGGTCGACCTCAAGGCCGAAGCCTTGGGTCTCGCGCTGAGCCTCGAGCTGCCCCTCGTCCTGGTCGACGTTCAGCGGGGCGGTCCGTCGACCGGTCTGCCGACCAAGACCGAACAGGCCGACCTGATGCTCGCGATGTACGGCCGCCACGGAGAGGCGCCCTTGCCGATCGTTGCGGCCTATTCGCCGAGCCACTGTTTCGATGCCGCGTTCGAAGGGGCCCGCATCGCGCTGAAGTACCGGACCCCCGTGATCGTGCTCACCGATGGCTATCTCGCCAACGGCTCGGAACCGTGGCTGTTCCCCAACGTGGACGAGTTGCCCGACATCTCGGTGCCCTTCACGACCGAGCCGAACCATCTCAACGAGGACGGCACGACCGAGTTCTGGCCCTACGTCCGCGACGAGACGACGTTGGCGCGGCCCTGGGCGATTCCCGGGACCCCGGAACTGATGCACCGAATCGGTGGCATCGAGAAGCAGGACGGCACCGGCAACGTCAACTACGAGCCCGCGAACCACGAACTCATGGTGCACCTGCGGGCCCAGAAGATCGCCGGGATCGCCAACGACATCCCACCGGTCACGGTCGATGACCCCACCGGCGACGCCGACCTGCTCGTACTCGGCTGGGGGAGTACCTGGGGCGCGATCAAGGCCGCGGCCCGCCGGGTGCGGGGCGCGGACCGGAAGGTCGCGACTGCGAACCTGGTGCACCTCAACCCCTTCCCGTCCAACCTCGGTGAGGTCTTCGCCCGGTACCCGAAGGTGCTGATTCCCGAGATGAACCTCGGCCAACTGTCACGTCTGGTCCGCGCCGAGTACCTCGTCGATGCGAAGAGTCTCACCAAAGTGTCGGGCCTGCCGTTCCGCGCCGCAGAGATCGAAGCGAAGATCTTGGAGATGATGAATGTCTGAGCCGGTGGCGCTGACGAAGAAGGACTTCTCCTCGGACCAGGAGGTTCGCTGGTGTCCGGGCTGTGGTGACTACTCGGTCCTGACCGCGTTGCAGCTCCTGATGCCCGACCTTGGTGTCCGGCCCGAGAACCAGGTGTTCGTCTCGGGCATCGGGTGCTCGAGCCGGTTCCCGTATTACATGAACACCTACGGGATTCACAGCATTCACGGTCGGGCCCCGGCCTTCGCGACCGGAGTGGCAGTGGCCCGTCCCGACCTCGATGTCTGGGTCGTGACCGGCGATGGCGACGGTCTCTCGATCGGCGGCAACCACCTGATCCACGCGTTGCGCCGCAACGTCAACTTCACGATCTTGTTGTTCAACAACCAGATCTACGGTTTGACCAAAGGCCAGTATTCGCCGACGAGCGAGATCGGCAAGGTCACCAAGAGTTCGCCGTTCGGCTCACTCGACTACCCGTTCAACCCGCTGTCGGTGGCGATCGGCGCGGAGGCGACCTTCGTGGCGCGCACCCACGATCTCGACCGGAAGCACATGCAAGAGGTGTTCCGGCGGGCCCACGAACACAAGGGCGCGGCGTTCGTCGAGATCTACCAGAACTGCAACGTGTTCAACGATGGTGCGTTCGAACACATCACGAGCAAGGACAAGCGGCCCGACATGCTGGTACAGCTCCGCCACGGAGAGCCGGTGACCTTCGGAGCCGAGGGCCAGTACGGCGTCCGCCTCAACGAGTACGGCGAAGCCCAAGTGGTGTCCGTGGCCGACGTCGGCACCGACGCGCTGTTGGTCCACGACGAGTCACGGCATGACCCGACCGTCGCGTTCGCATTGTCGCGTCTGGCCGAGACGCCAACGAGCCCGACGCCGATGGGCGTGCTCCGGGCGATCTCCCGGCCGACCTACGAAGCCGAAGTGCAGAGTCAACTCGGTGCCGCCCAGGCGAACCGCGGGCCCGGCGACTTGCGAGCCCTCCTCGAATCCGGCGGCGTCTGGGACGTCGCCTGAATCCTTCGTTCGTAGCTCCGGGCGGGCGTGATGTATCGACCTCGCGGAATCATCGTCGCGATCACGATCCCGGTGGTCGTGGCGCTCTTGACGGCATGTGGCTCCTCGGATGGTGCCGACGCCGAGCCGGTCGCGGTGGCGGTATACGGAGATTCGCTGCTCTACGAATCGGCCGTCTCGGTTCGGCGTGGTCTCGGCTCGGTCACGAAGGTGATCGACGCTCGACCCGGCGCGGCCGTGTGCGACCTCGTGCCCGTGATACGCGAGCAGGTCCCTCGTCTGCGACCCCAGTTGGTGGTGATCGAGACCGCCGCGAACGGCATCACCCGGTGCATGCAGTCGGTCGGCACGCTGGGCTCCCAACCATTCGCGCGCAGGTACGTCGACGATGTCGGTGCGGTGATCAAGATCGCGCGCAGCGCGGGTGCTCGAGTACTCGTGGTGGAGCCGCCGCCGTTCGGGGGTCTGAACGCAGCGTCCGACGGTGACCTCCGGCGCCTGATGGTGCGGCTGCGGAGCGCGTACGCAGGACACTCGGGAGTGCAGTTCATCGCCGGACCCCGCGACGCGGTCAGCGACCGAGGGCGGTTTCTCCTCACGATGCCATGCGGCGCCTCGGAGAGCAATCTGCCGACATGTCGGAAAGGTCAGATCTCGATCCGGGACCCTGCATTCGGAGTGCACTTCTGTCCGCGGACCTATCGAAGCGACGCCGAACTCCGCAAAGGGTGCCGGGTCTACTCGTCGGGCGCCCGCCGATTCGGGCGCGCCCTGGCCGAGGCGATTCGGGCCGAGCTCGGTACACAGCGGAGTTGAGCGCAGCGGTTTCTTAGCGCTCGTCGAGGCTGCGGAACACCAGGCCGGTCCGCGGTTTCGGCGCGAAGAACGTGGTCTTCTGGGGCATGCGCACCCGGGCTTTGGCCGCCGCGCGTATCTGATCCACGGTCACCGGCGCCAAGAGGATGGCCGCGTCGACCGTCCCGGCGTCAACCATCGCCGCGATCGCCTGCGCGTCGTGGCGATAGGTGATGTCGAGGTCGGCGAGGGCGTCGCCCGCGACGGCGTCGAACCAGGCCGTCGGCACATCGGCGAGTTCGGGTTCGATCGTGCCCCGAGCCGTTTCGAGATCGTCGAGATCCGGGACCAACCGGGCCAGGCCTTCGCCGTCGACCAACGCCACACCGCCGTCGGTACGAATCTTCGTGAGTATCCGAGCGACCGCGTCGGGGGTGTTCGCGGTGGCGTCCACAATGCGGAACCGAGCGCCGAGCTTGAGTCGGAGGCCGGTCGGTGAGGTGATGCCGTCGAGCAGTCGGTGGATGGGCTGGACCCACAGTTGCTCGTCGGTCAACTCCACGATGAGACACATGACGGCATCGTCGCCGGCGTCGACGATGCCGGCGGCTCGCCGTTCTTCGCGATACGCGATCGCGGTCTCGAACCGGTGGTGACCGTCGGCGAGTACGACCGGTTCCTGGGCGACGAGTTCCTGAATGCGAGCGACGTCGTCCGGGGCGGTGATCGCGCCCAGTTCGTGAACGACGCCGTCGTCATCGGTCGTGCGCGCGAGCGGCGCGGAACGGGACGCGATTTCACTGAGCCCGGTGGCGGGCGTGAGGCCCCAGATGGGATCGAGGTTCACCCGCGTCGCGCGCAGGAGGGCCAACCGGTCGCTCTTCGCCTTGGGCAGGGTTCGCTCGTGAGGGAGGACATCGCCTTCACCGGACGCGCGGGGCGTGACGAGCCCGCCGAGGACGCCGACGGTGCGGCGCGACACGCCGAGGTCGTCGGTGTACTGCATGCGATACGAATAGAACGTGGGCACGTCGTCGCTCACGAGGAGGCCGGACTCGAGCCACTCCCGGATCAGATCGGCCGCCTGCTCGTACCCATCCCCCTCACCCGGCAGGATGAGCCGCACCGAGTTGTGTTCGGAGCGGCCCATGAGCGCGTCTCGCTGCTCGGGATCGATCACGTCGTAGGGTGGCGCCGTCACTGCATCGAGGTCGTCGGTGCGGTAGCGGATGCCGGAAAACGGGCGAAACTCGGGCACGGGTCGGGCCTCCGGGGTCGGTAGAACCGATTGTGGCACGGCCGCGCCAGACGACCCGGCACCGGACGAATCGAGAAGGGCAAGCAGAGCATGGGGCATCACCCGGCGCCGATTGTGTGCGACCTCGATGGGGTGATCTGGCGGGGTGAGCAGGCGATCGACGGATCGGCGGCGGCGATCGCCAAGTTCCGGGCCGCGGGCCGGCCCGTCGCGTTCCTCACGAACAATTCGAGTCATCGGGTCGCCGAGGTCGTGGAGCGGCTGGGCGCCGTCGGGATACCGGCCGACCCGGCGGAAGTCCTGTCCAGCGCGCACGCCGCGGCAACACTGCTCGCCGATTCGGGCCTTCATCCTGGTGCTCGGATACTGGTCTGTGCGGGACCCGGCGTCGTCGAAGCACTGACCGCGGCCGGGTACCAACCGATCGATGCCGGCCCGAGTGGCGGGGGAGCGGTTGACGCCGTGGTCGTCGGCTTCCACCGGACGTTCGACTTCGACCGCCTGGATCGCGCGGCGACCGCGATCCGAAGTGGAGCTCGGTTCATTGCCACCAACCTGGACGCGACCTACCCCGGGACCGATCGCGTGCTGCCCGGCGCGGGGTCGCTCGTGGCGGCGGTAGCGACGGCGTCGGGGGTGCAACCGGAGGTGGCCGGGAAACCTGCCGCCGCGACGGTCGGTCTCGTGCGGTCGCGCGTCGGCGATCACGGGATCATGGTCGGAGATCGCCCGTCGACCGACGGGCGGCTCGCCGAGAAACTCGGATGGCCCTACGCGATGGTGCTCTCGGGGATCGGCGGTCACGACCCTTCTGAACCCATTCCGGACGATCCACCGCCGCGTTGGGTGGGTGCCACCCTCGCGGACCTGGCCGACGGGCTGATCGGGTACCCGGATCCGTGACGGCGAGGGGCTACCGTTGGGAACCCATTTTTCAGGAGAACCCGCCATGCCCCAGACCCCAGACTTCTCGAAATTGCTGAGTGCCGGCGCGGAGTTCGTCGCGCTGACTCGCGCCCAGGCACGGGATCGAGCCGCCGAGTTGGTCGGCCAGGGTCAGTTGGCACAGAGCCAGGTGCAGGGGTTCGTCGACGACCTCGTCGAGGAGAGCCGGCGGCGGACCGACACGATGATGGACATCGTGCGGGCCGAGATCGGCCGCCAGGTCAAGACCCTCGGCATTGCGACCAAGGACGACCTCGCCAAACTCGAAGCCAAGCTGAGCGCGTCGACTCGTTCGGCACCACCGCGAAGAAGCCGGCGACGAAGAAGGCAGCTGCGAAGAAGTCGGCGAAGAAGAAGCCGGCGACGAAGAAGGCAGCTGCGAAGAAGGCCACGCCGACACCGGCGTCGCCGGCGTCCTGAGCCAGTCTTTGCGTCGACGTCTCGACGCAGAACTGGTCCGCCGGGGCCTGGTCTCCAGCCGAGCCCGCGCGGTCGAGATGATCGGAGCCGGGCGAGTGACGGTGGGTGGTGCGCCCGCGACCACTCCCGCCCGCCAGGTCGCGCCCGATGAAGCGGTGGTCGTCACCGGTGCGCCGGCCCGATTCGTCTCACGCGGTGGCGAGAAGCTCGACGCGGCGCTCGAGCATTGGTCGATCGATGTCACCGGGCGGCGGATCCTCGATGCCGGCGCCTCGACCGGTGGGTTCACCGATTGCCTGCTCCAGCGGGGTGCAGCGCGGGTGATCGCGCTGGATGTCGGACACAGCCAACTGGCGTGGTCGGTACGCAACGATCCACGGGTGCAGGTCGTGGAGCGCACCAACCTCCGGCTCCTGACCGAACTCGACGGCGGGCCGGTCGAGATGGCGGTGGCGGACCTGTCGTTCATCTCCTTGGTCACGGTGGCACCCGCGCTCGTACGGGCGGTCACTCCCGATGCTGCGCTGGTCCTCCTCGTCAAGCCGCAGTTCGAAGCGGGACGATCCCGGCTCGGAAGCGGCGGAGTGGTCCGAGACCCATCGGTGCACCGGGCCGTGCTCGGTGAAGTCAGCGCGGGGTTGGCGGCAGCCGGTCTCGTCGTGCGAGACGTCATACGATCGCCACTCCACGGCGCCGATGGCAACGTCGAGTTCTTGGCGTTGGCGGCCACGACCGGACACATGGTGTCGCCCATCACCCTCGACCAGGTCAGTGAGGACGAATGAAAGCAGTTCGGCGAATCGGCCTGGTGGTCCACCCGGACCGGGAGGAGGCCAGGCGCCTCGCCGCCCACACGGTCGAGTGGTGTTCGGCGCGGGAGATCGAGACCGTCGTCGTCGAGGCCGGGCCGTTGGACGACGCGCCGATGCCACCGTTCGACGACCCGCTCGATGCCGTGTTGTCCTTCGGCGGCGACGGCACGATGCTGCGCGCGGTGGCAACGGTCACCGCCGTTCGCATTCCGGTGCTGGGTATCAACTGTGGGCAGATGGGGTACCTCACCGAGATCGAACCGGCGGGCCTCGACGAGGCGCTGGTTGCGCTTCATGCAGGGAACTACAGCGTGAGTGAACGCACGATGCTCTCGGTCGACGTTGCCTCCGACGGTCCGGCCGGGGGCGTCTGGGCTGCGCTGAACGAGGCGGTCGTCGAGAAGCTGAACCCCGGCCGACTCGTGCGGTTGGAAGTCGTGGTGAATGGTGCGCCCTTCACGAGTTACGCCGCTGACGGCGTCATCGTCGCGACGCCGACAGGTTCGACGGCGTATTCGTTTTCGGCCGGAGGGCCGATTGTCTCGCCGCGGCTCGCCTGCTTCCTGATGACGCCGGTCTCTCCCCACATGTTGTTCGACCGCACCCTGGTGCTCGACGACGACGAACAGTTGGAGTTGCAGGTCGTCGACCGCCCCGCGTTGCTCACCATCGACGGGCGCGAACTCGGTGAGATCGAGGCCGGCACCGTCGTCCGCTGTACCTGCGGTCCCGATCCGGTGCGCATGATCACGCTGGTACCCCGGGACTTTCACCAGATCCTCAAGGCGAAGTTCGGATTGGCGGATCGCTGATGTTGGCCGAACTCCGGGTGACCGATCTCGGCATCATCGACGAACTCCATCTCGTCATCGGCCCGGGACTCACCGCGATCACCGGCGAGACCGGCGCGGGCAAGACCCTGATCACCGGCGCGCTGGCGTTGCTGGCCGGAGAACGTGCTGATGCCGGGGTCGTGCGCGACGGCGCCTCCGAGGCGCGAGTGGAGGGTCGTTTCGAAGACGCCGAGGGCGAGGAGATCGTGCTCGCGCGAGTGGTCCCGGCCATCGGTCGAAGTCGGGCGTACGTGAACGGTCGGTTGGCGACCGCCGCGGAACTCTCGGAGCGGGCAGGTTCGTTGCTCGACCTGCATGCGCAACACGCGCACCATGCCTTGCTCGAACCGGCCGCACAGCGACGGATCCTCGATGCGTTCGCCGGCCCTCCGGCCGTTGACGCCCTGGCGGAGTATCGGTTGGCGCGAACCCGACTCGCCGAGATCGATGATGAACTCGAAGGGCTCGGCGGTGACACCCGAATGCGCGCCCGCGAGATCTCACTGCTGGAGTTCCAGATCGACGAGCTGGTCGTTGCGGCGGTCGATGACCCCCACGAGGATCAGTCGCTCGACGTCGAGGAGCAGCAGCTGGCCGACGCGGCGGGGTTGCGGGACGCGGTGGCCCAGGCCCGCCAGGCGATCGATGGTCAAGTCGCCGACGGCATCGGCGACGCGCTCGCGGCGTTGAGTCATCGCGATCCGTTGGCCCCGATCGAAGCGCGAGTGCGGGCGCTGCAGGCCGAGGTCAGCGACCTCACCCAGGAGTTGCGGGCCCATCACGAAACGCTCGTCGACGATCCGGTCCGGCTGGACGCGATCCGCGTGCGCCGCCAACTGTTCCGGGACCTCGGTCGCAAGTACGGCGCCGACCTCACCGAAGTCATCGCGTTTCGTGACGATGCCGCCGTCCGCCTCGGGATGCTCCGCGGCCACGATGAGCGCGTCGCCGCACTCGAGGCGGCCCGCGGCGACGTGGTGGGAACCGTCGATCAGGCTGCGGGTCGGCTCCGCGCCGCCCGGACCGGCGCCGCGGAACCGTTGGCCGCGGCAATCACCGAGTATCTGGCCGATCTCGCCATGCCCGGCGCGTGGGTCGGGATCGAGGTCGCGCCCGGTGAGTTGGGCGAGGACGGCGCCGACGACGTCACGATGGTGCTGGCGGCCAACCCGGGCGAACCCCCGGGGCCGCTGGCCAAGGTCGCGTCGGGTGGTGAGCGGTCGCGGGCGTTGCTGGCGGTGCGGGTGGCCGCGCAGACCCGAGGTGCGGTGCCGGTGGGTCGGGCTCTGGTGTTCGACGAGGTCGATGCCGGTGTCGGTGGAGAAGCCGGTGCGGCGGTCGGCGTGGCCCTGGCCGGACTCGCGGAGACCTCACAGGTACTGTGCGTGACCCACCTGGCGCAGGTGGCGGCCTGCGCTCAGACCCAGGTCGTGGTGCGCAAGGGTGATGCACACGGACGCACGGTGGCCCGAGCCACGATCGTGGATGGGGAGGACCGAGTGAGCGAGTTGTCTCGCATGTTGGCGGGGGTCGAGGAGTCCGACCACGCGCGCCGACACGCGGCCGAACTCCTCGCCCGGTCCGGGGCCCGTTCGTGACTCGCGGCGGGAGGACCAAGACGAAGGCGCCCGCGCCGATCTCGGTCACGGCGATCGCTCGGGTCGATCCGCGCACGAAGGACCTCACCAAGCGCCTCCAACCGGGCGAAATCGCGGTCATCAACCACGCCGATATCGACCGGGTGGCCGCCGAAGGCCTCATTGCCGCGCAGGTGGGTGGCGTGGTCAACGCCGCGGTCTCGATCACGGGCCGCTACCCGAACGGTGGGCCGATCCGTCTGGTCGAGGCCGGCATCCCACTGATCGACGGTGTGGGTGTGTCAATCCTCGACTCGATCACCGAGGGCGATGTCGTATCGCTCGATGGTGGCGAGGTTCGGCTCGGCGGAGCGACGGTGGCCATCGGGACGGTGCAGACCATCGAGATGGTGCGCGCCGACATGGAGGCGGCCCGCGCCAACATCGGTGAGGAACTCGAGCGCTTCGCCGGCAACACGCTGGAGTACATCCAGACCGAGGCCAAGATCACGTTCGAGCCGCTCGAACTCCCCAACCTGCACACCAAGTTCAAGGGGCGCCACGCCCTGGTGGTCGTGCGCGGTCACGACTACCTGAACGACTTGAAGGCGCTCAAGGCCTACCTGCGGGAGTACGAGCCGGTCATGATCGGCGTCGACGGCGGGGCCGACGCGCTGTTGGATCTCGGTTTCACGCCCGACATCATCATCGGGGACTTCGATTCGCTGTCGACGAACGCAGTGCATTGCGGCGCGGAACTCCTCCACCATGTACATCCCGACGGGCGCGCACCGGGACGAGAGAACCTCGAGGCGCTCGGATTACGCGCGGGGGAGGAGTATCAGGAGTTCGTTGCCGAGGGGATGAGCGAAGACGTCGCGATGCTCTTGGCCTACGAAGCGGGCGCGTCACTCATCGTGGCGGTCGGCACTCATTCGACGATGGTCGAGATGCTCGACAAGGGCCGCAAAGGAATGGCGTCCACCTTCTTGACCCGCTTGCGCCTCGGGCCGATCCTGGTTGATGCCAAAGGGGTGCACCGCCTCTACGAAGGGCGGCTGCGCCGACGCGACATCATGGTGCTGATCCTGGCAGCCATTTTCACCATCGTGGTGATCGGTCTCGTCGCCCAGCCGCTGCACACCTACGTCGACGGCGTTCGCCTCACCCTCGACGACTTCTGGTATTCGATCACTCACTGAAGGTCTGATGATCAATTTTCGCTATCACGTGGTCTCGATTCTTGCGGTCTTTCTCGCGTTGGCGATCGGCACGGTCATGGGCGCGTCCTTCGTCGGGCAGGGCGTCATCGACGGATTGCGCGGGCGGATCGACGAGGCTGAGAAGAACAAGGACGAGATCCGCGACGAGAACACGACGCTGACCGAGGACAACGATCGGCTCAATGCTTTCGTGGACGAGTCCGCACCGTTCGCGGTCGCCAACCGTCTCCCTGATGTGCGGGTGAGCCTGGTCGTGGAGCGTGGAGTCAGCGCCGACGCGGTCGATGCCCAAGCCCGGTCACTCCGCGCCGCCGGCGGGACCGTCCCCGGCGTGATCTGGCTCGAGGATCGGTGGCAGCTCGGATCCGCGGCCGACGCGGCGGCGCTGCGCGACGCGACCGGTCTGAGCAACCGGTCTCGGGAGAGCCTGCGCGGCGCTGCGGCCCGGTTGTTGGGGCAACGGCTCGCCGGCGAGCCGCCGGTGAGTGATGACGTCCTGACCAAGCTCGCCGCGGCGCAGTTCGTGACACTCACGGGCGCGGCCGGCAGCGCCACCCCCGCCGTCACAGAGTTCACCGGCACGGCGTCCCGGCTCCTCGCACTGGGTGGTCCGGGCCACGCAGTTCCGCCCAGCGTCAGCACCGGCGTGGCGGCGGGTGCGCTCGACGCGAAACTCCCGGTCGCGATCGGTCAGGTGTTCGAGCCTTCGGACCAGACCATCGATCGCGGGGCATGGCTCGGTGTCGTCGCCGACACCGACACGATCCGGGGCCGGGTCAGCACGATCAATGATGTCGAACTGGTCGAAGGCCAGGTCGCGGCCACGCTGGTACTCGACGAACTCGGACGCGGCGAGACCGGTACGTACGGGATCGGTGAGGACCGGGCGTTGCCCGAGTTCCCGGCGCCCGTGCCGGTCGGCGGCTAGCTCCGCGCGCGGGTGGGAGCGGCAAGACTGCGCCCGTGGGTGTCATCCTGGCGTGGCTGGTTGGTTTTCTGGCGGTGAGGTATGTGGTGCTGGCGGGTCGAGACCTGTTCGCGGCGCCGGCGCTCGCCCGGGAGAACTATCGCGGCCACACGGTGTACACGGCCGCGGGCCTGGCGCTGGTCATCGCCGCGCTCGCGATCGAAGCGGGTCGGTCCGGTCTCGGCGCCATCGGTCTCGGTGACGAACCGGGCGTCAACGCGGCCCGGCCGTTGGTGCTGTACGCCGTGCTCGGCTTCGGGCTGCTGGGGTTCATCGACGACATGCTCGGCGGCGAGGACCGCGGGTTTCGTGGTCACCTTCGCGCCATGGCCGCCGGCCGGCTGACCAGCGGCATGGTCAAGCTCGTGGGCGGCGCGGCGCTGGCCTTGGTGCTCGCGGCGTCACGCGGGTTCGTGACCTGGCAGCGCCTCGTCGCCGATGCCGTCCTGATCGCGTTGGCGGCGAACCTCGCCAACCTCTTCGATCGCGCGCCCGGGCGGGTCATCAAGGTGGCGATCGCGGCCTACGTCCCCCTCGCCGTCGTGGCCGGGGCCGGGCCCGTGGCCGCCGCGATCGCGCCGGTCATCGGAGCCGCCCTCGGCCTGTTCCCCGAGGACGCCCGAGAGCGGGTGATGATGGGCGACACGGGTGCGAACGTGCTCGGTGGTGTGCTGGGCCTCGCGGTGGTGCTCGAGTGCTCCCGCACCACCCGCAACGGGGTGCTGATCGGTCTGATCCTGCTCAACCTCGCGTCCGAGTTCGTCTCGTTCAGCCGGGTGATCGAGCGGGTGGCGCCCTTGCGGTGGCTGGATCACGCCGGCCGCCCCCGGCACCCGGCCCGGTAGCTGGGCCGGTCACCGGGCCGACGATCAGCGGCAGTCCCGTTTGACCCAGAGCACCTCGGGGCCGTGGGCGGCCTTGATCGTGGGTCGATACCCCAACGCCCGGAGGCGGGCGCCGAGGGCCGGGAAATGGGTAAAGCGTTGATCCGACCAGCGCACCACCGCGCACACGTCGGGTCGGGCCGCGGCTCGGACGATGTCGTCACCGGTCAGGCGCAGCGATGGGGTCGGCGAAGTGATCCGCAGGATCGACACGTCGACGAACTGGTCGGGCACCCGGCGTCCCGCGCGCCAGACGAGCCCGGGGGTGTCGGAGATCACGAGTACTCCCGCCGGAAGCGCGCGCAGCTTCGTCGCGAGGAGTGCGTCCCGACCCGATGCGGCCCGGGGGTGCAGGATCTCGCCGAGATGGATGACCGACCACGGCGCGATCAAGAGGGCGCACGCCGCCGCGAGTGGCATGAGGCGCTTCGACGAGCCCGCACCGACCGCGACGAGGATCGCCAACGGTACGACGACATGGGCCACGTGGTTGCGCCACATCGGTGACTCGGTGAGGACGACTGCGATCGTCGCCGCCAACCACACCAGGACCGGGAACGCCGGCGCGAATCCGGGATCCGATGCCGCGACTCCGACCGCGGGCGCGGATCCGCGGCGGCGGGAGAACCATGCCGCGCCGACGGCCATGGCAACGATGGCCGCGGCGACAAGGAGCGGCGCATCCCGTTCGAACAGCGTACGGAGGAGCTTCGAGGTGTTGGCCGCGATCGGGCGATCGGCCACCGCGTCGGTGTGATAGCGGACGTACTGGTCATAGACGCGAGCGAGCCCCCACGGCACCGACGCCACCAGAACCGTGGCGACGCTGACCAGCGGAATGACCGCGAGGTCGCGGCCACGCTTGCGGAGGACGATCCAGAGGCCGGCCGCGGCCAGTCCGGGGATGACGAGCAGGCTCTTCACTGCGAGTGCAGCGCCGGCGAAGAGGCCGATGGCGATGGCGCGCCGAGTGCTCGGGCGGGCCCAGTAGACCAATGCACTCAGCACGGTCGCGGCGGTGAGCGCCTCACCGATGCCGTCGGACGTGAGTGGTCCGCTGGTCCAGAGTACAGAACCGCTGAGCGCGACCAGGACCGCGCCGAACTGCGCGGCACCCGGCGCGGTCAGTCGCCGACCGATCTGGAGCACCAGCACCGCGAGCACCACCCCGGCGATCACGGAGGCAGTCCGGGGCGAGTTGATGCTGCGGAAACTCAGGAGGTCGCCGAGCCAGGCGATCGGCAGGAAGAGCGGACCTTGTGACGAGAAGACGTCCTTGAATGGCAGGCCGCCGTGGCGCATTGCGATCACCGACATCGCGAACTGGCCGTCGTCGAAGCCGAGTGGTTGCGGCGCGAAGAACGCAGGGATTCGAACGAGGAGGGCGATGGCTCCTACGAAGATGGAATCCCGAGCGGATCGATTCATGGGCGACACGTCGACCGACGGTAGAGCCCGAGCCCGGCGTCGAGGTCGATGCTGAGTTCATAGCCGAGTCGGGCGAGCCGGTCGGGGAGGTCGGGGTACCGTCCGAACCGCTCGGGCGAGGTCACCACGACGGCACAGACGCGTGGAGTGCCGGCGGCTCGCACGATGCGGCCTTCGGTGATGCGAATCGACTCGACGGTGCTCTCGATACGCAGGACAGAAGGGTCGACGAAGAAGGGGTCGGTGCCGCGACCGGCGCGCCAGACGAGGCCGGGTTCGTCGGCCAGCACCCAGGCCCGTTCGGGAAGCGACCGGATCTCGGTGACGATGGACGCTGCGGGTTCGCGGTAGCTGTGAGGAGTCAGCAGCGGTCGCAGCGTGTCGAACTGGATTGGGATCGCCAGGAGTGCGATGGCCGCGACCCGCCACGGTGGCCGGTAGCGGGCGACGAGCAAGACCAGTGGCGCGACCAACGCGCTCAGGTGGTTCCGGAACATCGGGTCCTGGCTCAAGAGCACCACGAGGGCGATGCCGCTCCACCACCACAGGAATCTGACGTCGCCGGTGCGCGGCTCGGGCGGACGCGCGGTGGGCGTCCGGCGGCGGAACGAGGCGCCGAGGGCGGTGCCCGCGCCGAGGACACCGAGGGTCACGAGCACGGTGTCGCGTTGGGCGAAGGCGCGGATGAGCCGGTTCAAGTTGTGGAGTGGCTTGCGGTCTGCGGTCTTGTCCAGGTGGTAGCGAACGTATTGGTCGATGACATGCTCCACGCCCCACGGGACCGAGAGGGCCCAGACGATGAGCAGCGCGCCGACGGGAATCAGCGCGGCATCCAACCAACGCCGGCGAGTCACGATCAGGGTCCAGCCGACGAGGAGCGCCGGTGCGACGACGAGACTCTTGGTCGACACTGCGAGGCCGGCCAACAGCATGAAGCCGATCGCCTTGGTGCGACTGGGTGCGTGCCGGTAGGAAACTGCGAGTCCGACCGCGGTCGTGATGATCGCCGCCGCCGGTCCGTCGCCGGTGAGCGGCCCGGTGGTCCAGAGCAAGATGCCGCTCGTTGCGGCCAGCCCGCCGGCGAGCCGGGCCCGGCCTCGATCCATGATCTGGATGGCGATCCAGTACACGGCGACCGCGGTGACGATCCCGGCGGTCACGCTGAGCAATCGTGGGGCGTTGCGCTGCTCGAGCCCGACGAGATCCGCGACTCGTACGAGCGGCAAGAACAACGGACCCTGCGGCGAGAAGATGTCCCGGAACGGCGCGAATCCCTGGCGCATCGCGATCGCGGCCAGCCCGTACCCGCCGTCGTCGTACCCGAGGTGAGTCGGCGCGAACAGGGCCGGAAGCCGCATCGCCAGCGCACCGAGCGCGATCACGGCTGCATCGACCCATGTCCACGAGGCGGGACGCGACCCGGCGAGGCCGCGGTCGATGTCGATGTCGGGCGCAGTGCGGGGTGGGGGTGCCACTTCGCTCCAGGATCACCGGCCGGCAGGGGGTCGCATGGTACCGTCGAACTCCCGTAAGCACGTAGCGCGATCGGAGTCCGTCGGAGCGTCCTGTTCCGAGGGCCGCGCCGGCAAACGGGAACGGCGGAGGTAGAGGGTTGTCGAAGCACATCTTCGTGACGGGTGGCGTGGCATCCAGCCTCGGCAAGGGGCTCACCGCCTCCTCGCTGGGGCGCCTGTTGAAGGCCCGAGGGTTGCGGGTCACGATGCAGAAACTCGACCCCTACATCAACGTCGACCCGGGGACGATGAATCCGTTCCAGCACGGCGAGGTGTTCGTCACCGACGACGGTGGCGAGACCGACCTCGACCTCGGACACTACGAGCGCTTCGTCGATGTGCCGCTCAACCGCAAGTCGAACGCGACGACCGGTTCGATCTACCAGTCCGTCCTGGCCAAGGAGCGCCACGGCGCGTACCTGGGCGACACCGTGCAGGTCATTCCGCACATCACCAACGAGATCAAGGACCGCATCCTCTCGCTGGCCACCGAGGACATCGACGTCGTCATCACCGAGGTCGGTGGCACCGTCGGCGACATCGAGATCCTCCCGTTCCTCGAGGCGATCCGCCAGTTCCGCAAGGATGTCGGTCGCGACAACGTCTTCTACGTGCACGTCACCCTGGTGCCCTACATCGGCCCGTCGGGCGAGCAGAAGACCAAGCCGACCCAACACTCGGTCACCGAGTTGCGCAGTCGTGGCATCCAG
The DNA here is from genome assembly GCA_963765075.1 of uncultured Acidimicrobiia bacterium. Taxonomy (GTDB): domain Bacteria; phylum Actinomycetota; class Acidimicrobiia; order IMCC26256; family JAENVU01; genus JAENVU01. The sequence continues at coordinate 46,232 of CAVXVA010000007.1, forward strand.
CCCGACACGATTGTGTGCCGGTCCGACCGCCCGATTCCCACGCGCCTCAAAGAGAAGATCAGCGAGCTGTGCGACGTGCCCGAGCGGGGCATCGTCTCGGCGATCGACGCCGACACGCTCTACGAGATCCCGCTGGTGCTCCACGACGAGGGCCTCGACGATTACGTGTGCGAAGTGCTCCGGCTCGACCGGGCCGAGCCCGACCTTTCGGAGTGGCAAGGGCTGGTCCAACGCGTGCGGGCGGCCGACTTCGACGTCCGAGTGGGTGTGGTCGGCAAGTACGTGACCCTGCCCGACGCCTACCTGTCGGTGGCCGAAGCGTTGCGCCACGGCGGGTATGCCTGCGGGGCCAAGGTCAATATCGACTGGATCGCCTCGGACGACACCGAGGGGCTCCTCGCCGAAGGGCGATTGCGCGAGCTCGACGGAATCGTGATTCCGGGCGGGTTCGGCTTCCGGGGCATCGAGGGCAAGATTGCCGCCGCCGGCTTCGCTCGGCTCCAGCACATCCCCTTCCTCGGCTTGTGCCTCGGGTTGCACTGCGCCACGATCGAGTTTGCGAGAGACGCCTGTGGCCTCGCCGGTGCGAACTCGGCGGAGTTCGACACGCAGAGTCCGCACAAGGTCATCGATCTCATGGATGATCAGCGCGAGGTCGTCGAGATGGGTGGCACCATGCGCCTGGGTGCGTATCCCGCCAAGCTCCTCCCCGGCACGCTCGTGCGTGAGCTGTACGGCGAAGAGGTGGTCTACGAGCGGCACCGGCACCGGTATGAGGTCAGCAACCAGTATCGGACCCGGCTCGAAGCCGCCGGGCTGGTCTGCTCGGGAACTTCCCCGGACGACCGGCTCGTCGAGTTCATCGAACTTCCGAGCAGCGTCCACCCGTACTACGTGGCGACGCAGGCTCACCCCGAGTTCAAGAGCCGACCCGATCGGCCGCACCCGCTCTTCGCCGGCTTCATGCGAGCGGCGAAGGATCGGGCGGAAGGTCGGGCACCGCGGTTGCCGCTCGCGGCGGACCTGCCGGGTTTGTTGGATCCGTCGACCACCGGCTGACCCGAGCCGGGATGGACCAGGGCCCGGATTCGCTCGCACGACTCCGTCTGGAGCACGAGACCTGGCTGACGGTCGAACGCGGTCTCGCCCCGAACTCGCTTTCCGCGTATCGGCGTGACCTCCGTAGATACGAGGCCTACTTGCGCCGGCAGGGGTTGACCGACGCGAGCGCAGTGCGCGAAGCGACGGTGAGCCAATACGTCGACCACCTGAAGCGGGCCCGCGACGCCGAGGGCCACCCGACGTTCGCGCCTTCGTCGATCGCGCGCGCGTTGGTCGCGGTGCGTTCGTTCCATCGATTCTGCGTCGACGAAGGATTCGTCGACGCAGACCCGAGTGAAGAAGTGGGCGCGCCGCGGGTGCCCCAAGGCCTTCCCAAAGCGCTGACTGAAGCGGAGGTCGATGCCTTGCTCGGCGCGGTCGAAGGCGAGGAGCCGCGGGCGCTACGCGATCGGGCGATTCTCGAGACGTTGTACGCGACGGGAGTCCGGATCAGTGAGCTGGTCGGTATGGATCGCGCCGATCTGGATCTCGACGACGGGCTGGTCCGAGTGCTCGGGAAGGGCTCCAAGGAACGCGTGGTCCCGATCGGCCGGAGCGCCCGGGGGGCAATCGCGGAGTACTTGGCGCAGGGGCGTCCGGTCCTGGAACGCCCGGCCACCAAACGTGCGGCGGGCGATCCGCTGTTGCTCAATGTGCGCGGCGGTCGGTTGTCTCGGCAGAGCTGCTGGAAGTTGGTGACGACGGCGGGGGAACGGGTCGGGATCGCTCCGGGCAAACTCTCGCCCCACGTCTTGCGCCATTCGTGTGCGACCCACATGCTCGAGCACGGAGCGGATATTCGGGTCGTTCAAGAACTATTGGGTCATGCGAGCCTCTCGACCACGCAGGTGTACACGAAGGTGTCGCCCGAGCGTCTCCGGGCCGTCTACGACCTCGCGCACCCGCGGGCCAAGGTGGCCGCGGTCCGGCAGTAACATTCCCGCCCATGGCTTCCACTGAGTTCTCAACGCAGCGTGACGAACTGGTCGCGGAACGCGAGCATCTCCTGACCCAGCTGGGTCACATGGGGCGGGCGCCCGGCACCACCGAGCTCGAGTTCGACGAAGGCTTTGCCGACTCGGGTCAGGTCACCGCCGAGCGCGGCGAAGTCGACGCACTGGCCGGCTCGTTGCAGGAGAACCTGAGCGAAGTGGAAGACGCTCTGGCCAAGATCGAGGCCGGAACGTACGGGAACTGCGAAGAGTGTGGGAAGGCGATCTCGAGTCCGCGGCTCGAGGCCGTGCCGGCCGCTCGTTTCTGCATCGACTGCGCATCCCACCAGCACTGAATCGGGCCCTCCGGTGGCCCGTACCGCGATGATCGGCCATTACGTGCGCCGCTTCTTCACGTCGCTGTCGCGGCGTCCGCCGGCGCCCGCCGACGAACGCTGGGCGGAGTCGCTCGTCTCACCCGGGGAGTGGCAGCTGTTCCGGCGGCTGTCGAACACCGACCGTCGCCATCTCATTCACAGCGCGCGGATGGTCGAGGACCATCAGCCTCCGGTCGATGCGATCTGGGTGCACGCGGCGTTGATGCACGACGTCGGGAAGTTCGACGCTCGGCTCGGCGTGTTCGGCCGGAGCGCCGCCACGGTGATCGCGACGGTCAGCGGCCCGAACCGTATGGCGGCATGGGCGTCGAGACCCGGGTGGCGAGGTCGGATCGGGCGCTATCAGCGTCACGGCGAGATCGGCGCCGCCGAGATTCGTGCGGTGGGCGGCGCCGAGGAGGCTGCGATCTGGTCCGAGCTCCACCATTACCCCGACCGGTTCTTCGCCGCCCCCGTCCCCGCCGAGGTGCTCGCGGTCCTGGACGCCGCCGACCATTGAACGGTCGCATCGGTTCTATCCGCGAGGAACGAGCCCGGTTGCAGTGCGGACGCGGTCCATCGTGGCGGCGGCGACCGACTCCGCACGCGTCGCGCCGACCGCCATCAGCCGGGCCAACTCGGCCGGGTCACTCGCGAGGTCCTCGTAGCGTTCCCGCGTCGGTCGGAGGTACTCGACGACGGCGTCGGCCACCGCGGTCTTGAACGTGCCGTAGCCCGACGTTGCGTACTCGGCCTCGAGGTCGGGCACGGTCCGGCCAGTGGCAACTGAGAGCAACGACAGCAGGTTCGAGACGCCGGGCTTCTCCGCGACGTCGAAGCGCACCGCAGTGTCGGAATCGGTCACCGCGGATTTCACCTTCTTGGTGATCACCTTGGGATCGTCGAGCACCAGGATCGTTCCCTGGGGCGACTCGATCGACTTGCTCATCTTCGCGGTCGGGTTCTGGAGGTCCTTGATGCGGGCCCCGACGGGTGGAATCGTCGCTTTGGGGACGACGAGCGTGTCGCCGAAGCGGTGGTTGAACCGGATTGCGAGGTCGCGGGTCAGTTCCACGTGTTGAATCTGATCCTCCCCGACGGGCACCTCGTCGGAGTCGTAGAGGAGGATGTCGGCCGCCATGAGGACCGGGTAGTCGAGGAGTCCGGCACTCACCGACTCTTGGCCGTGGCCCTTTTCCTTGAACTGGGTCATCCGCCGAAGCTCGCCCACGGTGGCGACACAGTTCAGAATCCAGGTCAGCTCCGCCACGATCGGAACGTGACTCTGGATGAAGAGGGTGCAGCGCTCGGGGTCGAGGCCGGCCGCGAGCAGGAGGGCCGCGAGGCGTCGGGTTCCCGCGGTCAGTTCGGCCGGGTCGTAGGGGAGCGTCATGGCGTGCAGGTCCACGACACAGAACAGGCCGTCGTCTTGGTCTTGGACCCAACGGCCGACCGCGCCGACGAAGTTGCCGAGGTGCATGTCACCGGTGGGCTGAATCCCTGAGAACTGGCGGCTCATGGGGGTCGACCGTAGTGCTCCGAGCCCCGGATACCAGCCATTTTGGGGATGCGCGAGTTCCGCGGGCTGCTTCGCTATCCTGCGCTCACGATGTCGTACGAAGTGCGCACCCCGGTCTATGAGGGGCCATTCGAGCTCCTGCTCCACCTCATCCTGAAGGAAGAGGTGGATATTTGGGATGTCTCGATCGCCCAAGTGATCGATCGGTTCATGGTCGAAGTCGAGAAGCTGGATCGGGTTGATCTCGATGTGGCGACCGAGTTCTTGTTGATTGCCTCGACCCTGATCGAGCTCAAGGTGCGTCGTCTCCTGCCGGGCGCCGAGATGATCGAACTCGACGAAGAACTCCTCCGATTCGAGGAGCGCGACCTCCTGCTCGCCCGCTTGCTCGAATGCAAGACCTTCAAGGATGTCGCGCACGTTCTCGAAGGGATGTTGCGCCGCGGCGCCAAGGTCGTGTCGCGCTCGGCGGGACCCGAGGAGCCGTTCCGCTCGTTGGCCCCGGACCCACTGGCACGAGTCACTCCCGACCAACTGCTGGCGGCCGCGATCCGGGGGCTCACGCCGCCCGCGCCGCCCCCGGAGATCGACCTCTATCACCTTGCGCCGATTCGTGTCAGCGTGCGCGAAGCCGCCGACGCGGTCTTGTTGGCGCTCACCGACACTCGCCCCGTGAGTTTCCGTCACCTCGTCGCCGGGATCGATGACCGCATCGAAGTGATCGTGCGGTTCCTCGCAGTGCTGGAGCTCTTCAAGCAGGGAATCGTCGACCTCAACCAGATCGAGACCTTCGGTGACCTCTCGGTCCGGCGGCTGACGAATGCCGAGTCGCTGGTCGACTTGGTGGCGATGGAGGATTGGGAAGACGCGGCGGCAGGTATCACCGAGGCCGCCGAGGCCGACGCGGTCCCAGCCCACTGATCGGCCGAATCCGAGGATGGGCGAGATGAGCGAAACCAAGCGAGCGATCGAGGCAGTGCTCATGGCGGCGATCGAACCGGTCGAAGCGCAGCTGCTCGCGCAGCTCACCGAAACGCCGATCGACCAGATCGAAGTGCTGTGCACGGAGCTCCACGACGAGTACGAACGCGACGGGCGTGGGTTCACCATTGCCAAGGTCGCGGGCGGGTACCGATTCCAGACCCACCCCGACGCCGCGGCGTACATCGAGCGGTTCGTGCTCGAAGGCCAGTCGGCCCGGCTCTCGGCGCCGGCGCTCGAAACGCTGGCGATCGTCGCGTACAAGCAGCCCGTGTCGCGGGCTCAGTTGGCCGCGATTCGCGGCGTCAGTGTCGAGTCCACCATCGCGACCTTGATGCAGCGAGGCTACGTCGCCGAGATCGGTCACGACCCGGGGCCGGGCCAGGCAATCCTGTACGGCACCACGGTTCGTTTCCTCGAGCAAATGGGTCTCGACTCACTCCAGGATCTTCCGCCGTTGGCGGAGTTCGTGCCCGACGCTTCGGTGGTCGAAGCACTCGAGCGTGGCCTGCACCTGCGAGTCGAGGACGTCGAGACCGCGCCGACGGAACCGGTCGCGGCGGGCGTCGAGTCCGACTCGATCGCGGAGTGAACGCCGCCGACGACGGCGAACGACTGCAGAAGGTCCTCGCCGCCGCGGGCCTCGGATCGCGTCGAGTGTGTGAAGAGTTCATCGCGGCCGGTCGCGTTCGCGTCGATGGCGAGATTGCGATTCTCGGCCGTCGCGTGCACGCCGAGACTGCGATTGTCGAGGTGGACGGCACGCGGGTCCCGACCCGGGCGGGGCTGGTCTATTACCTGTTGAACAAACCGGTACGGGTGGTGTCGACCGCGAGCGACCCCGAGGGGCGGGCGATCGTGGTGGACCTCGTTCCCGCCGAACCGCGTGTCTATCCCGTCGGCCGGCTCGATTGGGAGAGTGAGGGTTTGCTGCTGCTCACCAACGACGGCGCGCTGACCCACCGGCTCACGCATCCGAGCTTCGGGGTCGAGAAGGAGTACCTCGCCGAGGTCGAAGGCGTTCCCAGCCGAGCAGCGCTGCGGATCCTGCGCGAGGGCGTCGAGCTCGACGATGGCGTCACTGCCCCCGCCCGAGTGCAGCTGAGTCAGGCCCGAGACGATTCGGCTGCACTCACGGTCGTGATCCACGAGGGTCGGAATCGCCAGGTGCGTCGAATGTGCGACGCGGTGGGTCATCCGGTTCGCCGGCTGATTCGCACCCGGATCGGAACACTGACCGACCGGACCCTCAAACCCGGGGAGTGGCGGGTGCTGACCCCGGCGGAGGTGCGGGCGCTCTACGTCGGCGCCGGTGCCGGTGATCCCGAACCGGGACCGGGTGCCGAGCCCGGCAACGAAACCGATTCCCGCGAGTGCAACAACTAGCGTGACTCGGCGTGAAACTCCGAGGGCTCCGTGGTGCGACGACCTGCGATGTCGACACCGTGGAGGAAATCGACACGAAGACCAAGGCCCTCGTGCAAGCGATGTTGGAACGCAACGACATCGATCACGACCAGCTGGTCAGCATCATTTTCACCGCCACCGACGACCTCCACGCGCAGTTCCCGGCAACCGCGGCCCGGATGCTCGGACTCGGCGACGTTCCGCTGCTCTGCGCTCGTGAGCTCGACGTTGTCGGTGGCAAGCCCCGCACGATTCGCGTGCTGATGCACCTCTACACGGAACGGACCCGCACCGAACTCCATCACGTGTACCTCGAAGGCGCGACGACATTGCGCGACGACCTCCCGGAGTGACGGTGACCGTCGCGATCCTCGGGACTGGTCTCATCGGCGGTTCGATCGGTCTCGCCCTGACCAGGGCCGGTCTCGACGTCTGCGGGTTCGACGCGGATCCGGCGCGGGCAGAACAGGCGCGCGCGCTCGGTGCGATCGGTTCGGTGGCGACGTCGGTCGCCGACGCGGTCGGTGGTGCCGACGTGGTGGTCGTCGCGGTACCGGTCGGCAAGATCGCGGACCTGGTCATCGAGGCGATCGACGCCGGGGCGCGAGCCGTGACCGACGTGGGTTCGGTCAAGGCTGCGGTGATCGAGCAGGTGCGATCGGCGCGTCCGGAGTTCGCGTCGCAGTACGTCGGCGGCCATCCGATGGCCGGGTCCGAGCAGGACGGTCTCGACGGCGCCGACGCCGACCTGTTCGCCGGTGCCACGTGGGTGCTGACGCCGACCATGGAGACCGATCCCGCAGCGCACACCTCGATCCGTGGAGTGATCGCCCGTCTGGGTGCCGAGGTCGTCGAGATCCCGCCCGAACAGCATGATGCGCTGGTCGCGGTGGTGAGCCACGTGCCCCAACTCGCAGCGACCACGCTGATGAACGTCGCGGCCGAGAGCGACGACCACCACGAGCTGCTCATGCGCCTTGCGGCCGGGGGCTTCCGGGACATGACCCGGATCGCCGCGGGTCATCCGGGGATCTGGCCCGATATCTGCGTCGCCAACCGGAACGCAATTCTCGCGGCCCTCGATGGGTACCGAGGTTCGCTCGATCGCGTGCGCGCGCTCGTCGACGCCGGCGATGGTGACGGACTGCTCGCCGTATTGGAACGCGGGCGTCGAGCCCGACGCAGTCTCCCCACCGGCGCCCGGGTGAGCGGGCCCTTGGCGGAGCTGCGCATCCCGGTACCGGACCGGCCGGCGGTGTTGGCCGAGGTCACGACGATGGCCGGGCGGCTTGGGGTCAACATTCTCGACATCGAGATCGCGCACTCGATCGAGGGCGAGGGTGGCGTCCTTGTACTGGTGGTGCCGACGGCGGGTGTCGCGCCGTTCGAAACGGAGTTGCTGGCCGCGGGGTATCACGTTGCTCGAAAGGATCTGAGCTGATGAGCGGACCGGCGGTGGCTCCCTCCGAGCTGACGGTGGCGGGTGGCGCGCCCTTACGCGGCCGGCTGCGCGTTCCGGGATGCAAAGGCATCTCGCATCGGGCACTGATCTTCGCGGCCGTTGCCGAAGGACGGTCGACGCTGCGCGGGTTGGCCGATGGCGCGGATGTGGCGTCGACGATGACGGCGCTCGATGCGTTGGGCGTCAAACTTCGTTCCGACGGCGATTCCGTCGTCGTTCGCGGCCTCGGATTCGACGGTCTCCGGGAGCCGGTGACGGTTCTCGACTGTGGCAACTCCGGCACCACCATGCGCATGTTCGCCGGACTGGTAGCCGGGCGCGACTTTCTGTCGGTGTTGGTCGGTGACGAGTCGCTGTCGTCTCGACCGATGCGGCGGGTCCTCGATCCGATCACGGCGATGGGCGCGGCGGTCGACGGGCGCGCGGGTGGCGCGTTGGCGCCGATCACCGTGCGGGGTGGTTCGCTGCGCGGGGTCCGCCACGAGCTGGCGACGGCCAGCGGCCAGGTGAAGACCGCCCTGATTCTCGCCGGGCTCCAGGCCGACGGCACGACCGAGATCGTCGAACCGGCGCCGAGCCGAGATCACACGGAACGCATGCTCGGGGCCCTGGGCGTTGCGCTGGAACGACCCGATCCGGCGACGGTCCGGGTGCAGCGCGGTCAGCCGCAACCCTTCGAGTTGACCGTGCCGGGCGATCCGTCGTCCGCGTCGTTCTTCGTCGTGGGCGCGTGCATCACGCCCGGGTCGGAGCTCGTTCTCGAAGCGGTCAGTCTGAATCCCGCGCGGATCGGGTACGTCGACGTCCTGCGCCGCATGGGGGCCGACATCGACGTCGTCGTCACGGGTGAGCACGTCGGCGAGCCGGTCGGCGAGATCACGGTGCGCGCGGCCGACCTTCACGCGACCGACATCGCCGGCGACGAGTCGATCATCGACGAGCTTCCGGTGCTGGCGATCGCCGCCGCGTTCGCGGAGGGCACGACCACCATCTACGCCGCCGCCGAGCTCGCGGTGAAGGAAAGCAATCGCATCGGCACGATGGAGCAGGAACTGACTCAGCTGGGGATCGGCGTCGAGGCCCGCCCCGACGGTCTCGTGATCCACGGGGGCGCTCCGAAGGGCGCATCTCTGAAGAGTCACGGCGACCATCGGATCGCAATGGCGGGTGCGATCGCCGGGTTGGCCGCGGTGGGGGAGACCACGGTGCGCGGCTTCGGCGCGACCTCGATCTCCTACCCCGGCTTCGCCCGCGACCTCGCGTCGGTGGTGTCGCGGTGAGCGGAAGTGAACGTGAACGAGGCGTGGAGTCCGACGCACCCGGCCCGCGCTCGCCGAGTGGGGCCCGAGCGGCCCCGCCCGTCAGGGCGGTGAGCGGAAGTGTCGTGGCGATCGATGGGCCGTCGGGCTCGGGGAAGTCGACCATCTCCCGCGGTGTTGCCGCGGCCCTGAACCTCGAGGTGCTCGACACCGGTGCGATGTACCGCGCGGTGGCCTACGCCGTCCTGAAGGCGGGGATCGACGCGACCGACGCCGACGCGACGGCGCACGTGGCCCGATCGGCGACGATCACCCTGGATCAGGGCACGACGAACCTCGACGGTGAGGACATCTCGACCGTCATTCGCGGGCCGGAGGTCACGACGCTCGTCTCGATCGTCGCCGCGCATCCACCCGTCCGGGCCGAACTGGTGCGACGTCAGCGGGCGTGGGCCGAGGCGCACGGCGGCGGCGTGGTCGAGGGTCGCGACATCGGATCCGTGGTCTTCCCCGACGCGCGGGTCAAGGTGTTTCTCACGGCCTCAGATGACGAGCGGGCTCGCCGTCGTCACCTCGAAGAGGCCGCCGCGGACCGGGAGGTCTCGGTGGCCGCCGTGCAGGCCGCGATGGCCCGACGCGACGATGCCGATTCAACCCGTGCGGTGTCGCCACTACGTTCTGTCGATGGCGCGCTGCACATCGATACGACCGGTCGGAGTCCGGGCGACATCGTGGCCGAAATCGTGACTGCCTTCACCGCGATCGAAGGAGCGACATGAAGTTCTACGCCTTTGCCCGAGGCGTGTTGCTCGGGCTCAGCAAGCTGCTGTTCCGAATCCAGATCCGCGGGACCGAGCACGTGCCCACCTCCGGTGTGTTCATCGTTGCTCCGACTCATCGGTCGTACTTCGATACGCCGTTCGCATCGTTCATCACCCGTCGGCGGATCCGGTTCATGGCGAAGGAAGAGCTGTTCACCAACTCGGTCGGAGCCAAGTTGTTCACCGCGCTGGGGGGCATCCCGGTCAAGCGGGGGTCGGCGAGTGCACGCTCGGCCACCAAGGCGATCGAAGCAGCCTTGCGCGCCGGCGAACCTGCCGCGGTGTTCCCGGAAGGGACGCGGGCCCACGGACCGACGGTCACACCGCTGTTCGACGGCGCGGCCTACCTTGCGGTGAAGTTGGGCTGTCCGATCGTTCCGGTTGCGATCGCAGGGAGCGAGGAGATCCTGGCCAGCGGCAAGAAGTTGCCGCGGCTGCACAAGGTGTCGATGCGCGTCGGCGCGCCGATCGTGCCGCCTCCCGGTGCGAGCACGCGCAAGCGCGGCGACCTGGTGGCACTCAGCGACGAACTCATGAAGTCGCTCCAGACGCTCTTCGACGCCGCCAACGCCGACGTGCACTAACCCCGAACTTGCGTCAATAACCCCCTCGTTCGGTGGGGTTATTGACGCACGTTCGGCTTAGCCGGCGAGCAGGACGCCGAGGAACAGCGAGATCACGGCGAAGAGCACCGAGATGCCTTCGCACGCCCCGGAGAACGCGGCCGCTTTGCGGCGAGCGGCGTCATCGGTCGCGGCACGCACCCGCGGCGCTCCGACCAGGATGTGGACGGCGGCCGCGCCGCCCGAGATCGCGACACACGCCAACTTGATCATGAGGGTGGTCAGCCAGGTCCGCCCGGAGTCGCCGACGTGGAGTGCGACGAGGTTCCACACGCCGGTCGCGAGGAGGACACCGAACGCGATCCAGGCGACCACCTGGAAGCGCTGGGCGACGGCGCGGATGCGCACCCGGGCGGCCTCGGGGTCGGGATCGCCGGGACGGGGTCGGAGCGCGGGGATGATCGCTCCGAGCGTGAGCTGGCCGCCGACCCAGATCGTCGCGGCGAGGACGTGCAGGAACACTCGAATCGCGGACTCGTCGACGGGCAGCATGTCAGTGCGAGGAGCGGACCAATTCCGCTAACACCTCGGCGGCCGAGATGGTGCGGTCGTCCGGCGGGATCAACTCGCGTAGTTCACGCGGCGGTGGGAAGTACTCGTCCTCGTCGGTCACGTGCACCGGTTCGACGCCCTCGACGGGGGCGAGCTTGGCGATGACGGCTTGGACGACGTCCTCGGGTGCGCTCGCGCCCGCGGTCACGCCGACGATTTCCGCGCCCGCGAGGGCGTCGAGATCCAACTCGTCGGGACCGTCGACGCGGAGGACGAGCGGGCACCCGGCTGTGGTCGCGACCTTGGCGAGGGCGATCGTGTTCGACGAGTTGGCGCTGCCGATGACGACGACCGCCTCGGCGCGCTCGGCGATGGCGGAGAGTGCCGACTGGCGGTTGGTCGTCGCGAAACAGAGGTCGTTGCGGGTGGCGGTCCAGAGATTCGGGTACCGGTCACGCGCCTCGGTGGCCACGCCTTCCCAGTCGTGGAGGGCAAGCGTGGTCTGGGCGAGGAGCGCGACCTTCTCGGGGTCCTGAACCTGACCGAGTGCGCGCTCGAGGTCGTCGTCGTGATCGACCAGCTTGATGGAATCGGGGGCCACGGCCAGCGTTCCGACCGCTTCATCGTGGCCGGCGTGGCCCACATAGAGGATCGTGTAGCCCTTCTCGGCCCGGACCCGGGCTTCGTGGTGGACCTTGGTCACGAGTGGGCACACCGCATTGACCACGAACCGATCGTGCGCCTGGGCCGCCACGACGATCTCGGGTGCCGATCCGTGGGCGGAGAGCATGAGCGGAGCCCCTTCGGGGACCTCGTCGATGTCGTCGACGAAGATCACGCCCAGTTCGGTGAACCGTTCGACGATCAGCCGGTTGTGCACGATCTCGTGGTAGCAGTACACCGGAGCCGGGAAGAGCCGCACCATCCAGGCGAGGGCCTTGATCGCCATCTCCACTCCCGCGCAGAATCCACGGGGCTCAGCCAGGAGAACCTTTCGCACGGGCACCTCCCGAGGCTACCGCTCGAGGTTTCCGGCCCGAGGATGCGCACCGGCCCGGGAGTACACTTCCCTGATGTCCCTTGCACGAGTTGTTGCTGTCGCGCCCGGAAGCCCGGCCGACACGGCAGGGGTCGAAGTCGGCGACGAACTGGTCGACGTCAACGGTGAAGCGTTGCGCGACGTGATTCGCTACCAGGTGCAGGTCGACGAACCGAATGTCGTGCTCACGCTGCGTCGAGGTGGCGTCGACCACCCGGTCGCCATCGAGAAGCCCGCGGGGTCCCCACTGGGGGTCGAACTCGACAGTGCGGTCTTCGACCGGGTCCGCACCTGCGACAACCACTGCCCGTTCTGCTTCATCTACCAGCTCCCGCGCGGGATGCGAAAGAGCCTGTACCTCAAAGACGACGACTACCGCCTGTCACATCTCTACGGGAACTTCACCACGTTGACCCGCTTCACCGAGGCGGACCTCGAACGGGTGATCACCGAAGGACTCGGCCCCCTCTACGTGTCGATCCACGCGACCGATCCGGATGTCCGCACCGCGCTGCTGCGGAATCGGCGGGGGGCGACGAGCCTGCGGTGGCTCGAACTGCTCCTCGCGGCCGGCGTCGAGATCCACGGGCAGATCGTCGTGTGTCCGGGGATCAACGACGGTGACGTGCTGGACGACACGCTGCTCGGGGTGCTCGACCGGTTCCCGCAGCTGGCATCGATCGGGGTTGTGCCCCTGGGGGTGTCGGATCACACCACCGAGCCCGAGATGCGACCGCACACCCGCGTCGAGGCCGAGCGGGTGCTCGACGTCATCGACGCATGGCAGGTCCGATTCCTCGCCGCCTTGGGTCACCGCATGGTGTTTGCGGCCGACGAGTACTACCTCATGACCGACCGCGCGTTTCCTTCCTCGGAGTCGTACGAGGGTTTCGTCCAACACGAGAACGGCATCGGGATGGCCCGCACCTTCACCGACGAGATCGAAGCGGCCGCCGCCGGCGAGGTGATCGATGGTGTGGGTCCGCGTCCGGGGTTCTTCGCGTGGGTCGACGGTGCCCCCGCTGCGGGTTACCGAGCGCCGCGCACGTCGGCGCTCGCAGTGGTCGACGGCCGGGCGGCGAGTGCGCCCGACGCGCCCGTGGTCATCCTCACCGGGGAGTACGGCGCCCGGGCGTTGGCGCCGCATCGAACCCGCTTGACCCAACTGGCGGGGGCCGACGTCACGATCCGACCGGTACCGAACCGGTTCTTCGGTGGGAACATTGCCGTCACGGGTCTGCTGACCGGCGTCGACGTGATCGACGCGCTCGAGGGCATCGACCCCGCGGCCCGCGTGCTGGTGCCCGATGTGGTGCTATCGGAAGATCGTTTCCTGGATGGGGTGACCCTCGCCGACCTCCCGCGCCCCGTCGAGGTGGTCGCCACCGACGGCGGTTCCCTGGTGCGGGCCTTGGACCGGCGCGATCTGGCGGTGGCCCGATGAGTCAGTTGCCCATCGTTGCCGTGGTCGGGCGTCCCAACGTGGGGAAGTCGACGCTGGTGAACCGCTTCGTCGGGCGCCGGGAAGCCATCGTGCAGGAGAAGCCCGGGGTCACACGCGACCGCAAGGAACTGGTAGCCGAATGGAACGGCCGCTCGTTCCGGGTCATCGACACCGGAGGGTGGATCGCCACCGACGAGCCGCTGGCCAAGCAGGTGAGCCTGCAGGCCGAACGCGCCATCCGCGAAGCCGACGTGGTGCTCGCCGTCGTGGATGTCACCATCGGCGCAACCGAAGAGGATGCGCAGATCGCGCGCATCCTGCAACGGGCGGACACCCCGGTGCTCCTGGTGGCCAACAAGGCCGACGACGATCGCCGCGAGCGCGAGATCTGGCCGTTGGCCAAGCTCGGGCTCGGCGATCCGCATCCGCTGTCTGCGATCCACGGGCGGGGGAGCGGTGACCTCCTTGATGCCGTGGTCGCGGCGCTGCCGCCGGCGCCGGAGGAACCGGTCGCCGCCGAACCCGATCCGAACCGCCCGTTCTCGGTGGCGATCGTCGGCCGTCCCAACGTCGGGAAATCCACCTTGTTCAACCGCATGGTCGGCGACGAACGTACCGTCGTGCACGACATGCCGGGGACGACTCGCGACACCATCGACACGATCGATCGAGTCCGAAGACGGCAGCCTGAAGTTCATCGACACCGCCGGTATGCGGCGCAAGAGCCGCGTCGACGAGGACACCGAGTACTACTCGGTGCTCCGGGCGCTCGATGCGGTTGATCTCGCCGACGCCGCACTGTTGGTGATCGACGCGACCGAAGGGGTGTCGCATCAGGACCAGCGGCTCGCCGAGCGGATCGACGGTGCCGGGACTGCCATCGTGATCGTGCTCAACAAATGGGATCTCGTCCCCACCGAGGAACGCGAGCAGATCCAGATCGACGTCGCCGACCGCTTGGGCTTCCTCGGGTACGCACCGACGTTGAAGATCTCGGCGCTGACCGGTCGGAATCTCAAACACGTACTCCCGGCATTGCGTGAGGCCGAGACTGCGTATCACTTCCGCATTCCGACCGCCGGGCTCAATCGGGTGATTCGGGACGCGCAACAGCGCCACCCGCCACCGGTCGACGGGAAGCACCGACCCCGAATCCAATATGCGACCCAAGGCGCGGCCGATCCGCCGACCTTCACCTTGTTCGCGACCCGCAATCTGCCGCCGACGTACCTGCGCTACATCGAGCGGATGATCCGTGAGAACTTCGACCTCGGGCCGACTCCGATCAAGATCCGCGTTCGCCGCCGCGGCGGATAGGCCCTCGACCAGGAATCGACGCCGCAGTAGGGTCGGCCCGGTCTGGGGAGGCGCTCTGTGAAGCGATTCGGGATGATGGGCGTGATGGTGCTCGCCGGGGCCATCGTCGGCACGGGCTGCGCCACGGTGCTCGAGGCGACGGTCCCGAACGTTGGCAACCCGTCGGGGACCGGCGCGGTGAGCTACGGAAACGGCGGGCCGACGATCTCGGGCGACGGTCGGTATGTGGTGTACACGGGGCCTCGAAATCCGACCGGTAGCGATTTCGAGGTGTACCGGCACGACAATCAGACCGGCGCGACCGAACTCGTATCGCGTGGTGCAGATGGCACGCCGGCCGGCGGTTCCAGCGTGGCGATGAGTTCGACCGGTCGCTATGTCGCGTTCATCACGAGGGCGGCGTTGGTGGCCAACGACACGAATGCCGATCAGGGATTCGGGAACGACGTCTATGTGCGCGACATGGAGACGGGCACCGTGACGCGCGTCAGCATCCAGCCGGACGGCCGGCAGTTCGCGTCGGAGTTCTACGGCCTCATCAGCGGCGCGATCTTTGTCAGTGACGACGCGCGCTACATCGCGTTCGGGAACCTCCATTCCGCGGGCCGGACGTTCACCAACGACGTGTACGTCCGCGACCGCGCCGCCGGCCAAACCACGCTCGCGGTGTCGGGATACCTCACGGTCGGTGGCCTGAGCGGCGGCGGTCTCCACCTTGGCATCGACCCGCACGACACGTGCTCGAACTGCCCGACCTATGCGCAGGGTTATGTGCTCCACTGGCAGACGAAGGCCACCTACCTGTTGGGTGTGTGCGCGGCTGGTGGTGTCATGGGCCTGAGCACGACCGGTCGGTACATCGCGGTGGAAGAGGGAACCGCCATTGCCGGCCCCACCTGCCACGGTGGCATCCACCGGTTCGATCGAACGGCAGGAACGTCGATCGACGTGTCGCTCCCGCCCGGCGGTGCCCTCGAAGCGGCTTCCTCCCCGTCGATCAGCGCCGATGGTCGGCGCGTCGCCTTCAGTTCCGTTCACGCGTACTCGGGCCAGGACTCGAATACGGTCGGCGACGTGTACGTCAAGGATTTGACCACCGGCGAGTTGGGCCTGGTGTCGGCGAATACCGGGAACGGCGTGGGGGACAGGGAGAGCCGACTGCCCTGGATCAGTGCGGACGGTGCGTACGTGCTGATCACGTCGGACGCCACCAATCTGGTGTCCGGAGACACCGACGGTGCGACCGACGTGTTCACCATCTCGGCCACACGGCCGATGATCACGTCGGTGGCACCGGCTTCGGCGGCCCGTTCCGCGACCGGCGTCGTGGTCACGGTGACTGGTTCGGGGTTTCTGCCCGGCGCCACTGCGTTCATCGGTGGGTCGGGAGTGACGGTCACTGCGGTCAACGTCGTCAGCTCACAACTGGTGAAGCTCACGCTGAGCGTGAGCGGGTCGGCAGCCCTCGGCCCGCGGGACGTCACCATCGTGGATCCCGGCGTGTATGGCTCATCGAGTGGCTGGTGTTTCGGCTGCCTCACCGTCACGTGACCTGACCTCAGATCGTTGAGCGGCAAGGCGGCCGGTAGCCTTCCCCGAATGTCCGGATGGCCCGCGCACGTCGAGATTGGCGAGGTCGGCCCGCGCGACGGGCTCCAGAACGAAGCGCCGATCGCGATCGCGGATCGGATCCGCCTGATCGACGCGCTCAGCGCGACTGGCCTTCGCCGGATCGAAGCGGTCTCGTTCGTCTCGCCGCGAGCCATTCCGCCGATGGCGGGTGCCGCCGAGGTCATGGCCGGGATCACGCGAGTGCCCGGCGTGACCTACCGGGCGTTGGTCCCGAACGTGAGGGGTGCGGAGTTGGCCTTGGCGGCGGCGGTCGACGAGATCGAGGTCGTCGTCTCCGCGAGTGAGACCCACAACCGCAAGAACGTGAACCGGTCGGTCGCAGCATCGATGGTTGCGGCGGGTGAGCTGACCGGGCTCGCCCACGCGGCCGGCACCCCGGTCGAGGCGATCGTCTCCACGGCGTTCGGGTGTCCCTACGAAGGTGATGTCCCCGAAGTGCGCGTCGCCGAGATCGCGGTGCAACTCCGCGACGGTGGCGCCGATCACCTGAGCTTCGGCGATACCACCGGCATGGCGACGCCGCGACGGGTGCACACGCTGCTCGATGCGCTGGACGCGTTGGGTATCCCGGCGTCGGCCGTGGCCCTGCACTTTCACAACACGCGCGGCACGGGCTTGGCCAACGTCGTGGCGGCGATGGAGCGCGGGGTGACCCGATTCGATGCGTCGATCGGCGGGCTCGGTGGGTGTCCGTACGCCCCCGGCGCGACCGGCAACATCGTCACCGAGGATCTGGTGCACATGCTCGACGACATGGGCGTCGAGACCGGCGTCGATCTCGACGCCCTGATCGACTGCGCGCACCTGGCTCAGGACCTGGTCGGGCGCGAACTGCCGGGCCAAGTCATGCGCTCGGGCCCGAGAACGAGGACGGTGGAGTCATGAGTGCGGACGAAGTGGCGAAGCGGACCGAGCGGGCACTGGCGGGGAACCTCGAGAAGGACCGGGGCAAGCTCGCCGCGGCCAACAAGCTGTTCGTACGGGATCGCATCGCGCGGCTGCTCGACGACGGGTCGTTCGTGGAGGACGCACTCCTGGCCAACGCGCTGGCCGACGATCTCCCGGCCGATGGAGTCGTCACCGGCACCGGACGCATCGACGGTCGGCCGGTGTGCGTGATGGCCAACGATCCGACGGTCAAGGCCGGATCCTGGGGGGCACGGACCGTCGAGAAGATCGTCCGGCTCACCGAGACCGCCCTGAAGCACGAACTGCCCGTCGTCTACCTCGTCGATTCCGCAGGCGCCCGGATCACCGATCAGGTGGAGCTGTTTCCCGGCCGGCGGGGCGCCGGTCGCATCTTCGCCAACCAGGTCCGCCTCTCCGGCCGCGTTCCCCAGATCTGTTGTCTCTTCGGCCCGTCGGCAGCGGGGGGTGCCTATATCCCCGCGTTCTGCGACGCGGTGTTCATGGTCGAGGGGAACGCATCGATGTATCTCGGCTCGCCGCGCATGGCGGCTGAAGTGATTGGTGAGGAGGTGTCGCTGGAGGAGATGGGCGGCGCACGGATGCACGCGACGGTCAGTGGCTGCGGCGACAACCTCATGGCCGATGACGCGGAGGCCATCGACGCGGCCAAGCGGTGGTTGTCGTACCTGCCGACGTCGTGGCGGGGGCAGCCACCGGTCGTTGCCGCCGCGACCCCGATCGACACCGCGAAGCCGATTGCGTCGATCGTGCCGGTCGAGGATCGCCGCGCCTACGACATCCGCAAGGTGGTTGCTGCGTTGGTCGACGCGGAGACGTTCTTCGAGCTCAAGCCACTGTTCGCGAAGGAACTCGTCACGGGTTTCGCCCGGCTCGACGGCCAGACCCTCGGGATCGTGGCCAACAACCCGCTGCATCTCGGCGGCGTCCTCTTCAAGGACAGTTCCGACAAGGCGGCCCGCTTCATCTGGCTGTGCGACGCGTTCAACGTGCCCCTGCTGTTCCTCGCCGATGTCCCCGGGTTCATGATCGGGAGCAAGGTCGAGCGGGAAGGCATCATTCGTCATGGCGCCAAGATGATCACCGCGGTCGCCGAGGCGACGGTGCCCAAGATCAGCGTGATCGTCCGCAAGGCGTACGGCGCGGGGCTCTACGCCATGTGTGGGCCCGCGTTCGATCCGGATGCGTGCCTCGCGTTGCCGAGTGCGCAGATCGCGGTGATGGGTCCCGAGCCTGCGGTGAACGCGGTGTACTTCAACAAGATCCAGGCGATCGAGGATCCCGACGAGCGCGCCGCCTTCGTCTCCGAAAAGCGGGCCGAGTACGAGGCCGACGTCGACCTGATTCGCTTGGCTGCGGAACTCGTCGTCGATGCCGTGATCGAACCCGATGCGCTCCGGGACGAACTCATCGCGCGGTTCGATCTGGCGCGAACCCGAGTGCGGGAGGACTTCCCGCGCCGTCACGGCGTTCCGCCCGTCTGAGCGGGGTGCCGCTGTGCCTTGGTGTCATGACTGCGATCGGTTCTTCTCCCCGTCGACGGTGACGACCGAGGGGACCTGTCCGACCTGCGGGCGGTCCGTCGAGGTCGGCGCGGTGGCCCAGGCCGCCACGGAGGAGGAGCCGCTCCCTCCCATCCCGTGGCACCTCAAGCTCCTTGGCGTCGCGATCGCGATCTATCTGCTCTACCGCTTGTTCCAAGGCCTCGGCTGGCTCGTCAGCTGACTCCACCAACGCGACCTTTCGTCTGTGGGTGGGGGATTTCACCCCCCTCCAGACCAAAGGTCGCGTCGGGAAGTGCCTAGACTCACGCCCTTCGTACGGGCTGTGGCGCAGCTTGGTTAGCGCGTCGGTCTGGGGGACCGAAGGTCCCGGGTTCGAGTCCCGGCAGCCCGACCACACCACCAGTCCGCGACAGGGACAACACCCTGTCGCGGACTCACCCGGCGATCATCAGCTGCGCGGGGTTCGCAGCCTCGCGGCTCGCGAATTTGACGCTGTCGGTTGCGGCCGACTGGACGGCAAACTTCCGTGCGTCCCAAGGGGGGCACCGTGGTAACTCGACCGGGAAATGCACTCTGCGCGCTGGTCGCCGCAGGCGTACTGGTGGTTGGCCTTTCTGCGTGCAGTGGTGACGACTCGCCGTCCGTTGATGTCACGCTGTCGGAGTGGCTGGTTAATCCTGAACCCGCCACCGTGGACGCGGGCGACGTCGACTTCAAGGGTGACAACGTGGGTGGGGAAACTCACGAGATGGTCGTTGTTGGGGCCAAGGACGCGGACGCGCTTCCCATCGATTCCGATGGCGCGGTCGTGGAGGAGGAACTTCCCAAGGGTGCGTTCATCGGTGAGATCGAAGACATCGAGGCGCAGTCGTCGAAGACGGTGAAGCTCGATCTGAAGCCGGGGACCTACGTGCTGTTCTGCAACATCACGGAAAAGGAGAAGGACGGGACGATCGAGAGTCATTTCGCGAAGGGGATGCACTCCGTCCTGACTGTCAAGTAACCAGGGCAGGCCGATCAGGTGCTGAGGCCGCGCGCCGCTCGCCGCTCGTAAGCCTCGCCGACCGCCATTGCACCTCGGCGGCACACCCCGGTTGTCACCACCGACCTTCGGCCCTAGCCCGCGTGTCCGCCGCCATGGTCTGCTGCATCCGGACGTCGTCGCCGGATACCGAGGATCACCGTGGGTTTGCTGTTGTTGGCGGTCATGATCGTCGGCGTTATCGCGTTCATTGTTCTCACCGTCAGAGGCCGCGGAAACCCTGAGGCAACGCCCCGGCGGCGTTGGGCGCGCCGAGCAGCGGCCGCAGCGTTCGTGCTCGGATTCGTGGGCCTCGCGGTGGTGATCGGCATCTCCGTGGTGGACACGTTCCGCCGCCGGAATCTTCCCCCACCGAAGTTCGCGTCCCTCATCACCAAGCCCGACCCTTCGCTACGGGGAACGGTCGCCTATCTCTCCGAAGCGAAGAGCCCCACCGCCGGCCGACAAGCGTGCGCCCGCGTCGCCGCCGCGTCCGGGAGCCGATCGAAAGACGTTCTGTGCTGGCCCATCGCCGAGCCCGCGATCGCTACCGAGGTGTGGCGCCCCGACGGACGACTGCTGGTGACCTCGTTCGACGCACCCCCCGGGAAGAACACGCTCATCCCGAAGTGGGCGAAACTCGTCGACGTGGCGACGGGCGCCACCGAGGACGTCCCCCGATCTGCCCTCGGCAAGCACGCGCGTCCGTCGACCGGCCCGTCGCAGAACGATGAGGGCCAACGGCTCGTCCGCGAAGGAAAGGACGGCAACGTGCATATCGCGCTGGTCGGACCCTTCGGATCGCGCACCGTGTTCAAGATCGAGGACGCCAATCCCAACTGGGGAATCACGACCGGGCCGATCTGGTCGCCCGACTTCGCATGGTTCCTCATGTGGGACGGCACCCGCCTCCTCCTCACCACCGTGGACGAACCCGCCACGACGCGGGTCCTCGCCGACGAGGCCTCCGGCTATACGTCCAACTTCGACGTGGCCACGTTCTCCATCACCGGCCGCGCCTTCCCGGGAAACTGAAGCGCCCGGCAGCCGGCAGGCCGGACCATCACAGTCGGTGACGGAGAATCAGCTGGCGAGGGCGCGTTCGGCGCGGCGTTCGATCGTGCCGACCACGTCGACCAGTAGTCGGTGAACCGCACCGACAGCGTGTCGAGCGCGCCTTGCGATCGCCTGCCCCGGTGATCGCGGCAGTCTGGCAGACAGGTCGTCAGACGCGAATGAGCTCGATGGGAGTGGACTCCCTCGACCTGGAAACACTGGAACGCCTGTGAGTCTTGAGCGGTGAGTTCACCTGAGAAACGGGTCGGCCTGCCTATGCGCGCCGGGCGTCGACCCCGTAGCCTTGACCGATGACGGCGACCGATGTGAACGCGGAGTTGGAGTTGCATCCGGCTAAGCCCCGCTTCCGCGGGCGGCTCCATCAGTTCACCTTCTTCGCCAGCATTCCAGCCGGAGTGATCGTCATCCTCTTGGCCCGGGGCGCTTCGGGGTACGTGGCGGCCTCGCTGTACGCCGCGTCGGTCGTCGCGCTGTTCGGCACGTCGGCCGCCTATCACCGGGGTCGCTGGTCCCCGGCGATCCGGCTCCGGATGCAGCAAGCCGACCACGCCATGATCTTCGTTCTCATCGCCGGTTCGTACACACCGATCACGTTGCTCGCGTTGCGGCCTGCCTGGGGGATCACCATGCTCGCTATCGCGTGGACCGTCGCGGTGGTCGGGGTGACGCTCACCTTCACCAAGTGGCATTTCATGGACCGCAACAGCGGCTACCTCTATGTCGCGTTCGGGTGGGTCATGGTGGTGGCCCTCCCGGTGATCTTCGAGGCGCTCTCGGCCACGCAGTTGGTCCTGCTCGTCGCGGGTGGGGTGCTCTATACCGTCGGGGCGATCTTCTTCGGGCTCGAACGACCGCGCCTGCGCCCGCACACCTTTGGTTTTCACGAAATGTGGCACGTGATGACGGTGGCCGCAGCCGGGTGTCACTACGCGCTCATCGTGTCGCTGGTTCATCCCTGACGGCCACCATCGGTGGTCATTCGACGGCGCGGGGTCGTCGTGGCACAATGGGGGAAGACCGGTGGGTCTGGGGGGATTCGTCAATGCCGATAGCCATTCTTGCGGGATTCGTCGTCGGCGCCCTCGGTGTCGTGTGGTTCGCCATCGACTCCGCCCGGATCCCGTCGATGATCTGGTACTGGTCCGGATATTCACGTCCGGGTTGGTGGGGCGCGATGGCGATCTGTCTGCTGGCGTTCGGATACCCCGCGGTGATCGCGGCGGTGACCTGGCGCTTCAGCGAGGCGCGCAAAGTGTTGAACCTCGAGTACAACGACGTGCGCCAGCAGGGCCGGGCCGCCCGTGAAGCTCGGCTGGGCCGCTCCTCCAACTCGGTCGCCTGACCGCCCGCCGCACTGGCTGATCGTCAGCGCGGGCGCGGAATCCGTTCGTCGAGGCCCCAGGGCGACCCGTAGTCGGTGAGCAGATCGAGGAACGGCACGGCGGCGAACGCCTCCGGGCCGAGCACGCCGGCACCCGACCACGTTCCCGCAGCGATGAGTTCGAGCGCGATGACCGGGTTGATCGCGGTCTGCCAGACCACGGCCTGGTGCCCGTACTCGGCCATGCACCAGTCGTTGTCGGCAATGTGGTGCAGATAGACGTCACGCGCCGCGCCGTCGAGGCCCAGGCCGGTGACCCATGTGCCCGCACAGGTGGCGCCGTGCATGCGATCGCCGAGTTCGGCCGGGTTGGGGAGCGCCGCCGCCACGACGTCGCGGGGTGACACCTCCACGCCGCGCACCATGATCGGCTCGGTGCGATCGAGCCCGGTGGTGTGGAGGGCCTGGAGCACGCTGATGAACTCGTCACCGAGTCCGTACTTGAACGTGACGCGTCGACAATCCACCCAGCGGGGGATCAGCAGCACTTCCTCGTGTTCGACGTTGACGCATTCGACCGGTCCGATGCCGCCCGGAAACATGAACGTCTCGGGCTCGGAGAATGGGGGAGTGGTGAACCAGCCGCGCTCGGACTCCCAGATCACCGGCGGGTTGAGACACTCCTCGATGGTGGTCCAGATCGAGAACGTGGGCGCGAAGTCGAATCCGTCGATGACGAGATTGGCGCCGTCGCGAACGCCCACCTCGTGTACTTCGGAGAAAAGGTGGTCGGCGGCGTAGCGGGCGAACACGTCGGAGAGGCCGGGTTCGACCCCGATGCCGACGAGCGCCAGGAGCCCGGCGCGTTCCCAATCGTCGGCGACGGCGAACTGCTCATCGCCGAGCTTGATCCCGGTCTCGGTGGTGGGTCGCTCCGGGTGCGGGTGGGAGAGGTGCATCGCCATGTCGAGATAGGTCGTGCCCGCGGCGAACGCGCCGTCGAAGATCGGTGGATTCAGCCGGGGATCACACGCGTTGACGACCACATCGGCCCGGACCTCGCGTGCGAGGGCCGCAACGGAGTCGGCCCGGGAGGCATCGACCGCGGCGGCCGCCAACCGGGGATCGTCGAACGGTGCGATGGCCGTCTTGGCCCGGGCCGGGTCGACGTCGGCGATCGTGAGGTGCTCGAAGAAGTCCCGGCGGTGCGCAATCGCCACCATGGCCGAGCCGACGCCGCCGGCACCCACAACCAGAATCCGCATGCGCTCAGGGTACTGGGCACCGCAGCGGGGCTAGCGTGCCCGACGTGTTCTGGTGGAGGCGGGCTGACGGCGACCTGGTCAAGGACGGCACGGACCTGCGCCGAATCATGCCGTACGTCATGCGGTCCCGAACCGGTGCGACCGTGCACTTCGATCAGCGCATCGATGTCGGCAACGCGGAACGGTTCGTGCGGGCGTTCAATGAAGCCCACCCCGAGACCCGGACGACGCTGTTCCACGTGGTGATGTGGGCAGCGCGGCAGGGACTCACCGAGTATCCGGCGCTGAACCGGTTCGTGGCCGGTGGCCGCCTTTATCAGCGGGCCGGGATCTGGATCTCGTACTCGGCGAAACAACGCATGAAGCGCGGCGCGCCCTTGCTCGTACTCAAGCGCCAGTTCGAACCGGAGGAATCGTTCCCGGCGATGGTGACCGCCATGGGGACACAGCTGCAGTCGGCGAAGTTCGGTGGGGCGAAGAGCACGGTCGACAGTGAGTTGGGGATCATCCTGAAGCTGCCCGGTGTGCTCCGCCGGGTCGTGTTCGCCGCCTACCGTGGGCTGGAAGCCTTCGGTGTGTTCCCCAGCGCGTTCATCGAGAACGACCCGCTGTACGCGTCGATGTTCCTCACCGATCTCGGTTCGATCGGGCTCGACCCGGCGTATCACCACCTCTACGAGTACGGCACGATCGGCATCTTCGGTGCGGTCGGTCGAGCCCGCAACGAACTCGTCGGCGATGTCAACACCGGGCGCATGGAGAAACGACGAATCGCGGCCATCCGTTGGAGTTTCGACGAGCGCGTCGAAGATGGTCTCTCCGCCGGGTACGCACTGAAGCACGTCAAGAAGCTGATCGAGGATCCGGTGGCGTGGGGGATCGCCGCCGATGACCCGGCGACGACGGCCGGCCTCGGACCATCCGAGGTCGACCTCACCGGGACCTCCGCCGACCCGGTTCCCGCCCCGGCCGACGAGCGGTGATCACGAATCACGCCGCGCCATTCCCGCAGGCGGGGCTGGCGACCCCTCACTACCTCGCGTCGGCCGCCGGCGCCGCGGTGCTCGCCCGGGGTGGGAACGCGATCGACGCGATCGTCGGCGCGAATCTTGCGCTCGGAGTGGTCGCTCCGTACTACTGCGGGTACGGCGGTGACCTCTTCGCGATCGTGTGGGACGGCGAACTGCACGGGTACCTCGGCTCGGGGCGGTCACCCGGCGCGGCCACCATCGCGGGAGTGCGGGACGCGTTGGCCGGGACCCCGCTGCTGATCGGTCCGCATTCGGTCACCGTGCCGGGTGCCGTTGCGGGCTGGTTCGACCTGCTGGAGCGGTGGGGGACCATGAGCTTCGGCGATCTCGCGAGCGACGCGATTCGCTACGCACGCGGCGGCATCCGGGTCACGCCACTCGGCGCAGCCGCCGCGCAGGGCTTCACGCGCTTCTACCGCGACTTCCCGGAATGGCAGGCCGTCTACGGCGGGCTCGAGGTCGGTACCTCACTCCGGCAAGCGCCGCTGGCCCGGCTCATCGAACTCCTCGCGGCCGACGGGCCCGACGCGTATCACCGCGGGCCGGTGGCCGACGACATCGTGGCCACCTTGAGTCGCTACGGCGGGTTCATGGCCGGCACTGACCTGGCGGCCCATGCCGGTGAGTGGTGCGATCCCCTGCGAGCGGCCTATCGCGACGTCGAGATTGCGCAACTCCCCCCACCGACCCAGGGCGCTGCGGTGCTCGAGATCATGCGCATTCTCGATGGCTTCGACCTCGCGGCGATGTCACCGGTGGACCGAACTCACGTGGTGATCGAAGCCGTGAAGATCGGGTTGCGTGATCGCGACGATCACCTGACCGATCCGGCGGCGATGACCATCGATCCGGGCGCACTGTTCGGTGATGACTGGGTGGCTCGTCGCCGAGACGCGATCGACCTCGGTCGGGCGACGGTCCCCGAACCCGGCCACCCCCAGCGGGGCGGGACGGCCTATCTCTGTGCGGCCGACGGCGATGGGCTGCTGGTGAGCTTGATTCAGTCCAACTTCTTGTCGTTCGGGTCCGGCGTGCACGTGCCGGAGTGGGGCATCAACCTCAACAACCGCGGGTCGTCCTTCGCGTTGGATCCCGAACGGGTCAACGCCTTGGCGCCGGGCAAGCGGCCCATGCACACGTTGATCCCGGCGATGGTGCTGCGCGACGGGACTCCTTCGTTGGTCTTCGGTTCGATGGGCGGTGACGCCCAAGCGCAGGTTCATGCCCAAGTGCTCAGTGCGATCGTCGACG
Source organism: uncultured Acidimicrobiia bacterium (assembly GCA_963765075.1). Lineage (GTDB taxonomy): Bacteria > Actinomycetota > Acidimicrobiia > IMCC26256 > JAENVU01 > JAENVU01. The sequence goes on from CAVXVA010000007.1 coordinate 72,036, forward strand.
ACGGCGCTGACCCGCAGGCGGCGATCAGCGCACCACGGTGGCGAGTCGAGCCGTTCGACTGGCGAGTCCGCGCCGAGGCGTCGATCGATGCCAACGTGTGCGACGGTTTGGTGGCGCGGGGCCACGACCTCGTGGCGGTGCCCGACCTGGATTCAGGAATGGGTCACGCGCACGCGATCCGCGTCGACCGGCCCGGATACGCAGTGGCCACCGACCCGCGGGCCGAAGGTGCCGCGGTCGGCTTGTAGCCTGACCCGATGATCGAGACGGTCGAAGAGGTCAGTGACGCGTTGGACGCGCACGACTACTTCGCCGGTCCGGGCCTCGCCACGGCGGTGTTTCTCGCTCTCACGCTGGGTCGGCCGCTGCTCCTCGAGGGCGAGGCGGGTGTCGGCAAGACCGAGGTGGCCAAGGTGCTCGCGCGCTGGACCGGTGGCGAACTGCTCCGGCTCCAGTGTTACGAAGGCATCGACGCGGCTCAGGCTCTGTACGAGTGGGACTACTCGCGCCAACTCCTGCACCTGCGGGCTGCGGAGGCGGCCGGCGGAGCGATCGTCGAAGATGAGCTGTACTCCGAGCGCTTCCTGATCCGCCGGCCACTGTTGCGCGCCATCGACCATCCCGCCGCGATCGCGCCGGTGTTGCTCATCGACGAGATCGATCGCGCCGACGACGAGTTCGAAGCGTTCCTCCTCGAACTGTTGTCGGACTACACGGTGACGATCCCCGAGATCGGCGAGATCCGCGCCGCCACCATTCCGGTGGTGATCCTGACGTCGAACCGCACCCGCGACGTGCACGATGCACTCAAGCGTCGGTGTCTGTACCACTGGATCGACCATCCGGAGTTCGACCAGGAGGTCGCGATCATCCAACGGAAGGCGCCCGGGGTGTCGAGCGCGCTGGCGAGCGCCGTCGCCGCCGCCGCCCAGGGTCTGCGCGCGATCGACCTGTACAAACCTCCGGGCGTGGCCGAGACCATCGACTGGGCCTCGGCCCTCGCTCGGCTCGGACACGACCAGCTGGACGACACCACCGTCATGGAGACGCTCGGCGTGGTGCTCAAGTACCGCGAGGACCACGCGCGCGTCCGGGCCCTGGGGGTCGCGGAGATCTTGGCGGTCGGGAGCCATGCCCACGGCGGTTGATGCCACGGCGGGCGGGCGGTCGGCCGTGGGATTCGTCCGGCTGCTGCGGGGAGCCGAGCTGACCGTTCCGTTCGACAGCACGGTGGTCTTCGCCTCGGCGTTGGCGCGGGTGGGCTGGGCCGACCCGAACAACGTCTACTGGGCGGCCCGGGCCACGCTGTGTCGCCGCCCCGAAGACGTCGAGCGCTTCGACGCGTGTTTCCTGGCCTGGTTCGGCGAGCGCCGGCGCCCCACCGCTGCCCCGACTCCACCGTCGGAGGTCGTCGTGGCGCTCGACGTCGAGGCCGAGGAGCAGGGCGACGATGACGTCACCGACGATGGTGACGAGCATCGCGTCCTCGCGGTCCGGTTCAGCCGGGCGGAGACGCTGCGCGATCGCGACTTCGCTTCGTTCTCCGCGGCCGAGCACCGCGAGGCGCGGCGCGCGATTGCCGAACTGCGGGTCGCGGGACCGATGCGGCGGTCCCGACGCCAGATGCCGTCGCGTCGGCGCGGCCACCCGGATGTCGGACGCACGCTGCGGTCATCACTGCGGACCGGCGGCGAGCCCTTCACCCGGACGTTCCGGGCGCCGACGCTCCGACCGCGGCGGCTGGTGGTGTTGTGCGATGTGAGTGGATCCATGGAGCCGTACTCACGCGTGATCGTGCGGTTCTTGCAGAGCGCCGTCGTCGCGCGTCGGCAGGTGGAGGCATTCGCGATCGGCACGCGCTTGACCCGGATCACCCGTGAACTCTCCAATCGGGATCCCGACGCGGCGATCGCGGCGGCGGCGAGCCGCGTGAACGATTGGTCCGGCGGTACCCGGCTCGGCGAGGCCATTTCGGAGTTCAATACGGAATGGGGGATCCGGGGTATGGCCCGCGGTGCCGTCGTGGTCATCGTCTCCGACGGCTGGGACCGGGGCCGGCCGGAACTCTTGGGCGAACAGATGCGGCGGCTGCATCGGGTGGCGCATCGGGTGGTCTGGGTGAACCCGCTCAAGGCTTCGCCCGGCTACGCCCCGCTCGCGGCGGGCATGGCGGCCGCGTTGCCGTCCGTCGATGATTTCGTCGAAGGGCACTCGCTGGCATCATTGGCGGGGCTGGTCGCGGTGATCGATCGATGACCGAGATCCGATCCCGGAGGGAGCCGACATGAGAGAGGTGATGGCCGACATCGACCGTTGGCGATCCGCCGGGCAACAGCGTGGCGGTCGCTCGGGTCGTTGCGGTCGAGGGTTCCGGCCCGCGCGACCCGGGCGCGACGATGGTGGTCAACGATGTCGGCGAGGTGGCGGGTTCGGTGTCGGGCGGCTGTGTCGAAGGTGCGGTCGTCGAACGGGCATTGGCCGTACTGGCGGGCGACCAGCCGAGCGGGCTGGTGAGTTTCGGGTTCTCCGACGACGAAGCGTTCGCGGTGGGCCTCACGTGCGGCGGGACGATCCACCTGTTCGTGGAGCCTCTCGATTGGTAGCCGCCACGCCGATCTACGACGCCTTGGCGCGTGCCCTGCGAGCGGACCGCCCCGTCGCACTGGCGACCATCGTGGAAGGCGTCGGGGTCGGTGCCAAGTTGCTCGTCGATCCGGACCGACCCCTTCTGGGCTCACTCGGCAACGATGACCTGGACCGGGTCGTCGCCCGCGACGCCCGGGCCGAACTGGGCGCCGGGCTGTCGTCGACCCGTCACTACGGCGAACACGGGGAGGCTCGCGAGCGGGCGGTGAGCGTCTTCATCGAAAGCTTCGCGGCGCCGCCGCGGATGGTCATCTTCGGTGCCGTCGATTTCACCGCGGCCTTGGCGCGGGTCGCGAAGGTGCTCGGCTACCAGGTGACGGTGTGTGACGCTCGGTCGGCCTTTGCCACGGCCGCCCGATTCCCGATGGCCGATCTCGTGGTCAATGACTGGCCGGACCGGCACCTTGCGAGCGTGGAACCGCTCGGCCACCGTGACGCGGTCTGTGTTCTGACTCACGACGCGAAGTTCGATGTGCCGGCGATCGTTGCCGCGCTCGCGACCGACGTCGGGTACTTGGGGGCGATGGGATCTCGGCGCACGCACGCCACCCGGATGGACCGACTCCGCGAGGCGGGCGTCGACGAAACGGCGCTGGCCCGGGTGATGGCGCCGATCGGCCTCGACATCGGTGCCCGCACCCCCGAAGAGACTGCGGTCGCGATCTGCGCCGAGATCATCGCGCGGCGGACGAACGTGACCGGGGTGCCGTCGCTCCGAGATGGCGTCGGGCCGATTCACCGACGTGCGAAGATCACCTGATGGACCTGGGAATTGCTGGACGTCGAGCCGCGGTCGCCGCGGCGTCGAAGGGACTCGGATTCGCGGCCGCGGCCGCCCTTGCCGCCGAGGGCGTCCGGGTGGCGATCTGCAGTCGCAACGCCGATGAGATCACGGCGGCGGCGGAGCGGATCGGACCGAACGCCATTCCGATCGTGGCCGACGTGGGGTCGGTCGCCGGGGCGGAAGCGTTCATGGTGGACGCGGGAGATGCGCTCGGAGGCATCGACATTCTGATTGCCAACGCCGGTGGACCTCCACCAGGCGACTTCGCGGCCATCGCCGAGGTCGACGCGTACGCGCGTGCCTTCGAGCTCAATGCCCTGTCGACGATCGCGATGTGCCAGGCGACGATTCCGGCCATGCGCTCGCAGCACTGGGGGAGGGTTGTCGCGATCACGTCGATCGCGGCGCGTCAGCCGATCGCCAACCTGATCCTGTCGAACACCGCCCGGGCGGGCCTCACGGGATTCCTGAAGACGGTGGCGCGCGAGGTGGCCGCCGACGGGGTCACGGTCAACAGCCTGCAGCCGGGACTCCACGCGACCGAGCGGATCACGGGCCTCCACGGTGACGTTACGGGCCTGGGTGCGACCGTTCCTGCGGGCCGGGTGGGCGATCCGGCCGACTTCGGTCGGATGGTGGCGTTCCTGTGTTCCGAATCGGCGAACTACGTGACCGGCACCGCGATCCCCGTCGACGGCGGAGCCGACGCCGGCCTGCAGTAGCGGGGCGATTGCGGAACGGACGTGATCGGAACCCGTGACCTACCCTGAGACGATGGACGCCGCACCACGCGATCGGGGACTCTGGACCATTCCGAACCTGATCTCGGTCCTGCGGCTCGCGGCGGTGCCCTGGTTCCTCTGGTTGTTGCTCCACGACGATCGACCGATCGCGGCCGGGGTCCTGCTGGCAATCCTCGGTGCCACCGATTGGGTCGATGGGTACATCGCGCGGCGGTTCGACCAGGGGAGCAAGTTCGGCCAGATCATCGATCCGGTCGCCGACCGCGTGCTGCTCATCGCCGGCGCGGTCGCCCTGTTGATCGACGGCCGCGTGCCGCGATGGGTCGGGATCGTCGTGCTGGCTCGGGAAGCGCTGATCAGTATCGGCACCGTCAGCCTCGCCGCGTTGGGTGCCCGCCGGATCGAAGTGCAGTGGGTCGGGAAGGCGGGAACGCTGGCACTGATGTTTGCCTTACCGATGTTCCTGTGGCTCGACGACACGCCGTCGGGCGTGGGTCACGATGTCCTCGCCATCGTGACCTGGACATTCACCCTGGCCGGTCTGGCGCTCAGCTACTACGCCACCCTCGGCTACATCCCGATCGCGCGGAACGCGCTACGCGAGGGACGGGAAGGACGGGAAGCACGAATGACCACCAGGGAGACATCGTGAAGGCCGTCATCCTCGCCGGCGGTGAGGGCACGCGCCTGCGGCCGCTGACGAGCAATCAGCCCAAGCCGATGATGCCGGTCGCCAACCGGCCCATGATGGAACACATCGTGCGATTGCTCGCCGATCATGGGATCGATCAGATTGTGGTCACCGTCGCGTTCCTCGCCAACCAGATCCGCACGTACTTCGGCGACGGATCCGAACTCGGTGTCGAGATGCGGTACGCGACCGAAGAAACGCCGCTCGGCACCGCGGGGTCGGTTCGGAACGCGGCGGACGAACTCGACGACACCTTTCTCGTCATCTCCGGCGACGTGCTGACCGACGTCGATCTCACCGGTTTGATCAAGGCCCATCGCGAGTCGGGCGCGCTCGGAACGATCGCGCTGAAGCGGGTGGAGGACCCGGTCGAGTTCGGGATCGTCATCACCGGCGAAAACGGTCGCATCGAACGCTTCCTCGAGAAGCCCACCTGGGGTCAGGTGTTCTCGGACACGATCAACACCGGGATCTACGTGCTGGAACCCGAGGTGTTCGACTACATCGCGCCGGGCGAGATCGTCGACTTCTCCAGCGACGTGTTCCCGGCCGCGTTGGCGAACGGGAAAGAACTCTACGGCCATGTGATCGACGGCTACTGGGAGGATGTCGGCACGCTCGATGCCTACCTCCGCGCCCACCACGACATCTTGGATGGGCTGGTGACGGTCGACATCGACGGCTTCAAGGTGCGGGACAACGTCTGGCTCGGCGAGGGCGCCGACGTCGATCCGGAGGCGCGGGTCGACGGGCCGGCCATCATCGGGCCGAACTGTCGCATCGAGGCCGGCGCGCACATCGGCGGGCACTCGGTGTTGGGCGGCGACGTCGTGATGAAACACGACGCCCAGGTCGTGCGCTCGGTCATCCATGAGCACACGTATCTGGGTGCCTCGGCGAGAGTGCGGGGCGCGGTCGTCGGTCGTGCCTGCGACCTGCGCACGGGTTCCACCATCGAACCAGGTGCGGTACTCGGGAACGAGTGCTTCGTCGGGGACCAGGCCGTGGTCACCAGCGACGTCAAGGTCTACCCGTTCAAGTCGGTCGACGCCGGTGCGGTGATCACGTCGTCGATCGTGTGGGAGACCAAAGGCGCCCGCACCCTCTTCGGGCGACGCGGTGCGTCGGGGATCGCCAACGTCGACATCACCGCCGACGTTGCGACGCGACTTGCACAGGCCTACGGCACTGCTCTCCCCAAAGGCGCCGTCGTCACCACGAGCCGTGACACCAGCCGGGCCGCTCGCGCGTTGAAGCGGTCGGTGATCGGTGGTCTCAACCTGGCGGGAGTCAACGTCGAAGACGTCGAGCTGGCGACGGTGCCGCTCACTCGCTTCCAAGTTCGCAACTCGCAGAACGCCGGAGGGATCACCGTTCGGCTCGCGCCCGACGACTCGGACCGCATCGAGATCCGGTTCTTCGACAGCAACGGCCGCGACATCACCGAGGCCACCCAACGCAAGATCGAACGGCTCCTGGCCCGCGAGGATTTTCGGCGGGCATTCGCGGGCGACATCGGCGACATCGTGTTCCCGCCCCGAGCGCTCGAGTTCTATACCGCGGCGCTCGAGGACTGCGTCGACTCCGAGCGACTGCGGGAACGCGCGTTCAAAGTCGTGCTCGACTATTCGTTCGGTGCCGCGTCGTTGGCGCTCCCGGCCGTGTTGGCCAAGGTCGGAGCAGATGTGTTGGCTGTGAATCCGTTCGCGGCCACGCGCCCGAGTGCGCTGGGTGTGCGCGATCGCGAAGCGCGCGTGGCTCGCATCGGCACCCTGGTGGGCTCATCGGGGAGCGACCTCGGGCTCGTCATCGACCCGGGCGGTGAGGTGGCGACCATCGTGGACGGTACCGGTCGAGCGCTCGACGAGTCGCAGGCACTCAACGCGATCCTGACCCTGGTGATGCAGGCCCGACCCGGGATCCGGGTGGCGTTGCCGGTATCGGCGAGTCGGGTCTCGGAGCGGATCGTCACCGCCGGCGGGGGAACGGTGGTCCACACCAAGACGGCCGCGACCGCGATCATGGAAACGGCCTCCCGGCGTGACGTTGATCTTGCGGCGGCCGCGGACGGGTCGTTGGTCTGGCCGACGTTCCTCCCCGCGGTCGACGCGACCGCGACGTTCGTGCATCTGCTCGACCTGCTCGCGCAAACTGACCGCACCCTCGCGGAGATCGTCGACGGACTCCCACCGGTTCACCGGGCCGAGCGCACGGTGCCGGTCGACTGGTCCCGGAAGGGTGCGGTCATGCGCGAGATGGTGGAACGCACCAAGGGGCGCGACGTCGTCTTGATCGACGGCGTGAAGATCGAGCACGCCGATGGATGGGCGCTGGTGTTGCCCGACCCCGACGATGCGGTGGTCCACGTGTTGACCGAGGCGGGCTCGGACCGCGACGCGGAGTCGCTCGCGGATGAGTACGCGCGGCGGATCACGAACCTCTGAGCGGGCACGGATCCGGATAGCCTCCGGGCCGCACCCGAACCCCGAATCTGCGAGGAACTCACGATGACGACACCGGACGGCCTGCGGTACTCCAAGGAACACGAATGGGTGCGGGTCGAAGCGGGTCGGGTCGTGATCGGGATCACGGACTACGCCCAGGATGCGCTGGGCGATGTCGTCTACGTCGAACTCCCGGACGTGGGGCTCGCGGTGGTGGCCAACGCATCGATCGCCGAGATCGAGTCCACGAAATCGGTGTCGGAGGTCTACTGCCCGGTGACGGGCGTCGTGGTGGCGGTCAACTCCGCCCTCGACGACACGCCCGAAGCCATCAACGACGACCCGTACGGGAACGGCTGGATCTTCGCCATCGAACTCGCCGATGCCGGCGAACTCGAGGGTTTGCTCGATGCCGCCGCCTACGAGGCATTTCTCGCCGAATAGTCACGGGTTGAGGGTGAGGTTGAGGGTCGCTCGCGGGCCGATGGGCTCGGCCGCCAAAGACTCGACCTCGACCCCAGGTCGAGCGTTGTAGCCTGACCGTATGGTGTGCACCCGCTGCGGTCATCGCAACGAACCGTCGGCACGGTTCTGTTCGTCGTGCGGCGCGGGACTGGGCGCCGAGGAAGCTGCGCACCTCGGTGACGCCACGGCGGAACTGCCGACGATGACCCCGGCGCCGTCGGGGGCGCGGTCCTCCATGTCCTCCGGGGCCCGAATGCCGGGAGTACCTATCTCCTGCGCGCCGATGTCACGAGCATCGGCCGCCATCCGGAGTCGGAGATCTTCCTCGACGACATCACCGTGTCGCGCCGCCACTCGAGCATCGAGCGGTCGGGCGCCGGCGAGTTCGCAATCCACGACGTCGGTTCGCTGAACGGCACCTACGTGAATCGCGAACGGGTGGAGTCGCGCACCCTGACCGACGGCGACGAGGTCCAGGTCGGTCGGTTCCATCTGGTCTTCCATCTGGGGGATGCATGAGTCGAGTCGAGGTCCGGTGATGACCGAGCCTGATCACCAGTCGATCGGCGAAGTACTCGCCACGTTGCGCGACGAGTTTCCCGACATCACGATCTCCAAGATCAGGTTTTTGGAGAGCCAAGGTCTGATCGATCCGGAACGCACGCCGTCGGGCTATCGCAAGTTCCGTGATGGCGACATCGCTCGTTTGCGGTGGATCCTCCAGCAACAGAAAGAGAACTTCCTGCCGCTCAAGGTCATCAAGTCTCGCCTCGACGACGCCGGTCCCGATGCGCTCCCCGAAGACATCGATCTGCCCGTGCCGGACGCGACCGTCGAAGCGGTCTCGGCACCCGAGGTGGCGACCGCGTCGGCGACGAAGTCACGCACGAAACCCAAGACCAAGAAGGCCCCCCGCGCGCCGAAGCCTCCCGTGGGCACTGCATCGCGGGCACCGGGTGCGGGCAAGCCGTCGACCGGAACTGCCGCCGTGCAGTTCGAGTCGCCGATGTTGCCGTTGGACGATGGTGTGGGCGATGACCTCGCTGCCGAGGTCTCCGGCGCGAGCTTCACTCGCTCCGAGTTGGCCACCGTCGCCGGTCTGACCTCCCAGCAACTGGGTGAACTCGAGGAGTACGGATTGGTGGCGCCGGCCGCCGGGAGTGGCGACCGGGTGATCTTCGACGAGGATGCCCTGGTCGTTGCCAAGCTGGCGGCCGAGTTTGCCGCGCACGGCATCGGACCGCGCCACCTCCGCATGTTCCGAATCGCCGCAGAGCGCGAGTCCGGTTTGTACGACCAGGTGATTGCGCCGCGCCTCCTGCGACGGAATCCCGAAGCGCGGGCCCGGGCTCGGGAGGATCTGGTCGATCTCGCTCGGCTGGGACGCTCGATGCGGGCGGTGTTGTTGCGGGGCGCCACGGCCGACCTGCTCCACGATTGACGGAGCAACGGTGCCTGGAAGCGCCGGTGTATCGTCGCCGCCGGAGGTAGTGACGTGATCCGGGTGACCCTGATCGGTGTGCGAGTCGAGGTTCCATCGAACCAGCCCATCGTGCTCTTGCGCGAGGTCGACGGCCAGCGATATCTCCCGATCTTCATCGGCACACCGGAGGCGACGGCCATCGTCTATGCCCTTCAGGGAATGGAAACGCCCCGACCGATGACTCATGACCTCTTTGTGACCGTCATGGGTGACTTCCAGGTCGAACTCGTGCAGGTGGCGATCACCGCGCTGCACGACGGAACGTTCTATGCCGAGCTGGAACTCGTCCGTGACGGGGTACGGCAACGGATCTCCGCCCGTCCGTCCGATGCCATCGCCCTGGCGGTCCGACTCGGCGACGACGTGCCGATCCTGGTGGCCGACGAAGTGTTCGAAGAGGCCGGGGTGTTGTTCGAGGAAGAGCAGGACGAGGACGAAATCGAGGAATTCCGAGCATTCCTCGACGAGATCAAGCCCGAAGACTTCGCCTGAGCCCTGCGTCCGGCCCGTGCCGGAGCGAGATGATGCGTTCGGACCGTTGACGGCGCGCGGTCGGACCGGTACCGTCGACAACCCCGTAACTACGGATGTGTACTTCCGCGGGATCCGTCTGGAAAGGCAACACGATGACGCAACGCTCGAGTACTGCCTCCGCCGCCACCGCGGCAACCGATGACCTCGTGGGGCTGCCGCCGCGAGTGGAGCAGGGTGTGCTCACCGAGGGCGGCGAATGGGTCGGGCACGAGACCGGATTCAGCGGACCGGAAGTGTGCAAGATCGTCGGCATCTCCTATCGCCAACTCGACTACTGGGCGCGCACGGATTTGCTCCGGCCGTCCTTGGTCGATGCCGCGGGCAGCGGGACGCAGCGGCGCTACTCGTATCGGGACTTGGTGGCACTCAAGGTCATCAAGAGCCTGCTCGACGGGGGAGTGTCCCTGCAGACGGCCCGGAAGGCCATCTCGTATTTGCGGGATCATCTCGGTGAGGATCTCGCCTCGGCCAGTTTGGTGATCGAGGGGTCGTCGTCCGTGCTCGCTCGGACCGGCGAAGACATCGTCGATCTCGTGCAACGGGGCCAGGGCGTGCTCAACATCGTTCCGCTCGGCGGACTGGTCAGCGCGCTCGGTGCCAGCATTCACGAACTCAACCCCGAAGGGTGACCGCGCCCGAGGGGACGGGTCCGCTGCGGCGGAGCCCGTTGGACGCGGAGCACCGCCAGCTCGGCGCGAAACTCGTGGAGTTCGGCGGGTGGGACATGCCGATCCAGTATGCCGGGGTGCTCGTCGAACATCGCGCGTGTCGCGCGGATGCGGTGGCGTTCGACGTGTCACACCTCGGGTCGTTGCGGGTGACCGGTGCGGGCGCGTTCGACCTGCTCCAACGCGCGTTCACGAACGACCTCGGGCGTATCGAAGTCGGGCGCGCCCAGTACACGCACTTGCTCGACCCCACCGATGGGCACGTCGAAGACGACATCATCGTGTGGTGGGTCGGTGCCACCGAGTTCTTCGTGATGCCCAATGCGTCGAACACCGATCGCATCGTGGCGGCACTGATGTCCGAGGTCGGCGACGGTGAGGTCTTCATCGCCGACGTCACCGCCGATCGGGCGGTCATTGCCGTCCAAGGGCCCCGAGCACGCGAGCTCGGCGCAGCCGTCTCACCGGAGATGGCTGCGGTCCCGAGGTTTGCGGTGGCGCGGGTCGCATGGCAGGGGAGCGACTGTGTGGTCGCGGGGACGGGGTACACCGGTGAGGACGGTTTCGAAGTCCACGTACCGGTCGCGGCCGCGCCGAAGCTCTGGCGGGCCTTCATGGACGCCGGTATCGCTGCCGCCGGTCTTGGCGCCCGCGACACCCTGCGGCTCGAAGCCGGGCTCCCCTTGCACGGACACGAACTGGGGGAGGGGATCACCCCGCTCCAAGCCGGTCTCGGGTGGGTCGTGCGGTGGGACAAGGGCCCGTTCCGGGGTCGCGAGGCGCTCGCGGCGGAGAAGGCTGCGGGCGTGACCCGTCGCTTGCGGGGTCTGACGGTCGACGGGCGCCGGCCCCCGCGTGCCGGGTGTGCCGTCCTGATCGACGGGCAGGTCGTGGGCGAGGTCACGAGTGGCAACTTCTCACCGATGCTGGAGCATGCGATCGCGCTGGCCTTCGTGCCGCCCGCCGTCGAGGACGGCGCGGCCGTCACCATCGACGTACGGGGCTCGCTGCTGTCGGCCGTCGTGACCACGCCGCCGTTTGTCCGACGCTGAGGCTTCCCGGGTAACCTCTCGGCTCAACACGAAGACATATGCCGTTGAACCCGAGCGGGAGAGTCCCCACGCGATGGGGGCGCCGAAGGAGCAACCTCCCCGGAAACTCTCAGGCTCACGAACCGCCCGGGCCAGGCAACTCTGGAGAGTAGAGATCTCGATCTCTCACCGACGGGGAAAATCCGGATCTTCCGGGTGAATCTCTCAGGTCCCACGACAGAGGGGGAGCGACCGCTACGGCGGATCGTCCACTCCGGCGCGAAGGGACCACACCGAATGGCGAGTGCACTCCGAGACCAGTTCGTGGATCGACACATCGGTCCCGACGCGCCGGACCAACAGGCGATGCTCGCCGACCTCGGCTATGACTCGCTCGACGCGTTGACCGACGCCGCCGTGCCCGAGTCGATCCGGCGCGCAGACGTGCTCGATCTCCCGTCGCCCCGTTCCGAGGTCGAAGCGATCACGGCGCTGCGCGAACTCGCCGACCGCAACACAGTGCTGACGTCGCTGATCGGTATGGGCTACTCCGACACCATCACTCCCGCGGTGATCCGTCGCAATGTGTTGGAGAACCCTGCGTGGTACACGGCGTACACGCCCTATCAACCCGAGATTTCCCAAGGCCGCCTCGAAGCGCTGCTCGACTTCCAGACGATGATCGCGGATCTCGCGGGCATGGATCTTGCCAACGCGTCGCTGCTGGACGAGGCGACGGCGGCCGCGGAGGCCATGGCGATGTGTCGTCGGTTGGCACCGAAGGGCGGCGACATCTTCTTCGTCGACGCCGATTGTCATCCCCAGACGATCGCAGTCGTCGCCGGGCGCGCGGAGCCGTTGGGTATCGAGGTCGTGGTCGGCGACCCGGAACGCGACCTGCCCCGCGCCCGGGTCTTCGGGGTACTCCTCCAGTACCCGGGGAGTAGCGGAGCGGTGCGTGACCACGCGGGCCTCATTGCCCAAGCCCACGACGACGGTGCGATGGTCGCCGTCGCCGCCGATCTCCTCGCGCTCACGCTGCTGCGGCCACCCGGCGCGATCGGAGCCGATCTCGTGGTCGGCTCGGCCCAACGGTTCGGCGTCCCACTGGGATACGGCGGCCCTCACGCCGCGTTCATCGCGTGTCGGGATGCGCACAAGCGCACGCTGCCCGGCCGCTTGGTGGGCATGTCGGTCGATGCGGCCGGTCGGCCGGCGCTGCGGCTGGCCCTCCAGACCCGTGAGCAGCACATCCGTCGGGAGAAGGCCACCAGCAACATCTGCACCGCCCAGGTGCTGTTGGCCGTGATCGCGGGTCTCTACGCGGTGTACCACGGACCGGAAGGGCTCCAAGCCATCTCCCGACGCGTCCACGATCATGCGAGCCGGCTCGTCGCCGGGTTGCGCGGCGGGGGAGTGGAGGTTGCGAACGATTCGTGGTTCGACACCGTGACGGTTCGAGTCCCCGGCCGCGCCGACGCGATCGCGGCGCACGCCGTCGAACTCGGAATGAACCTGCGTGTCGTCGACGCCGACACGCTGGGAATCAGCGTCGACGAGACCACCACGGACGATGTGATCGTCCGGGTCTTGTCCGCGTTCGGGGTCACCGGCGTGGGGGAGAGAGGCTCGGGGGAGGGCGGCTCGGGGCTGCCGGCGGGGCTGGTTCGGACCGAGCCGTTTCTCACCCACGAGGTGTTCCACCGGTACCGATCCGAGACCGACATGCTGCGGTACCTGCGGCGGCTGGCCGATCGCGACCTCGCCTTGGACCGCACGATGATCCCGCTGGGCTCCTGCACGATGAAGCTCAACGCCACGACCGAGATGGAGCCGATCACCTGGCCCGAGTTCGGTGGTCTGCACCCCTATGCGCCGGTACCCCAGGCCACGGGGTATCTGGAGCTGATCACGGACCTGGAGCGGTGGTTGTGCGAAGTCACGGGGTACGAAGCCGTGTCGCTCCAGCCGAATGCCGGATCGCAGGGCGAACTCGCAGGACTGCTCGCGATCCGCGCTTACCACCAGAGCCGCGGCGATCGTGACCGGACGGTGTGTCTGATTCCCGCGTCGGCCCACGGCACCAACGCGGCGAGTGCAGTGATGGCCGGCATGCGGGTGATCGTGGTGGCCACCGACGCCGACGGCAACATCGATCTGGCGGATCTGAAGGAAAAGGCGACGGCGAACGCCGACGTGCTCGGCGCCCTCATGGTCACCTACCCGTCGACGCACGGCGTGTTCGAGACCTCGATCACCCAGGTGTGCGATCTGATCCACGAGTGCGGGGGACAGGTCTACGTCGACGGGGCCAACCTCAATGCCCTCGTGGGGCTGGCGGCGCCGGGCCAGTTCGGTGCGGATGTGTCACACCTCAACCTGCACAAGACGTTCTGCATCCCCCACGGCGGTGGCGGTCCGGGCGTCGGTCCGGTTGCCGTGCGCGCGCACCTCGAGCCGTTCCTACCCGGCCACCCGCTGGCCACCGACAGCACCGTCCCGGCGGTGGCGGCGGCGCCGTACGGATCAGCCGGCATCCTGCCGATCCCGTGGGCCTACATCGCGATGATGGGTGCCGCGGGCCTGAAGACCGCCACCCAGGTGGCGATCCTCTCGGCCAACTACGTGGCCAATCGTCTGGCGCCCCATTACCCCGTGCTCTACACCGGACCCGCGGGTCTCGTCGCCCACGAGTGCATTCTCGACCTGCGACCGATCACCGAGGCCACCGGTGTGACCGCCGAGGACGTCGCGAAGCGGCTGGTCGACTACGGGTTCCACGCGCCGACGCTCAGTTTCCCGGTCGCGGGCACGCTCATGGTCGAACCGACCGAATCCGAGTCGCGGGCCGAACTCGATCGCTTCTGCGCAGCGATGATCGGGATCAGGGACGAGATCCGCAGGATCGAGCGAGGGGAGTGGACCCACGATGCCAGCCCGCTCGCGGCGGCGCCCCACACGGCCGAAGATGTCGCCACCGACGATTGGACGCACGAGTACTCCCGGGACCTGGCCGCGTACCCGGTCCCGTCCCTCCGAAGCGACAAGTACTGGCCGCCCGTGAGTCGGATCGACGGCGTGTTCGGCGACCGGAACGTGGTCTGCTCGTGCGCGCCGATTTCGGACTACGTGGATGGCTAGCGTGGCCCGGTGACCCGTGTCCGGACCCGCGAGTGGGCGAGTACCGATTACTACGCAGTGCTGGGGGTCGACCCGGCGGCGGCGCCGAGCGTGATCGACGCTCGTTATCGCGAACTCGCCAAACGGCTGCACCCGGACCGAACCTCCGATCTCGACGATCAGGAGCGATTCAAACAGATGAGTACCGCGTACTCGGCGCTGCGCGACCCGTCGACCCGGGCGTCCTACGACGAGTTCCGCAGCCGGATCGCGTCGGGGACGCTCTACGCCGCCTCACCGGACGTGCCGCCGCCCGGGGAGGTCCGCACCGACCATTTCGCACCACCGAGGGTTCCCCGCCGCCGGCCACCGGTGCCGGCATGGCTCCGGACGACGCTGGCCGGGGTGCTGGTGGCGCTGGGCCTCGGTGCGGTGCTGTGGGCGGCCTTCGGGAATCTGCCGGCCCCGGCGCGCGCCGACACGCCGATTGCGGTCCAGATCACGCTGCTGATCATGGCCGCCAAATTCTTCCTGTGCGCGGCGGCCATCGCGTGGTACCCGCAGCTCAAAGCCCGCTGGCACCGCTGAACCGGCCCGCCCGTCGTAGGGGAGACCACCCGAAATGGCCTCCGCCGCTCATATGGCCTGGCTCACTGCACCGCTAGTTAACATAACGAGGATTATGGGCACCCAGAATCCCGGACCGTTCTGCTCAACGGACCGAACTTGCGTCAATAACCTGGGCGATCCGCGGGGTTATTGACGCAAGTTCGGTTCAAGGGGTTTGTGCATGATGAGGCGGCGGGCTTTGAAGCCGGCGGACTCGAAGAAGTTCTTGGCTTGGCGGTCTCCGGGCAGCGCCGTGGCGTCGATGGCGACACAGCCGGCGTCGGTACACCACGCGACCAGCGCGCTCAGGAGCGTCTCGCCGAGGCCGACGGCGCGAGCCGGTTCGAGGACGAACAGCTCGTCGACGGTGCCGAGGATTCCGACCGTCGGGACCGATTCGGTGTGCGCGATCCCGTAGGCCACCACGTGACCGTCGAGCGTGCCCACGAGGACCCCGCGCGCCCGATCGTCCAACCAGGTCTGCACGAGCGCCGGAGTCGCTGACGGCAAGGCGTCGTGGGCGGCCCAGAGCGGCCCGCCGCGCTGGGTGTCCATCTGGTTTCGCAGCGCGCTCGCCAGCGCGACGATGGCACCGATGTCCTCCGTACCTGCCGGACGGGCCGCCTCGTCTGGAGCCGAGCTCGTCACGGTCGACGGATCACGCGGTGAGCTGGGTGATCTTGCCCAAGATGGTGGTCCGGGCCCGATGGGCGGTTTCGTAGGCCGCCACGGCCGCCAGATCACTGCTCGCAAGCCCGGTCAGGCGATCGATCACCTGTGACGCCGACAACGTGTCGTAGCCGGGGATTGCGAGGTCGTCGGCGGCCGGGGTGGCGGCGGCCGGGGTTCTTGCCGCCGAGCTCGGATTCGGCGTCGTTGCGGCCGGGGCCGGCTTCGGTGTCGGCTTCGATGTCGACTTAGGTGTCGGCTTCGTTCCCCTGGTGCCGTTGCGTCCTGCACTCGGCGGTGCGATCCAGGTGGGGTCCGATGAAGTCGCGGTGGCCGCCGCGATCCCGGCCACCGTCTCGCCCGCCTTCTTGCGGACGGTGGTGGCCGCGGCCTCGGCCTGGCGCTTGACCTCCGGCCCTCCGAACTTCACGGCCATCTGCCCGATCGTCTTGTACTGATCGGCTTGGGTGCCGGCGGTCTTGCGGCGTTGGGTGACTTCGGTCTGGCCCCGAGCGACGAACATCTTCATGAACGTCGGCACGGTGTCCTTGGCGAACATCGCCAGACCGATGGGTGCGTAGACGAACAACTCGACGGCCCGTTCGAGTGGCGAGTCGTTGTCAGTCATTGGTCGCTCCCCTGGCCGGCGGTCGTACGGATTCTACGAGTGCGGAGCAGCCCGAAGGCCAGCGCAGCCGCGACCAGCAGGCCACTCCCCCATTCCACCCAGTCTCCGAATCGGACATATGGGGTCGACCCGGTGGCGGGGATCACGGTGCCGCTCACCACGGTGTTGCCAAACAACTCGGTCCGGCGTTGGACCACTCCTTCGGCATCGATGTCGGCGGTGATGCCCGAGACCGATGCGTGCAGCACCGGCCGACCGATCGCGGCGGCATTCATCTGACTCAGTGCGACGTGCTGGTCCGAGTTGGCCGATCGTCGATACGAACGGTTGTTGGTGGTGACGACGACGATCTCGGCGCCGGCGGTCGCCGATTCGCGCATGAGCGGGCCGAACGCGCTCTCGAAACAGATCACGCTGCTGATGGCGTGGCCGGCCACGGTCTCGATGCCGATCTCGGTGCCGTGGGTGAAGTCGTGCGGGATCTGCTGAAGCGCACTGATGAAGCTCAAGGATCCCCGCCACGGTACGAACTCGCCGAACGGCACCAAGTGGCGTTTGGCGTAGGTGCCGACGAGGCGGCCCTGCGGCGAGTAGAGCCGGTTTGCATTGAAGATCTTGCCGGGTTCGGTCTGGCCATCGATCACGTTGGCCATCACCCAGGTGTGGTGGTCACGGGCGATCGCATCGATCTCGGCCTTGAGCGCCGGATCCACCTCCGGGTCGGTTTCGAGCGACGACTCCGGGAAGATCACGAGGTCGTACCGGCCCCGGAGGGTCTGCGCGAGTCGCAGATGCGACCGGGTCAGATAGTGCGACGCCAACTCGGTGTCGGTGAGGTACCGGTTCTTGTCGTTGCCCTGGAGCATGGCGTACCGGAACTCGCCGTTGGGGCGGGGTTCGAAGCGCGTTGCGCCGGCCACCGCCACCATCGCGACGACGGCCGTCATGCCGAGGGCCGCCGGCTTCAGCGGTCCATGTGCCTTGGCGCGCGCCGCTCGGACGAGGTCGGCCACGAACGCATTGACGATCACGACCACGAAGCTGGCGAGCGGAATGCCGCCCCAACTCGCGAGTGCGTGCCCGAAGTCCTGGTTGTGGAGGGCAACGCCGACCTGGCCCCACGCGAGACCGTCGAGCGGCCAGCGGGTCCGGGCGGCTTCGAACACGACCCACACCGCGCCGATCAGGAACGGCGAGCGCACGCCCCGCTTCGCGGCCATCGCGACGACGGCGCCGGCGGCCGACCAGAACGCAGCCTGCAACGCAACCAACGGAACAATGGCGATGGCCCCGAAGTACCACGTCCACGACAAGTGGATGCCGAAGAAGGCGAGACCGGCCACGAAGCCGTACAGCGCGGCGCGTCGGGGTGACGCGTCGTGCCAGAGCCAACACAGCGGTGCGAGCGCGACGAGCGCCAACGGGCCGATGTCGGTCCCGGGCATGCTGAGCGCGAGAGCGACTCCTGAGCCGGCGGCGATGAGGATGCCCCATCGACGAGGTGCGCCAGTTGGTGGCGCCTCGCTCACTCGCAGTCCCGGCAGAGGTCCTTTTCGCCTTTCGCCAGCTGACTGCGAGGCTTCACCAAGAAGCAGGACCGGCAGAGGAACTCGTCGTCGCGGCGGGGCACGATCTTGCCCGTGCCTTCGGCCGGGTTGTCCGGTTCGTCGTCGTCTTCGAGGTCGGCTTCTTCCTCGTCGATTCGTTCGGCCGCAGTGCGCTCGGCGAGCAGGACATCGAGCGGTTCCTCGACATCGTCGGGGTGATGCTCGTCTTCGAGGTCCAGATTCTCGTCGTCCTCGTCGTCGTCATCGCCGTCGCCGCCGACGACGGCAGCTTTGGCGTCGACGCCGGGTTCGCTGATGATCGCGTCGACATCGACGTCCACATCCGCATCGTCGAGGTCGACGTCATCGGTCGCGTCCTCGTCGTCGAGGACAAGATCGTCGTCGTCGGTCTCTAGCTCGAGTTCTTCGTCGTCCGCCATCTGCGCTCTCTAGGAAGCTGGGTTTCCGGCCCGTGAGGGCGCGCACTATACCGCCGGAGTTCGGCGAAACCGTGCCATCTGCCCGAGAAAAGCCCGGCGAAGTCCAGGAGACCGTTGGGGCCACTGATTGACTCGCCCGGCCGAGGCCGGTCGCGTCAAGCTGAGTTCTCTACTAGGACCCCTGGACTCCGCCAGTCGACCCCTCACCTTCCTTCCCGGCGAGCCGGGAAGAACCACGACCGATGAGGCGTCGAGATGTGGAGTCAGTCAGATCGCGACGGGTCGTGTCAAGGCGAAGCCGTTCGTGCACACTGCGGCTGACCTGCACCGCCGCGCGTCGATCCTGGTCAGCGCACCGCGAACTTTTTTTCGAGAGTCGCGCGGGTTGTCGCGCAGTGTCACTGTCCGTCGCCGCGACGGACCGCGGCAGCACGCTCCGAGGCAAGCCGCTCCAACTCGTACACCTCGTAGTCGGCGTAGCTCATTGCCGCGGCCAACGCGCGGTGGCCGGCGGTCTCGCCGATCAGTCGATGCATTTCCTGTGCGACGACGCGGTACGACGGGTGGCCCTGCGGAGTGGTGCGCAACTCGATGAGGTGCATCGCCTCCCGGGCGTTCATCTGCATGACGTACCGCAGTCGGTACGCAAGGGAGACCGCGTACGAAGCTTGTTCAGGGAACCGGAAGGCCATCGCGCCGTACAGCGCCGCCGAGACGTCCATGGCTTGCTCGAACTCGGAGGCGACGCCGGCCTCGGCCACCGGTTCCGGAACATCGAACCCGTGGGCCGGCGAGAGCTGCTGCCACTCGATGGTGAGCATCCGGTGGCGCTGGAGGTCTCGAAAGGCGCCGTAATCGGCGAGGATGTCGAATCGGTACCCGGTGCGTTCGAAGGCACGGCCGGGCTTGTGGCGGCGATTGGACCGCTCCCCCACGTACGCCCGCAGGATCGAGACCCGCTCCTCCGCCGACAACCCCCGGACCCGGTTCAGGATCTGGTGCTCGGGAAGGTCGACGTGCGAGTAGCAAATCGCCGCCAGGACCTTGTCCTCCCCCTCCGGATCGAAATCCACGAGGGTCACCATGGGCGCCGGTTCTGCGTCGATCCGACCGAAGATTCGATGCACGACGTCGTCGGTGTGGTCACGGGTGTCGGCGAGATACTGGCTCCACGCTCCCCCGCGCTCGGGCCGGTCGACGCGCGTGAGGAAGGACGGGACGACCTTGCGGAGCTCGGTCAGCATCAGATCGGCATACCGACGCGCTTCGGGCAGTGGGTGGGACCGCATGCGCAACAGCAGGGCTTCGTACCCTTGTCCCGTGCCGTAGATGCCAACGTTCGACAGTGTCGCCGCCGGCAGAATGCCTCGCAGCGCGTCGCACGCCTTCGCCTTGATCGTCTGTTTGTAGACGAAGTCGGAGTCGGCCGGTTCCTTCGGATACCGGTTCCGCGCCCAGTCGAGCAGGGTGGGCAACAGACCGGAGTAGATCGAGAACAGTTGGTCGACCTGTTCGACGTAGCGCGCGCCGAGCTTGGACTCCAGCACTTCCGGCGGACGGAAGTACCGGTAGCGACCGCCGAGTCGGGTGTCGTATTCGATGTACCGGGTCGACTGTTCCAGGTAGGCCATGAGTCGGCCCCACTCGAGCACCTTGGTCAACAGGTTCGATGCCTGCTCGCACGCGAGGTGAACCCCGCCGAGTTGGGCGACCGAATCGTCGCCGTACTCGAGGAAGACCCGGTCGTAGAGCTGCTCGGCCCGCTTGAGCCCGATGCTCGCGTCGACCGACAGGTCGCCGCTGATGTCGAGATCGCCGACGAACTCGTCGAGAAACAAACGACGGAGGCTCTTGTCCGAGCGTGAGTACCGGGCGAAGAGCGCACCCTTCACGACCTCGGGCAGGTTCACCAACGCGAAGACCGGACCGTCCAAATTCGTGAAATACGGACGAAGGATGGCCTGTTCGTCGTCGTTGAAATACTCCGCCACGTACTGCATGGGAGGTACGAGGTTACCGGCGCGGCCGGACTCGGCCGCGGATTGTCGAGCGGCCGATCAAGTGTTCACACGAGCAGGCGACAGGCGTTCGGAATCAGTGCGGTCTGGAGCTGTGATCGGGGTCCGGCGGCGTGTCCGTCGAGCGTGAGCGGCCAGCCCTGCCCCGTCGTGGTGATCTCCACCGTGCGGGCCCGGGCCGTGATGATCCGCGGATGGGGCAGGTGGGCTCCGCTCGGGAGTCGGTGGCGCATCGCTCGACGTTCGGCGGGCGCGAGCGCATAGATCTGGACCTCGCACCAGCCGTCGCCGGGGTGGCCTCGAGGCACGAGGTCGGCCCCCTCGATGAACTGTCCGTTGGCGATGACCACCGTGGTTGCGGCACCGACGAAGATCTCGTTCCCGTCGGTGACGACCCGAACCCCCCGCCGCCGATGGCGAGCGGCCAACCGAGTCGGGTCGATGCCGAGCACGACCACGTTGACCGCGAGGTCGGTGCCGGTGCGGATGACATCGACGGGGAGCGCGATTCCCCGCGGTTCGGTGGTGTCGGGTTCGGTGGTGTCGTCGATCGCAGCATCCGCGAGACCGATGGAACGGGCAAAGTCGGAGCCGGACGGCAGGAATCGGATCAAGGAGTCCGGGCGTGCGGTCGCGATGGCCGCCGCGAGTGCCGCATCGTCGCCCCGAACGACCAGGTCAGCGGGCGCGTCGGTCACGCTTCCCCACTCCTCGCCGGGCCGAATCACCACGACCCGATCGTCACGTCGGCACCACGCTGGACGCGGCGACCACCCCACGGAAGCAGGCGCCGGCGGCGGTCGACGCCGCGGACCGCGTCGCCGGATCGGGGGCCGCATCCGCGAGTTGGCGGAGCAGGTCGACGACCTGCTTCACGTGGCGAACGAAGTCGCCCCCGGTCAGTTCGTCGTCCTCATCCAGGATGTCGGCGAGGGAGTCGCCCGCGGCCCACGCATGCATCGCGTCGGTCAAGCCGGCATCCGGGCGCCGGGTCTCGGGTAACCCGGCGTCGTCCTCGATGCCGTGGAGGTCCCGCCAGAGGCGGTCGAGGCTGCGGAACCGCTGGGCCACCCGGCTCGTGGGCCATACCGGTTGGGGCATCGGACTCTTGGCGTCGGGCCCGCGTCGTTCGTAGGTGAAGCACGACATCATCGCCGCGAGTTCTTCCGGGTCCAGGCCGTCGAGCACTCCCATCTGGATGGCGTGGGCGATGAGCAGGTCCGACTCCGAATAGAGCCGCGTCAGGAGTTGGCCGCCCGGACTCAGCGCCCACTCGTCGACGTAGCCCCAGGTCTCGAGCACCGCGAGCACTCGATCGAACTGGCGGGCCAGGCTCTCGCTGCGGCCGCGCACTCGGCGCCGCATGCGGGCGGCGTCCTTGGCGAGCCGGTCGAGGCTCGCCGCGGCCTTGAGATGTTTCGCGAGGCGTGGACACCCGGCGACGGCGTGATCTGCGAGGGCGCGTTCGGCCGCGGTCTCGGCCGAGTCGTCGGCGTCGGGCGGCGTCGCGAGATCCAGGGCGCGCAGGGCTTCGGCCGTCGCGCGTCGGAACGGAACGCTCCGGGGCGCGAACGGCTTCGGGAGCTGGACGTGGGCCAAGGCAGTGGGCGGGATCCGGAAGTCGCCGGGCCCGAGGCGGAAGATCTCTCGGTTGGTGCCGAGCACCATCAGTCGGCCCCCGCTGCGTCCGCTCTCGTGTTTGAGGACCACGGCGCGCCCGCCACCGCGACGGGTCGCGACGACGTCACCCGGGCGGAGCGCGTCGAGGGCGTCAGCCCGGGCCCGACTCCGATGGGGATCCCGGCGACTGCGATCCCGTGACTCGCGCTGGGCCCGGTACTCCTCGATATCGCCCCGATCACACGTGGCCGACTCGCGCAGGTGGTCCATCTGCGTCTCGAGTCGCTCCAGTTGGCGCTCGAGCGCTACGACGTCACGGTCGGCGCAGTACTGCGCGAACGAGAGGTTGAGGAGTCGGTGCGCATCATCGGGCGAGTACCGCCCGACGAGGTTGGTGGCCATGTTGTACGTCGGCCGGAACGACGACGTCAGCGCACTACTCCGCCGCGAGGCCAGGCCGGCAACCTGTTCGAAGGGCACGAATGGGCTCCAACACACGACTGCGAAGCCTTGCGGGTCGATCCCGCGGCGACCGGCCCGCCCGGTGAGCTGGGTGTATTCGCCGGGGGTGAGGAACTCGTGGTGTTCGCCGGTGAACTTCGAGAGCTTCTCGATCACCACCGACCGCGCCGGCATATTGATGCCGAGCGAGAGGGTCTCGGTCGCGAAGACGACCTTGACCAATCCGGCCGCGAATCCTTCTTCCACGGCTTCCTTCAGCGGCGGAACGAGGCCGGCGTGGTGCGCCGCGATCCCCTGCTCGAAGCCGCTGATCCAGGCCCCGTAGCCCAAAGCGTCGAGGTCGTCGTCGGAGAGCGATTGGCTTCGTTCGTCGGCGATCGCGCGCAGGGCCGCGCGTTCGTCGGCCGTCGTGAGCCGGAGTCCCGCGGCGAGGCACTGTTGGACGGCGTCGTCACAGGCGGCCCGGCTGAAGATGAACGAGATCGCCGGGAGCATCTGCTCGTCGGCCAGTGTCTCGATGAGGTCGGCCCGACGGGGGGTCATGAGCTTGGAGCGGGGTCGGCCGCGATCGCGATCCCGCGCGCTCCCGCGGGCATCCAGCTTGTCGGCCTCTGGATTGGGCCGCAGTCCGAGCCGGCCGCCGACCCCCTCGTCGGGAACGAAGGTCGGCAGCAGATGGATCTCGGGGCGGTGGCGTTCGGCCACCGCGTAGAGGTTGGTCAGTTCGACCGGTCGTCGTTCCTCGATAATGGGTTCGGTGTGGCCCCGGACGGTGGCGATCCAGTCCGCAACTTCTTCGGCATTGGAGACCGTGGCCGACAGACACACCAGTTCGACCGATTGGGGGAGGTGGATGATGACTTCCTCCCACACGGCACCCCGATACCGGTTCTGGAGGTAGTGGACCTCGTCGAGGACGACGTACTGGAGGTTCTCGAGCGTGGGCGATGCCGCGTAGATCATGTTGCGGAGGACTTCGGTGGTCATCACCACGATGGGGGCGTCGCCGTTGACGGAATTGTCGCCGGTCAGCAGCCCGACCCGGGCCGGGCCGTACTGGTCGACGAAATCGCCGTACTTCTGGTTGGACAGCGCCTTGAGGGGGGTGGTGTAGAAGACCTTGTGGCCCGCCTGCAGTGCCCGGTGGACCGCGTATTCGGCGACGAGCGTCTTGCCGGATCCCGTGGGTGCGGCGACGAGGACCGAGACGTCACGGTCCAGCGCGTCGAACGCCTTGCGTTGGAACTCGTCGGGTTCGACGCCGAGCCCGGCCTCGAAGGCCGAGCGCGACCCGGTCACGGCTGGGACGAAGACGAGGTCGCCGCGGGGAGGGTGGTCGAGGTCGAACCGGCATCCGAGGCCGGCACCGAAGTCGCGGTCGGGGCGGGGATGGTCACCGCCTCCGGAGGACGGTGGCGTAAGGCGACGATGAGCACCATCGACACGGTCAGGACCGCCAGCCCGGTCGCGACTGCGATCCAGATCTCGCGCCGGGTGCGAATCGGCGCTCCATGGGCATCGCGATGTTGAGGCTTGCGGCGGTTGCTCATCGGCGGAGCATCCTACCGATCAGGATCGATCCCTCGTAGAACACGAGCATCGGCGCCGCCAAGAAGAACAGGGAGTAGGGATCCTGGCTCGGCGTGATGATGGCGGCGAAGAGGAAGATCCCGACGATGGCGTAGCGGCGGGCGTGCTGGAGGTGTTCGACCGTGATCACCCGAGCGATCAGGAGAAAGACCAGGACGACCGGGAATTCGAAGCTCAACCCGAACGCCACGATCATCAGCGAGACCAGCGAGATGTACTTCTCCGACGTGTAACTCGCGGTCTGGGACGGTCCGCCGACCTCGATGAGGAACTTCAGTGCCGGTTCGAGGGTGAGAAACGCGACGAGTGCACCGAGACCGAACAGCACGATGGCCGAGACGACGAACGGAATCGCGTACTTCTTCTCGTTGGAGTTGAGCCCGGGCGTGACGAACCGCCAGAGCTGGTAGAGCCAGATCGGTAGCGCCAGGACGATGCCGCCGTAGGTGGCGACCTTCAATCGGACGACGAAGCCGTCGACGGGACCCAGTACGAGGAGGGTCGCCTTGCCGTCCTTGGACGCGGTTTTGTAGTACTCGACGAGGAACTCGATGATCTGGTTCGAATAGAGGAAGGCGACGATGGCGCCGACGAGGACGGCCGTCAGTGAGATGAAGATCCGGTTGCGGAGTTCGCCGAGATGATCGAGCATCGCCATCTGGGCGTCGGGCGTGCGTTTCGGCTTCCGCCGTCGACGTCGGAGTGCGACCATGTCGAGCTAGGCCCGCGGCGCGCGGAACTTCGAAGGTGCCGGTACGCCCGGTGCCGGGCGCGGATCGGCGCCACCCGCGGTGAGTTCGGCCGTGGCCGACGCGGGGCCGACCGGTGTCGAGGGAATCGTCGTCGGTGGGCTGTCGTCCGTGTGCATGATGTCGTTCATCTCGTCCCGGATGGTGTCCTGGAGCTTGCGCAGCTCGCGGAGACCACGCCCGACCTGCCGACCGACCTCGGGGAGCCGCTTCGGTCCGAAGACCAGGAGCGCCACCACCATGACCACCACGAGTTCGAGGGGGCCCAGGCTTGGCATCGGACTCCTTCGGGCTCGTCGGTATCGGGGCCGTTCAGGCTACCGCTGGTACGGATCGGGTCCGGCGTCCGACAGGCGTTCGAGCCGTTCGGCCAGCCGGCACCGGTCGTTGCGCACCTCGACGACGAGGGGCACGAGCGTGCGCTCGCTCCGGTCGAAGGCACGGAACAGCAGGTCGATTTCACCACGAAGCCTCGCGGAGATCACCATGAGGAGCGTCACGCCCACGAGCCCAACGCACAGGGACATACTCAAAATGGCGATCGCCGAGGACGACATGGTTCGTGACGCTAGCGCCGTCGGTGCCGACTAGTTCGGCATCGAGCGACGAACCAGGTCCTCGAGGTCGGCGAACCAGTCGTCGCGCTCGAGCGTCAAGTGGAAGTCGAGCAGGTCGTCGGGTTGCAGGGTCGGACCCGTACGCGGCTCCGAGAGTTCGGCGGGAAGTCGCCAGACCTCCATCCGCACGCCGGATGACACGAGCAGGTCCACGATGCGCTTGCTCGCGCCCTTCGCGACGGCCACCGCGCACGATGGACACCGGAAGGTGTAGGACCCGCTCTCGTCGTCGGAGCAGACGCGAACGACCAGGTCATTCGCCTTCAGCTGCACGTCGCCGCAGGTAGGACAGTTTGCTCGGATTGTCGTCACGCTCGAAGGCCCCTTGTGAACTCCTGACGCTGAAGCCATCGGCAGGGTTCCGAGGTGGCTTGAGGTTCGAATCGACACACCGGCGACCGAGCGAGCACGATCGCGGCCGTGGTCATCGCTTTCGCTCACCGCGGCGCCCGTTCGGAGCGGCCCGAGAACACCCTGGCGGCGTTTCATCGGGCCCGGGAACTGGGCGCAAACGGCTTGGAATCAGACGCCTGGTTGGCCGCCGACGGGGAGGTCGTGCTGGTGCACGACGCCTCGTTCCGACGTGGGCTGCGCAAGGTCCGGGTGGCCGAGCACACTGCCGCCGAGCTGGCCGAGTTCGACGTGCCCCGGCTCGCGGATCTCTACGAGCAGTGCGGTACCGACTTCGACCTGTCGGTCGATGCCAAGCAGCCGGAAGTCATCGGCCCGATGGCCGACGTCGCCCGGGCCGCCGGCGACGGGGCCGCGGCCCGATTGTGGATCTGTTCGCCGGACCTCGACGTGCTCCGATCACAACGCGAGGCGCTGGCCGATGTGCGCTTGGTGCACTCCCCCGGGTTCCGCGGTGTCGCACCGGTGGCGTTCGAACGGCACGCCTCCGACCTGGCCGACGCGGGGATCGATGCCTTGAACCTGCACCACTCGGACTGGACCCTCGGGACGGTCACGCTGGTCCATCGATTCGGCGTCGCGACGTTCGCGTGGGACTGCCAGGAGATGCGTCACTTGTTGGCGACGTTGCGGTACGGGGTCGACGGTGTCTTCTCGGACCGAGTCGACCGCATGCTCGCCGCGATCGGTGAATGGTCGGGGACCTCGTCCTGATCTAGTCCTCGTCGTCGCGTCTGCGGAACACGAAGAAGACGATGGAACCGACCGCGATCCCGATCGGAATGGCCCAGATCCAGCCGGGGACGTCGATGCGGTCCAACGGCCAGATGGTGACGAACACCGGCCCGACGAAGAGGTCTTTGTTGGCAGGACCCCAGATGTGTGAGTCGTTGGAGAGTTGGCGGTTGTCACCCAGCATGAAATACGAGTTGGCGGGGATCTTCACAGCCGCGAACGTTGGGGAGGTCACCCCGGCCGCTAGGTAGGGCTCGTTCAGGATCGTTCCGTTGATGTAGATGTGGCCGTCGCGTCCCTCGATGGTTTCGCCGGGCAGGCCGACGATGCGCTTCACGAGGTCGTCCATGGCGGTGATGTTGGCGTTGGGTGGGGTGCGGAAGACGGTGACGTCGCCGCGGGCGGGGTCGCGAAAGTCGTAGGCGAGCTTGTTGACCAGGACCCGGTCGTTGGTCTCGAGTCGGGGCACCATCGACTCGGACGGAATGTAGAAGGTCTGAAACGCGAGGCCGCGGACGAGCAGGGCGAACAGCACCGCGACGAGGATGATGCCGCCCCATTCGAGCAAGTTCCGGAGCCGGCCGTCGTTCTCGGCCGCGGGCGTGACCCGCGAGGGAAACTCGGCGCCGACGGCCCGGGGCGGGTCGTGGATCGGCAGGGTCGCGCTCGGGGGGCCGGTAGGGGTCGGACCGGCGTCATCGGGGTTCACTGGTTGCATCCTCGCACGTGGTTGTCGTACGAATCGCCTTTGCGCGCCCCGAACGGGTGCCCTGCCCTCAGTTTGTCGGGCGCCGCGCTCAGGAGGTGCTCAGGCTCGGTACCGCGTCAGCACCCGTGCGGCCGCGGCGCGGCCGACGGTCTGCCACTCCGGCGGGTCGACGACTCGCGCCGACGGACCAACCTGCACGAGAATGCGTTCGAGCCAGGCCCGCTCACTCACGGCGATGACCACGCGCTGGTAGCCGTCGGCGAGGTCTTCCACCGACTCCGACGGGGCACTCTCGGCGACCCAGCTGGCATGCGGTGGGAGTTCCAGCGTGACGCGGGGGTCGCTCGGGCGCGGGTGGTACACCGCGGCACCGGATCGAGGGGCCACCGGGGTGAAGGTCAGGTCGGTGGCGCGCACCGAGCGGATGCGATCGACCCGGAACATGCGGGGCTCGCCGCGCAGCACGCAGAAGGCGTCGGTGTACCACTCCCCGAGCGCGAAGAACGGCGGTCCGGGTTCGATGGTCCGAGAGGTCAGCTCGTCCCGCCCGGCACTCCAGTAGTCGATGTCGATCCGAACGCCGCCGGCGGCGGCCGCGCGGACCTCGGCCAGGAACGGCGGCGTGGTGAACTCGACGGTGACCCCGCTCACGCCGAGCGCGTCTTCCAGCTTCTCGATCGCGGTCGCGAGCGGCCCGGCCGGGTCCGACCCGTCGACCGCGAGCAGCGCGCGCCCACCCGCGAGGAGCGACAGGCCCTCGGCCGGGCTGAGCTGCAACGGTCGGGTGAAGTACGGGGCCAGCCAGAGGTCGACGGTGTCGCCGTCGTAGGTGACGTTGATGTAGTCGCCCGGTGAGTAGGGCGGGACGCCGACCATCATGATCAGGGCGAGGTCGGCTTCGAGTTGGTCGAGGCTCACGCGGAAACGCTCGGCCACCTCGGTCTTGGCGACGTCGCGGTGGGTCGCGAGCCACGGGATCATGGCGAGGACCCGTTCGAGCTGTGGTGGCGCGTCGGTGCGACTCATCGGCTCCACGCCTCGAGTTCGTCGATGATCAGGGTGCGCGCCGCCGGCGGTTCGATGATCTCGACGTGATCGAGGAACCCGAGGACCAGGTTGACGAGCGCCCGGAGTTCGACGGCTCGCACCGTGACCGTGGTGCCGTCGGCACCGTGGTGCAGCACTGCGCCCGGGCCGACGGCATCGGCGAAGGCCGCCTCGAACCCGGGATCGACCCGGATCACGACCTCGATCGCTCGCCCTTCGCCGTAGTCCCAGGGTCGATCTTCGAGGTAGGAGTCGGCGCGGAAGTCGTCCGGGACGGTGAACGCTTTCGGGGAGCCGGTGGTGATCTCGCCGTCGATCCGATCGGCGCGGTAGACCCGCATGGCATCGGCCCCATGGTCGAGACCGACGATGTACCAGTTGCCGAACTTCGAGGTGAGCCCCCACGGCTCGAACTCGCGCACCTTCTCCCGATACCAGAACGACACCACGCAGCGGCGGCGCGATGCCTCGAAGAGCGGCGCGAGCACGTCGACGAAGGGAAGTTCGGCGATGGGCATCGCGCCGGCGCCTTCGAGACCGCCGAGCTTCATCAGTGCGCCCTCGCCGGCCGAACTCCCGAGACCGATGGCGGTCACGGCGACGTGGAGGGCGGCGAGTTCGTCGTCGGAGAACTCGAGATTGGTGAGGTAGTACTCCTTCGGGTCGACCCGGTACCGGCTCTCACCGTCGTCGGAGCCTTGGAGCGGGACGCCCATCGCCCGCAGGGTCGCCTTGTCACGCTCGAAGGCTCGCCGGGCGGCGGATGCGCCGGCCGGGTACCCGAGCGTGGGGTTGGTGACGATGTCCTCCCGGCTCAGGCCGGCACGCGATTCGAGCAAGGCCGCGAGCAGGTTCAGGAGCCGCTCCCGGCGATCAGGGGCGTCCGCGCCGCCGCGTTCGGCGGTCGCGTCAATCTCCGCTGCCTCGTTGTGCTCCGCCATGAGGGTTCGAGGCTAGGGCATGCCCGATCCGAAATCGTTGACGCTCGCGGCGCCGGCGGCCGCCGCGCACTGGAACAGCACGGGGTCGTCCGCGGCCGGGCGGCCCATCGAGGTGACGTGCAGGTCGGCATCGGCCAGGAGGGCGAGGACATCGGGAATCTCGACGGCGGTCACGGTGTGGCGTTGCGTGATGCCCGCCGCGTCGAGTTCGGCGCGGAGCTGGGTTTCGATGGGTTCGCCGACGGCGGGGATCGGGACCTCGACCCGGCTGCGAGTCGCGATCGTGAGCGTGGTCAGCGTGTGATGGGAAATGCCCCGGTGGCGGTCGCGACCGTCGGCGAAGGACGCTCGCAGGCAGGCGATCGGGCGGCCGCCGAGCCCGGTGGTCGCGTCGAGCACTCCCCCGACTTCGATGCCGGTGAAGCCGAGACGGGTGTTGGTGCCGACGATCCCCGGTCCCATCACCACGATCGCGACATCGGCGGCGGCCACGTTCCGGGCGATCGCCAGTGCCGAGTAGATCGACACGGCCTCGTATTGGCCACCGAACGCATGACCACAGGTGATCGTGGCGTCGAGGAAGTTGCCATCCTGCAACCGGGCGACCAAGTCGCTCAGTGCGAGTGGGAGGGCCGCGCCATCGGTCATGACGTAGGCAATGCGCGCATCCGGCCGGAGATGACGGATCGTGGCTGCCACCGCCGGGAGTTGGCTGTGCAGCGCTGCGGCGACGACCGGCATGCCGTGGATCGTGTCCATGTCGGAGTGTTCGTCGCCGAGGTGCTCCTCGGTCGAGCCGACGTCGGTCTGCAGGCTCGTGTAGCGGGCCTTCAGGATGTGGCCGGGACCCGGTACGACGTACTCGGCGCGGGCGAGGTTCCAGTGCACGAAATGCCAGCCACCGGTGCCGAGACCGAGATCGACCGCCGTGGTGTTGACCACGACCGGATCCCCGGGAGCGACCGGGCCGGTGAGTTGGTCGAGGACGTACGCCTTCTCGGGACCGGAGCCCAGGTCGACCTCGACGCGCTGTAACCCCGGCCGTTCACTGAGGACTCGCACCACAGACCCAGATCGAAACGCCGGCATCGGGTGAACCTACCGCCGTATCCGGTCGCACCGGCAGCGGTCGGCCGTCAGAGCGACGCGATCAGGCGCTCGACGCGCTCGTCCTGGGACTTGAAGGGGTCCTTGCACAGCACCGTGCGTTGGGCCTGGTCGTTGAGCTTCAGGTGAACCCAGTCGACGGTGTAGTCGCGCTTGCGTTCCTTGGCCCGGGTGATGAAAGCGCCCCGGAGTTTGGCCCGGGTGGTCTGGGGTGGCTGATCCATCGCGAGCTCGATCTCGGGGTCGGTGACCATCCGGTCGACCTGACCGCGCCGTTCCAAGAGGTAATAGAGCGACCGGGACCGGGTCACGTCGTGGTAGGTGAGGTCGAGGAGGGCGACCCGCGGATGCGTCAGCGCCAAGTCGTGTCTGTCCCGGTAGGCCTCGATGAGTTGGTGCTTGATCACCCAGTCGACCTCGCGGGTCAACTTGAGCGGATCCGATTCGAGGTGGGTCATGACGTGTTCCCACATCTCGAGCGCCCGGGTTTCGAGCGGGCTCAGCGTTCGGCGTTTCGCGAACCGCAGGGCCCGATTCAAGTACTCCGCTTGGATCTCGACGGCCGAGAGTTCCCGACCGTTGGCCAGGCGCACCCGGCGCCGACACGTGATGTCGTGACTGATCTCGCGGATCGCCCGGATCGGATTCTCCAGCGTGAGGTCCCGCCACGGTCCCGAGTCTTCTTCCAGCATCCGGAGCATGATCGACATCGTGCCGACCTTGAGGAAGGTCGTGTACTCGCTCATGTTGGAGTCGCCGACGATCACGTGCAGACGACGGAACCGCTCGGCGTCCGCGTGCGGTTCGTCCCGCGTGTTGATGATCGGCCGCGACCGAGTGGTTGCACTCGACACGCCTTCCCAGATGTGCTCCGAGCGTTGAGCAATGCAGTACATCGCGCCCCGTGCGGTCTGAAGCACTTTTCCCGCGCCGGCGTAGACCTGGCGGGAGACGAGGAACGGGATCAGGACATCGGTGAACTTGGCGAAGTCGCCGTCGCGCTCGACGAGGTAGTTCTCGTGGCAGCCGTAGGAGTTGCCGGCGGAGTCGGTGTTGTTCTTGAACAAGAAGACCTCACCCCGAATGCCTTCCTCGCGCAAACGGGCTTCGGCGGATTGCACCAAGCTTTCGAGGATCCGCTCCCCTGCCTTGTCGTGCACCACGAGATCGTGGAGCGAATCGCACTCCGGGGTCGCGTACTCGGGATGGCTGCCGACGTCGAGATAGAGCCGGGCGCCGTTCTCGAGGAACACGTTGCTCGACCGACCCCAGGAGACCACCCGCCGGAACAGGTACCGGGCGACTTCGTCGGGGCTCAGCCGGCGCTGCCCGCGCAACGTGCAGGTGACGCCGTATTCGTTCTCGATTCCGAAAATCCGCCGTTCCATCACGCGCTCCCACTGGTGCGTCGCATCCTGGGGAGGCTATCGGTGCCCTGTGGCGAAGGTTGACCACTGTTGGGACACCTTCGGGGTCGCGCCCGCCTCTCGTCAGGTGCGTGTCGCCTGGGTGGGTGGCAATCGGCCGACCTTTGTACGTTCGTCCACTTCTCGGGTGGAGCAACGTACGAACGTGAGAGCGCAAGGGACTGTGAGGATCGCTTGCGTGACGAGCGGGATGGTCCGCGGGAAAGCCTTCGATTCCAAGGTACCGAAGATTCTGCGTTCACCATCGACCGTGAAGATCCAAGTCCAGACCGTCTCGGATCGCGAGCAGTAGTTGCACGGAAAGTCACCCGTGGTCTGCACGACCCAGACGAGGGTCTCGTCAGGAGGCATCTCGACGCCCTGTAGGTCATCACCAGGAGGAACAAGTTGGTAGGTGCCCGAGAAGTACGTTCGTACGACGGTGATCGAGCTACCGCTTGGTACATCACCGAATCGCTGGGTACGAACCGTCGGATACCGACGGTCAGACCCCAAACGCGGTGGCAAGGCTGGAGATCCTCGGGTGTGGCTACCCCAACAGTGCTTCGAGTTCTTCGCCCTTGATGCGACGGAATGCCCGCTTGGGACGGGCGCGGTCGAGCAGGGCGACTTCGAGTTGGGTCGCAGTGAGCGTCTCGCCTTCGGCGGCCAGCGAACCGGCGCCGAGCTTGACCGCATCGGCGAGGGCCATGGAGTCGGTGAAGCCCTCCCCGACCACGCCGGCGATGCGTTCGGCTTCGCCACCGAGCACGGTGAAGCGCTGTTCATCCATGACCGTGCCGTCGTAGAGGATGTGGTACAGCTGATTCGGTTCCTCGGGGGTCGCTCCTACTTGGGCCACGAGGATCTCGACCTCGTACGGCTTCATCTCGTGGGTGAAGACCTGACCGAGCGTCTGCGCGTAGGCGTTGGCCAGCGAACTCGCCGAGACGTCCTCCGGCGAGTACTGGTACCCCTTGAGGTCGGCGAGGCGTACGCCGCCGATCTTCAGGCTTTGGAACTCGTTGTATTTGCCCACCCCGGCGAAGGCGATGCGGTCGTAGATCTCGCTGACCTTGTAGAGCGTGCGGCTCGGGTTCTCGGCGACGATGACCACGCCTTCAGCGCACTCCATGGCGACGAGACTCCGGCCCCGCGCGATGCCCTTCCGGGCATAATCGGCCCGGTCCTTCATCATCTGTTCCGGCGCAACGTAGAACGGCATGTTCATGACTGACCACCTGCCTCGCTGCTGTCGTTGCCGCCGCGTTCGGCGCCGCCGAGGAGAGCTTGGGCCCGGGCGGCGACGTCGGCGTCGTCGAGGAGTCGGAACCCGTCGGCATCGATGATGGCGACCATCGGATAGATCCCGCGCACGAGGTCGGGCCCACCGGTGGCGGCGTCCTCGTCGGCCGCGGCGAACAGGGATCGGATGGCCAGACCGACAGCGTCGTCCGAGCTCAGTCCCTCGGTCCAGCCTGCCTTGATCCAGTTCCGCGCGTGCACGCCCCCCGAACCGTTGGTCTGGTAGTCGGCCTCTTCGTACTTGCCGCCGGTGGCGTCGTAGGAGAAGACCCGGCCGCGAGTGCGCCGGTGGTCGTACCCCGCGAACAGCGGGATGACCACGAAGCCCTGCATCGCCGCAGGCAGGTTGGCCCGCACCATCTGGGCAAGCTGATTCGCCTTGCCTTCGAGGCTGAGTTGCTCGCCTTCCACTTTCTCGTAGTGGCGGAGCTGCACCTGGAAGAGTCGCACCATCTCGACGGCCGGTCCGGCCGCGCCGGCGATGGCGACGCCGGAGTGCTCGTCGGCGGCGAAGACCTTCTCGATGCGTCGGTTGGCGATCGCGTGCCCGGCCGTGGCCCGCCGGTCCCCGGCCATCACCACGCCGTCGGCGGAGCGGATCGCGACGACGGTGGTCGCGTGGGTGATCTCGAAACCGTCGGGTCGGCGGTCACCGCCCGGACCCGGGAGCGACTCCGGCGCGACGTGGCGCAGGAGCTCGACGAAGGACGGTCCGGGGTCGTGATCGGACGCGAAGAACGGCAACATCAATGGCTCGCTCATGAATCGGCGAGCCTATACGTGGTCTTCACCAGATTCGGTGGAACCGTCGCCAGCGGGCGAGGCGCCGCAGCAGGCGACGGTGTTCGCGGAGTTCGAGATTGGCGGCCACGACGTTGTCGGGCACGCGGGATGCGTCGACGCGAATACCTCGGGCCAACGAGGCCGACAGTGACGAGCCGGAACGGCTCATGGGGCGGAGGGCCGCCGAGTCACTGACCGCCCTTTTGCACGTACGAGCGCACGAACTCCTCGGCGTTGGACTCCAGCACGCTGTCGATCTCGTCGAGCAGGTCGTCGAGCTCTTCCTTCAGCGCTTCGCCCTGGCGCGCCGGCGCCTCGACGTCCTCGGTGACGTCCTCACGCTTCTGAGGCGCCGGTTTCTTCTTCTGCTCACGTTCGGTCATGGTTCCTCCCGAGCTGATGCGCCGAGGTGCTCCACCAGCTGCGCTGGTGTCGTGCAGTGTGCAAATAACGCCTCGACGTGGGCCTTGCTTCCCTTGAGCGGTTCCATCATCGGAATCCGCCGCAACGGGTCGCTTCCGACGTCGAGGATCAAACTGTCCCAGTTCGCGGCGACGACCGAATCCGGCCACCGGGCGAGGCAGGTGCCCCGGAAGTATGCCCGGGTTGTTTCCGGTGGTTCGGTCATGGCGCGTTCGACGGTCGCTTCCTCGACCAGGCGCTCGACCTTCCCGGCGTTGACCAGGCGTTGATAGAGCGACCGGTCGGGGCGGACGTCGTGGTACTGCAGGTCGAGCAGAGCCAGCTTGGGGTCGTCCCACTCCAGGCTGTCTCGCTCCCGGTAGGCGTCGAGCAGGCCGAGCTTGGTGGCCCAATCGAGCCGACCGCTGAGCGAGCGCGGGTCGCGCTCGAGGTCCGTGAGCACCTGCTCCCACCGCTGGAGTACATCGAGGCCGACGGGTCCACCGCAGAGTTCCAGTCCGGTCTCGTCGGCGTACTTCTGGGCGAAGCGGAGGAACTCCCACTGCAACTCGATCGCCGTGAGGGTCCCGCCGTCGACGAGTTCGAGGGTGGCGCGCAACGACGGGTCGTGCGAGATAGCGCGGACGGCGTGGACCGGGCCGATGATCGCCAGGTCTTTGTCGATGAAGCCGTCCTCGATCATGCCGAGCACGATCGAGGTGGTCCCGACCTTGAGGTAGGTCGCGACCTCACAGAGGTTGGCGTCGCCCGCGATCACGTGGAGTCGGCGGTACTTCTGGGGATCGGCGTGGGGTTCGTCGCGAGTGTTGACGATCGGCCGCTTGAGCGTGGTCTCGAGGCCGACTTCCTCTTCGAAGAAGTCGGCCCGGCTGCTCAGCTGGAATCCGACGTCGGCCGCACCGTTCTCCGCGCCGATCTTGCCCGCGCCCGTGAAGACCTGCCGGGAGACGAACCAGGGCAACAGCGTGCGCACGAGCTGGGCAAACGGGGTCTGACGGTCGACGAGGTAACTCTCGTGCGTGCCGTAGGAGTTGCCCTTGCCGTCTGAGTTGTTCTTGTAGACGACGATCTCCTGGCCCGGATCCAACAGCCGGCGCGCGGCTTGCATCGAGCGGCTCAGGATCCGCTCCCCCGCCTTGTCGGCGATGACGACTTCGAGCGCGTCGGAACATTCGGGCGTGGAGTACTCGGGGTGCGCGTGATCGACGTAGTAGCGCGCACCGTTGGTGAGCACGGTGTTGACGAGGTGGGTCTCCACCATCGGGGGGTGGGCATCACGCGCGTAGCCACGGGCGTCGTTGCCCGGCGTTTCGTCGTCGAAGTCCCAGCCGATCTTGCGGTGCTCGACGTAGGCGTTGATCAGCAGCGATGACGCGAGGACGGGGTTCGAATCGGGCGCGTTGCGCAGCACCACGCCGTATTCGGTCTCGATACCGCAGATCTTGGGTACCGCCATCCGCGCAGGCTAGCCCTGGCTCCCGAACCCCCCGCGCCGATTCCCGAACGCCCGGACCCGGCCCTGATCGGGCCCGGGGCGGGGTCAGCGGCGCGTTCGTCCGACCCAGCGGCCGCGGTAGCGTGCCGGCCTCGCCCAGGAGGAGCCGGTTCCACCGAATGCCCGATGCCGACTCCATGACCGCGCCGGTGCCGAACCGCAGGACCTCTCGGTGGGTCGAGTCGTTCCGAACGTTCGCAGATTTCTTCGCGCTGAGCGCACTTGCCGTCGCCCAACCCTGGCTCGACGTCACCGCCAAGAACAGCGAGATCCTCGTCGTGCGGGGCACGACCCTCACCCAGGGCATCGCGCTCGTCGCGCTGGTGATGCTGGTGCCACCGGTCGTCGCGACCCTGATCGAGTTCGCCGGCACGGCGTGGTGGCCCGGCGCGCGACGGTGGGTGCACGGCACGCTCAGCGGTCTCTTCTTCCTCATCCTGGGGGCCGAGCTGGCCAAGCATCAACTCGGCGTGGGGCCGACACTGGTCGTAGCCGCCGGCATCGTCGTCGGCGTGGTGGGCGGAGTGATCCTCGGGCGGTTCGCGACGGTCGGTGCGTACTTGCGGGTTCTGGCTCTGGTACTGGCGATCATGGTCCCGGTGACGTTCTTGTTCACGTCACCCGCCGCCCGTGTGCTCTCGGCGGCCGGTGACGGTGTCGGCGGACGCGCCCCGGCCACCCGCCCGACGCGGGTCGTGCTCGTGATCCTCGACGAGCTGCCGACCATGTCGCTCCTGGACGGTGCGGGCCACATCGACCGCGGGCTGTATCCCAACCTGGCGGCGCTGGCCGCCTCGGCGACGTGGTATCGAAACCACACGACGGTCGCGGGGTTCACTGCCGGTGCGGTCCCGTCGATCCTGAGCGGGCAATATCCGGCCGACCAATCGAAGCCGGCGCAGCAGTCGACGTATCCGAACAACGTGTTCACGGTGATGGCAGGCCTGGGTACCGTCAACGGCCGGGAGGCAGTCACTCGCCTGTGTCCCGAATCGGTGTGTGCGCGTAGCGACACCGGGTTCGGCGACCTCGTCGGAGCGTCAGCCCGACTCTGGCGTGACTTCGCGGGCCCGAGCGAGACCGTGGTGAGCACTGTCGACCTCGACCAGTCGCGCGCCTCGGTGAGTGCCGGTCGCGACTTCGTGTCGTCGCTGATCCGGCGATCCGGAACCCATCTCGACGCCGTCCATCTCGAGCTTCCGCACTTCCCGTGGGAGCGCCTCCCCGACCTGCGCCGCTACGACGTCCCCGAGGAGCCTCCCGGTGAGTCCTATGGCGTGACTCCGATCGGACCGGGTGCCGCAACGGGCCGGCTTCGTCACCTGCTCCAGGTCAAGGCCGCGGACACGATGGTCGGCCGGATTATGGGCCGGCTCCGGGCGATCGGCGCGTTCGACGACGCCCTGGTCGTGGTCACGGCGGACCACGGCGCATCGTTCGTGCCCGGGACGAGTGTCCGCAATCCGACGCCCCGCAACCTTGCCGGGGTGATGTGGACGCCGCTCATCGTGAAGTACCCCGGTCAGACGGTTGGGGCCGTCGACGATCGCCGGTCCGAATCGATCGACGTCGTGCCGACGATCGCCGAGGTGATCGGGACCGCGCCTCCGCCCGACGCCGATGGGGTGTCGCTCCTCGGCGACGCCCCGGACCGACCCCGTCGCCGTCTCTACCCGTTTATCTGGTTCCCCGGGCCCGACGACGTCCGCCCGCTCGCCGGGCAGTCCTACATCGAGGTCGGTGGGGCTTCTGAGTTCCGTGACGTACTCGCGACCCAGGCCGCACCGGCCGGGGGCGATCCGACGCTGCGGCCCTACCGGATCGGCCCGTTCGGTGGTCTGGTGGGCCGACGCGTTGGTGACGTCGCGGTGCGGCCGGGATCCTGTCGGGCTTCGATCCACGATTCCCGCCGATTCCGGTCCGTCGATCCCGACGCGCGGCGCCCGGACTGGGTCTGGAGTCGCGCCGAAGCGGCGGGGGGTTCCGGAACTTCGCGGTGGTTCGCCGTCAGCGTCAATGGAACGGTCGCGGCCGTGGCCGCAACCGTTCCGGGTCGCTCACCCCAGGAATTCAGCTTCCTCGTGCCACCGACGATGGTGGTCGCCGGTCACAATGATGTGCGGGTCGACCAGATCGGTGGTTCGTACCTCGCGCCGACGTTGACCCGCTGCGATGGGATCAGAGGTACTGGCCGGTCGTGACCCGTTCGATCTGACGCCCACCCTCGTCGCGGTGGCCTTCGGAGAGGAGCGTGCGGACGAAGACGATCCGCTCCCCCTTCTTGCCCGAGATCTTCGCCCAGTCGTCCGGGTTGGTCGTGTTGGGCAAGTCCTCGTGCTCGCGGTACTCCTGCTTGATCGAGTCGAGCATGTCCTGGGTGCTGATCCCCCGGCCTCCACCCGCAATCATGCGCTTGATGGCCAACTTCTTGGCCCGACGCACGACGTTCTCGATCATGGCGCCCGAGGCGAAGTCCTTGAAGTACAGGATCTCCTTGTCGCCGTTCTGGTAGGTGACCTCGAGGAATCGGTTGGATTCGTCGGTCGCGTACATGGCCTCGACGGAGACGTCGATCATCTTGGCGATCGTCCGCTCGACGTCGCCGTCGAAGTGCTTCGTCTCCTCGTTGGCGATCGGCAGCGTCGGCACCAGGTACCGGGAGTAGATCTGCTTCGCCGATTGCTCGGTGGGCCGCTCGATCTTGATCTTCACGTCGAGGCGACCCGGACGCAGGATCGCCGGGTCGATGAGGTCCTCTCGGTTCGATGCGCCGATCACGATGACGTTCTTCAGTGCCTCGACGCCGTCGATCTCGGCGAGGAGTTGGGGAACGATGGTCGATTCGATGTCGGAGCTGATGCCGGTGCCGCGAGTGCGGAACAGGGAGTCCATCTCGTCGAAGAACACGATGACCGGCACGCCCTCCTCGCTCTTCTCGCGCGCCCGTTCGAAGATGAGCCGGATCTGGCGCTCGGTCTCGCCCACGTATTTGTTGAGGAGTTCCGGACCCTTGATGTTGAGGAAGTACGACTTCGTCTTCGCGTTCCCCGTCTTCTCCGACACCCGCTTCGCCAGCGAGTTGGCGACTGCCTTCGCGATCAAGGTCTTGCCACAGCCCGGCGGCCCGTAGAGCAGGATTCCCTTCGGCGGTTGCAGGTCGAGTTCCTTGAACAGATCGGCGTGGAGGTAGGGCAACTCGACTGCGTCGTGGATCTGGTCGATCTGCGCGTCGAGGCCACCGATGTCGTCGTAGGTGATGTCGGGGACCTCTTCGAGGACCAACTCCTCGACCTCGGGCCGCGGAATCCGCTCGACCAGGAGACCGGAGCGGCCGTCGACGAGGACGTGCTCGCCCGCGCGCAACTTGATCCCGATGAGTTCCTCGCTCAGCTCCGCAACCCGTTCCTCGTCGGCTCGACCGACGATCAGGGCGCGCCGGCCGTCTTCGAGGAGTTCCTTGAAGATCACGACCTCGCCCTGGGTCTCGACGCCTCGGGCGAGCACGACGTTGAGGGACTCGTTGAGTACGACTTCTTGACCGCGCTTGAGGTCTTCGAGGTCGAGCTCGGGGTGCACCGACACCCGCATCTTGCGGCCGGCCGTGAAGACATCCACGGTGCCGTCGTCGTTGGTCCCGAGGAGCGTGCCGTACCCCGACGGTGGCATCGTGAGCTTCTCGACCTCGTCCCGGAGGGCGGCGATGTGCTCACGGGCCTCGCGCAGGGTCGCCGAGAGGCGTTCGTTCTGGGAGACGGCCTGGGACAGCTGGCCCTTGGTCTCGAGGATGCGTTCCTCGAGAGTGCGCACGCGCTTGGGGGCGTCCTGGAGGCGGCGGCGGAGGAGGACGATCTCCTCTTCCAGCGTCTTGACTTCGTCCTGGAGTTCGCCGACTTGGTGTTCGTACTCGGCGAGGCGTCGTTCGTGCTCGGCAGCCACGATGTGATCCTTCCGATTTGCCGCTTCGTAGCGGGTCTTCGCGCACCCTATCCAGCAGTTGCGGCTTGGATCGGCTTTTTCCTCATGCTCGCGGGGTAAATTGCCGATCGCTACTGCAGCGCCGTACGCTCCATCGGTTCCAAGGAGCCTGGGGTTGAGCACCATGCCCCACCGGTGCGGTAGCCGCGAAACTCCATAACCCCCCGAAAACCACTGACTACGAGGTGAGGACCACATGAAGGTCTGGATCGACCAGGACCTCTGCACGGGTGACGGTCTCTGT
This sequence comes from uncultured Acidimicrobiia bacterium, assembly GCA_963765075.1. Lineage (GTDB taxonomy): Bacteria > Actinomycetota > Acidimicrobiia > IMCC26256 > JAENVU01 > JAENVU01. The sequence goes on from CAVXVA010000007.1 coordinate 112,175, forward strand.
GAAGAGATCGCGCCGAGTGTGTTCACGTTGCTTGACGACGGCTTGGCCTATGTCAAGGAAGGCGACAAGGTCTTCAGCGAGCCCGGTGGTGCCGAAGGACTGGCGAACATTCCCGATGGAATGCTCGAGGCGACGATCGAGTCGGCCGAAGAGTGCCCCGGGGAATGCATCTACATCGAAGCGGAATAATCGACCGTCAGGTCGGGCGCACACGACGCCGAGAAGGAAAGGAGCTGGCCAATGCATACGCATGAACCTCCGAGTATCAACGGCCATGGCTTCTGTCTGCTCGGTATGTGCTTGAACTGACGAGCCGACGGGAGGCGTGGTCCTTCCGTTCTGTCTCTGCCTGCCTCGGCGTCGAGTTGATCGACGCAGTTTTCTGGAGGTGAGTCATGGCTCGTCGCCCACCGCTCCCCACACCCGCCGCGTTCCGTCGTCGCCGGGAACACCGAACTCAACGACTCCTCGCCAACCGTACGGTGACCGACACGTTGGTGTCGGCGGCCGCGCTCGTCGGCCGCCCCGCCGTCGACCCACGCGGGGCCGAGGTCGGGCGAGTCGTCGATCTCGTCGTTCGGTGGCACGGTGAGTCCTATCCGCCGATCACGGGCATCGTGCTGCGGGTGGGGCGCCGCCGGGCCTACGTGCCCGTCGATCAGATCACCGAGATCGTGCCGACCCAAGTCACGTTGCGTTCCACCCGTCTCGACCTGCGCGACTTCGAACGGCGTGAGGGCGAGGTCGTCCTGAACGGCGACGTCGTTGATCACCAGATGGTCGATGTCGACGGTCGTCGCGTGGTGCGAGCGTCGGATCTCTACCTCGCTCGCGTCGCATCGGTGTACCGCCTCGTCGGCGTCGACGTCGGCTTTCAGACGCTGCTGCGCCGGCTCGGCCCGACCCGCTATCGCACCCGCGCGACGCCGGAGCGGGTCATCGACTGGTCCGCGATCCAGTCGTTCGGCTCCCACGCGGGGGCGAACCGTCGGGGTCCCATGCGGTTGCACGCACCGAACCAAGCCTTGCGCCGTTTGCGCCCGGCCGAACTCGCCGACCTCCTCGAAGAACTCGGACGCGAGGAGCGCCAGGAACTCCTGGCCCAACTCGACGCCGAAGTCGTTGCCGACGCGCTGGAAGAGATGGAACCCGACGAACTCGGCGCGCTGCTGCGTGAGTCCGAGACCGGCCAGGCCGCCGCGATGCTCGTCGAGATGGAGCCGGACGAGGCGGCGGACGCGCTCCGTGAGTTGGAGCCCGCGGAGGCGGAAGAGCTGCTGGCCGAGATGCCGGCCGACGTCGCAGCCTCGCTGCGCGCACTCCTGCTCTACCGGGAGGGCACCGCCGGTGGTCTCATGACCACCAACCTCGTGCTCGTGCGCAAGGATCAGAGCGTGGGCGAGGTGCGGCGGATCCTGCGGGCCGAATCCGAACACCAGGCCGACGTCGATGCGGTGATCATCGTGGACGACGACGGACGGGTCCTCCACGACCTCGGCCTCTTCGAACTCCTCGTGGCCGCAAGCGACGATCTCGTGATCGACGTGGCCGGTCCGCCCGAGCCCACCATGGTCGAGCCCGAGGCCACCCTCGACGATGTGATCGAGCAGTTCATCGACTCACGGGGTTCGTCGCTGCTCGTCGTCGACGGCGACGGGCGACCGGTGGGTCGCATCCTCGCCGACGACCTCATCGACGCGCTCGTACCCGAACGCGGCCGGATCCGCTTCCCGCGGCTGTTCGGATGAACTGATCGACGATGAGCCAGCTTCCCGTCTCGCCACCTCCCGCGCCGCGCCGGCGTCGCTTCGTGCGTCCGGCCGCGTTCTTGGCGATCCTCGGGCCCGGCATCATCGCCGCCAACGCCGGCAACGACGCCGGCGGCATCGCAACCTACGCATCAGCCGGATCGCAGTTCCAGTATCAGACCCTCTTCATCGGCGTGCTCGTGATCGCGGCGCTCGTTGCCGTCCAGGAGATGGCGGCGCGTCTCGGTGCCTACAGCGGCGAAGGGTTGATGTCGCTGGTCCGGGAGGAGTTCTCGCTCCGCATCGGTGCGTTCGCAGTGGTCTGTCTCTTGATCGCCAACCTGGGTTTGGTGGTGTCGGAGTTCGCCGGTATCGGGGCCGCGCTCGAGATCTTCGGCGTGTCCCGCTACATCTCGGTGCCGATCGCGGCCGCGAGCATCCTCGGGATCGTGATGTTCGGCTCCTATCGCCGGGCCGAGCGAGTCTTCCTGTTGCTCTCGCTCGTCTTCCTTTCCTACCCCATCGCGATGATCCTGGCTCAGCCCGACTGGGGCGACGTCGCCCGGAACACTTTCATCCCGCATTTCGACATGACGCGCGACTTCCTGTTGATCGCAGTGGCGCTCGTGGGGACGACCATCACGCCGTACATGCAGCTGTACCAAGCGGCGGCCGTCGCCGACCGTGGGATCGGTCCCGACGAGTACAAGCACGAACGCATCGACGCGGTGGTCGGGTCGCTGTTCGCCGGGTTCATCTTCCTGTCGGTCCTGATCGCGACCGGCGCGGCCATCGGTGGGAGCGGGCTGCGGCTCACCTCCGCGGAACAGGCCGCCAGTGCGCTCGAGCCGGTGGCGGGGGTCGGCGCGGAGTACCTGTTCGCGATCGGACTCCTCGGCGCGTCGATGTTGGCCGCGGCGATTGTTCCCCTGTCGACGGCGTACGGACTCGCCGAGGCGGTCGGCGCAGAGCGGTCGGTCTCGCGCAAGTTCCGCGAGGCGCCACTGTTCCTCGGCTTGTTCGCGGCGCAGGTGATACTCGGCGCGGCCGTCGCGTTGATCCCGGTCAACCTGATCGACCTGCTCGTCGGGATGCAGGTGCTCAACGGGTTCATCACGCCCGTCATCCTCGGCTTCCTCTTCGTGCTCACCAACCGGTCGAGTGCCGTTGGCTCGGCGGTCAACGGTCCCAAGTTCCGGGCCTTTGCGCTGCTGTGTGTGATCGTCGTGTCGTTGCTCGCCGCCACGGCCCTGGTCGTGACCGTCGCCGGACTCTTCGGCGGGTAGCTCAACCGACGAGGTAGCTCATCCGACGAGGCAACCCCCGGTGTTGACGGGAGCGGTGGCGTCGCGGGACGCGGTCACGATGGGAATCAGCTCCCGGGAGCTGAGGGCGAATCCGGTGGTGGTCCGCGCCGGATCGACCGCAAAGACCATGGCCTGCACCAACCCGTTGGGTCCGACCACGGGTCCGCCGGAATCGCCCACGATGAGTCGCGCGGCGAGGCCGACGATCGGTGTCTTGATGGTGGCGCCGCGGTAGATATCGGTTCTCGGAGTGTCGATCCAGCGCGCGACGCGCGCGGGCGTCGCGCGCAGGGCGTCGCCGTTGGGGTGGCCGAACACGGTGGCAACGGTGCCGATCCGGGTCGCTCCGAACCGCAGACTCGGAAGCCCGGGGGCCGCGATGCGTAGCAGCGCGACGTCGTGGAGCGGGTCGAACGCGACCACCGTGGCGGGCACGGTGCGGCCGTCGATGGTGGTGATCTCGGTCTTGGACTCCCCTGCCACGACGTGCGCATTCGTCATGATCAACGTCGGCCGGACGGCGAAACCGGTGCCGGAAATTCGCAACCCGCACGCGTGACCTCGCACCAACACGACGCTGGCCGCACCGATCACGTCGACGCGCGGCCCCGCGTCGGAGGCCGGCGGATCCCCGACCGCTTGGTCGTCGTTGTGGAGGAGCGGGTAGGGCGCCTCGCCGACGATACGGCCGAGCACGCGCGCGGAATGCGGTGGGGCCGGCGCGACGTCGTTCACCAGTGCCACCAGCGCAGAATCTCGCGCGGCGCGTGCCGGCCAGCCGGGAGTGGATCGGAGCGCGGGGATCAGGAGCCAGAGCAACACGAGGACGCCGATGGCGCCGAGCACACCGCCCGCCCAGTGGTCGACGGCGGAGAGCACCGGTTCGCGTCCCATCCGATGGCGCAGTGTTCGACTCAGCAGCAGACCGGCGGTGTGACCGAGGAGGGCGAGGCCGATCACGAGGGCCGATACCGACAGGAGCCGGATTCCCGGCGTGCTGGCCGCGAGTGATGCCGCGACGCGTGACACCAGGGTGAGCCCGAAGATGAGCCCAATGGCGAGGCCCAACCACGACAACGCGCGCACCACCAACCCGACGCGGAACCCGACGAACGCACCGATCGCCACCGCGACCAGTACGAACCCGTCGAACCAGCTCATTCGTTGGGTGTGAGCAAACGCGCCACCGTGAGAAATCCGGTGTGGGCCACCATTCGATGGTCCGGCCGCACCGACTGGCCCTCGACGTTCCAGCCTCGGTGGAGGACTTCGAGGGTCTCGGCCATGCCGAACGCCGACTCTGCCAGTCGCTCTCGCAGGGTTGACACCTGCAGGATCGTCGGCAGGTAGGAGATCATGATGCCGCCCGGGCGCAATGCCTCCTCGGCGTGGCCGACGACCTGCCAGGGTTCGGGCAGGTCGAGCACGACGCGGTCGAGGTCTCGCAGCGCGATCCCTTGGTAGATATCGCGGACTTCGATGGTGAGCGGGACCTCGGTGCCCAGGAACGCCTCGACGTTGCGCTGCGCCCGGTCCGCGAAGTCGTCCCGAATCTCGTACCCGGTCACGTGGCCGGTCGGACCGATCGCACGGAGCAGCGTCATGGTGAGCGCGCCGGACCCGACACCCGACTCGAGGATCCGCGCACCGGGAAAGATGTCGGCAAGCATCAGGATCGGACCAAGATCCTTGGGGTAGATGACCTGCGCACCGCGCGGCATCTCCAGGATGTACTCCGAGAGCGTGGGGCGCGTGGCCAAGAGGGCTGCGCCGCGTGTCGTGCGGACCGTGATGCCTTCGTCCTGGCCGATCAGGAGCGAGTGGGCGAGCACGCCGGCGTGGGTGTGGAACTCGCCGGCTTCGGCGAGTCGGATCATGTGGCGTCGACGTTTGCGGTCGACGAGGAGCACGTGTTCGCCGACGGTGAATGGGCCGCGCACGGTTAAGACCTCGATCGCAGGGTGACGGGTTGTTCGGTCGGCGCGGATTGCGCGCGGCTACGCAGGGAGCAGAACGCGCACCGATCGCCGGTGGTCGTCGGCGCTGCGCATTCGGTGCATGGTGTGAGCGTGGCGCGCTCCTCGTCGGCTTCCGGCGCGAACGCATCGTGTCCACGGCTCCAGAAGCCGCTGATGAACGCGGCCTTGGTTCCCGGCGACTGCGTCTCGAGTTGGTTGAGGAGTTCCTTGAAGCCGAGGTGGCGATTGCCATCGGCCATCGGGCACTCCTCGACCTGATAGTCGATGCCGCGAATCACGCAGTAGGCCGCCATCTCGCGTTCGCTCAGCCGCACGAGCGGCTTGACCTTGCGTGCGAACCCATCGCCGCCCGGCAGGATCGGGTACTGACGGCCGAGGTAGGCGGTTTCCCACCGCAGCACGTTGCCGAGCAACACGGCGGCTTCGTCGTCGAGGTTGTGGCCGGTGGCGACGACGTCGTACCCCTCGTCGAGCGCGACCTGGTTGAACAGGTGACGCTTCGAGAGCCCGCAGGCGCCACAGGGCGCCCGCCGCGTCGCCGCGGCGGCTCCGGGCACGTTGTACCCGTGGTCACGCTCGAGGTCGACCTCGTGGAGGCGGAGACCCCGTTCGGTCGCGAAGGCCCGGGTGTAGTCACCGGAGTGGTCGGAGTACTCGCCGATGCCGAGACCGAGATACAAGCCGTCGGCGGGGATGTCGATCTCGGTCAAGAGGTCCCACAGTGCGAGTGAGTCCTTGCCACCCGAGACTGCGACGAGCACGCGATCCCCCGGCGCAATCATGCGGTGCTCGTGAATGGCCCGGCGCACCTGCTCCCGGCATTGATGGGTGAAGCAATCGGCGCAGAACGCGGCGTTGTGACGAGGGATATCGATGATGGCGGGGGCCTTGCACCGCCGGCACTTCATGTCGCGCCGCCCGAGATGACCGGCCGGATCTCGACCTCGGCGTCGTCGGCCAGTCGAGCGTCGTGGGTGACGAGGGTGTCGCCGCTGATGACGAGGACCGACTCCGGCACGATCTCCAACCGGGCGAGCAGATTCGCCACCGTGAGCGGACCGGGAACTTCGATTTCGCGACGGGGGTTGCGCAGGACGACTCGCATGAGGTCGTCGAGGCTACTGGCCGCGGCGCACACCCTTGATCTCGTAGACCTCGCCCGGCTTGACCGTGAACCTCATCACCGGCTTGGTCGAGCGGCGGATCAGACGCCGGTAGACACGCACGCCGGCGAAGGCGGCCGTGACGCCGACCGCGACCTTGCCTCGGCCGCGGGTGCGCGCACCGACGAATCCGCCGGCCGCCGAGAGCGCCTTCACACGCGCCGGATCTCGACGACGGTGCTGAGTTTCTTGCCGCGGCGGCGACCCGCGAGGAAGAACCCGGCGAGGACGACTGCGACGACCACCGAGGCGACGGTGATGGCGAGCTGCTTCGTGTTGGCGACCTGCTCGTCGACTTCGCCGCCGATCTCGGCGAGTTTCGCCTGGATGTCGGCTTTGGTGATGGGCTGGTCTTTGGCGGTGGTCACGGGCGGTCCTTCGACAGTGAGTCCGAGGCGGCGGGCTTGGCCCGAGTGCCGAGGATGAAGACGAGCGCACCGACGCCGAGGAGCGCGACGATCACGATCAGATACGGCGCGAACGTCCAGTTGCCGTTGAACGTGTCGGACAGGTCGTGCTGGAGCCAGCGCAGGAATCCGATGGCGGCGAACACGACGCCGGTGCCGATCAGCAGCGAGCCGGCGATCCCGTACCCGACGACCTTGCCGAGCGCCTTGAGCGGCTCGGTGGTCTCCTGTTTGAAGTACGCGAGGACGAGTTGCCAGAGTTCGGTGATCGCCTGCGGGATCGGTGCTGGTTTGTCGGCCACGTTCGGATTCAACACGGCGATTGCCGGGTCGGGCAAGCCCTGGGCGGAATCGGGGCAAAGGGATCGGGCACGATGGCGACCCCGTCGGGCAGGTTCGGGTAGCTCGCGATCGTCGTCGCCAGTGCCTCGCGGAGCGCCAGGGCGGTCGATTCTCCGAAACCGCCGTTGAGGAGCAGCGAGAACCGCAGGGGTCGATCGCTCGTCACGTATCCGGCCAATCCGCTCACACCGCTCAACGTCCCGGTCTTGGCGCGGAGGTTGCCCGCCAGCGGAGTCCCGACCAGGCGACGGGCCAAGGTCCCCCGTTCGCCGGCGATCGCGAGTCCGGAACTGATGGGCGCGAGACGCGGATCGGTCTCGGCCCGATCGAGGATCTGGACGAGGGTCGCGCATCTCAGCGCGTTGGTGGGTGAGAGCCCGGAACCATCCGCGACGGTCGCACCGGTGAGATCGATGCCGAGCTTGGTCAGGGCGGCCTGGAGCGCGGCGATCCCTTGGGCCGTGGTGGCGGGGGTCGAGCCGTCGGCTCCGAGTTCTTTGAGGAGCATCTCCGCAGTGAGGTTGTCGCTGGCGCTCAACATCTCGGTGACGATGTCGGTCAGGGGCGGCGACTCGACCCTCGCGAGTTGAGTCCCGGCACCAGCACCCGTCGCGCGGCGGGTTGTTCCCTTGACGGCCACCCCTCGGGCCGCGAGCAACCGGCGCAGCTCCTCGGCGGCGTTCAGTGCGGGGTCCTCGACGCGCCCGCCCTCGCCGGCTGGGCCGGTGAAGCCGTCGTTGACGGTCAGCGCGCCGATCGGGCCGATGGCCGATCGGCCGCCGGGAGTCCACGCCGGTCGAGCGCGTTGGGCATCGAAGCGCTGATCGTCGACGACGATGCCGTTGGCGACGTCGCGAACGCCGACTGCGACCACGGCGTCCGCGAGCGTGGCGAGGGGCGTTGCCGCCAGACCCGCCGTGTCGGGGTCGGCGGCGAGGGCCGCGATCCGTTCCGGCGTCGCGAGCAACGGATCACCGTGGCCGGCGAGCACTAGGTGGTCGACCCGGCCGCGGTTGGGGTCGCCCGGCGCGCTGACCGTGGTGACGAAACGGAAGTCGGGGCCGAGGGTGTGGAGGGCGGCCGCCGCGGTCAGCAGCTTCATCGTGCTCGCGGGAGTGCGCGGCGTGTCGGGGTCGAGGTTCGCGAGTGGGCCGTTGGCATCAGCCACCTGCACACACGATGGGATGCCGGCGGTCGTGGCCGCGAGCTCGCTCGCCAACTGTTGCGATCCGGCGGCATCCAGCACTGCCTGGGGTGCCCGCCGGACGGACCAGAGCGGCGATCCCAACGCCGATCGGGCGGGGGTCGTCGCCGATGCCGACGGGCGCCGCAAGGCCACCCACGCCGCCGTGGTCGCGACCACGAGCAGGCCGACGACGAGGATCCGCCGAGCGAGGGCACCACGGGAGTTCACGAGCGGATCAATCGCTGAGACCGCGGCGCTCCCGGAAGCGCGCGTACCGGTACAGGTGGCCGAGTGCGGTCACGGCCCGGTTCGACGACGCGTAACAGAGCCGGCCGGATTCGCGCACAGCGCGCGGCCCGGCGTTGTCGGGGAAGGCAATGGCGAGTTCGGTTGCGGTGAGGATCGGTTTGCCGGTGGCGTCGCTGATCTCCGCGGCGGCCTGTGCGAATCGGGCGTCCTGGCGTTCGTGGTAGTCGACGATGCGTTCGAGGCCGTCGCCGGGATAGAAGCGACCCTCGCGCATCAGGCGGGCCTGGTTGCTCTGGATGCCCAAGCCCGAGGTACACGACCGCATCGATGGACTCGTGACCCGCGACCATCGCCATGACCTCGGGGATGGTGTCGCGCGTTTCGCCGCCGGCCAGATCGATCGGGTTGTTACGGCTCCAGCGGGGCGGCAGCTTGGTGTCGATCTCCGCGAGCAGGTCGGCCGGCATCGGGGCGAGCGTGAGATCACGATGGGCCGTGATCGCATCGGCGGTGACCACTCCCCAACCGCCGGCCGTGGTCATGACCGCGACGTTCGGGCCCTTGGGGAGTGGTTGGGTGGCGAAACTCGCCGCCGCTTCGAAGGCCTCTTCCACCGTCGCGGCGCGCGTTGCCCCGGCTTGGCGGCACATACCGTCGAAGATCCGGTCGTCACTGGCGAGGGCCCCGGTGTGGCTGGCCGCGGCGCGCTGGCCGCCGGCCGTCGCGCCGCCCTTGAGGAGCACCAGCGGCATGCGCTCGGTCACCGAGCCGATGCGGTCGTAGAAGCCGCGCCCGTCGGCGATGCCCTCGACGTACGCGAGGCCGACGCTGGTGGCGGCGTCGGCCGCGTAGAAGTCGAGGTAGTCGGGCACGGTCACCATCGCGGCGTTGCCGGCGCTGACCGCCCGACTGATGCCGATGCCGGTCTGGACCGAGTAGTTGAGGAAACTCGACACGAAGTTGCCGCTCTGACTGGCCACACCGATACGGCCGACCGGTGGATACGGGGCGACGATCTGCGCGCAGAGCTTCGATGGCGTGCTCACGACCCCCTGCCCATTCGGGCCGGCCAGCAACATGCCGAGGCGCTCGGCGAGTTCGATGAGTTCGCGTTCCGCGACGCGACCTTCGTCCCCCGCCTCGCCGTACCCCGCGCTCGTGATGAACGCAGCCCGGACACCGCGAGCTGCGCAGGCGCGCAACAGATCGGGGTTCGCCGAAGCCGGCGTGCACACGAAGACCAGATCGATCGGAGCGTCGGCCGGAAGTTGCTCGACGCTCGTCACCGTCTCGATCCCGAGGATGGTGCCGCCGTCCCGGTTGGTCGCGTAGACGCCGCCTCGATAGCCCTGGCTCAGCACGTTGTGGAGCGTGACGAACCCGAACTTGCCGGGATGGCTCGACGCGCCGGCGACCAGAATCGCCCGCGGGTCGAACAAGGCGGCGAACTGCTCGTGAGTGAGGGCGTTCATGCCGACACCTCCACGAGCGCGTCGACCGCGATCGGTCGGCCGTCGACGACGATGAGCGGATTCAGGTCGACCGACCGGACATCGGGCCGGGCGGTGGCGAGGTCGGCCAACCCGGTGATCACCTGGACGAGCGCGGCGCGGTCGATCGGCGGTTCACCGCGGAACGCTCCGAGCAGGGCTTGGGTTTGGAGGTCGTCGACGAGCTCTTCGGCATCGACCGTCGTGAGCGGCACCAGGCGGAACGCGACGTCACCGATGGCCTCGGCCAGGATCCCGCCGATGCCGAGCATCACCGTCGAGCCGAACTGCTCGTCGTGGTGCAGGCCGGCGATCAGCTCGCGGTTGCCCGTGAGCATCGGTGCGACGAGCAGGCTGACCGGTCCGTCGGCGGGTGTCGCCCGGGACAGGAGTTCGGTCCCGGCCTGCTCGACCGCCGCCGCGTCGGCCAGGTTGAGCCGTACGAGACCACGCTCGGTCTTGTGGGCGATCGCGTCGCCGTTCAACTTGAGGACGACCGGGAATCCGATGGCCGTCGCGGCGGTGGCCGCCGCCGCGGCATCGGAAACGATCCGCTCGTCGGGCACGGGAATCCCGTAGGTCGCGACGAGCGTCTTGGATTCGGCTTCGGAGAGGGTGGGCACGGCCCGGGACCGTATCGCAGTGTCTTCGTCGCCCGACTGCCGGTGTCGGTGTCAGACGGAGCGGGTGGACCAGAACTCGTCGCGGAGCACGCGCTTGAGGAGCTTCCCGGCGTCGGTGCGCGGGAGCTCGTCTCGGAGTTCCCACCCCCGAGGCACCTTGTACTTGGCCATGTTCGCCGTGGCGTACTCCGCGAGCGCGTCGAGGTCGAGGGTGACGCCGGGTTTCGCCTGAGCGATGCAGTAGACGCTCTCGCCCCACTCGTCGTCGGGAATGCCGAACACGGCGACGTCGATGAGGTCGGGATAACCGTGGAGGACGGCTTCGATCTCGGCCGGGTAGATGTTGACCCCGCCCGAGATGATCATGTCCTTCTTGCGGTCGCAGATGTGGAGGTAGCCCTCATCGTCGGCGTAGGCGATGTCGCCGACCGACTTCCACCGGCCGCCCTCGTGCTCACTGAGTTGTTCCTCGGTGCGGTGATAGCCGTCCATCGCCAGCCCGGTCGACATGAACAACTCGCCCTGCTCCCCCACGTCGGCCTCGGTGCCGTCGTCGCGCACGATGCGGAACTCGATCCCGCCGTAGGGCTTGCCACAGGAACCGGGCTTGCGCAGCTGATCCTCGGGACGCAGGACCGTGATGATGCCCATCTCGGTGGAGCCGTAGACCTCGAACAGGAACCCGTCCCCCAGCTTGGCGATGACTTCCTGCTTCAGCGCGTACGGCACGGGCGCCGCGTTCGCGATCAGGCACCGCATCGACGAGCAATCGGCAGTGGCCAGCACAGCATCGGGCAGCGAAACGATCCGCTTCAACTGCGTCGGCGCCGAGAAGGTGTTCGTGACCTTGTGCTGCTTCACTGCGGTGAGCCAGGCCTCGGGATCGAACCGGCGAAGGACGATGATCGGCGAACCCGCCGAATGGTTGAGGGACACGAACGCGAGCGGACCGGAGTGGTACATCGGCCCGGTCGTGATGTGGACCTCGTTGCCCATCTGGAAACCAAGTTCGCCGAGCAACGCGAACACGATCGGGGCGTTGGTCGTGGTGCGCAACGCACCCTTGGGCTTGCCGGTCGTCCCCGAGGTGTAGAGCATCTGCGCCCCGACCGCGGAGGCGTCGACCGTGACCGGCTCGTCGAACGACTGGCCGTCCAGGCAGGTGTCCCAATCGACGAACCCATCCGGAAGGGCCTTCGGTTCCACAGTCGCGCAGAAACCGACGAGGGCCGTGACCTTGGGGATGTCGGCGCGTACCGACGCGATCAGCGGCGCGTACTCGGCATCGGCCACCACGAGTGTGGCGTCGGAGTTGTCGATGACGTAGGCCATCTCCTCGGCCGTGAACCGGTACGAGAGCGGGACTGCGACGAGCCCGGCCTTCCGGGCCGCGTGGATCACCGCGATCGTCTCGAGCGAGTTCGGGCCGCACCACACGATCCGGTCGCCGGCCTGGGCTCCGAGCGCCAGCAGGCCGTGGGCAAGCTGGTTCACCATCCGATTGAGTTCGGCGTAGGTCGTCGTGGAGAACCGGGCCCCGTGGCTGGCGTCGACGATGACCGCGAGCCGGTCGGGCGACCCGTCGGCATGGAGTTTCAAGACATCGGGCATGGCGGCCACGCGGGCCCCTTTCAGTCGGTCGGATCACCCTAACGGCGGCCGCCGGCGACCGGGACGGACGGCGAGTGAGAGCACCGAAAACTCTCAAGCCCGGATTGGCCCGGTCCGACGCGTCAAAATGGCGCCCGTGGACGAAGAGCCCGTGATCTCCATCGTGGTGCCGGCCTACAACGAAGCCGCGCTGCTCGACCAGACCGTGCGGGACCTGGTCGAGGGTCTGCGCGCGCTGGGCCAGCCGTTCGAGCTCCACATTGTCGAGAACGGTTCGACCGACGGGACGCCCACTGTGTTGCGCCAGATCGAGGCCGCGGTGCCCCAGGTGCGGGGCCACACGATGCGGGTGGCCGACTACGGCGAGGCGCTGCGCACCGGGTTGCTCGCATCGCAGAGCGACGTCGCGGTGATCTTCGACGCGGACTTCTGGGATTTGCAGTTCATGAAGGAAGCGCTGTCGGTGCTCGACGCCGGTGCGGAGCCGACGGGTCCCGTGATCGTCGTCGGTTCCAAGCGCGCCCCTGGTTCACAAGACGATCGCGGCGCGGTGCGGCGCCTCGCCACCAACGTGTTCTCCACGCTGCTGCGCGCCGGGTTCGGACTCACGGTTTCGGACACGCACGGAATGAAGGTGCTGAACCTGGGCGTCCTGCGCCCGATCGTGCGGGCGTGCCGAAACGGTTCCGACCTCTTCGACACCGAGTTGATCCTGCGCGCCGAACGCGCGGGGTACGCCGTGGCCGAGGTGCCCGTCGCGGTGGCCGAACTCCGCCCGGCGCGCACTTCGATCGCCCGCCGCGTGCCGAGGACGCTGCTCGGTCTGGTGAAGCTCCGCATTCATCTTGGTTCGCACCGGTGACGCTGAGGGTTCCCGATCTCGAGTTGGCGACGCTCGGAGTCGATGCCCTGGTGCCGGGCTATGTGGACCTGCAGATCAACGGGGTCGGTGACGTCGATTTCTCGGTCGCCACCGGTGCCGACTGGGAGCGGGCCGGCCGCCGACTCCTCGCGGCCGGGGTGACCGAGTACCTCGCCACGATCTGCTCGATGCCCCTCGACGGTTACGCCGCGGTCCTCGATCGGGTGGCGACCGCCCGACGTTCGACCCGCGATCAGGCGTTGCCCGAGATCGTCGGGGTGCACCTGGAAGGCCCATTTCTCGGTGGCGCGCTCGGCGCGCATCCGGCGACAGTGGTGCGGCCCCTGGAACTCCCCTGGCTCGTCGACCTGCTCGATGCCTTTCCGGGATTGGTGCGCCTCGTGACCCTGGCGCCCGAAGCCGATCCGACGAGTGTCGGCATCCGCGCGCTCGTCGACCGTGGGGTCGTCGTCTCGCTCGGCCATTCGACCTGTTCGTACGAGGACGCCGTGCGCGCGCGTCGGCCGCCGGTGCCACGTTGACGACGCACCTCTTCAATGGGATGGGCCCGTTGCACCACCGATCGCCGGGGATCGTCGGTGCGGCGCTGGATCCCCGCACCCGCCTGACGCCGACGGTCATCGCCGACCTCGTGCACGTGCATCCCGCGGTGCTGTCGATGGCGTTCGCCGCGGCCGAACCGATTGTGGTCAGCGATGCCGTCGCGACCGGCGTGCGCTACTTCGACGTCGAGGTGACCGAGACCGCCGGCGCGGCCTACCTGCCGAACGGAACGCTCACCGGTGCGACGAGTTTGCTCGACGACGCGGTGCGAAACCTCGTCGGCGTGGGGGTCGATCGCGCGATGGCCCTCGCGGCCGCGTCGACCCGACCCGGCTCGGTGCTCGGTCGTCAACCTCGCTCGTGGATCGGTCTCGATGAGCAACTGATGGTGCGCGCCGCGTGGCGGGGCGAGGACCTGATCTTCCGGGCCGCACCGTGAGGCAGACCGGCAACGTCTATGCCAGCGCGATTTCGGAGCATCCGGTCGCCGCGCAGGCGGTGGGCGAACTCGCAGGTTCGGTCCTCGAACAACTCGACGGTCGTCGCGCCGACCTGCTCGTCGTCTTCGTGTCGCCGCACTTCGCGGGCGCGGCCGAGGACGTGGGCGGCGTACTCCGGGCGGTCCTCGAACCCCGATCCCTGATCGGCTCCACCCACGCCGCGGTGGTGGGCACCGGCCGGGAGGTCGAAGCCACCCCGGCGATCGCCGTGTTCGCCGCCGCGTTCGCCGAGACGTCGGTCAGTACCGTTCGGCTCACGGTGGACCAGCGGCCCGACGGAGCCGGGCTGGTGGGTTGGCCCGGCGCCACCGATGATGCCCACACGCTCATCCTCCTGGCCGATCCGTTCACCTTCCCCACCGAGGGCGTGCTCCATGCGCTGGGCGCATCGCATCCGTCGCTCCAGGTGATCGGAGGAATGGCATCGGCGGCGAACGGGCCGGGCGGGAATCGGTTGCTCCATGACCACGAGGTGTTCACCGATGGTGCCGTCGGGGTCTTCGTGCGCGGGCCGGATCCGGTCGAGTGCGTGGTCTCCCAGGGATGTCGACCGGTCGGTCAGCCGTTCACGGTCACCGACGTGGAGGACAATTACCTGCGCGGGTTGGGTGGCCGGCCGACCCTCGAACGTCTCCAGGAGATCGCACTCGAACTCCCCGACGCCGAACGGGAGCAACTCCAGCACGGCGTGCAGGTCGGCATCGTGATCGACGAGCGCATCATCGATTTCGATCGCGATGATTTTCTGATCCGGAGTGTGCTCGGTGCCCGGGCCGACGACGGTGCGCTGTCGATCGGCGCGAGGCTCGAGATCGGGCAGACCGTGCAGTTCCACCTCCGCGACGCGATCTCGGCCGATGCCGACCTGCGCCAACTTCTCGGCGCCCGGGCCGGGGCCGGCGCCCTGCTGTTCAGCTGCACGGGCCGGGGTGAGCACTTCTTCGGGGTGGCCAATCACGACGCGGCCGTCGTGGCCGATCTGCTTGGTCCGATTCCGACCGCCGGCGGGTTCTGCGCCGGCGAGGTGGGTCCGATCGGTCCCACCAACCACCTCCACGGTTTCACCGCGGCGGTGGCCATCTTTTCCTGACGCGCGCCTACGGGATGAGGACGACTCGACCGACGGCTTGGCGGCTCTCGATGAACGCGTGCGCGGCGGCCGCTTCGGCGAGCGGGAACGTCCGGTCGACGATCACGCGCAGCGTTCCGGCAGCGACCTCCGCGATGAGATCGGTCACGAGGTTCTGCACGCGATCGGTTCCGATCTCCGCGCCGAAGAACACGCCGGTCAGCGATCGGTTGCCCGGGGCCAGGTTGGAGATGTCGAGCAGCTGACGATCGCGCCCGGCCGACCCCACCGAGATGGCGCGACCACGAGGGGCGAGGCACGCGATGCTGCCGTCGAGGATCGCGCCGCCGACGGAGTCGACGACGAGGTTCACGCCCCAGCCGCCGGCCGCCGCTCTCGCCGCGTCGACCCAACCGTCCTCGGTGTAGTTGATGCCGTGGTCCATCCCGAGCTCGCGCAACGACTCGAGCCGTGCGGCACTCGATGCTGTGGCCAGCACCGTGGCACCCGCGCGCTTGGCGAGTTGGATGGCCGCGGTGCCGACGCCGCCCGCGCCGGCTTGGATCAGCACGGTCTCCCCCGCCTGGAGCCGGCCGAACTCGAACAGACAGTCGTGGGCGGTCCCGAATGCAACCGGCACACACGCGCACGCCACGACATCGGCACCGTCGGGGATCGGCCATGTCATCATCGCAAGGGTGACGAACTTCTCGGCGTGGGATCCGTAGAACGAGTTGGCCACGACCTTCTGACCGACGTGTCGATCGGTGACCCCCTCGCCGACTTCGATGATCGTTCCCGCGCATTGGTACCCGACGATGTGGGGCACGGCGGGCATCTCGCCGCTGTGACGGTTGAGGGTGTCGCCGCCTTCGATGCTGATGGCCTCGACCTGGATCACCACCCCGCCGGGAAAGCACTCCGGATCGGGGACCTCCTCGTACCGAAGGACATCAGCCGGTCCGGTTTCGTAATAGACGGCAGCGCGCATGAGGTTCTCCTCGGGGTTCGGAACGAGTGGTGCGGTCCGTGATCCACGCGATCAATCGGGTTCGCCGGGTGCACGATAGGAGCCCCGGTCGCGCGGAGGCGATCCCCTAGGCTCGAACCCAGTAGGCGGTGAATCGGCGGCGGACCGGTTGCGCGATCTGCGGCGGAGGAGACCAGCACCATGAGTGACCTGGAACAGCGCGGCATCAACGTCATTCGGGCCCTGGCCCTGGACGCGGTGCAGCAGGCGAAGTCGGGCCACCAAGGGACGGCGATGGCGCTGGCGCCACTGGCCCACGTGCTGTTCACCCGTATCATGAACTACGACGCGACCGAGCCGAACTGGCCCGATCGCGACCGGTTCGTCCTCTCGGCCGGCCACGCGTCGATCCTGCTGTATTCGATGCTCCACCTGACCGGCTTCGGGCTCGAACTCGACGACCTCGAGTCGTTTCGGCAGTGGGGTTCGGCCACGCCGGGCCATCCCGAATACGGGCACACGAACGGGGTCGAGGTCACGACGGGTCCGCTCGGTCAGGGCATCGCGAACGCCGTGGGAATGGCCATCGCCGAGGAGAACCTCCGGGCGCGCTTCGGTGCCGAACTCACCAACCACCACGTGTTCGCGATCGCCGGAGACGGCTGCCTCTCCGAAGGAGTGAGCCACGAGGCGTCGTCGCTTGCCGGTCACCTCGGTCTGGGGCGGCTCATCGCGATCTACGACGACAATCACATCACGATCGACGGTCCGACCGAGATCTCCCTGACCGACCACGCGCCCGATCGGTTCCGGGCATACGGCTGGCACGTTGTCGAACTCGGCGAGGTCGCCAACGACCTCGACGCCATCGAGCACGGCATTCGTGAGGCGATGGCCGAAGCCGAGCGCCCGAGCCTCGTGGTGCTGCGTTCGCACATCGGGTATCCGTCGCCGAAGTTCACCGATTCCGCCAAGGCCCACGGCAACCCGTTCGACGCCGACGAAATCGCCGTGGTCAAGGAGTTGCTGGGCCTGCCCGCCGATCAGAACTTCTTCGTTCCCGACGATGTGCTCGACCTCTACCGCACCGCCGGCCGCCGGGGTGGCCCGCAGGTGGCGGCGTGGAACGAACGAGTCGCGGTCCTCCGTTCACGCGAGTCCGGGCTGGCCGAGGACTACGACGCCTGCATCGCCGGTGCCGGCGCCGTCGGATGGGAGGCGAAGATCCCGTCGTGGCAACCTGGTCCCGGCCCTGCGACGCGTGAAGCGTGCAAGGAGGTCTTGGACGCGATTGTCGACGTCGTGCCCGGCCTCGTCGGCGGTGGCGCCGACCTGACCGGCAACACCGGCACCGCCGTTCCGGATGGTGGAGTGATCGAGCCGGGCAAGCCGGGCGGACGTCAGATCTATTTCGGTGTCCGCGAGCACGGCATGGCCGCGGTGATGAACGGCATGGCCGTGAGCGGGCTGTTGCCCTTCGGTGGCACCTTCTTCGTGTTCTCCGACTACATGCGGGCCGCCGTTCGCGTGGCCGCACTGTCGGGCTACAAGACCGCCTTCGTGTGGTCGCACGACTCGGTTGGCGTCGGCGAGGACGGACCAACTCACCAACCCGTCGAACAACTTGCCGCCCTGCGGGCGATGCCGGGCCTGGCCGTGATCCGTCCGGCCGACGCCAACGAGACCGCGGCCGCGTGGCGGGCGCATGTCAATGGCGACGGCCCGACCGCGTTGGTGTTGTCTCGCCAGAAGCTGCCGGTGCTCGAGGGCACGGCCGAGCGCGCGGTCGCCGGAGTGGCTGCCGGTGGGTACGTGGTGTCGGACTCCGACGGCGAACCGACACTGGTCCTGATCGGCACCGGGTCCGAAGTGTGGCTGTGCGTCGACGCCGCCGAGATCCTGCGAGCCGACGGCATCGCGACGCGAGTGGTCTCGATGCCGTGCTGGGAACACTTCGAAGCACAGTCGCTCGAGACGCGCGCCGAGGTCCTGCCGCCGGGCACGCCCACGCTCGGAGTCGAGGCCGGCGTGGCCTTCGGCTGGGATCGCTACGCCGACGACGTCATCGCGATGACGGGCTACGGCGCGTCGGCACCGGGTGATGTCGCCCTCCGCGAGTTCGGTTTCACGGTCGAGAACGTCGTGACGCGTGCCGCGCGCGCTCCTCGGCGAGTGAGCCCCGCTCCGGCTGTGATCGATCGAACCGCACCGTCCGCTTCCAGGAGAACGTCATGACGAGTCAGGTCGCTCGGCTCAACGATTTCGGTCAGAGCCCGTGGTACGACAACATCACCCGCACCTTGGTGAACGGCGGTGGTCTCGCCGACCTCGTGCGCGACGACGGCATTCGGGGGGTCACGTCGAATCCCACGATTTTCGAGAAGGCGATCGCCGGGGGCAAGGGCTACGACGAGTCGATCGCCGCGGCCAAGGCGGCGGGTGGATCGGTCGAAGCCACGTTCTGGGATCTCGCAGTCGGTGATGTGGGTGGTGCCGCCGACGTGTTGCGACCCGTGCACGACGGCGTCGGGGGCCGAGACGGTTTCGTCTCGATCGAGGTGTCGCCGTTGCTCGCGCACGAGACCGAGGCGACCGTCGCCCAGGCGGCGGAACTCTTCGCTCGGCTCGACCGCCCCAACATCATGATCAAGATCCCGGCGACGCCCGAAGGCATCCCCGCCATTCAGCGCACCATCGCCGCCGGCATCAACGTCAACGTCACGCTGATCTTCAGTCTCGACCGATACGCCGACGTGATGGAGGCGTATCTCCGCGGGCTCGAGGCGCTCGATGCCTCGGGGGGCGACGTGAGTGCGGTGCACTCGGTCGCATCGTTCTTCGTGAGCCGGGTCGATACCGAGGTCGACAAGCGCCTGCCCGCGGACTCGCCGCTCGGCGGCCTCGCTGCGGTGGCCAACGCCAAGCTGGCCTACGAGACGTTTCGCTCGACGTTCGCCGGCCCGCGATGGGACGCGCTGGCCGAGGGCGGCGCCCATTTCCAACGGCCGCTATGGGCGTCCACGTCGACCAAGAACTCGGCTTACTCCCCCACGCTGTACGTCCACACCCTGATCGGGCCCGACACGGTCAACACGCTCGCGCCGGCGTCGATCGAGGCCTTGCACGCTCCGGGCGTGGAGCTTCACCCCGACACCGTGACCGACGGCGTGGACGCCGCGCATCAGGCGATGGCGGATCTCGCGGCGGCGGGTATCGACTTCGCGGATGTGACCGCGACCATCGAACGCGAGGGCGTCGCGAGTTTCGCGAAGTCCTACACCGACCTGCTGGCGACTTTGGAGTCTCGGTCCGCCGCGCTCTAGCCCGACCGCGCTCTAGCCCGACGGCGCCGCGTCGGTGTCGGCCAACTCGCGGACTCGGGTGAAGTCGTCGACGAGATCGGCGAACGTCGCGTGGGCGTTGGCTCCGCTCGGGTTGTTCATCAGATACACCGTGGTCTCGCCGATGCGATCGGGCTGGGGGCCCAACTGGGCGGTGCGGTCGAAGACCGTGCGGTAACCGGTCACGCCGGCGAAACACACCACCTTGGGCGCGAACCATTCGACGAGCGACCGCAATCGTTCCGCGCCGACCCGGTATTCGTCGATCGTCAACTCGTCGGCGCGCGGTGAGGCTCGCTTGACGAGGTCGGTGAACCCGATACCGGCCGCGGTGAATGCGGCCCAGGGGTCCCGGTCGAGGGGAACGAGTCCGGCATCGAGCGCCGCGGGCCAGAACCGATTCCCCGGTCGTGCGAATGCGGTGCCGCGATCGGCGGAATACACGCTCGGGTTGAGACCCACGATCACCGCTCGCAGTCGCGGGCCGATCAGGTCGGGCAGCGTGCGGTCGCGGCGCAATGTCCACTGGGCGCGCCCGAGGCCGGTCACCTCGTCGAGGATCGTCGTGCCCGCGCCGAGCGCAATGGTCTCGAAACTCACCGGCCCGTGCCATTGACCGCGCACCACGATTTCGTCGCCGACCGCATGGTCACGATGCCACTGACCAAGGGAGGCCGGCACGGCCTCGGGGGTCAGACGAGAGAGGTCCAGGACGGTGTGGTCCATGTCCGTAGTATCGCCGGAATGGACCTCCGGTGCATCGACGATGTCCCCACCGCGTTCGCGCGGCTCCTGATCGAACAGGATCCGACGTCGATCGCGCTGTCCGGCGGCTCGACGGCTCGGGAGTGTTACGCGGCAATCGCGGGGAGTGGCCACTCCTGGTCGACCACGACGTTCTGGTTCGGTGACGAGCGCTGTGTGCCGGTCACCGATCCCGATTCCAACGAAGGCATGGCTCGGTCGGTCTGGCTGGATCAGGTCGCGACGGGTTCGATCCGGTCGATGGTCACCGACCCGGTGGATCCCGACGGTGATGCGTCGAGGTACGACGCCGCGCTCCGTGCCGCGCCCCCGCTCGACGTGGTGCATCTGGGCCTCGGTCCCGACGGTCATACCGCTTCGTTGTTCCCCGACGCAGCATCCCTCGCGGTCACCGACCGATGGGTGGTCTCGGCCGGCGACGCGCTCCATCCCCATCCGCGCCTCACCCTGACCTTCTCGGGGTTGGCGTCGGCCCGTTCGATTGTGGTGACCGTTGCGGGACCGGAGAAGCAGGACGCGCTGACCCGGGTCCGCGCCGGCGACCCCGAGCTTCCCGCGTCGAGACTGGTGACTGATCCGGTCTTGACGCCGAAGACCGTGTGGCTCGTGGATGACGATGCACTCGGTCGGTGAATATTCCCGCCCGAACACTGGTCACACCCCTCCCGATTCGGGCGGTCGGTCCCGAACCGTCCGCCTAGAGTGCCCCCGGTGAGCCCCGACCCTCGCGAGCTCCTGCACGCATCGACTGCCGATCTCCTGCGGGAGGCGTCGGCCCGGCGCGATGCCGGTCACGGCACCCGGATGACCTTCTCGCCGAAGGTCTTCATCCCTTTGACCATGTTGTGTCGCGATCGCTGCGGTTATTGCACCTTCGCGAAGCCGCCGGCTCGCCTCGATCACCCGTACCTGGACCTCGACGCGGTGCTCGACATTGCCCGGGCCGGTGCGGCCGCCGGGTGTCACGAGGCGCTTTTCACCTTGGGCGAGGCCCCCGAGGAGCGATATCCCGCCGCGCAAGACTGGCTCTCGAGCCACGGCTACGGCTCTACCGTCGACTACCTGGTCGCCGCCGCGGGCGCGGTGCTCGCCGAGACCGGGCTGCTCCCCCATGCCAACGCCGGCGCGCTGCACGGCGTCGAGTTGGCGCGCCTGCGGTCCGTGAGCCCGTCGCAGGGGATGATGCTGGAGTCGCTCGCCGACCGGCTCCACGAGCCGGGCGGACCGCACCATCGCGCGCCCGACAAGACCTCGGCCCGCCGGTTGGCCACGCTCGAGGCCGCAGGGATCGCGCGCGTGCCGTTCACGACGGGAATCCTGGTCGGCTTCGGAGAGACCGAGGCCGAACGGATCGATGCCCTGGTCGCAATTCGGGATGCCCACCGGCGTCATGGTCACGTCCAAGAAGTGATCGTCCAGAACTTCCTGCCCAAGCCCGGTACGGCGATGCACCAGGCCGAACCGTGCGATCCCGAGGTGTTCCTCCGGTCCATCGCGATGGCGCGGGTGATCTTGGGTGCGTCGATGCACGTGCAGGCGCCGCCGAACCTGAGCGACCCGGCCGCGTTGGCGGATCTCATCGGCGCCGGGATCGACGACTGGGGCGGTGTCTCCCCGGTCACGCCCGATCACGTGAACCCGGAACGGCCGTGGCCCGCCCTCGATGCGTTGCGGGCCGCAACCGAAGCGGCAGGGAAGACGCTGGCTCCGCGGCTCACCGTGTACCCCGAGTACGTGTGCAACGACACCGAGTGGTTGCACGCCGACGTGCGGACCGCGGTGCGCCAGGCTTCGGATCTCGAAGGCCTCGCCCGGGACGACACCTGGTCCAGTGGCGGCGACACCGCCCCGCCCGCGATTCGCGTCGTCGGCGCCGCGCCGACGCCCGCGCCGCGTGGCGCAGTCGCCGAAGTGCTCGACGGGGTCCTCGCAGGCCAGGAACTCGGCGAGGCCGAACTGGTCACCCTGCTCGAAGCGCGCGGCCCGGAGGTCCGAGCCGTCGCCGATCTGGCCGATCAGCTCCGGCGCGATCTCGTGGGCGATGTGGTCACGTTCGTGCGGAACCGCAATATCAACTACACCAACATCTGCACGTTCAAGTGCAAGTTCTGTGCGTTCTCGAAAGGTCCGCTGTCGCTGAATCTGCGCGGCGACCCGTATCTCCTCGATATCGAGGAGATGCAGCGGCGAGTGGTCGAGGCCGTCGAGTGCGGTGCGACCGAGGTGTGCCTCCAGGGTGGCATCCATCCCGATTTCGACGGCAACTACTACCTCGACGTCATCCGGTTGGTGAAGGAAGCCGCGCCGAGCCTGCACATCCATGGGTTCACGGCGTTGGAGGTCACCGAAGGTGCGAAGCGCCTCGGCATGGACCTCGCCGAGTACCTCACGCTCGCCAAGGACGCGGGACTGGCCACCCTGCCGGGCACTGCCGCGGAGATCCTCGATGACGAGGTGCGGGCGATCATCTGCCCCGACAAGATCAACACCGAAGAGTGGCTGCACGCCCACCGCACTGCGCACTCGGTCGGTCTGAAGTCGAACGTCACGATCATGTTCGGCTCGGTGGAACGCCCGGAGCACGTTGCCCGGCATCTGCTGCGGACCCGCGCCCTGCAACTCGAGACCGGCGGGTTCACCGAGTTCGTTCCGCTCCCGTTCGTGCACATGGCCACGCCGATCTACCTCACCGGCCGGGCTCGGCGGGGGCCGACCTTCCGTGAGGTGATCCTCATGCACGCGGTCGGTCGCATCGCCTATGCGGGTGCGATCGACAACATCCAGATCTCGTGGGTCAAGACCGGCATCAGCGGCGCGCAACAGGCGCTCACTGCCGGGTGTAACGACCTCGGAGGCACGTTGATGGACGAGAACATCTCCCGCGCCGCCGGCGCCAATCACGGTCAGGAGGCCGACGACGACATGTTCCACGCCATGGTGGATCCACTGGGCCGACCGTTGGAGCAACGCACCACGCTCTACGGCCGCACCTCGACCGTGGGCACGCGCTTGCGCCCGCCGCCCGAGACGCTCGAACCCGTCATCACGGGCACGCCCGTCGCACTCGGCGCGCGACCGGTGGTCGTGTCATGACCCAGAGTGAAGCGGTGTGCGTCCACCCTCGCCGCCAAGATGCCCGCGGAGCGTGGCCCGTCCGGCCCGCTCCGAAGGAGCAAGAGGACTGATGGTGCAGGTGGTGGCGATCGGGAATGCGCTGGTCGACGTGTTGAGCACCGAGGCGGACGCGTTCGTCGCCGAGCACGGCATGGTCAAGGGTTCGATGGATCTCATCGACACCGATCGGGCCGAGGTGCTCTACGCGGCGATGGGGCCCGGAGTGGAGATTTCGGGCGGGAGTGCCGCGAACACCGTCGCAGGCGTCGCGTCGCTCGGCAGTGCGGCGGCATACATCGGCCGGGTCCGGAACGATCAGCTCGGCACGGTGTACACCCACGACCTTCGGGCCGCGGGCGTGGAGTTCGACACCGTGCCGGCCACCGACGGTCTGCCCACCGGACGGTGTCTGATCATCGTCACGCCCGACGCCGAGCGGACACTGAACACCTACCTCGGCGCGTCGTCGGAACTCACCGCCGACGATGTCGACGGCGATCTGGTGCGCGGCGCCGCCTACACCTACCTCGAGGGCTACCTCTGGGACTCCCCGGCGGCGCAAGAGGCGTACAAGCTCGCCGCCGAGATCGCGCACACCGCCGGCAAGAAGGTGGCCCTGACCTTGAGCGACGGATTTGTGGTCGACCGTCACCGCGACACGTTCCTCGAACTCATCGAAGGTTCCGTCGACCTGCTGTTCGCGAACGACGTCGAGATCCAGATGCTGTACCAGGTCGACGATTTCGACGCCGCGATCGCGAAGGTCCGTCACCACTGTGAGCTGGCCGCGGTCACGCGAGGCGCCGCCGGATCGGTCCTCCTGAGCGGTGACGACGTGATCGAAGTCCCGGTCGAGCCCATCCCCGGAGGCGTGTTGGTGGACACGACCGGTGCGGGTGATCTCTACGCCGCGGGCGTGCTGCACGGGCTGGTCCAAGGTCGTGATCTCCACACCTGCGGACGCTTGGGTGGCCTGGCTGCCGCCGAGGTGATCTCCCATCTCGGGGCTCGGCCCCAGGTGTCGCTCGCGCAATCCGCGGTCGCGTCCGGGATCGCGTAGAGACTCTCTCCATGGATCTGCCGCGATATCGCACCGGCAACGCCGAACTCGACGACCAGATTGCCGAGCTGGTCGATGCCGTCGGCCCGGCGCACAGCTCCGACCTGATCTTCGAGATGGTGGCCACCGCATTGCGGTTCGCGCAGGACGGCGCGAACCGAGGCGATCTCAAGATCGCGAGTGCGGCGCTCAAAGAGATGCGGTACGCCTTCTCGGTGTTCGCTCCGTACCGCGCGTCACGGAAAGCGTCGATCTTCGGTTCGGCCCGCACGAAGCCGGACGACCCGCTCTACGCTCAGACCCAACGACTCGCCGCGGGTCTGGCCGAGATCGGCTGGATGGTCGTCACCGGAGCCGGACCCGGCATCATGACGGCGGGTATCGAAGGTGCCGGCGTGGAGAACGCGTTCGGCGTGAGCATCCGCCTCCCTCGCGAGTCGACGGCGAGTGAGTTCCTCATCGACGATCCGAAACTCGTCAACTTCCGCTACTTCTTCACCCGCAAGCTCAGCTTCGTGAAGGAGTCGGATGCGTTCGTGCTGCTGCCCGGCGGCTTCGGCACCCTGGACGAGGCCTTCGAGACGCTGACGCTCATCCAGACCGGGAAAGCCCAGCCTGCGCCGGTGGTGCTGCTCGACGTTCCGGGCGGTACGTACTGGAGCACGTGGCGGGAGTTCGTGGTGAGCGAACTCCTCGACCGCGGCTACCTCTCCCCGACCGACTTGGATCTCCTGTTCGTCACCGACAGCGTCGACGACGCGGTCGCGGAAGTCCGCACCTTCTACGCCAACTATCACTCGATACGGACCGTCGGTCGTGACCTCGTGCTGCGGATGAAACGCGGCCCGAACGAACAGCAGCTCGCTCGGTTGAACGCCGACTTCGCCGACATCGTGGAGAGTGGTGAAGTCCGAGTGTCGGGCCCGACGCCCCGCGAAGCCCGCGACGGCGACGAGGTGCACCTCGATCGGGTCCTGCTCCGCTTCGACCGGTACCACTGGGCCCGCCTGCGCCGCCTCATCGACGCGGTCAACCAGTTCTGAACCGCGACTTCATGTCTGCAGGGGGGCGTTGCCCCCCACGCCGAGACGAAAGGTGGGGTGACGGGCCAGACTGCGGGAGTGGATGAGCGGCCAGGCATGTGGGTGGGACACGTGGTGCTGCGCGTTTCCGACGTTGAGCGTTCAGCGGCATGGTGGTCATCACTCGGAGTGCGCACCGTCCATCGCACCGACGAGATCGCAATCTTCGAACTGCGCGGCGGAACGCATCTGCTCCTTTTCCCGGCACCCGACGGGATAGACCCGGGTCAGCCCACACCGTTCGATCTGATGGTCGACGACGTCGAGGCGACCCGGGCCGAGTGGGATCAACTCGGGTGGGCACCGACGGCATTGGCCCCGGCACCCGGCGACCATCAGGTGTTCACAGTGTCCGATCCCGATGGCTACGTCCTGACCGTCTTCTCGACTCACGTCGTAGGCGAGGTGTGAAACGGTCTCCGCTTGGAGTCCGTCCCTCCTGATGGGGAGGTCAGGGATCGGGTGCCCGAAGTTTCGACCGCGCGTGACCCGTTCCCTGGTGTCGACGAGACCGAGACCGAGATCGTGATCGTGTCGCCCGCCCCGAGGTTGGCGGCGGCGCGCAGGTTACGGGCCGTCGGAGAAGCCGCCGTCGGGGTCGAGCGCGTTGATGGCGCGTTCGATGGCGCGGCGGGCTTTGAGGATCTGCTTCTCCAGGGCGATCGCGTCCTCGTCACCGTTCGCCGCGGCCTGGAGTGCGTCGTACGCGTGATCCCGCAAGTTCTCCTCGATGGCGCGCAGACGGTCGGTGAGGTCACTCAGATTCAAGACGGTCCTCCAAGAGTTCGGCCGGATGGCGGACATCCAGTCCGGCGGCAGCCAGGTGCATTGCGCAGCCCGGGTTGGCCGACGCGACGATAAAGCGTTCACTGCCGGCAGCTGCCCGCAGCGCGGCGACCTTGCGGTCCCGGACCGCATTCGAGAGGTCGGGTTCGAAGACGGAGTACGCACCGCCGGCGCCGCAGCACAGACCATCGTCGGCGGTCACCCGGACGTCGTACGCGGCGCCCAGGACTTCACCGACCGGAAGGTGGGCGTGTTGGACGTGGCGGAGATGGCACGGGTCCTGGACGACGACCGTCGGGCCACCGGGCCGGGTGGCGACGCCGCGGTCGCGAACGAAGGTCGAGAAGTCGACCACTCGCGCCGAGAACGCGGCGGCCCCGGGTGTTCCGAGTAGCCGCCCGTAGTCGAGCAACGCCGCACCGCACCCGGCGCTGTCGACCACGATGGGGGCATCGCCGGGAAACGCTCGTATCACCCGACGGGCCAGCCGTACCGCGTCGTCGTGGCGACCGGCGTGCACGTGCAGCGCGCCGCAACAGTCGGCTCCGGCGGCGGGGAGACCAACCGGTGCGCCCGTGGCCCGCATCACTCGGAGGGCGGCTCGATGGGTGTCGCGTTGCCATGCATCCATGACGCAGCCGGTGAACAGGTACGCGTCGGGGTGGTCGTCGGCGACCAGTGGCGCCGGCGCTCGTACCGGCAACGACGGGAGGCCGAAGCGTTTCGGCACGAGCCGGGCCCGTTGGCCGAGCGCGATCACCCGGGTCAACGCACTCAACACTCGACGGTTCGGCAATACGCCTCGGTACGCCACCGTCTCGACCGCGCGCCGTGACCATGCCCGTTCCGGTGCCTGCGCGCGCCGGGTGTCCTCCATGAGGTGGCCGAACTGCACGCCGGAGGGGCACGCCGCCTCACACGCCCGGCATTGGATGCACGCGTCCATCGCCGCGTGGAAGGTGTCGTCGGCCGCGGCCCGGCCGTCGCTCACCGCGAGCATCGCCGCGATGCGCCCGCGTGGCGATGCCATCTCGTCGCCGGTGACCCGATAGGTCGGACAATGCGGCAGGCACAGGCCGCATCCGACGCAGGCGACGAGTTCGGAGTCGTCGAGGTGCAACTTCACGCCGCGACCTCCACGTGGGGTTGTGTCGCCAGGACGCGGCCCGGGCTCAGCTTCGCAGTGGGATCGAGCAGTCTCCGGAGCCGACGCTGCACCGACGCGCCGGGCAGATCCGACCCGAACGGATCGAGCGACGGTGCTCCGGCTTCGCGCAGCAGCCAACCGCCGTGCGCGGCGGCGATGGTGCGGGCCCGGCCGAGATCGACCGCGGTGTCGGTGCCCACGTGCACGGTCCCGACGCGAAGCTCCGCGGTCCATCGGGCGCCGAGCGCGGTGAGGTCTGCGGCGAGCGCTCCCAGTTGGCCCGGTTCGACGGAGATCCGCCCCCGATGGACCGCCGCGGGCCGGCCGGGGATCATCGAATCGGCGAGCGGAGTGAGCGCGGCGGCCTGCGCTTGTTCGGCGAGGTCGGGGGCATGGCCTTCGAGGAGGACCACGGTGGCGCGGCCGTCCCACAGCATCGCGGTCGGGTGGAACAGAGCCGACGCAAGTGTCTGCGGGTCGGCGTGACTGGTGAACCACTGGCGGGCGGCGGCCGTTGGTCGAGTGCGAAGAATCGCGTGCACGATGATGCCGAGGGTCCCGAGCGAACCCACCACGAGCCGCGGGATGTCGTAGCCCGACACGTTCTTCACGGTCGGGCCGCCGCCGCGCACGACCCGCCCGTCCGCGGTGATCATCGTGACTTCCAACACGTGGTCGCGCAGTGGCCCGAGCCCGAGCCGGCGCGGGCCGGAGAGGCCCGCGGCCAGGATGCCGCCGACGGTGGCAGACGGGTCACGCGGATCAAGTGGACACTCCTGCCCGGATTCGGCCAGGGCCGCCTGCAACTCGGCGAAGGTCGTCCCCGCGTTGAGCTTGACGGTCATGTCGGCGGGATCGAACGCCGTCACCCCGCCGGGAACCCGGATGGGGGTGGCGCCGACCACGGACCCGCCGATCTCGACGTGGGTCCCGGCACCGACGGCCACGACCGCAGTGGCGGCCGCGACCTCGTTGGCGAGCGCGGCCCAGGGGGTCCGATCGGCCATCAGATCCACGCGCCTTCGGGTACCCGTTGGATCTCACCGCAACGACTGCCTTTCGGCAGCACCTTCTCGGGGTTGGCGAGGCCATCGGGATCGAACGCGTCGCGCACCGCGGCCTGGAGCGCGAGGTCATCGGGGTCGAAGATCAATGGCATCGCGTCGCGTTTCTCGAGCCCGATCCCATGCTCGCCGGAGAGCACTCCCCCGGCGTCGATGCAGACGCGCAGGATCTCGTCTCCGGCGGCGTGCACCCGGTCCCACACTCCCGGCTCGCGACCGTCGAAGACGAGCAGGGGGTGAAGATTGCCGTCGCCGGCATGGAAAACGTTCATCGCGATGAGTTCGTAGCGCTCGGAGATCTCGTAGACCTTGCGGATCACCTCGACGAGCTTCGTGCGCGGCACGACGGCGTCGTGCAGGTAGTAGTCGGGGGCGATCCGGGCCACCGCGCCGAACGCCGACTTCCGACCCTTCCAGAGCAGGGCCCGCTCCTCGGGGTCGACAGCAATGCGCACGGTGCGGGCGCCGTGCTCACGACACACCGAGTCGATCGCGGCGGTTTCGACCGCGACCCCTCCGGCCAACCCCGCGACTTCGACCAGGAGGACGGCCTCGGCATCACGGGGGAACCCGGCTCCCACGAAGTCTTCGACCGCCTGGGTGATCTTGGCGTCCATCATTTCGAGCGCGGCCGGCACGATGCCGGCGGCGATGATCGCGCTGACGGCGGACGCAGCATCGTCGATCGCAGTGAAGTCGGCGAGCAACGTGCGGATCTCGGGCGGGTCGAGCTGGAGCCGAACCGCAATCCGGGTGGCGATCCCCATCGTCCCTTCGCTGCCGACGAAGCCTCCACGGAGGTCGAGTCCGGGTAGGTCGGGCCCGAGGCTGCCAATCCGCTCCTCCGTGCCGTCGGCGAGCACCACGTCGACCGCGAGCACATGGGCGGAGGTGACCCCGGCCGACAGGCAGTGCGGTCCACCCGCATTCGTCCCGACGTTGCCGCCGATCGTGCACGCCTGCTGGGACGACGGGTCGGGCGCGTAGTGGAGGCCCAGGTGCGCGACCGCTCGGGTGAGGTCGAGATTCAGGACTCCGGGCTCTACCCACGCGACTCGGGCCTCGGCGTCGACCTCGAGGACCCGGTTCATGCGGGTGAGTGCGATGACGAGGGCGCCGTCGATCGGCGTCGCACCTCCGGCGAGGCCGGTACCACTGCCGCGGGCGACGAACGGCACGCGACAACGGTTGGCGGTCCGGACCGCAAAGGCCACCTCGTCGGCCGATTCGGGGAAGCAGACCGCGCCGGCGCGGCCACGCGCGGTTCCGCCATCACGTTCGTAGAGGGTGAGTTCGAGTGATTCGGTCCGCGCCCGGGCCTCGCCGAAGCGGCCGCGAAGCGCGGTGACCAGATCGGCGAAGGCGTTCGGTTCGGTGACGATCCGCCGATGTTACCGACGCGCCCCACTACATTCGCTCCGTGGTCGAACTCGAGGCGGTCGGCCCGACCATTCCCCGCGTTCCCGGTGCCGAAGGAGATCAATGACTGCCCCCGTCCGCGAATGGGTCACGTTCCAGGACCCGAAGCGCAAGAAGCATGTGTGGCATGTGGACGTCACGTTCATGATGTCGAACTACCTGTGCATCTTCGGGCAGGGGTGCCAAGGAGTCCTGACTGAGAAGTCACCGGAGATGAGCCAAGGATGTTGCTCCTACGGCGCGCACTCGTCGGGGGCCAAGGACCGCAAACTCGTCGACAAGGTGGCCGCGAAACTCACCCCCGACGACTGGCAGTTCATCAAGAAGGGTCAGGGCAAGAAGGGTGTGTGGGCGAAGATCGGCAAGGACGACTACCGCACGCGCCTGGTCGACGATGCCTGCATCTTCCTCAACCGGCCCGGGTTCACCGCCGGAGCGGGCTGCGCGTTGCACGTGTATTCGATGCGGACCGGTGTGCATCACAGCGACGTGAAGCCGGAAGTGTGCTGGCAGGTGCCGCTGCGCAACATCGAGGAGTTCGACGACGACGCCGAGGACGGCATCGTGCACCATCGACTCACGGAGTTCGCCCGACACGGGTGGGGCGAAGGCGGCGAGGAGTTCGCCTGGTGGTGTACCGAAGCGCCCGAGGCATTCATCGGCACCGAGCCGGTGTACCGGAGTCTCGAACCTGAAATCCGCAAGATGGCGGGAGACGAACTCTTCGAGAGCATCGCCGACTATCTCGACGCCCGCCGCGCCGTATCGACGCCCCGGGTACCCCACCCGGCCGAGACGCCCGTGCGTCTGTCTCCGACCCGGCGTTCCCGGGCCTGAGTTCCATCGAGCCGCTCCCCCCAAAGATAGAAGGAGATCACGATGCCGCACTACGACTTCGAAGGGTTGCGGCCGCAGGTGCACGCCACTGCGTTCATCGCACCGACCGCCACGCTCGTGGGTGACGTGATCGTCGAAGCCGGGGCATCGGTCTGGTACGGAGCGGTCATTCGCGCCGACTACTCCCCGGTCGTGATTCGGGCCGGTGCCAACATCCAGGACGGTGCCGTCCTGCACGGCCCACCCGGGCTCACGACCGAGGTGGGTCGCGGCGCCACGGTCGCCCACAACTGTGTCGTCCATGGCGCGATCCTCGGCGACGAGTGTCTGGTCGCCAACGGATCGATCGTGCTCGACGGTGCGACGATTGGCGCCGGCGCGCTGGTCGCCGCCGGATCGGTCGTCGCCGCGGGCACCACCATCCCGCCGGGCATGCTGGCCGCCGGTGCGCCTGCCGTCGTGAAGCGCGGGGTCGAGGGATCGCCGGCGCACTTCTGGGTGAAGGCCAATCCGCCGGCCTACGCCGAACTGGCGCAACGCCATCGGGTCGGCATCACCTGGCTGCGCGACTGACCGGTTCGCTCTGCCGAGTCAGTAGCTGACGACGTCGTCCTGGGCGACGACGAGTTCGATTCCCGCATGGGCAAACATGGAGCGGGTGTCGGCTCCGGCGTGGTAGCGAGCCGCGGCCACGACCCGGGTGACCCCGGCGCTGATGATGAGCAATGCGCACGTCCGGCAGGGCTCCATCGTGCAATACAGCGTTGCCCCCTCCAGCAGGATGCCGTACCGGGCGGCCTGGCAGAGCGCGTTCTGTTCTGCGTGAATGGTGCGGACGCAATGTTCTCTGACCGAGTCGTCTTCGGCGACCACGCGCCGCAGCATGTGACCGACCTCGTCGCAGTGCGGGAACCCCGGCGGACTCCCGACGTAGCCGGTGCAGAGGATGCGCTTGTCTCGCACGATGACACAGCCACTCCGGCCGCGATCGCAGGTCGCCCGCCGGCCCACCTCGGTCACGAGGTTCAGGAAGTAGTCGTCCCAATCCGGCCGGTGATCGCGGGTCGGCGTCGCGGCATCAGGCATCGGTGTCAGCCGTGGAGCAGGGCGCCGCCGTCGACCACGAGCGACGACCCGGTGATCCAGCCGGCGGCGTCGGAGCAGAGGAACATCGCGGCGCGGGCGATGTCACCGGGCTCGCCCAAGCGGTGGAGGGGCAGGGTCTTCGCGATGGCGGCTTCGTGGGTTTCCCAGAGGGCCCGAGCCATGTCGGTCTTCACGAGCCCCGGTGCAATGGCGTTGACCCGGACGCCCGGCGCGAGCTCGGCGGCGAGGGTACGGGTCATGTGCAACAGCGCGGCCTTGGTCGCGTTGTACGCGCCGATCGAGGTCTCGACCGACATGCCACCGATCGACGCGATGTTGAGCACGCTGCCCCCGTGCTCCTGCATCGATGCTTGCCACGCGAGTTGGGTCCACATCAGGGGCCCGGCCCAGTTGACCGAGATGGTCTTGTCGAGACGCGCCCGATCGATGTCGATCATCTTGCCCATGTAGGGATTCGTCGCCGCGTTGTTGACGAGGATGTCGATTCGCCCGAACCGTTCGATCGTCGCGTCGACACAGGCCCGGGCATCGTCAGGATTGCCTGCGTTGGCGGCGAACCACGCGGCGTCACCGTCGAGGGTCGCGACGGCAGCCTCCAACGCGTCGGCCTTCCGTGACGAGATCATCACCTTCGCGCCGCCGGCCGCCATTTCTTGTGCGATCGCGAGGCCGATACCGCGCGATCCGCCCGTGATCAGCGCGACGCGATCGTCGAGTCGGACATCCATGGTCACGCGCTCCTAGAGGTAGAGACCGGTCTGGCCGCCCTCGCGCTCCGAGGCGACGGCATGAACGTCACGTTCGCGCAGGATCAGGTAGTCGTCGCCGCGGATTTCGACCTCGAATCCGGCATCCGGGGCGAACAGGACGCGGTCGCCGGACTCGACGTTGCGAACCGTCGGTCCGACCTGGATCACCTCGGCCCAGACCAGGCGACGATCGACGTTGGCGGTGGCCGGGATCAGAATCCCGGATCGCGATTTGCGCTCCCCGGCGCCGGTGTCGGGTTGGCAGAGCAGCCGATCGGCGGTCATGCGGATCGCATGCTTGCTGTCGAGCGAGTCGGCAGCGGCGCGAAGTGGAGTCGGGTCAGGCACGGCGCGCAGGATAGCGGTGCTTCGTGAATGGGCGGAATCGACTGCTACCGTCCGTGGTCGTGGCTGCGCTCCCGGACGATCTTGCACCTGTGGTATCGGTACCCGTTGCCCCGTCTCGGGGATTTCTCACGACCCTGCGCATCTACTTCATGCTCACCAAGCCACGGGTCATCGAGCTGCTGCTGGTGACCACGGTGCCGGCGATGGTGCTCGCCGCCGGAAAGCTGCCCAGTGCGGGCCTCATCGGCGCGGTGCTCCTCGGCGGCACGCTCTCCGCCGGTGGCGCGAACACGATCAACTGTTGGATCGAGCGCGACCGCGACCAGGTGATGCGCCGGACGCACTCCCGACCCTTGCCGGCCGGCGAGGTTGCGCCCAACTCGGCGCTGGTCTTCGGTCTCGTGCTCGAAGTGGTGGCCTTCGTGTGGTTGGCCCTCGCAGTCAATCTGCTCTCGGCCGTCCTGTCGGTGAGCGCCATGCTCTTCTACGTCTTCGTGTACACGATCTGGCTGAAGCCGCGGAGCCCGCAGAACATCGTCATCGGTGGCGCGGCCGGCGCGGTCCCCGTGCTGGTCGGCTGGGCATCGGTCACCAACTCGCTCGCGGTGCCGGCGTGGATCATGTTTGCCATCGTCTTCTGCTGGACCCCCCCGCACTTCTGGGCGCTGTCGGTGCGCTACCGCGACGACTACGAGAAGGCCGGTATCCCGATGCTGCCCGTGGTCGTCGGCATTGCCGCCGCGTCGCGTCAGATCCTCGTCTACGCGATCGTGACCGTCGTCGTGTCCCTCGCACTGGTGCCGACCACCGACCTCGGGTGGATCTACGGCATCGCCGCGTTGGTCAGCGGCGGCCTGTTCGTGTTCGGAGCCGCGCAGCTCGTGGTGCAGGCCACGCCCGAACGGGCGATGAAGCTGTTCCACTACTCGAACACCTACTTGTCGCTGCTCTTCGTTGCCATCGCGGTCGACGTGCTCGTCCGTGGCCACTGAGCCGAGTTCCCGGTCACGGCCTCCTCGGCGACGCCACGGCGGGGTCCTGCTCGGCGCACTCGCCCTGGCCATCGTGATCGCGGCCGGCATCGGTGCGGTCCTGAAGTCCGACGACGACGACAGCCTCGAAATCGACGCCGGCCCGGCCAAGACCCGAGTCGCCGGCGTGGCGACCGTCGGGTCGGTTGCCCCGGCCATCGATCTCCCCAGCCTGACCGGCGGGAAACGGGTCCGGTTGGCGGACTATCGCGGTCGGCCGGTCATCGTGAACTTCTTCGCGTCCTACTGCGTGCCCTGTCGCGAGGAGTTTCCCGTGCTCCAGGCGCTGCACGAGGACCATCCCGGAGTCGCGATCGTCGGGGTCAGCTACAAGGACATTCCCTCCGACGCACGCGGGTTCGCCCGCGACTATGACGCGAACTGGATCCTGGCCAATGGCGGCAACGACGACCCCGCGGGGCGCGCCTACGGGGTGCGGGCGATTCCCCAGACGTTCTTCATCGATCGGACTGGGGTGATCCGGGCACGGGCGTTCGGGCTGCCGTCATCCGCGGCGCTCGAGAAGGCCGTCGCGACCATCAGCGCGAAGTAGAACTCGGTAGCGTTGCGCTCTGTGGCCGGCGACCGACGTGGAGTCCCTGAGACGCCGAGCGCGCCCGGTTGGTATCCCGACCCGTGGAGCGCCACCGGTACCGGTGAGCGGTACTTCGATGGGGAGCGGTGGGGAACGAGTGAACGACCCCGGGCCCGGCACTCCGACCTGCCCGAGGTCGAGGTTCCGACGCGGCGCCTACGCACACCGCGGCGATCTCGCCGATCGCTGATTCCGATCGCGGTGATGGTGGCGTTGGTCGCGGCGGTGTGGTTCTTCCAACGTCCCGACTCCACGGCGACCACGCCGCGAGCATCCGACTCGACCGTCCCGAGTGCGCCGGCGTCGCGGGTCTTGACCAGTCGACCCCCACCGTCGCAGGAACAGGCATCCTCGCCGCTCGGCCGGCCCCCGCGGGCGCCGGCGGGCACGGGCGGATACGACTTCGTCCGTACCCAACCCTCGCGGGCCGATGATCCGGTGGCGTACGACCCGTGTCGGCCGATTCACTACGTGATCAACCCGGACGGGGCGCCCGACGGTGGTTCCCGCCTGGTTCGCGACGCCCTGACGAAGACCAGCCGGGCGACCGGGTTGCGCTTCGTCAGCGACGGCACGACCAAGGAGTCGCCGTCCAATGATCGGGAGCCGTACCAACCGAACCGCTACTCCGAGGCGCGCTGGGCACCGGTGCTGATCGCCTGGCGGGATGCCCGGAGCTATCCCGGGCTGGACGGTTCGGTGGCCGGGATCGGAGGGTCCACCGCGGTGTCGACCACCAGCGGTGACTACGTGCTGGTGACCGGACAGATCGTGCTCGATCGCGAGCAGCTGTCGAGCGCCACCGGAACTCCGCGCGAAACGGTGCAGGCCATCATCCAGCACGAACTGGGCCACGTCGTCGGGCTCGACCACGTCACCGATCGTTCACAACTCATGTTCTCGGAGTCGGAGTTCAACGTCCAGGACTTCGGCGACGGCGACCGCCGAGGTCTCCGCCGGGTCGGCTTGGGTCGGTGCTACCCGGAAATGTGAGCCGGATCCCTCGCAGGCCTGGCATCGTGAGGAGATGACGAACAGCATCCGGTTCGGGCAGCGTCGGGACGGGCCGGCCCTCCAGGAGATCGAACGACTGGCGGGCGCTCGATTCGCCGAGGTCGGCTTCGCCGAGGTGGCCGCGCACGACCCGTTGTCGATCGGCGAGCTTCACGACTCCATGCTGGCCCGCCGCTGCTGGGTCGCAGTCGACGACATCGACCAGCCGGTGGGCTATGTCGTCCTCGACGAGTTGGACGGCTGCCCCCATGTCGAGCAGGTCAGCGTGCATCCGGATCATCAGGGCCGCGGTTGGGGTCGCCGGCTGATGGACGAAGTCGAGACGTGGGCGGTCACCCACGGCTACGGCGCGGTGACGTTGACGACGTTTTCCGACGTTGCGTGGAACGGGCCCTGGTACGCAGCGCGGGGATACTCCGTGATGACCGAGACGGAGATCGGGCCCGAGCTGGCGGCGCGGCGCGCGGAGGAAGCAGCCCACGGGTTGGATCCGGCCGACCGCTCGTGCATGATCAAACGGGTGCGCCCAGTCGGCGCGCTCAGGCCTCTTCCCACTTGAACCACCGGGCCGCGGCGAGCGGTGCGGCGATGGCCCAGATGACCAGGACGACGAAGGCGCCGGTCGGAAACGTTTGATGGTTCAACACCGCGCGGACACACTCGGCCAGCGCGGCCGCCGGGAGCAGACGGGCGATCGACTCGACGGCGTCGGGCAGGCGACTCAACGGGTACGCCATACCGCCGAGGAACATCAGGACCAGGAACAAGGCATTGGCCAGGGCCAGGTTCGCCTCGGCGCGCAGGGTGCCGGCCATGAACATGCCGATGCCGGCGAACGCGATGGTGCCGAGCAGGAGGAGCCCGATCGCCGGGATGATCGTGGCTTCGAGCCGCCATCCCAGGGCGACACCCGTGGCCACGATGGCGGCCACTTGCAGTATTTCGATCGCGATGACGTTCAACGTCTTTGCCCCCAGCAGGCCGCCCCGTGAAAGTGGCGTCGAGCCGAGGCGTTTGAGTACGCCGTACCGGCGCTCGAAGCCGGTGGCGATGCCCAGGCTCACCATCGCGCTGGCCATCACGGCGAGCGACAACACGCCCGGGACGAGGAAGTCGACGGGATCACCGCTGACCGAGCTGAGCCGGTTCACCTTCCCGAAGAAGACCAGGATGCCGATCGGGATCGCCAAGGTGACGAGGAGGCTCTCACCCCGCCGCAGCGTCATCGACAGTTCGAGTTTGGTCTGGGCGATGACCGCCTTGGTGTTCATCGGGCGCTCCGACGGCCGCGCCGCGCCGCGCTGCGGGCCTCGGTCGCGTCGGGCTCCTCGGTGAGCTGAAGAAAGACCTCTTCGAGGCTGGCCTGACCCGTCCGGAGCTCGGTCACCTGTCGGTCGTGCTCGGCGAGCCACGCGGTGAGGGCGGCGATCACCTCGGGTGAGGGAACTCCGCCGACGACATATTCGGACCCGACCGCGTCGACCGTACGGTGGAGCGCCGCCCCGAGCGCGCCGGCATCGATGGGCGATGCGGTCGTGAACCGCAGGGTCGGTTCGGTCACGGTGTCGATGACCTCGGCCGGCGTGCCGCCGGCCACGATGACACCGTGGTCGAGGATGGCGAGCCGATCGCAGAGCTGCTCGGCCTCATCCATGTAGTGCGTCGTGAGCAACACGGTGGTGCCGGTGGCGCGCAGGGTCCGGATCAACTCCCAGGTGTCGGCCCGGGCTCGGGGGTCCATGCCCGCAGTCGGTTCGTCGAGGAACACCATCTCGGGCCGCCCGACCAATGCGAGCGCGAGTGACAGCCGTTGGGCCTGGCCGCCGGAGAGCCGACGCACCATGGTGGTTGCGACGTCGTTGAGGCCGACGAGATCGAGGAGCCGAACGGGATCGTCCGGGTCGGGATAGAACGCGGCGAAGAGGTCGAGCAGTTCGCGTGGCTTCACCCCGGGATAGAGGCCACCCTCCTGGAGCATGACCCCGATCCGCGGGCGCAGGGCGGCGGCATCGCGGACCGGGTCGAGTCCGAGAACACGGACCGATCCCCCATCCGCGGTGCGATATCCCTCGAGGATCTCGACGGTCGTGGTCTTGCCGGCACCGTTCGGGCCCAGCAACCCGAACACCTCACCGGCGCCGATGCTCAGGTCGATGCCGGCGACGGCCGTCCGGTCGCCGTACCGCTTGATGAGTCCCCCGATCTCGATGGCGGCGGGGCTCATCGATCACGCCACGCGACGAAGGCGCCCAGGTCGGCGAGGGCCGCCCGGGCATCGGGAGTGATCGGTGCCCGATCGAGCGCCTCGAGGCTCTCGGCCACGAGCACTTCGATGTCCGCCTCCACCCGGGCGACGGCACCGCAGTCGATCATGATCTGCTGGAGCGCCGCGATTTCGTCGGCGGAGATGTCGGTGGCGCCGATCCGATCGAGCTGGGCTCGGCCCTCGGCATCGGCGAGCTCGGCGGTGGCCGCGACCAACGGTGTGAGCTTGCCCTCGCGGAGATCATCGCCGACGGGTTTGCCGGTCACCTGCGGGTCGCCGAAGACCGAGAGCAGGTCGTCTCGCATTTGGAATGCCTCACCGAGGGGCAGGCCGAATGCGGAGAAGGGTCCAATGAGGTCGTCGGCGCGGCCGGCGAGTGATGCGCCGAGATGCAGCGGGCGTTCCACGGTGTACTTGCCGCTCTTGTACCACTCGATCCGGCGGGCCTGCGCGGCGTCTCGGGCCCCGGATGCGGTCGCCGCCAGATCGAGGTACTGGCCGACGCACAGCTCAACCCGCAGCTCGTCGTACAACGAGCGGGCTTCGGGGTTCAGCGCCGCGACGAGCATGTCGGCATAGACGAACGCGAAATCGCCGACCAAGATCGCGACGCCTTCGCCGAACCGTCGTCCTTCGCCGCGCCACCCCGCAGCGGCATGACGTTCGATGGCGTGCACGTGGACCGACGGGTTGCCGCGCCGGCGGTCGGCGTTGTCCATGACGTCGTCGTGCACGAGGGCGAAGGTATGGAGGAGCTCCAGCGCGGCGCCGACGTCGATCACGATGGGGTCGGCGGGATCGCCACCCCCACCGACGAAGGCCCAGTGACAGAACGCCGGCCGGAGGCGCTTGCCGCCGGCCATGACCAGCGTGCGCAGCGCCTCGAGGGGGGCGCGGAGGGTCTCGTCCACCAGCGTCCAGCGCTCGATCTCGCGTTCGAGCAGATCCTGTACCCGGGCCTCGATGGCCTCGCCGACCCGCGCCAGGCTGGGCGGCGCCGCCGGTGCAGTATCGAGGCCCTCGAACATCCGGGGCACCTTAGAGCGCAGTCCGCGTCGATCCCGAGCCTGGGCTCGGGGTCTCGTACGAAGC
Organism: uncultured Acidimicrobiia bacterium; assembly: GCA_963765075.1. GTDB lineage: Bacteria > Actinomycetota > Acidimicrobiia > IMCC26256 > JAENVU01 > JAENVU01. The sequence continues at coordinate 151,062 of CAVXVA010000007.1, forward strand.
CCGACCGCCGATGGGGGTGGCTACGCTCCCGCGTGATGCAACCGTTCGAGTTTCTGCGGCACTTGGCGCGACGGACCGACGACGACGACAGCACCCTGCTGGAAGATTCGGCCGACTGCCTGGCCGGTTTTGCCGATGACCCCTTCGGTGTCGTGATCGCGTGTCGGCGTCTGCTCGCGTACCACCCGACGGTCGCGCCCCTGTGGTGGTTGTGTGCCCGGGTGCTCAGTGCACCGGATGCGCACGAAGGTGCGTGGGGTGCGTGGCGGGAGTATCGGGCCGATCCCACCGGCGCCCGACTCGCGGGTGCGCTCCCCTTCCCCCACGAGGTACCGGTCGCCGTCGTCGGCTGGCCCGACATCGTGCGCGACGGCCTCGCCGAACGGATCGACCTCGAACTGCTGGCCGTACGATCGGGTCGGGCCGATGCTCATCTCTCGCGGCGCTTGCGCGCCTCGGTGCAGTCGGTGCGAGTGATCGACGAAGCGGAGCTGCTCGTGCTCGAGCCCACGCACCTACTCGTGGCGCCCCTGGTGTGCGGCGCGGGCCGCGTGTTCGTCGCGCCTGGCACCGAACCGTTGATCGACGCGGCCCGTTCCGTCGGAGCCAAGGTGTGGCTGGTCGTGCCGCGCGGGTTCGCGTTGCCGGGGCGCATGCTGGAGGCGCTCGAACGCGCGGCGACACCGGCGGAGACCGCCCCGGCCTACGACGAGTGTTCGCCGCGGTCGTTCGACATGGTGGTGGGGCCCGACGGTCTCGAGGGCATTGGTGTGCTCGATCGCCGGGCCGACTGTCCACCCGCGCCGGAGTTGTTGCGCATCACCTGAGCACCGCTGCCCGCCGCATGCCCGGCCGCCGTGCCCGCGTCAAGCGGGGTCGCGGGGTGCGGGTCGCGGGGTGGGGGTGGCTCGATGGCCGGACGGGTGACCGTTTCGGGTCCGGCGGTATTGCGTACGTCGATGACCCGGCTGTAGACCGCGCCACTCGTGCGGGTCGCCCGGTGGTTGCGCGCCCAACGACGCGGGAAGAATCGCATCGCGGGAATGAGGAGCAGCGCGCCGATCGCGTCGGTGACGAACCCGGGCGTGAGCAACATCGCTCCGGCCGCGAGGATGAGCGCCCCGTCGACGAGTTCGGCCGCGGGGATCTCGCCGGCGCGCAGCTGGGCCTGGGCCCGGCGCCACGCGCTCAGCCCTTCCCGCTTGACCATCACTCCCCCGGCGATGGAGAACACGATGAGCAGCAGGATCGTCGGGAGAAAACCGATCCACTGGCCCACCTGGATGAACACGAACAACTCGACCAGCGGCACGACCACCAACGCGAGGATCAGGAAGACGAGAAGCACGGACCCAGCGTAGGGCGCGACCGACCGTTTCGTTACGCGTTCAAGCTCGAGCACGATGGGATCGTCGAGCTCAGTGAGGTCGTGGGTGCGGCGGAGGTCCTCGATCCGGTCGAGTTGGCGGACCAGCTGGCGGCTCCGAACGCCGGAGAGTTCGTCGTAGGCCTTGGTCACCGAGTTCAAACCCCGACCGAGCGAGTCCATCTTGTCGGCGAAGGCGTCCCACTGCTTTGTGAAATCGCCGAGGACTCCCAGGATCTCCGAGGCGGTCCGCTCCATCTGGAAGCTCTCGACCGACTGGCGCACCACGGCCAGCACCGCGAAGAGGGTCATGGGTGAACACATGATGATCCGCTCGCGCAGCGCGTCGTCGAGCAGGGTCGTGGCGTGTTCCTGTACGAAGGCGAACAGGGCCTCGTTGGGGATGAAGAGCAACACGCAGTCGACACTCGAGGGCGATCCGTCGATGTAGCGCCGCTGCGCGAGTTCCTTGACCTTGGCCCGAACGTCTCTCAAGAAGTCGTCCCGGTAGCGCACCTGTTCGAGGTCGGTCTCGGAGTTCACGAACCGCAGGTAGTTGTCGAGCGGGAACTTGACGTCCATGTAGAGAATGGCGTCTTGGGGCAGCAGGAACGTGAAGTCGGGAATGCCCGAGCCGGCTTCGACCGACTTCTGCTTGCGGTACTGCACGCCTTCCACGAACCCGGCGAGGGCCAGCACGTCTTCGGCCATGCGTTCGCCCCACTGGCCGCGGGTCTTGGAGCTGGCGAGCGCCTCGCGGAGTCCTTGGGCGGTCTGGGCGAGTTCGGCGATGCCGGCCCGTTGCTGGGCCAGTGCCCCCGAGAGCTGATCGATCTTGGCGCCGCGGCCGGTCTCGAAATCACGGACCAGTTCGGTCACCTTGCCCAGTTGGTCCTGCATCGTGGAGAACTGTTGCGCCATCTGGCTGCGTTCGTGGGCGAAGGACTCGCCGGCGCGGGCCCGCTCGGTGTCCATCAGGGCCCGGTTCGTCTCGATGAGATGGCCGAGCGCCGCTTGCTGCTGCTGGGCCGCCGACCGGGCGATGCGGTCGGCGAGTTCGTCCGGGTCGGGACCCGGGGGTACCTCGATCCGACCGCGTTGGACGACGACGGCGGCCGTGCCGGCCGCGACGCCGATGGCGATGACGATGAGCAAGGTCACGAGCAGGATGCTGATCATGCCGACACGGTCTCATGGGGGTGTGACCACGGTGGAGGAACCGGACCGATCGGGCATATCTGCCGCAAGTGAAACTCCCGCGTCCTTCGGAGTCGGACGTGACGGCACGACCTACGTGTGCCTCAACTTCGAGCGATGCGGAATGCGGTGAGTCGCCCATCCATGGTCGAGCTAATGAGCATCTTTTCAAGATGCACCGGAATGGTGGCTAGGCGACCAGGCCACGTGATCGACCAGAGCGGTCGGCTGCGGTCGAGATCGATGCCTTCGCGCGCCGCTCTCTCCCAGGACCAGCGCGCGATGCCCGCCGGCGAGGGAGTCGATAAGAAGCGGGCCCGTTACGGACGTCGTCACGCGTGCTTTCTCGTGGCCATCGGTCGGATCCAGCACGATGACCGCACCGGCGTCGAGCGCCACAAGGTCACCGCCGGACCCGGCAACAGCGGCGGAGCCGGTGACCGGCAGACGCCATGAGATCGCGCCATCCGTGGCAGCAACGGTGACGATCTCCGACTGCCACGGGATTTGGATTCCTCCGATCGTCGCGGTGGCGCTTGCCGATCCGAATCCTTGGCCGCCGCCGAGCGGGACCTCCCAACGGAGAGTGCCGTCGCCAAGGTCGAGCGCGTAGACCCCGTTGCCGGGCGCGCTCTCCGGGTGGCTCAACGTGGTCAGGAACACTGCGGCGTTCTCGGTGACCAACGGTCGCGGCGAAGGTGAGGTCGGTGCCGTCGGCGAGTGGTGTCCGCCATCGAATCGTGCCTGATCCCAGGTTCAGCCCGACGATGACCGGCGGGCGAACGTCTCCCTCGGCGTTGGCGGAGAGTCCGATGACGGACGTGCCCGGCAGAATTGCGCTCACCACCGCGCCGTACCCGGCGAGTCCTTCCGCACGGAGGTCGACGGTCCACCGAACCCGCCCGGTCCGGGAATCGAGTCCGGTGATCCTGTCGTATTGCTCACCGATGACGATGACGCCGCCGGCTGATCCCTGAATGAACGCAGCCGAGGGGAACTGTCGGCTCCAGCGAACGGCCCCCGTGTCTCGGTTGAGCGCACGCACGACGCTGGGCTCCGCGAATCCGTCCGACGCAAAGACGGTCGACGCGTCCATGGCGAGGGTCCGCAGGAAGGTTGGAGTCACCGGCGGCGCGAACCGACGCTGCCAGACGACCGATGGTGCCCATCGGTGAGCGACTCTCCGCTTTGCGGGCGCATCGTCCCGCGTGAGGAGCAGCGCTGCCGACACTGCCACCGCGAGCGCGACGCTGGCGAGTCCGAGGAGCGCGACCCGCCAGGTGGTGGTCGCCCGATGCCGGTGCGATTTCTGAATCCGGCCGTCGATCTCGGACCACGCGCGGGCGGACGGTTCGATTCCCTCGGCGACTGCGCGAGTTGCGTCGCGCAGACGCTCGTCGACCGAGCTGTCCATGTCATTCATCGGAGTGCCTCCAACCGTTCGGCGAGCGTGGCACGACCGCGACTCGTGTGCGTCTTGACGGATCCTGTCGAGATTCCGAGGGCGGTTGCGATCTCCGCCTCGGAGAGTCCCGCGTAGTACCGGAGGATCAGGCATTGCCTCTGTCGGTCCGGAAGCGACCGAAGTGCCGCGATGACCTCTCGCTGATCCTCTCGCAGCGCCGCGAAATCTTCGAGGGAACCGCTGGGCTGCAGACGCGCCTCCTGATGTCGCTTCGCCATGAGGCGCCGCCGGAGTTGCGAGCGGGCCAGGTTGAGCACGATCGATCGGAGGTATGCCGGAGCCGCGCCGAGGTCCCGGACGCGCTCGAGGTTGCCGTGCAGACGAACGAATGCGTCTTGAACGATCTCCTCACCGGACTCGCGATCGTCGACGAGCAGACACGCCAGTCGAACCAGTGCCCGGTAGTGATCACGGAAGAGTCGCTCGAGCAGGTCGTCGCCGGGAACCGAGTTGTCATCCTGATGCGGTTCTGCTGCCATCACGGGTACAGACACCTCCCGGGCGCTGTGGGTTGACAAGAGTCTCATCGATCTCACCGCTGGGTCCTCGCCGCAGGCTGGATACCCAGCCGTTCTCTTTCGGCCGCGATTCGACTCGGGTCCCAACGCCCTAGGGTGCGGTCATGGCGTGGGATCCCGATCGGGAACTCCCGATCAAACTCGGACCGTGCTCCAACGGTGAGGAGCGACCGGTCCCGCTCGGCGCGGTCGAGCGTGAATCGATGCGGCGCACGCGCCTCGAGGCCGACGCGCTGGCCCGTCGGCTGGGCGTGGACCGACGCTCCTTCCTTCGCAGCCTTGGCGGTGCCGCGCTGATGCTCGGCACCCTGGCTGCATGTCATGACGACGCGAACCGGTCACACGGCCGACGCTCGGGAGGCACGTACCGGATTCCGAAAGACGGCGCGACCGACGCCGACGCGGCACGGGACGCGCTCGCCGGTGACGAGATCATCTTCGATGTGCAAACGCACTATCTGGACTACGACCTCACCGGCCCGGGGACGGGAATCGCCGGGATCGACGGCCTGGCGAACTCGTTTCCCCAGGGTCGGTGTGGCGAGTCCGATGCCCGAGCGTGCTTCTCGGTCGAGCAGTACCTCGATCTGGTGTTCAACCAGTCCGACACCAGCATGATGATCCTCACTGCGATCCCGATCCCGGAACCGGTGAACCCGCTCTCGATGAAGGACATGGAGATCGCTCGGCGCATCGCGGATCAGGTGTGTGGCGACGGTCGCGTGTTGCTCCACGGTGGGGTGCAGCCCACGTACGGGCCCGCCGGCCAGCAGATCGACGGGATGGCGGCACTGGTGCAGACCCACCCGATCGTGGGATGGAAGATCTACACCCACGCACCGGGTGCCGGTTGGTGGCTCGACGATCACGACGGCGGCGCTCCTCAAGTCGGCGAGGCGTTTCTCGCTCGCGTCGAAGCGGTCGGCCCGAAGATCGTCTGTGTGCACAAGGGCTTCTCCGGGGGCAGCGAATACGCGTCTCCGGTCGACGTCGGTCCCGCCGCGACCGCCCACCCCGATCTGGCCTTCGTCGTCTACCACTCCGGGTTCGAGGCCGGCGTCGAGGAGGGTCCGTATCGCGCCGACGGCCGTGGCGTCGATCGGTTCGTGAAGAGCCTGCGCGACGCCGACGTCCCCGCGAGCGCCAACGTCTACGCGGAACTGGGCTCGACGTGGTGGAACCTGATGCGCAATCCCACGGCGGCCGCGCACGTCCTCGGCAAGTTGTTGATGGCGGTCGGCGAGGACAACGTGCTGTGGGGCACGGACTCGTTGTGGTACGGGTCACCCCAGGATCAGATTCAGGCGTTCCGCACCTTCGAGATCTCCACCGAGTTGCAGGAGCGGTATGGATACCCCGCACTGACTCCTCGGGTGAAGCGCAAGATCCTGGGCGAGAACGCGCTCGCGCTCTACTCGCGGACCGCGCCGACGACACGTTGCGAGTTCACCCGAGACGAGTTGGCCAAGGTCCGCGAAACGAGCGGCGTGGCCCTCCGCACCTACGGACCCGAAACCGACCGGGAGTATCGGGCGCTCCTCGCCGGCCACGGTGCGCTCTGACCGATGCGCTCAGGCTTCGAGGTGGGCCTTGATCCGATCGAGGGTCTGCTGCATGCCCTTGACGAGTGACGACGGCCGGCGGATGACCGTCTCGTAGATGAAGCGTTGTGCCGCGCTCGGGGTGTGGAACGAGAAGGACTCGGTCACCTTGGTGCCCGTACCCACCGGCTCCAACTCGTAGCGCCAGGTCGTGTACCCCTCGGCGACGAACTCGAACACCTTCCCCGGTTCGTAGGCCGTGACCTCCGAGGTGGTGGTCCACTTCTTCACCGTGATCCCCGCCACGGCGAGTGCGTTGTCGCCTTCGAACTTCGCGCCCACGGCCGGGCCGGCGGCCCCTTCGATCCAGCGGCCCGACGTGCATTCCGGGCTCCACTCCCCCGTTCGGGTCACGTCGGAGATGGCGGCGAAGACCGTCTCCGGATCGCGATCGATGACGACACTTGCCGAGCCGGTAGTCATAGCCGTTGCCTCCGTGGGTTAGAACGTGCCGCCGTCGACGGTCACCTTGATGCCGGTGAGGTACACGCCGACGGTGGTGACGAGTCCGTGGACGACCGCCGCAACCTCTTCCGGGGTGCACACGTGGCCGAACGGCGAGCCCGCGTCGAGCGAGTGGATGTCCTCGACGCCCATGGCGCCTTTGACGAGCCTACGACCCATCTCGGTCTCGACCAACCCCGGCGCGACGACGTTGACGTGGATGCCGTTGCGCCGCTCTTCCTTGGCCAGGGTCATCGCGAGCGCCTCCAGCCCCGCCTTGGCCATGGTGTACGGGGCACCGTTGGCCTGCATGTGGGTTGTGGCGACCGACGAGATCATGATCACGTCACCGCGGCCACCGGCGATCGCCGCCGACTCGCGCATCCCGGGGATGAACTGCTGGGCCAGGATGAACGCGGCGCGGGTGTGCGTACGCCAGTTGCGCTCCACCTCGCCGAGATCGGTCTTGACCACGCTCTGACCGCGTGACGCGATCCCGGCGTTGTGGACCAGCAGGTCGATGGGCCCGAAGTCGTCGAGCACCGACGCGCACATCGCGGTGCAGGCGTCGGCGTCGTCGATCGACGCCGCGAATGCGGCCGAGTGGCGGCCCAACTCGGTGATGTCCCGGACCGTGGCCTGCGCCGACTCGTCGTCGCGCCGATAGTTGATGGCGACATCGGCACCGTCGGCGGCCAGGGCGAGTGCGATGGCGCGTCCGATTCCTCGCGATCCCCCGCTGATGAATGCTCGCCGTCCGTCGAGCGCGCCCATGAGTTCTCCTCCTCAGTTCGTGAATCTCGGGGGCCGCTTCTCGAGGAAGGCAGCCATCGCCTCTTCAAGGTCGCCGGCGAAGGACGACAGCACCTGGGTGCGGTTCTCCAGATCGATGCCGGCGTGCATCGAACCGATCTCGAGTTGGCTCCACATGACTTCCTTGGTCATGCGCACCCCGAACGGTCCGTTCCCGAGGATCAGCTCCGCTTCGGCGATCGCCGCGTCCATGAGCGCGTCGTCGGTGGCGACCTGGGTCACGAGCCCGATCCGGAATGCTTCGTCGGCATCGACGAAGCGACCGGTCAACATCAGCTCGTAGGCCCGTGACGCCCCGATCAGACGGGGCAGGATCCAGCTGGTGCCGATGTCGCAGGCCGACAGGCCGACCTTGATGAACGCGACGTTGAAGCGGGCCGAGGCGGCGGCGATACGAATGTCCGAACCCAACGTGAGCGCCAGTCCTCCACCGGAGGCGGCACCGTTGACCGCGGCGATGATCGGTTGCGGTTGGGACCGCATCAGCGGGATGAGATTGGCGATGTACTGCTGGACTCGCATCCCGGCCCGGGCCCGCCCCATGCCGGGCAGGTCCGGGAGCTTCACGCCCTCGGCGAGGTCGAGCCCGGCGCAGAAGCCGGGCCCTGCACCGGTGAGGATGATCACGCGGCAGTCGAGGTCGTCCCGCAACTCGCCGAGCGCGTCGTAGAGCCCGGCCAGGAGGTCCGCGTTCATCGCGTTGCGGCGCTCGGGCCGGTTCAACGTGATGCGGGCCAAATGGTCGCGCGGTCGGTCGACGATGACGGCGGCGGACCCGGAGGAATCGGTCATGCCCCGATGATGACCCTCAGGCGCGCTGGGACGCCAGACGCTCGGCCCGAGTGAGCATTCCCGGGGACCCGAGCCGGTGGGTCCAGGTCGCGAACTCGGGGGTCGGGCCGGTCCACCGCCACTCGTCGACCTCGCCGACCGGATGGTCGGACCGGAGCGTGGCGATCAGGCGGAACAGTTCGGCATCGGATCGATGCTCGTTGAGGGTGGTGGCCAACTTCACGGCCCCGCGCACGTCGACTGCCCAGTCCTTCGCGAGCTCGGGGATCGCTTCCAGGTGCTCGTAGTGGCCGAGCACGGCGGCGGCCGACTTCGCGCCCCAGCCCGGGAGGCCGGGGAATCCGTCGGCCGCGTCGCCGACGAGACCGAGATAATCGGGAATCGATTCGGGGCCGACGCCGAACTTCGCCCGGACGCCGTCGGCGTCTCGAACTTCGTTCTTGCGGCGGTCGAACTGCACGACTCGTTCGCCGACCACACTCTGGCCGAGGTCCTTGTCGGGGGTGCAGATGAAGACCCGCTCGACGCGGTCATCGGCGGCCGCGACCCGCGCGCCGGCGGCCATGCCGTCGTCGGCCTCCTGTTCGACCATGGCCCACACCGTCACGCCGAGCGCGCGCAGCGCGTCTTCGAGGAGCGGGAACTGGGCGAGGAGCACCGGGTCCATCCCTTCGCCCGTCTTGTACCCGTCGTAGAGGTCGTTGCGGAACGACTCGACGACGTGATCGGTCGCGACCGCCACGTGCGTCGCGCCGTCTTCCAACATCATGAGGAGTGATCCGACCACGCCGCGGGTCGCGGCGACATCGATGCCGTCGGGGTCGAGGTGGGTCGGCACCGCGAAGTGATGACGGAACAGTTCGTACGTGCCGTCGACGAGATGGACGTTCATTGCGGCGCCTTCAGCACACAGAACTCGTTTCCTTCGGGGTCGGCCAGGACGACCCATGATGCATCAGCGGTCTGGCCGACGTCGGCAGTCGTGGCGCCGAGGGCGATCAGGCGCGCGACCTCGGCGTCGCGGTCTCCGCCGGGCACCGTCTCGACGTCGAGATGAGCCCGGTTCTTCACTTGCTTCACGTCGCGAACGGTTACGAGGTCGAGATCCGGCGGTGCGCCGTCGGCGCGACTCAACGACACCCAGTCGTCACCCTGCTCCCGAACCGTCCATCCACTCGCCTCGACCCAGAACGCCGCCAGGGCGTGGGGATCGTTGGCGTCGAGCACGATCGACGCGAGCGTGGCCCCGTGCTGGTATCGCTCGCGGGGTTCCAGCACGCAGAACTCGTTGCCCTCCGGGTCGGCCAGCACGATCCACGGTTGGTCGGTCTGTCCGACTGCGGCCGGCGTCGCCCCCATCGCGAGCAACGCGTCGACGGTGTTGGCCTGGTCGGCCGGATCGGTCGACGTGAGATCCAGATGGACGCGGTTCTTCACGCCCGGCTTGGGATCGGTCACCCGCTCGAAGATGACACCGGGCATCCGCGGGTCGCGACTGGTCACGAAGCCGTCGCCGTCGTCGCCGACCGACCATTCCCATCCGAGCGCGTCCGCCCACCACTTCGCCTGACCGGCCGGGTCGAGCGCGGCGATCACCACACCCCAGAGTCGCGTCGTCATCGCCCGAGTCTGGCCGACATTCCCGCTCGTAGCCCTTCGGGCCGGGCCGCTCGCGCCACACCTGTCAGCGTTTGGCGGATTTTGGCGCGGAGCGCGCCAGCATCCGCCAATCGTTGGGGAGTGGGTGGCGGCGGTTCGGCCGTTATCGGGGCCGGACTCCCCATTGGAACGTGGTGCGCCAGGCGGGGGCGACCTTGACGACGTCGCCGGTCTGGGGGGCGTGGATCATCATGCCGCCGCCGATGTAGATGCCGACATGATGGAGGTCGGCGTAGAAGACCACGATGTCGCCCGGCTGGAGCTGCGCGTAGGAGACCCGGGCGAACATCGTCGCCTGCGAGCCCGAGTAGTGCGGCATGCGCACCCCGCCCGCGGCCCACGCGGCCATGGTGAGTCCGGAACAGTCGAAGGTGTTGGGGCCCGAGGTGGCGAAGGCGTAGGGCTTGCCGAGTTGCGCCCGGGCGAAGGCCACTGCCGCGGCGGCACCCGAACTCACTGCCGGTCCGGGGCCCGGCGCAGGAGGAGCGGGTGCCGGGGGTTTCGGTGGCTGGACTGTTGGTGACGGGGGTGTCGGCGCGACTGGCGCGGTAGGAGGCGCAGCTGTCGGCCGAGCTGGTGTCGTCGCGGGCGGGGGCGGGGCGTGAGTCGCCGGCGTGGCGGCCGAAGCGCTCGCGGGTGGCGGTGTCGATGCGATCGGTCCCGCGCCGTCGTTGCCGTTCGCGGGCTGCGCCGGCGCGGCGGCCGCCCGGGCGGCCATGGTCACGAGGCGCTGCTTGGTCGCCCGCACGGCGGCGAGGTTCCGGTCGAGCATCGCCTGCGCGGCCCGCTGGCCGTCTCGCGCGGTTCGCAGCCGGGCCATCTCCCGACCGAGCGCGGCGACGAGTTGCTGATCCGGGCGTTGTGCGGCATTCAGGTAGGTCGTGCGCCGGTCGCGGTCCACCAGCTGGTTGCCCGGCTCGATGGGGAGCGGCGAGGTGGTCCCGACCCCGGTGTACAGGGCGCGGGCCCGGGCCCGAAGGCGGATCTGGACGAGCTTGGTGCTCACCTCTGCGGCTTTGATCCGGTGTTCGGTGTTCTCCAACGCGGCTCGCGCCCGATCCACGTTGAGCCGGGCCAGGTTGTACTGCTCGGCGACGGCTTCGATCGCTTCGACGGCGGGCGCGACGGCGGGCGCGGGCGCGGTCGACGGTGTCGGTGCGGCATCTGCGGGGATGGTCCCCAAGCCGATCGTCACGCACAGCGCGCTCACCGCCAGCCTGACCACGCGACGGCGCAGCGTGGTTCGTTCGGCTGACGGCATGGTGGTGTATCGGCGGTTATGGGCCCCGATGTTGAGCACGGAGCGTGAGAATATGGCGAACCCCGACGAACGATCGCCCGCGATCTGCAGAAAGCGGACAGAAGGTCCGCCGCCGCGTCAGGCAGGCACGGACGCGGGTGCACCGACGCGCGCCGTCGGTTCCGAGGTGCCGGTGGACCGGCAGCCGAGAACGACCCCCACCGCTGCCGAGAACACTGCGGTCGCCCCGGCGACGTGCAGGGCGACCAGCGCGGCCGGAACGTTGTTGAAGTACTGGACGTAGCCGACCGCGCCCTGGGCCACGATGAGCACGAGCAGCAGGGACACGCGGCGGTAGAGCCGCCGATCACCGCGGGCCCGACCCAGGACGAACAGGAACACCAAGGTCAGGGCGCAGAGGGCCAGCGCGGTACCGCCGTGGATACGCACGACGTCGGACACCCGTAGGTCCAGACGCGTGGCGCGCAGTGAGATCTCCGCGCTGGTGCCCGCGTCGCCGGAGTGAGGTCCGGCACCGGTGACGATGGTGCCGGTCACGAGGACCGCACCGGCGGCGGCCACCACGGCGATCGCGAGCCGGTGCACGAGCGGGGGCACAGCGACCGGCGTGGACCGGCCGTCGGGAACTCCGGCCCGCCAGACAAGGACGAGGGCGTTGGCGAGCAGGACCGCCGAAAGCAGGAAGTGGCCCATCACGAAGGGAGGGGCGAGCAGCTTCTTGACCACTAGCGCACCGAGGATCGCCTGGGCCATCACCCCGACGACCAGCCCGACCGACAGCCACACGAGGTCCCGTCGACGCGGCGTACGGACGAGGGAGCCCAACACTGCGACGATCACCGCGACCGACACCAGGCCCGTGACCATCCGGTTGATGAACTCGATCCAGCCGTGCGCGCCGACCTCACTCGTCGGGGTCAGGCTGCCGGCGGTGCAGTTCGGCCACTCCGGGCACCCGAGGCCGGAGCCGGTGAGTCGGACGGCGGCACCCGTCACGATGATGAAGGCCAACAGGAAACACGCGACGACGGTGACGTGGCGATACTGCTGGGGAGACAGGCGGACTCGACGCATCGGTCGGTCAGCCTACGGGCCGACCCCGGCGCCGGGCTGATCGCGCGCCGTCGGCGGATCAGCGGTCGCGGCGGCCCTCGCGCTCGTGTCCGTGCCCTTTCCCTTTCCCTTGCCCTTTCCCGTGGCCGTGCCCGAAGGCGTCGCCAGCGTGGCGGCGTCGGCGCTGGGTCGCGTGGAACGGCCCGGAGATCTCGTAGGTGATCCCCGCGCCGGTGCTGTTGTCCGCGCCGCGCTGCGATGAGACGTACATGCGGTCACCGCAGGGCGCGAACGCCAGACCGGTGAGTTCACTGCCGGTCTGGTTGAACAACTGCAGGACCGGCGCGACGGTGCCGTCGGGCGTGATCATCACGATCTGCTGCTCGGCGCTCTGGTCCTCGGAGATGAACACGACACCGCGGTCGGTGACCGTGATGTTGTCGGGTTCGCCGAGCACGCCGTTGGCCGTGGCCGCGAGGGCGTCGTAGTACACGGCGATCTCCTGCCGTCGGGTGTCGAGCCTCCACACCTTGCGATCGCGTTTGGTGACGAAGGTGATGGCGTGGTCGTTCCACCAGATCCCTTCGCCGCCGGCGAAGGCGGTGGTCTCGGGCACCTGCGCGCGGGTCGGTGTCACGGCGGCCGACGGATCAGGGATCGGCAGCCACGTGACCTGCGAGCCGTCGACTCGTGCGGCCTCGAGCCGACCGGTCGACAGGTCGCCGGCGCGGTCCGCGGTGAATCGATAGAGCCGGCCGTCGGAGGTGTCTTCGGTGAGGTACACGACCCGGCCGGTGTCGTCGACCGCGGCCGCTTCGTGGGTGAAGCGACCGAGCGCGGGTCGGTCGGTCCCGGGTCGACGACCGGTGGGGTCGCACTCCCAGATCTTCCCGGCCGCCACTTCCTCGCCCGACAGCCAGGTCCCCCATGGCGTCGGCCCACCCGCGCAGTTGCGCGTGGATCCCGTGAGGATCGGGTACGCGTCGAGCAGGCGGCCGTCACGGTCGAAGCGCAACGCCCCGACGCCGCCGTCGGCGGGACCGAACGTCTCGCTGTTGGAGACGTAGATCCACCCGCCGCCGCGCGTGCGGAACGTCGCGCCGCCGTCGGGGAAGATGTGCCAGACGTACCCGGACGGTCCGACCGGCTGTCCGGACCGGGCCACCACGCGGGAGCGGAAACCCCTGGGGAGGGCCAGCCCGTTCGCGTCCGGTGCTCGCAGTGGGCCGAAGTCGGGTCCGGGGCGCCGATCCGAATCGGCACCCGCGAGGTCGGGTCGGACGCCGACCGCCATGGCCACGGCCGCGGCCGAACCCAAGAACATCCGTCGTGAAACCGTCATGTGTACTCCCCCGAGTGATCGCAGTTGCCGCGCTCTGGTTCCGGGTGTCCGATTGTGATCAGATCGCGGCAGATGGGAAGGGTACTAAACCGTCGTCGATGCCGTCGTCTCTACGGACGCGACACACGTTGAGGGCGAAGGACACCAGGTGGTACTCGCCGACGAGGAACACGAGATCGAGGATCTGTTGCTCGCTCAGCGCCTCCGCCAGGGCCGCCCACGTGGGATCGGTGATGGTGGATCGGGAGTGGAGTTCGTCGGTGGCTCGCAGTGCGGCTGCCTCGATGGCGGTCCATCCGTCGGCGTCGGGCCCTTCCGCCACGCGCGCAACCTCCGCGTCGGTCACGCCGACGGTCCGCCCCACCACGATGTGCTGACCCCACTCGTAGGGTGCGCCGCACAACCATCCGACCCGCAGCACGACGAGCTCACGGAGGTGAGGATCGAGCGACGACTTCGTCAGCACGTACGTCGCGAAGACCAACCACTTGCGCATGAGTACCGGGTGATGCGCGATTGTGCCGAAGACGTTGAGTATCTCGACGTCGTCGCCGCGGAGTTGCGAGAACCGACTCAGGAGCTCGTGGGTTTCGGCGTCGGCGTCGGCCAGGTTGATGGGAGGGATGCGAGGTTCCATCTCCGCAGCGTACGGTGAGCGCATGGCGAGTGTGGAGTACGACGAGTTCGGATTCTTTGCTGACAACGCGTCGGAAGTTGGGCTCCCCTATTCGGGACCGCCGACGGTGGCTCGGGTCGAGGTGGCCGTCGGCGACGACCAGACCGTGAGTGGGCTTCGATGGGGCCCGGGCGAACCGGAGTTGGTGTTCCTGCACGGCGGCGCGCAGAACGCCCATACCTGGGACACCGTCGCGCTCGCACTGGATCGGCCGATGCTCGCCCTCGATCTTCCGGGCCATGGCCGTTCGTCGTGGCGCGACGACAAGGCCTACTGGCCCGGCGAGAACGCGCCGCGATCGCAGTCGCGATCTCCGACCTCGCACCGAACGCCGAGGCCGTGGTGGGGATGTCGCTCGGTGGTCTCACCGCGTTGGCGCTCAGTGCCGCGGCGCCCGAGTTGGTCACACGACTGGCCCTCGTCGACGTGACCCCGGGGGTGAACCGGGACAAGGCGTCGGCCATCACCGCGTTCATCTCCGGTCCCGAAACCTTCGCGAGTTTCGACGAGATCCTGGAACGGACCGTGCTCTTCAACCCGACCCGCAGCGAATCGTCGTTGCGGCGAGGGATCCTCCACAACGCGACCGAGCGACCCGACGGGACCTGGTCGTGGCGCTACGACCGATTCCACCTGCCCGACGACGCCGAGATCCCCGACTTCGGCAGTCTGTGGGACGCCGTCGACGCGGTCACGGTGCCGTTCATCTTGATCCGTGGCGCGGACTCTCCAGTGGTGGACGACGAGGACGTGGCCGAGTTGCAGCGGCGATCGCCCGAAGTGAGCGTGGAAGTCGTTGCCGATGCCGGGCACAGCGTGCAGGGCGACCAACCCTTGGTCCTCGCCGATCTGCTTCACGCCTTCGTCGCGTGACCGATCTCGCCGACGAGCGGTACCGGTCCCGGAGTCTGTGGCTCGACACGGTTCCCGAATCGCTCGCGTCCCGGCCCTCATTGCGAGAATCCGTCGCGGCCGATGTCGCGATCGTCGGTGCGGGGTTCACCGGCTTGTGGACGGCGTACGAGCTCTTGCGTCGGGAACCCTCGATGCGCGTCGTCAACGTCGAGGCCGAGATCAGCGGTTTCGGAGCGTCGGGTCGCAACGGTGGTTGGTGTTCGGCGCTCTTCGCCGGGAGCCGCGATGCCACCGCGAAGACTCACGGCCGCGCCGCCGCGGTCGTGCTCCAGCGCGCGATGTTCGCCACGATCGACGAAATCGGTCAGGTCCTGATCGAGGAAGGCATCGACGCTCACTTCCACAAAGGGGGCAACCTCGAAGTGGCGACACGCGAACCCCATGTCGCGCGCCTCCAGTCGCATCTGGCCGCCGAGCGAGACTGGGGTTTCGACGAAGCCGACGTCCGCTGGCTCGAACCCGACGAGCTTCATGGCCGGGTCAACGTGGCGGGTGGCCGGGGTGGCGTGTTCAGCCCGCACTGTGCTCGGGTGCATCCCGCCCGACTGGTTCGGGGCCTCGGCGCGGCGGTCGAGCGGCGCGGCGGAACGATCTTCGAGCAGAGTCGGGTGCAGGAAATCGGTCCCGGGCGGGTGGCCACCGCTGCCGGCGAAGTCCGCGCCCAGCACGTGATCGTGGCGACGGAGGGCTACACGCCGGCCCTACCGGGTCGCCATCGTGACGTCGCGCCGGTGTATTCGTTGATGATCGCGACGGAGCCGCTGTCGGCCGCGGTGTGGGACGAAATCGGCTGGTCGGACTGCGAGACTTTGTCCGACGGTCGCCACTTGATCATCTACGCCCAGCGCACTGCCGACAACCGGATCGCGTTCGGCGGACGCGGCGCGCCCTACCACTTCGGGAGCGGGACCCGCGACGAGTTCGACCGGGACCGGGGCGTCTTCGCCGAGTTGCGCCAGGTCCTCCACGAGTTGTTCCCGATGGTGCGCCCGGCGCGCATCACTCATGAATGGGGTGGCCCTCTCGCCATCCACGCGATTGGTACTCGTCGGTGACCTATGACCGCACGACCGGCATGGGCTGGGCCGGCGGGTACGTCGGCGACGGGGTCAGCACCACGAATCTGGCCGGGCGCACCCTCGCCGATCTGGTCCTCGAACGGGATTCGGAGTTGACCTCGCTCCCCTGGGTCAATCACCACTCGCCGAAGTGGGAACCGGAGCCGTTTCGCTGGTTGGGCATCAATGCCGGTCTGGCGCTCCCCGCGGGTGCCGACGCGTTCGAAACTCGTACCGGCCGCGCGTCGCGATGGCGCGAGCGGTTGCTGCATCGCCTGGTCGGTTGACCGGGCGCTACTCGACGAGCACGGGGCGACCCGAACTCATGTCGATGCGCGCGATGAAGAGCAGTCGATTGGCGGGGTAACCGACGTTCGGATCCCGGTAGGCGTGGTACGCGAGAAACGGTGTTCCCGTGCGATCGTGGAATACCGAACCGCCACCGGGGCCAACGATGGTGCTGTGGGTCGCGAGCAGTGGTGCGGGGCCCGCGCGGTCGCAGGGGCCGAGCGGGCCCGCGCACTGCACGACTCCGGTCGCGTAACGGCGGGTCCGCCAATCGTTGGCGGCGAAGAACAACCAGGACCCCGTGGCGGTGATCAGCATCGATGGCGCCTCGACATTGCTCCCGACCCACGAGCGGCTCGGCCGGAGCAGGGTGACCTCGGGCCCCGCGAACTCCAGACCATCGCTGCGCAGAGGTCGGGCCACGATCGTCGCCGGGCGTTCGTACTTCCACATGAGGACCGGGACACCGTCGAGCCCAACGACGGGCTCCGCGTCGATCGCATCACGATCGCTGCACTGCAGGGGCGCGACCGAGGTGTCGACGTAGGGCCCGCCGGGCGCGGCCGACCAGGCTCGGGAGATGCACTGATGACCGGTCGCAGCGTCGCGGACGGTGTAGTACATGACGAATCCACCGGGCCGGGGCAGTACGGCCGGCGCCCAGGTGCGCCCCCACGATGCCCACGCCGGAAACCGGCCCAGCGCATCTCCATTCGTCGCCCACGTGCCGTCGGGTCGCCGGACAAGACCCTGGATGTTCCCGCCACCGGAGTTCGTCGCGAACGCATACTGGTCGGCGCCGACCGTCATGACGAACGGATCGGGAAAGTCGAATGCATACTGCGCGGTCGGCCCGGATTGATTGCCCTGCGCGGCACGACACACGGCGTCGACGCTTTGGAGCGCCGCGACGGTTCGCAGGGTGTCGCGGAGTTGGAGTGAACCCAGCGCGGTGCCCGCCCCGTCGAGACACGCTCGCACGATCAGTGCTTCGGCGTTCTTCTCCTCCGCCGCCGAACGGGAGCGATCGCGATCGGCCTCGGTTGCGATGCGCTGGGCATTCCGGAGCTCGAGTGATGCCACGGCCGCGTGGTGGCGTCGGCGCAGGAGTGTCGCACTCACCCGATCCTGGTCGAGCCGAGCGCGCACGGTCTCCAGGCTCGTCTCGGCCGCCGCCATCGCACTCTCGGCGGCGACCCGGGCCTCGACCGCGCGCCGTCGCTCGGTCCAGGCGCGGTTCAGGTGCCAGAGCGTGGTGCCGAGGGCGAGGCTGGCGACGAGGGCCACCACGATCACAGTGATGCGCCGTGAGCCGGCCATCAAGCGCCCACGGCGCGGCATGCCGGTCGGGTTGCTTCGAGTGTGTCCACGCTGTTCACGTCCCCGACGCTGACCTGGTTGAGCGCGCGGGTGATGCCGTCGAGACATTCGCGCAGCTGGCCCAGTTGGCCGCCGGCGATGTACGCGCTCACCGCGCTGTCATCGCGCTGGCGTTCCGCGAGTTGGATCAGGCCGAGCGTGTCGTCGATGGTCCGTTCGAGGTCTTGCGCGGCGTGCAGCGTCTTCGAGTTGTTGAACTCGAGGGACCGCGCGGCCAGCGCGGTATTGCGAATCCGGGCCTGGAGGGTCGTGAGCGAGGCGAGGGCCGCGGACCGATCGGCGCGGGCGCTCTCGGTTTGGGCCATGAGGTCGTTGCGACGCCATACCCCGAGCACGACGAGCACGATCATCGTCACGGCGATCGCCAGGACCCAGCCCTTGGTGCGGTTCACCGGTCCAGTCTGGCGCGTCGAATCGGTTCCTCGACGGCCACGCCCGAAAGTCGCGTCCGGGTCGCGCTCAGTGTTCGCGCTGGCGATGCCGATGAGGTCATGTGGTCATTGCCGAGACATCGTGGGTCGACCGAACGTTCCGGGTCATGGGCACGAACGCCCGCATCCTCGCGCTCGGTGGTGCGCCCGAAATCCTGGATCGGGCCCAGGACCGCCTCGCCGACCTGGAACAGCTCTGGTCCCGGTTCCGGCCCGACAGCGAGCTGAGTCTGCTCAACGCGGCCGCGGCGGATCGCCCGGTCGTGGTGTCGCCGCTGACCTATACCTTGATCGCCCACGCGGTCGAGGCGTGGCGGCGTACGGCGGGTCGGTTCGACCCGACTGGCCTGGCCGCGCTCGAGTCATGGGGCTACGACCGCGACTTTCCGAGCGTGACCGGATCTGCGGCGCCGACCTCGGTGCCCTACGGCGGTGTGCCGCTCGTCGGCTGTGGCGAGGTCCGCATGGATCCCATCGTCCGGTCGGTGACGCTCGGCCCGGGTGTACAACTCGATCTCGGAGGTATCGGCAAGGGATTCGCGGCCGACCTCGTGGCCCAGGACCTTGCCGAGGCCGGTGTCACGGCCGGCTGTGTGGACCTCGGCGGCGATCTCCGGGTCGTCGGTTCCGGTCCGTACGCCGGCGCCTGGCTGGCGACCTTCGACGATCCCGTCGCGACGGCCGAGATCGGGAGCCTCCGATTCGGTGCCGGGGCGGTGGCGACCAGCACGCGGCTGAAGCGGCGGTGGCGTCGGGGTGGGCACGAAATCCATCACTTGCTGGACCCGCACACCGGCGCCCCCGCGGCGTCAGGGGTCGCATCGGTCACGGTACTGGCCGGCGCGGCATGGTGGGCCGAAGTCTTGGCCAAGGCGGCCTTCGTCGCCGGGCCCCGGGACGGGTTGGCCTTGCTGGAGGCGGAGGGGGTCGACGGATTCATCATCTGCGACGACGGCATGGTCGTCGAGACGGCGGGGATCGAGCAGTTCTGTGTCCGGGAGGAGCCGGCGGCGCCGCTCAGGTCTTGAGCAGGTACTCGCTCGTGGTGAAGCTGCGGAGCTCGGCCAGATCGAGGAACCCGGTCACGCTCTCCAACATCGCGCTCGAGGTTGGCCCGCATGAGGTCGGCGTCACCGTCGGCGCAATAGAACAACATCGGGTCGGTCATGTGGTCCGGCGAGGGCCACGCCTCTTCGACGATGCCCTCGATCGGTGGTGCGCCGGGCGTGATGGGGCGGGCGACCGCGTTGCGCACGTAGCGCATGCGCGGTTGCATCGACTCGCTCACCGGCGACTGCACGCCGTGCCAGTGCGCAATCCACGCCTCCGGTGTCATGGTGGCGGGTCGCCGCAGCAGCGTGACCATCACGACGCCGGGCGAACGCTCGCCGTCGGGCCAGGACCGAGGTGCGGCGTGGCGGTTGCCCCCGTAATCGGTGTACATGGACTCGGTGACGAGATACCCGGCGATCTCGGCGCATGATTCGTTGAGGACTGCCTCGAACGGGGCGCGATCGTCGTAGCGGTCCAGCCAGATCGACACGAGCAGGAAGGGTTGGGGTTCGTCGTCGGGCGGCGGCATCGGAACCGGGACCTGGGCGTCGGCGTCGTCGACCTGAATCGACAATCCCGCCGGACGCAGCGCGAGCAATTTGGGAACGATGGCTTCTCGCACGAGGTCGCCGCGCTCGGAAGGTTTGAGCCCGGTTCGCGCCCAGCAGAGGTATTGGAGCTTTTCCATCCCTCGACTTTGTCACGCGAACCGGGCTCGCCGATGGATGTCAGGCGTCTTCGGCCGGCACCAACGCTCGCCACAGCAGCGCACCGATCACGCCACCGATGATGGGGAACACGATGAACACCCACAGTTGCCGGAGCGCCCACCCGCCCTGGAACACCGCGGTCGCGAGGCTGCGGGCCGGGTTCACCGAGGTGTTGTCGACGGGAATGGTGATCAGGTGGATCAGGGTGAGCATGAGACCGACGGTGACGCCGGTCAAACCGGCCGGCATCGATTTCCGGCTGGTACTCGCGATCACGAAGATGAAGAGCGCGGTGAAGACGACCTCGACGAGGATTGCCGCGCCGATCTTGAAGCCGCCGGGTGAGTGGGCGCCGTACCCGTTCGAGGCGAAGCCCGTCGCCTTGGCGCTGAACCCGGCGACGCTGTTGGCGATCACGTAGATCACGCCCGCGCCCACGAGTCCCCCGACGATCTGGCCGCCGAGGTAGAAGGGCACGTCTTTGGTCTCGGTCTTCTTGATCGCCCACAGGCCGATGGTGACCGCGGGGTTGATGTGGCATCCCGAGATCGAGCCGATCGCGTAGGCCGCGCACAGCAGCGCGAGCCCGAAGGCGAGCGCGACGCCGAGGACGCCGACCGAGCCGCTTTCGAGGAATCCGCCGGTGGCGAGGACGGCGGTTCCGGGTCCGCCGACGACGAGGATCATCGTCCCGATGCCTTCTGCGAGTGCGATGCGTGCCGGTTGCTTCATGGGAGAGCATCTCCTGAATAGGGGTCTCCACCCGCGCCGTCAGTGTAGAGAGGTGCGCGCTCGAGATCGAGGATTACCTCACTCTGCACCGGCATCGGCGCCGAGGGTCTGCGCGATCCACCCCCGAAGGGGTACGTCGTCGTCGGTCGGGTCGAAGTAGCCGTTGGCCCCGGTGGCCGCGCCGAGGAGTTGCCGGCGGATCTCATGATTCCCGGCAATCGCGACCTTGGTGGTCATGTCCGACTTCGGCCGCAGCCATCGGTAGCTGTATCCGTAGAACACGACCGCGCGCGTGGTCGCGGAGTGGTTCGTGCTCGCGGCGTGCCAGAGCCGGCGATCGAACAGCAGGGCGTCGCCCGCCGACGCGGTCACCTCCAATGTTCCGGTCGGGTCGGGCATCTCCCGGTCGTGATGACTGCCCGGGACGATGCAGAAGTTGCCCATCCCCGCGGTCGGGAGGTCGGTCAGGAAGTAGGCCACCTTCACCGAGACCCGCGGGTGGATCGTGGTCGTCTCGAAATCGAGGTTCATTCGGTTGTTGTCCTGGTGCCAGGCGTACCCGCCGCGTGGCGCGTCGCGATGGGCGGGCGGCGTGACGACGAGTTGGGTGTGGAACAGCTGGATGTTCCACCCGAGGACCCCGAAGACCTTGGGGAAGGTCGTTGGCCAATCGATGAGTTCGAGATACATCGGATCGCGACCGATCAGGCCGTGCTGATTCAACAGCGCGAACTGCGAACGGTCGGGTTCGGAGCCGAAGGCGGCGAACTCCGAGTCGGCGATTCGCCGGAGTTCGGCGACCACCGCCGGCGGGAGGGCGTTGGGGATCCTGAGGAAACCGTCGCGCTCGAAGGCCGCTCGCTCATCCTCGCGGAGGAGATGGTCGGTACTGGTCGCGGGCAGATCGGGTGACGGGTTCACTGCGCCAGCTCCCGGGCGAGCGACTCGGCGTCTCGGGTGATGCCCTCGAACCCGCGGGCGGCGACCGCATCGCCCACGACCCACTGCCCCTGAGGCCCCGGGTCGGTTCGCAGTGCAGGTGGTCGGGCGGTGCGCAGCGTCGAGACGATCCAGTGCGCCCGGACGTCGCGCGGTCCGGTGGCGGTCATGACGGTGAGGGTGCTCGGTGTCGCCGAGTCGACGGTCGCCTCCCCGACCAGGGTGATGCCGGCCGCGGTGGCGTCGGCGACCATCCGGAATCGACCAGGGATCCCGAGGGCCGCGCCGAAGACTCGCGATTCCTCGATGACGGTCACCTCGTGGCCGCGGGCGCCCAACGCGAGCGCGAGGGTGAGTCCGGGCTTGTCGCCACCGAGAATGACGACGGGTTCGGGTGCGGTCTCGGTCGCCGTCTCGGGGTGGGGCGTCGCGAGTAGCCGGCGGAGGTCGGGAGGAGTGATGGTCCGACTCGGATCCACGCCGGCGATCGCCGGGGTGATCCACTGCGGACCGGTGGCGAACACGACCTCGTCGGCGGCCACCACCGCGAGCGTCGCGGCGGTTGCGGGGTGGCGGAGGTGGATCTCGACCCCCAGTTGCGTCACTTCGCCGATGAGCCACCGGCGGTGGGCATCGAGCACAGGATCGATGCCGGCGATATCGGCGAGCACGCCACCCAGGGCGTCGGACGCCTCCCAGACGGTCACCGTGTGACCCTGGGTCGCCAGGACTCGCGCCGCTTCCAGCCCGGCCGCGCCTCCGCCGACAACGAGCACCCGCCGCCGCGTTCTCGCCCGGGGGATCTCGGCGTCGTGCTCGCGGCCTGTCGCCGCGTTCGCAACGCACGCGAGCGACTCATTCACGAAGATGTTCCCGATGCACCGGTACTGGTAGAGGCAGGGCCGGATGCGGTCGGACTCCCCCGCCCCGAGTTTGTTGGGGAGGTCGGGATCGGCGAGCAGCTTGCGACCCATCGCGACGAAGTCGGCGCGACCGGCTGCGATCACGGCGTCGGCTTCGTGAGGTTCGAAGCGGCCGAACGTGATGACCGGAACGTCGACGAGCGATCGGACCTCGGCCGCGTAGTCGGCAAGATCGCCGACTCGATGGGGCGCGTAGGAGTCGGTCGGGCCGGTGGCGACGTCGAGGTTGGCGTACGCCGTGACGTGGACGGCATCGAGGCCCGCGGCGACGGCCCGCTCGATCACGGCACATTGATCCACGAACGTCTCGCCGTCCGGCTTGTGGTACTCGAGCGCATTGATGCGCATCCACACGGGGTAGTCGGTGCCGACACGCGCCCGGATCGCTCGGATGATCTCGACGAGGAGCCGGGACCGGTGCTCGACCGAGCCACCCCACTGGTCCTCCCGGTGGTTGAGGGCCGGCGACAAGAACTCGTCGATGAGGTAGCCGTGCCCGGCGTGGAGTTCGACGCCGTCGATGCCGGCGCGGCGGCATCGGTCGGTCGCCGCCGCGAAGTGTTCGATCACCGAGTCCAGGTCGGCATCGGTGGCGACCTGATACTCGACTTTGGCGGTCGGGCTCGCGTGCGGCGCCATGAACCCCGCGATCTCGGCGTCGGTCACCATCATCGAGAGTTGATCGGGTCTCGATCGTTGGGGGACCGCGGGCACGAGCATCGGGTGGCCGCGGGCGATGTCGTAGCGCGCCAGCGCGCCGTTGTAGGTCAACTGCGCGGCGATGTGGGCGCCGTGACGGTGGACGCGGTCGGCCAGTGCCGTGAGTCCGGGGAGGAACGCCTCATCCGACGCGCCGACCTGGCGCGCATCGACACACCCGTCGGGATAGGCCACCGCGACCGAACCGATGAGGAGCAGGGCCGCGCCGCCGCGTGCTCGCGCCTCGAAGTACCCGAGTTGGGCGCCGGAGATGCTGCCGTCGGCGTTGGCGAGCGAGTCGCCCATCGGCGCCATGAGGATCCGGTTCCGAAGTTCGAGCGTGCCGATCCGGCCGGGCGCCAGGAGATGGTCGAAGTCGTTCACCGGGCGAACCATACGCGTGTGACGGCGGGCACTCAGCCCGGGGTTGACACTGTCTACCTGGAGGTGGACAGTGTCAACATGACGTCGACGGTCGCGACCCCGAGCACGACCGCGAGCACCCGGGACCGGTTGGTGGCCACCGCACGGGCCTATCTCGATCAGCACGGCACCGATGGGATCGGACTCCGGGAGATCGCGCGGCGAGCCGGCGTCTCGCACAGCGCTCCGCAACGCCACTTCCCCACGCTCAGCGCGCTACTCGCGGCCGTCGCCGCCGAGGCATTCGGCGACCTCGTCCTTGCCGTCGACCGGGCGATGACGCGGGTTCCCGCGGCAGCCGGTCGGCAACGCTTGGCCGCCGCCGCGTTCGGCTATCAGCGCTTTGCCCTCGCGAATTCGGGGGCGTTCGGATTGATGTTCCGCGCCGACCTGTGCGATACCGGCGACGCTGACTACATGACGAGTGGCGCTGCCGCGTTTGCCCAGTTGGTCGCCGTGGTGCGTGACGCCCAATCCGACGGTTTCCATCCGGAGGTGCGCGCCGAGGAACTGGCGGGCGTGATGTGGGCGACCACCCACGGCATCGTGTCGCTGCACCTCCACGGCGCA
Source organism: uncultured Acidimicrobiia bacterium (assembly GCA_963765075.1). Lineage (GTDB taxonomy): Bacteria > Actinomycetota > Acidimicrobiia > IMCC26256 > JAENVU01 > JAENVU01. The sequence continues at coordinate 175,370 of CAVXVA010000007.1, forward strand.
CTCGCACCGATGACCGGCTGCGTCGACCCGGCCACGCTCCAGCAACTCGCCAACGAACTCTTCATCCCATCGACCTCGAATCACCAGGAGACCCCATGACCCTGACCGAGTCCGCCGTCACCACGAGCCCGTACCTCACGGGCAACTTCGCGCCGGTGCGCGAGGAGGTGAGCATCGACCATCTCCCCGTCACCGGTTCGATCCCGGAAGACCTGGAGGGTCGGCTCCTACGGATCGGGCCCAACCCGGTCGTCGATCCCGATCCGGCTACGTATCACTGGTTCACCGGCACGGGCATGGTGCACGGCTTGTGGCTCCGCGGCGGCCAGGCCGTGACCTATCGCAACCGCTACGTACGGTCCGACTCTGCCGTCGACGCGCTCGGTGGCAACCCGACGCCGGGCCCGCGTCACGGCATGGGCGACAACACCGCGAACACCAACGTGATCTCGCATGCGGGCACGACGTTCGCCATCGTCGAGGCGGGCGGGTTGCCGATGCAGCTCACCGACGAACTCGAGACGGTGGCCCGGTCCGATTTCGGTGGCACGCTTCCCGGTGCCTTCACCGCCCACCCCAAACGCGACCCGCTCACCGGTGAACTCCACGCCGTCGCGTACTACTGGGAGTGGAACTATCTCCAGTACATCGTCGTCGGCGTCGACGGTCGGGTCCGCCGAACGGTGAACGTTCCGGTGCCGGGCGGGCCGATGGTGCACGACTGCGCCATCACCGAATCGCGCGTGGTGCTCTTCGACCTGCCGTGCACGTTCGATCTCGAGTTGGCGATGAGCGGGGGCACGCTCCCCTACCGATGGAACCCGGAGTACGGCGCGCGGGTCGGGCTGCTCACGCGGGAAGGCGACGCAGATTCGACGGTGTGGTGCGAACTCGACGACCTCTGTTTCGTGTACCACCCGCTCAACGCCTACGACGACGGCGAGAAGGTCGTCATGGACGTTGCGGTCCATCCGAAGACATTCGACAAGGACACCAACGGACCGAACGAGGGTGGCCCGGTGTTCGAACGGTGGACCATCGACCCCACCGGCCGCCGCGTCGGACGAGATGTCATCTCGGATCGCCCGCAGGAGTTTCCGCGCGGTGACGATCGCGTCGTCGGTCGTCGGCACCAGTTCGGCTACACCGCGACGTTTGCGCCTGGCGCCGAGAACAACGGGCTCGCGCTCGGTAACCTCCTGAAGCACGACCTCGTCGCCGGGACGATGGTGGAACACGACTTCGGCGGCGGACGGATGTCGCAGGAGCCGGTGTTCGTGCCCAAGTCCGACGACGCCGCCGAGGACGAAGGTTGGGTCATGGCCTACGTCCATGACCCGAACCGCAACGCGTCCGACGTCGTCATCCTCGACGCCCAGGACTTCGCCGGTCCCCCCGTCGCCACGATCCACCTGCCGGTGCGTGTCCCCTTCGGCTTTCACGGCAACTGGGTAAGGGATTGAGTCGCGGCGTTTGGCGCGTGGTGGCGCGGTGAGGACGACCAGGTGCCAAACGCCGGCGGTCAGGGGTGGGATTGGTAGTGCATGGGGCAGGGGGTGGCGGCCCGGGCGACGCCGCCGATCTGGCCCGGAACGGGTGACGGCCGCGCGAATCGGGGCGTGAAGTCGTAGTGGGTCACGAGGTCGATGACGCTCTCGGTCATGACGGAGAGGGAAAACGGCTGGGCCGGACACGTGTGCGGGCCGTGGCCGAACGTGGTGACGAGTTCGCGGGCCGGTGGTAGCCGATCAGCACGTAACCGTCGCCGTTGCCAACGGTCGGGATCCCACTGTTCGAGATCCGCGCCGTCGACGTTGGTGAGCGGCAACAGCGTGGCCAGCGTGACTCCCCGATCGACGGAGTAGGTCGTGGTTCCGTCGTCGATCTCGCACGGCTTCGATACCGCGCGCATCATCACCGACCGTTGGGAGAGCCGGAGCGATTCCAACGCGCCGCGTTCGGCAACGTCGCGGTCGCCGGCCCGCACCGCGTCGAGCACCTCGGGCCGGGTGACGACGTCGATGAGATACCAGCCCAGCGCTGCGAACAAGTTCGACATCGAGCCGAGATGGACGAGCACGACGTCCCGGGCGATTCCCTGGTTGCGGTCGGGCTCGCCGGCCCACGCATCGACGATGCGCTGGAAGTGATCCTCGACCTGGACCGGCGCCGCGCCGCGTGCCGCGTCGCGTTCTGTGATCGCATCCGCAATGAGTTCCTCCGCCGCGGCCAGCGCCGCGTACTCCGCAGCCTTGCCGTTCGCGGCGATGGCCTGCATCCCGCCCGGCTCGACGAACGCCGCCGCGCCGTCGAGCGCGTCGAGCGCGGCGATCAACGCATCCAACCGCGCGCCCGGCGTGCCGCAGGGTCCGGCCCACGTCGACAGGCCGATGCGATGACCGAGTCGCCGGGTGAACGAGAACACGTCGATCTCGCCGGCTTCGCCCAGTTCGACGTGCGTGGAAGTGAGCACGTCACGGACGAGGGCGAGGTAGGCGGCCACATCGTCGCGGGCGAAGAGGTCGTGCGGGAACGTGCGCCGACCGAGGAAGAGCTCGTCGGGCAATTTGCGTCGCAACATCTGAAAGTCGGCGATGCCCTTCGAGGCGACGGCCTCCTCGACCGCGTAGAACGCCTTCACCCCGGCCGGGGAGAAGAGGAAGAGGTAGGTCGTGTCGGGCGCCTCGATCGTGAACGTGTCTCCCAACTCGGCCCGAATGCGGGTGAACTCCGCGATCGGGTTGGCCACGACGCCGTCCCAGGGCATCGAGAGATCCGCGACCGGGGGCCGCGGCGAAGGAGTTCCAGTCACGTTGCTCACGTTAGGTGGCAAGATCCCGTCATGAGCTCAGGACCCATCCTTCACTCGCCCCGCATGTCGCTCGCCCCCTACCCGGTGCATCCGGTCACCGACGATCTCGTCGCGTCCGCCGCCCGTCACCCCGACAAGGTGGCGTTCGTCGATGGCATCAGCGGGGCCACCTACACCTACGCCGAGATCCTCACCGCCGCCCGACGGCTGGGCCGGCATCTCCAGGACGTCGGCGTGGGGGTCGGCGATCGCGTCGGCATCGTCGCCACCAACTCGCCGGAGTGGGCGGTCGTGTTCCTCGCCACGTTGTTCGCCGGTGGCACGGTGACCACCTTGAACCCGCTCTACACCGAGCGCGAGATCGCCGAACAGTTCGCGGACTCCACCCCCAAGGCGGTGTTCGTCGTCGAGGCGACGGCGACGAACGTGCGCGCGGTCTGGGGCGACGCGCCGGGGCTGCACCTCACCGACGAGGTCTGGGACCTCGCCCGGGATGCGGCCGGCGACGTGGTCCCGGTGGAGTTCGACCCGATGACCCACCTGGCGGTCCTGCCGTACTCGTCGGGCACCACGGGCGCGCCGAAAGGCGTGATGCTCACCCACCACAACCTCACGAGCAACGTGCGCCAGACCCTGGGCAGCGGTCTGATCGACGGCTTCTCCGTCATGGTCAACTTCTTGCCGTTCTTCCACATCTACGGCATGGCGGTGCTGATGCTCCCCGGCATCGCCAGCGGTGCGACCCAGATCACGATGCCCGGCTTCGACCCGAAACGGTTTCTCGAGATCGTCGCGGAACATCAGGCCACCAACCTTTTCATGGTGCCGCCGGCGTTGTTGGCCCTCGCCAACTCGGACGCCGACACGACCATGGAGAGCGTCCGATACGTCATGTCGGGCGCGGCGCCACTCCCACTCGACGTCGCGCGACGGGTCGCCGAGCGATTCGACGTCACGGTCGTGCAGGGTTACGGGATGACCGAGGCCAGCCCGGTGACGCACATCTCGCTGCTCGGACGCGACAAAGAGGGAACCGTCGGCCCGCCGGTCGCCGACACCCGCCAGAAGGTCGTCGATCTCGACACCGGCGCCACCCTGCCGATCGGCGAGGTCGGCGAACTGCTCGTCGCCGGCCCGCAGGTGATGACGGGCTATTACGGCCGCGACGACGCGACCGCGGAGTCCATCGTCGAGGACGACGATGGCCGGTGGCTGCGCACCGGCGACATCGTCACGATGGACGCCGACGGGTACGTCACCATCCACGACCGCGCCAAGGAGATGATCAAGTACAAGGGGTACCAGATCGCCCCGGCCGAGTTGGAGTCGATCATCATGAGCCATCCCGCAGGTGGCCGACGTTGCCGTGATCCCCAAGGACAGCGGCACGGCCGACGGCGAGTTCCCCAAGGCGTTCGTGGTCCGCACGCCCGACTCCGACCTCGACGGCGATGCCGTCATGGCCCACGTCGCGGCCACGGTCGCGCCCTACAAGAAGGTGCGCGAGGTCGAGTTCGTCGACGCGATTCCGAAGAACCCGAGCGGCAAGATCCTGCGGCGAGAACTCAAGGCGCAGGAGCGGGCCAAGCCCTGAGGGCAGCACCAGTTCGGATCGGGGTCGCCGACCGGGTGCCTGCACCACCGACCGAACGCGCATAGATTCGCACCTCGTTCGACCGTTTCGACTTCAGGAGACTCCCCCATGCCCGCACCGACCCCTGCCCAACTCGGACCCCTCGCCCCGCTCGTCGGTAGCTGGGAAGGCTCGAAGGGCATGGACGTTTCGTTCCATCACGCCGACGGCGTGATCGGTGACACTCCGTACCGTGAGAAGGTCACGCTCGCCCCGTTCGGACCGGTGGACAACGGGACCCAGCAGCTGTTCGGGCTCGACTACCGCATGGCGGCCTGGCGGGGCGACGAGGAAGACCCCTTCCACACCGAAATCGGTTACTGGCTCTGGGACGCGGCCCGGGGTGAGATCTACCGCTGCATCATGGTGCCGCGTGCCACCGTGGTGCTCTCGACGGGGAACGCGACTGCCGACAGCACCAGCTTCACGCTGACGTCGGAGCTCGGTTCGTCGACCAACGGCGTGCTCGAGAACCCGCACCTTTCCGAGCACTCGAGCACGAAGAAGTTCGAGATCACCATCACGACCGGCGCCGACACGTGGTCCTACGAGGAGACGACGACCGTCGACATCAAGCGGCTCGGCAAGGTCATGGCCCACACCGACGCCAACGAGCTCCATCGCGTCGCGGAGTGACATTCGTCCTACGTTGATGCCGCGAACGCGGCGTCGGTGACACGTAGGATTTTGCGATGGATCAGCTCTCGGCTCTCGGTGGTGCGCGTTCGGAATTCGAGCGTCGACTCCGCCAGATCGAGGCCACCGACTGGGATCGCCCTACCCCGTGCGCCGAATGGAACGTCCGCGCGCTCGTCGCGCACGTTCTGGGCGGTCTCGCGATGGTGCCGGCACTGCTCGACGGGTGCTCGCGAGACGAGGCGGCGGCGATCTTCGCGGGTACCACCGTTCCCGAAGACGTCGTCGCGGAGTTCAACCGGCTGGCTGACGGCCAGGCGGAGGCGTTCGCCGCACCGGGCGCCCTGGACCGGATCTGCGCGCATCCTCGGGGAGACTTCCCCGGCGGGGTGCTCCTGGGGTTTCGGATCGGCGACTTCGCGTTGCACGCCTGGGACCTCGCTCGCGCCATCGGCGCCGACGAAACCCTGAACGGCGACCTCGTGGCGTTCGTCTGGGAAGGGATCCAGCCGATGCTGCCCGTGATCGGCACCCTCGGCGCGTTCGGCGAGGGTCCGAGCGGCACGGTCGCCGACAACGCGCCGCTCCAGACCCGCCTCCTCGACGCCACCGGCCGCCGCCCCTGATTTCCGCTCTTGGCCCTGCGGGCCGGGCCGCTCGGGCCACGGCCGACGCCACGTACCCGGAACCTGAGGTGCGGGCCGGTCCCCGTCGGCGTCGGCCTCTTGATTTCCGCGCTTGGCCCTGCGTCAGTCGAGGGAGAAAGGGGCTTTGCCCATTTGGTCGCGGACGCTGACGACGGGCGGGTTCGTGAGTGAACGGCGTTGCCAGTTGGCACCGTCGACGACCAGCGTGTGACCTGAGATGAAGCGCGCGTAGGGCGACGCCAGGAACGTGGCGGCCCACCCCAACTCCTGGACCTGACCGACGCGCAACGCCGGCTGACAGGGGTCTTTGTCGTGCGTGCGAGACAGGTTCGCTTGGATGTCGGCGGTCATGTCGGCATGGGGGAACAGCCCCGGCACCAGACCGTTCACCTGGATTCCCGACGGACCCCATTCGACGGCCAAGGTCTCGGTCAGGTTCTTCACCCCGGCCTTCGCCGCGGCGGAATGGGCGAAGCCCGGCCCGCCCGTCCACGCGTACGACGCGCCGACGTTGACGATCGATCCGGGTGATCCCGCCGCCAGGTGGCGGCGGGCGAACTCCCGGCTCATCAGGAACGTGCCGGTCAGGGTGATGTCGACCACCGTGCGCCACGCGTTGGGTGACATGTCTTCCGCCGGGACCGGGAAGTTCGCCGCGGCGTTGTTCACCAAGACGCTCGGGAGCCCGAACGCGGACTCGGCGGCATCGAACAGTGCGCTGATGGAATCGGCGTCACGAATGTCGCATTCCTCGGCCAGCACCGACGCGCCGATCGCCTCGATCGCGCCGCGCCCCGCATCCAGGTGTTCGGGTTTGCGGGAGCCGATCACGATGTTGGCACCCAGGCGGGCGAACTCACTCGCGATGGCCTTGCCGAGGCCGGTCCCGGCGCCGGTCACGATCACCGTCGTGTCGGTGAAGGTGCCCGCAGGCAACGCGTGGGCACCGACGGCGGGGGGAGCGGGAAGGCCCGGATAGGTCTCGGTCATGGTTCAGCTCCCCGTGTAGTGCGGCGGTCGGTCTTCGGCGCGGGCGGCCCGCAGTTCGGCCATGTCGTCGCTGCGGCTGATGAAGGTCTGGGCGATCATCTCCTCGTCCATCGACGAGCGCAGGCCGGGTTGGGCCAGGTGGCGGATGATCGAACGAGCCATCTTCACCGACACCGCGGGCATCGACGCGATCTGGTCGGCAATCTCTTGCACGGTCGAGTCGAGTTCGTCGGGCCGGACCACGCGAGCCACGATGCCGTGCGTGCACGCTTCCTCGGCACTCATGATCCGGCCGGTGAGGACGAGGTCACTGGCGAGTCCGTGGCCGGCGATCTGGAACAGCGCGCCCATCCCACCGGTGTCGGGAATCACCCCGTAGGTGAGTTCCGGGAGGCGAAAGCGCGCGCCTTCGGCGGCGATACGCAGGTCACACAGCAGCGCCCGTTGGAACGAACCGCCCATCGTCCAACCGTGGTGCGCGACGATGATCGGCGCGTCGAGGTCCCAGATCTGTTGGATGCCGCGGTGACCTCGGCGCATCAGCTCGTGATGGCTCAGGTCGACCTTGAGGTTGCCGATCGAGGACACGTCCCGCCCCGACGAAAACGATTTCCCTTCGCCGCGCCAGATGACGGCGCGCACGTCCGGGCGGCCGCGTAGTTCGGCGAGGGCCGCGAAGAGCTGCGCATCCATGTCGTCGTCGAACGCGTTGTGGGCCTCGGGATTGCGATTCGTGATGGTCGCCACCGGGCCGTCGTAGGTCAGTTCCACCGATCCACTCATGGACCGAGTCTGGCAGGTTCGGTCAGGCGGTGAGATCGGTGGGGTGGTCGCCGAAGAGGTACCGAGGACCCGAGCCGAGCCGGGCCGCGCCATCGCCGGGGTTGTACAGCGCGCACGAGCGCAACGACAGACAACCGCAGCCGATGCACTCGCTGAGTTGGTCACGCAGCCGTACGAGCGCGGCGATCTGTTCGTCGAGTCGGGGTCGCCAGGCGCGGGCGATCCGATCCCAATCGGCCTTGGTCGGTGTCCGTTCGCTGGGCAGCGTGGCAAGGGCGGCGCGGATCTCGTCGAGTCCGAGCCCGACGGTCTGCGCGGCCCGGATGAAGGCCAAGCGCCGCAGAATGTCTCGATCGAATCGGCGCTGGCCGCCGTCGGTACGCACCGACCAGATCAGGTCTTCACGTTCGTAGTACCGCAATGCGGATGCGGCGATGCCGGTGCGATCGGCCACCATGCCGATGGTCAGGAGTTCGTCGTCCATCGTTGTTCCTATCCTCCGGTCGAAGAACCGCTTGACTTGAACTTTACTTCAACTTCTACTCTCGCCTCATGACCAACTCCACCGACGGCGCCGATGCCGCCCTGCGCACCTATAGCCAACTCGGAGGCGACGACATCTCCGATGCCGATCTCGTGCGGGCGGTGAGTCGACGGGTCGGTGTCCCCCGTTCCGATCCCGCCGATTCGTTCGTGCTCCACGCTCCCCTCGAGGTCCTGGCGCGGGCGGCACTCCTCCCGTGGGCCGCGCCCGACGCCCGCGGTCTCGCCCGCCTGCGGTTGGCCGCGCTGGTCGCACAGTTCGAGGGCCAGGCGCCGTTCACCCCGCCGCCGGACCCCGAGACGGGTGGGCAGCGCCAGTGCGTCGCTGCCCTCGCGAACGCCGTGGCGGCTGAGGATCTCGATGCCGCCGACCGTGCCGCACGGGCGGTGGCCCGTGAGATTCCGGCGTCGGCGCTCGCGGCGGCCGTGGGTGACGTGGTCATGCCGAGCCTGGCGGCCGCGGGTCACGCATCGATCTTCCTGTACCTGCTCCCGCGAGTCTCGCCACGCGGTGAGGTCTCCGCGGCGCTGCTGCGGCCGCTGGTCCGGGAGTTGGCCCGGTTCCCCCAACTCCGACTCGAATGGGTTCGCCACCGACCCCAGGCCGGTGGGTCGCCGGCCGCGCTGGCCGAGGCGTTGGCCGCGGTGCCGTCACTCGGAGTTCCCGGAAGCACGTTCATCTACCCGGTCATGCACCAGGTCGATGGCGACGTCGCACCGACGTTGATCGGACCGGCGATCGCGGGGGTGGATCCGGCCGCCGCGCGCGTCGTCCTCCTCCGGGCGGCGGCGCGGGCAATGGTGTTCGGGGCTCCGGAGCACGCGCCCTACGGGTGGAGCCACGCCCTGACGATGACGCAGGCCGCGGTCGAGATCGCGCCGCGGCTGGCGGATCCGTCGTTCGGCGTCGCCATCGCCGCGACCTACTTGAGTGGCTTCCTGGCCGCGTTGGCGACGGAACCGATTCCGACCACCGTCGAGTTGGAGTCGCCCGGAGGCACCTTCGCCAACGCGCTCGAGTCGGGGATGCGGGCGAGCGCCGCGCGCGCGTTTCACGCCGGTCCCGAGGAGTTCGACGCCATTCGGGCCGAGGTCGTCAGCCGAGCGGTCGTGCGCCACGATGCCCACCTGATCAAGTACACGCTGGCCTGCCTCGACGCGATGGCTGCCGACCCCGAGGCCGGGAACATCTACCTGGCCGCAGCGGCCACGTTGCTCTCCTTCTGGACCGGGCCGGGTCACGAGGCGTTCGAGGCCGACGATCCCCTCGCCGACCTCGTGTCGGCCCATTGACGTCAGCGCTCCGCTGCCGCGCCAGGTCAGGAACCGCCCCGTCGGAATCGGGTGAAGGATGAAGATCGCGTAGCGTCCCCGCCGACGTCATTGGCCGAACGTCGTGGGAGGACGCATGGAGACCACCGACCGCAAGCCGGCGAGTGCCAGCACCGCAACGCTGAACGCCCAGCGCCGGAGCCTGGTACCCGGCACCGAACTGGACTTCGAAGACGCCACACGCGGTCGGCTGCGGGGTCTCCCCGGGCCGACCGTGCACCCAGTCTGGGGACACGCGGTCTGGGATCCGGCCGACTGGGACTTCATCACCGGCGAGGCACCCGACTCGGTGCATCCGAGTCTGTGGCGCCAGGCGCGACTCAACGCGATCCACGGCCTGTTCGAAGTCACCGACGGCGTGTACCAAGTCCGCGGCGTCGACCTCTCCAACGTCACGTTCATCGCGGGCGAGTCGGGTTGGATCGTCATCGATCCCCTCACCGCGGCGGAGACTGCCGCGTTCGCGCTCGAACTCCTTCACCAACACTTCGCGCCACGACCGATCGCTGCGGTGATGTACACGCACAGCCACGTCGACCATTTCGGTGGCGTGCGGGGCATCATCACCGACGACGACGTGACGGGCGACGATGGGACCGGCGGTCGGGTTCCGGTCATCGCCCCGGTGGGGTTCCTCGAAGCCGCGATCAGTGAGAACGTGGTGGCCGGCCCGGCGATGCTGCGGCGCGCGAGTTTCATGTACGGCCGCCTCCTCCCCGGTGACGCGCTCGGCCACGTCGACTGTGGGCTCGGGAAGGCGATCCCGCTCCTGGGCACCAGCGGCCTGATTGCTCCGACGGTCGACATCACCCACACCGGCCAAGAGCTCACCATCGACGGGGTCCGGTTTCGATTCCAGTACACGCCCGATACCGAGGCCCCGGCGGAGATGAACATCTTCCTGCCCGACCGGCGCGTGCTGTGCATGGCCGAGAACTGTGCCTCCACGCTGCACAACGTCTACACGCCGCGTGGCGCGCAGATTCGCGACTCGTTGGCGTGGAGCAAGTACATCCACGAGTCGATCGAGTTGTTCGCGGCGGAGACCGACATCGTCTTCATGAGCCACCATTGGCCGCGGTTCGGTTCCGAGGCGGCCCGCCGGTTCATGGAGGAACAGCGCGACGTCTACCGCTGGATCCACGACCAGACGATGCGGCGCGCCAATCACGGCGAGACCGCGCTCGAGATCGCGGAGGTGCTCACGGGTCCGCCGGGCCTCGACGATCGGTCGCACCTGCGCGGCTACTACGGCACCCTCAGCCACAACGCCAAGGCCGTCTATCAGCGCTATCTCGGCTGGTTCGATGCCAATCCGGCGCATCTGAACCCGCTCCCGCCGACCGAAGCCGGCATCCACTACGTGGCGGGTATGGGCGGAGCCGATGCGGTGATCGACCAGGCTCGCGCCAGCATCGCCAACGGCGAGTACCGCTGGGCGGCTCAGTTGCTCGATCACCTCGTGTTCGCCGAACCCGATCGTCGGGACGCGCAACTCCTCCAGGCCGACGTCTTCGAACAACTCGGGTACCGCAGCGAATCCGGCCCCTGGCGCGACTTCTACCTGACCGGCGCACACGAACTGCGCAACGGCACGACCCGCATCGGTGGATCCTTTGCCTCCAACATCGACGTGCTCCGTGCGATGACCACGGAGATGCTGGTCGATCTGATCGGGGTTCGGCTGAACGGCGATATCGTCGGCACGAGAGCGATCCGCGCCAACCTCACCATCACGGATCGCGACGACGGTGGCGCGATCGGCATCGAGCACGGAGCGCTCCACTTCACCGCCGGCACACTCCATCCCGATCCACACTTCTCGATCGAGGTCTCGCATCTCGGGTTCGCGTTCCTGGCCAGTGGTGCACGCGGCCCGAACGACACCGACGCCGACGCCGAGACGCCGACTGTCTCCGGCGACCGCGCACTCTTCGACGAGTTCTTCTCGGTGATGCTCGATACGTTCGACTCCAGCTTCGCGATCCTCACGGCCGACTGAGCGCGCGTGATCTACACCACCTTGGAGGTGCGGCGCGACGGTCCGGTCGGGTGGTTGATCTTCGATCGGCCCGATGCCGGGAACGCGATGGATGCCACCATGCTCGACGAGTTGGAGGCGGCATGGTGTGAACTCGATGCGGACCCCGACGTCCGCGTCATCGTCAACACCGCGAACGGCACTGCGTTCCAGACCGGTCTCGACGTCCGCCAACTCGCGCAGGACCCCGACGCGCTGCGGGCGCAGTCCCGGCGGACGCGCGACGCGTCGTTGAAACTCACCGCATGGCACAACGCGGTGACCAAGCCGGTCATTGCCGCGGTCAACGGCGTGTGTGCGGGCGGCGGTCTGCACTTCGTCGCGGATGCCGACATCGTGATCGCCAGTGCGAACGCGACGTTCCTGGATCCGCACGTGTCGGTCGGGCAGGTCTCGGCGTTCGAGACGATCGCGCTCGCGAAGCGTTCCCCGATGGAAGCGATCACCCGCATGGCGCTGATCGGCCGCTACGAGCGCATCGATGCGGCGCGCGCCTACGAACTGGGGATCATCTCCGAGGTCGTCGGGGACCCCGATGCGTTGCGGAGCCGCGCTGATGAGTTGGCCCGGACGATCGCCCGCAACTCCCCCGCCGCGATGGCCGCGACGAAGCGGGCGCTGTGGGGCGCGCTCGAACTGGGGCTCACCGACGCCGGACGGGCCGGCGCCGCGGAGATCGTGAGCATGTGGGGGCATCCGGACCAAGAGGAAGGGCCACGAGCCTTCGCCGAGAAGCGTGAGCCAAGGTGGGCACGCCCCGACGGCGCGCCCCGACGACCCCACACCGACGATGCCCCGCCGACGACCCCACGCCGACCTGGCCTGATCCGCCAGACTGACCCCACGATTCCACCGGAGGACCCATGACCGAGACCCCCACCCGTGCGCCCAAGGGCGATCTCGCCGCGTTCGAGAAGTACCAGTTCACCCACGACGGCGCGACCCACGACGTGTATCGGAAGGGCACCGGTCCCGTCGTCATGGTCATCACCGAGATGCCCGGGATGTCGCCGTTCGTGCTCGGGTTCGCGGAGCGGGTGGCGGCACTCGGGTTGACCGTGGTCTGCCCGAACCTCTTCGGCGAGGCGGGCCGCGATCCCTTCGTCGGGTCCAAGCTGTCCCAGGCCGGGTACATGCTGAGTTCGTGGTCCCGCGTCTGTATCAGCCGTGAGTTCACCTCGCTCGCCATCGGCCGCTCCTCACCGGTGGTGGGTTGGCTGCGGGCACTCGCCCATCAGGAGCACGAGCGGGCCGGCGGACCCGGCGTCGGGGCGGTCGGAATGTGTTTCACCGGTGGCTTCGCGCTGGCCATGGCGGTCGACCCGTTGGTGCTCGCGCCGGTGGTGTCCCAGCCGTCACTCCCCCTGGGGCTTTCGAAGTCCCGCAAACGGTCGATCGATTCCAGCGACGCGGACCTCGCGACCGTCCGCGACCGGTGTGCCAACGAAGGACTCCAGGTGTTGGGGCTGCGATTTCACGGCGATCCGTTCGTCCCGGCCGAACGATTCGAGTTCCTCCGGGAGCGCCTCGGCGACGGCTTCGTTGCGGTGGAGCTGAGTCAGGAGGACGGCCACCCCGACAGCGCGCTCGGTAAGGCCCACTCGGTGCTCACCGGAGATCTGATCGACGAGCCCGGTCAGCCGACACGCGCCGCGCTGGATCAGGTCCTCGAACTCTTCCGTTCGAAACTGCTGGAACCCGCGCCGCGTTGAGTCCGCCGAGCTGAGGACGCGCGTCAGTCGAGCGAGTCGGCGAGCTGGGGTCGTTCGCGGATCGAGCGTTTGACCTCGGAGAAGCCGGCAAACCCCACGACCTCCCACAGGGCATCCCAGAGTCGGAGCGCCTCCTCGCCGCGCGGAACGCGACTGATGACCGGTCCGAAGAACGAGTTCAGTTCGCCGTCGTGGCGGAAGGTGATGATGGGCGTCCCGACGTCGGCACCGGTCCGAGACAGCGCCTCGTCGGTGTCGGTACGAATATCGGCGTCCCACTGCTCGTCGTTGGCCGCGCCGATGTATTGCTCCTCGACCCCGGCCGACCGCAGGTAGTCGGGGAAACCCGCTTCGTAGTGATCGACGATCTCCTCGCGGAGGCGGCGGACGTGGATGTCACCGCCGAACTGGGTGTACAGCGCGCCCATCTCGTCACGTCGTCCGTCGGCACGCATGGCTGCGGCCACCCGGAGCAGCTTCAGTCCGGAGCCGTGGCCGGCGACATACCGGGGTGGAAAGTCCCGGTCGTAGTCCTTGGCCGCGTTCACCATCCGCAGGCTGATGAACCGCCAATCGACGGTGAGGGCCCGTTGGCGGGCGACCTCGGCGACCCAGCGAGAGGTCAGCCAGGCCCACGGGCACACGGGATCCCAGAAGAACTCGACGTCGTACGAGGAACTCATGACATCCGTTCGGCCGGCGGTGGTGGGTGGGCGGACGCTACCGGGCAGGCCGGCTCGCCAGGTGAAAACAGCAAGTCATGACCGCGGTGCAATATTCCGGAACGGCCACGCGGTCCCGCTTCCCAGGTCGCCTCGATCTGGGCGCTCGTCGATGTCACCAAGGAGATGGGGGCCACGCAACTCGTGCCCCGGGATCACCGTTGGGACCCGCGACGCCCGCCACGCGCCGAGGCCGACGGGACCCTAGGGTCGGACCATGACTGAGAAGTGGACCGAATCCGATATCCCCGACCTGACCGGGCGCGTCGTGCTCATCACCGGTGCGAACAGCGGCATCGGGTACGAAGCGGCGCGCGCCTGCGCCGAGCACGGGGCGCACGTCGTACTCGCCTGTCGTAACTCGGCGAAGGCCGATACCGCCATGGCCGAGATCCGCTCGGTCGCACCCGACGCGTCGGTGGAGGTGCTGCTCGTCGACCTCGCCGACCTGGATTCGGTGGCGGCCGCGGCGGAGAAGTTCCGGGCCGGCCACGACCGCCTCGATGTGTTGGTGAACAACGCGGGCTTGATGGCGCTGCCGCATCAGCGGACGGTCCAGGGCTTCGAGATGCAGTTCGGCGTCAACCATCTCGCGGCCTTCGCGCTCACTGGCCATCTCCTCGATCCGATCCTCGCGACCCCGAACGCGCGCGTCGTGGCCATCAGCAGTCAGGGCCACCGGCCCGGCAAGATCCACTTCGACGATCTCCAGCTCGAAGCGAACTACGGGCCGTGGCGGGCCTACTTCCAGAGCAAGCTCGCCAATCTGCTCTTCACCCTGGAGTTGCAACGCAGGCTCGCGGCCCACGGTGCTTCGGCGATCGCAGTGGCCGCGCACCCGGGCGGATCGAATACGAACCTCGGTCACGAGAACCCGGGCGGCATCCTCAACAACCTGGCCGACAAGTCCCGTGGCCTGATCAGTTTCTTCATGCAGTCGGCCGCGATGGGTGCGCTCCCGACGCTGCGAGCCGCGACCGATCCGAACGTGACGGGGGGTGAGTACTACGGCCCCGATGGGTTCGGCCAGCAGCAGGGCCACCCGAAGCGGGTCGGTTCGAGCGCGCGCGCCCAGGACCCGGCCGTGGCGGCCCGCCTCTGGGATGCGTCGGCCGACCTCACCGGCGTCCGCTTCGAAGCGTTGGACTGAACCTGGATGGAGAACGTCTCCGAGCTGGTCGACCTGAACCGGCTGGCGCAGTGGATGGACGGCGAGGGCCTCGAAGTTGGTCCGCTCGCCGACGTCACGCCGATCACGGGTGGGACCCAGAACGTCCTGCTGCGGTTCACTCGCGGCGAGCGCGAGTTCGTGTTCCGCCGTCCACCGCCGCACAAACGCAAGAACAGCGACGAGACCATGCGGCGCGAGGCGCGGATCCTCGCGGCGCTCGGAGATTCCGAGGTTCCCCATCCTGGTCTGATCGCAGCCTGCCCCGACGTCGACGTGCTGGGCGCCGCGTTCTATCTCATGGAACCCGTCGACGGTTTCAATGCAACGCTCGGGCTCCCCGAACCGCACGCGTCGGATGCGGCGGTGCAACGAGCCATGGGGTTCGGGATGGCCGACGGTCTGCTCGCACTCGCGGCGATCGACCCCACTGAGCGGGGCATTGCCGACCTCGGACGATTCGACGGGTGGGCGGAACGTCAGGTCGGGCGCTGGCGCGCGCAGCTCGATGGCTACGCCGAGCTGCGCGGATATCCCGGGCCCGACCTTCCCGGCGTCGACGACGTCGGCGCGTGGCTCGACGCCCACCGGCCCGGTGAGGTCCGAGCGGGGCTGATCCATGGCGACTACCACTTCGCCAATGTGCTGATCCGGCGCGACTCCGGTGCGCTCGCGGCGATCGTCGATTGGGAGCTCGCGACGATCGGCGATCCCCTGCTCGACCTCGGCCATTTGCTGGCGACCTGGCCGGTCCGGTCCGACGCCGGCGCGCTGATCGGTCTCGACGCGCCGGGCCTCCCCACGTTGACCGAGGTCATCGACTACTACGGCTCGCGCACCGATCGTGATCTGTCGCATCTCACGTGGTTCCGGGTGCTCGCGTGCTACCGGCTCGGCCTCATCCTGGAAGGAACCCACGCCCGCGCGTACGCGGGTCTTGCCCCGGTCGAAGTCGGCGATACCTTGCACGCAATGACCCTTGGCTTGTTGACCCAGGCCGTCGACCTGATCTCGGAGGGCAACTAAATGGCGGAAGCAACGACGAGAGCGTGGCGGAACGGGCTCGTGGTCGCGTCGGACTTCCCCCTTGCGGAGGTGTCCGATCATCTCGCGGTGGCCGACACCATGGTGTGGGTCGATGTGTGTCGGCCCGATGCGGACACAGTGACCGAGCTCGCACCCGAACTCGGGCTCCATGAACTCGCGGTGGAGGACGCGCTCGGTGCGCACCAGCGCCCGAAGGTCGACTTTTACGACACCCATCTCTTCCTCTCCTGTCACTCGGTCGGCGTCGACTCGGAGCACGGCGACCTCCTCACGACCGAGATCGATGCCTTCATCGGGCCGCGGTGGCTCATCACGGTGCGCAAGGACGACGGCTTCGCCATGGCGCCGGTCTGCGCTCGGTGGGACCAGTCACCCCAACTGCTCGAACACGGGGTCGGGGCCCTGCTCTACGGCCTCCTCGATCGCGTCGTCGACGGGTACTTCGACTCGGTCCAGGTCTTCGACGACTACTACGACGAGGTCAGTGAAGGGCTGTTCGCCGACGAGCCGCTCGATCCCAACCGTCAACGTGATTGGTTTCGGATGCGGCGTGCGTTGGTGGAATTCCATCGATTGGTCGTGCCCATGCGAGAGGTCGTCAGCGGCCTCATGCGGCGCGAGCATGATGTGATCGGCGAGCCGATGCATCCCTATTTCCAGGACGTCTACGACCACATCCTGCGGGTGACCGAATCCACTGATTCGTTACGTGATCTGGTGAGCACCATCGTGGAGACGAATCTGAGTCTGCGGGACTTTCGCCAGAACCAGATCATGAAGAAGGTGACGAGTTGGGCTGCGATCATCGCGGTGCCGACCCTGATCACGGGCTACTTCGGGATGAATGTTCCGTATCCCGGGTTCGCCCGCCATTGGGGGGTGTGGTTCTCGACCCTGTCGATGGTCGGCTTGTCGGGGTTCCTCTACTTCTCGTTCAAACGCCGCGATTGGCTGTAGCTCCGCGCGCGGGCGCGTCGAGGCGGGTGGCGAGTCCGGCCCCGAGCAGGCAGACCCCGCTCACGAGCAGCGTCACCACGCGGATCCCGGCGACGGGGTCCTCGGCCGAGCTGACCAACGCCACCGCCACCGCGACCGACACGATCCCGCCGAAGTCCATCCCCATGCGTGACATCGCCCCACCGATGCCGAGGCGTTCGGCGATCACGGTGCGCAGTGCGGCGCCGTTGCACGCCGCGTGCGCCAGACCGACGCCGATCCCGTAGATGATGCCCACGGGGAGCCACAACCCGACCACGTTGCGGTGTTCGGTGACGTTGAGCGAGAACACCAGGCCCGCGATCGCGATGATGAGCGAGCCCGGGATGATCACCCAGCGCGGCCCGCGCCGGTCGGCGATGCGGCCCGCGACGAACGACAGCGGTCCGCCGATCAACGGAACGACCGCGACCGCAACGCCGGCGGCGAACGTGGAGAGACCCCACCCATCGGTGAGGAGGCGGATGAACGCGAAGAACGTCCCGGCGAACGATCCGGCGACGAGCAGGTTGAGGATGACGCCCCGTCGGTAGGACGCGTCCTTGAAGAGCGGGAGGTAGAGCACCGGGTCGGGATGGTGACGCGAGCGCAGGACGACGGTGACCAGCAACGCGACGCCGATCGCGACGACGCTGATCGTGCGCGCGTCGATCCCCCAGTCGTGCACTTCCGTGATGGCCAGGACGACTGCGCCCATGCCGAGCGCCAGCGCGCCCACCCCGAGCATGTCGGGCGGCGTGGAGCGGGCCCGGGGAGGACGCAGCGGCAGCCGCCAGATCACGATGGCGCACAGGAGGATGCCGATCGGGACGTTCAGGGCGAAGGTGGCTCTCCACCCGATGGACTCGACGAGCGCGCCGCCGATCACGGGCCCGAAGGCCGCCGCCACTCCGCCGGTGGCACCGAGACCGCCGACCACGGTCGCGCGTCGGGAGAGCGGAAACGCATCGAGCAGGATCGGCAGGGCCGCGCTCGACTCCGCGACGAGACCGACGGCCTGCACGACCCGCCCGACGAGCAGGATCCCCACCGACGGCGACCACGCGACGATCCCCGAACCGATTGTGAACGCAGCGATCCCGCCGATGAACACGCGTTCGCGCCCGAATCGATCGGCCATCCACCCCGCCGGCACCAAGAGCGCGGCGGCGGTAATCGAGAAGCCGGTGAGGGCCCATGACACCGTCGTGGCATCGGCATGGAAGGTCTCCGCGATGTGTCCGTACGCGATGAACATCAGCGAGAAATTGACCGACGTCAGCAGCGTCGCCCCGCCGACGAGTGCGAACAGGCGGAGTGGTCGATCTTCGATGGATCCCGACGTCGAGCCGGTTGGCGGTGCGGACACTGGGTGGGCGGCGGCGTGGCGTCAGGCGACGTAGCCGTCGGCGACGTGGAGGGCTTCGTCGATTGCCGCGAGGCCGGCTTCGAGATCGGCCAACGAGGTCGTGAGTGGTGGGGTCACGTGGAGTCGGTTGAAGTGCGTGAAGGGCCAGACGCCCTTGGCCTTGCATGCCGCGGCGAGTTCGGCCATCGGTTTCGCGACCGCGCCGCTCGCGTTGTAGGGCACGAGCATCTCCCGGGTGGCGCGGTCCCGCACCAGTTCGATCGCCCAGAACGCTCCGAGGCCGCGAACCTCACCGACCGACGCGTGCTTCGCCGCGAGCTTCTCCAGGGCCGGGCCGATGGCGTCGCCGAGCCGGCGGGCCTGGCCAATGACGTCCTCGTCATGAAAGATGTTGATCGAGGCGACGACCGACGCGCACGCGAGCGGATGGCCCGAGTAGGTGAGTCCGCCGGGGTACACCCGATCGGCGAAGGTCGCGGCGATCGGGCCGGAGATGATCACGCCACCGAGTGGGACGTAGCCGGAGTTCACGCCTTTCGCGAAGCAGATCAGATCCGGCGTCACCCCCCATCGCTGGATCGAGAACCATTCGCCGCAGCGGCCGAAACCGGCCATGACTTCGTCGGCGATCAGCATGATGCCGTGGCGGTCGCAGAGGTCGCGGACGCCCTGGAGATAACTCTCGGGGGGCACGAGGATCCCGTTCGTGCCGACGACCGGTTCGAGGATGATGGCCGCGATGTTCTTCGGGCCCTCGAACATCATCAGTTCGTCGAGATGGGCGAGGGCCCGTTCGCATTCTTCGGCTTCGGTCGTCGCATGGAACGAGGACCGGTAGAGGTACGGGCCGAAGAAGTGCACGACGCCCGGCACCGACGGTTCGGACGGCCAGCGCCGCGGGTCGCCGGTCATGGCGATCGACCCCGAGGTCGAGCCGTGGTAGCTGCGGTACGCGGCCAGGATCTTGTGGCGACCCGTGTGCAGGCGGGCCATCCGCATCGCATTCTCGGTGGCCTCGGCCCCGCCGTTCGTGAAGAACACCTTGTTCATGCCGGCGGGGGCCACCTCGGAGATGAGCCGGGCGGCTTCGCTGCGGTCCGCGTTCGCGTGGATCGGCGCAATCGTGCACAAGCGCCCCGCCGCGTCCTGAATCGCCGCGACGAGCTTCGGGTGTTGATGGCCGAGATTGACGTTCATCAGTTGGGAACTGAAGTCGAGGTACCGCCGCCCGTCGTAGTCCCACATCCAGGACCCCTCGGCCCCCGCGATCGCCACCGGCTGGATCTGCGCCTGGGCCGACCACGAATGGAAGACGTGGGCTCGGTCGTTGGCGTACGTGGCGTCGGAGGTGTGGTGTTCGGTCATCGGGGCATGCTCGCAGGTCTGGTGTCGTGCCGATGAAACACGAACACCTGTTCGTCTAGGGTGCGGACATGGAGAGGGAAGCAGCGGCCATCCTGCATGCCGATCTCGATGCCTTCTACGCGTCGGTCGAGCAGCTCCTCGATCCCACGCTTCGGGGACTCCCGGTGGCGGTGGGCGGAGGCGTGGTCCTTGCGGCTTCGTACGAAGCGCGCGCGTTCGGGGTCCGGGGCGGGATGGCGGCATGGCGGGCGCGTGAGCTGTGCCCGCAGCTGAGGTTCGCGGGTGGACACTTTCGGGACTACCAACGCCTGGGCGACGCGGTGATGGAGATCCTCGAGAGCTTCACTCCCCTGGTGGAACGGATTTCGATCGACGAGGCATTTCTGGACGTGTGCGGTTCGGTGCATCTCTTCGGCAGTCCCGCCACCATCGCGACCACGATTCGCCACCGGGTGCGGGAGGAGGTCGGCCTCCCGATCTCGGTCGGGGTCGCGACCACCAAGCACCTCGCCAAGGTCGCGTCCCAGGTCGCCAAACCGGACGGGCTCGTGGTGGTCGACGCGGGCACGGAATCGTCGTTCCTGGAACCGTTGCCGGTCGGCTTGCTGTGGGGCGTCGGCCCCGTGACCGAGCAACGCCTCGCGGCCAAGGGCATCCACACGATCGGCGCGTTGGCCCGGACCCAACCGGGCGCGCTTCGGGGGCTGCTGGGGAGCGCGGTCGGCACGAAGCTCGCGGAACGCGCGGCGAACGCCGATCCCCGTCGGATCGAGACCAGCCGCCGGGCCCACTCTGTCGGCGCGCAGTCGGCCCTCGGCCGCCGCGCGGCGACCGACGAGCTCTATGCGTCCGTGCTTGCCCACCTCGCCGACCGCGTCGCACGACGGCTCCGCGCCAAGGAGCGCGCCGGGCGGACCGTGACCGTCCGGGTGCGGTTCCCGGGCATGGCGTCGGTGACCCGATCCATCACCGTGCGCACGCCGGTGAGCGCGACCCGCACCCTCGTGGAACTGGGCGTGCCGTTGGCCCGAGCGGCGGTCGCCGATCATCCGGAGCACACCGAGATCACGCTGCTGGCGATCTCGGTCGGCAACCTCGTCCCGGAGATGCCGCTCCAGCTCGAACTGCCCCTCGCCGGTCCCGAGACGGACGACGCCCGGCGCGCCGGCTCCGCGTCAGGCGCCGCACGACGTGAACTGGATCGGGCGATGGACGCCGCCCGCGCCCGGTTCGGCTCCGACGCGGTGGGCTACGCGCCGATGATGCTGCGCGATCGGTCCGGGGTCGCCGACGAGTTCCGCGAGTTGGCCGAACGCAGGTGAGGATGCGGAATCTCCTGTAACGAAGTCACGTTCTTCCGAACTGCACCACTACCGTTCCCCTCCAACCAGATCACTGGAGACTGTGATGCGCCGCCACCCTGCCCCGCCGCCCCCCGCCGAGCAGTGCCTGCCGGGCCGTCCTGAGGCGATGCCCGTGCCGGATGCCCACTTCGTCAACGGTCGACCGCTCGTCGGCCCGTGGCCCGAGGGTCTCGACACGCTGATCGTCGCGATGGGGTGCTTCTGGGGAGCCGAACGTCTCTATTGGAAACTCGACGGCGTGTACAGCACGGCGGTGGGCTACGCGGGCGGTACGACACCGAACCCGACCTACGAAGAGACGTGCACCTCGATGACCGGCCACACCGAAGCGGTGCTGGTCGTATTCGACCCCGTGGTCGTCTCGGTGGACGAGCTGATGGCGGTGTTCTGGGAGTACCACGATCCGACCCAGTACATGGGCCAAGGGAACGACATCGGCAGTCAGTACCGTTCGGCGGTCTACACCAACTCGCCCGCCCAGCACGACGCCGTCGTGGCGAGCCGCGACCGATACCAGGCCAAGTTGACCGCTTCCGGGTTTGGTGAGATCACGACCGAGATCGCCGACGCGGGTGAGTTCTTCTACGGCGAGGATTATCACCAGCAATACCTCGCCAAGCACCCAGGCGGGTACTGCAACCACGGGTTCTGTCAGGTCGCCTACGCCTGAGCGGCGAGCTTGACGGCTCCGGCCTCGGCTGGGGAGACTCTGGGTATGCCGCTCCTCGCCCGTCGATCGCGTCGCCCGGAACTGAACCCGGCGCAGCAGATTCGGGATCGCTACATCGCATTCCTCCCCTACGTCCTGCCCAAGATCACCGTCGTCCAGCCGAGCCTCGTCCCCGATGGCTACAACGCCGGGGTGGTCGCCGCCCACTCCGAAACTCTTCGAGCTGCACTCGACGTCCCGTCCGACCACGGGCGGATCCGTTCGGCCTGGCTCGCGTTGGCCCCTCACCGGCGCGAGGCGCTGTCCCGGGAGCTCTTCGGCGCGTGTCTCGAGCGGGCGCGCAAGCAGGGCTACCCCATCGACGATGCGGCGAAGTTGGCCGGGAGCGAATCGGTGCGCCTCGCACCGGTGCGGCTTCCCGAACCGGTCGACGCAACGAGGTAGGACCTCGTCACCGTCGGGTTGAGGCCACGCCGGCGAGGAATGGGTCGACGGCGGTCAGGTACCGGTCGAACTGATCGAACCGAACCGCGTGGCCGGCGTCGGCAACCTGAACCCACTCGAGGCGCGCATTCGTTTCGGCGGCGGCCGCGGCCAAGGGTGGCGACACGATGCCGCCGAGCGAGTTCTCGCCGATGACGAGCAGTGCGGGACAGTCCAATCCCGCGACGGCGTCGCGCCATCGATCGCCGCGCAGGCGCAGGTGTTCGAAGACACCGAGATCCATCTCCAACCGTGCCGCGACGGAGAGGTCGATGTCTTCATCGGACCACCGGGGCGAGTCTCGCCGCCGCCATGCGATCCGTTCCGGCGGAGTCATGTCGTGCAATGCCGCGAGCGAATCTCGCCAGGCGGCGTTGTCCGCGGTCAGACGCGCACCCGTCGCGACCGATTCCGAGTCGGTGGACCTCCCGGGTGCGTCCCACCAGGCCGGATCTTCGAGCACGATCCCGCGGCTGATGCCCGGGTGGGATGCCACCGCGAACCCGACCGCGGCCGCGCCCATGGAGTGGCCGACGAGCGCGGGTCGGTCGAGGCCGAGAAGAGTGATGACCGCGACGAGATCGTCGACCCGTTCGGCATCGGAGAAGCGTCCGCCGTCCCACTCACTCTCACCGTGGGCCCGACAGTCGTAGGCCACGACGTCCCAGGCGGTGGCAAGTTGATCCGCGACCCGCGTGAAGTACAACGCGTTGTCGGTGAACCCATGGACGAGCACGAGTGGCGGCTTGTCCCCACCGGAGCGCAACCACCGGAGCGCGACTCCGGCATTCTCGACGCGTCCCTGGTCCCAGTCCTTCATGCATCCATCCCGCCCCGGTCGAACGCCAGGCCGCATCGGCGTCCCCGGGGAGTCATCGGAGACCGGTCAATCCGCCATCGACGGCCAGCGTCTGGCCGGTGACGTAGGCGGACTCGTCGGAGAGCAGGAACAACGCGGCGTAAGCGGTCTCCCAACCGGTCCCCTGTCGACCGAGTGGTACCGGCGTGCTGGCCCGGCCCGGCCTTCCCTCGGTCGCGGCCCGCCCGAGGGCGGTGTCCATCAGGCCCGGCGCTACGAGGTTGACGCGAATGCCGCGCCGCTCGCCCTCCACGCCCGCATGGCGCATCAACCCCGCGAGGCCGGCTTTGGACGAGTCGTAGGCCGGGAGTCGGCTCCCCGGTTTCAGGGATGCAATCGACGAGATCATCACGACGGCCGATCGATCGGCCAAAACGGGAAGCGCGGCCTGGAGGGTGAGCATTGCTCCGCGCAGGTTGACCGCGAAGACGCGGTCCCAGTCGTCGACACTCGTGCCGGCGAGCCACGGCTTCCCGACGCCGATACCGACGTTGTAGACGAGACCGTCGAGTCCGCCGAGGACTTCACTCGCGTGGGCCACCATCGCCATGACCTCATCGGGGTCGGCCACGTTGGCCTCGATCGCGACGGCCGCGGATCCCGCGGCCGCGACGGTCGCGTCGGCGTTCGCTCGCACTCGATCCGCCACCGCGACGCGCGCGCCCTCACGGGCGAAGAGCACCGACATCGCTCGACCGTTCCCCACGGGCGGATCGTCGAGGCCCCGCGCGTCCTGCCCCCCACCGACCACCAGGATCCGGCGCCCGACGAGACGGTCACGTCCGGGGGCCCGACCTTCGGATTCCGGTGCGAGCGGGGCCTGATCACGAACGGTCATGCGCCATCCTCTCGCACTCTCGCGGCAGTGGTCGAGGCGGCCACGATGGTCCGCTCCGTGTCCTAGGGTTGGGCGTGTCTTGTTCTGCTCCGTCGCCGACGGCCGGCGATGTCGGCGCGGTGCTGCGCCCGCACGCGGCGCGGGGCGATTGCGAGCAGGTCCGCCCGGGGTTCTTCGGGCAGCGGATCAACACCGTGACGAGCCTCGCGTACATCGTCGGGGGTGCCTATGTACTGAGCCGAGGTTCGTCTCGGCGCCGACTCTGGTCTGCCCTCCTCGTGGCGCTGGGTGTGGGCAGCGTCGGCTACCACGGCCCCGGCACGCGGTCGGGAAAGTTGGCGCACGATGCGTCGGTCGTGGCCGCAGTGGGTGTGCTCGGTACCGCCGCCGTTCGTCCGAACCGCAACGCAGTCGCGGCCGCGGGCCTGGGCGGCGTCGCGGTGAGTGTCCACGCGACGACGCGCACGGGCTGTCGGGCCTGCACGCCAGAGTCGGTCTGGCAAGGCCACGGACTCTGGCATCTGCTCTCGGCCGTGGCGTTGACCGCGGTTGCGGTCGGTGAACGGCCCCGTCCGTGAGAGGCATCATCGATCGGCTCATCGGGCAGTTGGCGCGGCTCATCACACGCGGGTTCCATGCTCACGTCGAGTACAGCGGCATCAAGGACTTGCGCCGGCGGGGCCCGCGGGTCGTGGTCGTGAGCCACTTCAACGGATTCATGGACGTGATCGTCGTCATTGCCGCATTGGGCCGACTCCCTCGGTTCGTCGGCAAGGCCACGCTGCACAACGTGGTGATCGCTCGTCCGTTCCTGAAACTGGCGGGCGTGGTGCTTGTGCAACGGCGGATCGACGGTGAAGGCACGGGCGCGAACCAGTCGGCGTTCGCGGCGTGCTCCGAACGCCTCGCCCGCGGTGACTGTGTCGTGATCTTCCCCGAAGGTACGACCCACGATCGCGAGGCGCTCGCTCCCATCCGCACCGGCGCGGCTCGGATCGCCCTCGGTGCCGCGGCAGCCGGCGTGCCCGACGTGCGGTTGGTTCCTGTGGGTGTGACCTTCGGCGACAAGACCCGACTCCGCAACGACGTGCTCGTGGTCGCGGCGCCGGCGATCGTTCTCCCGGCCGCTGATCCCGAGGATCACGAAGCGGTTCGCACCGTCACGGAGCAGATCACGACTGGTCTCGGCAGTGTGATCCCCGGCGTCGACGACCCGATCGATGCCTGGGCGCACGAACGCGCCGCGTCCGTCGCGATGCGCCGTGACGGGCACGAACCGTCGTTGGCCGAACGACGAGGAGTTGCCCGGCGAACGATCGCCGCGCCGGACCCGGAGCGGCGTGCGGTTGCGACCACGATTGCCGACTACACGCTCGCGCTCGATGTCGCCGATGTCGACGATGCCGCGGTCGCCGGTGGGTTGCGGGCCGGGTACGTCTCCCTGGCGGCGCGCGGCGTGGCGACGTGGTTGTTGCTCCCGGTCATCGTGTGGATGGCGATCGTGAACGGACCGGCGATCTTGGTGCTCGGCGCGGTCGACGGGTTCGTGAGCGTGCCGGTCACGAAGGGGACGGTCCGGGTGTTGATCGCCGCGGTGCTGTTCCCCACGTCCTGGATCGTGGCCGCGGTCGTCACCTCCGACGGTTTCTGGCCGGGGTTTGGACTGGTACTCGCCCAAGCCGTGGCGCTCCCGATCTTGCTCTGGCTCCTGGAAGGCGATGTCGCGGCACTCCGCCGGCTGGTGCTGACCCGCCGAGCCCGGATCGCCCGCGCCCGGCTCCCCGAACTCGCCGAGCGCCGGACGCGGGTCGTCGCGGCCGTCCGTGCGGTCGTGCCGGACGACTGAACGCTGTTCACCTACGATCACGGCATGACCGTCACGCTGCTGGCCGAACTCGCCACGACCCGTCCCGACGACCTGGCCCTGGCCGACGATCGCGTCACCATGAGCTTCGCGACCTTCGCCGAGCGGGTGACCCGACTCACCAACGCACTGCTCGATCAGGGCCTCGCCGCGGGCGACACCATCGCCATCGTCATGGGAAACCAGCACGAGGCGTTCGAAGTGATGATGGCCTGCTCCCATATCGGCGTGGTCTACGTCCCCGTCAACTGGCGGTGGGTCGCCGATGAGATCGCCTACGTGTTCGACGACGCGCAGGTCCGCCTGGTGGTGACCGATGCTCGCTTCGCCGACACGGTGGGCCGCGCCCTCGCGGATCCTCGGGGTGCCGGGGTGCGCACCGCGGTGGTCGCCCGGGCCGAGGCGGTCACGGCGCCCTTCGTCGACTACGAAGCGTTCGTCGCGTCGGGTGCGAATGAAGTCGCCGCCGAGCAGTGCCTCGGCGGGCCGATGTTCTACACGTCGGGCACCACCGGTCGGCCGAAGGGCGTACGCGGCGCGCTGACCGGTGGCGCCGAGGTGCCCCCCGAAGTGCTGACCCTGATCGCGTCGAGCATGAGCCAGTACGTGCCCGAGGCCGGGATCACCTTGCTCTGTGGTCCGCTCTATCACTCCGCGCAGTGGGCCTTCTCGATGCTGCCGCTCGTGAACGGATCGGCCGTCGTCATGCAGGATCACTTCGACGCCGCCGGGGTCTGCGCGTTGGTCGACGAGTTTGCCGTCACCAACCTGCACCTCGTTCCGACCCAGATGAAGCGCTTGCTGGACGTGGCCGGATCCGTCGGTGAAACGTTCCGCGGCTCGAGTCTCGTCCGGGTGTGGCACGGTGCTGCCCCCTGCCCGCCGAGCGTGAAGCGGGCCATGATCGAGTGGTGGGGACCGGTGGTCTCGGAGTACTACGGCTCGACCGAAGGATCCTTCATCTCGACGATCTCGGCGGAGGAATGGCTGGCGAAGGGTGGGAGTGTCGGCAAGCCCATCCCCCAGATCGAGGTCATCGTCGTCGCCGACGACGGCACCCGACTTCCCTCGACCGACGAGGGCACGTTGTATTTCCGTAACGGCATGGGTCTCGATTTCGAGTACCACAACGACCCCGACAAGACCGCGTCCGCCCACCTGGAACCGGGCGTGTTCACCACCGGCGACGTCGGCTACCTCGACGATGAGGGCTATCTGTGGCTTTCGGATCGACGCATCGACATGATCATCTCCGGCGGTGTGAACATCTACCCGGCCGAGATCGAAGGGGTGTTGGCGTCGCACCCGGCGGTCGCCGACGTCGCCGTGATCGGGATCCCCGATGAGGAATGGGGTGAGGCCGTGGCCGCGGTGGTGCAGGTCGGCGACGGGGTCGCGGCCGACGATGCGTTGTCGGCGGATCTGATCGCACATTGCCGAGAACATCTCGCCGGGTACAAGACACCGCGCACGATCACCTACATCGACGAAGTCCCGCGCACGACCACCGGCAAGATCCAGAAGCGCATCCTGCGTGACCCGTACTGGGCCGAGGTCGACCGCACGATCTGAAGCGGCGGGGATCCCGGTCCGCGGCCCGTGGCCGACCCGGCCGGCCGTCGCCCCGCCCGCGGGCTCTGCCTCCCGTCACTTCGACCGGGTGCGCATGACGACGAGGAACTGACCGCCGCCCGACTCGACGGCGGTGGCGACGGCCAGACCCGGTGTGAGTCGGCTCACGCGGTCGGCGAGCCACGTCGCGGCCTGCTGCGCGTCGGCGTCGGTCGGGCACCGAGCCATGATCTCCCGCCCGCCCTTGCGGGCCAGTCGTTCGAGGGTCGAGAGGATCGGCGCGGGCTCGACAACGAACAAGTCCCCGGACCACGGGACGACCGGCGTGATCGCGCCCTTCTTCGTATTGCACGCCCGATGGGCGAGCCGCTGGGTGCCGGCGACGGATCCGCCGCCCTTGGCCTTGGCCTTCGTGGTCACGCTGTCGATGCTCGGTCCCCGGGCGTCGTTGACCGACATCTCGGGGTTCACCGGCTCGTCGCACAACCAACAGCGCCAAGAATCCGCGATGCCGACCTCTTCCAGGCGGCTCACAATGAGTCCTCGAAGTGGTTCCCGGCGCGCATCCGGCACGGTACCCGAGTCCAGGCCAAGCGGCGCGTGTGCCGGGCTCGGGCCCGGCAAGGTGAGATCTCGACAACGCATCAGCGAAGTGAAATGCTGCCGAATCCGTCCAAGGTAAGGCAGGCCAGTGACCGAACCACGAGCAGTCCCCGAATCGCGACGTTCTGCAGAGTCGCGACCGCTCCGAACAATGGCGATCGACAATCCGTTCCCGTCGTCGTCCTTTGGCGACATCGGTCGTACCGTGTTTGCCCGGTGTGAGCCGTTCGCCCATCGAAGTGGCGCGTTGCTCGAGGTGGAATACGCCGACGACGACCTCGGGTGGGTCGATCCGACGACCCTTCGCCTCTTTCGAGTCGACGAAGAGACCGGCGATTACACGTTGCTCCAGTCGTCGTGGGTCGATGTCGACCAACGCGTGGTCCGAGCACTCATTGATCAATCTGGCGTGTACTCCGCGATCGGATTGCCCGGAGACCCCGACATCTTGCGCGCCGTGGAGGAACTGCGAGCGTTCCCGGATCCTTGGTCGGATGACGCGTGGCGTCCGCGTATTTGTGAGCGGATTCTGTGTGCGAACCCCTACGAAGGCGCAATCTCCGGCCGCACTGGTCGAGATCCATGCGACCTCTGTGTTGGGCTTCGGATTCCGTTCGGTGGGCTTCCTGAGTGGGAACTCTTCCAGCCCACAGTCGACCGAAACCGGATTCCGGAGGAACCGGGTCACACCTTCTTGGAGGTCCTGTTCGAAACGGGGAGCGGCTTCCTTGTCGGGTCTCCCACCGGTTCGGACAATCGTCTGGTCATTCTCGACCTCGACACGATGACGCTGAACACCTCAGTGCCCATCGGCGCCGGCTATTACGGCGATCTGGCCACCGCGGCCGGCGTGGTCGCCGTCACCCACACGAACACGAATGAACTTCGACTGCTCTGGCCGAGCAACACCAAAGTCGCGGTCGGTCCCTCGCCGAGTGCCGTCGAACTGACCAAGGACGGCAAGACCGCCTATGTCGCGACTGCCGCCGGCATCGACGTCGTCGACACCGGGTCGGCCGCGGTCACGAAGCAGTGGTCGCTTCCGCTGCGTCCCTCGGTGATGAGCCTGACCCCTGACGGTCGGCATCTTGCTGTCATTGGCGACCCACCCTCGCCGGCCGGCTCCGGCTGGACCCTTGCGCAGCCGGATGTCTACGTGTTCGACGTCGCGACCGGGATTGCCACCGTCGTGACCGTGGTCGATTCCCAGAGCACTTGGCCGAACCACAATCCGAACCTGCGGTCGGTGCTTGCCGCCAACGATCGCGTCTACGTGTGGGGCGCCTTCGTATCGACACCATCCAACCTGGCGTCCTCGCTCTATTCGATCGATATCGCGGCCGGTGCGCAATCGGGTTGCACCATCATCGACGTCGCCGATCCCGCAGATTTCGGGGTTGCGTACGCTGCACTCCTCCCGAATCACCGGCTGGGCCTGACCCGGGCCTCGTCGTCCGGGTCCGACGTCGTGATCGCCGACACGAATGGATGCACGAAGTCGGTGACCGGTGGGTTCTCGGGCCAACCGGTCTCGTGCGTCGCGCACCCGAAGCATCCGGACGTTCTGTTCGTGCTCACCCACGACAGTGCGATCGACGGATCGTATTGCCTCGACCGATTCGACACCTCGACCGGCGTCGTCACCAAGAAGGTGTACGACTTCCCGCAGGTGAACGGGCAGCCCAAGGACCCCACGACCGGCAAGACGGTGTGGGGTGGCATTTGGTGGACCGTGCGCATGCGGACGGTCTGAAACACCACCCGGTTCCCGAACAGTCACGGTGTGCGAAGCTGGACCTCATGCCTTTCACGAGTGGCTTCAATCACGCGGCGGTCCTGACCGCCGACCTCGACCGGTACGTCGCGTTCGATCGCGAGGTGTTCGGAGCCGAGGTGCTGTTCGAGATCGCCGGCGAGAATGACCACCCGCGAATGATCAGTCTTCACATGGGTGGCGGTTCCGAACTGAACGTGTTCGAGGTCCCGGCCGACACGATCATCGGCGAGCAGCGAGCGCTCGGCGGCCGGGGTCGGATCGACCACTTCGGACTCGCCGTCGCTGTCCGTTGCCGACCTCGAGCGGGTTCGCGACCGTCTGGTGGCGGCCGGAGCCGACATCGGCGAGATCCAACAACTCGGCGGGTCCACGTGGTCACTGTTCTTCCGCGACGTCGACGGCACCGAACTCGAGGTCTGCACACCGGTCGTCGCCTGACCCGGTCGTCCATCGGGCTTCGGTCCGTTGCCAGTGACGGACCGGTGCGGCGGCAATAATCCTGGGAGCCGTTCGGTGTCGAACCCGGTCGGTCGCCGCATTCCTCAGGAGCCAACCATGACCCGCCCCGATCCGTCGACCATCGCCGCGGTGAAGGCTCGCTACGAGGCCGAACGGGCCAAGCGGCTGCGCGAGGAGGGGCTCGGGCAGTACCACTCGCTCGGCGAGTACCACCTCGATCGGGACCCGTGGGCCGACCCCGACTTCGCCCGCGACCCGGTGACCGAGGAGGTCGCCGTCGTCGTACTCGGCGGTGGCTGGGCGGGAATGCTGGCGGCGATCAACCTCACCAAGCTCGGCATCGACAACTTCCGCATCATCGAGAAGGCCGCCGACTTCGGGGGGACCTGGTACTGGAACCGCTACCCGGGTTGCATGTGCGACGTCGATGCCACGATCTATCTTCCGCTGCTCGAAGAGACGGGCTACATGCCCACCGAGAAGTACGCGAGCGCCGCGGAGATCTTCGGGTACGCGCAGCTCCTCGGCCGCCACTTCGGGCTGTACGAGCACGCGTTGTTCCAGACCGAAGTCGAGTCGCTCAGCTGGGACGACGACGCGCACCGCTGGGACCTCGTGACCCAGCGCGGCGACCACCTCCGCACGCAGTTCTTCATCTCGGCCGGCGGGCTCATGCACAAGGCCAAGCTCCCCGGCATCGACGGTATCGAGCGCTTCGAGGGTCAGGCGTTCCACACCACTCGCTGGGACTACGAGTTCACCGGCGGGAGCCCGACCGAACGGATGGATCACCTCGCCGACAAGGTGGTCGGCATCATCGGCACCGGCGCGACATCGGTGCAGGTCGTCCCCCAGCTCGCCCGGGCGGCCAAGGAGGTCTATGTCTTCCAGCGCACGCCCTCGGCGATCGGCGTTCGCGGCCAGCGACCGATCGACGAGGACTGGTTCCGCTCGCTCCCCGCTGGTTGGCAGGCCGACCGCACCCGCAACTTCACCGAGGTCGTGACCGGGAGCCGGCCCGAGCGCGACATGGTCGACGACGGGTGGACCGCGGCGATGCGCGTCGACACGCAGCGGATCCCCGCGACCGAGGATGAGCGTGCCGAGCTCGAAGCCATCGACTTCGAGGTCATGGAGGGCTTCCGGCGCCGCGTCGACGAGATCGTCGAGGATCCCGAGACGGCCGAGAAGCTGAAGCCTTGGTACGGGAAACACTGCAAGCGATTGTGCTTCCACGACGAGTATCTGCAGTCGTTCAACCGGCCGAACGTGCACCTCGTCGACACCGACGGCCGGGGCGTGCGCGAGATGTCGGCCGCGGGGCCGGTCGTCGACGGCACGGAGTACCCGCTCGACCTGCTCATCTTCGCGTCCGGATTCGAGATCACGACCGGGCTCGTCCAACGGCTCGGCTTCGACCCCGTCGGCCGGAGTGGCCAGCGGCTCAGCGAGCGGTGGCACGACGGCACCCACTCGCTGCACGGCATCCTCACCGCGGAGTTCCCGAACTTCTTCGTGGTGAGCTTCATCCAGGCGGGCTTCGGCCTGAACTTCGTGCACTTCCTGTCGGAGTCGACGGCCCACATCACCGGCCTGATCGATCAGTGCCTCGCCGATGGCATCGAGTCGATCGAGGCGACGGTCGAGGCCGAGGATGCGTGGTTGCAGACCTTGTGGGAACGCTCGGGCGCGATCGCCGGGTACAACAAGACGTGCACCCCGAGTTACGGCAACAGCGAGGGCGCCCGCACCATGCTCGCAGCACGAGGCGCGGTCTTCCCCGGATCGCTCATGGACTACGCCGAACACCTCCGGCAGTGGCGCGACGAGGGCAGCCTCGCGGGCACGCGGGTTGTGCGTGGTGGTGCACCGACTGCCTGAGGCTCAGGATTGCCACCGACCGGGGGTTCCGCCGT
The DNA here is from genome assembly GCA_963765075.1 of uncultured Acidimicrobiia bacterium. GTDB lineage: Bacteria > Actinomycetota > Acidimicrobiia > IMCC26256 > JAENVU01 > JAENVU01. Next base: position 207,550 of record CAVXVA010000007.1, read on the forward strand.
GTCGCCCATCAGGGGCCTCGCGTTCCTCTTCGTGCGGTGCGGACTCTCGCCAATGGTCGACGCCTGCCTTCACGGCGAAGCCCGCCACCAGGAGCGCAGCGGCACCGTCGGTCCACCACCAACCGAGCCACGCATTGAGCACCAGCGCGGTGAGGATCCCCGCACTGAGACAGCCGTCCAAGAACGTCAGCGTCGCCTCGGCCTGCAACGTCTCACTCCCGAATTCGCGAGCGGTCGTTCGTTTGAGTCGGGCGAGACCGAACATGACCACGGCGGTGAGGGCGAGGTAGGAGACGCCGAGCGGTGAGCTGTCCGGCCGATCGCCGCGGATCAGACCCCGGACGCTGAGAACGGTCAGAAATGCGGCGAGCACCCAGAATGCGCCGGCGATCAGCCGGAGCGATCGGTGGACACGCCGGTCACCGGGGTCGTGGCGATCGTCCCGGAGGTTCCTGATCACCACGGTCGACGCAAAGATCTCCACGACGGAGTCGAGGCCGAAGGCGATCAGCGCGAGCGATCCGGCCTGCAGCCCCAGTGAGATCGTGACGACGACCTCCATTGCGTTCCAGCCGTTCGTCGCCCACTCGAGGTGCACGCCGCGTCGACGGGATTCCTCGGGCGTCCGTGGCGTCGTCACCCCACCATTGTGGAGCAAGTGTCGCGCTCGGCTCACACCGCAGGTTCTCGCCCGTCGGTGAGCCGCCCAGCAGTCACACCGTCACGACGACCTTGCCGAGCCCATGGCCCTCGTCGGCGTCGCGGAGCGCCTCGGCGGCGCGCTCGAGCGGGAGGGTGCGAGTGACGACGGGCGCAACCTGGCCCGACTCCATGAGCTCGTTGAGCACGAGCAGGTCGGCCCGGGTCTCGTGGGACATGAGCGATCGGACCCGTTGCCGGCCGACGATCGAATACACGAGCGCGCCGACTACCTGACGCTCGAACCCGCCGGTCCAACGCCCGCCACCTTCGCCGCCGACGATCACCAGCGTCCCGCCCGGAGCCAGCAAGCGACGGAGTCGGTTGATGGGCCGACGCCCCGCGGTGTCGAGGATGAGGTCGTACCGGTTCGGTGTATCCGTGACCTCTTGGCGGGTGTAGTCGATCACGCGGTCGGCGCCGAGGGTGTGGACGAACTCCACCTTGTCGGTGCGACACACACCCGTGACCTCCGCCCCGAAGGCATTGGCCAGTTGCACCGCAAACGACCCCACTCCCCCCGACGCCCCAATGACCAGCACGTGCTGACCGGCGCGGATCCGGCCCTCGTCCCGTAAGCCGTGGAGTGCTGCGCACGCCGAGACGGGCACTGCGGCTGCCTGCTCGAACGTGAGGTTCGCCGGCTTCGGCGCGAGTTGATCGGGCCGCGCCACGGTGAACTCGGCGAGGCCACCGTCGCTGACGCCATAGACGTCATCGCCGGTGGTGAAACCGGTCACCTTCTGGCCGACGGCTTCGACGGTGCCCGCGACCGAAGCAAACAGAAGCGGATCCTTGGGCCGGCGTACTCCGAACCCCAGCCGCGCGATGTACGGCACTCCGGTCAGCTCGTGCCAGACGTTCGGACCCATCCCTGCCGCCCGAACCCGTACGAGGATCTGATCGTCACCGACGACCGGCATCGGGACATCCGAGAGTTCGAGGACGTCGGCCGAGCCGTAGCGGTCTCTGGTCATTGCCTTCATCGCGACGTCTCCGGGCTCTTCGAGGCTCAGGGGACCCACGCGGGATCGCGTCCGAGAAACGCCACCAGCTGATCGAGCGGCGGCGCATCGTCGACCCGAACCTCGGGGCCGAACATTCCCGGCACGCGAACCGATTCGTCCACCCACATGCGGGCGCCCGCCAGGGTCGCCCGGACCACATCGTCCTCGACGTCGAGGGAGACGTCGAGCCCCCGGGCGATGTCCCAGCCATGAACGACGGTCTCGATGAGTTCGAAGCCGAGGAGCTGGCCGCCGGTGGTCGGTCCCCACGGCATCGAATACGTCGCTTCGATCCGGCCGGGTGCAGCGAACGCGGCGAGGAGCCGGTCGATGGCGGCGCGGAAGACGACGGGAGCGTCTTGCGGATCGAGCTCAGGGTCGAGGTCCGGGCCGAAGTTGAGCTCGCCGCCCTCGCCCACTTCGGCGAAGCCATTGACGCCGCCGATGAGGTGCGCCGCCACCTCCGAAACGGTCATCTCCGGACACGGACTCGGCCGATCTCGATTGCCGGGATCGAGTTGCGCGAGCACCGCCTCGGTCGTCGCGGCAGCACGGGTGAGCAGGTCGATCGGATCAAACTCCATTGCGTCACCCTGTCTGAGCGTGATCGGTTCGGCCAGAGTCCAACGACCCGAGCGCGTGCTGGTCGATCCGCTCCCAACCTCGGGAGTCCTCTGGAGACCGCTGTGGGTGCTTTTCATTTTTCTTTAGCGCGGCGTCGAACGGGCCGATACGAGCGACGTGTGGACAGGGAAAGACATTCTGAGCGTGCCGTCACGACCTGGGCTCGAGCGGCTCGTGCGCGGCCTGGTGGTTGCGACGCTGGTCACCAATGTGGCGTATGGCGCGTCGATCTTCCTGGCCCACCGGCCGGCAGACGGGTACGTCACCTTCTGGGACGGCTGGGTGTTCCTCGTGGCGTCGCTTCTCCCGGGGGCGGTGGTTGGGATCAAGGCCGTCATCGACCGACGACTGCGGTGGGCGTGGTCCTGGATCACTGCGGGAATCGTCTTCAACTGCGTTGCGAATCTGGTCTACACGTATCACGACCAGAACCTTCGCCCGATCCCCTATCCCGGGCCCGCGGATGTCCTCTTCTTGTTGTCGTACCTGGCGTTCGCAGTCGGCCTCGTACTGTTCATGCGTCATGGGAGCGACGACACGTCGCGCGCGACGCTGCTCGACGGACTTGTCGTTGGCCTCGCGGCGGGCGCGGTCGCGGTCGCGCTGTGGTTCGAGCCGATCCTCGCCCAGAGCGGCAGCACGGCTCAGGTCCTCGTCGGCCTTGCCTATCCGCTGTTCGACCTGGTCTTCATCGTGATCGTCATCTCCGGGCTGGCGCCACAGCGATTCCGACCGACGCCGGCGACCATGGCATTCATGGCCGGCGCAGGACTCTGGGCACTGGGCGACATCGTCTACCTCAACCAGATCGCGGCGGACACGTACCAGGTGGGGACCTCGTTGGAACTGACGTGGTCGGCGGGCATCGTGCTCTTCGGACTTGCACCATGGTTCCGGATGACGCGCCGCCATGGTCGTACGACCGAGCTCGCGTCTGGTCTCGCGGTGATTCCCGCGCTGTGCGCGCTGGTGTCGCTCGCCGTCATTGCCCTCGGACTGACCGGCACGGTTCCGCCGCTGGCGAGTTGGCTCGCGATGGCGTCGGTCGGCGCCGCATTGGTGCGGGTCGTGTACACGGTGCGCGAACTCCGTCGAGCGAACGAAGGTTTCCGCCAGGCTCGCACTGATGACCTGACGACCCTCATGAACCGGCGCGGCTTCACCGAACAACTTGATCGGCGCCTCGCCGGGATCGACCCGCTGCAGGCCGTACTCCTCATCGACCTCGACGGGTTCAAGGAGGTCAACGATTCGCTCGGCCATCACTCCGGCGACCTCCTGCTCGGCATCGTGGGCGAACGGTTCTCACGATCGCTTCCGGCCGGCGGGCTCCTGGCCCGCCTCGGTGGTGACGAGTTCGGCGTCACCTTCCCCGGCGATCGCGTGAGTGGCGTTGCGGCAGCACAGACGTTGCTCGACACGTTGACCAACCCCATCGCGCTCGACGGCATCTCGATTCGGGTCAGTGCGAGCATCGGCATCGCGTGCACGCCCGAGCACGGCACCACCCGCGACGACCTCGTCCGCGCCGCGGACGTCGCGATGTACGACGCGAAACGCACCCAACGCGGGTTCGCGATCTACGATGTCGACCACGATCCCCACAGCCGCGAACGCCTTGCACTCATCGAAGACCTCCGCTCCGCCATCGACCAGCGAGCCTTCGAGATGCACTATCAACCGACCATCGACCTCGCGTCCGGCGCGGTCGTCGGCATGGAGGCCCTGATCCGCTGGCGTCACCCTCAGCGGGGTCTGTTGTTACCGGACGAGTTCATCCCCCTCGCAGAACGCGTCGGGCTCATCCCCGCGATCACCCGCTGCGTGTTGAACCAATCGATCGGGCATCTCGCCGAGACCCGCGCCGCCGGACACGACCTGCGACTCAGCGTCAACGTCTCGGCGAGCGACCTCGTCGACGAAGACCTCCCCGCCTACATCCGAGCCGCGATGGACAGCCACGACCTCCTGCCGCGGCTCCTGACTCTCGAGATCACCGAGACTGCGCTCGCGAGCGATCCCGTACGGGCAGCGCGCACGCTCCACGCCTTACGAGCCGAAGGCATCCGCGTCTCGATCGACGACTTCGGTGTCGGCTACTCGTCGATGTCGAAGCTCCTCGAACTCCCGGTCGACGAGCTCAAGCTCGACCGCAGCTTCATCACCCATCTCGACGAAGACGTTCGGGCGCAAGCGATCCTCAGCGCGACCGTCGAACTCGGCCGCACCCTGGGTCTCGATATCGTCGCCGAAGGCGTGGAGACCAACTCCGCGCTCGACGAGATCACTGACCGCGGTGTCGACACCGCCCAGGGTTTCTACTTCAGCCCCGGTCTCCCACCCGCCGCGTTTTGGGACTACGTCACCGGCATGCTGGGCGCATCCGCCGTCACCGAACCGCAACCCTGACGCACGTCGATCATTCCGGTTGCGGCGCCGGGTTCGCTCAGTCGGGTCTCGGTGCGAGGACATCGGCTCTGCTGGAGTGGCCGGCCACCGGGAAGTCCGATGGGAAGGCGCTCGCGGGGACAATCGGGGAACGCTGACCACGGACGCGCGATCCGGGACCAAAGCCCGTGGTGAGGTCGGTCTCGTTGCCGGATACTTCACGTGACAATGCGGACGCGGCGTCAGTGGGGAGAACGGAGAATGGCGGTACCGGTGGCCGGGTTGGACTCCGTGGCCTTGTCACTCGATGATCCGGCGGCACGCGATCCGCAGGTCGCGGGCGCCAAGGCTGCCGCGCTCGCCAAGGCGCGCGGCGCCGGGTTGCCCGCGCTCGACGGATTCGTCATCACCACGATGGCAATGGCACTCGAGCCCTCCGGCCTTCCGACGGAGGAGATCCGACGGGCCTGGGACGCGGTTTCCGGCGGCGGGGCGCGCGCGCTCGTGGTGCGATCATCGTCTGCGCTCGAAGACACCGAAGCTTCGTCGATGGCCGGCCGCTTCACCACAGTGGTCGGCGTCACCGGTTGGGACCACTTCCTCGCCGCCGTGACGGCCGTCCGTGGATCCGCCGAGTTCGTCGCCCGCACCGAGGGACTCCGGATCGATGAGGTGCCGATCGCGGTCCTGGTCCAGCCGTTGCTGGTCCCGCGTGCCGGTGGCGTGATGTTCGGGATCGATCCGGTGACCGGACGCAGCGACCGGGTCGTGATCGCTGCCGTTCACGGACTCCCCGAGCACCTCGTCAGCGGCACCCAGACGGGAAGCCGCTACGAGATCGATGCAACCGGACGCCGCCACGCCTACACGCCCGGCCCGGACGCGGTGCATCTGCCCCGGCGAACCCGCCGACGCCTCGTGCAGCTCGGCGCAGAGTGCGCGGCCCTGTTCGGCGGACCGCAGGACATCGAGTGGGCGGTCGGGCCCGGGGGCGATGTCACCCTCCTCCAAAGCCGCCCGGTGACCACGTCGATTGCCGGGATACCGGAGGGACCCACCTACGGTTCCGGACCGACCTCCGAAACCTTCCCGGATCCTCTCGCGCCACTCGAGGTCGACCTCTGGGCCGAGCCGCTCAAGCGGGCCCTGCACACGGTGTTCGACGTTCTCGGCGTCGTCCCTCCCGCCCGGCTCGAGCGCACCCCACTCTTGATCGTCGTGCGTGGGCGAATCGCGGTCGATCTCGACGTCTTCGAGGCATCACAGTCCGCCGGTGGCCACTCGGTGGCGCGGCGCATCAGGGCGCTGCGAGCAGCGTGGCGGATCGGCCGTCTCCGCGCGGCCCTTCCGAGCCTCGCCGCCGACGAACTCCGCGTTGCCGATGAGGCACTCCTCGACGTTCCACCAGCCGCCACACTGACGGAGCGACAGCTGGTCGCCGCGCTCGGCTCGTTCTCCAAAGCGCTCGAATCCCTGCACACGTACGAGATGCTGGTTGGCCTCGTACTCCGCCCGGCCAGCGCACGCTCCGGCGCCCAGTCCGTGGCGCTCCGCGTGCTCGACCGTGCCCGTGCGGAGGGGCTCGCCGACGTCGAGATCCCGGCGCGGTTCCCCATCACGCTTGCCCTCGCGCCACCACGGGTCGGTCCCGGCATCCGTCTGCCTCGACAGTTCTCGATCCCCGAATGGGTCCCCGGCCCCGAGGACGCCGCGTCGACGGCACGAGAAGCGCTGCGACTGCGGGTGCGATGGACCCAGGAAGTGGGCTCCCGGTTCGCGTGGGAGCTCGGGGTTCGATTGACCGACCGCGGCCTCCTCGCGGACCCGCAGGATCTGCGCCGACTCCGACTCGACGAGTTGGAGTCGGTCGTTCGTGGACGCTCCGTTCTGTTGGCGGATGCCTCCACTGCCCCCGACGTCGACAGCCCCGCGCTGCCGGCGCGCTTCCGCCTTTCCGATCGCGGCCTCCCAGTTCCGGTGACCCCCCGCCATCCCCGACAGGGCATCGGAGCAGGGGGCGGACGTGGCTCCGGGCCCGTATGTCTCGCGCCGGACGACCCTCCGGACGGTGCGGTGCTGGTGGTTCGGGCACTCGACGCCCGCTTGGCGCCCGTGCTCCCCCGCCTGGGCGGACTCGTCGCCGAGACGGGCAGCGTGCTCGCCCATCTCGCGATTCTTGCCCGTGAGCTGGGAATCCCCACCGTTGTCGGACTCCCCGATGCGACCAGTCGCTGGTCCGAGGGCACCCCCGTCGAAGTCGACGGCATCACCGGCACGGTGCGGAGCGTCGTCCATCACGGCAACGCGGCGGATGGGCAAGGTGCAGCATGACGGGGCGACTGGGTTGGCTCATCGGGATCGTCACGCTGGCTGCGTGCGGGATCTACAGCGTCGTGTACGTCTACCGGTGGGAGTGGAACCGAGCGTTGCTCGTCGGGCTCCTGTTCGTGGCCGTCGAAGTCGCTCTCGCATTCCTGTTCCTGCTCCGACGGATGCAGCATGTGCAGACTGCCTACCGATCAACGCGTGACGAGCAGGTACTCGATCGCATCCACGCGACGCGACCCCGAGCGCGACCACTTCGCCTGGCTGGAGCAGGAAACCTCCCGACTCTCCGTGTTCGTCACCTTGCTCCTCGGTGCCGGTGTCCTCCTGACGGTCGGTACATGGATTGTCGACCGCATCGCGACTCGCACGGCCCTTCCCACCCTGGAGCGGTCGCTCGCGCGACGGCTCGACCGAGCCGCGTTTCCGGACGGTCCACTGGTGCCGGACGATCGCGAGCTGGTCGCCGAAGGCGGCCCCTACGGAATCGAGCACCTCGAAGTGCTGCTGGGACCCCACCGATGACCCGCGCCATCCCTACCGTCGTCGCCGTCACGGTCCTGATCGTCGCCACGATCTTCGTACGGTCAACAACCATGACGGTGCACACGCCGATGCCGCCGAATTCCCGCCTCGCCGTCACCGCGGAAGCCCGATGGCGAAGCAACCCACGCAGTGCAGCGCGGTTGGCCCGCGCGCTCACGATTCAGTGTGTGGCCGAGACGAAGGCCACGGCACGGATCCCCTCCTTTCGGTGGAACACAGACGGCGAGTTCCACTTCGTCGTGACCCCCGCTCTGGACAAACCAGACCGCCGCCAGCTTCGAGGATGCCTGAACGATCTGCGCATGTCGTCGCTCGTCGTGACGGTGCATCACATGCAGTGGCCGGAGAAGGAAGCCGCATGACAGGTACCCACACCGAGCACGACCCGCCAGTCAAGGCTCGCCGCCGGCGCCGCTGGCCGCGGATCCTGGGCGCAGTACTGCTCGCGATCGCGGTCATCGCCACGCCGTTCGTCTACAACTACCGCCGACAGATCTGGTCGTACGCCACTCATTGGAAAGGAAGCCCGACCCATACTGTCGGCTACCGACACCTCCCCACGCCGGAGCTGCATGTCGCAGTCGCCGGCGACGTCGGTGACAGTGGCACCCGTGTCGACGAGACCGGCCGCGCAGTCGCACGCATCGATCGTTCCTCGCCATACCAAGCCCTCTTCCTCCTCGGCGACAACGCCTACCCGGACGGCGACCCGCGGCTACTCCCGGGTGCGGTGTTTCAGCCGTTCGCGGAGGTCCTCGACCACGCGAAGCTGCTGGCGATCCTGGGGAACCACGACGTGATGAACGGGAACGCCCGGGCGCAGGTGCGCGTCCTCGGGATGCCCGGGCGATGGTGGTCACAGTCGATGGGCGACACCCTCTTTGTCGGACTCGACTCGAACGACATCAACAACCCCAAGCAGCGACGCTTCCTCGAGCAAACACTGGCGCGGTCCAACGCCCCGTGGAAGGTGGTGGCACTGCACCATCCTCCCTATTCCGCGGGGTATCAAGGTTCGAACACCGAGGCTCGGCGCGTGTTCTCACCGATCTTCGAGTGCTACGGCGTCCAACTCGTGCTCTCGGGCCACGACCACGACTACCAGCGGAGCGAGCGCATCAACGGCGTGACCTATCTCGTCAGTGGCGCCGCCTCCGGTACCCGCCGTACCGGGGAAGAGTCGTTCACCGGCGCGATCGTTCTCGTGGCATCACTTCGTCGATCTCGCGTTCTACCCCGACCGGATCGTGGGACGCGCCGTCAACCAGAGCAATCGGGTCGCCGACACCTTCGTGCTCCGCAACCCGACGCCGCCGGGCTCGCCCCAGAGTTCGCAGCGCTGCTCGTCGTAAGCCGCGGCGCTGGCATCGGCGGGTCGTAGGTAGACGTGGGCGGGCGCTCCGGAGCTCACCGGATCACGCAGCAGACCGGCTCGATGGCGCGCAAGGGCCGACGCGAAGAGCCGTGGCAGCAGGGGTCGCAGAACGCTGGTGTCGGAGGGGGGACTTGAACCCCCACGCCCGTTAGGGCACTAGCCCCTCAAACTTCTTCCGGGGGTAATCGGCCGTCCGACTCGGTGCCGGCGAATCGCGAAACCGCAGGTCAGAGTGGATGAAGCCCAACGGACTGACACGACGCGAACTAGCGGTCGGCGGGTTCTCGGTAGAACTCCGGTAGAACTCCCATCGGCTGCGCGTCCGCTCACGCCTCGTCGAGCATCCCGGTCGCGTCCAGTACCCACCGGGTCCCGCAGTCGGGACACCGCCACCGGTCCGCGGGCCGCAGCCGGGTCTCGGTCCACTCGCCGACCTGCTCGAGGTTGCCGTCGCAGTCGGGGCAGATCATGGGGCGGATGGTCGCGCCGTGGTGAGACCACTCGTCAGGCTTGCCGGGCCTTGGGTCGGGGCGTCTCTAAGCTGACCCGGTCAGTACCGGGGCGGGAGGCCACGCGATATGAAGCTCAAACGTTGGTGGATCGGTTTCGCTGCGATTTCGGGCGCCGTCGCCCTGACCTTCGCAGTCACCTCGACAGGTGACGGGACACCTCGGGCAAGTGCTGCGCCCTGCCCGCCGTCGGTCCATGGCCACTGGGAGTCGACGCCCGACGTTGACGGGAACCAATGGATCGCAGACTTCAACCAGCCGTCGTGGCAGTCGAACTGGGAAATGACCCTGCGAGGCATCGGCCCACACTTTTCGTTGTACTCCGTACCAAAACTCTACGGATTCCAGGCTTGTGAAACGGTGGCGTACCACGGCTACGGCGTTAGTCCATCTTCATGGGCAGTGGTTGCCACGGCGTCTACCGATGGGTCTGCACTCACCGGAAACGTCGGGTACGTGATGGGACCTGTCGTGACCCTCGTTCTCCATCGTGTGTCGGACCCGGTCACTGTTTCAATCGGTGACACCTTGACACCGGAAGGCGACTCACGAGACCGCCGGACAATTCGACTGCCCCTCACCTTGTCGGGGCCCTCAACGCAAGAAGTGAGTATCTCGTACAGGATCGATCTGGTCACCGCTTCCGACCTCGACTTGGACTGTCGACGGTGCCGCGAGTCCGCACCTTCAAGTGGCCTCTCAGGACGAACGGGCTTACCGGCGTCAATGGTGGCGTGACTATCCCGATCGGAGGGGACTCAATCCCGGAACCCGATGAGACCTTCACCGTGACGCTCCTCAGCGCGACCGGGGCGACAATCGACCGCGGGGTCGGTACGGGCACGCTGCTCAATGACGATCCAAGTGCCTGACCTATGGCACTCGTTCTCACCCGCACTGAAGGTCAAGCCATCTTGCTCGCCGTCGATGGCCGCGAGATTCGCGTCGAGGTCGCATCGGTGAACGGTGGACAGGTTCGGCTCGCGGTGTCTGCGCCGGCTGATGTTGCGATCTGGCGTGAGGAAGTCGCGCGGCCGTAGGCCGTCTCCTGGATCTGCTTGCTGCAGCCCCGGAATCACCGCCAACGGCGTCCCGATACGGTGTCGACCCGTGAGTGAGGCAGGCACGCGTCCCCGCAGGTTGGTATCCGGACCCCATGGGTCGCTTCGACCATCGCTATTGGAACGGCACGGCTTGGACCGATTCGGTCAGTCGTGCGGGCATCCAACACGAAGACCCCGTTGACAGCACACCCCCGCCGATCGGCATCAGTACCGAAACCGTGGAACCTGTTACTTCCACGGCGCCACAGCAGGGGCTCTCTGAGCGCAAGAAGCGCGTGTTAGCCGTTGCCCTCGTGATCATTCTGGTGGTGATCCTCGGTGGGTTGGTCATCTTCGGGCCGAACGACAAGGCGAACGACGACTCCGACCCGCTCGGGCCCGACACCGCGTACGAGGCATGTCGACAGACCATCGTGAGCAGCGGTGGGAATGCGCCCGAGAGCTTTGCAAGCTTCGGCGTCGACTTCGAGGTTCGCCCGAACGGTTACCTGTTCACGGTCAACGACACCTATCGGTGTCTCGTCCGCGACCTGCCCGACGGCAAGGTCGATGTCACGACGGACACAGTGCCATGATCCACGAGACGCGCACTGCCGTGATGGTCATTCTGACTGCCGGTCTCGTCGCCGCTGGGTGCGGAAGCAACGGAAGCACCAGTCCGAAGTCGACACCGCCCGTCACGATCAGCCGCATCGAGGTAGCGAGCGCCGTTTCGGAGGCAGAGGTCGCGCTCAAGACCGGGCTCGCCACGTATGACGAATGCAAGTCCGACGAGTACAACATGGATCACGGGTGCGTCGTCTACACCAACTACTACAACACGCTGTTCGGTGTGGTCGACCCGATCACGAAGGTGTCGTTACCCGCACCGGATCGCGTCCCGGAGAACATGCGCGGCGTTGTCACACGTACCCGCGACGTTGCGAGTTCGATCAACGCGTCGTGGTCGGCACTCAACGACTGTCAAGACGGTGTGAGATCGAGCGGCGGGAACGCAGGCGACGTGCTGTCGAAGTGCGAGACCCAACTAGGTGTGCTCGATGCCCAAGTCGAGGACGTGCGCGGACTCATCGGGGCGTGGGCTCCGTACCTCTAATCAAACTGAGCCGGATGATTTGGCGATTTGGCGGGAAGAAGTCGCCAGGTCGTAAGACCCTGTCCGGTTCTGGTTCCGAGCGTTAGGGTCCGGCCACAACTAAGGGCCAACAGGGATGGATTCATGGGCAAGCGGTTGCAGGGTGTCGTCTTCGGTCTGATCGTCGGCGTGATCGTCGCGGGGGGCGCCGCCTACGCGGCGTTCGTCGTTCCGAACGTCGACCCGCAGCCGACTGACCGGTATTACGGGTGCTTCTCGTCCGTTGGGAAACTCAAGGCCTCGACCGTTCAGGTCAACAACGCGCCGACGCAGTGTCCTGCGGCCTCCGATGTCATCCGATCGTGGTATGCGGGCGCGCCGTCCACGCCGGTGCAACGTGGGGCGGCCGGGCGCGTTATCGACCTATCCCAGGACGCCGTTGCAGTGGCTATAGGCGCGGTATTTACATACGACCCTGTGCCTACGGCGGACTGCAGAAGGCTGATGGTCGAACTCAAGGGGATCAGCTCGGGAGCAAGCTATCCCTACGGAACGACTGTGACTGCGATGACAATGTTGGAGCCTGGGGGCGCGGCTACCCAGATGGGTCAAGCCCAACAGTTCAACCCCACCAACCCCGATGTCCTCCTAAACGGCATCAACTATCTCGGCGGTTCTGGCCTGGCCGACAGCGTGGCTGCCTACTCTTCCATCCAAGTGAACAACAGCGGACCTTCGAATCTCACCATCGGTCATGTCCGCGTCTACTGCCTTCCGTATTGAGCACGTCATCGCCGGCGGGTCCGGCCGAAGCGCCAAGGAACCGCTCTCGCGTGTGATTCGCCATCCAGGGGACCATCACACCCACCAACCGTGTCACCGCGGCCCGCCCGAACCGGCCCTACGCGTTGAACCTGGGACGGACCGGGTGGTGAGGGTCCACCGATAGAAGGAGGGCCTCCAACAATCTCGTGACTTCTTGACGGTCAGAGATCGAGGAGGCCCCTGGTGGACGGTAGTAGCGCGATCTGGTTCGGCGCGCCCAACTTCAAAGTGCTCGACGTCGTCGACGACGGGCACGAGTTGACGATCTTGGTCGAGTCGACCGCGACGGTGACGGGCTGCACGGCGTGTGGCACGCGAGCGAAGCCGAAAGACCGCCGCTGGGTCGGCCTGCGCGACGCACCGTCGGGTGACCGGGCCGTCGTGGTCCGGGTGTGGCGGCGGATCTGGTCGTGTCCCGACCCTGATTGCCCGACGAAGACCTGGACAGAGGCGTGTGAGCTCGCCGGGCCGCGTCGGGTGCTCACACATCGTGCGGTGGCGTGGGCCACGGATCGGATCGAGGCGATCGAGGGGACCATCGCGTCGATCGCTCGAGGGTTCGGGGTGTCGTGGCCGACCGTCTGGTCGGCGGTCGAACAGGCCGGCACCGAACGAGTCGACGATCCCGGCCGGGTGGGTGAGACGCCGATGGCTGGCTTCGACGAGACGGTGATGCAACCCGCGCACCGTCGACGGCGCCGCCGGTTCATCACCGCAGTCGTCGACGTCGTCTCCGGTCAGATCATCGACGTGTTCGAAGGCCGCGATGCCGCTGACCTGCGTCTCTGGCTCGCCGGTCAGCCTGCCTGGTGGCGGGCCGCGGTCGAGGTCGTCTCGGTCGACCCGCACGAGGGCTATCGCAAGGCGGTGACCGACACGGTCCTGCTTCGCGACATCACGCTCGTGGTCGATCCGTTCCACATCGTGCGGCTCGCGAACCAGGCCGTCACTCGCTGTCGACAACGCGTCCAGCAAGACACGCTCGGTCACCGCGGCTGGGCCCGTGATCCGCTCTACGCGACCCGCAAGCTCTTCCTCCTCGGTGCCGAACGCGTCGACGAACAAGGGTGGGAACGGATCTGGGCCGCGTTGCGCGACGGAGACCCAACCGGCGAACTCCAAGACGCCTGGGTCGCGAAAGAGAAAGTCCGCAGCATCTATCTCACCGACGATCCCGCCGTCGCCGAGGCCGCGCTCGGCGATGCGATCGTCTGGTGCACCGCGCCCGAAGCCGGACCCGAACTCCGTCGGCTCGCGAAGACCCTCCGACGGTGGCGCGTTCAGATCTTGAACCATCACACGACCGGCGCGAGCAACGGTCCCGTCGAAGCCGCGAACCTCTTGATCAAGCAGGTCAAGCGCTCCGGCCGCGGGTTCCGCAACCTCGCCAACTACCGACTCCGGATCTTGCTCGCCGGCGGCCTCACACGCGAGCATCACGCCGTCACGAGACTCCGAGCCCGACCCAGCTCGGTCGCGTAGGGCCCCCGAACCCTGCAGGCCACGGCTGTCGAATCCTTCCGGTTTAGTGGCGACCGCGCCCATGGCTACTCGGACGCCCGCATCGCTTCGAAGGCGTCGACGCCGATAGCGCCAACGCGCCGATTCCCACCTTTCGCTTCCGACGTTCAACAGCCACGATGGTGTTTGATCGTTTACACGACGTCACCGGCCCGCCAGCCAACACCCTTCGTCGCGCGACGAAGCCAATCCAGGGGACTGGACCGGCACGGGATCAACATCCCCACCCTCCTGCCCATCGACTCCTAGCGTCCCTGGCAGTGGCGACGACCGGGGGTTGGGCAGTGAGTAAACGAATCCAAGGCATCATGATCGGCGTCATCGTCGGCGCATTCCTCGCCGGCGGTGTCGCGTACGCGGTCACGGTCGTGCCGCCGAACAGTTCCGACCGTTACTACGCGTGTGTGAGCACCACCGGGGTCGTCCGGTACGCGACCATGCGACTCAACGTCACTCCTGCGTCGTGTCCGAAGGCAACTGACACTGTGCGGTCGTGGAACGCGCAAGGACCACAAGGTGTCCCCGGCCTCGAAGGCGTGCCCGGATCACTTTCGTGCTCCGACGAGTTGCGCGTCCTCGCTGCGGTACCGACGTTCACGATCCGCGAAGAATGCGCGCCTCCGGCCACGACAACCACATCGACAACCACGCTCCTGATGCAGCCGTCCAACCTTTGGACGTGGGGGATCAACAACGGTCAATACAGCCCTACGCGCTCTGGTTCAGGGAACGACTGGGAATCGATTGATGCGGACGGTTACCACTCTTTGGCGATCAAGGCCGATGGAACCCTCTGGGCGTGGGGACGCAACGGTGAAGGAGAAGTCGGCGACGGCACCACCATCACACGCTCAGAACCAACTCGGATCGGGTCAGCAAGCGACTGGGCTTCGGTCTCGGCCGGCGGCAACCACTCCTTTGCAATCAAGGACGATGGGACGCTCTGGGCTTGGGGCTACAACGGGAACGGCCAGCTTGGCGACGGAACCACAGTTCAGCGGACGACGCCGGCCCAGGTTGGCACCGCAACGAACTGGGCAGCAGTGTCGACTGGTTCGCAGGTCTTGGCCGTACGTACCGATGGAACTTTGTGGGCATGGGGTGAGAACTTCTACGGGCAGCTAGGCGACGGAACCACTATTCAACGAACGACGCCGACGCGGGTCGGCACCGCAACGAACTGGGCAAGCGTGTCGGCTGGCTCGTCACATTCGTTGGCGATCAAAGGGGACGGGACTCTCTGGGCCTGGGGCGACAACTCAGCGGGGGAACTGGGTCAGGGGACATCCACGAGCGCAGTGCTGAATCCCACGCAAGTCGGCTCATCCTCCGACTGGGCTTTGGTCTCAGCCGTTGGCATTGGTTCGTTGGCGATCAAGGACGATGGATCGCTCTGGGCGTGGGGCTACAACGCAAGCGGGCAGCTCGGCGACGGAACGACCGTCAATCGTTGGAGTCCGACGCAGATCGGCTCGGCAACAGATTGGGCCGTTGTCGCGGCCGGTTCGTTTGGTTACCACTCATTGGCAATCAAGAACGACGGGACACTCTGGGCGTGGGGCTACAACTCATACGGGCAGCTCGGCGACGGAACAGCTGTCAGCCGTTCAATCCCTACTCAGATCGGCTCGGGAACGAACTGGACCCAAGTTGCGGCTGGACAACACCACTCGGTGGCTCTCAGTGGGTGACGGCGAAACTTCTTCCGAGGATTCGCGGCGATCAACCGCGAACACATCGCCAGCCGGCTGAGTCACGGCTGAAGCTGCAGACTCCACCGAACTAATCCAGTCGTGCCAGCCGCCGAGGTCAGGTCAAGTGCGTTCTCCAAGAGTCCCTAACCCGTACGTGGAGCGCGCCGCCGCAACCTGCCGGGTGCGCGCGACGCCGGGGGGAGGGGTGGGGTGCCCCCGATGGCCGACGCGGCCCGCGGTGACGGCCGAGGGTGCTTGCGTTGCAGCTGAAACAGAAGGCGAAGCGGAAGGGCGCAGGCCGACGCGGACGTGATCGAAACGCACCCTGGAGTTGACCCGCGATCTTGGACACGGGTTGGTGTGATTCAGGCGGCTCGGCTGGCAGCGTATGCATCGGCGGGGGTGCGGTGCCCAAGACGGGCTTGGTGGCGGGCCCGGTTGTAGAAGACCTCGATGTATTCGAACAGGATCGTGCGGAGCTGCGACCGCGTGAGCTGCTCCCACGATCCCCAGATGTGGACGAGGTCGCGTTTGATCGCGGCCCACGTCGATTCCATCGCGGCGTTGTCGTAGCAGCAGCCGGTCCGACCATATGAGGCGTTGACGTTCCAGTCGGTGAGTCGGTTCGAGAACTCGAGCTGTGGCGGCAGTGACCGCCAGCCTGATTGTGCCCCCGCCAGCTAGCGAGATTCAGCGGTCTCGATTCCTAGGACCTCCGCAAGTCAAGGCTTTTCCGAGACCTGCCGAAGAAACTCTTGACACACCCGCGATAATGGGTGATCCGATGAAGAGAGGGCCTTGATGGGCAGCCCTGTACGCAAACCGCTGGATATTGAAGCTCTGAGTATTGAGCTCAAGGGTTTTGAGGCGTGTTACGCGATGCCTTCCGAGCGGCGCGCTGACGCTTTCACCAGCCCATCCGGTCGACTGGTCGAGAATCCCGACTTTGTGCGCTGGGACTTCGTGTACTCGATTCTTCGACGCGCCGGCCAGCTGCCGTACCCTGTCAGCTAGCCCCTCCCAGTTCGCATCGGGCAGGCAATGCCGCCCTACTACGTCCAAGGGTTCGAGGACTACCTAGCGTGGTTCTACGAGATCCTTCACGGTTCCGGCGCTGTCGATACTGAGCCAGCCGAAGTGACCATCTACGAGAACGAGAGTCTCGCTGCCGACGGGACCATCCAACGTTTAGCGGTGGTCAGCAAGTACATACTCAAGTTCTACGATGGCAGCCGCCTCCAGATCTCGTTCATGATCACTGAGCGGCTCGACGGGACGTACCACGAGAGCCTCGGCTTAGAGCTGAACGAATACAGCTACGACTATCGAGACGCCGACGATCAACTTCTCTGGCGCTACGACCGGCACGCAGAGATCCATCATGGGTTCCTTGTGGCAACCCACTCCCATATCGGATCCGAGGACAACGTCGCACCAACGGACGCCGTCGAGATTGACTCCGTTATCAGTAACGTTTTGCGTCATCTCGCGGACTAGCTCTCCGGCAATATCAGGTTGCCCGAGAACGGCCATGCGACGCGTCGCTTACGGCTTTCCGCGGAAGCACTAGAGGTAGGGCTGCCAAGCGTCGAGCGTGCTCTCCAACGTGTATTTAGTCCGGTCGAGTGTCCCCATCGCGCTTGCGCACTGAGTGACTGAACCGCTGCTGGTTCGCAAGCACTCGTTTGCGGCGTTCGCCGCCTCGGCTACGGCCTCGGCGTCTGCAATCGTTGACTGAACAAGATCCCGGATCTCAGGCGGCGGCTCCCCCACGTATTGACCAGCCGTACGCATGGACGCACCGAGGAGATTGACGGCGAGGGTCGATCCGGTCAATTCAACGTCGACAGTGAGATCTGGGCTCCGAGTGGGCAGGACAGAGAGACGAAGGAACAAGCGTCGGTACTTGAGAGTGCCGACCTCAAGGTCCGCTCAGTGCGTGCTACGTAGCTCGCGTACTGGCGTACGGACGCAGTCGCTCTCGTTGTGGTCGTCGAATCCGGCGCTTTGCTGCCGGTGCTGTTCGATCCGCTGCCGCAGGCTACGGACAGTCCCGCAACGAGACTGATGACTATTAGCTGACGCGAACGCACACTGCCCCCGAACTTGAGACCTAACGTTGCTCCGGAACCGAACGGACGGACGTTCATCTGATGCCGTACAGATTCGGCTCTGGCTGGCACGGTACTTCTTCTGCTCGCCCATGTTCTGCGCGTGACCCTCGTCATCGGGTCGTCGCCAGGTGTCGAGCCTTGCAAGCCACTCGGCAAACTCGCACAGTTGATCGGAGCGTGAAGTCACAAGAGTCCCCCCCCCGAATATCATCACCAAGAACGCGGAAAGACGATACCGCTACCTCTGAGATCCCGCAGTTCAGGGTCCTGGTCACCACTCCCGCTGCGGCGGATACGGTCGGCCGAGCCGGTCGAGGCTGGACACCGTCACACGCTGGAGCCGCACCACCGAATCCCCGTTCGCCCGGGAGCACCACACCGGGGACACCTTTCTTCGGCCGGCCAGTCGGGCGACCAGTCGCCACCCGCGCCCCCGGTGGCGGACCACCGCCCGTTTCGGTGTCGCGGAGATGCAACCCGGCCGCGATCGCTCGGGCCGCCAACTCGGCCATTCGAGCATTCCGACGCGCGCCATTGCACCGGACACAGGAAGCGACGAGGTTGGAGCCCATGTTCTGGCCGCCCTCCGAAACCGGCCGGAGATGATCGGCCACCGTCGCGCGCCCGCCACACCAGTGGCAGACGCCACCAGCGGCCGCCAGACACTCGGACCGCAACGCCTGCCACGCCGGTCCCGAATACGCGTTCGACGTGTCACGTCAGGACCTCCAACGAAATCGCAAGAGGGAGAACGAAGACTTGGCCGGTGCAATGCGCCGCGCCGACAGTAAAAACCCCTGATCGCTGGGCATTCTCCGAACACAAAACGAAGCCTTGGCGGGTGCAATGCACCGGCCCGACCCAAAAAGTCCGCGGGGCTCCACCACTCGGCCGACCATATATAGAAGGCGACTGCGGCCTTCAGTGCGCGTCTCGCTCTGCCTGAAACTGCGGGCACCGGTGCCATTCGGCTCGACCACCCGTTCCGTACTCAATCCTTGCGACACGCTCCGTCCCGATAGCCACCGTCGCCGTGCTGAAAACGGGCGTCTGGTGCTCCCCATCGCGGATGGCTCCACGTTGCACAAACGGGCTGCGGCACGTGGGGTCATGAACGCGTCCGTCGCGATGCGAAAAAGCTCATCGGTCATCGGTCATCGGTCATGTCTCCTGCGTGGGTCATCGCATGTTCCTGAGATGGGCGGCGAACTGTTCCTCTGCGAGTTGTTCCTCGTCGGTGTCGAGTTCTTCGAGATGTCGGACGGCGGGAGGTGCGGTCGATCGGGAAGCCCATTCGCCGACCGGGCGGGATTGGAGTCGGACGGTTGCGAATTCGCCGGTGCGGTCGAGGGTGCGGGCGAACCGTCGGGCGTGGGGTTCGGTTTGGTAGTAGCGGTGAACGAGGGTGGTGCCTTGCCAGTGGGCTCGACGCCACGACACTCGCCATTCGTATTGGGTGGGTCGGGTGGCGGTCATGGTCCGACCACCGATTCGGGGTCGATCACCGCGGCGTCGAAGCGGTCGAGGAGCAGGCTTGACCGCGTTGTCGTGGTCGGCGCGTTGCCCTTGTTGCCCTCCTTCAGAGGGGGGTGAAGGGTCGTCTTGCTCGTCTATCTCAACCATGCCCCCTACCTGAGAAGCGACAAGGGCAACAGGTGGGAGGAGTCGGACCCATGCATCGTGGAAGTTTCGCGCAGGTAGCCCTTGCGGGTGCCGTCGTCGAAACGGTGGTCACCAGGTCGGACCTCGTAGGGGCGGAGACGCTTCGCGAGGCCGCGAGCCTCGAGGGGACGGCCGCGCAAGTCACCCCACGGTGCCTCATCGAGTTCCGTCAACTTCGCAAGGAGGTCGTCGGTCCCGAGGCGGTCGAGGTCGCCGAAGACAGTTCGGCAGTCTTCGAGGAGGCGAACGCCGAGACTGCGTTTCGCGTTTGGCGCGTTCATTGTTGAGTACGACGGCGGCGGCGCGTATCTGGGTTGACCATCTGGGGCCGGCGCGGTCGCCGATGATGACGAGCGGTTCCCATACGTCGGCGGGACGGTCGGTGATGCCTTCGGGCATTACCGGTTCGTCATCGTCGAGGGTGACCGCGTAGGCCTGCGCCCAGGTTGCGAGTTCGTCTTTGAGTCCCGCTGTCTCGTCGAGCGCCCGGCGTCGCCGGAAGGGTTCGATGTGTTCGTGCGGTGCGCGCCGTTTCATGCCGATGATGATTGAACGGTCGAGGATGGTGTCGGGTAGGTCGCCGATGCCAGCGAGCGCGGCCGCGCAGAATGCCTGAAACTCTTTGACGGTCACGCCTTTGCCGACCTCGCATCGGGTCGCGACTGCGCCGCGCCGATGGCCGGCGTTGATAAGGCCACGCACGTCCTCGTGCTGTTGTGCGACTTTCTGGCCGAGGTAGGTGTCGGCTTCGTCGAGGAGGAGCGTCGGCTGTTCGCCGTCGACCTTCCGGAACAGTGCCGCTGCACTGATGTTCACCGTGTGCAAAGGGTTCGGGCAGACCAGCTCGAGCACCTCAAGGAGGCGCGTCTTGCCGCTCCCCTTCTCGGCGCTGAGCGCCGCTAACCGAGGGGTCGAGTCGAACACTTCGTAACCGAGGGCGTGGGCGTGCACGACCCAGGCGACGACCGCGTGCCGTGCCGAGTCGGAGGGGAACGCGACGTAACGGGCAAGGAGGTGGTCGAGCTGGTCGAGAAGTACCGTCAACTCCTCTCCGCCGTGAGTCGACCTCGCAGGAGGGGCAACAAGGGCAACAGGGGCGATGTTCGGAGCGTTCATGCGAGCACCAGCCGTTCCCGGAGTCGCATCGCTTCGCGTGCAGCGTCCGAAAGGGTCCGACCGGTAAGGAGCGCCCACGCTGAAACTTCGTGAGGCCGTGCGGGTCCCCCGGTTCGGTAACCGGTAGCGCCGTGTTCGAGGAGTAGACGAACAGGAGACCGTGCCGGACGGTCGCGGAGACGGCCACGGTGGCGGTCGGATGTCGCCAACCTGAGCCGTCGCTCCCGCCATCGCCGTTGACGAGCTGCCACGGTGCCGGCGCGTACCCCTGGAGGATGTCGGCCCAGGTGTGCGCCTCGCAGAACCAGTCGGCCGGTGAGTCGCCGGTCGCACGCTGGGACCGGACGATGGGCCGCACGACGGGCCGTGGCTTGGGTCGCAACTTCGCGACGAACCATGCCGGCAGTTGTGTCGGGGGTGCGTGTCGGCCCACTCGTAGGGGAAGCCCGTCGCCGCATGCACGGTCGGCGGGAGTACGACCAGTCCGCGTCCCGGTTGTTTGAGGTCGACGCCACTCCCGACGAGTTGTTCGCCGGAGAGCATCCCGCCAGGGTGCTGGTAGTAGCGGTGCGTGCCGCCGTCGCGGCGGCAGACCGGACCGTGAGTGTCGCCGGTAACGGTCCGTGGACCGCCTCAAGGTCGGCGAGCCATCGGTCGCCACCATTGCGCGGGTCCGTGTCGAGCACGAGGAGCCTGTCGGGCACCGTTCCGCCAATGCCGGCACCGGGGAACGCCGCGAACATTGCCGAGACGATGGCCGGGTCATGGGTCGCGTCGTAGAAGCCGTGACCGGGGCGGCCGCACTCGCCGTGACACGTGCCGCGCAGCGGGTCGCCCATCGGGTGTGCCGACCGGATGGCCGGCACCTTACCGAAAATGGGCATGACTTTCCACGCCTGCTCGGCGAGTGCGAGCGCGGCGTCGCCCGCTCCCGGCGTGTCAGGGTGAGCCGCGTTCCTGTGCGTTCTCACCGGTCGTCTTTGTCGAGGTCGACAATGGGCTTGCGGCCGAACGCTCGGCACACCTCGAAGTAGGCCCACGGTGGAAGTTGCTGGTCCAGGTCCGGGTCGTCGGGGTCCACCACGAGCTGTTCGCCGTGGCACTCGAAGTGCACGCGCGACGTCGCCGTCGGGCAAGAGGTACACGTCTTCGCCTATGCGCACGCCCATGAACCGACCGAGGTACGGGTCGCCGTCATCGGTAAGGAGCTTGATGACCTGCTCGGTCATCTTCGGCTCTGGCGTCGGGGTGGGTATGCTGTTGAGAGTCATTCTCAGGTTTCCTTCCTGACGAACGCCCCCGCGGCTTGTCCCGTTGGGGGGTGTTTTGCGTTCCGGGCACCGGACGGCGACCGGGGATTCGGGACCGGCTCAGGCCAAGTGCTCGGGGTGCGCCAAGAGCCAGTCGATTGCCTCGCCGGCCGTCTCGAATCCGTGCTCTTCCATGATTGGAATGAGCACGGCGTTTCGACCCACGGCCTGCTCGTGGGCGCGGCGGGCCTCGGCGGTCTGGGCTTTGAGCACCAGGAGTTCGGCCTCGAGTTCGTCGGGGCCGAGATTCATTTCGGTGGGGTCGAGGTCCATCAGACGTCCATCCCCAACATGCGGCGCAAGCCCATCGTCGGTACCGCAGCGACCGGCCGACCCGAATTGTCGGGATCTGCCCGGCCTCGGCGGCCTGGTATGAGGCGCTGCGGCCGATGCCGAGCAGCGCCCCGGCCCTGGGGACTGACACGGTCGGCTCGACTTCCGGGTCCGGGATGCGGTTTAGATATTCAGTGGAACTGGTCATTGCGTCTACCTCGGTTCGGGGGTACTATCCGGTGCGGCTTCCAGTGGTGAAAAGTGTGCCCCAGTCCGAACGCAAGGTCAACATCAGATGACAGACCTATTTCCACCCCAGATTTCCTCGACGGTCAAAGGCCGTCTCGACGTTCCCGAAGTGGTGCAGGCGTATGCACTCGACGGCGGGGCCCTGACTGCCGATTACGTCAGCGACGACGAGTTCGAACCGCTCCCATGCCCGTCGAGTTGTCATTGAGAGAGATGGTCGACCTTGATGTGCGCGACGAGGACGCTGCGTCGCGTTCGCACTCACTTGGGGTCTTCCAACCAACGAAACCGACCCGAACGCGATTGCTGAAGGTGGCACCTGGGAGACCCTCATGGTGCGACCCGTACAGGCTGCCGAAGGTATTCGCGGACCTGCGCCGCTGCGCGGTCGCGGTCCTTGCCGCCTACCGCGGGGACGAGGTCGCGCCGGTGTGGCTGGAATCCCACCAACTGGCCCAACGACCGCGACTGGCACAGCGTGATGCACCACCTCGACGAGAAGGGCCTTCGACCATTCGACGAGCACACCAACGAAGTGAAGACGGTCGCGTGGGAGAACATCCTCCGCACTCTCAATCGACACGGTGGCCAGCCGATGCTCGAGTGGAACGCCTCCCGATGGAAGCAGACGCGGGCAGGGATCGCTTGCCAACGCGCTCGCAGTCGAGCTCCGAAACATCATTGTCGAGGCACCCAAACCGCGCCATTGCGCCAACGAGAAGTGCGGCCGCACCTTCTTCGTCCACCGTGGCACGGCGAAACATGGACAGCACCGAAGGAAAGGTGAAGACGCCGTCATCTACTGCAGCCTGCGATGTCGGGAGAACACCCAGAAGCGGCGGCACTACAAGAAGAACAAGCGAGAGGCGGAGGCATGAGAGGTCACATCGCGAAGAAGAAGGGCCGGTACTACGTCGTGGTGGATGCCCCACCGGGCGAAGACGGGAAGCGCCGGCGGCGGTGGATTCCTGCGGGGGCGACCGAAGCCGAGGCCGAGGCAACGCTTGCGACGACGTTGGGGAAGGTCTACGGCGGCACCTACGTCGACCCATCCCGGCAGACGTTCGGCGCATTCCTCGCGGACGACTGGCTTCCGGCCGTGAGGGTCACGCTCAAGGCCAGCACTGCGAAGCTCTACGACACGCTTGTCGATGCCTACGTCGTCCCATCGCTAGGTCAGGTCAAGTTGCAGCGGTTGACTGCGTCGGACCTCAATCGGTTCTACGCCGAGATGCTCGAGGACGGGAAGCGTCGCGGCGACGGTGGGCTCTCCCCCACCAGCGTCCGCAACGTTCACCGCGTGATTCATCGGGCGTTGCGCGACGCCGTCCGGTGGGACCGGGTCGCGAAGAACGTCGCCGCATACGCCGACCCGCCCCGCGTCGACCGCTCCGAACGCATGACCTGGGACGTGGACGACCTACGGACGTTCCTTGGCGCGGCCGGCGACGACGACCTCGGCCCGGTCTGGCTCATGCTTGCCACGACCGGAATGCGCCGCGGTGAGGCGCTCGGCCTCAAGTGGTCCGATGTCGACCTCGACGCGGGCCGGGTCACGATTCGTCGGACCCTGTCCTACGAGGGAACGACGCCGACCCTGACCGAACCGAAGACGGCCAAGTCTCGGCGGCTGGTCACCATCCCGGCCGAAACGGTGGCCGCGCTCAAGTCGCAGAAGGCGCGGCAGGCCGAGGTTCGGCTCGCAGTTGGTCGCGGGTATCGGGATGAGGGCTTCGTATTCACCGGCCCGGCTGGTGCCCCACTGAATCCGACGACGGTGTCGCGGTCGTTCGTTCGACTCGTCGAGGGTCTCGGACTCCCGCGGCTGACCGTTCACGGCCTGCGGCACACCTGGGCGACGGTGGCGCTCGGTTCCGGGGTCCCGGCCAAGGTCGCGTCGGAGGTGCTCGGGCACTCCTCCATCGCCATCACGCTCGACACGTATAGCCACGCGCTGCCGGCGATGCAGGAGGCGGCAACGCAGGCCGTCGCCGACCGAATCTTCGGCTCTCGGTAGAACTTCGGTAGAACTCCGGTAGAACTCGGCCCAGACGCGGAACGGCTGACCGTGCGTTTCCGCAGGTCAGCCGTGGTGTCGGAGGGGGGACTTGAACCCCCACGCCCGTTAGGGCACTAGCCCCTCAAGCTAGCGCGTCTGCCGATTCCGCCACTCCGACGTGGAGCCGAGATTGTAACGACCTCGACCCCACCGAGGCCGACTTCTGGCGTTTTCCGCACCGTGATCTTCTTGCTCCACCCTCGGTGGCGTCTCCAAGGTGGATCGCCTCCCGGCACCCCGCGCGACGGGTTCGCGACCGCCATCACCGCACCGGCAAAGAAGCGGCCAAGGTCCCCCAAAGGTTCGTCCTCCGCCACGATCGGACTAGCCCGGCATCTGACAGGCTCGACCCATGAGGCTTTTCCGGAACCGCTGGGTACTTCGCTCACTCCTTGTCATTGGGATCGGATTCCTGGTGATTCAGTTGGTGCCGTACCGGGTGTCCAACCCGTCCACGCGCGACGAACCGCCCTGGGATTCCCCCCGAACCCGCTCCCTCGCGGTCGCAGCCTGCTTCGACTGCCACAGCAACGAAACCCATGTGCTGTGGTTCGAACGGGTCGCGCCGCTGTCGTGGTGGATCACCAATCACGTCGACGAAGGCCGCGCATCATTGAACTTCTCGGAGTTCTCCACCCGCCACGGCGAGAGCGGTGACGCGGCCGAGACAATCCGCGAGGGTTCGATGCCGCCCGACTACTACACCTGGTTCGGCCTGCACTCGAACGCGAAGCTGACCAAGGTCGAAGCCCAACAACTCATCGACGGACTGCGCAAGACCTACGCCGCCGCCGGCGTCAAGGGCGGCTGACCCGTAGCTCGATCGCGAACTATTTCGCAGTGCCACTTGACATCGAACATCAGTTCGTATATGGTGTTGGAACTTCCCCGGCCGTTCGCACCCTCTGATGGGTCCGACGGCATCGCGCTCGGGCGCCGACAACTGATTCGTGTCGTGAGGGGAGGTTCCGCCGTGACTGCTGTACTGGATGATCTGGCCAACGATGTTGCCGCCGATCCCTTCGCACCCGATGCGTTGTCGGCGGCGGTCGATGCGGTGCTCGCCGGGGATCCGGCCGAGTGGTCGGATACGGCCCTTGCCTCGGAGATGGTCCGCCTGCGGGGCGCCATGGATCGTCTCGAGGCACAGTTCGCGCGGTTCACCTGGGCCGCGCACCAACGTGGGATCGGCGCGGCCGACGGTTCCCCGTCCACCGCCGCCTGGCTCCGTCGCCACACCGGGATGCGGGAGGGCGAAGCCCGCGCCGCGATCGAAGCCGGTGAAGTGTGCGAGGTACTCCCCCAGACCGCGGCAGAGTGGCGGGCCGGCACGATCAGCACTGGTGCCGCTCGCACGATCTTCGGCGCTCGCGTCGCGGGGCATGACCATGACCTGCAAGCCGTGGAACCGATCCTGCTCGAGCTGGCCCGGGAGGGTGTGACCCGAGAGCTGCAACGCACGTGTGCCTGGTTCCGGGCCCACGCCCAGGCCGACGGCACCGAACCTCGTGACCACGACGGCCTCTCGGTGTCGCAGACCTACGGGGGACGCACCGTACTGAATGGCAACCTCTCGTCGACCGCGGGCGAGATCGTTACGAACGCACTGCACGCGCTCACCGACCCACCGTCCGACGGCGATCGGCGGACCGCGGCCCGTCGGCGTGCCGATGCGCTCGTGCGCATGGCCGAACTGGCCTTGGCCCAGCTCAACGGAAGCGATCCCGATGGTCCGGTGCGGGCCCGGGCGGCCTGCACCGTCGTGATCGACTGGCCCACCCTCCACAACGGCGAACTCGGCCGCATGGAGGGTGAGTTCACCGGGGCACTCCACCGCAGCGACGTCGAACGCCTGTTGTGCGACTGCAGCGTCTCGCGGGTGGTCACCGGGCCGAAGGGCACTCCGATCGACGTGTCACCGAACCGGCGCACGATCCCGGTGGGGCTCCGTCGGGCGCTCGGCGTTCGAGATCAAGGGTGTCGGTATCCGGGATGTCGAAAACCGGTCGGATGGTGTGACGCCCACCACGTCGTTCATTGGAGACACGGCGGGCAGACCATCCTGATCAATCTCGTGCTGCTCTGTGACCATCATCATCACGTCGTGCACCAACCCGGGTGGAGCGCCACCTTCGATGGCACCATTCTGCGCGTGGTCAACCCCGACGGCGTGCAGGTGCACTGACGGTCGTTCGCGCGGCATCGACGCGCGAGCAGCTCAGATGACGGTGGCTTCTTCGGCGAAGTGACAGGCGACGGGGTGACCCTGGCCGCGGTCGATGAGTTCGGGTTCCTCGGTCGCGCAGATGTCCTGCGCCTTCCAACACCGGGTCCGGAACCGACACCCCGACGGCGGGTTCGAGGGGCTGGGCACGTCGCCCTCGAGCACGATCCGGTTGCGCGCCCGTTCTTTGCGGGGATCCGGTACCGGCACCGCCGAGAGCAGCGCCTGGGTGTAGGGATGGCCGGCCCGCTCGTAGACGTCGTCGGCGTCACCAATCTCGACGATCTTGCCGAGATACATCACCGCGACCCGGTCGCAGATGTGGCGGACAACCGAGAGGTCGTGCGCGATGAACACGTAGGCGACACCGAGGCGCTCCTGGAGGTCTTCGAGCAGGTTCACCACCCCGGCCTGGATCGACACGTCGAGCGCGGAAACCGGCTCGTCGAGCACGATGATGTCGGGGTCCAGCGCGAGGGCGCGCGCGATGCCGATGCGCTGGCGTTGCCCTCCGGAGAACTCGTGGGGGAAGCGGTTGGCGTGCTCGGGGTTGAGCCCGACGAGCGCCATCAGCTCCGCGACCCGTTCGGCTCCCCCATTGCGCCACGTGCCGTGGATCCGCATCGGCTCGGAGATGATGCTCTGCACCGTCATCCGCGGGTTGAGCGAAACGTAGGGGTCCTGGAACACGATCTGGAACTTCGAACGCAGGGTCCGCAACTCCGACATCGAGAGCGACTGGATGTCGACGCCATCCACGAGGACCCGGCCGCCGTCGGCATCGAGGAGTCGGAGAATGGCGCGGCCGGTCGTAGATTTCCCGCACCCGGATTCGCCGACGATCCCGAGCGTTTCACCCCGGTCGACGGTGAACGACACGCCCGACACCGCTTGGACCTTCCCGACGATTCGCCGGAACAGCCCGGCCCGGATCGGGAAGTCCTTGACGAGGTTGTCGACGATGAGGACCGGCGCGCCGGGGTCACCCGGTGCGGGCATGGTCGGCGTTTGGTCGATCACGACTGGCCACCCGTGCCGACGCGCTCGGGGAAGAAGCACGACGATCGATGGTCGGGGCCGACCGGAAGGAGTTCGGGTCGGTCGTGGTCGCAGCGTCCGCCGAGGTCGGCGTACGGACAGCGGGGGTGGAACGCGCAGCCGCTCGGCAATCGAATCAACGACGGCGGTTGGCCGACGATGCGATGGAGGCGGGAACTCTTCTCCACCCGTCGATCCAGGCGCGGCAGCGAGGCGAGGAGTCCCTCGGTGTAGGGATGCTTCGGCTCGTAGAAGGTGTCGTCGACCGAACCGAACTCCACTTGCCGGCCCGCGTACATCACGATTACCCGGTCGACCACCCCGGCGACGACCCCGAGGTCGTGGGTGATGAGGATGATCGACGATTGCGTCCGGTCCTGAATACGTTCGAGGACCTCGAGTACCTGGGCCTGCACGGTCACGTCGAGCGCGGTGGTCGGTTCGTCGGCGATGAGCAGCGCCGGATCGTTCGCGATCGACATCGCGATCATCGCTCGCTGCCGCATGCCACCGGAGAACTCGTGCGGGAACTGTTCGACCCGGTCGGTGGGGTTCGGGATCCCGACGATGTCGAGCAACTCCACCGACCGTGCGTGCAGGTCTTTGGCGCTCGTGTCCGGGTGGTGCACGCGGATGGCTTCGGCGATCTGGGCGCCCACCGAGTGGACGGGGTTCAAAGCTGCGAGGGCGTCCTGGAAGATCATCGCGATCTCCTCGCCCCGAATGGGCTGCATCGCCTTGTCGCTCAGAGCCTGGAGCGCCCGGCCCTTGAACCGGATCTCACCGGTGATCGTGGCCGACTTCGGCAGCAGGCCGAGGAGCGCGAGTGCGGTGACGCTCTTGCCGGAGCCCGACTCCCCCACGATGCCGACCGTCTCGTTCGCGGCGACATCGAACGTCGCGGCATCCACTGCGTGCACGTCGCCGTCGTCGGTGTGGAAGGTCACGGAAAGATCCTGGACCGAGAGCAACGGTTCGGTCGGTGCGCTCGGGATCGACGGCGAGCGGGTGATCGGTGGGTCGGTCGGGGTCAGCGTCGGCAGGTCGGCGTCGGTCATCTCAGTGTTTCTCGCTCTGCGGGTCGAACGCGTCGCGCAGGCCGTCGCCGATGAAGTTGACGCACAACACGGTGATGAGGATCGCGAGGCCGGGACCGTAGATGAGGTACGACTTGTCGGTGCCGACGTAGCCCTCGGCGGTGGCGAGCATCCGGCCCCACGAGGTCTGAGGCGGCTGCACGCCGAAGCCCAAGAACGACAACGTCGACTCGGTGATGATCGCGGCGGTCACCGCGAGCGTGGTGTTCACCATGATCGGACCGATGATGTTGGGAAGAATGTGGCGCACGATGATCCGGCCGGGGCTTGCCCCTGCGGCCCGGGCCGCCTCGACGTACTCCTTCTCGCGGATGGCCAACACCTGACCACGGACGACTCGCGCGATGCCCATCCAGAACAAGAACGAGAGGACGAGGATGATGACGATGCCGGTGCTGCCGAACCGCTGCAGGGCGACCGCGAGGATCGCCAGCTCGGGGACGACGAGGAACACGTCGGTGAACCGCATCAGGAGCTGGTCGGCTGTTGATCCGAAGAAGCCGGCGACGGCACCGACGAGGGTGCCGAAGGCGACGGAGAGGATCGCAATGGAGAACGCGATCTTCAGGGAGAGTTGGCCGGCGACCAGGATGCGGGTCAACTGATCCCGACCCAACTCGTCGGTGCCGAGCCAGTGCACCGAGCCCGGTCCGACCGGATCGCCGAGGAGGTCCTGGCGGTACGGGTCGAAGGGGCTGAGCCAGGACACACTGAAGCACCAGATGACCAACAGAATCAGCACGACCAACGCGATCATCGCGCCACGGTGGCGGAAGAACCGCCGGCGGAACAGCTTCCACTGGGTGATCGGCTCGGGGGCGAATTCGAGTCCGGCAAGATCGGACGCGTCGGTGGTCTCGGCGGTCATGTGAGCCGAACCCGCGGGTCGAGGAATCCGTAGAGGAGGTCCGCGATCAGGTTGAACAGCATGATGAAGCTCGCGGTGATGATCATCCAGGCCACGACGACGTTGGTGTCACCCACCAACAGGGAGTCGTAGAACAACTGACCCATGCCGGGGATGGAAAAGATCTTCTCGGTGATGATCAGACCGCCGAACAACGCGCCGGTCTCGAGTGCCACGACGGTCACGAACGGGATGAGCGCATTCCGGGTCGCGTGGCGCCAGGTGATCGTCCGCCGCGGTACGCCCTTGGCCCGCGCCGTCCGGATGTAGTCGGTGGAGAGCACGTCGAGCATCGAGGTCCGCACGTATCGACTCCACGACGCGATGCTCTGCACCGTGAGGGTGAGCACCGGGAGAAAGAGGTGGCGGAGGTAGTCGAGGTTGAACCCGCTCCCGCCGGCACTGTGCAGGCCGACGGTGAAGAAGATGGGCTCCTGCAGGTCGAACCACTGCTTCGGCCCGACCGCGAGGAACTGCTGGGAGAGCAGACCGAACCAGAAGGGCGGCATCGCGATCCCGATGAACGCGAGCGCCGTCAGCAGGTAATCGGGCGCCGAGTACTGGCGCACTGAGGAAAACACGCCCACGAACAGCGCCACGCTGATCGAGAGGATCGAACCGAAGACGATGAGCTGGAACGTGTTCCACATCGCCGGACCGAGCATCGCGCTCGACGTCTTGGTTCGTGCGGGAACTGGTGCCGAAGTCCCCCTCGACCACATTGCCCAACCACTTGGCGTATCGCACCGGAATCGGTTGGTCGACGCCGATTCGCTTCTCGCAGCGCCGCACCGCGGTGGTGCCTTCACGCGAGGTACGTAGCTTGTCGCAGGGGCTCCCGAACGCCTCGCTCGACAGCCAGAAGGTGAAGAACGAGGCGAACAGGATCACCGGGATCGCGTAGAGCGCCCGGCGCGACGTAGGTGAACAACGTCAGGTCTCACTCGGGCGCGTGGTCCGGTGTCGGAACACCGGGACCACCATTTGCACCATGAACGACGAGGTCGAACCGGCTAGTTCTTCAAACTCCACTGGTCGAGGTTGTAGAACATCGCGAAGATCGGGTTGTCGCCCGTCGGCCCCTCGAGCCGGTCACTCCACAGGGAGATGTTCGGCAACGGGTCGATCGGCAACGAGACCATGTCCCGACCCATCACCAGGTCGGACCGCTTGCTGGCGGCGATGCGGGCGGACCGGTCGGAGGAGTTGTCGACCAGGGCCAGATCCGGGTCCATCTCGGGGATGCTGGTGCGCGTCCAGTTCTGCCCCGAGTTGTCGTTGGCCTGCGACGGGATGTTCGACGAGCACATGATCGCACACAACCCCGGCTCGAGGCTCGTGGCGGTCTGGGCGTAGAGACCGAGCTGGTAGTTCCCGGAAGGCAGCGATTTGCCGAACAGCTGCGCTGCGGTCTGGTTCTTGATCTTCAGATCGAAGCCGGCGTCGCCGACTTGCTGCTGGATGATCTCTTCGGTGAGTTCCCGCCGCTTGTTCTGGGTGGTCGAGTTGATCGTGACCGACGCGGTCTTGCCGTTCTTCGCCCAGATGCCGTCCGAGTTCTTCTTCCACCCGTCGCCGGTCATGAGTTGGTCGACCTTGTCGAGGTCCAGCTTGTACTTGGCGAACTCGGTCGTGTCGGAGAATTCGGCCAGGATCGGTGGGTTGATCGTGTTCTGGGCACCCTTGACCCCGAGCTTGCCGAACAGTTTCTCGACGATGGCCTCGCGGTCGATCGCGTAGGCGAATGCCTGGCGTACGGCCACGGAGTCGAACGGAGCCTTGGCGTTGTTCATCCACAGCGCCTCGGCGTTCCCCGTCTCGGCGGTGAAGTCGGTCTGCGCGCCCTCGATGCCCTTGGTCACCGCTTCGATGGCATCGAGCTGTGGCTGCGGGTAGATCGCGAGCACCTCACCGGATTTGAACGCCTGGAACTCCGCGGCGGTGTCGGGAATGAAGCGGAAGATGACCTTCGAGAGCTTCGGCGCGGTGCCGTACCAGTTCGGGTTCGGCGTCAGGGTCACGTCGACGCCGCGGTTCCACTTGGCAATCCACGGACCGCCCGACCAGTCGTAGCCGTTGGCCATGGCCTTGGCGCGGTCCTTGCCCTCGAGAATGTGGGCCGGGAAGATGCCGTAGAGGCCCCCGCCGAACAAGGCCGTCCACGAACCGTACGGCTCCTTGAAGGTGACCACCGCGGTCTTCGGGTCGGTGGTGTCGACCGATTCGATCTTGTCGTAGCCCGACTTGTCGTAGATGTCTTCGCCGGTCGCGATCTGGCTCCAGGTGTACTCGAAGTCCTTGGAGGTGATCGGCTCACCGTCGGACCACTTGGCGTCCGGGTTGATCTTGTAGGTGACGGTCTGCTTCCCACCGACGTCGGTGACGACCGGTTCGCCCGCCGACATCAGACTCGGGACGTTGCTCCACACGCCGTTGACCTTGAGGAAGTCGAACACCCGCGGCATGGTGTGTTGCTGCATCGTGTAGACGCCCCACGCGGACCCACCACAGCTCGCGATCCAGTCGGCGCAGTCCATCTCCTGCTCGGCGCCGAGCACGATGGTGCCGTTGCCGCTCTTCGGCCCGGCCTTCGTGTCGGTCGTGTCGGAACTCTTCGAGTCGCCGCTGCTCCCGCAGGCGGCCAGTACCAACCCGGCAACCATCGTGAGCGCAATCAGTGAGCGTCGGTGACGCAACATCCGAGACCTCCCCGTCTCTAGGGTGACACCTGACAAAGGGACGTTCAGGAAACCCGAAGCCCCAAGAGAACCGTCGTGAATCCGAACGACACCGCAGTGAGCACGGTGATGCGGTCGAGGTTGCGCTCGACCGCGGTCGCACCGGCCATCGAACCACCGAGCGAGCCGCCACCGAACATGTCGGACAGACCGCCACCGCGACCAGCGTGCAGCAGCACGAGGAAGATCAGCAGCATCGACACGAAGATGTGGAGCACCAGGATGATCGCGGTCACGTTGACTTCTCCTTGAAAGACCGGTCGGAATCTACTCGCCGAACTAGGTCGCTCGGACCCATCATCGACAGAAAGGCGCAGGTGCCCGAAGACTTACGCGCGGAATCGGATGATTCGGGCAAAATCCTCGGGGTCGAGCGAGGCACCGCCGACGAGCGCGCCGTCGATGCCCGGTCGTTCCATCAGCGACGCGATGTTGCCGGGCTTGACGCTGCCGCCGTACTGGATGCGCACCTGCTCGGCCGCGTCGTCACCGCCGACGGTACCCACCGCGGCTCGCACCACTGCGATCGTCGCCTCGGCGTCGTCCGGGGTGGCGTTCTTGCCGGTCCCGATCGCCCAGATGGGTTCGTACGCGACGACGGTCCGGGCGATCTGATCCTTCGCGATGCCGGCGAACGCGGCACGGACCTGGCCCTCGACCTTGGCGTCGGTCCCGCCGGCCTCCCGTTCCTCGAGGGTCTCGCCGACACAGAGGATGGGGGTCATGTTGTGTTTGAAGATGGCCTTGAGCTTGTCGTTGACCATCTCGTCGGTCTCACCGAAGATCTCGCGCCGCTCGGAGTGGCCCACGATCACGTACTTCACGGTGAGCTTGGCGAGCATCGCCGGACTGACTTCACCGGTGTAGGCACCCTGGTCCTCGGCATGACAGTGCTGGGCGCCGAGAGAGACCGGGATGCGGTCCGAGTCGATCGTGGTCTGCATCGACCGGAGGTCGGTGAACGGAGGGCACACCACCACTTCGACGTCCTCGGTGTCCTTCTTGTCGAGGAGGTACGACAGCTTCTGGGTGAACTGGATCGCGACGAAGTGGTCGTGATGCATCTTCCAGTTGGCCGCGATGATCGGCCTGCGGCCGCCGATGGTGTCGGTCATGTTGTGCCTTCCTTCTTTCCCGCTCTTGGCCCTGCGGGCCGGGCCGCTCGGGCCCCGCCTCGGGCGGTGTGCTTCAGGTGATCGAGTCTTAGCCCTCGGCTCGGGTCCTCAAAGCGGCCAAGCCGGGAAGGTCGCCCTGTTCGATGAGTTCGAGCGAGGCTCCCCCGCCGGTACTGACATGGTCGATCTGGTCGGCGAGTCCGAACTGGCGGACGGCCGCGGCCGAGTCGCCGCCGCCGATGATCGTGAAGCCGGAGCAGTCGGCGACGGCATGGGCCACGGCCTGCGTCCCCGCCGCGAACGGCGCCATTTCGAACACGCCCATCGGGCCGTTCCAGAGCACCATGCGCGCGTCGGCGATGACGTCGGAGAAGATCGCCGCCGACTCGGGACCGATGTCGAGGCCCTTCCACCCCTCGGGGATCCGGCCGGCACCGACGATGCGGGTCGGCGCGGTGGCGCTGATGTCCTGTGCGATCACCACGTCGACGGGGATCTGAACCCGACCGGTCTCCAGCAGGCGGCGGCAGTCGTCGATCCGATCCGGTTCGACCAGGGAATCGCCGATCTCCAGGCCCTGGGCGGCGAGGAAGGTGAACGCCATCGCGCCGCCGACGAGGATCGTGTCGCAGCGTTCGAGCAGTGCGTCGATCACGCCGAGCTTGTCACTGACCTTGGAACCACCGAGCAGTGCGACGAACGGGTGCTTCGGCGCGTCGAGCATGCCCGAGAGCACTTCGACCTCCCGCTGCAACAGCCGACCCGCCGCCGCCGGGAGCAACCGTGGCGGACCGACCACCGACGCGTGGGCGCGGTGACACGCACCGAAGGCATCGTTGACGTACGCGTCGAACGGACCGGACAGCGACACCGCGAACGCCGGGTCGTTCGCGGTCTCGCCCGGATGGAACCGAAGGTTCTCGAGCATCATCACATCGCCACCCTCGAGGCTGGCGGCCATCCCGGCGGCGGTCGTTCCCACGACTTCCGGCGCGAGCGCGACGTCGATACCGAGGAGTTCACCGAGGCGAGCCGCGACCGGCGCGAGGGAGTACCGGGGATCCGGCTGACCTTTCGGGCGGCCGAAGTGGCTACACACCACCACCGCGGCATCGTGATCGCGCAACCATTGAATGGTCGGCAGCGCGGCGACGATGCGGAGATCGTCGGTGATCACGCCGTCCTGGGTCGGCACGTTGAAATCGGCGCGTAGCAGGACGCGCTGATGCTTGAGGCGCGGGAGGTCCTCCAGCGATGGGACGCCCGGTGTCATCGTGACCTTTCCCTCGGCCGTCGACGCGCTACTGGGCGCCGATGAAGCCGACGAGGTCGACCAACCGGTTCGAGTATCCCCACTCGTTGTCGTACCAACCCAGCACCTTGACCGTCGGGCCGTTGACCATCGTGTCGACGGCCGAGAACACGCAGGACGAGGGGTTCCCGACGATGTCGGCGGAGACGAGCGGCTCGTTGCTGTACTCGAGCA
Source organism: uncultured Acidimicrobiia bacterium (assembly GCA_963765075.1). Taxonomy (GTDB): domain Bacteria; phylum Actinomycetota; class Acidimicrobiia; order IMCC26256; family JAENVU01; genus JAENVU01. The sequence goes on from CAVXVA010000007.1 coordinate 242,590, forward strand.
CGCCGCGGAACGTGGGGTTGGCGGCGGCTGCCGCGTACGCCGCGTTGACTTCCTCGACCGATGCCTCACGCTTGAGCGTCGCGACGAGGTCGGTGATCGAACCGGTCGGCGTCGGCACCCGCAGGGCCATACCGTCGAGCCGACCCTTCAACTCCGGCAGGACGAGCCCGATCGCGCGGGCCGCGCCGGTGCTGTTCGGGATGATCGAGAGCGCCGCGGCGCGCATCCGACGGAGGTCGGGCTTGCCACTGCGCGTCGCGACCGCCTGGTCCTGGAGCTGCTGGTCGGAGGTGTAGGCGTGCACGGTGGTGATGAGGCCGCGCTCGATGCCGAAGCTGTCGTGGAGCACCTTGGCGAGTGGCGCGAGACAGTTGGTGGTGCACGACGCGTTGGAGATGACGGTGTGGGCAGCAGGGTCGAAGTCGGCGTCGTTCACGCCCATGCAGATCATCGTGTCGGCGTCGCCGCTCGGCGCCGAGATGACCACCCGTTTGGCGCCACCGGCGAGGTGCTTGGCCGCGTCGCCGCGGGCAGTGAAGAGGCCGGTGGACTCGATGACGACGTCGACGTCGTTTGCGCCCCACGGGATATCGGCCGGGTCACGCTCCTCGAGCTTCTTGATGGACCGTCCGTCGATGGAGAAGCCATCGTCGGTCTCGGCCACCTCGTTGGGGAGCACCCCACCCACGGAATCGTGCTTGAGGAGGAAGGCCATGGTGGCGGAGTCGCCGAACGGGTCGTTGACCGCGACCAACTCCACGCCGGCGTCGGCGCCCCGCGCCAGCAGTGCTCGCGTGAACGAACGCCCGATCCGACCGAAGCCGTTGATCCCAACCCGTACCGTCATGACCCCTCCGTTTCGGGCGCCGTTGCCCGTTCGATGCTTCTGGCGACCCTCACGGGCCGAACTCCGACTCCAGCAGAGTCGTGAGTACGAGCGCCAGTTTGGCCGGTTCATGGACCGAGACGTCGGGTCGGGCGACATCTGCCAGCACCAGATCGACGCCCAGGTCGCGGAAATCCTCGGGATTCGACCGCAACGGGCTGTGCGAATCCACGATCAGACGGTCGACCCGGACTCCGAGATCCAGGACGGCCGCGACATGATCGACGGCCGAGAGGCCCTGAGTTTCGGGCTCGAGCGCGGACAAGTTGGCGATCTGGACGATCGGCGCCGACCCCCGGGACAGGGCCACGCGGACGGCCTCGGCACAGAGGGCCGGAATCAGGCTGGTGAAGAGCGATCCCGGCGCGAGCACGATCTGATCGGCCCGGTGGATCGCGTCGGTGACGCTCGCCGGCGACGGTGCGTCCGCGGGCACGAGTCCGACCCGTCGGATCCGGGCCGTGGAGTTCTGGACCGCGACCTGCCCTTCGACGATCGCACCACCCTCGACCTCGGCGCGGAGGACGACCGCCGTCGAGGTCGCGGGAAGCACGTGACCGACGATCCCCAGGAGTTCCCCGGCGCTGGCCGCAGCTTCCTCCCAGTCGTGGGTCACCGCGGCGAGGCCGGCGAGCACCAGGTTGCCGACGGGGTGGCCCTCGAGGTCGCCCGCACTGAATCGGTGCTCGAACGTGTCGCTCCACCGCGAGGCGGCCGGGTCGCTGAGCGCGACCAGACATTTCCGGAGGTCACCGACACCGATGATGTCGAGATCGCGGCGGAGTCGACCGGTGGAACCGCCGTCGTCGGCGACGCTCACGATCGCGGTGATGTCGGAGGTGTACTGGCGAATCGCGCGGAGCGTCGTGGCCAGGCCGTGACCACCTCCGATCGCGACGACCTTGGGTGGCGCGCTACTCACGGTCGACGTCGCGGTGGCGGAGATGGGGGGCGTAGCCCAGCTCCGTGAGGGTTGCGCCGAGTGATTCGGCCACGGCCACGGAGCGATGACGGCCGCCGGTACACCCGACTGCGATCGACAGGTACGCCTTTCCCTCCCGCTCGTACGCCGGCAACGTGAGCGCGAAGAGTTGCCGCAGCTGCTCGAGAAACGCCTGGGCATCGGGTTGGGCCAACACGTACTCCCGGACCGGCGCGTCCCGACCGCTGAGCGGCCGAAGGGTGTCGACCCAATGCGGGTTCGGGAGGAACCGAACGTCGAACACCAGGTCGACATCGAGCGGCAGGCCGTGCTTGAACCCGAAGCTGACGACGTCGACCTGCAGCGCGGCACCGGTCGCGTCGGACGCGAAGATCGACACGAGCCGGTCGCGGAGCTGATGCACATTGAGCATCGACGTGTCGATGACGACATCGGCTCGACCCTTGAGCTCTTCGAGGAGTGCGCGTTCCTTCTGGATCCCTTCCAGGAGGCGCTCGGCGTCGGCAAGTGGGTGGGGCCGACGGGAGGCATCGAACCGCCGGACGAGCGCGTCGTCGGCCGCTTCGAGGAAGAGCACCCGAGTGCGCGCGCCGAGGCCGCGCAGTTCCGCGAGCGCCTCGTCGAGGTCGGCAACAAAGCTGCCGGTGCGAACATCGACTCCGAAGCCGTATCGCTGTGGACTGTTGCCGCCGCGTGCGAGTTCGGCGACCTTGCCGATCAGTGCGGGCGGGAGATTGTCGATGACGAAGAACCCGACGTCTTCGAGGACGTTGGCCGCCGTCGCCCGGCCCGCGCCGGACATCCCGGTGATGACCGTGACGTCGAGGCCGGTGGAGGGCTCGGATGGAGAAGGGTTGGTCACCACTCCAGGATGGCAGACCCGGTGAGGGCTACCGAACGTTTGGCTCGGGACGGGCTCCACCGTGCAGATGGGCGTAGAGGTCGTCGGCGACCGCGTCGGGCAACCAGCTCAGCGCCCGCAGTGTGGCGGGCTCCTGCTCGCGCAGGCGTTTCACCGAACCGAACTGCTTCAAGAGGCGGGTGCGCCGGGTGGGTCCGAGGCCGGGAACGTCGTCGAGCACCGACGCGGTGAGCTTCTTGTCGCGCAGGCTCCGGTGGTACGTGATCGCGAACCGGTGGGCCTCGTCGCGAACCTGCTGGAGCAGGTACAGCGCGGGCGAGTCGCGAGGAATCCGGATCGGATCCGACTCCCCCGGCCGGTACACCTCCTCGAATCGCTTCGCGAGCCCGACCACGGCAACGTCTTCGAGGCCGAGCTCTTCGAGGACTCGCACCGCCACGCCGAGCTGGCCCTTCCCGCCGTCGATCACGAGGAGGTTCGGCGGGTACGAGAACCGCTTGCCGCTGCGGGCACCTTCGTCGCGCTCCTCCAGGTATCGCCGGAACCGCCGGGTGAGCACCTCCTCCATGGCGGCGAAGTCGTCTTGACCGAGTTGGTGTTTGATCTTGAAGCGCCGATACTCCGACCGCTTCGGAAGCGCGTCTTCCAACACCGTCATCGACGCCACGATCTCGGTCCCCTGCAGGTTCGAAATGTCGAAACACTCGATGCGCAGCGGCGCCTCGGGCAGGTTGAGCGCCTCCTGGAGCGCCGTCAACGTCTGGGCGCGTGCGTTGTGATCCGACGCTCGCTTGAGTCGGTGGCGGGCGAAGGCCTCGGTGGCGTTGTGGGTCACGGTCTCGAGCAGGGTCCGTTTCTCGCCGCGTTGGGGAACCCGGATCCGTACCTTGCTGCCGCGGACGAGCGCGAGGAACTCCTCGTAGAGGTCCTGGTCTTCGGGGAGTTCGGGGACGAGCACCTCGCGGGGAACGTCTTCGGGTGCGGCATCGCCGTAGAGCTGTTCGAGGATGCGCGCCACGAGGGTCGGCGTCTCGACGTCCTCGACCTTGTCGACGACCAACCCCTTACGCCCGACGACGCGCCCCCGCCGGACGAAGAAGATCTGGACCGAAGCTTCGAGTTCGTCTTCGGCCAGACCGATGACGTCGAGGTCTTCCTGTTTCTCCCCCACCATCTGCTGGCGTTCGATGGCCTTGCGGACCGACAGCAACTGGTCGCGAAACCGGGCCGCGCGTTCGAACTCGAGTTCGCCGGCCGCGTCGGCCATGAGCACTTCCAGTCGGGCGACCACGGGCGCCGTCTCACCGCTGAGGAACGCGAGCATGTCGTCGACCAGTGCCCGATACTCGGTCGCATCGATGTCCTGCACGCACGGCGCCGCACACTTTTCGATGTGGGCGTAGAGGCACGGCCGACCCAGCCGTTCGTGGCGTTGGAACTTCCCGTTGGTGCACGTGCGGATCGGAAACGTGCGGAGGAGGAGATCGAGGGTCTCGCGGATCGCGTACGCGTGGGCGTACGGTCCGAAGTACCGAACGCCCTTGCGTTTCGCGCCACGCATCACCATCGCTCGCGGCCACTGCTCGTCGAGCGTCACCGCGAGGAACGGATACGACTTGTCGTCCTTCAACCGGATGTTGAACCGTGGGCGGTGCTCCTTGATCAGGTTGTATTCGAGGAACAGCGCCTCGACCTCGTTGCGTACCTCGATCCATTCGACGCTGGCCGCGGCGGCGACCATCTGCCGGGTACGCAGCGGCAGCGTGGACGGCGCGCCGAAGTAGTTGGAGAGACGGCTGCGCAGGTTCTTCGCCTTCCCGACGTAGATCACCCGGCCGTGCTCGTCCTTGAACTGGTAGGAGCCGGGAGTCTCGGGGATGGTGCCGGCGGGCGGACGGCTGAGCACGGTGCGACCCCTACGCCGAACGGAGGACGCGCTCGATGGTCTCGATGACCTCGTCCTGTTGGGACTCGGTCAGGTGCGCCGAACACGGAAGGCACAGGACCCGGTCCGCGATCGTCGGGGCGACGGTGCCGCCGAGGATGTCGCAGTGCGAATAGGGAGCCTGAACGCGCATCGGCGCCCAGATCGGACGGGTCTCGATGTCGAGCGCGTCGAGCGCGGCGCGGACCGTGGCGCGGGTACCGGGCCCGTCGAAGACGGCGCTCGCGAGCCAACCGGAGCGGGCTGCCCAGGGTGCGTCCGGTCCGCTCCCGAGGCCGAGTGGTGTCAGTGCATCGCGATACCGGTTGGCAATTGCCTGGCGGCGCGCGATGAGCCCGTCGAGTCGTTGCATCTGGATCACCCCGATCGCCGCCGCGATGTTGGACAGTCGGTAGTTGTAGCCCACGGCGTCGTGGCGGTAGTCGAGACCCGGGATCTTGGCCTGCGCGCCGAGATGACGCGCCCGGGCGAGATCGTCGGGGTCACCCGCGACGAGCATGCCGCCGCCGCCGGTGGAGATGGGCTTGTTGAAGTTGAACGAGTAGATCCCGAACCGACCCACGCTGCCCGGCACTCGATCGTCGAGTTCGCCGCCGCGCCAACGGGAACCGAGCGCTTCCGCCGCGTCCTCGATCACGGTGATGTCGTGCTCGGCCAGCAGATCGAGCATCGGTTCGAGGTTCGCGGGGTGGCCGAGAAGGTGCACGGGCACGATCGCCTTCGGCATCGCCTCCCCTGCTTGCGCTCGGCGGGTCACCTCCTCGGCGACGATCGTCGGGTCGAGGTTCCAGGATTCGGTCTCGCTGTCGACCAGGACACACCGCGCCCCGGTGTAGGCGATTGCGTTGGCCGACGAGATGAAGGTGAGGTCCGAGACCCACACCTCGTCGCCTGCTCCCACGCCCGCGGTGACGAGCGCGAGGTGAAGTGCCGCGGTCCCGGTGCTGGTGGCGACCGCGCCGGGTGAACCGACGGCATCGGCCAGGGCGGCCTCGAACGCCGGCAGATCCGGTCCGAAGACGAGGTGACCGTCGCGCACGGCCCGCGCCGCCGCCTCGGCTTCTTCGTCCCCAATGGTCGGCTCGGAGAGCCGGATGCGCGGATCGACCATGCCCCCATCCTCCCAGATCCACCCTCACCCCCCGACGTTTGGCGCCTGGTGGCGCGGAGCGCGCCAGGAAGTGCCAAACGGACCGGGTGTGGCTCCCTCCATTTCAGCGTTTGGCGCCTGGTGACGCGGAGCGCGCCAGGAGTTGCCAAACGGACCGGGGGTGGGTGGGGGAAGAGCGGGGGCGCTCGGGGCGTTACGATCAGCGAAGGCCGGCCTGGAATACCGGCTACATATTCGGTTCCGAGGCCGACAACCCCGCGGAGTGGCGACCAGGCTGTCCCCGCCGGCCAACATCGGAACCTTCCCCGAAGGGGCATGTTCATGTTGCGACTCCAGGTCCCCCTGCCGGATCGATACCGCGCGTCCGATCCCGACACCCTCCGAACGATGATCCGCGAGGCCAAGGCGACGCTCGGGGCCCGGCTGTTGATCCTCGGTCACCACTACCAACGTGACGAAGTGATGGAGTGGGCCGACATGCGCGGCGACTCGTTCAAACTCGCCCGGTTCGCGGCCGACTCCGACGCCACCGACATCGTCTTCTGTGGTGTTCACTTCATGGCCGAATCGGCCGACATCCTCACCGGAGATCACCAGCGCGTGATCCTGCCCGACCTCAACGCCGGCTGTTCGATGGCCGACATGGCCGATCTCGATCAGGTCGAGGAAGCGTGGGAGGCCATCGCGGCGGTGACGGCCATTGACCGCGTCATCCCGATCACGTATATGAACTCGTCTGCCGCGATCAAGGCGTTCGTCGGCGAACACGGCGGCGCGGTGTGCACCTCGTCGAACGCGCGGGCGGTGTTGGAGTGGGCGTTCGCCCGGGGCGACAAGGTGTTGTTCTTTCCTGATCAGCACTTGGGTCGCAATACCGGGTTCGCCATGGGATACACCGACTCCGACATGCGGGTGTGGAACCCGCACCAGGAGTTCGGCGGACTCGAAGAGCACGACGTCAAGGACGCCACCTTCCTCCTCTGGCGCGGTTGGTGTTCGGTGCACCAGCGGTTCACCCCCGACCACGTGCGCGCGTTCCGGGCCGAACACCCGGACGGCATCGTGATCGTTCACCCGGAATGTGCCCACGAGGTCGTCGAGGTCGCCGATCGGGTCGGTTCGACCGAGCGCATCCTGGAGTGGACCGCCGCGGCTCCGCCCGGATCGGTGATCGGCGTGGGGACCGAGATCCACATGGTGCAACGGCTGGCAGCCGACCACCCCGACAAGACGGTCGTGTCGCTCGACCCGTTGGTGTGCCCCTGTTCGACGATGTTCCGTATCGACGCGCCGCACCTGGCGTGGTGCCTCGACAACCTCATCGCCGGCGAGACCGTGAATCAGATCACCGTCGATCCGCAGACCAGCGAGAACGCCCGGGTGGCGCTGCAGCGCATGTTGGACATCACCTAGCAAGATCCGCGTCGTGGGTCCGAGGGCCAGTCACAATGGTGCCAATGGATCTTTCTGACGCCACCATCCTGCTGACCGGAGGAACCGGTTCGTTCGGGAACGCATTCATCGCCACCGTGACCGAGCGCTGGCCGACGGCCACCATTCGGGTGTTCTCGCGCGACGAACTCAAACAGCACGACATGCGAGCCCGGGTCGACGACACCAACCTGCGGTTCATCCTGGGAGACGTACGCGATCGCGATCGTTTGATGCGCGCGGCGCGTGGCGTGGACTACATCGTGCACGCCGCGGCGATGAAGCAGGTGCCTGCGTGTGAATACAACCCGTTCGAAGCAGTGCAGACCAACGTGATGGGCGCGCAGAACATCGTCGACGCCGCCATCGATTGTGGCGTCAAGCGGGTGGTCGCGCTCTCGACCGACAAAGCCGTCAATCCCGTGAACCTCTACGGCGCGACCAAGCTCTGTGCCGAGAAGATCATCGTGCAGGGCAACGCATACGCGGCCCGATCGGAGACGCGCCTCGCGTGTGTCCGCTACGGGAACGTCATCGGTTCTCGCGGTTCGGTCGTCCCGGTGTTCCAGCGCCAAGTCGAGGAAGGCCGGCTGACGATCACCGACGAGCGGATGACCCGGTTCTGGATCACGCTGGCGCAGGCGGTCGACCTCGTGCTGTACGCGCTCGAACGTTCGCGGGGTGGCGAGATCTATGTGCCGAAGATCCCGTCGATGAAGATCACCGATCTCGCCGATGCGATCGGTCGCGAGGTGCCCCGGGACGTCACGGGTATCCGCCCGGGCGAGAAGCTCCACGAACTGCTGCTCACGGCCGACGAGAGTCGGCACGCGATCGAGACCGACGACAAGTACATCGTGATGCCCGAACACCCGTGGTGGGATCTCGACGCGGTCGGCAATGGCAAGCCCCTCCCCGACGGATTCACCTACGCGAGCAACACGAACGACGATTGGCTCGATGTCGCCCAGTTGACGGACATGATCGGGTGATCCCCTACGGCCGCCAATCGGTCGATGAGGACGACATCGCCGCGGTGGTCGAGGTACTGAACGGCGACTGGCTGACCCAAGGTCCCCACGTCGAGGAATTCGAGTCGGCGTTCGCCGCCCGGGTCGAAGCCCGTCATGCGGTCGCGTTCGCGAACGGAACGGCTGCGCTCCACGGGGCCTGCGCGTCGGCGGGCTTGGGTCCGACGGATGTCGTCGCCACCTCCACCCTGTCGTTCGTCGCCAGCGCGAACTGCGCACGATACGTGGGCGCCACGGTCAGATTGCTCGATGTCGATCCGCACACACTGAATCTCGACCCGACGGCGGTGCCTGAAGTCGACGGTCTCGTCGCAGTCCACTACGCGGGCCTGCCGGTCGACCTGGCCACGCTCGGTCGACGGCCCCGGGTCGTGATCGAGGATGCGGCGCACGCGGTGGGCGCGTCCACGCCGGACGGTCCCGTCGGGAACTGCGCGCACAGCGACGCGTGTTGCTTCTCGTTCCACCCGGTGAAGACGATGACGACGGGCGAAGGAGGAATGGTCACGACGAACGACGACGAGTTCGCGGCCCGCCTCCGGCAGTTTCGTCATCACGGCATCCGCCCCCGTCCCGACCTCGGCGGCTGGGCCTACGACATCGAAGAGATGGGCTACAACGCTCGCCTCACCGACATCCAGGCGGCGTTGGGCCGATCGCAACTCCGGAAACTGGACGGCTTCGTCGCCCGCCGGCGCGAGCTCGCGGTCCGGTACCACGCGCTCTTGGTCGACGTACCGGTCACCCTCCCTGCGCCGGCACCCCCCGGCTTCGGTCACGGTCAGCACCTGTTCCCCGTGCGGGTTGCGGCGCGGGACGATGTCTATCGGTCGCTCCGTGCGGCCGGGATCGGCGTACAGGTCCACTACGTCCCGATCCACCGGCTCTCGCTTTACGCCGACGCCGACTCCGTCGAGTCCTTCCCCGCAGCCGATGCCGCGTACGCCGGGTTGCTCTCGCTCCCCTTGTACCCGGATCTCACCCATGCGGAACAGGATCACGTGATCCAGGCGTTGTGCGCCGCGATCTCGGAGCATGCGGCGTGAACCAGATCAGCATCGGGGGCCGGTTGGTCGGCGGCGACGCTCCCAGTTACGTGATTGCCGAAGCCGGCGCGAACCACAACCGCGATCTCGACACCGCGTATCGCCTCATCGACGTGGCCGCCGCCGCCGGGGCCGACGCGGTCAAGTTCCAGACGTACTCGGGGTCGAACCTCTACTCCCGCTTCACCCCGACCTTCGAGTATCTCGGCGACGTCGGGGACCGATCGACCGCTGAGCTGCTCGACGACATCGCACTCCCCCGCGACTGGCAACCGCTGCTCGCTACGCACGCCGCCGCCGCCGGCATCCAGTTCTTCTCGAGCCCGTTCGATCGCGCGGCGGTCGACGAACTCGACGCGCTCGATGTCCCGGCGTTCAAAGTCGCGTCCTTCGAGATCGTCGACGTCGCGTTCATCGAGTACATCGGACAGACCCACCGGCCGATGATCATCTCGACGGGTATGGCGACCATGGCCGAGATCCATGCGGCCGTGGCCGCGGCGCGCCGGGGCGGGGCGACCGAGATCGCACTGCTGCAATGTGCGTCGGTGTATCCGGCACCGCCCGCGGCGATCAACCTCCGGTCGATGACCACGATGCGGGCGGAGTTCGGCGTGCCGGTCGGGCTGTCCGACCACACGACCGGTATCCATATCGCCAGTGCGGCGGTCGCAGCGGGCGCGGAACTCATCGAAAAGCACTTCACGCTCGACCGTTCGAGCCCGGGTCCGGATCACGGGTTCGCGATCGAACCCGACGAACTGACGTCGATGATTCGCCAGATTCGAGAGGTGGAGGAAGCGTTCGGGACCGGTGAGAAGACCGGTCCCTCCGACGCGGAGTCCGTCGAGATGTACCGCAACGCGCGGCGCTCGATCGTGGCCGCCTGCGCAATCCCGGCCGGAACGACGATCACCGAGGTCATGCTGACGGTGAAACGACCGGGGTTCGGCATCGCGCCGGCCGATCTGGGCTTGGTGGTGGGCCGCATCGCGACGCGCGACATCGAGGACGACCAGATCGTGACCTGGGACATGGTGTGACGGTCGTACTGGCAGGCGATGTCGGGCCGGCCGTCGGGCTCGGGCATCGCCGGCGATTGGAGGCCCTGGGCGCAGCTCTGCAGACGCGCGGGTGCCCGACCCGCTTCGTGCCGATCGCTGACGACGGTGCGGCGCCCGACACGGATGACGCCGACGTGCTCGTCATCGACTCGTACCTCACGCGGGCCGACGATGCCGACCGCTACCGCGCCGACGTCATCGTGGCGATCGACGAGTTGGACCGAGGGCTGGCCGTCGACCTCGTCATCGACCCGACGCCCGGCGTCGCCGGCGACATGGTGATCGTCGATCCGACGTTGCGCGACTTTCCCGTCGCGCCGATCGAGGCGGTGCGTTCGATGCTGGTGACCCTGGGCGCGTCCCCCCTTGCCGGCGACGCGGCGGCGCTCGCGGGTGCGATCGCCGCCGCCCATCCCGAACTGCGGATCGCGCTCGCGGTCGGCCCTTGGATCGACGGCCCGGTCCCGGCCGGCGTCGAGGTGGTGGCAGGGACCGATGGCTTGGGATCGGTGTTGCGGGGTGCCGATCTCGTCCTGACCGCGGGTGGGGTCACGATGCTCGAAGCGTGTGTCTTGGGCCGACCGACCATTGCGGTGACCATGGCCGACAACCAGCGCCGAGCAGTCGACGCCCTGATCGACCGGCGCGGCGTGGTCGGCGCGACCATCGACACGGCGGTGGACGTCGCGCACGCCCTCATCGGCGATATCGACCTTCGGCGAGCATTGTCCGAACGGGCTCGGGGTGCGGTCGACGGTCGAGGTGCCGATCGCAGCGCGGACGCGATCCTGCGACTCATGAGCGCGCCACCGTGACGCCGGTCATCGTCGTGCAAGCTCGAACCGGCAGTACCCGTTTGCCGGGCAAGGTGTTGGCCCCGCTCGGTGGTCGGCCGATGCTGCGATACCAGTTGGATCGATTGCTGGCCGGCACACGCCATCTCGTGGTGGTGGCGACGAGCACGCTCGATCGAGACGACGCCGTCGCCGCGCTGGCGGCCACGGTGGGGGTGGAGTGTGTCCGGGGTCCCGAGACGGACGTGCTCGCGCGGTTCGTGGCGGTCCTGGATGCCCATCCCGAGGCCGACGCGGTGATCCGGCTGACGGGTGATTGCCCCCTGGTGGACCCGGCCCTCGTCGAGGAGGTGTGGTCGACCCATGTCCGCGCCGGCGCCGACTACACGAGCAACGTGTTCCCCCGGACGTACCCGAAGGGTCTCGACGTCGAGGTGGTCTCAGCCGCGGCCCTCCGGACCGCCGCCGCGGAGTCGGTCGACCCTGACGAGCGGGAGCACGTCCTGCCGTTCGTCTACCGCCGTCCCAACCGCTTCCGGCTCGCGGCGGTCATCGCCCGCACCGCCGACCAGGATCAGGAGCAGGTCCACGACTTGGACCTGGCGCACGCCCGATGGGTCGTCGACACCGCACCGGACCTGGACGAGATCCGCCGCATCGTCGATCACTTCGAGCCGCGAACCGACTACGGATGGCGCGAGATTCTGCAGGCGTTCCCGGTTCCCCCTCGCTCCGATGCCGGGGTCTCGGTTCGACGAGCGACGCAGAGGGATTCGGACTTCGTGTTGGCGTTGCGCAACGATCCGAGTGCGATCCGCTGGAGCGAGACCCGGCGGGCGGTGACCCGGAGCGAGCACGCCCGCTGGTTCGGCGCCCACTGCGAAGATCCGGCGACGCGGCTCCTCATCGTGCAGTGCGACGGTGAGGACATCGGGCAGATCCGTCTCGACATCGACGACGCGGTCGGCCGGGTGAGTATCGCCATCGCCGAGCAGCACCGGGGGCGCGGCGTGGGCGTCCGCGCCTTGCGGACCGTCCAGGCCGGTCTTCGGGATGACATGCAGGTGAACCGCCTCCGGGCGCGGGTCGCCTCGGACAACCGCGTCTCACGTTCCGCGTTCACATCATGCGGCTTCACCACGGTGGGTGAGTCCAACGGGTTCCTCGTCTACGAATGGCTACAGGTCACGGGGTCGAGCGGTCGAGAAGACGCCTGATGGCGATGACGACGGAAACCTCACCGCGCACGATTCGGTACTGCCGTTCCTGTGTGATGCCCGAGACGAAACCGGACATCCTCTTCGACGACGACCAGGTCTGTAGCGCGTGTCGCAACTTCGCGTCGCGCGAGGACGTCGACTGGGACATTCGCAAGCGCCAACTCCTCGAGATCGTCGAGCGGTACCGCGCCCACGACAACACCCGGCACGACTGCATCGTCCCGGTGAGCGGCGGCAAGGACAGCCATTTCCAACTCATTCGGCTGCTCGAACTCGGGCTCAATCCTCTGTGTGTCACGGCGACGACCGACCACCTGACCGACATCGGTCGCCGCAACATCGAGAACATGAAGTCGTTGGGTGTGGACTACATCGAGATCACGACGAACCCGGTCGTGCGCCGCACCCTCAATCGGGTCGCGTTGGAGCAGGTCGGCGACATCTCGTGGCCCGAGCACGTGTCGATCTTCACGAGCCCGGTTCGGGAAGCGGTCAATCGCCGGATTCCACTGCTCGTGTGGGGCGAGAATCCTCAGCACGAATACGGAGGACCCGCGACGGCATCGAGCGATCAGACGCTGACCCGACGCTGGCTCGAGGAGTTCGGAGGATTGCTCGGCCTACGGGTCAGCGACCTCGTCGGGCGTGACGGCATCGAAGCGCGCCACCTGCTCGAGTACACCTACCCGAGCGACACCCAACTCCGGGACGTGGGCGTGACGGGGATCTTCCTCGGTTACTTCCTGCCGTGGGACGGCTGGGCGAACGCGATGTTGGCTTCGGCCCATGGGTTCGAGAGCTGGCCCACCGTGATCGAAGGTTCATTGGTCACCTACGAGAATCTCGACAATGCCCAGACAGGTATCCACGACTACTTCAAGTTCCTGAAGTACGGCTTCGGTCGTGCCACCGACCTCGCCTGCATGCAGGTGCGGAGGGATCGGATCAGCCGGGCCGACGCGGTGAAGCTGGTGAAGATGCACGACGGCAAGTTCCCGTGGACCTATCTCGGTGTCGAGATCGAGGAAGTGCTCCGACCGATCGGCATGACCCTGGACGAGTTCCAATCCGTCTGTGATCGCTTCACGAACAAGCGGCTGTTCGTCTGTGATCGTCACGGGGTTCCGGTGCGCGACCGGGATGGCGATCTGGTCAAGGTCAACGACGACAACCCGGACTGATCGTGGCGCGCGTCGCAGTCGTCGATTACGGGCTGTGCAATGTGGACTCGGTGCTCCGCGCGCTCAGCCAGTGCGGTGCCCACGCGTACCTCGCGCACGACGCGACCGATATCAAGACCGCCGACAAGATCGTCTTGCCGGGCGTCGGCGCCTTCGATGCCGCCATGGCCGAACTCACCCGCGCGGATCTGGTCGCGCCCCTCGCGGATGCGGTGTTGGCGGAACGGGTTCCTTTCCTCGGCATCTGCCTGGGGATGCAGTTGCTCGCCCGCTCCAGCGAAGAGGGCGGCGCCGCCGCTGGCTTGGGCTGGTTCGACGCGCGACGTTCGCCGGATCCAACCCGGAGTCGACGAGCGGGTCCCCCACGTCGGTTGGAACGAGGTCGACCACCAGGAGTCGTCGCCGCTCCTCGCGGGCATTCCGACCCGGACCGACTTCTATTTCGTCCACAGCTACCACGTCGAGTGCTCCGAACCCGACGAGGTCATCGCGACGACGCCGTTCGCCGGCACGGTGACCGCTGTCGTCGGACGCGGGACGGTATTCGGCGTCCAGTTCCACCCCGAGAAGAGTCAGCAGTTCGGTCTTCGACTGCTGGCGAACTTCCTGGCGGTGACGGCCTGATGTTGAAGACCCGCATCATTCCTACGCTGCTCTACCGCGACTTCGGCCTGGTGAAGGGGGTCGGCTTCGATTCGCGTCGTGCCATCGGCAACCCGCTCCAGGCCATCAAGGTCTACGAGATGCGCGGCGTCGACGAACTGATCTTCCTCGATGTCCGAGCCACCCTCGAGGGTCGCGGCCCGGATTTCGCACTCATCGACGACCTCGCCGACGAATGCTTCATGCCCCTGACCGTCGGCGGCGGGGTGCGCCGCGTCGACGATGTCCGCGGCCTCCTGCGGGTCGGCGCCGACAAAGTGGCGATCAACACTGGCCTGATCGAGTGTCCGGGCCTGGTCCGCGAGGCCGCCGACCGATTCGGCTCTCAATGCATCATCGCTTCGATCGATGTTCGCCGTCACGACGACGGTGCGGTCACGGTCTGGACCCATTCCGGGACGAACGACACCGGACGGGATCTGGTCGAGGTCGCGGTCGAGGCCGAGCGTGACGGCGCCGGCGAGATCCTGGTGACCTCGGCCGATGCCGACGGGACCCTGGGTGGCTACGACCTCGACTCGATCGGTCGGGTGGCTCGCGCCGTGAGCATCCCGGTGATCGCCTCCGGCGGGGCCGGTGACGTCGAGCACTTCGTCGAGGCGCTGCGGGCCGGCGCCTCCGCGGTCGCCGCGGCGGCGATGTTTCACTTCACCGAGCAGACGCCACTCGAGGGGCGTCGCCATATCGGCGCGGCGGGCTACCCGGTCCGCCGCTGACGACCCACCGCCGGGTCACCCTCCGATGAGATGATCCAGGGGAAACGTCGTTGCGGTCGGATGTTCCACCCATGAGTACCCGTACAGGCGAGCCTCGGTGTCGCGCACTCGCAGTTGGCCGGTGCCGTCGGGACCGAGCACGGTCTCGACGTCGGCGAAGAGATCGTCGATGGCGAACTGTCGACACCCGTGGGCCGGCAAGGCGATCGTCGTGCTGCTCCGACGCAGTCCATCGGCGGAGACCAGGGTGAGGAGCGGCGCGGTCGGACCCGCGGCGGTGGCCTGCGCGACCGGATAGCCGAGGAAGATCTGGGTGCGCCGACCGTCGCGTTGATCGATGCGTCCGAAGATCCGGGTACGGCGGATGTCCATCCACCGGACGCCATCCGGCACCGCCGCGTTGTAGAACTCGGCGCCGACCTGGGCTTCGGCGACCAAAGTCCCGTCGACGTGAACACCTACCAGCAGGTCGAAGGTATGGGGTCGCTCGGCGTCGGTGCGGGGCGACCGAACCGACACCTCCGCGTGGAAGACGGTTCCGATCTCCTCGCCGACGATCGAACGCAGTCCGATCTCGGCGAAGCAGGCTCGTCCGATCATCTGCTCCTGCCGGGTGACGAAACTCCCGTCCGGTCGGTAGACGTCGACCCGAGCGATGTAGTCGGACGCGACCGGGCCCCAGACGTTCGGCAAGGAGAGCACCGTGTCGGTGCGATCGTCGACTCGGCCGCAAACGCTCGCGACCGGCCACGAGGCGGTCCAGCCGGGCTGGATCCCGCGCTCCTGATCGAAGATCCGATCCACCGTGCCGTGATTGACGATCCGGCGCGGTTCGGGGCCGGACTCGAGGAAGGTCGCGATGCGCGAGCTCGGACAGGCCAATCGAATCCGGGCGTGTCCCGGCTGGCCGTCGAGGTGGGCGGCGAGATCGGGAATGAGTTCGTCGGCGTAGGCCACGATCGTTCCGCGCGCGGGGACCGGCGGGAGGTGGGCGGAGCGCACTCGGCCGTCGGCCGCATGGACGGCCAGGGTCGTCTTCATCGCGCGTGGGTTCCCCGCTCCTTCGTAGGCGTTCGTCACGATGAATCCGGTGCGCACGTCCGGTCCGGCTTCGACTCGCATCGCGCTCACCACCTGGGCGGCGGGGGTCGCGAGGAGCCCGTACTGGCCGTGCACGCCGCTGCACTCCCCGGAGTCACGGCGGTACTCGGCGAAGACCTGGAGTGGTCGGTTGGGAACGATCCGCTCATGCCGCACCTCGAGGAGGACCTGGCCGTCGAACGGCAACGACACGCCCTGGTCCCGCAGGATCTCGCGGGTGTCGAGAGCAACCGTGGCGTCGACGGCCAGATCGACGGCGAAGGTCGCGACGGTCGTTCCGTCGGCTCCGAGGAGCTCACCCTCGATGTGGGGACAGTCGATCCCGTACGCGTCGGACCAGTAGTTGTTGATCCAGACCAGGGTCGTGGTGTCCGAATCGGCGCGCACCCACGTGAGGCTGGTGTTCACCGGCGCCGGCGTGCGGCCTTTGAGTTGATCGATCCCCCACCGGGCGGTGGTCGTGAAGCCGAGCCCGCGGCCACCGTCGACGATTCGTCGAGTCGAGCGCGCGACTCGACGCAATGTGGGCGCGTTCATTGTCCGGGTCCTTCCCCCGTCGTGCGCCCGAGAATCTCGGCGCAGAGGCGATCGACTCGTGCGTCGACTCCGGGGTCGAGGTGGGCGAGATCAGCCAGGTCGAGCCGAGCGAGTCCCGGAATCGGCTCCCGGACACCGGGGGCGGCGATGGGCGCGCGGAAGAAGAAGAAATGGGCGTACTCGCGGGCCGCCGTGACGTCGCGATGGGCGACGTCCGGATCGGCGAGTGCCTTGTCGAGCGCGGCATCGAACTCGTCTCGGCTGGTCACGTCGATCGTGAACCCCTTGTCGCGATAGTGCGTCTCCCCGGCGACGATGACCGGCGTCCCGCGCAGGCCCAACTCGAGACCGGTCGTCGACGTGTACACCAGCCCGACGTCGGCCGCCTCCATGAGCGGGTACGACGACGCGAGGTCGGCGGCGCCGACGACGGTGACGTTGTCCGGCAGATTCGGGAAGCGCTGCGCCAGGTAGGTCTCGAGCGAGTCCCTCGTGCGCTTCCCCGGAAGGTGGAGTTCGCTCGGGTGCACCCGAATCACCAGATGATCGCGCCGGACGGTCGCGGAAGTACTCGACCGAGGCGTCGAGCCAGCTGCGAATGTCGGGAAAGGCGAGATCCCGGTTGAGGACGGCGGTGTCCCAGGTGAGGTTGGTGAACAACGCCACCAGCCGGCCACCGTTGCCGGACCACGTGTGATCGGCGAAGCGCCAGAACTGATCGGCCGCGTCACCGGTTCGGCGTTGCTCGATGTAGTCGTCGAGTTGGCGGGTCTCGTCGGCATCGAGCGGATGCCGCTCAGCCGTGTACCGGTTCGAGAAGTCGTAGACACCGGCGGGCGCGGTGCGGCTGAACACCAAGGTCTCCTGGACGAAAGCCCGTTCGTAGGTCACGACGTCGATGCCGCGTTCGCGACACAGCGCCCAGACGATGCCTTCGAACAAGAAGAGTCCGTTGAGGAGGACGACCACGTCGGGTCGCTGCTCGTCCAGCGACCGGCTCGCGGCGCGGAGGATGCGACGCGCCGAGCGGAGGAATGCCCGGGTGATCACGGCGGCCAGCGGATCGTCGTCGACGTCGGCCGCGCACAGGAACCACCGGACCGGGATGCTCACGAGTTCGCCCAGCGGGATGCCGTCGACGACAACCGATTCCAGTTCCGATCGTTCGACGAGATCCAGTTCGGGCCAGCCGTCATCGGTGCCGTCGTCCCAGCCCGAACGCAATGGAGCATGGTCGAGTCCGTGGGCGCGCAGCGACGTCTCGACGTAGTGGGTGCACGTGCGACACGGCATCGGTGGCGCCTCGTAGGTGTTGGCCCGGTCGCAGATGTCGAGGCCCCCGCCGCATGTGAGGAACCGCACGTTCGCGCCGCGGCGTCTCAGCGCCTGAGCCATGACGGCCTCGTACTGGACATGCGCGGCCCAGTCGCGAGGTGTCACGAAGAGAACATCGGGACCGTCGGAGTTCCGCGGGACTCCTGCCCGGTGGTCCCGCACCACCAGACGCCGCGCGGCCCGCTGTTCGGGAGCCTGACCCGCGGTGCGAAGGCCGAGTTCGACGCCTTTCGTCGTGAGCGTTCGGAGTTGCTCGACGCGTGCCCGAACCATCAGACCCGTCCTGCGGTTGGTCGCGAGTCGAAGGGGCGACCGGTCACAATCCGGCCGACCCCTGCCCAGAAGCCGAGCCCGTAGGCCCAGTGGCAGATCCCCATTGCGAGGGACGCGCGGTGCGGCGCGACCCCCGGGGCGGTACCGAAGCGCCATCCGAGTACCGCGTTGAGTGCGAGGTAGCCGGCGACCGGAGCGATTGCGACGACGGGTCGTCGACTCGCGGCGGCCGCAGTGACCGTCGCCGCGGTTCCCGCCACCATCGCCGCCGGCACCAGCGGGCGCCAGGTCGGCAGGCGGCGATGCTTCGCCAGGGTCGACGCCTTGCCCCGCCCGTAGTTGAAGTACTGGCGCCACAGCGTGCCGGGGGTCTGGCGCGGGAAGTACCACGATCGAATTGCCGGGTCGAGGACGATCCGGCCGCCGCGTTGGCGGATCCGCAGGTTCAACTCGTGGTCCTCGGCGGCCCACTGCAATCCCACTTCGTCGTAGCCGCCCGCCTCCTCGATCACGTCGCGATGGAACGCGCCGAGATACACGGTGTCCACCTCGGCGCGCTCGGTCGCGTAGTGGAACCGGCCCGGACCCACGCCGAGCGGTGACGACGTCACGATGGCGACGGCACGACCGAAACTGGTCAGCCCGACCGGCCGCATCGGACCTCCGACCACGGCGACATCGGGATGGTCCAGCGCCTCTGCGCATCGGCGTACGTAGTCGGGTGCGTACAACGAGTGGGCGTCGGCCCGGACGATGATGTCGGCGTCGGCGTGACGACAGCCGATGTTCATCGCCGCGGCCGCAGTGACTCGAGGGTTGTCGATCACTCGCACGGTCGGACCAGCGCCGGCGGCGATCAGCCTCGTCGCGTCCCGTGATCCGCCGTCGACCACGAGGATCTCGATCGATCCTTCGTAGTCCTGGGCCAGGAGGGAACTGAGGCAATCCCGCAGGGTCGCCTGCTCGTCGAGGGTCGGGAGGACCACGGTCACGGGCGGCTGCGTCGGGTGATGCGCACTCGGCATCAACTGCATGCCCGAACGCGCCGATCCAGACGAAGACATGGTTTCTGAGACGAGCACCCCTACTCCATCGGGTCAATCGGCGGATCGCTTGACCGGGCCACGCCCGTTTCACCGCCGGATGTTGCGAAACACCGTCGCCACGGGAGTCGGGAACGTCTGGTCGATGGTCGTGGCGTTGGCGACGGTGCCGTTCCTGCTCAGTGGTCTCGGAATCCGGGCGTTCGGGACATACGCCCTCTTACTCACGTTCTCCGCGGTGAGCGGCTGGTTCTCCCTCATCGATCTCGGCGTCTGGACCGCGACCACGCGCGACCTTGCGGCCGCGGCCAGTGCTGAGGACTCGGACGCCACGGGCAACATCGTGCGGGCCTCGATGGCCGCCGTCGGGCTGACCGGCCTGGTGGGTGCCGGGCTGTTCGGGATCTTCGGCCCGATGGTCCTCCCGACGGTGTTTCGCACGCCGGAGCCGCTCGTCGCCGATCTGCGTTTCGCGATCGTGATCTTCGCGGTGACCATCGGGTTCGATCTGGTGACGGGGACCGCCCAAGCGTGTCTCGAAGGGTTCCAACGGATCGACCTCAGCCGGGCCGGCGATGCGATCCGTCGGGGTGTCACCGGCGTGGCGACGGCCGTCGTCGCGGTTGGCGGGGGCGGGCTGCGGGGCGTTGCGGTGGCCGGGCTCGGAGCCGCGGTCCTGGGCACGGTCGTGACGTCGGTGATGCTGTGGCCGCGGGTGGCGCCATCCGGGCCGCGGCCGGTCCCGCTGCGCCGACGCATGGCGGTGCTCTATCGCTCGGGTCGGGCCGTGGCGGTCCTACGCCCGCTCGGGCTCGTCGAGCGGGCCATGAATCGCACGATCATCGGCGTCGTGCTGGGGCCCGCCGCGGTGACGCTCGTAGAACTGGCGTCCCAGGTTCAGAACGGTGCTGATGCGGTCTTGTCGGCGAGTTCCTACGCAGTGGTTCCGGCATCGTCCTGGCTCCACGCGTGGTCCGATCACCGGCAGTTGCGCGAGTTGGTGTTGCGGGGCACGAAGTACGCAGTGTTCGCCACCGCGGCCGTGAGTGTGCTCGGGATCATGCTGGCCGGCCCGATGATGCGCCTCTGGGTAGGTCACGTCGGGAGCGAAGCCGTGGGACTCGCTCGACTCGGACTGCTGTCGACGATCATGGTGGCCCCGATCGCAGTCGGGTCCAACCTCTTGCTCGGTACGTCCCGCACCAACGCGATCTTGCGCGCCGCGGCCGCCGCGATCGTCGTCAATCTGGGGGCGAGCCTGTTGCTCGTTCATCTGATCGGGAGCGCAGGGGCCTTTGTCGGAACCCTGATTGCCAACCTCGTCGTCGTCCCGATGATCGTGGCGGCCTTTCTCTCGGCCACCGGAATTCGCGTTGGCGAGTTCGTGCGGTCCGCACTCCTGCCATCGATCGTTCCGGTCTCGGCGGCGGCGCTCGCAGTGAGTGCAGTGCTCGTGGGAGGTTGGTCCGACGCCGTGACCGTGGCGGTCGGCGCGCCGGTCGGTCTGGCCGTCGTCGTCGGGATGGCGCGGTGGACCCTCGCGTCGCCGGCCGAACTGCGAGAACTGGCGGGGGCCTTCGTCCGTCGCACCGGTGGCGACCGCGCGACTCCGAACTCGGCGGTGGTGGCATGAACCAGAGGACGCTCACCTCCGCGCCCCCCGTCTCCGAATACGTCGACCCCGAGGGTCGGCGATTCGGGTACGTGCACATCAAACATCCCGGGTCCCGAGGGCTCGGCATCCATCTCAGCGCATTCTTCGGTGCTTGGGGCAACGCGCGGGTGTACCAAGACTTCCGGGGCTACTTCCACCGCCTGCGCATGCTGGGCGAAGACGCTCATCACGATTGGCTGTTCCTGTGTGATCCGTACGGCGTGACCGAGAACGGGACGTACTACCTCGGTGAAGCCGGGGACCTCTTCGTGGAACGGGCGATGCACGCCATCATCGATCGGGTGGTCGGCGATGGCGGCTACCCCGCGTCCGAGATCGTCATGCTCGGTTCGTCGATGGGCGCGACCGGCGCGCTGACCCTGGGTCTCCAGCGCGGGGTGGCAGGGATCGTGACCGTGAGCCCGCACATCGATCTCGACACCTGCGCGACCCGGCAGAACCGCTTTCGCGAGGTCGCATTTGCCTGCCCCGACGGTGACCCGACGGCCGCGGCAAACTTCGATCTGACCCGCCGGGTCCGGCGGGAGCTTGCCGGCTACGCCACCCGCGGCGTCACTCCCCCCCGGCTGTTCGTCCAAGCGTGTCGGGATGACGACGGCGTGTTCACCGAACAGGTCGAACCCCTCGTGGCCGCGTGGCAGTCGACGCGCGGCGACGCGGTCCTCGACGCGCGGGCGACCGGCGGCCATACGAGCGACTGGGCCCCGCGGGCCCTTCTGCTCGATGCGACGAGTCGGATGATCGAGGGTGAACCCATTCCGGTGGACCGCTATCTCGACGACCCCCACTTTGCCGGGACGGCCACCCGCCCCCCGTTGTCCCACCAGGTCCGGCGCCGTCTGAGCCTCACTCGCAAGGCCGTGTACCGAAAGCTCGGCCGACCCGTGCGATGAATCCTGATCGATGGGGGCGGTGACTACCGCCCACCCGCCCCGACGACGTCGCGCAGCGTGCGGGCGACGATGCGGACATCGAGACCGAGCGTCTGGCGTTGCAGGTAGAAGAAGTCGTACTGCAGCTTCTCGAGCGCGTCGCGTTCGTCGCCTGCGTATCCGAACTTCACCTGGGCCCAACCGGTGAGCCCGGGGCGCACCAGGTGTCGGAACTCGTAGAACGGGATCTTGTCGGTGAGTTCGTCCACGTAGTGAGGCTGCTCGGGGCGCGGCCCGACCAGGCTGAGGTCCCCCCGCAGGATGTTGATGACCTGAGGAAGTTCGTCGAAGTGGGAGGCTCGCATCAACCGACCGAAGGGGGTGATGCGGTCGTCGCCGGAGGTGGTCCACTTGGCCGGATCGGTGTCGGCTCGCATCGTGCGGAACTTCCACATCGTGAACGCCCGTCCGTCACGGCCGACCCGCACCTGCCGGAAGAACAAGGAGCCCCGATTCGCGAGCAGATTGGCGATCAGGACGAAGGGCGTCGCCACCGCGAGGGCGACACACCCGATCGCGCCGGTCCCGATGTCGAAGAGGCGTTTCACCCGCGCGTACCGCCGACCGTGGATCTCCCCGATGTCGAACAGCATCGACGCCCGTTCCAACTCGGTGATGGGCAGCTTCCCGAGCCATTCCAGGTAGAAGCCGGTGAGCGTGCGGACCCGAATGCCCTGCCGATGCAGCGCCGCGGCCTGATCGACCACGTGTTCCTGATCCGAGGCGAGCCGGCTCAAGACCACGACCGAGCACTCCAACTCCTGGGCCGCGCGCACCAACGGGAGGCCGTCGCCGACCATCTCGTCGATCGCGAAGGACCCGACGACGACGGCCGGACGTTCCGGCGTGGCGGCGAGTTCGGTCCGGAGCAGATCGCCTTCGTCGCCGTCGCCGACGACGATGACTCGATCCCGTGATTCCGCACGCGCCCGTCCGCCTTCGGCGATGCCGGCACAGAGGAAGTACCAGGGCACCGACACCGCCGCCGCGCCGAGGATCACGAACCGAGGGAGCAACTGTCCCCCGGCGACGAGGGTGACGAGCGACATCAGGGTGGCGCCGAGCGCGCCGGCACCGGCCGCCACCAACAGCTTGTTGCGCGACGGGGACAACGTCGGCAG
This sequence comes from uncultured Acidimicrobiia bacterium, assembly GCA_963765075.1. GTDB lineage: Bacteria > Actinomycetota > Acidimicrobiia > IMCC26256 > JAENVU01 > JAENVU01. The sequence continues at coordinate 265,500 of CAVXVA010000007.1, forward strand.
GCCCGCGGCGTACGCCGCGACCAGCAGGACCCCGCAGTAGGCCACCGCCCATCCGACGCGCGCCGACTCCGTGAGGTCGTAGGCGTGACCGAGCGCGTGCAGTTTCGACAGGCCGAAGACGGCCCCGACAACGCCGAGGACCAGCAACAGGCGCGCAGAACGACGCATACCCGACTATCGGCAGGTGCTGCCCGCGAATCGAGGCGCAGTTCAGCGACGCTGAGCGTTCAGGACCAGAAGACGCGGGATGGCGGCCGATTCCGCGTACTCCGGGGCTCGGGCCAGGAACCCCGGGGGTGGCGCGGGCTCCAGCATGCGCTGGAGGAACAGACCGCAGTCGGCCATGGTGTTCACGTACCGTGACATCGGCCGATGAACGAACGGCAGGTGCACGTCGGGCGCAATCTGCTCGATCGAGACGTCTTCTACGAGGTACGGCCCGATTCGCCAGTACTGCTCCTCGAGGATGTGGTCGTCGATCCACCCACTTCCCGGTACCTGCAACAGCGGGTGGTTGAGCAGGAACAGAAACGTCCCACCGGGTTCGAGGACCCGGGCCACCTCGGCGAGGGCCGCATCGACGGCGACGATGTGCTCGAACACGAGGCATGCCACCACTGCATCGAAGCTGGCATCGGGGAAGGGCAGTGCGTCGGCTGCACCGCGGGCGTAGCTCGGTCCCCCGCCGCGTTCCCGGCCGACCACGGTCTGGGCATGCGACGGATCGATGCCGACTGCGCCCGCGACACCGGCCGCCATCAGATGCCGGGCGAGTTGGCCCTCTCCGGTTCCGATGTCGAGGACCCGGCGAGCCGAACCGAGATGGTCGGCCACGATCGGCAGGATCTGCTCCACGTACTCCGGATCAGCCCCGTCGGTAAACTCGTCCTGCCACCACCGGGCATGGGTCTCCCAATACTCCCGCTCTTGCGACTGCGTCGCAGGCCGCTCGGGCCCCGCTCCGCCGCGACCGTCAGGCGTGACGTGGCGTGCGGCGTCGCTGCGACCTTCCTGCATCTAGATGCCGAGCATGGGGGCGAGGAACTGGCCGGTGAAGCTGGCGGGGGTCTTGGCGACGTGTTCCGGCGGGCCCTCGGCGATGATCTTGCCGCCACCGTCGCCGCCCTCGGGGCCGAGGTCGATCAGCCAGTCGGCCGACTTGATCACGTCGAGGTTGTGCTCGATCACGAGGATCGTGTTGCCGACGTCGACCAACCGCTGGAGGACGCCCAGCAGCCGCCGCACGTCCTCGAAATGCAGCCCGGTGGTCGGCTCGTCGAGGATGTAGATCGTTCGACCGGTCGACCGCTTCCCGAGTTCGGTGGCGAGCTTCACCCGTTGCGCCTCACCACCGGAGAGCGTCGGCGCGGGTTGGCCGAGCCTGACGTAGCCGAGGCCGACGTCGACGAGGGTCTGGAGCCAGCGGGCGATCGACGGTTGGTTCGCGAAGAACTCCACCGCGTCGGTGCACGACAGGTCGAGGACCTCGGCGATGTTCTTGCCCTTGAAGGTGATGTCGAGGGTGTCCCGGTTGTAGCGGGCGCCCTTGCAGACCTCGCACGGCACGTAGACGTCCGGGAGGAAGTGCATCTCGATCTTGATCGTGCCGTCGCCGGAGCATGCCTCGCAGCGGCCGCCTTTCACGTTGAACGAGAACCGACCTTGCGCGTAGCCCCGGATCTTCGCTTCCGGAGTCGCCGCGAACAACGCGCGGACCTTGTCGAACACACCGGTGTACGTCGCCGGATTCGAGCGGGGGGTGCGACCGATCGGTGACTGGTCGATGTTGATGACCTTGTCGAGCGCGTCGGCGCCGTCGACGCTCTTGTGCTTCCCGGGCACGGTGCGCGATCGGTAGATCTTCTGCATCAACGAGTGGTAGAGGATGTCGTTGACCAGCGTGCTCTTCCCACTCCCGCTCACGCCGGTGACGGCGACGAAACAGCCGAGCGGGAACTTCGCGTCGATGTTGGTGAGGTTGTGTTCGCGCGCGCCGCGCACCGTGAGCCAGTTGTCGCCCGGGGCCCGACGCCGGTCCGGGATCGCGATCTCGCGCTCGCCCGACAGGTACTGCCCGGTGATCGACCGCGGCTCGGCGAGGATGGCTTCGAGTGATCCCTCGGCCACGACGTCGCCACCGTGCTCACCGGCCCCGGGCCCGATGTCGACGACGTGGTCGGCAACCCGGATCGTCTCCTCGTCGTGTTCGACGACGAGGACGGTGTTGCCGAGGTCGCGCAGGCGGATCATCGTGTCGATGAGGCGTTGATTGTCTCGTTGGTGGAGCCCGATCGACGGTTCGTCGAGCACGTACAGCACGCCGACCAGTCCGCTACCGATCTGGCTCGCGAGGCGAATGCGCTGGGCCTCGCCGCCGGCCAGGGTGCCCGATGAGCGGTTGAGGCTGAGGTAGTCGAGCCCGACGTCGAGGAGGAAGGTGAGCCGCTCGTTGACTTCTTTGAGGACGCGCTCGGCAATGAGTCGTTCGCGTTCGTTGAGGTGGAGCTGTGCGAAGAAGGCGGCGGTGTCGCGGATCGACAGGTTCCCGACCTCGGAGATGCTCCTCTCGCCGATCGTCACGGCCAGCGACGCGGGTTTCAGTCGCGCCCCGCCGCACGTGCCGCACGGCACCTCCCGCATGTAGCCCTCGATCTGCTCCCGGGTCCGGTCGCTCTCGGCCTCGGTGTGGCGACGCTCGAGCCACGGGATGACACCCTCGTACTTGGTCTTGTACTCCCGCTTGCGGCCGTACCGGTTCTTGTACTTGACGAGGACCTGCACTTTGCCGGTGCCGTAGAGCACGGCTTTTTGCTGCGCCTTGCTCAGCTTCTTCCACGGCGTTTCGCTGGTGAACTCGAGCTCCTCGCCGACGGCTTCGAGGACCCGCCCGAAGTACTCGCCGCGGTATCCACTCCACGGAGAGATCGCGCCGTCGCCGATCGAGAGGTCGTCGTCACTGATCACGAGTTCGGGATCGACCTCGAAGCGGGTTCCCAGACCGTCGCACCGCTCACACGCGCCGTACGGCGAGTTGAACGAGAAGTTGCGGGGTGCCAGCTCGTCGAAGCTCAGCCCACAGTGTGAGCACGCAAGGTGCTCGGAGAAGGTGAGGACCTCGGAGTCCTCCGCGTCGGTGGCCTTCTTCTTGCGTGCGGTTCCGGGCAGCGTCTCCTGCCCGACCTCGGCTTCCTCCTTGCGCACGATCTCGACCTCGGCCACCCCTTCGGCCAGCCGCAGCGCGGTCTCCAAGGAGTCGGTGAGCCGGCGCTCGATCCCGGGCCGGCGGACCAACCGGTCGACCACGACCTCGATGGTGTGGTTCTCGTACCGGGCCAAACGGTCGGTGCCGCGGTCGGCGAGTTCGATGGTCTCCCCGTCGATGCGGGCGCGCGTGAACCCTTGTTGCGCGAGTTCGTCGAGCAGGCCGTCGTACTCGCCCTTGCGGCCGCGGACCACCGGAGCGAGCACCTGGAAGCGGGTGCCTTCGGGGAGTTCCAGCACACGGTCGACGATCTGCTGCGGCGTCTGGCGGGTGATCACGCGCGAGCAATTCGGGCAGTGCGGCACACCGATGCGCGCGTAGAGCAGGCGCAGGTAGTCGTAGATCTCGGTGATCGTGCCGACGGTCGAGCGGGGGTTGCGGCTCGCCGACTTCTGGTCGATCGAGATGGCCGGTGACAGGCCCTCGATGAAGTCGACGTCGGGCTTGTCCATCTGGCCGAGGAACTGCCGGGCGTAGCTCGACAGGCTCTCGACGTAGCGACGTTGCCCTTCCGCGTAGATCGTGTCGAACGCCAGGCTCGATTTGCCGCTGCCGGAGAGCCCGGTGATGACGACGAGTTGGTCGCGCGGGATGTCGATGTCGATGTTGCGCAGGTTGTGTTCCCGGGCGCCGCGCACCGAGATCATGTCCGGTTCGCCGATGGGAACCGCCGGCGGGCGCGAGGGGCGCGCTTCGCCGCCGCCGGTTTCGCGGGCCGCTTGACCGGTTGCTTGGCCGGTTGCTTCGCGGCCTTTTTGGCCGCGGGCTTTCGGGGGGTCGCACCGGATTTCGCCGCCGGTACCGCCTTCGATCCTCGCTCCGCCATACGCGCACCTTACCCGCCCGCGACCCGGAACCGAACGAATGTTCGCCAACCCGTGCGTGGCTCCGCCGAGCCGGAATCGTGGCGTCGATCTGGCTGAACCTGCGAGAGTCATGCGATGTTCCGGTTCGGCGACTTCGAGGTGGACCCGCTCGCGAGCGAAGTGCGGCGATCCGGCCACCTCGTGCATCTCGAACCGCAGGCATTCGCGGTCCTCGGGTACCTGATCACCCATCGCGATCGGGTCGTCTCGAAGATGGAGTTGCTCGACGCGGTGTGGGGGCACCGGCACGTGTCCGAGGCGGGGATCACGACGCGAATCAAGGAGGTCCGCCGCGCCCTCGACGACGACGGGATCGCCCAGCACACGATCAAGAACCAGCGAGGACGCGGGTACCGGTTCATGGGCGTGGTGATCGAGACCGACCGGAGTCCATCGACGCCATTCGCACAGGCGGTCCTGATCGGGCGTGCGACCGAGTTGGCCGACGTGCGCGCGTCGCTCGGTCACGCCCCCGTGGTCACCGTGACGGGTCCCGGCGGGGTCGGAAAGTCAACCCTGGCCCGGGCGGGCGTCGAGCAGCTCCGGGAGTCGGACGCGGCGTCGGTGTTCTGGGTCGAACTGGCCACCGTCGAGCCGGCCATGCCGGTGCTGCCGGTCTTGGCGCGCAAGCTGTCCGTCGAACTCGACGGTGGACGGCCCGACGAAGCGATCCGTTCGATCGCAGCGTTGGACGCCGTTGTCGTCCTCGACAATTGTGAACATGTCGTCGATGAGGTGGCGGCGGTCCTTGCGTCGCTCGCTACGTCGGCGACGCCGCAGGTCCGGATACTGGCGACGAGTCGGGTCCCCCTCGGCGTCGTGGGTGAAGTCGTGATTCCGGTCGGCCCGCTGCCGATCGAGGACGCGTGCGAGCTGTTCGTCGCCCGCGCCGGCGTGTCCCGGCCGATGTGGGACCCGGGTTCGGTGCCGGCCGAAGCATTGCGCCGACTGGTCGCGGGACTCGACCGGCTCCCCCTCACCATCGAGATGGCCGCGGCCCGGTCGCGTTCGGTGTCATTCGAAGAACTGGCCGACTCGATCGACGCGGGTGCGCCGCTGCTCCAGGTCTCACACCGCAGCCCGGCCCGACGCCATCGTTCGCTCGAATCGCTGGTCCGAGGTTCAGCCGAGCTTCTCCCTGACCACCTCCGCGACCTCTTCGAGGCATTCTCGGTCTTCGCCGGCGCGGTGAACGCGGTCGATGCGGCCGCAGTCCTGGGCGGCGACGACACCACCGGCATCATCTTCGATCTCGCATCGCTCTCGGAACGCTCGCTCCTGCATGCCGATGCGTCGTCGTCGCCGACGCGCTATTCGATGCTGGTCACGATGCGAACGGTCGCCGCGCACTGGCTGGAATCGTCAGGCCGGGCCCACGAACTCCGCCGCCGCCACGCGCACTATTGGGGCCGAGTCCTGCGTGAGATCGATGACGCGGTCCGGACCCCGGAGGAACCGGCGGCCCGCGTCCGGATGGAAGCCATCGTTCCCGAGGTCCGGGTCGCGTATCGCTGGGCCACCATTCACGACCCATCCCTTGCGTCGGCGATGAGCGAGGCGCTGTTCCAGTGCTCGTACCCGGTGCTGTGGCACGAGCCCGCGATCTGGAGTGCGGAACTCCTCGCCGCGGTCCCGGAGATCGACCGGGCGTCCCGGCCCGGGGCCCTACTGCTGACGGCCGGTGCCGCGGCCCATCGTGGCGATCTCGGCCGAGCTCGCGAGTGGGTCGTGGACGTGCTGGCCACCGCGACCGGCCGGTTACGGCTCAACGCGCTCGAAGTCGCCGCCGACATCGCGCTCTACGAGGGTGACCTCGAGTGGGCACTCGAAGCGGCCGCCGAGTTGGGGCGTCTGGGCACCGAAGTCGGCGATCTCCACGCGGTCGCGTTCGGACGCGTCGACGCGGCCATTGCGCGGGCCTACGCGGGTGACCCCGAGGGCGCAGTGGCCGAGGTGACCGGCGTCGACACCGATCAGTTCGCTCCGACCGACCACGCGTGGTTGGCGCTGGGCCGTGGCGACGCACTCAGTGCGGCCGCTTCACCGCTCGCCATCGAAGCATTCATCGAGGCGCTCGACGTCGGCGCTTCGGTAGGGAATCAGTTCGTGGTCTCGGTCGCGCTGACGTCGCTCGCTACCGAATACGGTCGGGCCGGACAACCGGCCGATGCACTGGCCACGTTCGGACGGGCCCTCGCCGAGTATCGGCGGCACGGCAACTTGACTCACGCGGTCACCGCGATGCGGAACCTCGTGGGTCTCCTGGCTGATCTCGGTGATTGGCGGGGTGCGGTCACCCTGGCCAGCGCACTCTCGCACGACGCGCTCCGAGTCAGTTACGGACGCGAGGCGGACCGGATCGCCGTCGTCCTGCGCGACGCCGAGGCCCAGGTGGATCCCATCGGCTTCGCCGAGTGGGTCGAGGCCGGACGCCAGCTCGACATGAACGAGGCGGCGACCGTCGCGGCCGAACTGGTCGAGGAACACCGGGCGTGATCCTCAGACAATCCTCACGCCATCTCCAAGCACGTCCTCCCAGCATCTGGTGAAGTGGCGTCATGACGACACGCACGCAGAACCCGTTCCCGTCCTCGGACACTCTGATGATCACCGACGCCGGCCTCGAGACGTGGCTGGTCTTCGACCACGAACTCGAACTGCCCGCCTTCGCGGCCTACCCGTTGGCGGGCACCGAGGACGGGCGCGCACTCCTGACCCAGTACTACGGGCAGTACACCGCGATTGCGGCGTCGATCGGTGCCGGGTGCGTGTTGGAGGCGCCGACGTGGCGCGCCAATCCCGACTGGGCTGCCACTTTGGGTCACGACCGCACGGCGCTGGCCGAGTACCTCGCGGCCAGTGTCTCGGTGGTCGACGACGTACGTCGGGAGTGGACTCACGCCGAACCGTGTCTCGTGAGCGGGGCCATCGGTCCGCGCGGCGACGGCTACCGCATCGACGATGCGATGACGGCAGCCGAGGCGGCCGACTACCACTCATTCCAGATCGAGTGCCTGGTCCCGACCGCGGCCGACCTCGTGACTGCCATGACCTTGGGGTACGTCGACGAGGCGATCGGGTTGGTGCAGGCGGCCCGTCGCCACGCCATGCCGGTCGTCATCTCCTTCACGGTCGAGACCGATGGCCGATTGCCATCGGGAATGGCGCTCGGCGACGCCATCGAGGCGGTCGATGCGGCGACCGACGGCTACGCGTTGCACTACATGGTGAACTGCGCCCACCCGTCGCACTTCGACTCGGTGGTGGGCGGGTCGCCGTCGTGGGCGCCTCGGTTGCGGGCGATCCGGGCGAACGCATCGACCCTGAGCCACGCCGAACTCGACGAGATGGAGGTGCTCGACGCGGGTGACCCCGCCGATCTCGCCGCTCGGTACGTCGCGCTGCGCCAGACGTTGCCCGACCTGCAGGTCGTGGGCGGGTGCTGCGGCACCGACCACCGGCACGTGGCCGAGATCGCCCGCGCCGTCGCGGCCGCGGCGGCGGTCAGCTGACCGCCTTCAGTTCTCGTTTCAGTTCGTTGATCTCGTCGCGCAGACGCGCCGCTTCCTCGAACCGCAGTTCCTTGGCGGCCTCGTGCATCTCCTCCTGAAGGCTCTGGATGAGCCGACCCAGTTCGTCGGGCGGCACGCCCTGGAGATCGGCGAAGATCGCACTGCTGCGCCGGTTCCGACCTCGACCCCGTCCGCTCCCGGATCCGGCGGCGGTGTCGTCGCTGTCGCGCAGCCGCACCATTTCGAGAATGTCGGTGACCTTCTTGCGGATGGTCTGGGGATCGATGCCGTGTTCCTCGTTGTATTCGAGTTGCCGCTTGCGCCGCCGGTTGGTCTCGCTGATGGCGAAGCGCATCGAGTCGGTCACCTGGTCGGCGTACATCACCACCTGACCCTCGACATTGCGCGCGGCGCGGCCCATCGTCTGGATCAGGGCCGTCGAGGACCGGAGGAATCCTTCCTTGTCGGCGTCGAGGATCGCGACGAACGACACCTCGGGCAGATCGAGGCCTTCTCGCAGCAGGTTGATGCCGATGAGGACATCGAACTCGCCGAGCCGGAGTGAGCGCAGAATCTCGACCCGCTCCAGGGTGTCGACCTCGCTGTGGAGGTAGCGGACCTTGATCCCGAGTTCGAGGAGATAGTCGGTGAGGTCTTCGGACATCTTCTTGGTGAGGGTCGTGACCAGGACGCGTTGGTCCTTCTCGGCCCGGGCGTTGATCTCCGCGACGAGGTCGTCGATCTGGCCCTTGGTCGGGCGGATCACCACCTCCGGGTCCATCAGACCGGTCGGGCGGACGACTTGTTCGACCACCTTGGTGGACACTTCGAGTTCGTAGGGGCTCGGCGTGGCCGACATGAACACGACTTGGTTGATCTTCTCGCCGAACTCCTCGAAGCGCAGCGGCCGGTTGTCCATCGCGCTCGGGAGGCGGAACCCGTGCTCGACCAGCGTGTCCTTACGGGATCGGTCCCCTTCGTACTGGCCGTGCAGTTGGGGCACCGTGACGTGGCTCTCGTCGAGCACCATGAGGAAGTCGTCCGGGAAGTAGTCGAGCAACGTGTACGGAGCCTCACCTGCGGCTCGGCCGTCGAGGTGGCGGGAGTAGTTCTCGATCCCGGAACAGAAGCCGATCTCGCGCATCATTTCGAGGTCGTAGGTCGTGCGCATCCGGAGCCGCTGGGCTTCGAGCAGTTTGCCGCGGGCCTCCAGCCAGGCCAGGCGTTCATACAGCTCGGCCTCGATGCCTTCCATCGATTTCTTGAGCTGGTCTTCTTGGGTGACGTAGTGAGACGCAGGGAACAGCACCAGGGTTTCGAGGTCTTCGACCAGCTCTCCCGTGACCGGATCGACCGACATGATCCGCTCGATCTCGTCGCCGAAGAGCTGCACCCGGATGCCGCGCTCCTCGTAGGCAGGGAAGATCTCGATGGTGTCGCCCCGTACTCGGAACTTGTTACGAACGAACGACATGTCGTTGCGTTCGTACTGCAGTTCGACGAGCCGCTTCAGGATCTCACGCTGGTCGTGCTCCTCCCCGACGTTGAGGGTGAGGAGTTGGGTCGCGTACATCTCCGGGGACCCGAGCCCGTAGATCGCGGAGACGCTCGCAATGATCACGACGTCTCGTCGTGACAGCAGCGCGGCGGTGGCGCTGTGGCGAAGCCGGTCGATCTCGTCGTTGATCGAGCTGTCCTTTTCGATGTAGGTGTCGCTCGACGGGAGGTAGGCCTCGGGCTGGTAGTAGTCGTAATAGGAGACGAAGTACTCGACCCGGTTGTGGGGGAAGAACTCACGGAACTCGGCTGCCAGTTGCGCGGCGAGACTCTTGTTGGGGGCGAGGATCAGCGTCGGTCGTTGGACCGCCGCGATCAGGCCGGCGATGGTGAAGGACTTCCCGGACCCGGTGATGCCGAGCAGCGTTTGGTACCGCTCGCCCGCCTCCACACCTTCGGTCAGCTCCGCGATGGCCTTCGGTTGATCGCCGGCCGGTTCGAAATCGGAGACAAGCTGGAACTCGGGCACCCCGTCACCCTACGCCCACCCTGTGACCACCCTCCCGCCCCCACTTTTTGTCTGTGTCTGGGTCCTGACCCAACCCTGCAGACAAAAAGTCGCGGTGGATCAGGATGACCGGGTGACTTCGAGGCCTGCGATGACGCTCCCGGGGTCGTACACCACCTCCGCCCAGCCGAAACGCACCACTCCGAACCCGGCCGCACGAAGACGTTCGTCCCGCAGCGCGTCGGCCTTGGTGTCCATGAAGGACGAGTGAGCTTCTCGACCGTCCAGTTCGAGGACGAGACGACGAGCCCGATGGTAGAAGTCGACCCGTCCGATCCATCCGACCTGATCACCCAGATCGACCTGGCGTTCCCAGCCTGACAGTGCGAGCCGCGACGCGAGCAGGTCGAAGCGCTTCTCCAACTCGCTCTCCGTCGGGCGATAGTGCGGCCCGCGTTCTTCCAGAAGTAGCCGAAAGGTGCGGGTCCGACGTCGACCTCGCACGGAGGTCTCGCTCAGCATCCTGAGGAGTTCCCAGTAGGTGACCTTCTGACGAGCGAGGGCCGTGTCCATCGCTCGGGCGACCCGGCCGAGACGGGCAACTGCGGTGAGGTCGAGCAGGGTGCGTGCGAGCGACGTCGTCGGAATCCCATCGATGGTGACGACGTGATGGGGAGGCAGGAAGTTGCTCCAGTGCAGCACGACACCGGTCCGGCGTCCGAAGTTGACGCCCTCGGGCAGCGTGAACTCGTCGCCATCGTGGGAGAAGCCCGGCAAGCCGTGGCTCTCCGCCCCGCACCGATGAGACACCACCGCACGCAGCCCCGACGCGGCCACGAAGCTGATCAGGCGGGTCGACCGGGTTCTCGGTGTGCCGAGCAGTTGCAGTACGTCGTACTGGCCACGCACCCATCGACCCGAACGCACTCGGGTCCGAATTGCATCGTGGTTTCCCTGACGGAGGAGCACTTGCCGGGTGGTGAACACTCCCAGCTGGTCTGCCGCGAGCTCCTCGACGCGACGGTCAAGTTCCGTCACACCCCGACCGTACCAACCCCCTGTGACCACCCTTCGCCCCCACTTTTTGTCTGTGTGCGGGTCCTGACCCAACCCTGCAGACAAAAAGTCGCGGTGACGGGGGTTAGGACTTGGCGTCGTGGCGGGCTTGGAGGTCGGACCAGAGCGCGTCGACCTGGGCGGTGAGCGACTCGTGGTCGGCGCCGTTGTCGATGAGGTGCGTGGCGACGGCACGGCGCTGCTCGTCGGTTGCTTGGGCCCGCATGCGCGCCTCGGCGTCGGGCCGTTCGAGGCCCCGACCCTCCAAACGGTCGAGCCGCAGATGCTCGGGCGCTTCGACGACGATGACCACCTCGTACCCTCGTTCCGCCGCGGTACCCGATTCCACCAGCAACGGGACGTCCATGACCACGATCGCGTCGGCGGGCGCCTCGGTCATGCGCTTCCCGAACTCGGCCTGAATCGCCGGATGAGTGATCGCGTCGAGTGCAGCCTTGCCTTCCGGCGTCGCGAAGGCCTTGGCGGCGACGGCGGCGCGGTCGAGTCGTCCGTCGGGGCCGATGATCTCGGGGCCGAACTCCTCGACCAAGGCGTGGAATGCCGGCTGGTCAGGTTCCACGACCTCGCGCGCGACCCGGTCGGCGTCGAGAATCACGGCGCCATGGCCGGCTAACAACTCCGCGACCGTCGACTTCCCCGCCCCGATCCCACCGGTCAATCCCACGAGCAGCATTCGACGATCCTAGGAGGAGACCGGTCACTGACGGATTGACCCGTCTCGACCCGCTCGACCGGTCACAATTGCCGAATCGAAGCCACGTCGACCTCTCCCCCGCCGTCCGCGGCGCGTCGCACCGACGCACCGAGCAAAGCCGTGCAACGGCGCGCGGCGCGGGCGAGTCGGCGGGCCAGCCGGGTCAAGTTCCGATCGACCCGCTGGGGCCGGCGGATCGGGCCGCGCCTGAACCCACGGTCGGTCGAGGAACTCGGCCGTCTCGGTCCGCTCGCGACGTGGCTGCGCTGGGTCTGCCTCGCGGTCGGTGTCATGCTCGCGCTGACCACGAGCCAACCGGATCGGGACGCGCTCCTCATCGCTGGCGGCCTGCTGCTCGCCAACACCATCTACCGCACGTTGCGGCCCATCAACATCTACCCCGCCACCTGGCGCGCCGAGGCGCTGGTGGTCCTCGACCTTCTGATCGCGGTCGGTTCCATCGCAATCACCGATACGTGGTCGAGTCCGTTCCTGCTCATGCCCATCCCGACGGTGCTGCTCGCGGCCTACGGCTGGGGCTACCGGGAGGGCTTCTTCGGGGCACTCTTCACTGCGGGCACCATCCTCATGGCCGACGTCATCGGCGGCGCCAGCCCCGATGCGCTTCGGACCGGTCTCCTCGCGTCGATGGTGGTCGCCGCCGCGGCCGTCGTCGGTGGGTACACCCGCCAGCTGTGGTTGGAAGCCGAGCAACGCGAACGCGAGTCCGCCGACGAGGTCTCGCGCATGGCACTGGCCAACGACCTCTTCCATGCCCTGCACGATGTCGTGCGCACCTTGCCGGATTCGCTCGATCTTGCCGAGGTGGTGGCGTCGGCTCGCGACACCCTTCGAGAGGTGTTCGAACCCGATGTCCTGGTGGTCTTGCTGGCCGATGAAACCAGTGACGGATGGCGGACACAGCTCGCCGAGGGGGTGGCGATCGACGAGCACCTCGACACCGCCGACCTGCCGAGCCGCGTCCGATCCGCGTTGGAGAAGCCTGGTGTGGTCCGGGTGGAAAGCACCACGAGTCAATCCGAACTCTGGAACCGGGAGTTCGCGAGCAGCGGGATGATCGTGGGGCTGCGGACTCCCGAGCGCATCGTGGGAGTCGTCTCGGTCGAACACCGAGCGCCCGAACGGATCAGTAGCGCCGACGCCGAACTCTTCTCGCGGATTGCGTCGTCGCTCGCGCTGGCGGTTGACAACGCTCGTTGGTTCGGCCGTCTGCGAACGCTCGGCGCCGAAGCCGAGCGGGCACGCATTGCCCGGGACCTCCATGACCGCACGGCACAGTCACTCGCCTACATCGGGTTCGAACTCGATCGCCTGTCGAACCGGTACAGCGATCCCGCACTCCCAGAACTGCACCGCACCGTGCGCACCGTCGTCGTCGAACTCCGCGAAACGCTCTACCAACTCCGCACGACGGTCACGGAGGAAGAGGGCCTCGTGCCGCTCGCGGAGCCGTACCTCAAACGGTGGTCGGACCGAACCGGCATCGCCGTCACTTTCGAGACGATTTGTCCGGAACAGCGCCTGGCTCGCCAAGTCGAACAGGAACTGTGGCGGATCTTCCAGGAAGCACTCACAAACGTCGAACGACATGCCGATGCGACGAGTGTGCATGTCACGTGGGATTGCTCCGATGGTCGAGCCCGCCTCAGCGTGCGCGACAACGGTGGGGGCATGGACCCCACCAAGCCGAACCCGGAGCGTTACGGTCTGGTTGGCATTCGTGAACGCGCCGATGCGATCGGCGCACGCGTGCGCTTCGACAGTCGACTGGGTATAGGAACAACGGTGTTGATCGAGATGGAGGCAAATTCGTGACCCGAGTGTTGCTCGCAGACGACCACCAGATGTTGCGTCAGGCCGTTCGTCGTGCCTTGGAGGAGTCGGGTCTGACGGTGGTCGGTGAAGCCGGCGACGGGAACGAAGCGGTCGCGCTCGCGCAGGCACTGGTCCCTGACGTGATCCTGATGGACGTCAGCATGCCGATTCTCGACGGGATCGAAGCGACCCGTCGCATCTCGGCGACTCCTTCGGCGGCCCGGATTCTTGTCCTGACGATGCACGACGAGGACGCGCTCCGCGCCCGCGCCATCCGAGCCGGTGCCGCCGGCTTTCTCACCAAGGATTGCGAGTTGCGTGAGGTCGTGGCTGCGGTGCGGGCGGTTGCCTCCGGCGAGATGCTGGTGAGCCCCGACATCGCGCAGGCGATGCTCGCGCAGTTCCCGGAGGAGCCGGTCGCCGACGAGGTGGTCGACACCACCGGACCGTTGACCCGACGCGAGCGGGAAGTCCTGCAGTCGGTGGCCGACGGTCGGTCGACCACCGAGATCGGGCGTGAGCTGTTCATCAGCGTGAAGACGGTGAAGAACCATCTGGCGTCGATCTACGCCAAGCTGGATGCCCGGGACCGGACCCAAGCGGTCATCTCCGGCGTGCGGATGGGCATCGTGCACCTGCGGTAGCCCGCAGATGCACGACACACACCCTCGTTCTATTCGGTAGGTGCCGGGTCCTCGACGACCGCCGCCGCCACTTCCTCAGCTTCGGTTGCTTCGGCGGGCGCATCCACCGCGTCGGCTGATGCCTCGACCGCATCCGCGGATGCTTCGACCGCGCCACCTTCGGCGGCTTCTTCGCCTTCGATGATTTCTGGGCCGATGTAGTTGCCCTCTTCGTCGTAGGCGTGCTCACCGAACTGGTCTTGGTATTCGGCCGCGACCACGCCGCCCTCGGCCGCCTGCTTGATCGAGAGGGAGATCCGACGCCGATCCAGATCGATGTCGATGATCTTGACCCACAGCTCTTCGCCGGGAGTGACGACCTGCTCGGGCGCCTCGACGTGGTGGACCGCCATCTCGGAGATGTGGACCAGGCCTTCGATGCCGTCGCCGACCTGGACGAACGCTCCGAACGGCACGAGCTTGGTGACCCGGCCGTAGACCAGTTCGCCCACCTGGTGCCCGGTGGCGAATTCCTGCCAGGGGTCCTGCTGGGTGGCCTTCAGCGAGAGCGAGATCCGCTCACGGGACAGGTCGACGTCGAGCACTTGCACCGTCACTTCGTCGCCGACGGTGACGACCGAACTCGGGTGGTCGACGTGCTTCCACGACAGTTCCGAGACGTGGACGAGTCCGTCCATGCCACCGAGGTCGACGAACGCACCGAAGTTGACGACCGAGGACACCACACCCGGGCGGATCTCGCCGGGCTTGAGGTTGGTGAGGAACTCGTCCCGCTGCTCGCGTTGGGTCTCTTCGAGATAGGCACGTCGTGAGAGCACCACGTTGTTGCGGTTCTTGTCGAGCTCGATGATCTTGCACTCGAGTTCCTTGCCGACGAACGGCTGCAGATCGCGCACACGGCGCAGATCGACGAGCGACGCCGGGAGGAATCCTCGGAGACCGATGTCGATGATGAGTCCGCCCTTGACGACCTCGATGACCGGTCCGCTGACGATGCCGTCCTCGTCCTTGAGCTTCTCGATGTTGCCCCACGCGCGCTCGTACTGCGCCCGCTTCTTCGAGAGGATGAGCCGACCGTCCTTGTCTTCCTTCTGGAGGACGAGGGCTTCGAGGACTTCGCCGAGGGTGACGATCTCGTTCGGGTTGACGTCGTTGCGGATCGACAGTTCCTTCGACGGGATGACGCCTTCGGACTTGAATCCGATGTCGAGCAGGACTTCGTCGGAGTCGATCTTCACGACGGTGCCGGTGACCAAGCCGCCTTCGTCGAACTCGACGAGGGTCGCGTCCACCGCGTCGGCGAAGGACATGTCGCCGAGGTCATTCAGCACGACCTCGGTGATCTCGGTGTACCCGTCGTCGACGGCGTCGGTCTCGGCCGTCTCGGTGGTCTCGGTCGCATCCGCCGTCGCGGCGGCGGTCGTCTCGCTCGGGGTGTCGCTGGTGTCGGCAGCCTCACCGGTAGGTGTGGCTTGGTCAATCTCGGTCTCGGACAAGGGAGTCGGTCTCCTACAAATGGGTAACGGTCGGGCGGAATCGGGTTGATCCCGCGGTTGAACACAGCTCCGGTAAGGGGAACCGGGACAGGCTAGCGGGCTACCGGTGCCCGTGCGAGAAGCAGGAGTTCGGGCCGTTCCAGGGTGACCGGGCCAGTGCCGTAGTCGCCGGGAGTGACGCCACTCACCGAGATGTCCTCCAGCCCGGCGGCGGTCGCCATGAGCCGAAGCTCTCGGGAGGTGAAACAAGTGGTCCAGAGATCGGCGGTGGTCTCGTCGCCATCGGCGTTCCGTAAGGTCGCGATTTCATGGTTCACCCCGGTCCGGGGGTCGAATCGGTCGCCCTCCTCGATCCATCGCAGCGCGAAGTAGCTGGAGAACGCGCTCAGCGCCAGTCCCCCGCCCGGGCGGATGGCCTGGGCGATGCGCCCGAAGACGGCTTCGTCGTCTTCGCCACCGAGGAGGCCGAACCCGCCCTGGCACAGACAGACCGCCGCATCGAACTCCCCGACTGCGACGAGATCGCGAACGTCGAGGACTGCGAACGCGGCCGGGAGGTCTCCGGTGGCCGCCCGGGCCAGGTCGATGAAGTCGGGGGACAGATCGATGCCGTGCACCGCGATCCCTCGCCGGGCCAACTCCAACGAGTGGCGGCCCGGACCACACCCGACGTCGAGGACCCGCATGCCGGGTCGGAGGCCGAGCGCCTCGACGAGGAAGTCGATCTCCTGCACCGTCCCCTTGGTGAACGCCATGACTCGTCCGGTATCAGGTGCCGAGTACGCCTTCCCGAGGAACGCGGCGATCTCGTTGAACCAGGGACCCGATGGGCACGAGTTTCATCGCCCGACACTAACGAGGCGTTGTCCGCGTAGTGTCACCTTCATGCTGAATTGGGCGAGGCGGGCCGGGCCTCTCGCGTTGATGGGAATCATCGGGTTCGGCGCGACGGCTATGCAGTGACCCCCAGCGACTCCGGGTCGGCCTCGAATGCGACGGGACAGATCGTCGAGGACCCGCAAATCCCGGTACGAGATATTGATCCGGCTCTGGCGATCATCGAGAGGGAGTTCGGCGGATGCCTTTCCATCGGCATCGATGTCATGGGCGGCTCCACCGTCTTCGCGCCGAGCTTCGCGGAGAAGATGGTGCGCCGCCTTGGTCGCACGCACCTCACCGGTGTGGCTGTCCGACAGGCCTACAACCCACTCGTCGTCGCGCTCAGGGCTGGCGAGATGTTCCTTGTTGAGCTCGACCCTGACGGGAGGAAGGGCGCGGCACCGTTCAATAGCGCAGCCGAGGACATGCTCCGATCGGCAACTGGCAGCCGCGATGGTTGTGGCTCCATAGCCACAACCCGGTACGCCTTCCGAGGAACGTCACAATCTCGCTGAACCGGGGACCGGGAGATGCCCCCTTGGTGAACGTGTTCCGCAGATACGCCCGACCCAGGAACGAGGCGATGTCGTTGAACCACGGACCTTCCGGGCGCGACGTCACCGCCTGACAATACGCCATGAAGCGGTGAACGGTTCTAGCTCCGCCACAGTGCTCGCCAGCGCGGCCACGGGTCTTTCCATCGGTGCCGTGGGCTCGAACCACGTCGCCCAGGTGTAGCGACACCCCTCGTCGTTCCGGAGGGAATGTGGGTCTTAGTGGTGGGCTCCACAACTGGTGCCGTGGACGCCCTCGATCCCGGAGAAGGGTCCGCAGGGGGTCGGAATCATCCAGACGTGGAGCATCGGGGGCGTGGCGATGAACTGGCCGCGGGCACAGTTGCCGTTGGCGTCGGTGGTTCCGACGACCCGGGTGCCGGTCACGTCCCAGCAGAGGTTCTGGTGGTCGTGCCAGGTGGTGAGCTCGCCGGCGATCTCAGGGATGTCGGCGAACGTCTTGCCGCGCTCGAGGATGAACATGGCCGACACGAGGGTGCGGGTCCGATCGGGGTTGACGATGAACACGATGGATTCGACGCGGTCAGGGTCGAGTGTGATCGAGTCGTTGAAGTAGTCCCAGTTGACGAAGTGTTCGAAGCCGCTGCCGCCGTCGCCGATGCTGCGGTAGCCGGCGGCTTCGACGGAGGCGACGTCGGAGAACTTGGCCATGGCGACGGTTGATGCGGCGATGAGGTTGGTTGCCGCGTCGCGCTGGGCTGGCGTGAGTCGCGGATCATCGACCGAAATGATCGGCCCGGATGGGGGTTCGGCCGGGTCGGTCGGGTGATGCGATGTGCAGCTGTCGCCGTGGACGCCTTCGATGCCGGAGAACGGTCCGCAGGGGGTGGGCGTCATCCAGACGTGGAGCATCGGGGGCGTGGCGATGAACTCGCCGCGGGCACAGTTGCCGTTGGCGTCGGTGACCCCGACGACGTGCGGGGTTCCCGTGAGGTCCCAGCAGAGGTTCTGGTGATCGTGCCAGGTGGTGAGTTCGCCGGCGATCTCGGGGACGTCGGCCATCGTCTGGCCCAGCGGCAGGATGTACATGGCCGACGCGAGGGTGCGGGTGCCGTCGGGGTTGACGATGAACACGATGGATTCGACGCGTTCGGGGTCGAGGGAGACGGAGTCGCTGAAGTATCCCCAGTGGACGAAGTGCTCGAAGCCCGTCGACGAGTCGCCGATGGAGCGATAGCCCGCGGCTTCAACGGACACGACGTCGGGGAACTTGGCCATCGCGACGGTCGACAGGTCGATGAGGTTGGTCGCCGCCTGGCGTTGCGCCGGCGTCAACCGGGAGTCATCCACCGAGATGATCGGTCCGCTCGGGTCGTGCGGGGTGGTCGGGTCGTGCGGGGTGGTCGGGTCGTGCGGGGTGGTCGGGTCGTGCGGGGTGGTCGGGTCGTGCGGGGTGCGTCGGGTCGTGAGGGACCGCGGGGTCGTGAGGGACCGCGGGGTCGTGAGGGACCGCGGGGTCGTGAGGGACCGCGGGGTTGTGAGGGACCGCGGGGTTGTGAGGGACCGCGGGGTTGTGAGGGACCGCGGGGTTGTGAGGGACCGCGGGGTTATGGGGACCGCAGGGTCATGGCCCACCGCAGGGTCATGGGGCACCGCAGGGTCATGGCCCACCGCAGGGTCGTGGTGGGTTCCCGCGTCGTGCTCGCTGGTTGCGGTCGCACCGGCAACGCTCGGTGCCGTGGTGGGTTCCTCCGTCGTGCTCGCTGGTTGCGGTCGCACCGGCAACTTCGGTGCCGTGCTTGTGCGCGGAGGAGGACCCGTGCTTGTTCGTCGCGGAATCGGACCCGGAGTGGTCGTGCTGCATCGTCGCGTGATCCGCCGCAGACATCTGGTGATCGGCATCGGAGCCAGCGCGGTCTGCTGCGTCAGCTGATGAGCAGGCGGCGAGCAGTCCGAGGGCACCGAAGAGCACGAGCGTGCTCCACTGAACCGGACCCCGGCGTCGGCGTCCAGGTCGACTCGGCGTGGTCGCTGCTTCCATCAGTGCCCCCCAAGGCCCATCGCATGCTCTGGCGATCGATTCGCCTCCACTGTGCGTGGTGACGATGGTCACAAGACGCTAGCCCGAATCCGCGTGGCGCCTCCGGACTCGTGGAGGCACCCTATTTCGCCTCGGCCCAGCTGGCCCCGAAGCCCATGTCGACGACGAGCGGGACGTTGAGATCGATGGCGCCTTCCATGGCGGTGCGCACCACGGGCTCGATCGCGTCGCGTTCGCCCGTCGGCACTTCGAAGACGAGTTCGTCGTGGACGGTCAGGATCATGCGGGTCGCGAAGTTGCCGTCCCGAAGGGCGCGATCCATGCGAATCATCGCGACCTTGAAAATGTCGGCCGCCGAACCCTGCACCGGCGCGTTCTGAGCCATCCGCTCCCCCATCTGACGGATCCGGAAGTTGTCGGAGGCGAGTTCGGTGATCTGACGGCGGCGGCCCAAGATCGTGGTGGTGTAGCCACGAGATTTCGCTTCCTCGATCGTACGGTCCATGTACGCGTGCACGTTCGGGAAGGACTCGAAGTACGCGTCGAGGATCTCCTTCGCCTGGTCGGTCGGAATGTCGAGCCGCTGACCGAGTCCGTACGCCTCCATGCCGTAGGCCAGGCCGTAGTTGACGACCTTGGCGAACCGGCGTTGGAAATCGTCGACCTTGGCTTCCTCCACATGGAAGACCTTCGACGCGGTGATCGTGTGGACGTCGGCGCCGCGATTGAACGCGTCGACGAGGCCGGGATCCTCGGCAAGGTGGGCGAGGATCCGGAGTTCGATCTGGGAGTAGTCGGCGGTGAGGAGCCCGCAGCCGTCGGCAGCGACGAAGGCGCGCCGCAACTCGCGGCCCTCTTCGGTTCGTACCGGGATGTTCTGGAGGTTCGGGTTCTCACTGGAGATCCGGCCGGTGGTGGTTGCGATCTGGTTGAACGTCGCGTGGATGCGGCCGTCGTCCTGGATGAGTCGCGGGAGGGCCTCGGCGTAAGTGTTGCGCAGCTTCTCGACTTCTCGATACTTCAACAGGTCGGCGAGGATCGGATGGTCGCCGGCCGCCGCCATCTTCTGAAGTGAATCGGCATCCGTCGACGGCCCGGTCTTGGTGCGCTTCACGGGGGTGAGTTCGAGCACCTCGAACAGGATCCGGCGCAACTGCGGCACCGAGTTCACAACGAACGGCTCCCCCGCGTGCGCATGAATCTTGGTCTCGAGTTCGTCGCAGCGCTTCTGGAGGTCGGCGCGCATCTGATCAAGGAACTCGCGGTCGACGCGGATTCCGGCGGTCTCCATCTCGGCCAGGACGCTCACCAGCGGGCGCTCGACATCGGTGTAGAGATCCCAGAGTTCCCGAGAAACCAGGACCGAACTCAGTTCCTCGCCGAGGCGCACGACCGCCGCCGCGCGCCGCCCGGCGTCTTCCGCGGATGCGTCACCGTCGAGGTCCAGAGTTCCCTCCGTCGCCGCCCGGTCCGGGGAGACCAGCTCGATGCCACAGAAGCGGCCGACGAGATCACCGAGGTCGTACTTCCCCTCGCCCGGGTCGACGAGATAGGCCATGACCGCCGTGTCGAGATCGAGGGTGGCCACCTCCAAGCCGGTGGCGCGCTCGATCCCGTGCATGAGTTCTTTGGCGCGGTGGGCGGCGACTGGGGGTCCACCCGGCCCGAGCAGACGCGACCACGAATCACGGAGTTGCTCGTGCGCGATCAGGTCCACCGGTATGTAGCTCACGGCATCCGCACTCGCGACGGCGATGCCCTTGAGGCCGCTGGTTCCGGCCGCGCCTGACCAGTCCGGGTCCATCGCGTAGCGGGCACCGCTCGAGCACAGCTGTTCGACCAGGGCTTCGACGGCGGTGCCGTTCGTCAGCCGTACCAGTTCGACGTCGAGCGTCTCGCCGGCCTCCGCCTCGGCGGCCTCACTCTCGCCCAACGCGTCGAGGAGCCGGGGATACAACGTTCGGAACTCGAGTTGATAGAAGAGCTCCTTGACTTCCTCCTGATCCCACCCGCCGATCTGCAGCGCGTCGATCGCGAGATCGATCGGCACATCCCGACGGAGGATCGACATCGTGCGGTTGTGGAAGACCTGCTCGCGGAACTCGCCCAGGTTCTGGCGTTGCTTCGGCGGGAGATCGTCGAGATGTTCGAAGATTCCTTCGAGGGTGTCGTACGCGTTGACGAGTTTGGCCGCGGTCTTTTCCCCGATGCCCGGCACGCCCGGCAGGTTGTCGCTGGAATCTCCCCGCAGGGCGGCGTACTCCGGATACTGCGCCGGGGTCACGCCGGTTCGCTCCGCGATGCCGGCCTCGTCGTAGAGCGCGTAGTCCGAGACTCCCCGTTTGTTGTAGAGCACCCGCACGTGAGGGTCGCGCACCAGTTGGTACGAGTCGCGATCACCGGTGACGATGATGACGTCGATCCCATCGGCCGCGGCCCGCTCGGCAAGGGTCGCGATCACGTCGTCGGCCTCGATGCCGTCGATCTCGACGATGGGCACCTTCAGCGTCTCGAGGACCTGGTGGATGAGCGGGAGTTGCGCCTTGAACAGGTCGGGGGTTTCCTTCCGGCCGGCTTTGTAGGTGGCGTCCATCTCCTTGCGGAAGGTGGGTGCGGCCGTATCGAACGCGACTCCGAGATGATCGGGGCGTTCGTCGCCCACGACCTTGATCAGCATCGACGTGAAGCCGTAGACCGCGTTGGTGACTTGCCCGGACGAGGTCGCCAAATCGGTGGGCAGGGCGTAGAAGGCGCGATACGCGAGGGAGTGCCCGTCGAGCAGGAGCAGCTTGCGGGCCGGCACGCTCACGCGGCGCTGGGCGGTGCGAGTTCCCCGGCGACCACGAGTGCCGCGATCTCGTGGACCTTCGTACGTCGGTTCATCGCCTCGGTCTGGAGGAACCGCCAGGAGTCGGCTTCGCTCATCCCGTGCTTGTCCATCAACACGCCCTTGGCGCGGTCGATGATCTTGCGGGCTTCCAGCCGCTCGGCCAGATCCGTGACTTCGGCTTCGAGGCTCTTCATCTCCGAGTGACGACCGAGCGCGACCTCGATCGCCGGGATGAGATCGCTCTTCTGGAACGGCTTGACGATGTAGCTCATTGCGCCGGCGTCGCGCGCTTGCTCCACCAGATCGCGCTGGGAGAAGGCGGTGAGGATGAGGACTGCCGCGAGCCGGTCCTCGGTGATCTGGCGAGCCGCCGACAATCCGTCGAGCCCCGGCATCTTGATGTCGAGGATCGCGAGGTCGGGCCGGGTGCTGCGCACCAACTCGACCGCTTCGTCGCCGCGTCCGGTCTCGCCGACGACCTCGAAGCCCTCCTCCTCCAGGAGTTCCTTCAGATCCAGGCGGATGATGGCTTCGTCTTCGGCGACGACAACCCGAGTCTTTGCGGTGGCCACAGTGATCCTCTCGTCGATGCTCAGCGGGGTGCCGGTTCGGCGGCCAGGCGGTCAAGGAGTGCGTCTTGCTCAGTGCGGAGTGCCGAGATCGATTGGGCGATAACACCTCGGTGTCGGCGCAGCGCGTCGACATGCTTCTGCGCTTCGTTGGCGGTCGCGACTTCCATCGGCGTCTCGGCCACGATCGCGCGCAGGCGCGCGGATTCGGCCTCTTCTTCCAGGAAGCCAAGTTGTTCGTCGGTGACGGCGAGCTCGGCGGTGATGGACTTGATCCGACCGCTGAGATCGAGCAGACGCCGTTCGATGGATGCCCGAGACACGGGCGCATTGTACGTGGTCGGAGAGAATTTCTCCGAGGAGGTTCCCCGAACGGGTCGGATCGCCACAGAATGCGCCCGTGAGCCGACACCCGATCTTCACCGACGACCACGATGCCCTGCGCGATTCCGTCCGCCGGTTCGTGGCGACCGAACTCCGCCCCTACGTGGAGGAATGGGAGGACGCCGGGTACTTCCCCGACTCGGTGTTCCGCCGCTGTGGCGAGTTGGGATTCCTGGGGCTGCACTATCCCGAGCAGTGGGGTGGTTCCGGGGGCGACCTCGCCAGCAGCCTGTTGTTCATTGAGGAGCTCGGGCGGTGTGGTGGTGGATCCATTCCGATGGCCGTCGCGGTGCAGACCCACATGTGCACGCCCGCGATCGAGCACTTCGGGACCGACGATCTGAAGCAGCGCTACCTCGCTCCCGCGATCGCCGGGACCAAGATCGGCGCGATCGCGCTGACCGAACCCGACACCGGGTCCGACGTGGCCAGCATCACGACCCGTGCCCAGCGCGACGGTGATACCTGGGTGCTCAACGGACGCAAGATGTTCATCACCAACGGCACTCGCGCGCAGTTCATGACCATGGCGGTGCAGACCGAACCCGGATCGCAACATCGCGGTGTGTCGCTGTTCATCGTCGACACGGACCTTCCCGGCGTCTCGGTGTCGCGCAAGCTCGACAAGTTGGGCATGCGCGCGTCCGATACCGCCGAGATCGCCCTCGACGACGTGCGGGTCCCGGCCGAGAACCTCCTCGGCGGTGAACCCGGCCAGGGCTTCACCCAGATGTCGTGGCAGTTGCAGTACGAGCGGCTCTCGGGCGCGGTGCAGAGCATCGGCCAGGGTGACGACGTCTTGGAGCAGACGATTGCGTACGCGCGGGAGCGGCACGCGTTCGGTCGCCCCCTCGCGGCCAACCAGGTCATCGCCCACATGCTCGCCGACGCCGCGACGGAACTCGAAGCCGCACGGGCGCTCACGTACGACACAATTTGGCGGGTGCAGCACGGTGAATATCCGGTCGTCGAGATCTCGATGGCGAAGAAGTACGCGGCGCAGGTCCAGAACCGACTCGTCGACGCGTGTCTCCAGATCTACGGTGGCGCCGGCTATCTGAACGAGACCCCAGTCTCGCGACTGTGGCGAGACGCCCGGCTGCAACGCATCGGCGCGGGTACCGATCAGATCATGAACGAGGTCATCGCGAAGCGGATGGGCATCACGGGCTGAGGCGCACGCCGCCGCGATCGGCCTACCATCGCCCCCATGGGTTGTGGTTGCTTGGCTGCACTGTTCGCGTTGCTCTCGCCTCGGGTGGCGATCTTCTTCGTGTGGGTCTTCACGGACCGCATGACGGTGGCGTTCGATCACGCGTGGATGGGGATCCTCGGATTCCTGATCCTCCCGTGGACGACGCTGGCCTGGACGTTCTGTTACGCGCCGGTACGAGGCGTGCGGGGCTTCGGTTGGATCATCGTGATCGTCGCGCTGCTCACCGACCTCGGTGCATGGGGAGGGAGTTCCCAGGTTCGCCGAGCGCGGGAAGCGTGAGCACCGAGACCCAGCGCTGGACGGTGGGCGGCGCGACGATCACCAGCGTCGTCGAAGACGAAGTCGCGCACATCCCACCGGAGTTCTTCTTTCCCGCGGCCACCGCGGGCGCGGTGGCCGCACACGGGTGGTGCGTGCCCGACTACGCCGACGAGGACGGGAATATTCCGCTCCGAGTTCAAGCGCTGATCGTCGAGGTCGGAAGCCGACGCGTGCTGGTCGACCCGTGTGTGGGGAACTTCAAGGACCTCGCTTCACCGTTCTGGGGGAATCAGAACTGGCCGTTCATGGAGCGGTTCGCCGAAGCCGGATTCACGCCGGACTCGATCGACACGGTGGTCCACACCCATGTCCATCCCGATCACGTCGGGTGGGACACGCACCTGGCCGACGGTCAGCTGGGTCCCGACCTTCATCAACGCTCGGCACCTGTATTCGGTCGAGGAAATGGCCTTCGCCAAGGCTGCGGCCGACCATGAACAGCTGCGGTACTCCTTCCGCGATTCCATCGCGCCGATCATCGATGCGGGTCTGGCGGATGAGGTCGCGATGGACGCGTCGCTCGGCGACGGGCTGCGACTGGAGCCGACCCCGGGCCATACGCCCGGCCAAGTGGCGCTCTGGGTCGAGAGTGATGGGGAGCGGGTGCTGATCTCCGGCGACTTCATGCACCACCCGGTGCAGTGCGCGGAACCGGACTGGGCCGAGGTCGGAGATTTCGAGGTCGAACGAGCACGCGACACCCGTCACCGCATGCTGCGCGATGCAGCTGCGGGCGGGTACCTCGTCATCGGAACGCACTTCCCGACTCGCCCGGCCGGACGCGTCGTGGCCGATGGTTCGGCCTGGAGGTTCGAGCCGGTCTGAGCACCGCGCGGGCTCAGACCGATCGCGACGTCACTCGGAGTTGATCACGACTCCTCGCGCGATGTTCCAGCCCGGCCAGTACGCCAGGTTGACGGGCCGTCCGGGCACGTTCGGTACGCCATTCGCGCCGATGTCGAACCCGGAGAGGCCGCCGAAGCCATCCAGCACGTACCCACCGGTGCCCTCGGCACCGTCCCGCAACACCGAGACGCCCTGGGCGATGTCCAGGTTCGGCCAGTAGGGGCCCAGATGGGTGGCGGCCGGCACGGTCGCATTGGTGGTGAACGGATGCAGACCACCCTGCCCGTCGACCACGTACCCGGTTCCGTCGGCGAGCAGGGTCACGCCCCTGGCGATGTCCCAACCTTTCCAGTACGCGCCGCCGGTCGCGACCGGAGCCGGATTCGTTCCGATCGAGAATCCGTGCAGACCGCCCCAGCCGTCCAGAATGAAACCGCCGGTCCCGTCGCGCAGGAGCGCGACATCACGGACGATGTCCCAGCCCCGCCAATACGAGGCGCCGCCGATCGGGGGCGACACGAACGGCGAGCCGCTGGATGAGAACGGATGCAGACCGCCCCACCCGTCGACGATGTAGCCGGCTTGCAACAACGACGGGAACATGTCGACACCGCGTGCGATGTCCCAGCCCTTCCAATACGGGCCGCCTTTGACGACGGGCGCGGTGCTCGGGCTGGTCGCAGTCCGGAATCCGTGCAGCCCGCCGAAGGCGTCGAGCACGAAACCAGCGGCCTTGACCGGGTAGGTCGGCGGGGGTGGCGGCGGTGGCGGTGGCGGAGCTGCACCCATTGCGACGAACGGCGTGTACTGATGCGCGGCCGGCGCGAAGTCGTCGGAGAAGGTGCCGCTCGCCCCCAACGGATCGAGGTCGATCCCGATACTCAGAATCACGCTGATGGGACCGAATCCCCCCATGCAGCCGGGGAAGTACGAAAGCGTGTACCCCGCGGCTGCGTTCCAATCGAAGGTGGCATCACACACGTAGGTGAACGTGTCGTCGGCGAGGGTCAACTCCCCGGCCAGATCGCCGGTGTCCGGATCGCGGAAGCCCGCGAGGTAGAAGTCCGGGTTGCCGTCTCCGTTGGTGTCGATGCCGTCCAGGATCTCGGATGCTCCGCATCCGTCGGCATCGATGGTGCAGTCCCACTCGACGGCAGTGCGTGGATCGGTCATCGTGACGGTCTTGAACGCGAGGGTGACCTTGGTGGGGTCGTAGTAGACGCCGTACGCGGTGATGTCGGCGCGTGGGTCGGCGTCGCCGGTGGCGTCGGCCGCCCCGTAGGGCGACGGGACCGTCAGCGCGCTGGCCCGTACCGAGGAACTCCCCAGCGCAGCTCTGACGCCGGCAACGAGCTCGGGCGTGCCGGCCGCATCGCGACCGGAGGGGGCGCCGATCTGCCCGGCCGCACCCGCTCCCGGTGTCGCCGCGCCCACGATGGCCACGAGCGTGCCCACGACGAGCGCGAGTCTCACCGGATGCACCTGCCGACTGGGCCGTACCGGGCGGTTGCTGTTGAAGGACCGCACGGGGTGCCTGCCTCTCGTCGTCCCGAAGATCGGGCGGCGGAGACTAACGACGACCCGATGGTGCGTCAACCACTCGTCCGGCTCCGGGTGTCTTGCGACACCGCCAGGGTGCCCGGGGGGGGATTTGAACCCCCACGCTCTTGCGAGCAGTGGATTTTGAGTCCACCGTGTCTGCCATTCCACCACCCGGGCGCGGTGCTCCATAGTGGCACTTCGGACCGTCCCAGTCGGGCACTAGGCTTCGAGGTCTCCTCGGGCGAAGGAAATGGTGATGATCGTCGCAATCATGCTCGGCCTGGTAGCGCTGTTGGCGATCTTGGCCATCCTGTTGATTCCGCGCAGCGGCCGCCGCGATGAGGGCCCGCTTCCCGTTGATATCGAGACGCGGCTCCTCCTCGGCGAGCGGCCCGATCCCGACCCGGAACTCGCGCCCGAACCGACGGACCCGGCGGGCTGGCCCGGCCCTCCGGCGACCTGACTCACGCTGATCGAGAGCATCCGCAGCTACCGGGTCGACGGTCGACTACAACTCAGGGGTCAACTGAGCACTTGGGCCGGAGGGAGCTGATGCACGATGGAACGTGACGCCGCGCTGATGGCGATCCGTGAGGTCGCGGTCGAGGTGCTCGAAGTGGCGCCCGCGACGGTGGTCGAGTCGGCTCGATTCGCCGAAGATCTGGATGCCGACTCGCTCGACCTCGTCGAACTGGTGATGGGTCTCGAAGAGCGCTTCGCAGTCTCGATCCCCGAAGAAGACCTCGTCGAAGTGGTGACCGTCGGGGGTGCGGTCGACCTCTTGCTCAGCAAGTTGGCGATGTCGTCCTGAGGTGAGTCAGGCCGGTCCGCTCAGGCCTCGAGGACGGCCTTGGTCTTGGGCACGGTGTCCTTCGGGCTGACTTTGTAGAACGCGCCGGCGATCTTGCCCTTCTCGTCGATCACGAAGGCCGAGCGGATGATGCCCATGTACTTGCGGCCGTACATGGATTTCTCGCCCCATGCGCCGTACTTCTCGGCCACCGTGTGTTCCTCGTCGGCGAGCAGCGGGAATCCCAACGAGTATTTGGCATCGAACTTCGCCTGCTTCGCGGGCGTGTCGGGGCTGACGCCGAGGACCTCGGCGCCGAGCGTGGTGAGTTCCTTGCGATGGTCCCGGAGTTCGCAGCTCTGGGTCGTGCATCCGGGCGTGTCGGCCTTCGGGTAGAAGTACAGGATCACCCTCTTGCCCTTGAAGTCGCTGAGCTTCACCTTGGCGCCGGTCTGATCGACGAGCGTGAACGCGGGGGCTCGGTCTCCAACTGCCAGCTGTGCCATGTCGGGTCTCCGGTGCATCGGGGTCGGCGGGACGACCCGTAGCATGCCGCGTCGTGCAGCGGTCCGAGCGAATCCGACTCCCGGTCGACGTGCACCAGGCCTCCGCGCTGACCGAGAGCGCCCTCGGATTGGACGCCGATCTGAGGGGAACGCTTCCGGGCTCGGGCCAGTCCCGACTCGTTGCGCGGGTGACGGCCGACGAGGCCGGGGCCGTCGTGCTCCTGGAGGCCACCAACGACACCCACTTGCCATTCTTTCAGGGGCTCTTCGCGCTGATCTTCCGGTGGGAACTCAAGCGTTCGCTGCGGTGGTGCGGGAAGACCCTCGAGGCGAGCGCGACCGGCGGTGTCGCCCCGGAGCCATTGGGGTCCCATCCGTTTGCCACGCCGGGTCACTTCACCCCCGACGCCGCCACGTTGATCGCGACGGTGGCCTTCGCCGGACTCGTGACCGCATTCGCCGCCGCACTGTTCGGTCAGCTCAGCGACCCGGTCGCGAAGACCTTCGACATCTCCAACCAAGGACTTGGCGAGGCCCTCGCCATCACGCGCCTGGGCGCGCTCATCGCCCTCATCGCGGGCGCACTCGCCGACCGCATCGGCCGGCGGCGGATCCTGCTGGTGGCGATCGTCGTGCTGTGCGCGGGGAACGCCGCGTCGGCCCTCGCCCCGAGCTTCGAGATCTTCACGCTGGCCCAGATCTTCGTCCGCGCCGGGGTGAACACCGCGTTCATCGTCGGCGGGATCGCAGTGGTGGAGGAGGCACCCGAAGGTGGGCGCGCCTTCGCGGTCTCGATGCTGGCGTTGGCCTCGGGCGCCGGGTACGCGGTGTCGGTCGTGCTGCTCCCCCTGGCCGATGTGGCGCCGGAGTTCTGGCGCGCCATCTTCGGGGTCAGCGCGGCCAGCGTGGTGCTCGTGCCACTGATTGCTCGGCGGATGCACGAGACGCACCGGTTCACGAAGCTCGCGGCGAGGACCGCCGAGCGCGGCCGGTTTCGCGAAGTCGTCGACCGCACGTACGGTCCGCGGCTCCTGCTGCTCGCGTCGGTCGGGTTCCTCTCCAACATGTTCAGCGCGCCCTCCGCGTCGTTCACGAACCGCTTCCTCAGCGATGAGCGAGGTTTCTCCAACGGCCAGATCGCGGGGCTGCGGGGCGTGACGACCGGCGTGCCGGGACTGGTCGGCATTCTCCTGGCCGGTCGACTCGCGGAGTCGCGAGGTCGCCGACCCGTGGCCATCGTGGGGTTGCTCGTCGGCTCCCTGTTGACGATGGCCTTCTTCGTCAGCGCCGGCCCGCTGCTGTGGATCTTCTCTGGTCTCGCGGTCGTGGCCGGCGCGTCGGGCACGCTGTCGGTGGGCACGATGGACGCCGAACTGTTCCCGACCGAGGTGCGCGGTACCGCCAACTCGTTGCTGCTGGTGATGTCCGTGCTCGGCTCCGCCACCGGACTGCTCATCGCCGGGTTTCTGGCCGATCGGTTGGGTGACCTCGGCATTGCCCTCGCGGCGCTCGGAGTCGCGCCGGTCGTGGCCGCGCTGTTCCTGCTTCCGCGCTTGCCCGAATCGTCGGGCCGGGCGCTGGACGATGTGAGTCCGTCCGAGGTCTGAACATCCGTCCTCCGTGACGCGTCGATCCCGATTCAAGAAATTCGGGCGTGAACGTCGATATGTCCACTACGGGCCTGTCACGAGGAGGACGTCCTGCCCACTTCACCGAACGACGTTGCCCATCTGCTGCGCAGAGTGGGATTCGAGGCCACCGCAGCCGAGATCGCTGCGTTGACGCCGCTCGACCTTCCCGCGATTGTCGACACGATTCTCGACGTCACTCCGAATCCCCCGGACACGCCCCCCGCCAGTCTCGGCGACGCCAACGTCGGCGATTGGCAGAAGATGGTCGATCTGACGCAGTGGTGGATCGATCGGATGGCGACCGTGCCTCGCCCGCTCCAGGAGAAGATGACCTTCTTCTGGCACGGCCATTTCGCCACCCAGGTCAGCAAGGTCGGACACGCCACCGACATGTTCGACCAGAACCATCTGTTCCGCACCGCCGGCCTGGGAAGCTTCGAGGCGCTCGTCCAGCAGATGTCGGTGCAGGTCGCGATGCTCGTCTACCTCGACAACGACCCGAACGAGAAGGGTTCGCCGAACGAGAACTTCGCCCGTGAGCTGATGGAGCTGTTCACCCTCGGTGTGAACCAATACACGCAGGCCGACGTGGTTGCGGCCGCCCGTGCCTGGACCGGCCACAACGTCGACTACCAAGTCGAACCTCGGGTGTATCGGTTCTACCCGACCCGCCACGACGCCGATCCCAAGACTTTCATGGGCGAGACGAGGAACTGGGACGGACCGGAAATCATCACCCGCATCCTCACGGTCGAGCCGCAACGCTCCATCGCGGCCCGATTCATCGCCAAGAAACTGTGGACGTTCTTCGCCTACCCGAATCCATCGAGCGGTCTCCTCGACACGCTGACCACCGCGTTCGTGAATGCCGACCTGAACATCAGTGCCTTGCTGCGGACCATCTTCCTCGCGCCGGAGTTCTACTCCAACGCGGCGCGCCAGGGACTGGTGCGCGGTCCGGTCGAATGGATTGTCACGTGCTTGCGGTCCACGGGACTCACCGCGGCGGCAACGAATCCGCAGTGGTACATGGAAGACATGGGTCAGCAACTCTTCGAGCCGCCGAACGTGGCCGGATGGAAGAACAACGCGTACTGGTTGAACAGCACCGCGCTCTGGGCGCGCGCCGGATTTGCACGCGGCATCACCTGGAAGGCCCACGAGGCTGGATTCCTGATGGAGATCACGGCCCGGGACGCTCAGAACCAGTACGTGATGACGGCACCGGCGGCTATCGATCTCGCGCTCGCTCGCTTTGGTCGCGATCCGTCCTCGAACGCGGTCTCGCCCTGGGTGCGGAGTGTGTTGATCAACTGGCTCACCACCCAACGGGGCAGCGAGGGCGCGCCGACCTACGCGTGGCGCGACTGGGCCGCGATCAACCTGACCACGATGACCATGCTGACCCCCGACGTATTGCTCGCATGAGGAGTCGACGATGAACGCAGAAGAGTTCGACGACCTCGCACTGAACCGGCTCTCGCGCCCGGCTCCCCTGCCGGGTGGTCTCAGCCGGCGCCGATTCCTCCAGCTTGCGGGGGCCGGAGCCGGGGTCGCCACGATGGGCACGATGATCTCGCAACTGGGCGCGTTCGCGGCCCCGCCCGTCGGTCCCGGCGATGGCATTCTCGTGCTGATCATGATGGAAGGTGGCAACGACGGGCTCAACACCGTCGTGCCCACCGGCGAGTCGCGCTACTACCAGTTACGACCCGGTCTCGCGATTCCGGCGGCGACGGCGTTGCCGATTGCGGCGGGCGTGGGTCTGCATCCGGCGTTGACGAAGCTCAAGGCGCGCTTCGACCGCGGCGATGTCGCCGTCGTGCAAGGGGTGGGCTATGCCAATCCCGACCTGAGCCACTTCTCGTCGATGGGCATCTGGATGAACGGGTGGGCCGGCGGGGCCCAGCCCGGCGGCGCGACGGGCTGGTTGGGCCGGTATCTCGACGGCCTGCCGAACGCGGCGACCGAGAGTCTCTACGGCGCCGTCATCGGGACGTCGGTCCCACTCCACATGGTCGGTTCGGTGGCTCGCGCGTCGGGTCTTCCCCAGAGCATCGGGGGCGCGTTCGGGCTCGATCGTCGCGATCCGAGCGACGCCCGGATGTTCGACGCCATCGGTGCGTTCTCCGGTGGCGCCACCGGGATCGGGCAGTGGGCCGACATGGTCGCCCAGGTCGAACACAACACGCTGGAACTCACGCAACGGATTCAGCCGGCCTATCAGGGCACGTTCCCGAACTCCAACCTCGGCCGCCAGCTCACGCTGGCCGCGAAGCTGATCAACACCAACCTCGGCATCCGCGTGTTCAACACGAGCATCGGAGGCTTCGACACCCACTCGAGTCAGGCCGGTGATCATGCCAATCGCCTCGCCGAGATCGATGCCGGGATCGAAACGTTCTTCGCGACGTTGTCGCCAACGTGGCAGTCACGGGTGACGGTGATGACCTTCTCCGAGTTCGGTCGCCGACCGGAACGCAACGACGATCTCGGAACCGATCACGGGACGGCGGCTCCCATGTTCGTCGTCGGCCCCCGCGTCAAGGGTGGCGTCTACGGGGCCCCGTCGACCACGACGGACCTCGATCGCCACGGGAACCTCAAGCACCACATCGACTTCCGATCGGTCTACGCCACCGTGCTCGACACCTGGCTGCGCGCGGACAGCACCCAGGTCCTCGGGTACAACTTCCCGAAGCTCGGGTTCTTCGACGGCGCGCCCGGCGGTGGCACGGCATCGACCACCCAGCCGCGCCGGTTCCGCCGCAAGCGCCTGACCGTCTAGGCCAAGCCGGTTCCGGGAGGAACTATTCGGCGGAACGCCGGCGGAGCCCGTGACCGAAGAACCCGCCCCGCGGTCGAGCGTGCGCGTGGTAGTGGTCGGGAATGTTGCGCATGTTGTCGTCGACGTAGTGCGTGAACTCGAAGTGGGTCTCGACGACGCGCCCGAGCATCGTGTGCATGTGGGCGAGTTCGTCCCCCGGCGGGTCGATGCCGTGACCGCGCCAGACGACCATGGGGACCGAACAGATCTCACACTCGGCGATCCAACAGATGTCGTCGTCGTGGAACCATTCGGTGATCTTGGCCGCTTCGCAGAGATCGCAATCGTCGGAGAACTCGCGTGCGCTGGGTTCAGACATCCTGATCAAGACCTTCCCGCAGTTCACGAACGAACGCGGCGGCTCCCTCCGGGCCTCCTCCTTCGAGCAGACGGCGAACCAATGCACTCCCCACGATCACCCCGTCGGCGTGGGCGGCGGCCTCGCGGGCTTGGGCGGGGGTGGAGATGCCCAAGCCGAGTAGGACCGGCCGGTCGGTCGCGGCTTTCAGGCGCCGACCCATCTCCCCCGCCTCGACGGCGAGTTCGGTCCGCTCACCCGTGATCCCGAGCAACGCGATGCCGTAGACGAATCCGCGACTGCGCGCGCAGATCGCCGCGAGTCGCTCGTCGGAGGTCGTGGGGGCGGCCAGCAAGACGGTTTCCACGCCCGCATCATCGGCGGCGTCGGCCCAGCCATCGAGTTCGTCGAGCGGGAGATCCGGAACGATCGCCGCGTCGATGCCGGCGTTGGCCAGACGCTGCGCGAACCGGCGATGGCCCATGTGATGGACCGGGTTGTAATAGGTCATGACCGCGATCGGCACGGCGACGTCGACGTTGGTGAGTTCGTCGATGATGCCGCCGGGCGTGGCGCCGATATCGAGCGCGCGTTGCGATGCTTCTTGGATGGTCCGGCCGTCCATGACCGGATCCGAGAACGGGATGCCGACCTCGATGGCGTCGGCGCCGGCGTCGGCCACTGCCCGGACCGTGTCGAGCCAGCCACGACCGAGTCCGCCGGTCACGTACGGCACCAGGAGCTTGCGACCCGAGGACCGGGTTGCTCGCAATGACGTTTCGAGGGTCACGCGATTGCCTCGCCGGTGATGAGTTCGGCCACCTGCATCGCGTCTTTGTCGCCGCGACCCGACAGGGTGACCAGGACCGTGGATCCGATCGGTATGCGATGTCCGGCCTCGCGCATCAGCCAGCCGATCGCGTGGGCGGGTTCGAGCGCCGGCATGATGCCCTCGGTCGACGAGAGTTCCTTGAGCCCTGCCAGCGCCTCGGCGTCGGTCGCCGACACATACTCGGCGCGACCGTCGGCTGCGAGCGCCGCGTGCTCCGGGCCGACACCCGGGTAATCGAGCCCGGCACTGATCGAATGGGCTTCGAGTATCTGCCCGTCTTCGTCCTGGAGATAGAGCGACCGGGCGCCGTGGAGCGCACCCGGAACTCCTCGGCTGAGCGACGCGCCGTGCCGACCCGACTCCAGCCCGAGGCCGG
The DNA here is from genome assembly GCA_963765075.1 of uncultured Acidimicrobiia bacterium. GTDB lineage: Bacteria > Actinomycetota > Acidimicrobiia > IMCC26256 > JAENVU01 > JAENVU01. The sequence continues at coordinate 299,295 of CAVXVA010000007.1, forward strand.
CCGCCTCGACGCCGATCAACGTGGAGTCGGTATCGAGGAATCCCGCGAAGGTGCCCATTGCGTTCGAGCCCCCGCCGACGCACGCAACGACGAAATCCGGGTCGGTGCCGCCGAGCATCTCCCGGGATTGTTCACGGGCTTCGTCACCGACGATGCGTTGGAACTCGCGCACGATCCACGGAAACGGATGGGGTCCGACCACCGATCCGATGCAGTAGTGCGTCGATTCCACGCTCGCGACCCAGTCGCGCAACGCGTCGTTGATCGCATCCTTCAGCGTGGCGCTCCCCGAGGTCACCGGAATGACTTCGGCACCGAGCAACTGCATACGAAAGACGTTGAGCGCCTGCCGCTCGACATCTACGGCGCCCATGAAGACGATGCAATCGAGCCCGAACAGGGCGCAGGCGGTTGCGGTCGCCACGCCGTGTTGACCGGCACCGGTCTCGGCGATGACGCGCTGCTTGCCCATGCGCTTGGTGAGCAGGGCCTGGCCGAGCACGTTGTTGATCTTGTGGGAACCGGTGTGGGTGAGGTCCTCGCGTTTGAGGAGCACGCGTACGCCGAGGCGCTCGGACAGACGGTGACACTCGGTGACGGGGGTCGGCCGCCCGGCATATTGGGCAAGAAGCGTGGCGTACTCGAGCCGGAACGCGTCCGATGCCCACGCGACGCGGAACTCGGCTTCGAGTTCCTCCAACGCCGGCACGAGCGTCTCGGGGACATAACGGCCACCGAACTCGCCGAAACGGCCGAGGCCTACTGGTTCGGGGCCAGGTGGGCCCAAGGTGACGGGATCACCACGGCGCGGCGCGGACAATGCACTCTCCGGAGTTCGAGGAAACGATCATGATACGGATGCCGGCCCCGTCGAGCGCATCGCCCGCCCAAATCGAGCATCGACCACGGCCGCGCGTGCGTCGCGTCAGTACTCGGCGAGTTCGTCGAACTCCCAGTTGTAGGGCGCGTCACTGGCGACCGGCGGCCGGTCGTCGTCCTCCACGTCCTCCCCGACGGCGCGGGCCTCCTGAATGAACCGGCGCAGCTTCCGGGCGTCCTTGCGTCCCGGCGACGACTCCACCCCGGTCGACACGTCGACACCCCATGGGCGCAACCGACGGATGGCCTCCCCGACGTTGTCGGCCGTCAACCCGCCGGCCACCATCAGCCGGATTCCACCCGGCGCTCCTTCGGCGAGCTTCCAATCGAAGAGCCGTCCGGATCCCGGATCCGGAGAGTCGACGAGGATCACGTCCGCCGGTCCGTTCCCGACCGTGGCCAACGCGGGGTCACCGGCCGCGAATGCCTGAATGATGAACGTGGTGCGTTGCCGGATCCAGCGCACCTCGGACAGCGGTTCGCGGCCGTGCAGTTGCGCGCCGGTCAAGCCAGCGGCGTTGACCACCTCGATCACTCGCTCCGGCCGCTCGTCGCGAAACACGCCTACGGTGACCGTGCCGTTCGGAAGGCGCCGCGTGATCTCCCGGGCAGTGTCCACTCGGACCTGTCGACGGCTGCCGGGTGCGAAGACGAACCCGAGCGCATCGGCACCCATCGCGACGGCGAGCAACGCGTCTTCCTCGTTCGTGATGCCACAGATCTTGACGAACACGGGACAAACGGTACCGCCTGCCTCTCGGGTGTCCGGGGATGATTGCGGAATGCCGGACGACGTCAGGCGTCGATCAAGCGACCGTTCAGATAGTCGTCGTAGGCGGCGAGGTCGAGAAAGCCGTGGCCGGAGTAGTTGAACAGAATGACTCGTTCCTCGCCGGTCTCCTTGGCGGCGAGCGCTTCGTCGATCGCACCCCGGATGGCATGGCCGGTCTCGGGCGCCGGGATCTTGCCTTCGGTGCGCGCGAACTGCACGGCGGCTTCGAAGGTCTTGCCCTGGGGGTAGGCGATCGCCTCCATCCGCCCGTGCTGGACGAGGTTGGAAATGATGGGCGCGTCGCCGTGGTAGCGCAGCCCGCCGGCGTGGATCGAAGGCGGCATGAAGTCGTGACCCAAGGTGTACATCGGCATGAGCGGGGTCATGCCGGCGGTGTCGCCGAAGTCGTATTCGAACGTGCCCTCGGTCAGGGTCGGACAACTCGACGGCTCGACCGCCACCAGACGCACCTTCGGGTCGTTCATGAACGGAAGCGCGAGACCGGCGAGATTCGACCCACCGCCACACGACGAGATCACGACGTCGGGGCGGTCTTCGCCCGCCAACGCGAGCTGGTCCTTGGCTTCGAGGCCGATGATGGTCTGGTGGAGCAACACGTGGTTGAGCACCGAGCCGAGTGCGTAGTGGGAGTCGGCGCGCGGTGCGGCGTCGGCCACCGCGTCGGAGATGGCCATGCCGAGCGAGCCCGGACTCGCCGGATCCGCGATCGGCGACGGCACCACCGACGCGCCCCAGGTCTCCATGAGAATCCGCCGATACGGCTTCTGTTCGTACGAGGCCCGCACCATGTAGACCTTGCACTCGATGTCGAACTGGGCCGCCGCGAACGCCAACGAACTCCCCCACTGTCCGGCACCGGTCTCGGTGGTCAGGCGCTTGATTCCCTCGGCCGCGTTGTAGAACGCCTGGGGCACTGCCGTGTTCGGCTTGTGCGAACCCGCGGGCGAGACGGATTCGTCCTTGTAGTAAATGCGGGCGGGAGTGCCGAGTGCCTGCTCGAGTCGTTCCGCCCGAATGAGCGGCGTCGGCCGCCAGAGGCGCAGGATGTCGATGACTTCGCCGGGGATGTCGATCCACGCTTCGGTCGACACCTCTTGACTGATCAGACCCATCGGGAAGAGCGGCGCCAGATCGTCGGGACCGACCGGCTGTCGGGTGGCGGGGTGCAACGGCGGTTCGAGCGGTGCCGGCAAGTCGGGCAGCGCGTTGTACCAGGAGGTGGGGATCTGATCCGAGCGCAGGTCGAACCTCGTCATGGTGTCCTCCTCAGCGGGCGACCACCGTGGTCGCGACCATCGATCGGGCCAGCGTAGAGGGGTCGGGGCTTCGCACCAACGCTTCTCCAACGAGAAGCGCGTCGAATCCGGCGCCGGCCATGCGGGCCGCGTCATCGGCGGTGCGGATCGCGCTCTCGGCGACCGCGATGGTGGCGGCCGGAATTCCCGCCACCAGCGCCATGGAGCCGTCGAGATCCTCGGCGAAGGTTCCGAGATCGCGGGCGGTGATTCCGAGAATCGGTGCGCCGAGACGAACCCCGCGCGCCACCTCCTTGGCATCGTGGGCTTCGACCAGCACGCCGAGTCCGAGGCCGGCCGCGAGCTCTGCGAGATCGCGCACGAGCAAATCGTCGGGCAGTGCGCTCAGGATCAACAAGATGGCGTCGGCACCGACCGCGCGGGATTCGTACACCTGAACTTCGTCGATCGTGAAGTCCTTGCGGAGCACCGGGAGTTCGACTGCGCCCCGCGCGGCCTGAAGATCGGCAATCGAGCCACCGAAGTAGGGGGCATCGGTGAGGACACTCAACGCCGTCGCGCCGCCGGCTTGGTACTCGCCCGCGAGGATCGCCGGGTCGAGGTCCGGCGCGAGATCACCCTTTGACGGCGAGCGCCGTTTGATCTCGGCGATAAGGCCAGGATGGCGATCGGCGCGTCGGAGGGCGGCACCGAAATTTCGGGTGGGCGCGGCGTCGAGCGCGGTCTTGCGCAGCAGGTCACGCGTCTGCGGGCGACGCAGCATCGTGACCTCGTCCCGCTTGGTGGTGAGAATGCGATCGAGGACCGTCATGGTCGGCGAAGTCTAGGGTTCGCCCATGAGCTACTCCTTCCCCGATGGCTTCGTCTGGGGTACCGCGACCGCAGCCCACCAGGTCGAAGGCGGCACCTGGAACAACGATTGGTGGGCGTTCGAGCATCAGGCCGGCTCCGGCACGCTCGAACCTGCGGGCGACGCATGCGATCACTTCTGGCGCTACCCGGCCGACATCGCACTCCTCGCCGAACTCGGTTTCGGGGCCTACCGATTCTCACTGGAGTGGTCTCGGATCGAACCCGAGGAGGGTGAGTTCTCACCCGCGGCGCTCGACCACTATCGGCGGATGTGCGCGACCACGCTCGAGCACGGCCTCCTGCCCGTTGTCACCTTTCATCACTTCACCACGCCGCGGTGGGCGGTGACCGATGGCGGCTGGACCGACCCGGCAATCGTGGATCGCTTCGCCCGATTCTGTGAGCAGTCGACCGCCCACCTCGGCGACCTCATCGGCACCGCGACCACCATCAACGAACCCAACATCGTCTCGTTGATGGGGTACATGGTGGGCGCGTTCCCGCCCGGCCATCACGACCTCGGTGAGTACGCCCAAGTCAACGAGCACCTGAAGGCCGCGCACCGCAAGGGGTACGACGCAATCAAGGCGGGCCCCGGCGAGTTTCCCGTCGGCCTGACAGTTGCGATGGGTGACTGGTGGGCACCGGAGGGATCCGAGGCGGTCCTCGAGTCGACCCGCTGGATGCACGAGGGCCAGCACCTCGAAGGTGCCGCGGGCGACGACTTCATCGGTGTGCAGGCCTACTCGCGCACACGGCTGGGGGCCGATGGCATGCCGATGGGCCCCGAGGACGGCGTCGAAGCGCTGATCATGGGGTACGAATATTGGCCCGACGCGTTGGAGGTGAGCATTCGCTCCGCCGCGGCGATCACCGGCTCACCCGTGCTGGTCACCGAGAACGGCATCGGAACCACCGACGACGCGCAACGTATTCGCTACGTGACCGACGCACTCGGCGGCGTCGCGCGCTGTCTCGACGATGGAATCGACGTGCGCGGCTACTTCTACTGGTCGCTGCTCGACAACTTCGAATGGGCGTTGGGCTACGGCCCTCAGTTCGGCCTGGTCGGTGTCGACCGCACGACCCAAGTGCGGACCCCGAAGCCCAGCGCCGCGTGGCTGGGCGGGATCGCCCGCGCCAACGCGCTTCCCTGATCGACGCGCGCCGGTTCACTCAACGGCCGTGGCGACGGTCGGCGGGGTCGCCGGTCCCGCGCCGCCGGCCAACCGCATTCCGTTGGTCCAGTGGGAGCGGAAGATCAACCAGGCACCGCCGCCGAGGACGAGCAACGAAATCGCTTGGGCGATGCCGCGCTGACGCTCGCCATCCCGTCCCACGCTGCTCACGACGCCCGGTGCCGCGATCCGAAAGATGGAATAGAGGCCGAACGACATGGCCATGAGGATCACGAACATCGCGACGAAGCACACGGCATACCGGAACGCCGCGTCGACGCGTTCCCCGCGGAATCCGCGAACCCTGGCGTCTGTGCCATCACTCGGCGCTGACGTTGATGGAAGGTCCAGATCAGGAGTGCGACGAGCAGTACGAGGGCTGCTTGCACGGCACTGCGCCAAATCGTGTCGTTCCCCCGATTGATGACATCGAGCCCGGCACCCGAAAACGACGACTGAGCTGCATCGAGCAAGCCCGGACCGGAGAACTGTCCGAACCGATCGGAGGCAGGGATGACGAAGCGCGTGAGTTGCGACACGACGGCATAGGTCGCGAACAGCGCTACGTACATCGACAGCATGCACACGGCGTCGAGATAGCGGGCGAGGGCGCGGGTCCGCTCGTGGTCGCTCTCGCGCCGGGCTGCGATCAACACGATGATGGTGGCCAGGATCACCACGATCGCAGCACTGACAATGATCGACGAGTTCATGCTCGCTCTCCCCTGCTGGACTGGCGCAGACGCTAGGAGTCCGTCCGCGGCGCTCCGGGGATACCCAAGGTCACTGGGGGTGGCGGGAAGCCTCATCACGGGCCGGGAGCAGGTGGATGGCCACCGCATGGCCGTCGACCGTGCCGGTCGCCGGAGGGTCGACCTCCCGCCGGACGAAGCCCATCGCGAGGCCCGGCACCGAGCTGGTGACCGTCCCCACCACCTTGGCGTCGACGATGATCTCGGCACCGACCGGAAGCTCGTCGGTGTCGAGGTCGGGAACGATATGACGGAGAAACCGATTCACATGGCCGCGTGAATCGATGCGGCACACGAGTTCCTGGCCGATGAAACAACCCTTGGTGAAGCTCACGGCGTCGACTTCGAGCATGGCCTCTTGCGGGATCACGGTCTGATCCAGATCGGCGCCGAGTCGAGGTATGCCGGTCCGGACCCGGTCGGCTTCTTCCGCAGCGAGGACCGCCCCGGTCACGGTCGGGGCGGGTTCGATCGTGATGTCGACCTTCGTGCGGATCACGAACCGTTGGAGCGACGCCTGGAGCTGGGGACCCCATCCGGGATCGGTGTCGAGGACGGCGTCGTCGCCGACTCGCGTGATCCCGGCCAGTACGTCGACCTTGCCCTGAGGAGTGAGGAGCAGCGTCATCCGCCGCTCGGCGTCGGCGATGCCGTCGAGGTCCTGGGAGAGCAGACTCTGCAGGAACGTCCACGTGTCGGGACCCGTGACTCGCACGCGATCACGCCGCGGGTCGGCGTCGCTCACGTCGGATCCAGCGACATCAGCCGGCGCGAGGCCTGCGCCGCCGAGAGGAGCGCTTTGGCCTTGTTGTGACACTCGAGATCCTCGGAGGCAGCGTCGCTGTCGGCGACCACGCCCGCGCCGGCCTGCACACTGGCCTGATCGCCGCGCCACACCATGGTACGAATCGCGATCGCGGTATCGAGGTTGCCCGAGAAATCGAGATAGCCGACGACTCCGGCGTAGGGACCCCGCTTGACGGGCTCCAACTCGTCGATGATCTCCATGGCCCGGACCTTGGGTGCACCGCTGACAGTGCCCGCCGGGAAGGTCGCGCGCAGGACATCCACGGCCGACCGTCCCGGAGCGAGATCGCCCGACACCTGGGAGGTGAGATGCATCACGTGCGAGTAGCGCTCGAGCACCATCAACTCGTCGACCTGCTCGGTGCCGAAGGTGACCACGCGTCCGACATCGTTGCGCGCGAGATCGACCAGCATCACGTGCTCAGCGCGTTCCTTCGGGTCTTCGCTCAACTCCGCTGCCATCCGGCGATCGTGTTCCTCCGTGCGACCGCGGAACCGCGTTCCCGCGATCGGCCGGCTGATCACGCGCCCACCCATCACCTGCACCATGGGCTCCGGTGACGAGCCGACGATGGTGGCTTCGTCGTGACGGATGAAGTACATGTACGGCGACGGGTTGACCTGGCGCAGGACCCGGTACACATCGAACGGGACGTAGGTGCCCTCGAGGTCGAACCGCTGCGCGAGCACGACTTGGAAGATGTCGCCGGCGAAGATGTACTCGCGTGCCGCTTCGACCGCCCGCCGGTACATGTCCGAACCCATCGCGCTGGTGAACGGCGGCAGTTCGGAGAGGGAGTCCTCGGGGGGTGGCGACGGCGCGTAGGGCAACGGTTGGGCCAGTTCGCCGACGAGTCCGTCGATGCGATCGTGGGCGCGCTCGTACGCAGCATCCAACTCGGCGGGAGTGGCCTCGTCGGGAATGAAGATGTTCTCGATCAGATAGAGCCGCTGGCGGTAGTGGTCGAATGCGGTGACGTGGCCGGTCAGCGTCAAGACGGCGTCGGGCCAACCGACCGGGTCGGCGGGCACATTGGGGAGGCGTTCGACTTCGCGCACGACGTCGTAGCCGAGGTAACCGACGATTCCGCCGTGGAACGGCGGCAACCCATCGAACTGGGGAGCCTGGTACCGGTCGAGGAGGGCCTCGAGCGCGGCGAGGGCGCCCTGGTCGACCGGTACGCCGGGCGGCAACTCACCGGTGACCTCGACGGCGAGGCCGCGCGCGACCAACGTGAGGACCGGGTCACGACCGATGAACGAGAATCGGCCCCAGTGTTCACCGTGTTCCACGGACTCCAGCAGGAAACCGTCGCCGTCGCCGACGAGCTTGGCAAACGCGGAAACCGGAGTCTCCAAGTCGGCCAGAACTTCGCGCCAGACGGGTACGACGGAGAACTGCTGGGCGAGAGCGCGGAACTCCTCGAGTGTGGGGCTCGGCATCGCTACCGCGGTCCGGGCTCGGCGCCGGAGCCGAACGCGCGGAAGAAGCAGGATCGCTCACCGGTGTGGCACGCGCCCCGCCCTTCCTGTTCGACCTCGACGAGAAGACAGTCGGCATCGCAGTCGTAGGCGGCCGAACGCACGAACTGGCGGTCGCCGGACGTCTCGCCCTTGCACCAGTACTCCTGGCGGCTCCGACTCCAGAACCAGGATCGACCGGTCTCGAGCGTGCGGCGCAGCGCCGCCTCGTTCATCCAGCCCATCATCAGGACGCTTCCGGTGCCGGTCTCCTGGATGATCGCCGGGACGAGGCCGTCGGCATCGAACTTGACGCCGGCAATTTCGGCCTCGGTATAGGCGATCGGCGTCGGGGTAGGGGTGGCACTCGACATGCCGGCGAGCGTACCGCCCGCCTGGCGCGAGGCCCCAAGCATTGAAATGGCAGACTGACCCGCTGTGACCACCCCTGCTCCCCAGGCTCCTCAACGTGTCGTCGATCTCGTCCGGCACGGTGACACCCGCCGCGACCCGTGGTACTGGTTGAACGATCGCGAGAATCCTGAGGTCATCGCGTACCTCACGGCTGAGAACCAGTACACCGAGACTGTCCTCGAACCCACCGGCCCGCTCCAGGAACTGATCTTCAACGAGATCCGCGGCCGGATTCAGGAGACCGACATCTCGCCGCCGGCTCGCAAAGGTGACTGGGACTACTTCACCCGGACCTTCGAAGGCTCGCAGTACGCGTGGCACGGCCGCCGGGCGGCCGGCGCGGCGGAAGGAGTCGACGAACAGGTCGTCCTCGACGAGAACGAGCTCGGTGCCGATCTCGAGTACTTCTCCCTCGGCGGTCTCGCGGTTGCGCCTGACCAGCGGCTCTTGGCCTACTCGTTCGATAGCGACGGCGGCGAGCGGCATCGCCTGCGATTCCGTGACCTCCAGACCGGCATCGATCTCGACGACGAGATCCCCGACACGTATTACGGACTCGCCTGGGCCGACGACAGCACGACGATCTTCTACGTGTTGCCGGACGATGCCATGCGGCCCTTCGAGGTCTGGCGCCACACCCTCGGCGTGACCGACGACGTGCGGGTCTTCCACGAACCCGACGAGCGGTACTTCGTGTCGGTGGGTCGCGCTCGCAGTGGTGGAGTGATCGTGGTCGGTGTGGAATCGAAGCTCACGAGCGAAGCCCACCTCATCGACCCTGCCGATCCGACTCAGCCGCTCCGGGTGGTCGAACCTCGCACCGAAGGAGTGGAGTACGCCGTCGACCACCACCGCGACCCGCAGGGCGTCGAGTCGCTGATCGTGGTCACCAACGCCGACGACGCGACGAACTTCAAAGTGATGCGCGCGCCGATGGCGACGCCCGGTCGGGCGCACTGGACCGAGATCCTCGGCCACCGCGCCGACGTGAAGGTCGACGACGCCGACGTGTTTCAGTCGGCGTTGGTCGTGTCCGAACGTCGTGACGGTTTGGAACAACTGCACGTGATCGGCCTCAGCGACGAACCGCTGGATCGGATCGTCACGATGGACGATCCCGTCTACAGCGTGTGGTCGGGCGACAACCTGGAGTTCGAGACCGAGACCTTCCGCTTCGGGTACACGTCACTGGTCGTACCGCCGAGCGCCTACGACGAATCGTTCCGCGGCGAACGCCGAACCCTCGTGAAGCGCACGGCGGTGCTCGGCGGATACGACCCTTCGGAGTACGTCTCGGTCCGACTGTGGGCGTCGGCCGCCGACGGAACCCAGGTGCCGATGTCGGTCGTGCACCGACGCGACGTCGTGCTCGACGGCACCGCTCCCGCATTGCTCTACGGATACGGCAGCTACGAGTCGTCGATCGACCCGACGTTTTCATCGATCCGCCTGAGCCTGCTCGAGCGAGGATTCGTGTTCGCCATCGCCCACATCCGCGGCGGAGGGGAACTCGGCCGCACCTGGTACGAACAGGGCCGGCTGCAGTGCAAGCGCAATACCTTCGACGACTTCATCGCCTGTGCCGAACACCTGTGCGCGCAGGGTTACACCGCCCCGAACCGGCTCGCCGCGCGCGGCGGGAGCGCCGGCGGGCTCCTGATGGGCGCGGTGGTGAACCAACGTCCCGACCTCTTCCGGGCCGCGGTCGCCGAAGTGCCCTTCGTCGATGTCGTGACCACGATGCAGGACGTGGATCTGCCGTTGACCGTCACGGAGTGGGAGGAGTGGGGCAACCCGCTCGACGACCCCTCCGACTACGAGTACATGAAGTCCTACTCGCCCTACGACAACGTCGCCGCGCAGGCATACCCGGCGTTGCTCGTCACCGCCGGCCTCAACGATCCGCGGGTGAGCTACTGGGAGCCCGCGAAATGGGTGGCCAAACTCCGCGCGACGAAGACCGACGACCGCGTCCTGCTGCTCAAGACCGAAATGGGCGCAGGCCACGGCGGACCGTCCGGCCGGTACGACGCCTGGCGAGACGAAGCCATGGTGCTCGCCTTTCTGATCACCGAGTTGACGGGAGCATCGTCATGAGTATGTCCATTCCGACCGGCGGCCTCGAAGGATCGTCGATGTTGATCACCGGAGGCGGCAGCGGCATCGGACTCGGGATCGCCACTCGCCTGGTGCGCGACGGCGCCCACGTGACCATCTGTGCCCGCACCGAAGATCGGCTGCTCGCCGCCGCCGACCGCTTGCGGGCAGAGGCCGGGTTCGGTGCGAGCGTGCAGTACGTCGTGGCCGACGTCACCGACGAGGTGCAGGTCGCCGCCGCCGTCACCGCCGCGGTCGGTGTGACGGGCGCGCTCGACGGTGCGGTCGCGTGCGCCGGCGGGTCCGAGACGCTGGGTCCGATCACTCAGATGGACACCGCGGCGTGGCGTCGGACCATCGACCTCAACATCACCGGCACGATGCTCACCTTCAAGCATGCGGGCGCGGTCATGGCCGCGGCGGGCGCGGGCTCCTTGGTCGGCATCTCGTCGATTGCGAGTTCCAACGTTCACCCCTGGTTCGGTGCGTACGGTCCTGGCAAAGCCGGGATCGATCACGTCTGTCAGCTGGCGGCGATCGAACTCGGTGCGAGCGGCGTCCGGGTCAATGCCATCCGCCCGGGCCTGGTCGATACCGAACTGGTCGCGTTCGTCACGGCGGGCGGCGAGGTGCTCGACGACTATCTCGAGTGCATGCCGATCAGCCGCGTGGGGACCGTCGACGACATCGCATCGCTGGCCCGCTTCCTGCTCGGGCCGGAGTCGACGTGGATGACCGGCCAACTCATCAACGTCGACGGCGGACACCAACTCACGCGTGGGCCGTCGTACCGATCCTTGATCGAACCGCTGTACGGCCCCGACGGTCTGCGCGGCATCGTCTCGTAGCGCGGATCGGCGAAGGCCGATCGGAATCGATCAAGGATCGGTACGCGCCTACGCCGACGGCGGGAGCCCGGGGAACGGCATGATCGTGGCGAGTTGTCGAGACTGCGCGAGGAGTGTGCCATCGGGAGCCCAGACCTCCCCGTCCTCTTCGAGAAAGCCACCACTCGCCACGGTCGTTCGGAACGACGCGAGGACGAAGTCGTCCGCGGCGAGGCCGGGGTGCGGCAGCGCAGTGCGGAAGTGAATCGTGAGGTCGACGGTCGGGATGATGACCGGTTGGTCGAGACGACTGAACGTCGGCGGGATCCACGCATCGGTGATCGCGGCCGCGACCATCGCGTCGACGACTCGATGCTCGGGAAGGCGGATCCAACCACCGGCGACGGCCTGCCCGCCACGGGGCCGACCGAACTCCGGCGGCTGGCCGATCGCCCACCGGGTGTCCCACCGCCGCGCGATCGCCGGCGCTTCGGGCGGCGCGGGCCGGGCCCGGAAGTGGCTCGGGCCGGGTACTTGGGGCATGACCAGGTCGGTGAACTCGACGGCCGACCGGGAGGTCGAGAACGCTCCCAGCGCCAATGCCACCACGCGATCGTTCTGGGTGAGTCGTACCGAACACGACGTCATCGATCGCCCGGACCGCTCGATCGTCACGTGGACGTCGGCATCGCCTTCGCCGGCCGGGCTCAGGTAGTGCACGGTCAAGGAGCGGGGGCTACGGGTCGGATCGGCAATCTCCCGTTCCATCGCGCGCAGGATCACCGCGGCGACGAAGCCTCCGTTCGGGCCCTTGGCCACCCACCACTCACGCGACATCGTGGCCGCGTACCTCCCGGCACCGGTCGACCGGACGTTGGTTTCCTCATCGAAGGGGCTCGTTTCCAAGGTCGGGAGCCTACGCTCGCCGGTCATGGTGGAAACGGTGGTGTTGGTCACGACGGACGAAGTGAACCTCGAAGCGGAACTCTCCGTCGCGGCCGCCGAACGCGCGCGCGTGGTGCTGTGCCATCCGCATCCTTTGCATGGCGGCACCATGCGGTCGCTGGTCACCTCGGAGTTGTTCCGCGAGCTGCCCACCCGGGGGATCACGTGCCTCCGGTTCAACTTCCGGGGGGTCGGGACCAGTGGCGGCATCCACGATCAGGGCGACGGTGAACGCCAGGACGCGGAAGCCGCGCTCGGGGTACTGGCCGCCGGCGCCGAGACACCCGTCTTCGTCGCCGGTTGGTCGTTCGGGGCCGACGTTGCCGTCTCGATCCAGGACCGTCGTCATTCCGGGTGGATCGCGATCGCCGGACCCCTGGCCTACGCCCACGATCTTGGGCGGACCGCGGCCGATCCGCGCCCGAAACTGGTGCTTCTGGCCGAACACGACGAGGTGCGGCCCGCCGCCGACGTGGCGTCGATCGCGTCGGCGTGGACCGCCGCGACGGTCGTCACGATTCCCGGAGCATCACACTTCTTCGTCGGCCGCACTGCGCAACTCGTCGACCAGGTCGACGCGTGGATCGGGTTGCAGGTCGACGGTCGATCGGGCGGCGCGTCCTGAGCCGGTCGCTCCTATGAGCCGGTGCCGGATGCGCCGGCACAGGCGGCGATGCCGTCGCTCACGGTGAACCGCCGTTCATAGATCGCGCGGCCGGCGATCGCTCCGTGCAGCCGTCGCCCGCCCGCTTCCACGGCTGCCAACTCACCGAGGTCGTCGAGGGTGCCCACTCCCCCGCTGGCGATGACCGGCGTCGGTGTGGCCGCAACGACCGCGAGCAACTGCTCGACGTCGGGACCCGCCATCGTGCCGTCGCGACCGATTTCGGTGACCACGAGGGCCGCCACGCCGGAATCGGCGAATCGCCGGGCGAGATCGAGGAGGTCGAGACCACTGCCGGCGACCCAACCGCGCACGGCGACCTCGCGGCCGTGGGCGTCGAGTCCGACCCCGACCCGGCCGGGATGCATCATGCACAAGTCGTCGACGAGTTCCGGATTCTCGACCGCCGCGGTGCCCACGATGACTCGGTCGACCCCTGCGGTCCAGAGCGCGCTCGCCGCCTCCAACGAACGGACACCGCCGCCCGACTGCACTCGGCACTCGACGCTGGCACAGATCGCCTCGATGGCCTCCAGGTTGGTGGCGGCGCCGGTCCGCGCCGCATCGAGATCGACGACGTGTATCCACCGCGCACCCTCAGCCTCGAACCCACGCGCCACGCTCACCGGATCCGCGTCGTACACGGTCTCGGCCGCGAAGTCGCCGCGGAGAAGGCGCACTGCGTTGCCGCCGCGCAGATCGATGGCCGGATAGAGGTCTATAGCGAGCCCTTGGTCGAGGGAAGCTGTTCGCTCTCCACTCGGACCGCGTCGCGGAGACACCGCGCGACGCCCTTGAACGACGCTTCGATCACGTGGTGCCCGTTCCGGCCGTCCAGCGAGCGGAGGTGCAACGTGATCCCCGCAGCTTGGGCAAACGCGCGCCAGAACTCCTCGGCCAGTTGGGGGTCGAAGGTCCCGATCCACTCGGCTACCGGATCGATGTCGTAGGCGAGGTACGGCCGACCCGAGAGGTCGAGCGCCACTTGCACCAACGCCTCGTCGAGCGGAAAGAGCCCGGATGCGAATCGGCGAACCCCGACCTTGTCGCCGAGCGCTTCACGAAACGCGGTCCCGAGCACGATCCCGACATCTTCGATCGTGTGATGCGTGTCGATGTCGAGGTCGCCGGTCGCGTCGATGCGGAGATTGAACCCACCGTGGCGGCCGAGTTGATCCAGCATGTGATCGAAGAAGGGGATGCCGGTACTGGCCGAGACCGAACCGTTGCCGTCGATTTCGACGTCGATCTCAATGGTCGTTTCCTTGGTGGACCGGTTGATCAGCGCATGGCGACTCACGGCAGGGATCCATTCATCAGGGTGCTTCTACTTTCGCGCGAGGCAGGACCGGAGCCCGGCCAGGAAACGATCGTTCTCCTCGACGGTACCGATCGTGACTCGCAGACAGTCGTCGACGCCGGGCCAACTGCTGAAGTCCCGCACGAGGATGCCGGCATCGACGAGCGACTGCCAGACCGCGTGCCCGCCCGTGTGACAGCGAAACAAGAGAAAGTTCGCGCCCGATGGGAACACGGTGATCTCGGGAAGGTCCTGTAACGCCGCGAACAGCCGCTCCCGCTCTTCGACCAACCGACTCACCCGAGCCTCCATCTCGGCCACGTACTCGAGGGCGACGCGGCCGGCGGTCTGGGTGCTGACGTCGAGGTGGTAGGGCAAGACCACCTTGTCGAGTTCCGCGACCAACCACGGGGGACCGACCAGGAAGCCGAGCCGGAGCGCCGCGAGCGACCAGACCTTCGAGTACGTCCGGGTCACCACGACCGACCGGTCGTCGGAGACGAGCGCGAGCGCCGACTCGGTCGCGAACTCGCCGTACGCCTCGTCGACCACGACCAGGCCGGGCGCCGCGTCCGCGATCGCCTCGATGGTGGGGGTGGGTTCGATGGTGCCCGACGGATTGTTCGGTGAGCAGAGGAACACGATCTCGGGCTGCTCGCGTTCGATCAGCGCGATTGCGTCGTCGACATCGATGAGGAAGTCGTCGCCCCGGTGTCCCACGATGGTGCGGGTGCCGGTGATTCGGCTGATGTGCGCGTGGAGCGCGTAGGTGGGCTCGAAGATGAGGGCCGTTCGATCCGGACCGCCGTAGGCGAGCAGCACGGTCTGGAGCACCTCGTTCGACCCGTTCGCGGCGAACACCTCGTCGGGGGAACGGTGGAACCGTGCCGCGATAGCGGATCGCAGTTCGGTGGCGGCGCGATCCGGGTACCGGTGAAGGTCGGCGCGGCGCAGCTCCGCGATCCAGGCGTCGAGGAACTCGGGCGGTGGCGGGAACGGACTCTCGTTCGTGTTGAGTCGGATCGACACGTCGAGCTGGGGCGAGTGGTAGCCCTCCAGGTCGCGAAGATCCTTCCGGGGTGCGATGCGGCTCACGAGTTCAGCCGCCGCCGTACCGACGCCGCGTGGGCCGCGAGGCCTTCGGCGTCCGCCAAGATGGCCGCGGCGGGACCGAGCGCCGCGAGCCCCGACGGCGTCGCACGGATGACGTGCATATGGGTACGGAAGTCGTCGACCCGCAGTGCGCTCGCGAATCGAGCCGCCCGGCCGGTCGGCAGCACGTGGTTGGCGCCGGACACATAGTCGCCGATCGCCGTTGGTGCGTCGATGAATACCGCGCCGGCGTGGCGCACCAACGGGACCACGTCGGTCGCGTGTTGGATCAGGAGTTCCAGGTGCTCGGGCGCGACGTGGTTCGCGACGTGCAGGGCCTGCTCCACGTCGCGGACGAGAATGGCCCGGCCCCCCGTGGCCAGGGTCGACTGGATCTCGTCGGCCCGCGCGGCGGTGCCGAGGTAGCCGGTCAGCGCATCGACCACGTGGTCGAGCACCTCGGGTTCCCACGCCACCACCATCGCAGTGCCGCCAGGACCGTGTTCGGCCTGGGCGGCGAGGTCCAAGGCGACCTGTATCGGATCGGCGGTCGAATCGGCGATGACGACCAGCTCGGAGGGTCCGGCCGGACCGTCGATGCCCACGATGCCCGCGCCCGCCACGAGACGCTTCGCCGCGTCGACATACGCGTTGCCAGGCCCGACGATGACGTCGACGGCCGGAATCGATTCGGTGCCGTAGGCCATCGCCGCGATCGCGTGGGCGCCGCCGACCCGGTACACCTCGGTGACATCGCCCAGCAGTGCCGCGGCCAGCGTGACCGCTGGGAGCGCGCCATCACGATCGGGCGGCACACACAACACGCGCTCGGGTACGCCCGCGATCCGGGCAGGAATCGAGGTCATCAGGACGGTCGATGGATAGGCCGCTCGCCCCCCCGGGACGTAGAGCCCGGCCCGGTCGACCGGCCGAATGGCCTCGGTCACCGTCAGACCGTCGGCCTCGAACGAGGTGGGCGGCACCGACACCTGGCGTTTGTGATACTCGGCGATCCGAGTGCCTGCGAGTTCGAGCGCCGAGCGCACCTCCGGCGGAGTGGCGTCGACGGCGGCTGTCCACTCAGCACGCGGCACCCGGAAGTCCTCGATGGTGGCGTGGTCGAACTGCTGGGTGTACTCGCGGAGCGCCGCGTCACCGCGAGCTCGTACGTCGTCGACGATGCGCCGAACGGAGTCGGCGACCGCGTCGGTCCCGGCAGTTGCCGCGGCCGAGCCGCCCAACCGATCGGCCAGATCGGCGCGCGCGTCACGGACGTCGAGGCGGACCAGCATCGGCGCATCGTACTTGCGGGTCGCGGGTGACCCTGATCCAGTTCGGACCCCTCGGGTTCGGGGTGAATTGCATCGCGGTGCTGCCGTTGTCAGGCTGCGCCGGTGAACGCCAGCTCCGACCACGCCGAACTCAGCACTCTGCGATCGTCGCTGGAGGAGTGCACGCAGCGGGTAGTGAAGGTGGCCGACCGGTATCGCAACACCGACGAGTCGGGAACCGCGTCGGATCTCGACAGCGCCGAGCGGGGCCTGATCACAGCCCGGCGGGCCCTGGACCGGGCTCTCCGGACGCTTGCCGCCCGGGCCGGCATCTGAACCTGGGGGCTGACCGACCGACGACGCCTAGAAGCTGTCGGACAGCTCCGGGCGGGGTGAAGCCAGGATCGTGTCGAGCAGGGCGATCTGATCGTCCGGCCCGGAGATGCGGCCGGCGGCGGCGAGGAACCGGATCGGGAACCGTCCGATCGATGCCGCGCTCAGAGCCCCGATGTCGGTCTGCAGCGCCGCGCTTCGGCTCGGTTCGGCCCGCAGCACTCCCCCGTCCGCGTGGATCGTCCACGCCGAGGCGGCACTCCCGGGCCACGGGTCCGTCACCCCGATCGTGATCGTGGCCGGCCCGCCGAAGCGCGTGCCGCGGGCGCTCAGCGCACGTGGGAGGTCCACGATCCGATACATCCAGCGATTGACGACGAGTTGCCGGACCTCTTGCTCGTCGAGCAGCAACAGGAGATCGTCAAGGAGCGACGCCGGCACTTCGATGCACTCGACCTGCATTGCGTGGCCGCCGAGGAACCGCCAGAGCGCCGTCGCCGTCGCGGGATCGGAGGCGACGAAGTCGTCGACGCGCAGGTGATACCCCCAACCGTCGGGGGCCCGCTGCTGTCCGTACCGCACGTAGCCGGCGACGACGCCGTTCGACCGCACTCCGTAGGTGAACCCACCGTCCTCGTCGTCGACCTGCTCGCGGATCTGCCAGAAGGACGACGACCGGTCGACGAATCCGTGTCGGGTCGGGGCGTGGCGCGCGTAACAGTTGCGCACTGCCTCGCGGTCGGCCGCGCGGAGCCGGCTCACCTCGACCGGGTGATCGAGGTCGAGCTGGGCCAAGCTCCGGGTCGGAATCGCATAGATCGCTTCGTCGCCGGCGATCTCCCAACCGGCGCGGCGATACGCCCGGGTGGTCGCCGGATGCAGGGTGCTCACCGCAAGGTCCTGCTCGCGCATCCAGGTGAGCGACTCGAACAAGAGTCGGCGGCCGATTCCGGAGGCCCGGAACTCCGGACGGACGACGACGGCGGCAACACCGCCCATGCCGACTCGCCGCCCTTCGAGCCACTGGCCGGCAGGGAGCACGCGCAAGCCGCCTACGAGTTCGGACCCTCGGTACGCACCGAGCCGAAGCGCGTCGGCGTCGGCCATCGCCCGCGCCGTCCACGCGATCCGTTCGCTCTCCGGGCGGCCGAACGCCTGGGCCCGGATATCGAAGTACTGATCGAGGTCGTCGTCGGCGATGGGTCGGAACTCGACGGCGGTCACAGCCGACCGGCCGACGGGCAGATGTCTGCGAGCTGGCATTCGTCGCACCGGGGTCGGCGCGCATTGCAGACCTGACGCCCATGAAGGATGAGGCGTAACGACATGCCGCCGCGACCCTCAGGGGGCACGAGCGCATTGAGGTCGTGTTCCACCTTGACCGGGTCGGTCTCGGTGGTGAGTTTGAGGCGCGTGGCCAATCGACCGACGTGCGTGTCGACCGGGAGGCCGGGGAGGTCGAAGGCCACCGAGCGCAACACGTTGCCAGTCTTGCGCCCGACGCCCGGCAGGGTCACGAGGTCCTCGAGTTCGGAGGGAACCTCGCCACCGAACCGGTCGCGCACGGCGGTGGCCATTCCGATCAGGCTCTTGGTCTTTTGCCGGAAGAAGCCCGTGGCGTGCACCAAGTCCTCGACCTCGGCGGGGTCGGCCCCGGCCAGCGTCGTCGGCGTCGGGGTAACGAGCAAAGAGCGCGGGCGTGACCGAGTTGACCATCTCGTCGGTGCACTGGGCCGACAGGATCGTGGCGGCCAGGAGTTGGAACGGATTCTCGTGCCGCAGCGCGCAGAGATCGACCGCCCGGCCCGGGTACTCGGCCTCGAGCCGTTCACGAATTGCATCGGCACGTTGACGCGCTCCCCGAGGTCGGGCCATCCGGGGAAGGTAGCGTCTCGCACTGATGCCCACCGCCGCGGTGACGACCGGACAGGACGACGCCGCGATCGCGGTCTTGCGACGAGTGGACCGGACCGTCGCGGAACAGACCGGGCACGAGGCGTTCCCGGAGCGGCTCTGGACGGCATTGGCCGAGTCGCCCGAGGCGTGCCGCATTGCCCTCACCGCCGACGCCGCGGCGGCAATCGTCCCGTCCGACACCTTCGCGCCGAGTCACCGCCAGTTGGTCGCCGCCGCTCCGGTCCACGCATCGGGCGCCGCCCTGACCGCGGCGATCACGGAGCTCCTCGGCGCCGATGAGCCACCGACCCACGTCGAAGCCTGGATTCCCGGCTCGGATCCGATCGTCATCTCCAGCCTCCGCCATGCGGGTTTCGTGGCGAGCCGCACCCAACTCCAGATGGAGGTGGGCCTGCCTCTGCGGTCGCAGCGTCCGGAGTTCCCTGCGGGAATCGAGATCCGCACCTTCCGCCCCGGGGTCGACAACGAGGCGTGGCTCCGGGTCAACAATGCTGCCTTTTCCAATCATCCGGATCAGGGTGGCTGGATCGAGGCGGCCTTGGAACGACGGATGGCCGAGCCGTGGTTCGACCCGGACGGCTTCCTACTCGCGTGGCGTGGCTCGACCCTGGTCGGGTTCTGCTGGACGAAGGTGCATGCGGGTGACGAACCGGTCGGCGAGATCTTCGTCATCGGGGTCGATCCGGCGGCTCACGGCCAGGGCCTGGGTCGCGCCCTCGTGATCGCGGGACTGGAAGATCTCAACCGTCGACGCGGTTGTCGCCGGGGGCTGCTCTACGTCGCGGCCGACAACGACGCCGCCGTCGCGCTCTACACCTCCCTCGGCTTCGTGCCCCGCCGAACCGATACCGCCCTGACCTTCGATCGGATGCCGTCGTGACCTCAACCCGCTACGCAGCCACGCGCGACGAGTACGAACGCTGGATCGCCGCGGCCGGCGAACCCCGGTACCGCGTCCAACAGATCTGGGACGCGCTCTACACCCAACGTCGGCCGCTCGAGGAGGCAACGAACCTTCCGACGGCGCTACGGACGGCGGTGGCCGAAGCGTTTCCGCTCGCGCTCACGCCGACGTTGGAACGACGCGGCGACCACGATCAGACCCGTAAGTGGCTCCTGACCACGGCCGACGGGCAACAGATCGAAACGGTCCTGATGATCTCGCCGGGTCGCGCGACCGTGTGCGTCTCGTCGCAGGCCGGCTGCGCCATGGGCTGCACGTTCTGCGCCACGGGCCAAGCGGGTTTCGAACGCCAACTCGATGTCGGCGAGATCGTCGAGCAGGTCTTGGTCGCCGCGTGGTCGAGCACCGAACGGGTCTCGAACGTGGTCTTCATGGGCATGGGTGAACCATTGGCAAACTACGACGCCACGTGGTCGGCGGTCGAGCGACTCCACGGCGATCTCGGAGTCTCCGCTCGGCGCATCACGATCTCGACGGTCGGAATCGTGCCCGGTATCCGGCGACTCACCCGCGAGGAGATTCCGGTCACGTTGGCCGTGTCGCTCCATGCGGCCGACGACGATCTGCGCAGCTCGATGATCCCCGTGAACCGGCGGTACCCGCTCACCGAACTCATCGACGCAGCCCATGAGTACGCCCGGTCCCGTGGTCGTCGGGTCACGTTCGAATACGCCTGCGTCGAAGGGGTCAACGACCAGCCCGAGCATGCCATCCGGCTTGCCGAACTCTTACGGCCGATGGGACCGCTCGGCGCGCACGTCAACCTGATCCCGCTGAACCCCACCCACGACTTCGCCGGCCGGGCGCCGCTCGGCTCCCGTATCCGGGGATTCGCGCGAGTTACTCACCGACCACGGGCTGAATGCGACCGTTCGTCGCAATCGAGGCACTGACATCGATGCGGCCTGTGGGCAACTCCGTGAGCGCGCGACCGCGGGAGGCGGGTCGGTGTCGGCCAGAATGGCGCCGTGAACGACGTCCGATTCCTGAACCAATCCCAGCCGCAGACCCTCGTGAGCGCGACGCTGCTCTGTTACATCGACGCCGTGTTCGGGCTCCTCGACAGCGGCGGGTTCCGCCAGCTGATCTTCATCTCGGTGGCGTTGGGACTCGGCGGGTTCGGCGTCGCGAACGAGAAGAAGTGGGGCTACATCGTGGCCATCGCCGCCGCCGTTCTCCAGGTCTTGTTCTGGCTCGGCATCTTCGGAGGCGACATTCTCGGTTACCCCCAGATCATCACGTTCGCATTCGCCGTGATGCTGGTGGTGTTGTTGGTCCACCCGATGAGTCGGGATTATCAACGACTCTGGTTCCGCTGAACGCTACGACCGCAGGTTCGGGATGACGTCGGTCGCGAACCGGCGGAGCGTCTCCTCGCCGGGATAGTCGGGCATCCAGGGCACGACGTAGGAACACCCCAGGTCGCCGTAGAGGGCCAGGCGGTCGAGGACCTGCTCGGCGGTACCGGCCAGGTTGCCGAGGCAGTAGGAGTCCCACTCCTCGAGCCACGGCTGGTCGACGCGGCGCGCGTCGTGCACTGCCTTGGCCTCGGCTTCGGTGCCTCGGATCACAATTTCCGGGCTCCAGCTCTTGACGATCTCGTCCTCGTCCCGGCCGACGTCGCGGCAGTGGCGCTGGAGCACCTCGCGCTTGTGCTGCCACTCGTCGGGCTTGCCCCCGAAGTTCGAGACGTCGGCCAGACGCGCCACGACGCGGAGCGTGAGTTGCTCGCCGGCGCCACCGATCCATACGGGGGGATGCGGGGACTGGAGGGGCTTCGGATCACACTGGGCTGCGGACACTTGGTAATAGTGGCCGTCGAAGTTGGTGTCGGCCTCGGACCACATGAGCTTCACGATCTCGACCGCTTCCCCCAGCATGCCGATGCGCACTTTGGGCGCCGGGAACTCGTACCCGTACGCCCGATACTCGTGGTCGTACCAGCCGGCGCCGACTCCCCACTCCAGTCGACCGCCCGAGATCACATCGAGCGAACTCGTGATCTTGGCGGTCAGCGTCGGCGGTCGGTACGACGTACAGCTGACCATCTGACCCAGGCGGATGCGGGTGGTGGCCTGCGCGAGTGCCGCCATGGTCGTCCACGCTTCGAAGACGGCCTCGTGCGCCGGGGTCGGCACGTTGTGGAAGTGGTCATAGACCCAGATCGAGTCGTATCCGAGGTCCTCGGCGAGCCGTGTGGTGTCCAGGCATCGCTGCCATTGCGCGCCGGCGCCGTCGATCGCCGCCAACTCGGTCTTCCAGCCTTGGGGCGCGAACGCGCCAAATCGCCACGTGGTCATGAGGGCTCCTCACTCGGGTCGCGGGACCCTATCCGAGTCGATTGCCGGGTCCGACGAGCCTCCTACACTGCGCCCGATGGACCGCCTCGCTCCCCTGCTCGCCGAGTTGACCGACCAACTCGTCCTTCTCGACGAGGCCGCGAACGAGGCGTGGTGGCGTGCGAGTACGGAAGTCTCCGCCGAGCACGAAGCGCAACGCACGGAGGCCGACATCGCGATTCGAACCGTCTTGGGCGACCGCGACCGGTTTGCAGCGCTGCAAGGCAGCACGGACGGTTCCGACTCCGAGCGACGCCAGCGGGACGTCATGATCGATCGGATGCGACCCCACCAGATCCCGGCCGATTTGCGAGATGATCTCGCGCGCCTCGAGGCCCGCCTGGACGGCACGTACAACGCGTTTCGTCCCACACTGGATGGCGCTCGAGTCGATGACAATCACCTGGCCGACATCCTGCGTCATTCCGTGTCGGGCACGCAGCGCCGGGCCGCTTGGGAGGCCACCAAGCAGGTCGGTCCGGTGGTCGCGGCCGAGGTCATCGAACTCGCTCGGCTCCGGAACGAGGCGGCGCGCGCCCTGGGGAGCCGCGACTACTTCGCGCTCGCCCTGGAGACGGCGGAGTTGGATGAAGCGGACCTGCTCGAGACCCTCGATGCGGTCGACGCCGCCACTCGAGCGCCATTCGCCCGGTGGAAGGAAACCACCGACGCGGTGCGCGCCCGACGCTTCGAGTGCCGACCCGAAGATCTGCGTCCGTGGCACTACGACGATCCGTTCTTCCAGAGCGCGCCGAGCGGTGATGCGCTCGATCTGTCCGACTGGTTCACGTCGGTCGATCTGGTCGACGTCACCCGCCGCACCTACCTGGGCATCGGGATCGATATCGATCCGATTCTGGGGCGCAGCGATCTCGATCCCCGACCCGGCAAGAGCCAGCACGCGTTCTGTATCGACATCGATCGCGCCGGCGATGTGCGGGTGCTGTGCAACAACGTCGTCGGCGAGTACTGGTCCGAGACCATGTTGCACGAATTCGGTCACGCTATCTACGACGTCGGCGTGGATCCCGAGCTTCCGTGGCCGGTCCGAACGATGCACCCACTCACGACCGAGGGCATCGCCATGCTCTTCGGTCGACTCACTCTGGATCCCGAGTGGCTACGCGACGTGCTCGGCGTCGATGCCGGCACCGTGGAGGCAGCCGCCGGTGCCCTCGCGGATCGCCGCCGGACTGCGCTGCTCGTGTTCGCTCGGTGGGTGCTCGTCATGACCAACTTCGAGCGGCGGTTCTACGCCGACCCCGACGCGGATCACAACCGCACGTGGTGGGACATCG
Source organism: uncultured Acidimicrobiia bacterium (assembly GCA_963765075.1). GTDB lineage: Bacteria > Actinomycetota > Acidimicrobiia > IMCC26256 > JAENVU01 > JAENVU01. The sequence goes on from CAVXVA010000007.1 coordinate 322,734, forward strand.
TGGAGGAGTTTCAGCTGGTCACCCGGCCGGACGGCCGGGACGCGCCGGACTGGGCCGCGAAACTCCACGTGGCGTTGGCGCCGGTGTATTACCAGAACTATCTCCTGGGCGAGTTGGTCGCGTCCCAGATGCAGGCGACCCTGGTGAAGCGCTTCGGTGGGATCGTCAATCGCCCCGAGGTCGGGCGATTTCTCCAATCCGAGGTGTTTGCTCCCGGGTGGTCGATGCGCTGGAACGATCTGGTCGCCACGGCGACCGGCGCCCCGTTGTCGGTGGATGCGTTCGCACAAGAACTGGCGACGGCCTGACCATGTGCGATTCGTTGTGCGCGTTCGGCGCCGACCAGATGGTGTTCGCGAAGAACTCCGACCGTCCGCCCGGCGAGGTCCAGGTCGTCGAACGGTTCCCCGCTCGTGTGGGGGGAGGCACGGTCGCGACGCAATACCTCGAGCTTCCTGACACCGGATCGATCGGCTTCGTCGGTTCCCGGCCCACTTGGCTCTGGGGCGTCGAGCATGGCGCCAACGCGGCGGGTGTCGTGATCGGGAACGAGAAGATCTGGACCACCGACAACCCCCACCGCCGCCCCGCTGCGCTCCTGGGCATGGACATCGTGCGCCTGGGGCTGGAGCGGTCCACTACCGCTGATGAGGCGTTGGCCGTCATCACCGGCCTGATCGAGCGCTACGGCCAGGGCGGAAGCGGCGAGGAGGCCAAGGAGGAGCCCTACGACTCGTCGTTTCTGATTGCCGACGCGGCGGGGGGCTGGATCATCGAGACCCGCAACCGATCCTGGGCGGCCCGTCCGGTGGAGCGAGGGGCCGCGATCTCGAACCGTGTTGGTCTCACGACCGAGTGGACGGTCGCGTCGGCCGAAGTCGCGCCGGGTACCGATATCCAGACGTGGCGCCATCCGACGATCCCGACCACGATTGCCGACCATCGGCTCGCAGCCACGACCGCATGGGTCACCGGTGCGGGCGACACCCCCGACCCCGCCGGTGCGGTGGCCGCGCTGCGAGATCACGGCAGTGGTCCGTGGGGACAGCCACTCGTCACACCCCACCGCGACGCGGTCCTGCCGCCGAGCGAGGTCGGCGACGACTTTCGGGGCGTGACGGTGTGCATGCATATCCCGGCGCTTCAGGCGACGACTGCGTCGATGGTCGTTGCGATCGACCGTCACGACGCCCTCGATCCGCGGATGTGGTTCGCGCTCGGGAGCCCATGTGTCTCCATCTACGTTCCCGTGTTCGCTCGGGTGGGTGTGCCCGCAATCCTGAGCGATCCCACAACGTGGCATCGGTTTGCCGCGCTTCGTGATCGGGTGGAGTCCGAGCCCGCGAGCATCACCGACGTTCGGGAACGGCTCGCGGCCGTCGAGGACGACCTCTGGACGCAGGCCGCCGGCATCGACGACGCGGATACCGGCGCGCAGGCGGCGTTCACCGAGTCGGTCGCCGGCCACGTGGAACCGGTACTCGCGCAACTCGGGCTCTAGCCTGACCGAAGTGAATCGCCTCCGCGACGAAACCAGCCCGTACCTGCGCCAGCACGCCGACAACCCCGTCGACTGGTATCCGTGGGGTCCCGAGGCGTTCGATCGGGCGCGGGCCGAGGACCGTCCGATTCTCCTCTCGGTCGGCTATTCCGCGTGCCACTGGTGCCACGTGATGGCCCACGAGTCGTTCGAGAACGCCGAGATCGCCGCGGTGATGAACCGACTCTTCGTCAACGTGAAGGTCGACCGCGAAGAGCGTCCCGACGTCGACGCCGTCTACATGGCCGCCGTGCAGGCCATGACCGAACGCGGCGGATGGCCGATGACGGTCTTCCTCACGCCCGACGGCCAACCGTTCTACGGCGGCACGTACTTTCCGCCGGCGGACCGACACGGCATGCCCGGTTTCGTGCGCGTCATGGAAGCCGTCGCCGACATTTGGGTGAACCAGCGTCCCGACGTGCTGGACCAGGCCGGCAAACTGCAGGAAGCGATCGAAGCGAACACCCTCCGCGATCGGCTGACCGGCACCCCTGACCAGTTGACCGAGGTGGTCCTCGATCGCGCGTACGAGAACATCGTTCCGTTGTTCGACGCCGTCGACGGGGGCTTCGGCGGGGCACCGAAGTTTCCACCGTCGATGACGATCGACTTTCTGTTCCGCCGGCATCGCGCGGCGCCGGACGCGACCCCCGAGGCCGTCGACCATGGCCACGACCACGCTCGATGCCATGGCGGCCGGTGGTCTCTACGACCACGTGGGCGGCGGGTTCGCCCGCTATTCCACCGACACCGTGTGGTTGGTGCCGCACTTCGAGAAGATGTTGTACGACCAGGCACTCCTCGTCGGCGCGTACCTGCGCGGGTTCGTCGCCACCGAGAACCCTCGATATCGCGAGGTCGTCGAGGAGACCATCGACTACGTACTGCGCGACCTCCGCCACGCCGACGGCGGATTCTTCTCCGCCGAGGACGCCGATTCCGAAGGGATCGAGGGCAAGTTCTACCTCTGGTCCCCGGACGAGATTCACGCGCGTCTGCGGCGACGACGCCGCCGAGGTCATCCGGTACTTCGGCGTCACGCCATCGGGAACTTCACCGATCCGCACACCGGATACTCGGGCTCCATTCTCGCCCAGGTGAATCGCACCGAGCCCCGACCCGACGGCGTTCGGCGCGCGCTTCCTCTCCTGCTCGCGGCCGCGGTCGGCTCGGGTTCGGCCCGGACTCGACGACAAGGTGCTGACCGCATGGAACGGTCTCTTCACGCGATCGCTGATCGAAGCCGCGGCCGCGTTCGGTCGCGCCGACTGGATGGATGCGGCCCGAGTGAATCTCGAGTTCCTGGTGACCCGGCTCCGGGGACCTGACGGTCGACTCCTGCGTTCGTGGCAGGCCGACGGTGGCGCGCGGGTCTTGGCCTACGCCGAGGACTACGCCGCGCTCATCGGAGCGCTGATCACGATGGCCGAGTTCGACCATGTCCGGTGGCTCGGGCCGGCCCGAGCACTCGCCGAGGACCTCGACCGGTTGTTCGCCGACGGGGAGAGCGGCGGCGTCTTCACGACAGGCAGTGACGCCGAGGCACTGATCACCCGGCCCCAGGACTTCTTCGACAATGCGACGCCGTCGGAGAACTCGCTCGCGGCCGACGCCCGACTTCGCCTCGCGGCGGTGACCGGAGACCACGACCTGGCCGCCGGATCCCGCCAGCTCCTGGCTGCCCTCGGCCCGACGATGGCAATGCATCCGACGGCGTTCGGGCGGCTCCTGGGGGCCTACGAACGTGCGATCACTCCGGCGACCGAACTGGCGATCGTGGGCGACGATACGGCGTTTGTCGAAGCGTGGGCAGCCCGGATCGGCGGCAACGACGTGGGCGTCCGCAGCCCCGACGGTTCGGGCGCGGACTTGACGCCGCTGCTCGAAGGCCGGGCCCGCTCAGACCGGACCCTCGCCTACCTGTGCTCGGACTTCGTGTGTCAGGTCCCGATCGAGGACGTGCGCGTGTTCCGAGACGAACTCGGGGTGTGATCGACGGGTCGATCAGCCGTCGGAGTGACCGAGGCCATTGGCCAAGGCATCCGCGGTGGCCCAACCGAAGGCGATGACCGCTTCGCCGCGCATCGGGTCGACCTCGCCGAGCACTTCGGTGGCCGCCTTGCCGCCACCCTTGACCGTGCTCGCGTCGAGGACGGCCTCGGGCGAGGCCTTGCCCTTGCCCTTGTGGGCGACGCGGAAGGCGCGATCGTCGTACCGGGCATCGCAGCCGAAACGGCGAGCCAGACGACGACCCCAAGCCCGTTCCTCACCCGTCGGCGCGTATTCGGGACGGGGCACGACATCGACCAGACCTTGCAGGAGTCCGTACGCCGCCGGGTGCGCGATCCGGCCGGCGACGAGTACGTCTTCGTCGGGGAACGAAATCGCGGCGCGCCGGTAGAGCTCGCCCACCATCCCCTTGACCGCCAATCCGGCTTGACGACCCTTCCGGGCCGCACCGAGACCCCAGAGGATGCACGGCGTTCCGCCGACACGCTCGAGGGAGCCGAACATGAAGCCCTGGGTGTCCTCCTCGACCGCAGCCAGCACGATCAACGGGAAGTGCTCGACGTGGTTCTCCAAGTGGGTGTCCATGCCGGACAACCCCACCGAAGCGAGCAGTTGGCCGAGCTCGTCGAGCTCGGCGGGCTTCAGGGAAACGGAATCACGGGATTCGACCTGCATCGTGTCTCCATTGTGCCCGATCGGCGCCCGGAGGAGCCAGTCGGATGCGTTGCCCACCGCGGTTGCGGCAGGTCGTGGGCCTGGGTCAGACGGTCAACGGTGTCGCCGCCGCCATATCCCAGAAGGCCCGAACACTCTCGAGTGCGCCGGCGTCGTTGCATCGCATGATCTCGACCGCCTGGATAACCGGCCCACCGTCGCCGATGTGGGCATTGACCTCCATGACCATTGCGGCTTCGGGGCTGGCCATGAGGACCTCTCGCAGGGCGTCGGGGTCCTACAGCTTACTCGGCGATCAGGTGGAGATTCCCCGGGCTCGGTCGAGCGGCGCCCAGTACGGACCCGACGACGGCGCGGGGGGCTTCGATCCGGTGGTCTTGAACAGGTGCACGCCACCGAACCCGTCGACCAGGTACCCGCCGCCGCTGCCCGGCACCAGGGAGATGCCCCGCACGATGTCCCAGCCGTACCAGTACGGCCCTTCCTGGGGCTTCACCGGGGTGGCGCCACTCCCGATCCGGAAGGTATGGGCGGCGCCATATCCGTCGGCGATGTAGCCGCCGGTCCCGGTGGCGTTGATGGCGATGCCACGCGTGATGTCAAAGCCGAGCCAGTACGGCCCATTCGCGGCGCGAGGCGGAGGCGCCGCCGCACCGAAGCCGAACGGGTGGATGCCGCCAAAGCCGTCGAGGACATACCCGCCGCCCTGGGGTGACAACGCGATGCCCCGCACGATGTTCCAGCCCAGCCAGTACGGCCCGCCGGTGACGGCCGGGGGCTGCGGGCTGGTACTCCCGATCTTGAACGGATGCAGCCCGCCGAACGCGTCGACCTCGTACCCGCCGGTGCCCTCGGGGAGGATGGCGATGCCACGGATGATGTCGTAGGAGAACGAGGGCGCGCCGATGGCATCCGACGGAAGGTTGCCGCCGACGCCGTATTTACTCACCGCGCCGCGCGCATCCACGATGTAGCCACCCGGGTGGGGGCGGATCGATTTGGTCACCCACGGGCCAGTGCCGCCGCTACCGAACGCCCGGATCTGCACCGTGGTCGTCACGTTGTTCGCCAGGCCGGTCATCGCGTAACTCGTGGCCCCCGGCGCCACGTTGACCGTGCCGTTCGGGCCGTTCACCTCATACCCGGAAATGGTGAAGGAGTTCCCGTTCGAGTCGGGCTTGGTCCACGCCAAATCAACGGCACCCGACCGGACCACCGCGCTGAAGTTGGTGGGGGCCGTCGGCGCCACCGCGGGGAGCCCTCCACAGTTGGGCATCGCGTTGCAGATGTCGAGTCGCCCGTTCGTCGCGACCTTGCCATTCAACGCCGCGGAGGTGCTCGCCGAGGTCAGCAGACGCGATTTGAGCTGGCTCAGTGTGAGGTTTGGTTCGGCGGAGAGCACGTCGACCGCGGCACCGGAGACGAACGGGGTCGCCATCGAGGTGCCGTCGTAGAAGCAGTAGTCGGAGTTGGCGGGGCAGTTCGGGTCCCGGTTGCGCTCGATCGTGGAGTAGATCGAAGATCCCGGCGCGGCAATGTCGACTGCGCTGGCACCGAAGTTGGAGTAGAAAGCCAGATTCCCCGTGTTGGTCGATGCGGCGACGCAGATCACTGCAGCGCTGGAGTCCTCGCACGGGAGAACATCGATACCCGGCTGATCGAGGTTGCGAGGAGTCTGCGAATCGTCCCCGTTTCCGGCGGCGGTCACGAACAGCACTCCGGCCGTCTCCGCCCGCTGGATTGCGGCATGGAGCGCCGACTGCTCCGACGGCGGCGGGTTGTACGCCCCCCAGGATGCTTGCAGGACGCGCAGGTTCACGCCCTGCGCCTTCGCCGCGAGAGCGAAGTCGATCGCCTCGATCGCGTCGGCGACGGATCCGTCGCCGTTCGAGTTGAGCATCTTCAGGCTCATGATCGAGACCTGTTGGGCGGCACCACTCACGCCGATCCCATTGTTCCCGGTGGCACCGAGGATGCCTGCGACCAGTGTGCCGTGGCCGGCGAGATCCTGGGGGTTGCACCGGACCGCCGGGACGCCCGACGCCGACGTGGCGTCCCAGCCGTGAGAGCCGTACGGGCAGCCGTTGATGCCCGTCCGGTTCGTCCACATGTTGGCTTGCAGATCGGGGTGGTTGGCGAAGACGCCGGTATCGAGGACGCCGACCACGATGTCGCGCGAGCCCGTGGAACCATTCCAGGCGCTCTCCGCTCGCACTCCCCCGGGCTGGGTGTTGAACAGGCCGTACTGGTCGGGGTAGTAGAGGTCGTTCGGGGCGGCGAACGCGTGCACTCGCTGGTTCGGCTCGATGGCGATCACGCCGGGAATGGCGCCGATCGCGGCGGCGTCGACGGCCGTGCCCGGCGCGGGGTCGAGGATCACGGTGTCGCCGGCGACGATGTCGACGGAGGCACCGCCGAGGGTTGCGACGGCCCCACTGAGGCTCTCGCCCTGGCCGGGTTCCACCGTCACGAGAATTCGGTCGTCGGCTGGCGTCGCCGTGATCGCCGCGTCGGGAGTCGGTGGCGCGGGGACTGCCTGCTGAGTGCGGAGCCCCGGCGTCGGCGCCGGGCCCGCATGCGCCGCCGCGCCTCCGAGGCCACCGAGCAGTGCCGAACACAGGCCGCTCGTTGCGACGAGCGCCACGAACGAGCGAGATTGATGGCCTCGACGCATACGGTCAGTGTCCCTTCTGGGGGTGAGACTGCTCGCGGCCGTGGCCGCGCAAATTGGTCGACAAAAACCAAAAGTCTACCCCGACCTTCCGCAGCTCCTGACCGCGGCCGGTCACCGAAATGGGGGTTTTTCAGGGCCGGATGGCTCCGAGGCGCGCCGCGTCAACGAGGGACGGCCGTGCGATAACTCGCCTTGCGAAAGGTGCCGAAAAGGCGGTCGCACACCGTGAGCACGACCGAGACATTGGTCGGCTCGCGGTTCGAGTGGTGCAGGTCGTGGCCGGCCGCGGGTGCGAACAGTTGGTCATAGATCGGCAGCCGGTAGCCGCAGTGCGTGATCATGTTGACCGCGGTCATGGCAAACGCGGCCACTGCGAAAGTGAACAGGTGGATCGGGAACACGATCCCGTACATGTGGAAGCACAGGAACACCGAGGCCCCCTCGACGGGGTGCACGACCATGGCCGTCCAGATGCTGAGCGGGGGACGGTCGACGTGGTGCACGCGGTGCACCGTCGAGGCGTACCACCGGTTCTGGTGCTCGAAGCGGTGCCACCAGTACGACAGGAAATCGCCGAGCAGGAAGTAGAACACCAGGTCGCGGGCAAAGGCTCCGAGTGTCGGTGCCTCGGCCGGAATGTCGAACGAGAACGGCTGCGGCGCAAAGATCAAGATCGGCAACGCGACGAAGTACACGGTTCCGTACCACTTCATCGCCCGCCAGTACACGGCGAGACACTCTCGGAACGTCATCCGTTTGGTGATCACGACATCGACGAACGAGAAGATCACGCCCGGCAAGTAGATCCCGAGCACCACCGCCGTGAGCAGGAAGCCGGGCGATCCGAGGAAATCCCCCAGGTTGTCGCGCAGGAAGTCCCAAGCCGGCTGCAAGACGCGTTGGTCGTTCATGGCGGAACCTCGGGGTCTCGTCGCGTCCGACGGAGTCGGCGCGCCGTACCGTACCCAGGCGGCGACCACCCGTGGGCCACCGCCTCCCGAACCTGCCGACCTTTGTACGCTCATCCACCCAGTAGGTGGAGAGTCGTACAACGCTCGGAGCGCTCCGCGTCGGCGCTTCTGACCTGCGGTTTCTCGGTGGGCGATGCGGGATTCGAACCCACGACCTCTGCCGTGTGAAGGCAGCGCGCTAACCAACTGTGCCAATCGCCCGAGCGTCGAGAGGATAGTTGAGTCGGTCCCGACACCGAGAGCTGATCGGCCCGGTACGCTCTCCCGTCACTTCGAGGGGGATGAGATGCCGGAATTTCACGAGGTCGCCGACGGGCTGAGCATGCCGTTGGCGGAGGCGATGCGCACCCAACGGGCGGTGCGGCGTCTCCGCACCGACCCGGTCGACGACGAGACGGTCCTGAGCGTGATCGAGCTCGCCCTCCGGGCGCCGACCGGCAGTAACGGCCAAACGTGGGAGTTCGTGGTCGTGCGTGACGGCGACGTCAAACACCAGCTCGCCCGGCTGAATCGCCAGGCCTATTCCGTCTATCGCCGAATCGCCAGTGGTCGCGCACGCGGAGACCTCAAAGCCGCTCGGATGCTGGCCGCGGTGCAGTGGCAAGCCGATCATTTCGAGAATTCCCCGGTCATCGTGGTGGCGTGTCTCCGGGGCCGTCCGGGCCTCTTCGGGACCGGCCGGGCGTCGTTCTACGCCTCGATCTACCCCGCCGTGCAGAACCTCCTGCTCGCCGCTCGGGGGCTCGGGCTCGGAGCGACCCTCACCACCCTCCCACTGTGGAATCGCACCCTGGTACGACGAACCCTGGGTCTGCCGTCCTCGGTCACGCCCTGTGCGGTCATTCCGCTCGGCTGGCCGCTCCGGGGCGGGTATGGTCCTACGACCCGGAAACCCGTCGGCGAGGTCGTGCACCTCGATCACTACGGGAATCGGGCCTTCGAGCAGCGTGCCGGTGGCGTCTCGACAGAATCTTGACGACTGTGGTTCCACACGCGCGGCTCGGATGCGAGATAATGCATGTCCGCTGAATGCCCGATCGACCTGTCGGGGGTAGGTGAACCGTGGCCAGAAAAGGACGAGCGCGTCGCTTCCGAGAAGCCCGCGAGCTGAAGCAGGGCTTCGACGACGGCATGTTCCGTGAGGGAAGCGGAACCCTTGCCGATGTCGACGACGACAACGCCGGCATCGTGTATCTCGAAGACGACGGTGACGACGGCGCGGCCAAGGAGCCTTGGGACCCGGACGAGGAATACAACCGCCGCGGCGCTTGATCCTCCGTGCTCATCGTTACGCCTCCCGGGGCGGTAGTAACTCGGGGTCGATTCCCAACGTCTGGATCGCGCCGTCCACAACCCTCGCCGCGATCGATCCCTGCCGCGCCAACTGGTCGAGCACGGCCACCACGATGTGCGCCGCATCGACCTCGAAGTGGGATCGCAGCGCTACCCGTGTGTCGGACAATCCGAAACCGTCGGGACCGAGCGCGGTGAACGGTGCCGACACGAATCTGCCGATCTGGTCGGGAACGAGCGACGTGTAGTCGGTGACCGCAACCACCGGCGCGTGCGACGCGCTCGTGGCCGCGAGTTGTTCGGCGACGTAGGGCACCCGGGCTGGTGCCGACGGATGCAAACGGTTCCAACGTTCGCAGTCGAGCGCATCTTCCCGCAACAGCTTGTAGCTGGTGGCGCTCCACACGTCGGCGGCGACGCCGAACTGTTCCGCCAGGATCGACTGGGCATCAAGCGCGGAGCCCATCAGCATGCCGCTCGCGAAGATCTGGGCCGGGAGCCCCGACGTCGGCGCGGCGCGGTATCGATAGAGGCCGCGGACGATGCCTTCGGCGCACCCCTCCGGCATCTTGGGCATCCTGATGTTCTCGTTGTACAAGGTGAGGTAATAGAAGCAGTCTTCGGGGTCCGGTCCGTACATGCGGGCGAGGCCGTCTTCGATGATGACGGCAAGTTCGTACGCGAACGCCGGGTCGTAGGCACGGCAGTTGGGAACCGCGCTGGCGAGGAGTTGACTCTGGCCGTCGCAGTGTTGGAGACCCTCGCCGGTGAGCGTCGTGCGACCCGCCGTGGCACCGAGCAGGAAGCCTCTCCCCCGCTGGTCGCCGAAGGACCAGATGAGGTCGCCGACCCGCTGGAATCCGAACATCGAATAGAAGATGAAGAACGGCACCAGCGGTTGGGACCACGTCGCGTAGGCGGTGCCCGCGGCGGTGAACGAGGCCATGGACCCGGCTTCGGTGATGCCCTCTTCCAGAATCCGCCCGTCGCGTGCTTCGCGGTACGACAGCAGGAGGCCGGCATCGACCGGGTCGTACTGCTGGCCGTCGGGTGCGTAGATCTTGATGTCGGCGAACAGCGCGTCGAGGCCGAAGGTACGGGCTTCGTCGGGAATGATCGGGACGACACGCGGCCCGACGTTGGGGTCGGCCAGCAACTTGCGCAGCATCCGCGCGAACGCCGTGGTCGTCGACGCGGTCAGCTTGTCCCCGGTGCCGGCCTTCAGCTCGGTGAACGTCGTAGGGGTTGGCGCGGGAATCGGCGGCGCACTCGCGAGCCGGCGCGGCAGTGAACCGTTGAGTCGCCGGCGGCGGGACCGGAGGTAGACGATCTCGGGAGAGTCCTCACCGGGATGCAGATACGGCGGCAGGTCCGTGAGTTGCTCATCGGCGACGTCGAGATGGAGACGATCGCGAAAGGCCCGCATCTCGGCGCGGGTCAGCTTCTTGATCCCGTGGGTGGCGTTACGCGCCTCCACCGAGGAACCGAGGGTCCAGCCCTTGACGGTCTTGGTCAGGATCACGGTCGGGCTCCCCCGGTGGTCCACCGCCATTTGGTAGGCCGCATAGACCTTTCGGTAGTCGTGACCGCCACGCGGCAGGCGCTGGAGATCCTCGTCGCTCAGGTGCTCGACCATCTTGCGGAGTCGAGGATCGGGCCCGAAGAAGTGATCACGGATGTAGCTGCCCGACTCGGTTGCGTACTTCTGAAACTCGCCGTCGACGGTTTCGTTCATCCGTTCGAGGAGCACCCCGTCGATGTCCGCGGCCAGGAGGTCGTCCCACGCTCGTCCCCACACCACTTTGATGACGTTCCAGCCGGCCCCGCGGAAGGCCATCTCCAACTCCTGGATGATCTTGCCGTTGCCCCGGACCGGACCGTCGAGGCGTTGCAGATTGCAGTTCACGACGAAGATCAGGTTGTCGAGATGCTCCCGAGCCGCGATCGACAGCCCGGCTTTGGACTCCGGTTCGTCCATCTCGCCATCGCCGGCGAAACACCAGACCTTGGCATCGCTGGTATCGGCAATCTCGTGATGAAGCAGGTAGCGGTTGATGCGAGCCTGCGCGATCGCGTTGATCGGTCCGAGTCCCATCGAGACCGTCGGGAACTCCCAGAACTCGGGCATGCGGTGGGGGTGGGGATACGACGAGAGGCCCTCGCCACCAACCTCGCGTCGGAACGACTCGAGCTGCTCCTCGCTCAGTCGGCCTTCGAGGAAGGCACGTGCGTAGATGCCTGGCGCGGCATGACCCTGAAAGAAGACCTGGTCTCCGTGACCGCCGTCGTCCTTACCCCGGAAGAAGTGATTGAAGCCGACCTCGTAGAGCGCGGCCGCCGATGCGTAGGTGGAGAGATGGCCGCCGAGGCCGTCGAATCGATGGTTGGCGCGGTCGACCATCGCCACCGCATTCCAACGCACATATGCACGGATTCGACGTTCGAGGTCTTCGTCACCGGGGAACCACGGTTCCTGTTCCGATGGGATGGTGTTCAAGTACGGGGTGGAGATCGCGGCCGACAATCCAACGTCGCGCTCGGTCGCATGTTCGAGGAGGCGCGTGAGGAGGTAGCGCGCCCGCGAACTCCCGGAACGGTCGACCACGGCATCGAGCGACTCGAGCCATTCACGGGTTTCAGCTGGATCCGTATCGGGGAGCTGATGGACGAAACCGTCGGCCGGCACGCAATCCTCCGGGGGGTGGGGGTCCCCCGAGGTTACGGCGCGAAGACGGTGTCCTCGACGCCATGCCCGAGGTTCGCGTGCAAGGCCGCTTCCGCTCGATACAGCGGGACCGGATCGGCGAGGCCCTTCATCATGACGGGACCGAGTTCGGTGAACGCGATGTCGGTGAAGGTTCCCGCGTTCACCAGTGCTTCGGACACGAGTAGTTCACCCGGCGATGCGACATCGACGATGCGCGCCGCCACGTTCGCATCATGTCCGATGAGATCGGTGCCCCGCTGGGACGGTGAGCCCCAGTGCGCTCCGACCCGGACGAGGAGCGGCAGCATCTCGACTTCGGCGGCCGCCTCGAACGCCACCAGGATCCGGAGCAGCGTGACGATGGTGTCGATCGGATCGACGAAGAAGAGCATGAGCCCGTCGCCAAGTTCTTTGACGATGCGGCCATTGGGCGGAAGCAGATTCCGCACGATCTGCTCCTGGCTCGCGAGGAGCCGAAGGGCCTCGTCGTCACCGGCCGACGCGGTGAACTCGGTGAAACCGACGAGATCGGTGAACACCACTGCCCCGGTGGTCGTCGTCATCGGCGCGCTTTCACCCGGATTCGTCCGCTCACGGATCGACAGACCACCGAACAGTCGTCACCCTGGTCAACGTCGCACGTGCACCCGCCGCTCACCGAAATGAGTGACGCGTTCGGGTGTACTCCGCGCGGGAGTTCGATGGTCACCGATCCCGAGATGGAATCGGCACGGACATCGGGCGCCGCAGTGAGGCCGACGTTCACGTTGCCGCTCACCGAGTTGGCGCGCACCGCTCCGGCCGCGTTGGCGACGTCGACCCGGCCCGAGACCGCAGCAACGTTCAGTGACCCGACCACGCGCTCCACGCGGATGCGCCCGTTGGCGGTCTTGATCCGACAGTCACCCTCGACCGTGCCGACGTCGACCCGGCCCGACACGCTCCGGGCGTCGAGCGCGGCGCAGGCCTCCACCCGAACCTTTCCGCTCCGGGTCGTAATCCGAAGTTCCCCGAGTCGGCCGCTCAGCTGCACCTCACCCGAATGGGTGCCCACCACGAGGTCGGTGCCTATGGGGACGCGCACCGACACTCCGTCGGCCGAGCCCTTGACCTCGAGCACGCCACCCATCGGGTGTTCCTGACCCTGATCGATCACGACGTCGGTGCGGTCTTCGGCGACGACCTGGACCCGACCGGAGGACGCAGTGATGCGGATTGGATCCATCCCGTGATCATCGCAAAGATTCGACGGGAAGCGAAGCGATCCCGCCCAGGGTCACACTCGGGTGATCCAAGCCAGTGACCGAAATGCGCGCGACCCTGCCAGAAGGTAAAGATGGCGACATGGCCGAGGTAGGTACTTCCATGCGGGCAACGGGTTCCGGCGACGCGCTGGCCGCGGCAATGGCTCGGCTCGCCGGGCGCTACGCACACTATGACGTTGTTGCGTACGAGGGATCGATCATGAACGCCATGATCATCTCGTACGGCTTCACCGACCTGGATCTCGTCGATGGCACCTTGATGGCGCAGGAGTCGTTCTGTTACTCAGAGTTCCAAAGCGATCAGCCGGTCTCGGTGACGCTCTCCGACGCGGCGACCCAGGCGATTCAACCGATCGCGACGGAGGTCACGGTCACCGTCGATGGCGGCCGCGCTCATGTGTTTCGACCGGAGACTCCCACCGGGATTGGCATTCGGCTCGAGAACCCGACCGAAGACAGCTTGCCAACGGACCCGCACGATCCGCGCATTGTCGACGACGACGGCGATGGCAAACCCGGCGTGACCGCAATTGTCACTCAGGACGGGAACCCGATCGGGGAGATCTACCTGGCGCGCCGTGAGATCTTTGCGTATGACCTCGACGAGCAAGCCGACGGTTCGCTCACAGGCGTGGTGAAGGACCGAAGCGAGCAGCTGATCGTCGGAGCTTCCGATGACATCTACAAGATCACCGACCCGTGGACACAGCACACGGATCTTTCGAAGAGCCCCATCATCCTCCGCCGGGTCGAACGCTCATGGGATTGCGCTCGCCTGAAAGCGGAACGCGAATCGCTGTTCCCGCCGAATCCGACGATGGACTACTGATCATTTCGCGTTGGTGTTCTCGTCACGGGCAAGGTTTGAAGCCGCCGTCGAGTGGTCTCAGTCGCTGTCGGGCAGCGGCCCGAAGAATCCGAGCACTCGCGTGACCATCCCGTCGCCATCCACCTCGGTCACATCGAACCCAGTGATCACCGTCTCGCCGTCTCGGGTGATCTGCCACGAGTAGCGGTGGAGCCCGTGGTGGCTGTCGACCCCGCTGGTGCGCCAGTAGGTGGCGCCGGGAAGTCCCGCGTGCACGTCGTGAACATTCGCTTCGAACTCGTCGAGGCCGTGTGTCTCGACGCTCGGATCAATGAATTCGACATCCGCTGCGAGCGCTCGCTCGAGGTGGCTTCGGACCATCGCAGGATCAGACTCATTCCACGCGGCAAGCATGTGATCGAGCGACTGGGGGTACGTCATCGATGGACTCCTCTGCGAACTGGGCATTGATGCCCGCCCACGAGACGCTACCGGTGAAGATCGGAGCCAGTGACAATGCCGACCGCCCAGCACGGCCCAGCGCGGCCCGGAACACCCACCGCAAGCCACCCCCGTCGCGGTATCTCGCCAACTGAACGAACGCGCCCGAGGAGTCCGTCGCCGTGGTCGGCCTCGGACGGAACCAGCACAACGGCGTGGGCTCCGAGAAGTACTCGTCTTCATCGACTCTGCGATCTATGACCAGTCGGCACCTTGACCGAGAAACCGCGTTGCTTCATCGACGAAGCAAAGACGGTTGTCGTCTGGATCGAGGCAATAGAAGGATCGTTCGCCCCACGGGTGAAGCGCCGGTGAGCTGCGCGGGTCAGCGACGCCCGACGCGGCGCCTCCACGCGTCGAAGTCGAGCGCGAGGGTCGCGGTGTCGCTCCGCAGCCTGAAGTCCGTCTCGAGTCGGTCGACCGTTCCCCAGTTCGAGTCATGACGGGGGAAGTCGCCGAGCCGCTGCCGCTTGCCGCCGACCACGAACGGCGCAGTGGAACCAAACGTGACCTCACCCGAAGTCGGTGAGGTCCACACGATCGTGAAACCCTCATCGTCGCGCTCGACGACCGGCTCCGACGCAGTGATCGCGGAGACGAACTTCTTGAATGAGGCCGCGACTCCCCGATCGCCGACCTCGACGATCCAGACGTTGTCTGCACCACCTTCGGCGACGAGATCGAAGGGCTGCCGCAGACCGTCGGTGGGCTCCACCGCGGGATCGACGGGGCGCCAACTCGGGGTTCGCCAGGACCACAGTGCGATGTAGCCGTCGCCCTTGCGCACGAACGTCCAGTGGCCCACCTGCAGGACCTCGTCGAAACGGTCTTGGGGTACGTACGCATGGGTGGAGTTCTGATAACCGAAGATGCTCCACAACAAGCCGTTCGTCGCTTCGTCCCAGGCCGGTTGGTAGATGTGAATGCCCGTCCGCTCGTACTGCGCGGAACGCGGAATCGATGCCTCGCCGGTCCAGTGGCCGGGCTTGGCATCGTCATCCCAGCTGTCGGAGGCGGGCGGAGCCGATCGCGGATGGGTCGTGAACACGACCGCTCCTGGTCCGACCGTCGCCTGCCACGCGTGGATCTGATCGCGCATCTCGCCAAACCGATGGTCGACGACGGTCGCGAGCGACACCGTGTCGCTCCGCCACGCGTAGGTGTTGGCCTCACGGAGGTGTCCGAAGTTCAGAATCGCGTGGTTGGCTTGGACGAAGGCCCGAGTCCGATCCGGGTCACCGCCGTTGAGATCGACGAGTGCACCAACCTGACCGAGCGCGGCCGTCTCGAAGAGCCGAAACTCCTCAGCCGCCGCCAGGTTCGTGTCCGTCATCTGCCAGGTGCCGAGCATCCCTTGGGACCACCAGAACGACAGATTCGCCGGATCGTCGAAGTCGTAGCCGAACGGAGCCTTCGGCGCTGTCTCGATGGGCGCAGTGCCGTCGACAAAGATGCCGTGGCGTTCGCGAACGACACCCGGGTTCGCGTCGGTCGCCATCTCGATCAACACCTGCGGCGGCCGATAGCGCTGCGAACCGGCGAAGAACGTGGCACCGGAACTTCCCCGAGACTCGTAGTCGAGATCCGAGTCGTCGAACAACAGCTTGAAGGTCTCGAAGCTCCCTTCGCGAACCGTCAGCTTGTCTTTCGCGTACGTGCGCCCACGCGATGCGGTGTAGGTGCCCGCGTGACAGTGTGCGGCCATGTCGAGGACACAGAGGTCCAGTCCCATTCCCGCGGCACGGACCAGCTCGGGGTCCTCGGCGAACTCGACCAACGTGAGCAACGGCGAGATGTTGAAGTTCATGTAGACGTGGCTGTGCCACTCGAAGAAGCCGAAACGGGCGCGCTCGTGGATCCAGTCCAGGATCGGTTGCTTGGATCGCTTGGCGTGTTCGGCGCCGGTGAGGCCGGTGATCGTGAACACGCGCTCGGGCATCCGCGCTCCGGCGACGTACTCGTTGACCAGCCCGATGATCAGGTGGTTCTCGGACCAGAACCACTGGTTGTCGATGCGGTCAGCCGGGAGCGGGTCGTTCCAGCGGTACCGGTTGTCCACCATCCGTTGTTCGATCGCCTCGATCACGACGGGATCGATCGTCGTCATCGCCGACGATCCGTCGGCGAGGGCCAGGACCCAGTGGAGATACATGAGGCGAAAGTCGCGGGTGTCTTCCCACGCATCGATCTTGTTCCACACCGGCGAAAGTGACTCCATGGTGACCGCGGTCGGATCCCACACGAAGTCGGGGTCGCGGCGCGCTCTCACCAGGTGCGCTCCGATCGAGGTGGCATCGCTGGCGTCCAGGGCCTTGGTCACCGACTCGAGGTACCGACCAATTCGGGCCTGGTAGACACGCTCGTTGATCAGACCGGGAGAACCCGGCGCGGCCAAGGCGGATCCCTGCGGCGTGCCGCCAGGAGCGGTCGGGCGGGCCGTTCCGCCGGATCCACTGGTGCACCCGCTCAATGCCAGCGCCCCCGCGAATCCGAGCCCTCCGACGAGGAACTGACGCCGATCGATCTGGGTCACCTGCCGCCCCTTCTTGGTGAGTGCGCAGCGTTCGGAGTTGCGTGGAGACAGCTTCGTTCGTCGACCGTGCGCTGCACTCGGAGGTCGCTGAATCCGGAAGGTAACACAGGGGTTCGACCCAACCGATTGGGCTGCCGCCCGGCACTGTGGCGAATGAGGCGGTCCACCGCGCATCGAGCTGGCACATGCTCGAGCCCGAAGCTGTGGAGCAAAGGGACGGCGTTCAAACCCTGGGTCGATCGCTTCGTTGATGGGTGCATCGGCGGCGCTCGATCGTCAACTGTTCGGTATGGTCTCGGCGTGGGAATGATTCTCCCGGCCGTCCACGGCCGCATCAACGACCTCGACAGCCACCTGCAGGTGCCGATCTCCCGCTGGGGGGAGGTGTTCGGCGAGGCCACCGCCCGTTTCGGGGAGCGCTTCGCCGGCATCGCGCTCTTCGACGCCACCGACGAGCCCGAACTCACCAGCGAGTCCGTGTGGAAGACCAAGGGAACCGCGGCGCCGGGTGCGTCCACCCCTGAGGGCCGCCTGGCTGCCATGGACGTCATGGGGATCGAACGCCAGCTCATCTTCCCCCAGGTGGTTCTTGCCATGCCCGCCTGGTCGGACCACCCCAACGCCGGAGCCGTGCTGCGCGAGTACAACGACGCCGTCCTGCGCTGGACCGCTTCAGGCCACGGACGGCTTCGGCCCGCCGCGCTGCTCAACCTCACGACGATCGACGGCGCAATCACCGAAGCCGAACGCGTCGCGGCGGGCGGCGCCCGCGCCATCTTCATCCAGGACGGTATTGCTCCGGGTGGCCGATCACCGGCCGCGCCCGAGGTCGACGCGCTGTGGGCTCTGCTGGCCGAAGCCGAGCTCCCCGTGACGCTCCACATCGGCGGGCAGGGCGGCTTCTTCGGCAGCGACGCCTGGTCTGATGCCGACCTGCTCCGACCCGGCAGCTTCTCGACCGGTGAGCCGGTCGGTCCGCACATGCTGGCCACCATGCACCTCGCCGCGCAGAACTACCTGGCCGCCATGCTCTACGGCGGTGTGTTCGACCGGCACCCTGGCCTACGCGTCGGCGTGATCGAACTCGGCGCCATGTGGGTCGGCCCGTTCGTCGACCTCCTCGAGGACCGCCTCGAGATGTCCCGCCGCCTGCGCGACGGGCTGCACCGCCGCCCGACCGAGGTCTTCGTCGACCAGATCCGCGTCACCCCATTCTTCTGGGAACGCACTGCCCGCCAGATCGATCACTACGGCATGCCCGAGATCTACGCGTTCTCCACCGACTTCCCCCATCCCGAGGGCGGCACCGACCCCATCGGCCGCATGGCCGCCGACATCGGAACCCTGGGCGACGACGCCGTCGACGCGTTCTTCGTGAGGAACGCCGAGCTCCTGCTCCCCGCCTGAACTCGGCGCCGACCTCGATCGAGTTCGAGACCACCATCAGGTTCGGTAGCGACGGAACGGGCCGCGTGCCGTCCGACCAGCAGGGACTTTGTAGAAATCACAACGGGTGGGCGGTAGAGGACTCGAACCTCCGACCTCTTGCGTGTCGAGCAAGCGCTCTAACCAACTGAGCTAACCGCCCCGGCGGAACCATGAACCTAGCAGTCGGCCCGATCCCCTCGACTACTCGTACGCGATTGCGTCCAGGACATCGAGCCGGCTGGCGTGCCACGCCGGGAGGAGCGCGGCGATGAATCCGGCGGCGACCGAGGCGGCCACGAACCATCCGAGTTGGCCGACGGGAACCACCATCTCGTCGGTGAACTCACCGCGAAGTGCGGTCATGACTCCCCAACCCCAGAGCAGGCCAACGCCGATCCCGACGACACATCCGAGGACGGCGATGATCACCGACTCTCCCGACACCATGCCCCAGACCTGGCGCCGGGTCGTGCCTACGGTGCGCAGCAGCCCGAGTTCCCGCGTGCGTTCGTACACCGAGAGCATCAGCGTGTTCACGATGCCGAGCACCGCGATCACCTCGGAGAGCAGCAACAGCGCAACGAAGATGTTGAGGAACTGATCGAGGAACGACTGGCGCGAATCGCCGTATTCGTCGAGCGTCTGCACGTCCACGTTGGGGAACGATTCGGCGAAGGACTCACGCAAGGTGCGGGCGACGTCGGCTCCCTTCCCCGGTTCGGTCTGCAGGTAGAGGAGCGTGTCCTGGGGAACGCCGCCGAATGCGTTCTTGTGGAGCGCTTGCGACACGAGATAGTCGATGGGAAACGCGCCGGAGAATCGCCGGGTCTCGTAGACGCCGGCCACCTCCAGCGCAGTAGGGCCGCTCCTCGGGAACCTGATGGTCAACCGATCACCCACGTCGAGCCCGAAGCGGTCGGCCTCCTTCCCCGAGATCAACACCTGGCGCGAGTTGATCGCGTCGGGTGTCGTTCCCCGGAACTTGAAGTCGATCACCGAGTTGAACTCGCGCTGGGTGATGCCGTTGACGATCTCCTCCGTCCCCTCGATTCCTGCCGAGCCCCACTTGAACGCGATGGCGTTCGTCACCCCCGGAGCCTGGCGGGCCTGGCGGGCAACGTCGGTGGAGAAGTTCGCGTAACCCGGTGAAGTGATGATGACCTCGGCCCTCACGTCCGTCAGCGACGTCCGAGCCGACTGTTTCAACGACGAGCCGAAGATCGACACCAGCGCCACCAGGGCCAGTCCCACCACCAGCGCGGCCGCCGTCACGGTCGTGCGCTTCGGGTTCCGCATCGCGTTGCCCCGGGCCAGGGTGCCGGTGACTCCGAAGAATGTCGGGAGTGGGCGTCCGATGACCGCCGCGACGCCCCGGACCCCGAGCGGCCCGAGGATCACCAGACCGACGAAGATGACGAAGCCGCCGATGAAGGTGAGCGCGACCGACTGGTCGAGCGGGCGCGGCCCCCAGATCCCATAGGCACCGACGCCGATACCGGCGCCGGTCACTGCGAGGCCGGCGACGATGCGCCCGACGGTCGAGCGGAACTTGGAAGTGGTGCGCAGATCGCCGATGGCCGCGATGGGCGGGGTGCGTGCGGCACGGATCGCCGGGAACACGGCGGCCAGCGCGGTCACGCCGACGCCCACGATCGCGCTCGCGACGATCGTGCGGTTGATCAGGACGAGTTCACGCGCCGGGACCGGAACTCCGAAGCCCGGCAGCGCCCACAGCAGTACCCGCCCGAGTCCGACGCCGGCTGCGAACCCGACCACCGACGCGATGACGCCCATGATGACCGCCTCGGCGAGGACCGAGCCAACGATCTGACGGCTGCTGGCACCCATCGCGCGCAGGAGCCCGAGCTCGCGCGTGCGCTGGGCGATCAGGATCGTGAACGTGTTGAAGATGATGAAGCCGCCGATCAACAATCCGATCCCGGCGAAGCCCAGCAGCATGTTGTTGAGCAGCGACAGGAATTCGTCGACCTGACGTTGCAAGACCGCCGCGAACTCGGTCGACGGCTCGACCGTGAGCAGCGGGCCGACCGTGCGCCGGACGCGGGTGGTCAACTCGCGCACGTTGGTCCCCGGCTCCGCGCGCACGAAAATGAAGTCCGCCAGCCCGGCTGCACCGAAGGCGCGTTCGGCGGTCTTGGGGTCGAAGGCCGCGACGGTCGCGAACCCGAGGTCGTCGCGGTCGCCGAGCGAGACGAGACCGACGATGCGAAACGGTTCCGCGGCCCCCGTGAGGAGCATGCGCACCGGGTCGCCCACTTTGAACCCGTTGCGCTTCGCGGTGCCGGCGTCCATCGCCACCTCGCCGTCACGCAGCGGTCGGCGCCCGTCGATCAGTCGCGCCGGTCCCACAGACTCCTGGTCGCCCCAAGAAATGCCGAGGTTGATGGTGCCGAGCGCCTGGACCGCGTCCCGCTTGTTCTTCTGGATGAACCGGGCCTCCCCGATCAGGAAGGGGCTGGCTTGGGCCACGCCGGGCACCGTGCGCACCTCGTCCGCGAGCGACGAAGGAACGCGCTGGCGACTGGTGGCCCGATCGCCGACCTGGGTCGGCGCGGCCACCACGAGATCGCTCCCGGATGCGTACTGCTGGAAGATCTCACCGAGGGAGGCCTGCAGCGTGTCGGTGAGAACGTAGGTGCCGCTGACGAAGGTCACCCCGAGCACGACGGCGAGCGCGGTCAGGAAGAGTCGCACCTTCCGGGCGAGCACACCTTTGATCGTCGCTCGCCACATCAGCCCCTATCCTGCCCGATCAGAGACGTCTCGCCGGACGCGGGCCGCCGCGGATACGGTCCCGCCCGTGACCGACGCACCGATTGACGAGTCCCCCGCTGATCACGAGTTCCGCCTCGCGGCGCGTGAGTTCCTGACTGCGAACGCACCGCCGCGGCCGCCGGGTGTGTCGTCGAGTCCGCTCGGCAAGGAGATGTCTCCGGAACTCGAAGCGGCACATGTCCAGGAATGTCGGGATTGGCAGGCCACGCTCGCCGGCAACGGCTGGGCCGGCATCACCTGGCCGTCCGAGTACGGCGGCCGGGGGGGCACCGTGGGCCACGCGCGCATCTTCGCCCAGGAAGAAGCCAAAGTGCTCGTGTCGTCAGGCGTGTTCATGGTCGCGATCGGAATGGTCGGCCCGACGATCATCCAGCACGGCACCGAGGAGCAGAAGAGCTTCTTCCTCCCCCGCATGCTCAACGGCGACCACGTGTGGTGTCAGCTCTTCTCCGAGCCAGGCGCCGGTTCCGACCTCGCCGGCCTCGCCACCCGCGCGGAGCGCGACGGCGACGAATTCGTCGTCAACGGCCAGAAGGTGTGGACGTCGGGCGCGCACTTCTCCGATTGGGGGATGATGCTCGTCCGCACGAACTGGGATGTGCCGAAGCATCAGGGCATCACCTGGATCGCGGTCGACATGCGCTCGCCGGGTATCGAGGTGCGACCGCTGCGCCAGATCACCGGGTACGCCCACTTCAACGAAGTGTTCCTCACCGACGTGCGGGTGCCCGTCGCCAACGTCCTCGGTGACATCGACAACGGTTGGCGCATCGCCCAGACCACGCTGGGCAACGAACGACAGATGATCGGCGGTGGTGGTTCCGGCGTCGGGTTCAAGTCGCTGGCGGCATTGGCCAAGACCTGCGGCCGCGCCGACGATCCGGTGATCCGACAAGAACTCGCGAAGTCCTACACCCGGTTCGAGCTGTTGAACTGGCTCGGCCAGCGCGCCAAGGCCCGCGCCAAGGCCGGCCTGCCTCCCGGGCCGGAGATGTCGATCATGAAACTCGCGGTGTCGGAGCGCGTCGCCCGCGACGGCGACCTCGCCCTCGCGCTGGAGGGGCCCGGTGGGATGTTGAGCGGCACCGACGCACTCGACGACGGCATGTTCCAACAACTCTTCTTGAACCAGTGGTCCGTGCGCATCGGCGGCGGCACCGAGCAGATCCAGCGCAACGTCATCGGCGAACGGGTGCTCGGCCTCCCGGGCGAAGCCCGTCCCGACAAGACCGAACCGTTCCGCAACCTCCCCCGCAACTGACCCGTTCTCGAACTTGCGTCAATAACCCATCGAAACGATGGGGTTATTGACGCAAGTTGCAGCCAGGTTGGTCAGGGGGCGACGGACATGAAATCGGTGAATCCGGACGGGTCGTGGCGACCGAAACAGCCGTGCTCGAAGAGGCCCCAGCCCTCCTGACCATCGAGGGTCGCGCGGCCGACGTGGTCGATCAGACCGAACGTGAGACCGCCGACGACGGCCGGGTCGGTGAGGTCGTACTGCGCGCCCTCGAGAAAGGCGTGGCCCCGCCACTCGCCGTGGGTCCACGCGGGATCGCCGCCGTAGCCGGTCCCGAGGTTCAGGGCCACGTAGCCGAGCGATTCCACTTCGAGTTTCAGCTCCTTGCGACCACGTGCCTGGAGGTAGACCGTCGCACCGGTCGGGATGCGAGTGCCCGACTGGTAGTGGATATCGACCTCGGGCCAGCCGAGTTGCTCCGGCGGCCGACCGCTCGCCGCCGGGAACACCCGACGCACGTCGTTCATGACGCGCGTGCCGTCGGCTTCCTCCTGGATGATCACGATGAGGGCGTAGTCCTCGAACCGCAGCGGGATGTAGGTCCACCAGAACCCTTCGAGCGGTTCGGCGGCGGCGCGGCCCGGAGGTTCGGCCTCTCCCACGGGCCGGATTCCCCACGACCGATCGCGGCTCCCCACCCACACGTCGGGGGTGACGTCGTGGCGCACACCGTCGACGCGCAACTCGCCGGTCCACGTGCCGACCTGCGCGAACCGTTGCGCATCGAGCGCGATACGCCCGTTTCGCCGCCACACGTGCCGAGCCTCGTCGAGCGCAGGGAAGGAACCCTCCCAGGTCATGTCGAATCCGACGCCGTGGTCGTCGGCATCACAGATCAGCCGAAGTTTGTGCAACGGTTCGATGACCTCGATGCGATACGGGCCGACCTCTTGTTTCATCCGGTCGTCGCCGAGGGCGTCCGAGGTGCGGATGGAAAACTGCCGATCGCCGGTCCGCACGGCCGCGAACGCATCGATCACACCGAGGTTCGGGTACAGGCCGAGCCCGGTGACGAGGAAGATGTCGCCGGTCCGATCGTGCGCGTTCCAGTAGCACCGGTCGTAACCGTTGCGATCGCTGGTGTCCATGTGCGCGATCGAGAGCGGCGCCTGGTGGATCGGGTATTCATCGAGCGGGACGGGCATCGGTTCGACTCCTTAGACGGGTGGCGTGACGTTACGCGGACGACACCGGCGGACGCGGCGATGCCAGCAGCTCGGCAACCCGATCGACGAGGTCATCGAGATCGGCCGGGGCGTGGCCTCCCAATGACTCGACACACAACGTCGCCGTGGTCGCATCCCCGGGACCGGCATCGAGCCACGTCAGCAGCGACGTCGCGCGTCCGGGCTCGGGGACGACAATCGCCTCCAGCACGAGACTCAGACGGTCGATGTAGGACACCGCACCGATGATCGAGAACGCCTCGTGGAGCGCGAGGAACGCCTCCATGGGCGTGGCGTCGAGCATCACCACGCGGGTGTCGTCCACACCGACGGTCGGGTGCCGGAAGGAAGCTCCGAGATGGGCATCGGATCCCCGCGCTCGTCGGCGGCGGGGAGCCGACGGCGTTGCCGGGGGCGACGTCGATCGTTCGGCCGTCTGCGTGGTCTGGATCGCGAGCAGCACTGCGAATGCTTCGGTGATCTGGGCGGTTCGCACCGTCCGGAGGCCGATGTCGGCGAGATCAGTGCCGTTGTCCGGGTGGTGCCGCCGGATCAGAAGGCGGTACTGCGCTCGCACTTCGGGCCAGCTCGCGGTCGCCGACATGCCAAGCACGCGTCGGGCTCCGGCAGCATCCATTCGAGCATGCTCGCGCGCGGATGCGGCGCCGGTCTTGCGGCCGCCGACGCGCGTGGCCTACAGATGGAGGAACCGTCGAGCTCCGGGAGAAGGACCATGGGAGATCTAGCCGCCGCGCTGGGTGCGATCGTCGGGGCCGACCACGTCCTCGTGGGCGACTCGATCAGTGAGGACTACGGCCACGACGAAGCGCTGACCGTCACGGCGGTACTCCCGTCGGTCGTGGTACGCCCGGGGTGCGCCGAGGACGTGCGGTCGATCCTCGCGGTCGCCGACGATCTCCGGGTCCCGATCACCGCGCGCGGCAGTGGCACCGGCCTCTCGGGTGCGTGCACTCCGAGCGCCGACAGCGTCGTGGTGTCGTTCGAGCGCATGAACACCATCCTCGAGATCGACACCGAGAACCATGTGGCCGTCGTGCAACCGGGAGTCACCCTCGCCCAACTCGACGACGCGCTCGCGCCCCTCGGCCTCTCCTACCCCGTCTACCCCGGTGAATACAGCGCCAGTCTCGGTGGCAACGTCGCGACCAACGCCGGCGGGATGCGGGCCGTGAAGTACGGCGTCACCCGCCATCAGGTGCTCGGCCTCGAAGCGGTGCTCCCCACCGGCGAGGTGATCCGCACCGGCGGCAAGTTCGTGAAGGCCACGACGGGGTACGACCTCACCCAGCTGATCATCGGTTCGGAGGGCACGCTCGCGCTGGTGACCGAAGCCACGTTGCGCCTGTATCCCCGAGCGCCATTCACTGCAACGATCCTGGCGCCGTTCACCTCCCTCGACGCGATCACGCACGCGATCCCGCGCATCGTGGCGAGCGGAATCGGACCGATGATCCTCGAATACATCGACATGATCACGCTCGGTGCCATCAGCGCCCACGTCGGACTCGATCTCGGCATCCCCGACGAGATCCGCGAGACCGCGCTCGCCTACCTCGTCGTCATGATGGAACAGACCACCGACGCGCGGCTCGATGAGGATGTCGAATCATTGGCGGAACAACTCGCCGAACTCGACGCAATCGACGTCTACGTCCTGCCCGGTGGCGCCGCAGCGTCGCTCATCGATGCTCGGGAGAAGTCGTTCTGGGTGGCCAAGGCGAACAATGCCGATGACATCGTCGATGTCGTCGTGCCCCGCGCCTCGCTGCCCGACTTCATGGAGACGGTCGCGGAGGTCGCCAGCGAGACCGGTTCGTGGATCGCGGGCTGCGGACACGCGGGCGACGGCAATGTGCACCTTTCGGTGTTCCAGGCCGACCCCGAGACTCGATCCCAGGTCATGACGCGACTCTTCCGCGCCGGCATGGATCTCGGCGGTGCGATCTCGGGCGAGCACGGAATCGGCCGGGCGAAGCGGTCGTATTTCCTTGCCCTCGAAGATCCGGCGAAGCTCGCACTGATGCGGCGCATCAAGACCGCATTCGATCCGCATGGCATTCTCAACCCCGGAATATTGCTCGACGACGAGGTGGCAACCGCATGACCATGAATGGCGCCCAAGCACTGCTGCGCACCCTGGTCGATCACGATGTCGACGTCTGTTTCACCAACCCGGGCACGTCCGAAATGCACTTCGTTGCCGCGCTCGACGGCGAGCCTCGAATGCGAGCCGTGCTCGGCCTCTTCGAAGGTGTGGTCACCGGTGCGGCCGACGGATACGCCCGGATGACGGGTCGACCGGCGGCCACGCTGCTGCATCTCGGTCCCGGTCTGGGCAACGGCATCGCCAACCTGCACAACGCACGCCGCCGCGCACGTGCCGATGGTCAACATCGTCGGCGATCACGCCACCTACCACCAGGCGCTCGACGCGCCGTTGCAGAGCAACATCGAGACTTTGGCGGCCAACGTGTCCGGCTGGACCCGACGCAGTGACTCCACGGCGTCGCTGGCCCGGGATGCCGCCGAGGCCGTGGTCGTGGCTCGGACCTGCCCCGGCGAGATCGCAACACTCATTCTCCCGGCCGACGTCTCGTGGGGCGAAGGCGGCCAGGCAGTCGAGCGCCGTTCTTTCGACGCAGCGCTCGCCCCCGATCTCGCAACGGTCGAGGCGGCGGCGATGATCCTCCGCACCGGTGAACCGAGCGCGATTCTCGTCGGCAACGACATCATGCGCGACGAACTCTCGCTCGCACTGCTGGACGCGGTTGCCGCGGCGACGGGGAGCAAGGTGCTAGCCGAGGTGTTCCCCACTCGCATCCGGCGCGGCGCGGGGATCGCGTCGGCGGACCGGCTCGGGTACCTGGCCGAGTTCGCGGCCGTGCAGCTCGACGGACTCCGCCATCTGATCCTTATCGGTGCGCAGTCGCCCGTGACGTTCTTCGCCTACCCGGGGAAGGCCAGCGATCTCGTTCCGGAAGGGTGTGCCGTGCACGTCGTCGCCGACGTACGCGAGAACGGCCCGGCTGCCGCCGAGGCGCTGGCCGACGCAGTCGGGGTCACCGTGGCCGACGCCCGCCTCGCGGCATCGTCGCGTCCCGACCGACCGACCGGAGATCTCACGGGGTCGGCTCTGGCCGCCGCCGTCGGCGCGACACTGCCGGAGGACGCGATCGTCGTCGACGAGGCGCAGACCGGTGGGATCTGGGCGTCGCCGGCGACCGCAGGGTGTCCCCCGCACGACTGGCTCACCCTCACCGGCGGTTCGATCGGTTTCGGTATGCCGTGTGCGACCGGCGCGGCGATCGCGTGCCCCGACCGTCCGGTGATCAATCTCCAAGCCGACGGCAGTGCGATGTACACGGCCCAGGCATTGTGGACCCAGGCACGCGAGGGGCTCGATGTGACCACGGTGATCTTCGCCAACCGGTCCTACGCCATCCTCAACCTGGAGCTGTCACGGGTTGGTGTCGAATCGCCGGGCCCGGTCGCGAAGTCGATGCTCGATCTCACCGGCCCCGAACTCGATTTCGTCGCCCTGGCCCGGGGCATGGGCGTGCCCGCCGAGCGTCCGGAAGACGCGGAGTCCTTCACCGCGGCCTTCGAACGCGCGGTCGCCGAGCCCGGCCCCCACGTGATCGAAGCCGTCATTCCCTCCGGCTTCTGACCCACTTCCCACCGTCTGGCACCTGGTGGATCGGAGCCGACCACCATCCGCCAAACGCTCGAAGTTGGGGGGGCGGCGCGGATCCGACAGAATCACCCGATGACCGACCCCGGGTTCTCCGACATCCTCGCGGCCAACGCCTCGTACGCCGAGTCGTTCCATCTTGCCGGTCTCTCCCCGCAGGCCGCCAAGGGCCTCGGCGTCCTCACCTGCATCGACTCCCGCATCGAGCCCTTGACGATGATGGGACTCGTGCCCGGTGACGCCAAGATCCTCCGAAATGCCGGGGCTCGCGTCACGGCCGACGCCCTCCGCTCATTGGTGCTGGCGGTGCACTTGCTCAGTGTCCGGCGCATCGCGGTGATCCAGCACACCCGCTGCAAGATGACCGAAGCCACCGAGGACGATCTGCGCCGCGAGATCGCCGAACTCACCAACGAGACGACCGACGGCTGGGAGTTCCACGCCATCGAGGACCAAGACCGCGTCCTGGCCGACGACGTGGCGCAGCTCCGCGCGTGCCGTCTGATCCCGGCCACCGTCGAGATTGCAGGCATGGTGTACGACGTCGACTCCGGGCTCCTGCGGCTCGAGTGCACGGCATGAAGGTTCACTGGTTCCTCCCGACGGGTGGCGACTCCCGCGAGGTGTTGCCGAGCCAGCCGGGGTCCCACCGACGGGCCCCGACCCACGAATACCTTGCCCAGATCGCCCAGGCCTGCGATCAGCTCGGGTACGACGCGGTGCTCACGCCGTGCGGGACCGGCTGTGAGGACGCGTGGCTCGCGACCGCAGCGCTGCTGCCCCTCACCCAACGACTGCAGTTCCTGGTCGCCTTCCGTCCGGCGTTGCTGACGCCGACCCTCGCCGCGCAGATGGCCAGCACGTACCAGCGCATGTCGAATGGGCGGCTCCTGATCAACATCGTGACCGGCGCCGAAGACGCGGAGCTGGCCCGTTTCGGCATCCACGCGCCGAAGCACATGCGCTACGCGCAGACGGCGGAGTTCCTCCAAGTGATGCGCGGTGCGTGGAGTGACACGCCTACCGACTTCGCTGGTGACTTCTTCCAGGTCGAGGGGGCCACGACACGCGAGATCCCGGACCCGGTCCCACCGATCTACTTCGGTGGCGCGTCGGCCGAGGCCGAAGCCGTCGCCGCGGCCCACGTCGACGTGTACCTTGCGTGGGGCGAACCGCCGGCGATGGTGGCGGAGAGAGTCGAACGCATGCGTGCCCTCGCCGCCGCGAACGGGCGCGACCTCACCCTGGGGATTCGCTTCCACGTGATCGCCCGGCCGACCGCCGACGAAGCGTGGAAGGTCGCGCACTCGCTGGTGGACGCGATGCACCCCGACGACATCGCCGCCGCGCAGGCCGACTTCGCGACGACCCAATCGGTCGGCCAGAAACGGATGGCCGAACTCCACGGCGGCGATCGTGATCACCTGCTGCTCCACCCCAATGTGTGGGCCGGCGTCGGCCTGGTGCGAGGAGGCGTCGGAACAGCCCTGGTCGGCAGCTACGACGAGGTCGCGGAGCGGATGCTCGAGTATCACGCTCTCGGTTTCGACGAATTCATCCTGTCGGGCTATCCGCACCTCGAGGAGGCGTACTGGTTCGGAGAAGGGGTCATGCCGATCTTGCGTGACCTCGGGCATCTCCCTCCGCTCGACGGTCCCGGCGCCGCGGTGTTCTCGTTTCGCTGATGCGCATCGGGTTGTTGATGGTGGGCCACGTGGCCCCGACGAGTACCGACATCGCGGGCGACTACCCCGAACTCTTCGCCGCGCTCCTGCGCCGCCCCGACCTCGAACTCGTCCGATACGACCTCGACGAGTCCCGCTTTCCGGACTCGACGGCGGAGTGCGATGGCTGGCTGGTGTCGCCGAGTCGCTGCTCGGTCTCTGACCCGCATCCCTGGATCGCCGAGTCGCAACGCCTCATCCACGAGATCATCACGACCGAGCGCCCGTACGTCGGCATCTGCTTCGGCCACCAACTCGCGGCGCAGGCACTCGGTGTGGCGGTCACCCGGGCGGCCGACGGTTGGCAGGTCGGAGTGCAGGACTACGAGATCGTCGCCCCTCGACCCTGGATGCGCCCGATGCACTCGACGATCTCGCTCATCGCCAGCCATGAGGATCAAGTCACAGAACTCCCGGCCGATGCGAAGTTGTTGGCGCGCACTCCCGGATGTCCGGTCGCGGGCATGCTGATCGGCGATCGAGCGTGGACGTTGCAACCGCACCCGGAGTTCACTCCCGAGTTGGCCGATCATCTCCTCGCCCAACGCATCGAACTCATCGGCTCGGAGAAGGTCGCGCGTGCGCGCTCGACGCTCCGCCGGCCCCTGAACCGATTCGACGTCGGGCTGTGGATCGGTCGCTTCTTCGACGAGGTCTGAGTATTCGCGAGCGTCAACGACGACTCAGCATCACTTCTTCAACAGATCGAAGACTCCGCGCGCGACTCGGTTCATCATCGAGCGCCCTTCCCGGCTCTTGAGGTACCCGGCGATCGCACCATCGGCCTCGGGCGCGGGCTTGGCACTCTTCGGCTGCTTCTTGGTCTTCTTCGGCTCGCTCGGTAGACGCTCACGCTTCGCACCCGGACGGGGCGGCATGTTGGGACTCGAATCGGACGCCGAGTCGGCGCCGGGAGGTTGGGATCTCGGGGGTTCCGGAACCGGCGTCGGAGTCTGGGCCGCGGCCACTCGCGCGTCGAGCAGTTCACGAGCCGACTGCCGGTCGATGTCCTCGGCGTACTTGGGCCAGATGGGCAATGCTCGGGCCGACGCGTCGATGGTCTCGATGGGTACTGCACCGATCTTGGATGCCGGCGGACACAATCGGGTCCAGACGACCGGCGTCGGCACGCCCTTGTCGTTGAGCGTCGTCACCACGGCCTCGCCGATGCCGAGCTGGGTCAACGCGGTCTCGAGGTCGTAGTCGTCGGTCTTCGGATAGGTGCTCACGGCCGCCTTCAGCGCCTTCGCGTCGCGCGGCGTGAAGGCGCGCAGCGCATGCTGCACCCGGTTCCCCAGCTGCGCGAGGACCTCATCGGGAACATCGTCGGGCAACTGCGTGACGAAGAAGATCCCCACGCCCTTGGAACGGATCAGCCGCACCGTCTGGGCGATCTGTTCGCGGAACGCCTTGCTCGCGCCTTCGAACAACAGGTGCGCCTCGTCGAAGAAGAACACCAGCTTCGGCTGATCGAGGTCTCCCACCTCCGGCAGCGTCTCGAACAGCTCGGCGATGAGCCACAGCAGGAACGTCGAGAACAGCCGTGGCCGATCCTGGACCGACGGCAGTTCGAGGCAACTCACGACCCCGCTGCCGTCGGCGTTCGTCGCGATCAGGTCGGCGACCTCGAGCTGGGGCTCTCCGAAGAGCTCGTCGGCGCCCTGATCCTCGAGTTCCACGATCTTGCGCAACAGCACGCCGGCAGTCGCCGACGACAGACCGCCGAGGCCCTTGAGTTCGGCCTTCCCGTCGTCGGAGAGCAGGAACTGGAGTACCGCGCGGAGATCCGCGAGATCGAGGAGGCCGAGGCCATGATCGTCGGCATAGCGGAAGACGAGACTGAGCGACGACGACTGCGTCTCGTTCGCATCCATCACTTTCGCCAACAGTGTCGGACCGAACGCCGAGACGGTCGCGCGCACCGGGACGCCGACGCCGACACCGCCGAGCGACAGGAACTGCACGGGGCGCGCCGTCGGCGTCCAGTTGATCCCGAGCTCGGCAACTCTGGCGTTGATGCGGTCGTTGGCGGTGCCGATCTCGGAGATGCCCGAGAGGTCGCCCTTCATGTCGGCCGCGAACACCGACACCCCCATGGCGCTCAGCTGCTCGGCCATCAGTTGCAACGTGATCGTTTTGCCGGTGCCGGTCGCGCCGGCGATAAGGCCGTGTCGGTTGCACATTGCCGCCGACAGCGCGACGGACGCGGTCGGGTCGGTGGCGCCGTCGAGCATGCCGCGCCCGAGCATCACCGCCGCGCCCGCCGACGTGTAGGCCGCGCTGATGCGGTCGCCGAATTCGCTCATATGCGCACGGTACCGGGTGGCACCTGACGCCGAGGGGGTCCTACCCGGGGAAGTCGACCGCGAGGGCCTCACCGATGAGATCGGGACCGTCGTCGTCGAGCACGAACCGTGCCTTGAGCGCCTGGCCCGTCGCGACCACATAGTTCACCAGGTAGTTGGCGTAAGTCCCGTGGGCTTGAATCAGTTGATCGTCCGTGAACAGCTTGGTCGTGCCGAACAGGCCGCAGAACCCGGCCGGCGTGTTGCCGAAGCCCGACAAGGTCGAGGTCGGTGCGTCGACTGCCGGCGTCCGGATCCCGCCGAGCGCATTGCCCCACTGATCGCGGGCAACGTCGCCGGTCGGCGTGATGCTGATGAGGGGTGAACTCGGCATCCGCGTCCACGACGGATGGCGCATCCATTTCCACAACCGTCGGATCGCGGTATGCATGACGTAGTGGTGCTGTCCGTTGTTGACCGGCTGGTCGCAGTTCACGAATGCGAGCGCGAGGCTCCCGAGCCCGTAGCGGTCGAGGTGAGACGTACCGGCGATCTCCCACAGGCGGAACCGCGACGAGTCGGCCTGGCGGGCCGGAAGATGGCGCAACACATCGTTCTCGGACTGGACGACCAGGACCGGGGTGTCGATGTCGGTGCGAATGAAGGTCGGGTTCGGCATCGTGAGACCGGGGTCCGTGGTGCTCAGGCCCGCGGCACCCGACGAGCGGCTGTGGATGAGGAAGGCCTCGTAGAGCTTGGTCATCGGCGAGATCGCGTTGACGTAGGTCGTCATGCGCGAAGCGGACTGCGATTCACCGTCGGCGATGATGTGATCGACATCGAGCCCGTCGAGTGGGTCGATACCGCGGGGATACCGAACCGCCTGCCCGGCTTGGGAGTACATGTCGTAGGAGTAGATGTCGCCCGGGTGCGACAGCGTTCCGTAGCGTCCGGGGTCGAAGATCCGAAGGCCGGGAACCACTCCGGTGGTGCCGTCGAGGCCCACCTTCTGGGCCGAGACGCCAACCCACGCGAACCCGCGGCGCATCAACTCGGTGCGCGCGAACTGCCAGTCGGGTGAGACGTCGAAGCCCGCAGTGACGTTGAGCCATTCGACGATGACGGTGCCGTTGAACTTCTCGGGATCGGTCGGTCGGCGCACGATCATGCGCGTTTTGTACGGCGCGGTCGAGGACTGCTGGACTGCCCAGCGGCCGTCGGAGCCGAGCGGCTGCGTCGGCGTGTACGCCCGAGCCGTGCCCTCGAAGAAGAACTCCTGCTCCTCGTAGCCGTACTTCGGAAAGTCGGTCAGGTCGGCCTGCAGATTGAAGATGCTGCCGCCCGCGGTGCCCGGCAGTGACACGGTCGGGTTGGGCACACCGCTCGATTCACCCTCGCGATGCGACGCGCCGGCGACGCCCGCCGGCGTGACGGCGGCGAGGCTGCCGAGCGTGATGATCGCTGCCATCACGCTGAAACGAAACCCAGCCGCTCGTTGCATTGGTCTCCCCAATCTCTCCCAATCGCCCAGATTGACCCTGGTCGACATACGTGGTCCGCGTCAAATACACGGTGTTCGACCGCCAGGGCGGCCTCGTACGGAGCGCCGACGGCGACCCGTTAGGCCATCCATCGGAAGGCGAGTCCGAATTCGTCGCGCAAGGCCTGATTGTACGGAGCGTACCGAGCTTCCAACGCCGCACGGGTCGGCGCGGCGAGCTCTGGACCCGGACGGCTCCGTTCGTGGGCACCAAAGCTCGGGAGCGCCCAGGAATCAAGACCCAGGAATTCGAGGACCTCTCCGTACGCAGCGCCGGGATCGGAGTACAGGGCTTCACTCTCGAGGACCAACAGACGGTCACGCGGCACGAAACGCTCCCAGGCGAGCAACTGTTCGACATAGATACCGCGACTGAAGTACGTGAATGCCCTGTGCGCGTGTGAGTCGTACCGCTCATCGGCTTGCATTCGCTCGATCTCTCCGGCCAAGCGATCCGGTTCCGAGGCGAGCGCGTCTTCGAACGAGAGGTGCTCATAGCCGCGCTGCACCGAGTGCTGATAGTGGGAGAAGGCTCGGTCGACGGGATTCCGGAGTAACACGACAAACTTGGCATCCGGGAGCATCGCTGCTATCCGTGCAGGCGCAAGAGGGTGGAACAGATAGTACGGCGTCGCCTCGAATGTCACTGCAGCCCGCGTCGCCGACCCGCGTCGTGCGAGCGTCCGTCGGAGCGGAAAGTACGCCCGATACCAAGCCCGGCCCCTGGAATAGGCCGGAGAGGAGAAGAAGTGGATCTCCTTCACCAGCGGCGCGAGTACCCCAGGGTGCTGCGTGAGGTAGCGGTACATCGAGGTGGTACCGCCGCGCTGCACCCCCAGAATGAGGAACTCGGGATCTGCTCGTCGCGTGGCCAGGAGGCGACGCGCGGCCACCCGCAGGTGCAGGGCTTCCCGGCGGGCGGCCCGAACGGCGACAGGCTGGGACCAGCGGAGTCGTTCTTTCAGCGCAGCCACGGTGCACCACCTCTCGAGGAGTCCTGGCCACTGTGCGATGGGTTGAACGCCACGGTCGTTCGGGACGATCCCCCGCCCCCCGCCCGAATGGGCAGCCGCGAAACGAGATCCACCTACAGAGCAAATGGTATGTAATCGGACGCGACTGTAGCCTTGGCCGATGCGCCAACACGGCATGACCAGTTCGCTTCCGATGAGGCCTCGATGACATCGTCATCCGAACCCGCCGCGCACGTCGACCCCGACCGGCACGCACCGGTCAAGGTCCTCTTCGTCGCGGGGGCCGCCCGCAGCGGCACCACGTTGCTGGATCTACTCCTCGGTCAGATTCAGGGCATCACGACCGTCGGTGAGTTGCGATTCCTGTGGCAGCGAGGACTACGCGAGGGTCGGCTCTGCGGGTGCGGCGAGCCGGTCACAGGGTGCGACTTCTGGGCCCGCACACTCGATGCAGCTCGAATCGGCCCGACCGAGGACCCTGCGCACATGGCGGCGCGGCTCTCGATGGTGGAACGGCCCGGCTTCATCCGCGACACGTTCTTACAGCGCCCGAATCGTGACCCGGACGCGCAACAACTGGCAAACCAACTCGGCGAGGTCTACCGCGCGGTCCTCGAACAGTCCGGAGCTTCCATCGTCGTCGATTCCTCGAAGCCACCCACCTATGGCCGACTCCTCCAACTGGCCCCGATGATCGATCTGCGAGTCCTGCACATCGTACGAGACCCTCGAGCCTGTGCCTTCTCGCTCCAACGGAGCAAGCCCGCGCGCGACCGACCGGAGGGCGGGATCATGCGGCGCCAACCACCCTGGAAGGCCGCGCTCACCTGGAACCTGTGGAACCTCGCTGCCGAACGTCTCGCGTCCCCGATGCCGAGCAAGTACTTGCGGATGGGATACCAGGATCTCGTCACCGAACCAACCACGGCTCTGGCTCGAATCGCCGCGTTCATCGGCGTCGACGAGAATGACGCCACCCGGGCGATCACCGGCGGCGCCATCGACCTCGCCACGAACCACACCGTGGCGGGGAACCCGGTTCGCCTGCAGTCGCAACTGGAGATCCAACCAGATGTGGAATGGACACGACGCATGGATCCGAAGGACCGCCGGATCGTGGAAGCGATCACACGACCAGTGATGGCGCGATACGGGTACGACCGTCGAACCCAGACCGCAAGCGTGGGACAGTAATCACCACTGACCTGCCCGGGCGCGCCGCTGAGCGGCCGTTCTCTTGGAGCGGACGACGGGATTCGAACCCGCGACCCTCACCTTGGCAAGGTGATGCTCTACCAGCTGAGCCACGTCCGCGTTGGAGCTACGAAGATAGCAGCCGCGTCTCCGAACCCGTAGCCTCCGCAGATGCGCATTTCGATTTTCGGTGGCGAACTTCCTTCCATTGACGCCGCGGTCGCAGCCGCGAAGCAGGTGGAAGCCGAAGGTTTCGACGGTTTCTTCATCCCTCAGATCTTCGGGCTCGATGCCCTGACCACCCTCGCGGTGATCGGTCGCGAGGTCCCCCGGATCGAGTTGGGCACGGGGGTCGTGCCGACCTATCCCCGCCACCCCATGATGCTCGCCGCGCAGGCGATGACGGCCCAGGACGCCTCGGGCGGGCGGCTCACGCTGGGGATCGGGCTCTCCCACCAGATCGTCATCGAGTCGATGTTCGGCATGTCCTACGACAAGCCGGCTCGGCACATGAAGGAGTACCTCTCGATCCTCATGCCGCTCCTCCACGGCGAACCGTGCGGGTTCAACGGTGAGACCCTCACCTTCAATGGCGGCATCGGATTCAAGACCGAGCCCGTCCCCGTGCTCGTGGCCGCGCTCGGCCCGCGCATGCTCCAACTCGCCGGCGCGATGACCGAAGGAACGGTCACCTGGATGACGGGACCCGCGACAATCGCATCCCACATCGTTCCCAGTATCCAGAAGGGCGCGTCCGACGCCGGTCGCCCCGCTCCCCGTATCGCGGTGGGACTGCCAATCTGCGTGACCGACGACGCGGACGGCGCGCGTGCTCGCGCGGCCGAGATATTTTCCATGTACGGGATGTTGCCGAGCTATCGCGCGATGCTCGACCGCGAAGGCGCGGCCGGACCGGCCGACGTCGCGATCGTCGGCGACGAAGCTGCGGTGGCGGCCGGTATCCAGCGAGTTGCAGATGCAGGCGCCACCGATTTCTCGGCCGCGGAGTTCGCAACGGCCGCCGACGAGAAGCGCCGGACACGCGAGTTGTTGCGCAGTCTCTTGTGAGCGAGGCACTTCCCCGGTCGCCGTTGGAGCTTCTCGAACCGCTCGCGCGCGAAGAGAAGATCATTGGCAATTCGTTTCGCCATCTCGAGATCTACACGATGCTCGGACTCCTCACGATCCTGTGGCACGGCCCGGTCGACGCGGAAGAAGTCGTCGTCATGGCCGGCGGCGGTATGGGTGGGCTCCTCGGACCGGCCGGTGGGCTCTACCACGACCTCGGGGTCGAGTTCGCGGCACAAGGCATCGGCACGATGCGGATCGGGTACCGCCGCCCCAACGATCTGGTGCGCTGCGTGCACGACGTCGCGGCGGCCGCCGACCTCGCATCGCGCGCCGGCGGCGCGCGGTTCGTGACTGTCGGGCATTCGTTCGGCGGCGCCGTGGCGATTCAGGCCGGGATGGTGCTCGGCGCTCACTGTCGAGGGATCGTGACGCTCTCCACCCAGTCGGCCGGTTGCGAAGACGCCGGCCAACTCGACGAGCAGGTTCCGGTTCTGCTCCTGCACGGCGACCGCGACGAGATCCTCCCGGCCGAGACCTCGGGCGTGGTGCAGTACCTCATCGGGCACGGCGAGGTCGAGATCCTCCCGGGCTCCGGTCATCTGCTCTCCGAAGCCGCCGACCACCTCCGCACGCGGCTCGGTCACTGGATCCCCGAGCAGCTCGCCTGAACCACGGCATACGCCGGGCGACTATGGGCGGTCGTCGATCATCGCGGCCAGCGTCAGCAACCAATCGCGGGTGAAGAGACTGCTCGCAACCGCATCCGGGTGATCGTGATCCTCCGTGATCGCCGTCATCGCGTGGGACCGCAGGTCCCGGTCGAGCCGGACCGCGCCGGGCCTGGCTGGCGAACCCTGACCGATCGCGAGATCCTCGGCGAGCGACCGCGAGGCCGACCCGAGCGCCGGGTCGAGTCGGGTTGCGTGCGCGCCGTCGGGGAACCGATGGCCGAGGACCTCGATCGCCTGTGCGATCGAGCGGGCGTGGGCCGCGACTCCCACCCGTTGCACCCAGGTCGCCACCAACGCGGGCGCGTTGCGGTACTGCTCGCTCAGCTCCCCGATCGCCGCCCGGGCTCGTACTTCGGCCGTGATCACCTCCGCCTGCGAGTCGGGCGCGGCCGCATCCCACGGTTGCGAACGGTGGCGTACCACCCGGACGAGATAGTCGCCGGCCGCAACGCTGAACGCCGTGGTGAGCTGACGGACCAACGACTCGACCTTGCGGGGCCAGAACACCAAGGCGACCACGGCCGAGACGGCGGCGCCGAGCGCGACGTTCTCCAGCCGGACCAGCCCGGTCCGCCAGCCCAACGGTTCCACGATGTTGAAGAGCACGATCACCGTGACACTGAACGCGGCCTGGCCCGCGGCGAACCCCGCGACCGAAGGCAGCGCGCCGATTCCCACGATGGCGACCACGAGGATCGGCCAGAGCAACCCGGTGTCGAGACCGACGATCGCGAACACTGCGCTCGACAGGGCAAAGCCGACCGCCGTGCCCACCGAAGCGCCGATGGCGGTCTGGCCCGTCGTCAGCGCGTTCGAACGCAACACCGAGAGGGTCCCGAGAGCAACCCAGAACGCGTGCTGGCTCACGAACGCGTCACCAATCGCCACAGCGAGCGCCAAAGCGACGCCGGCCCGGATGGCGTCGCGCGTCCAAACCGACCCGATCCCCGCGTGTCCCGCCACCAAGGCACGAGCCCGCCGGATCGAGCCGACCACCGATGGGTCCGGGACGTCGGCCTGCTCGGTGGTATCGACGCGATCGGGCTCGGTTGCCCGGGGTTCGCCCCGAAGCACCTCGAGGTTCGCCGCGAGGGCATCGGCGTGCACGCTCGCCGCCCGCACGACAAAGCCGCCGTCGACCTCGTCGACGATCGCCGTCGGGTCCCGTCCCTCGCGGATCTGCCTCGTCAGATCGGCGAAGGACTCGGTACGGGCCCGATCCAATCGCTGTCGGCACGCGTCGAACGGCTCGAACGAACCGCGATCGGTCAGGACCGTCCCAGCTGCTTCCAGGAGATCGGCGTCGGCTTCGGCCAAGTCCCGCAGGGATGGAGCAACCGGACCGAGCGTCTCGCCGAGACTCGGGCCGATGATGGCGCTGAGTCGGAGGAGACGGTCGACGATCTCGCGGCGGGCCACCGTGTGGGCACGGGGACCGGCCGGACGCAGGGCCATTGTGCGCAGTTCGGCCAGATCCCGGTGGACGCCCGCGTGGAGCGCACGAACCGCCTCGGGGTCGCCATCAGGATCCATGAGCCAACGGAGCAGACGGGCGAGTGAGCAGGCCGCGGCACCCGCCGTGCGGTCCATGCGATCAGACGAACGTCCCGGTGAGATCAGCGCGGCCACGATCGCCGCGACGATCACGCCGGCGACCCAACCGGCGACCCGACCGGAGATGGCCGAGAGCGGGCCCGGCACCAGCACGCCGAGCACGAACCCCAAGATGAGTGGGCTCACCGACGCGTGGAGTTGCGGTCCGAGGTTGCCCACGAACCGGATGATGGCGACGACCACCAGGGTGAGGACGATCGCCAACCAGACCGTGTTCGCGACGAGCAATCCCAACGCCAGGATGAGCGCGCCGACCCACGCGAGATGGAAGTAGGCCCAGGTCCGCGCCCGGTGGCCGCCGCCGTAATCGGCGAAGATCAGCGCGGAGAGCGCGCTGAACGCCGCGGAGATCGCGAAGTTCGGTTCGTCGAGGACGAAGAGCCCGAACGCGAAGACGACCGTTGCCGCGATCGACGCTCGGAGGCCGCGCAGCAACCCGGCGCTCTTCGGGTCGCGCCCCACCCACCAGGCGACGATTCGGCCCCGTCGGGCCCGCGCGCTATTTCCCGGCAAGCCGCTCGACCACCGGCGCGAACATCTCCATTTCGGCGCCGCCGACGACGGCGTAGCTGACCCCCCAACGATCGCGCCGGGACTCCATCAGATCGCAGACTTCGTCGACCGTGCCGACCAAGGCCAGGCCGGCATCCAGCGCGTCCTCCGCGGACACGCCGAACCCGGGGGCGACGGCCTTTGCCAACCGTTGGCGATCATCGGTAATCGAAGCCAGGAAGTAGCGGATCTGGAGTTCGAGATCGTCGAACCGGTCGCACGCACCTTCCTTGATCCATCCGACCTTCTGGTCGATCATGCCCGCGAGCGAGTCGGTCATCGCGTCGGCCGTCACCGTGCCGGCCTTCATGTTGGGGTTGATGCCCACGATGTCGGCGTACCGGCCGGCCAGCCGCAAGACGCGGGGGCCGCCGCCGCCGATGAGCACCGGGACGTGGGCCTGGGCGGGCTTCGGGATCGCCTGATACTCGGTGACCGTGTAGTGGTCGCCGGTGAACGAGAAGGCGTCGGGTCCGTAACAGCCCTGGATGATCTTCAGCGCCTCTTCCAATCGTTCGATCCGCACACCCGGACGGTCGTACGGGAGGCCGAGCGCGGTGTAGTCGACCTCCATCCACCCCGCGCCGATGCCGAGTTCGGTCCGGCCGCCGGAGAGGACGTCGATCGTCGCGATCTCCTTGGCCACGATGGCCGGGTGCTTGTAGTCGTTGTCCAAGACCAACGCGCCGACTCTGAGCGTGTCGGTTGCAGCGGCGGCCATCGCCATCGCCACCATCGGGGCAACTTCGGTATCGATGAAATGGTCGGGGAAGTAGACCGTGGAGTAGCCGAGTTCCTCGGCTCGGCGCACCTGCGCCACGAACGACTCGGGCGTGAAGCTCCCGCCGATTTGGACTCCGAAGCGAAATGACTTGGGCATGGAGCTCACTTTCCTGTCGATCCGAAACCAAAGGTGTCGCGCGCAGTGTCGTCCAGGGTGTTGACCAACTGCCACTCCACGTAGGTGACTGCCTGAATCACCAACTGGGCGACGCGGTCGCCCCGGTTGATCTCGTAGGGCGTGCTCGGGTCGGTGTTCACCAACAGCACCTTCAACTCGCCGCGGTACTGCGCGTCGATCAGGCCGGGGGCGTTCAGCACCGTGACACCGTGTTTGAGGGCGAGCCCTGACCGGGGCAGCACCAGCCCTGCGAACCCGGAAGGAATTGCAACCGCGAGACCCGTCGGGACGAGCGCCCGACCGCCACTCGGCGCGATCGTGACGTCGGTGCCGGCGCAGAGGTCGTAGCCGGCGTCGTCGTCGTGGGCCTGACTGGGCAGGACTGCGTTCGGATCGAGCCGCGTGATCGGAATGTGCATGGCGCCGACCCTAGGACGCAGCCGCGAACGTGCGTCAATAACCCATCAGAACGGAGGGGTTATTGACGCACGTTCGGGTGGCGGGCGAGGTAATCGGCGCGGAGC
Source organism: uncultured Acidimicrobiia bacterium (assembly GCA_963765075.1). GTDB lineage: Bacteria > Actinomycetota > Acidimicrobiia > IMCC26256 > JAENVU01 > JAENVU01. The sequence goes on from CAVXVA010000007.1 coordinate 363,226, forward strand.
TGGGGTTTGCGGGTCTTGCCGTTGGGATCACGCGGGAGTTCGTCGACGAACTCGACGATCCGGGGTCGCTTGTAGTCGGCCATTCGGTCCCGGACCCAGGTCACGATGTCGGCATCGTCGAGGTCCGCATCGTCACGGGGTTGGACCAGCGCGTAGAGCACCTCGCCCCACTCTTCGTCGGGAAGACCGAGCACCGCGCAATCGACGACGCCGGGGTGGGTGAGGAGACACTCTTCGATCTCGCGCGGGTAGATGTTCACGCCCCCACAGATGACCATGTCGGATTTCCGGTCGGCGAGAAAGAGATACCCGTCGGCGTCGAGCGAGCCCGCGTCACCCACCGTGAAGAACGACTCTCGGTGTTGCGCCGCGGTCTTCTCGGGATCGTTGTGGTACTCGAAGCTCGACTCGGCGGGCTTCACCCAGATCGTGCCGACCTCCCCGACCGGAACCTCGTGGCCGTCGTCGTCGAGGATCACGAACTCGTTGCCGGGGTACGGCCGCCCGACGCTCCCGGGACGTTCGAGCCACTCCTCGGGAGAGATGACGGTCCCGCCGCCCTCGGACGCGCCGTAGTACTCCCAGACCTTGTCGGCACCGACGAAGGCCATGAACTCCCGCTTGAGTGGGATCGGGCACGGCGCCGCCGCATGGACCACGATCTTGAGCGACGACAGATCGAAGCCCGACCGCACCGGTTCGGCGAGTGCGAGGATTCGCTGGAAGTTGGCGGGGACCATGTGCGTGGTCGTCACGCGGTGCCGTTCGATCAGCTCCAACGCGTGCTGGGCGTCCCACCGTTCCATGATCACGACCGACGCTCCGAACGCGAGGTGCATCTGGGCCCAGTAACTCGGCCCGGAGTGGTAGGCGGGTCCGACCATGAGGTGGACGTCGGTCTCGTTCAGGCCCCAGCGCATCCCACCGGCGGCCGCACCGACCGCGCGCCGCCGGATGTCGTCCGGACCCATGGCTACCCCTTTCGGGCGACCGGTCGTTCCCGAGGTGTAGGCCATCGTGGTCGGCCAGGCATCGCCGATCACCTCCGGCGGATCGATCTCGGGTCGGTCGGCGGGCCAGCCGTCCTCGACGACGATCTGTGGCACCGTCGGAACGTTGACCAACACCTCGCGGAGCGCTTCGACCACGACGACCGCCGTTGCACCGGAGTCGGCCACGATCCACCCGGCTTCATCGGCCTTGAAGTGAATGTTGACCGGGACCACGATCGCGCCGAGGCGCCCGACTGCGTGGGTGGCGACGAAGAAGTCCATCGAATTGGGAACGACCACCGCGACGCGGTCGCCTCGCCGAACGCCGCGCTGGTGCAGCGCGTGGGCGAGATCGCGCGCGGCGTTGTTGAGTTCTCCGAACGTCATCGATCGCGCGTCGAGCCGCAAGGCGATCGCGTCGGGACGCGTGCGCGCCTGCGCAAGGACTCCAGCGTCGGTCGTGGTCATGTCGGCAGTCTGCTGCCTCCGGGACATCCGCCGCTCGACCGCCCTAACCTGCCACTGGGCGTCGAGCGAGCGAGGACCATGGACTTCACCTATCCGCCAGAGGCCGAAGCGTTCCGGCGCGAGTTCCGGGAATGGCTCGACCACCATCTCACCGACGAGTTCCGGGGCCCATCGTCGGGGCCGCTCCCGTTGGACGCCACCAATCTCGCCACGTTGCGGAGGTGGAACGCGCTCCTCGCGGATGCCCGGTTTGCCGCGATTTCCTGGCCGGAAGAGCTCGGAGGACGCGGCGCCGGCATCATGGAGCAGGTCGTCTTCGCCGAGGAGATGGCCCTCGCCGGCGCGCCGAGCTCGCTCAATCCCATCGGCTTGGCCAACATCGCGCCGGCGATCATCGAGTTCGGAACCGATGAGCAACGCCGCGCCCATCTTCCGCGCATGCTGCGCGGCGACGACATCTGGTGCCAAGGGTTCTCCGAGCCCGACGCCGGTTCGGATCTCGCTTCGCTCCAGTGCCGGGCCACGCTCGACGGCGAACATTTCGTGGTCAACGGACAGAAGACGTGGAATACCTTCGGGCATCTCGCCGACTGGTGCGAACTGCTCGTCCGGACCGACCCGAGCGCTCCGAAGCATCGAGGCATCTCGTGTCTGTTGGTCGACCTGTCGCTCCCTGGCGTCGAGATACGACCCTTGGTCACGATCACCGGCGATCACGAGTTCAACGACATCTTCTTCACCGACGTGCGGGTCCCGGCCGACGCGCTCCTGGGTCCACTCCACGACGGGTGGCGGGTGGCCATGACCACGCTCGCCCACGAGCGAGGTGGCGTGGCGAGCTTGCATCTCGGCCTACACGCCAAGATCCAGCGACTCATCGGCGACGCGGCCGAGGTCGGCGCGCTCGACGATCCGGTCAAGCGTCAGGACCTGGCCGGGCTGTACCTCGAAGGTGAGTTGCTGAAATTGATCTCGGATCGGGCCATCTCGGGTGCACTCCACGGCCGGCCTCTCGGCCCGGAGGGTTCGATCGCGAAGTTGGTCTGGAGCGAGACCGAACAACACCTCGGTGAAGTCGCGGGCAGAGTGCTCGGCGCCGACGCGAACCGCGGTCGTTGGGGACGTGATCGCGTCTACCTACGTTCCACGACCATCGCCGGCGGCACGACGCAGGTGAACAAGAACATCCTGGCTCAGCGCATGCTGGGCCTGCCTCGCCGATGACCTCCAACCCCCGATTTCGGCGATGTCAGCCCACCGGACCGACGTTGAGCGGCGCAAACGCGCAATGATGGGACTGTGATGCACTCGCAACCGAACCCGCTCGACGCGTGGGACCACTGGGTCGAACAACTCGAATCCGGTCCGCTGGACCGCGATTCCTACGAGATGCTGCTCCAGGCTCGGGCCGATCTCAACGACGCGTTGGAGATCTCGGGGAAGGAACAGGACTGGAAATCGGCCGACCGAATCGATCACCGATTCCACGTCTTGACCCAGCGGGTCGCCGAGAGCCCCTACGAATCACCCGATCGTGAGGGTTGGTGGTGGAACCGGTTGCCGTCGGCCAAGAAGTACCGCGCGTACCTCGACGCCACCTGACCGTCGCGCCAACGTCCACGCCTCAGGCGTGGACCACCACCCGGCTGAAGCCTGCCACGTTCGACATGTGGACCCGACGGTTCCGGGTCTCGTCGACGTCGTAGCTCGGCCATCGGTTCGCGATCTCGTCGAACGCGACTCGGCTCTCGAGCCGGGCCAGTGCCGCGCCGAGGCAGGTATGGATCCCATGCCCGAACCCGACGTTGAGCTTCAGCGGGCGATCGATCGAGAACACGTCGGGGTCCGGGTAGGCGCGTTCGTCTCGATTCGCCGCGCCGGTGATCAGTAGGACCGGCTCCCCCGCCGGAATCTCCGTGCCGTGCCACTCGGTCGCGGCGGTCGAGAACCGACCCTGATACTGCGACGGTGCCCAATAGCGCAGGATCTCCTCCACGGCCGGGACGAGGAGTTCACGATCACCGACCAACTTGGCCCACTCCGCGGGATTGCGGTGGAACAACACGACACCGTTGCCGACCAGCTTGGTCACGGTCTCGGACCCCGCGGCGGCGAGTAAGCCGGCGAACCCGGCAACCTCGTCGTCGGTCAACCCCGCCGCAATCAGCCCGGAGAACATGTCGTCGGTGGGCCGCACTCTCCGTTCCCGAGCGAGGTCATGGAGATACTGCACTTGGTACAGCATCGCCTCCATCCCCTCCTGGGTGACGCGGGGGTTGCCCGGTTCGCGGTGCAACAGCGCGTCGGTCCAGTGCCGGATCTGTTGGCGGTCGCCGTCGGGGATCCCAAGGATCTCGCAGATGACCTCGACGGGAAAGGGACCGGCCACACCGCTCACGATGTCGGCGCCCTCGGGTGCGGTCGGGTCGATGGTGTCGAGATACCGGGTGACCAACCCCCGGACCATCGGTTCGAGATCCGCGACGGCCTTCGGTGTGAACACCCGACTCACGAGACCGCGCAGGCGATCGTGGTCCGGTGGATCCATGAAGATGATCGAACCGCCGCGCCATCTCACGCGCGCGTTCGGGTCGGTGAGCATGTCGATGGTGATGCCGTGAGAACTGGTGAACGTCTGCCAGTCCCGGTGCGCGGTCACGACGTCGTCGTAGCGGGACAACGCGTAGAAGCCATAGTGGTCGTTCCGGTAGACCGGCGATTCGTCGCGCATCCATTGATACAGCGCATAGGGATCGTCGAAGAAGGTGTCCGAATAGGGATCGAACTCCATCGCAGCCTCCGTCATGCCCGCACGATATTCACATCCGGGCGCTGCGGGTGGGGCGCCAGGGTGACGGTCCGACCGACCCACTCTGTCGACTCGGCATCGGCCAAGAGATCTGGATCCTCGATCCGCCCGTAGCACCGAGCCGAACCGGACGTACCGGGAACCTCGGCGACGACGAGCCCCCACTGGGCCCCGACCCGGTCGTGCACCACGGACACACTCGCGACCGTCGCGGTTCCCTCGTGCCGATCGATCAGCGGGACGACCGGCGCCGGGGCGGCGGCCGCGGGGATGCTGAGCGCTCCCGGTTCGGTGGAATACACCCCGGCGACGTGCTTGGTCATGTGCATGCCCACACCGGTGACCAGACCGAACGAGCCTTCCTCCTCTCGGAGCACCCGGACCATCTGCGCGATCGCATGGGTGAGGTAGTCGCTCCCGGCGCCACCGTGGTACGGGAGTCCACCGGTGACCGTGAGCGAGCGCGGATCATCGGCCGTCAGCCCGAGCGCATCGCACATGAAGTGCACGGATGAACCGAAGCACGAGTAGAGATCGAGGTGACCGACGTCGTCGATGCCGACGCCCGCATGATCGAGGGCCGCGCTCGCGACGGTCGCCATCGCCGGCGAGCGCCAGAGTTCGGGGTGCTCTCCGACGTAGGTGGCGTCGGTCGCGTAGTGCCAACCGCGCAGGTAGACGCGACGATCACGGGCGATGCCCAACGCGTCGGCTTGGCCCTCGGTCGTCATGAAGATCGCGGCGGCCATGTCGACGTCCATGACCGACACCATGAACTTGGTGTAGGGCGAACCCACCATCCGGTTGGCGGCAGTCGGGGTGGCGATCTCGGCGGCGCTGCGCTCGATGGCGAACCACGCCTCGGGATTCCTGGCGGCCACGGCGCTGAATCGATGCCAGAGTTCACCCAACTCGGCCCGGTACTGCTCCGGCGCGATGCCCAGGTGCGCCCGACGCGCGACGTCGAAGAGCGCGAAGGTCAACCAGGCTTGGAACACCTCGTGCGCGACCTCCGCCGGATGGAAGGGTGCCTCCCACGGGAAGGCGGGCTTCGATTCCGGCCGGTGCGAATAGGGGTATCGCTCCCCGGCCTTCTTGTACCTCCGCTGGGTGTCGAGCGCCTCCGCCCCCACGACGAGGGCGACATCGAGTTCGCCCCGCCAGAGCCGGGCCGCGGTCTCCTGCACCAGCACCTGTGGCGTGGTGCCCCCGATCCCCGAGTACACCGCCCGCCGAGGAGTGGATCCGAGCCGCTGGGTCAGCCGAGCCGTCGGGTCGTCGTACTGCCAGGTCTGGCAATACACGACGTCGAGGCTGTCGAGCCGGGGAATCAGGCTCACGCCGGCATCGGCCTCGGCGCGGCGCGTCACGGTCTCCCACATGGTCAGCGGTTCGGGCGCACCGGCGACACCCGTCTCGCCCGGGTGCCACGTGTGCGAGCCGACCCCGACGATGCACGGGGTCCGAGGATCGACGGTCACCGGCCTTGCCATCGGGGTGGGCGCTTCTCGGCGAACGCCTTCGGACCTTCCTTGGCATCTTCGGTGGCGAAGATGGCCGAGGAGATGGCCGCTTCGTTGCGGTAGGCGTCACGCAGGTCCATGCCCAGGCCTTCCCAGACGCTCTGCTTCGTGGCTCGCACCGCGAGCGGCGCGTTGGCGGTGATGCGTCGGGCGTAGCCGTACGCGGCATCGAGGAGTTCGTCGCGCGGCACTACGGCATTCAGCAGTCCCATCTGCATCGCGCGCGACGCCGGAATGAGATCGGCACAGAGCAAGAACTCCATGGCGTGCGGGAAGGGAATCTGGCGGGGGAGTCGGACCGTGGTCCCGCCGCCTGCGAACAGGCCCCGCTTGGGCTCCATGACCGCGAAGCGCGCTTCCGGGCAAGCAAGCCTGATGTCGGCGCCGCCGAGCATCTCCATTCCGCCGGCCGTACAGAAACCGTTCACCGCCGCAATGATCGGCTTCCAGATCTTCGCGCCGCGCAACACCGCGCGGGTGCCGTCGTCGAGTCGGTAGCCATCGACTTCGGTCAACCCTTCCGCGCGGATTCGTTCGCCGAGCGCGGTGATGGCCGGAACATAGGTCTTGAGATCGGCTCCGGAGAAGAACGATCCCTCGACGCCGGTGACGATCGCGACCCAGGCATCGGGGTCGGCGTCGAAGCGGTCCCATGCCTCGCGCAACCACTTGAAGTGGTCGAGATCCGCCGCGTTCCGAGCCTCCGGACGATCAATGGTGATCAGAACGATGTGATCGTCGTCGAGCGCGTAATGAATGGCCACGAGGTCCCCCAGTTGTCGTGCGGGGAACCGTACTCAGCCCGGCGGAAGCACAGCTTCGGGCGCCGGCCCAACAACCAGTCCATGCCAACCCCGCATGCCCGTGTATTGCTCGTGCTCCACCGCATCTGGTCCGACTCGGTGACGTCGATCGGATTAGTTGAGATTATCAAGTTGGGCGACCAACCCGAGATGACTCCACTATCCTGCGGTCGGTGAAGATCTCCGCCAAGGCCGATTACGCCGTTCGGCTCGGAGCGGAACTGGCCACCCACCTTCCGGGCACACCGGTCACCGGACCGGCGCTCGCCTCGGCCCAGGCCGCTCCCCTGGCCTTCTGCGAGAACATTCTCGGCCTGTTGCGGACGGCCGGCATCGTCGCCACCCGCCGAGGCGCCGAAGGCGGCTACTTCCTGGCACTCCCCGCGAAAGACGTGACCGTGGCCGACGTGATCCGAGCCGTCGACGGTCCGCTCGCCGCGGTCCACGGCGACGCCCCGGAATCCGTGAGCTACCTCGGCCCCGCAGCTCGGCTGGCCGATGTATGGATCGCGGTGCGTGCCAGCCTGCGCGAGGTGTTGGAGGGCGTGACCCTCGCCGATCTCGCCGCTGGCAAGTTGCCGGCGCGAGTCGAGAAGCTGGCCGCCCGGCCGGAAGCCCGGATCCGTCGATGAAAGCGAGCCCATGAACGACCACGAGCTGGCCGCCACGATCGCCGAGGAAGCCGGTGCGTTGCTCCTCGCGCTCCGGCCGACAATCGCTGATCCCACCGAGCTCAAGGCCGCAGGCGACGCCCGGGCGAACGTCCTGCTCTTGGACCGCCTCGCCGCCGAACGGCCCGAGGACGCGGTCTTGTCCGAGGAATCCGCCGACGACCTGGACCGCCTCCACCATGAGCGGGTCTGGATCATCGATCCCCTCGACGGCACGCGGGAATACGGCGAAGGCGATCGGGACGACTGGGCGGTTCACGTGGCGTTGAGCGTCGGTGGACGGGCGGCGATCGGCGCCGTGGCCCTTCCTGCGCAAGGACTCGTCTACGCGACCGAACCCGTCCCGGTGCTGCCCGCTCGGCCCGACGGTCCACCTCGCCTCGTCGTGTCCCGCACCCGACCACCGGCGGTCACCGAGGCCGTCCGGGTCGCCCTCGAGGGCGAGCTGGTCCCGATGGGTTCGGCGGGAGCGAAGGCCATGGCGATCATCCAGGGTCACGTCGATGTCTACGCCCACGCCGGTGGGCAATATCAGTGGGACTCTGCCGCTCCCGTGGCGGTCGCCGCCGCCGCCGGTCTCCACGTTTCGCGCCTCGACGGTGCACCGCTGGTGTACAACGACGCCGAACGCTCGCTGCCGGACCTGCTGATCTGCCGGCCGGAGTACGCCGCCACGGTGATCGCGGCCGCCAATACATGACCCGACGACTCGGAAATCAGCCCTCGGAGTGGCAGTACACTGCCCGCTCCATTCCTGTCGGAGGAACCGGTGACTGACACCACGATCTCCCATCTCGACGCCCTCGAGGCCGAGTCAATCCACATCATGCGAGAGGTCGCGGCCGAGTTCGAGCGACCGGCGTTGCTCTTCTCCGGCGGCAAGGACTCCGCTCTGATGCTGAAACTCGCCGAAAAGGCGTTCTGGCCGGCCCGGTTGCCATTCCCGCTGATGCACGTCGACACCGGCCACAACTTTCCCGAGGTGATCGACTTTCGGGATCGCCGAGCCGCCGAACTCGGGGTACCCCTCGTGGTCGCTTCGGTCCAGAAGTCCATCGACGAGGGCCGGGTCCACGAGGACACCGGGCCCAAGGCAACTCGGAACCGCCTGCAGAGCGTCACCTTGCTCGACGGCATCGAGGAACACGGTTTCGATGCCGTCTTCGGGGGCGGGCGTCGAGACGAGGACAAGGCTCGGGCCAAGGAGCGGGTGTTCTCGTTCCGGGACGACTTCGGCCAGTGGGATCCGAAGAATCAGCGACCGGAACTCTGGAACCTCTACAACGCCCGCCACCGCAAGGGCGAGCACATCCGGGTGTTCCCGATCTCGAACTGGACCGAGATGGACGTGTGGCAATACATCGCTCGCGAGGAGATCGAACTGCCGTCGATCTACTTCGCCCACCGGCGGCCGGTCGTCCAGCGCGACGGCATGTACTTGGCGATCACGCCGTTCCTCACCGTGCAAGACCACGAAGAAGTCATCGAGATGACCGTCCGGTTCCGCACCGTCGGCGATGCCACGTGCACCGGTGCCGTCGACTCCGCCGCCGCGACCTACGAGGACATCATCCTGGAGGTGGCGGCGTCTCGCATCACCGAACGCGGCGAAACCCGGGCTGACGACAAGTTCAACGAGTCTTCGATGGAAGACCGCAAGAAAGAGGGCTACTTCTGATGGAGATGCTCCGATTCGCCACCGCGGGCTCGGTCGACGACGGCAAGAGCACGCTGATCGGTCGTCTCCTCCTCGACTCGAAGCAGATCTTCGAGGACCAACTGGAGTCGGTCGAACGTACGTCGCGCGAGAAAGGCTTCGACTACACGAACCTGGCGCTCCTCACCGACGGTCTCCGCGCGGAGCGGGAGCAGGGCATCACGATCGACGTGGCCTACCGCTACTTCGCGACACCAAAACGAAAGTTCATCATCGCCGACACACCCGGCCACGTGCAGTACACCCGCAACATGGTGACCGGGGCGTCGACGGCCGACCTCGCGTTGATCCTGGTCGACGCTCGCCACGGCGTGGTCGAACAATCCCGACGCCACGCGGTGATCGCGTCGCTGCTCTCGGTCCGACACCTCGTGCTCTGCGTCAACAAGATGGACCTCGTCGACTACGACCAACTCGTCTTCGATCGCATCTCCGAGGAGTTCCGCGAGTGGGCGGGGAAGCTCGACATCACCGACCTGACCTTCATTCCGGTGTCGGCCCTCCAGGGAGACAACGTCACGGCCCACAGCGCCAACATGCCGTGGTACGACGGACCCACGCTGCTGCACCATCTCGAGCACCTCTACATCGGATCCGACCGCAACCTCATCGACGCGCGGATGCCGGTGCAGTTCGTGATCCGGCCGATGAGCGACACCTGGCACGACTACCGCGGCTACGCCGGTCAGGTCGCGGGCGGAACCTTCCGCCCTGGTGACGAGGTCCTGGTCCTGCCCTCGGGGCTGACGACGCGCATCGCCGGCATCGACCTCTACGGCCAGGAGATCGCGGAGGCGATCCCGCCCATGTCGGTGACCATCCGGCTCGAGGACAACATCGACATCAGCCGCGGCGACCTCATCTGCCGACCCAACAACGCGCCGAGCGTCACCCAGGAGATCGACGCCATGATCTGCTGGTTCAGCGAGCGTCCGCTGCAGGTGGGTGGGAAGTATGCGATCAAGCACACCACGCGCTCGGCGCGGGCGTTGGTCCGCGATCTGAACTACCGCCTCGACGTGAACTCCCTGTCGCGCGACGAGACGTCCGGGACGCTGAACATGAACGACATGGGTCGGGTCAACCTGCGGGTCACCACTCCCCTGTTCGTCGACGAGTACCGCCGGAACCGGACCACCGGTTCGTTCATCCTCATCGACGAGGGTACGAACGAAACCGTCGGCGCCGGCATGATCCTCGACGCGTGAACACATCACCGTCGCAGTCTCCGAATGTCGTGTTTCACACGGGGACGGTCACGCGGGCCGAGCGTGTGGCCGCGACCGGCAACGAAGGCATGACGATCTGGTTGACCGGTCTTTCGGGCTCCGGCAAGTCGACCGTCGCGGTGGCGATCGAGCAGGCGCTCGTGAGCGCGGGTCGGGTCGCTTACCTGCTCGACGGAGACAATCTGCGCCACGGACTCAACGGTGACCTCGGATTCGATGCCGTGAGCAGGAACGAGAACGTACGCCGGGCCGGTGAGGTCGCCGCCCTGTTCGCCGACGCCGGCGCGGTCGCGATCGTGCCGCTCATCAGCCCGTACCGAGCGGACCGGGATCGAGTGCGCGCCCGGCACGAGGAACTCGGTCTGCGCTTCGTCGAGATCTTCGTCGACACACCAATCGAGTTGTGCGAAGCGCGCGATGTGAAGGGGCTCTACGCGAAAGCCCGGGCGGGCGAGATCACCGGATTCACCGGCATCGACGATCCGTACGAAGCGCCCGAGCACCCGGAGATGGTGATCACCCCGGGCGCGACACCCCCCGAGATCGCCTCGGGGATTATCGAGGAGTTGCGGATCTGATCCAATCGACATAACGCGCCAGACCGTCCTCGATGCTGACGGTCGGCGCCCACCCGAGTGCCGCCCGAGCGGCCCTGGCGTCGGCACACGATCGGTGCACGTCGCCGGGTCGAGGATCCACGAAGACGGGATCGACCGCGACACCGATCCGCGCCGCGAGCCCGTCGAGCAACTCGAGCAATGACGTACCCGCCCCGGGCGCGACGTTGAACGCTTGGCCGCTGGCGAGATGCGCCGGCGCGCTGGCCGCCGCCAGGTTGGCCGCGACCACGTCTCCGACATAGGTGAAGTCCCGGCTCTGGGTCCCGTCACCGTGGACGACCGGCTGCTCCCCCGCCAACATTGCCGCGGCAAACAGCGGAATCACGGCGGCGTAGGTGGCGTCAGGCCGTTGGCGCGGGCCGAAGACGTTGAAGTACCGGAGCACCACGGTCTCGAGGTCGTAGAGCTCGGCGAAGACTCGGGTGTACCAGTCTCCCGTGAGCTTCGTGATGGCGTAGGGCGACCGCGGCCGCAGCGGTGTGCTCTCCGGCGTCGGCACGACCTCCGCACCTCCGTAGACGCTGCTGGAGGATGCGAAGACCACCCGGCGGACCCCAGCATCGCGTGCTGCCGTCAGGACATTCAGGGTGCCATCGACGTTGACGGCGTTGGAGGCTTGCGGATCGGTCACCGAACGGGTGACCGAGCCCAGTGCGCCGAGGTGGAACACGACCTCGCATCCCTGGACCCCGGCCCTGACGGCGGCCAGATCGGCCACTGAAGCCTCCAGCAACTCGGCGTCGGCGTGCACGTTGGTCCGGAGCCCGGTACTGAGGTCGTCGAGGACCCGGACGGTGTCGCCCCGTGCGATCAGGGCATCGACCACGTGCGAACCGATGAAACCTGCGCCGCCTGTGACCAATGCTCTCATGAGGCGGGCACGCTAGCGGGCGGGAACCGCTCCGGAGACCAACCCCCAAGGAGCCCGACATCGAGGTCGCTGCTCGCGAGGCACGGAGCGTCGAATGGGGACCGTCACTCGCGGATGGACAACGACACGCGTGGGGACCTCACTCCGCACACGGGCCTCAGGCGCGTGCGAGACTGCGCGGGATGGACGCACCCAAGGCTCTCGTCACTGCTCCGTTTCGCGGACCCGGCCTCGATCTCCTGCGGTCACTGTGCTCCGAGGTCGTCATCGACCCGTGGATCGACCATCGGCCGCTGCGCCTCTACAACTCGGAACAGATGGCCGAGCGCGTCGTGGCTGAGGGTGCGACCCTGCTGATCGTCGAGAGCGACAGCGTCAAAGGACCGGTCCTCGACCTCCCATTGGTGGCAATCGGATCATGCCGGGGCGACCCCAACAATGTCGACATCCCTGCGGCGACCGAACGGGGCATCCCCGTATTGCGCGCCCCCGGCCGGAACGCCGATGCCGTCGCCGAAGTCACCATCGGGCTGTTGTTTGCCGTGAACCGGGGCATCGTGCGCGCCGATATGGACGTGCGGGCGGGCCAGGTGTGGCGCGACGGCACGATCCCCTACCAACGATTCCGAGCCTGGGAACTCGCCGGTCAGACCGTCGGGATCGTCGGCCTCGGGGCCGTGGGCCGCGCGACCAAATGGCGCCTGGAAGGTCTCGGGATGCGAGTCATCAGCGCAGATCCGTTTGCGCCCGACGCGACCCACACCCTCGCCGATCTCCTGGCCGAGGCCGATGTGGTGTCACTCCACGCGGCGGTCACACCAGAGACGACCGGCCTCATCGGCGCGGCCCAGTTCGGCGCGATGAAGGAAGGCGCGATCTTCATCAACAGTGCCCGCGCCCAACTCCACGACACCGACGCACTCGTCATGGCGTTGCAATCCGGGGCCCTCGCCGGTGCCGGGCTCGATCACTTCGTCGGTGAGAACCTCGCGGTCGATCATCCGCTGTGTTCGATGCCGAACGTCGTCCTGACTCCCCACATCGGGGGCGCGACGTGGAACACCGAGACGCGCCACTCGACCTCGATCGCCGAAGGTCTTGCCACCCTGTTTGCCGGCGGTCGTCCGGACAACCTCGTGAACCCCGAAGTCGTGGAGGGACGATGACCGAACCGACGAGCCGATCCGTCAAGGAACAAGTGCTCTGGGCGGCGCAGGAGATGTTGCGCTCGGGTCTCGTCGAAGGGACTGCGGGGAACGTCGCGGCTCGACTCCCGGATGGCAACGCGGTCGTCACACCGAGCAGCCTCGACTACCTCGACATGACGCTCGACGACCTCGTGGTCTGCGCGCCGGACGGATCGGTCGTCGAAGGCCACCGATCGCCCACCAGTGAGAAGCAGCTCCATCTGACTGTGCTGAACGCGTACCCCGAAATCGGGGCGACCATGCACTGCCATGCGAAGCATGTCCAGATGTTCGCGATCACCCATCAACCCATCCCTGCGGTCGTGGAAGAGTTCGACGTGTACGTCGGGGGCGACGTCGAGTGCTCGGACTATCGGGAGACCGGCTCGCAAGAACTCGCCGACGAGGTCGCGCGCCGGGTCGCGGATCGCGGTGCGGTCATCATGGCCAACCACGGACTGTTCGCCTGCGCCAAGACGCCCAAGGACGCGTTGCACGTGGCGGCGTTGGTCGAACGGACTGCGGAAGTGGTCTGGGGCGCTCGGGCGCTCGGGCCGCTCATCGGCGTTCCCGAGGAGATCGGCGCCAAGTACGCGTCGTACTACCGGTACGGCCGCACCGGGAAGTTCTCGGAGTGATTCATCGACGCGGCGAGCGCTTCCGGATCAGGCTCAGGCCGTCGCCCAGAGGAAGCATCACCACGTCGACTCGTTCATCCTGTGCGACCAGATCGTTGAACTCGCGCAGGGCGACGGTGTTGTCGTCGGTCGCCGCCTCGTTGACCACCTCGCCGCTCCACAACACGTTGTCGACCAGGATCACCGCGCCGGTCCGCATGCGGGGCAAGAGCGCTTCGAAGTACGCGGCGTAGTTCGGCTTGTCGGCGTCGACGAAGGCCAGATCGATGACCGCTTCGTCCGGGAGTGCGCCGAGCGTCTCGAGTGCGGGGGCGATGCGCAGGTCGATGCGGTCGGCGACCTCGGCGGCCGCCCACGCCGGCTGGGCCAGCGCCGTCCACTCCTCGCTCACGTCGCAACAGATCAGCCGGCCGCCGGGTGTGAGGCCGCGGGCGATGCAGAGCGCGCTGTACCCGGTGAAGGTACCGACCTCGACGGCCAACTTCACGCCGAGCAGCTGCGTCAGCATCGTCATGAACGCACCCTGTTCGGGGGCGATCTGCATCATGCTGATCCCGCCCAGCGCGGCGGTGGCCTCGATGAGATCCTGAGCCACGGCATCCGGCGGGGTCCCGTGCGCGACCAGATAATCGTGAATCGCGGGGCTGAGGAAGAACGATTTCGGATCGGACATCGGGCCGGACCCTACTGGCGTCGTCGCCGCCGGATGGCCTCTGCGGCCAACACCTCGAGCGTCCCACGCGCCGTCGCCGCCCAGGTGAACCGTTCCGCGTGCCGCCGGGCTCCGATGCTGAGACGCTCCCGCAGGCCGGCATCGGCGAGCACCCGATCGAGTCCATCGACGAGTTCGTCGCGGCCGGCGGCCAGCAGGCCCGACTCGCCCTCGGCGACCGCATCGGAATGGCCCGCGATCCGGGTGACGACGGCCGGTGTTCCACACGCCGCCGCCTCGGTGACCGTCATTCCCCATCCTTCTCGGGCCGACGCGCTGGTGAGCACCCAGGCGCGCCGGTAGAGGTCGATGACCTCGTCGTCGGAGATCCGACCCGGGAGATGGATGTAGCGCTCGGCCCCAGCCTCGTGGATCTGCGTTTCGAGCTGTTCCCGCCGGTAGCCCTCGCCGACGATGACGGCTTCCATCTCCGGATGACGGGCGTGCAGCGCCACGAGCACCTCGACGAGGAGTTCGAAGCGCTTCACCGGCACGAGGCGCCCCACTGCGACGACCAGCGGCTTCTCGGCCTTGGCGGCGCCCGGGGAGAATCGCGGGTCGATGCCGGGAGGCACCACATGCACCATCGAGGGCCGGAATCCCAGGTCGTCGACGAGTTCGTGCTTCGACGAGTTCGACAGCGTGACCATCGGGGTCCGGCGATAGAACTTGGGCGCGATCGTGGATTCCAGGGTCCGGCCGACCGCCGCCAACTTGGGCGGCAAGGTCATGTTCCACATGTCGGCGTGAACGTGATGCAACCACGTCACGTGCGGAGTCCGGGCCCAGACGGGCGACATGAAGGGCATGCCGTTCCAGATCTCGACGAGTCCGTCGCGACCGCCGTGCCAGCCCATCATCTCGGAGAACGCGGCCCGCGGAAACACCATGTAGCGCCCGGCCTTGCGAATGACGCGGTATCCGTTACGCCAGCCCATTTGGGCCTGACCCGCGGCGAACGACGTTCGCATCGTGACCTCGATGCCCGCCTCGGCCCACAAGCGGGCCACCGTCGATGCGTGGACCTCCGAGCCACCGGCCTCGGGGTCGTCGAGGTCCCGCCACGCCAGCATCGACACTCGTTGCAAGCCGGCTTCTGCCGCGAGGTCACCGATTTTCGCGATGTCCGAACTGGTTGCCAGCCCGTCAAGATCAGCCACGCCGAAGCCCCCCACTGCTCCACACCCGTCGAGCAGGCCGATATTCTACGCGACCTGCGGTCCCTCCGGGACCGGTTCGCCCGCCCGAGCGGCGGGCCCGAACTCCTCGACTCCAAGGATTGCGCGTGAAACTGACCGGCGAACGCCCGATGGAGGGCCACACGCCCGACTCGCTCCTGGCCCTCCATGACGCGGGATACCGCGAGGTGATCGCCCGACTGGGGACCGGACGGATCCTGGACGTGGGCTGCGGTGTCGGCATGGAGACCGCGCGCTTCTGCGGACCCGACCGCCGGGTGGTCGGCGTCGACTACGACGCGGCGACCGCCGCGTTGGCCAGTTCGGAGTTCGGACCGGGAGGACCCCGTGGCACCGATGCCGAGTTCGTCGCAATGGATGGCGGTCAACTGGGGTTCGCGTCCGGCGCCTTCGACTCCGTCTGCTCCTCCCACATCATCGAACACTTCGTCATGCCCGAGAATCACTGCGCGGAACTGGCACGCGTCTGCGCCGACGACGGTACGACGTTCGTGATCACGCCGAATCGAACCGCCGACTTCGAGAATCCGTTCCACGTCTATCTGTTCGGCGCCCAGGACCTCGCGTCGATGCTGCGGCTCTTCTTCGAGGAAGTCGAGGTGATCGGACTCGAAGGTGACGCGGTACTCAAAGAAGACTTCGCGGCCCGCCGGGCGAGCGGCGAGAAACTGTTGAAGTTCGACGTCCTGAAGCTGCGCCAGCATATGCCCCGTAGCTGGTACGTATGGTCGTACGAGCACGCCCTCCCCGTGGTCTACAAGGCGCTCGGGTCGAAGAACACGGGCATCGGATCCGGGCTCGATGATTCCCACTTCTTCGCGACCGACACGATCGTCGACACCACGCCGGTCCTGTTCGCCATCGCCCGCAAGCCCCGACGGTTCCCGCCACGCTGACGGTGACCGCTGACCACGGCGTGCCGCCCACCTCCGCGCGCATCTCACGACGGTTCCTGCTCGCCCTCGGGGTGGTATCCGCGGTCGCCCTGTTGATCCGAGTGTTGATCATCGTGATCGTGAACCCGCGCGTGCCGGCGCTTGGCGACGCGAGCGCCTACCACCTCCTGGCCAATCACCTCGCCGAGGGCCGGGGCTACATCCGTCCGTTCGACTTGAGCCGATTCGGCTTGGTGGTCCCGACCGCCGAGTACCCACCGCTCCACGCGTTCGTGCTCTCCGGGTTCGCCCGACTCGGCCTGCGCAGCGTCGAGGGGCAACGACTCGCGCTGGCGGTGATCGGCACCGCGAGTGTGGCCGGGATCGGGTGGGTCGGTCATCGCGTGGCCAACGCGCGGGTCGGCATCGTCGCCGCAGTACTCGCCGCCTGCTCCCCCATGATCTTTCTCCCCGAGACCACGTTGATGAGCGAAACCATCTTCTTGGCGCTGGTGGTCGCCACACTCGGTCTCGCGATCCGCGCCCGGGAACAGGGGTCCTACGCCCGGTTCCTGGCCCTCGGTGCCGTCCTCGGCCTGGCGGTCCTCACCCGCGCGGAAGCGGGGGTGCTCGGTGTGCTGCTCATCCTGCCGGCCGCATTCGGACCGAAGGACCGTGCGACCCAACGCCGGATCGCGATGGCCGCGACCGGGCTGCTGGCGATGGTCGCAGTCGTGATGCCCTGGACCCTGCGCAACCAGTCCACGTTCCACCATTTCGTCCCCGTCTCGAACAACCTCGGAACTGCGGTCGCCGGCGCGAACTGTGCGCTGACCTATTCCGGTCCCAGTCTGGGATCGTGGCGCTCGACGTTCGGAGCGGGCGACGCCGGCGCCGGGCAGTGCTTCACCGGGTTCAACGGACGCGAACCCCAGTTCAACGAGGCCGTCGCCGCCGCTCGGGCCCGGCGTCAAGGGATCGAGTATCTCGGTGACCATCTGGCCGACACACCGAAGGTGGCTGTGGCGCGGGTCTTGCGGACGTTCGGACTCTTCCGCCCCGGACAACAGATCGAACTCGAAGCCCTCGAAGGTCGACCGATCCGATGGGAACGACTCGGCACCTGGCTCGATTGGGTGTTGATGCCGCTGGCGATTGTCGGGCTCGTCATCGGCGCCCTCCGTCGGCTTCGGATCTGGCCGTTGGTCGCCCCCGTGATCATGGTGGTGGTGTCCTCGATCCTCACCTACGGCAATCAACGGTTCCGGATCGGCGCGGAACCGACGATCGTGATCGGTGCGGCCCTGACGCTGGTCGCCGCCGCCGACCGGATCCGCCACCGCCAGCCAACACCGGCACTGACCCCAACCACCTGCGTTCTAAGCTGACCGACTCATGCTTTGGTTGGAACGCCGCGTCGTGACGGCATTGGCCGGTCCCGACGACCAGCGCACCGGCGGCGCGATCACCGAGTTCGTCGACACGTCGTTCGCGGCCATGCCCCAGCATCTCCGGCTCGGTGTCGTCGGTGAATCGCTGGTGCTCGGGGCGTTCGTCATCCTGCGCTACGCGCCGAAAGCCTCCGACGCCGACATCGTCGCGGCGATGGCATCGTGGGAACACAACCCGATCGGCGTCATCCGTCAGTACGCGCGACTGCTCACGTCGCTCGTCACGTTCGCGCAGCAGGAACTGATGCCGGAATGACCCGGACCATCTCCACCGAGGTACTGATCATCGGCTCGGGTGCCGGCGGTGCGGTGACGGCGGCCCGGCTGGCCGAAGCCGGTCGTTCCGTGATCGTCGCCGAGGAAGGGCCGTGGTACGACCCCGACGCCCACCAGCCGTCCTCGCTCGACGAGTTCACGGCGCGCTACCGCCATCAAGGCGCCTGCGCCGCCCTGGGCAGCCCCGGCATTGCCTTTGCGGAAGGCCGCTGCGTCGGCGGGAGCACGGAAATCAACATGGGCCTGTACCACCGCCTTCCCGAGCGGTTCGTCGACCTCTGGCGCACGACTTACTCCATCGCCGACTTCGACGTTGCGACCTTGCGGCACTACGCCGACGAGGTGGAGTCGGTGGTGAAGGTGTCGAGGCTGCCCGGCGCCGCCCCGGCTTCGTCGGCGGTGTTGTCGCGCGGCGCCGACGAACTCGGGTGGCGCAATGTGGAGTTCGCGCGGGTCTACTCCTACGACGAAGGCGGTCACGGCACGAAACAGTCGATGTCGCGCACGATGATCCCGCGTGCGGTGGCCGCGGGCGCGGTCGTCCAAGCGGACTGCACGGTGCGCAGCCTGACGTCATCCGGGCGCCGCGTGACCGGTGCTCGCGCCACGCTGCGCCACCCCGATGGGTCGAGCGAGCCCGTGGTGTTCCGGGCCGACGATGTGTTCGTGTGTGGCGGAGCGATTCAATCGCCGGCGCTGCTGCAACGAAGCGGGTTCCGTCACAACATCGGAGCCGGCCTGAAGTTCCACCCGACGGTGAAGGTGGCGGCCCGCTTCGACCACCCGTACGACCACGAGGAAGTGCCCGTCCACCGCGTCACCGAGTTCGACCCGTACCTCACCATCGGAGGATCGGCGAGCCGGCGTGGCCATGTGGCACTCGCGCTCGTCGACTCCGCACCCGGTGACCTCGATCGGTTGTTGGAGCACTGGCAGAACGTCGTCGTCTATTACGCCGCGATCCGCAGCAGTGGAAGTGGCCGGGTCACCGCACTGCCCGGACTCCGTGCCCCGCTCGTCACGTATTCGCTTCGCGACTCCGACCTCAGTCGGCTGGCCCGTGGTCTGGTCCACCTCGGGGAGATGCTGTTAGCGGCGGGGGCGAAGGAGCTGTTCCCCTCGATCGCCGGCGGACCCATCGTCCGCAGCCGCGCCGACCTCGCCCAATGGTGGGGTGCGCTGAACCGGGCCCAGTCCAACCTGATGACGGTGCATCTGACGTCGACCATTCGCATGGGCGACAACAGCGCCCTGACCGGCGCCGACAGCTTCGGCCGAGTCTGGGACAGCGACAACCTGTTCGTGAATGACGCCTCACTGCTTCCGGATGCGCCGGGCGTGAACCCCCAGGCCGCGGTGATGACCATCGCCGCCCGCAACGCCGACGCGTACCTCGCTCGCTAGCGGGTTCAGACGGGCAGACGCTTCAGGAGCTTCAGGAGTCCGAGCTTGGTCGGCGACTGGTGATGCGACTTGCCTTCGCCGCCGAGGGTGGAGCGGTTCTGCAAGAACCATTCGTAGGAGTCGATCACCGCAGACGCGTTCGAATGCGTGGGCTCCCACTCGAGCTCCCGCTCGGCCTTCGAGACATCGAACCACAAGGACTCGCCGTAGAGCAGCCAGTGGTAGGGCGCGAACGGGACGAGGGACGACTGTCCGAGGACCTTCATCGCGACCTGGGCCGGCCGCGACGGCAACCCGACGACATGTGATCCGGTCGCGGCGTGATCACAGAGCGCCTGCAGCGTCTCGCGCATCGTCCCGAACTCCCGGCACCCGATGTTGTAGGTCTCGGCGCCGGGTCGTTGCGCGGCACGCAGGCAGGCCTCGGCGAGATCCTCCGCATGCACGAACTGATACGTATTGTCACCGCGTCCCATGACAAACACCGGCGCGCCGTCGGCGACGAACTCGAACAGGATGGCCATGATGCCGAGCCGCCCGTGGCCGAGCACGGTGCGCGGCCGGATGATCGAGACGTCGAGCCCGGCGGCAACGGCGTCGTGACACAAGAACTCGGCTTCCAGTTTGGCCTTGCCGTAGGCCTCCAACGGGTGCGGGGCGGTCGACTCGGTGACGGGGTTGGTCTCGGGGATCCCGAAGATCGCACTGGAGGACGTGTGCACGACCTTGGGAACGCCGGTGTCGCGGGCGGCCAGCAAGACGTTCGCGGTACCGACGACGTTGACCGACCAGAAGAGCTCGCGATCCTTCGCGAGCGGAACTTGGGCGACGTTGTGCAACACGACGTCGATGTCGGCACATGCCGCCCGGAGTGCGTCGATGTCACGCACGTCACCGATGACGTGGTCCTGGCTCCGGTCCTCGGGCGGATTCAGATCGAAGACCCGCACGGCGTGCCCCTGCGCCCGGGCCCGATCGGCGAGCACTGAACCGAAGTAACCCGCACCACCGGTGATCAACAGTCGCTTCGCCATTACAGGACCTCCCCGTGCGCGACGCAATCCCGAATGCTGGCGCGCATCCCGTCGAGCAACGTGGTAATCGGCGTGTATCCGAGCTCCTCACGAGCGCGGGTGATATCGCACACGATGGTGTCCTTCAGTTCGCCCAGCACATGCACCGCCTGGAGATAGACGCCCCGCCCCTGCAACACGCCATCGACCTTCTCGGCCACGACCCCCACCACGCGAGGAACCCGGGGCAGTCCACCGCTGACCGGATACCCCTCCGCGACCAACGCCTCGCGCACCGTGGTCAAGATCGTCCGTAACTCGTACGGTTCGGCGTCGGCGATCCAGTACGCGCGACCGGAAGCCGCCGGCGTCGCCTCCGCCCGGAGCAGACCTTGCACGAGATGGTCCGTGTAGACCATCGATCGCTGCTGGGTGCCGTCGCCGATCATCGGGAACCGACCGCGCCGCAGTGCCCGAAACCATTGGGACTGCCGGGGCGGCTGGTAGGGCCCGTAGAACCACGGTGCCCGAATCGTGACCGTCTCGAGATCGCCGCGTGCCGACGCTCGGTTCACCACCGCTTCGGCTTCGACCTTCGACTCGCCATACCCCATATACGGATTGAGCGGCGAGTCTTCCGTGAACCGATCCGAAGGTGTCGCGTTGGCCCCGAACGGCGAGTTGGACGACACGTGGATCAGCCGAGCGGCCTGGGCCCGGCGGGCCTGGTCGACGACCAGCTCCGTGCCCCCGACATTGATGTCGAAGAAGTCGCGGACCTTCCGCGGATGGATGACGGCGGCCGTGTGGAACACCGTCGCCGGTTCGACCCCGGCGAACAGCCGGTCGAGTGCCGCCGGGTCGCGCACGTCGCCGACCACGGTGGAGACCTGCGGACCGATGATCTCGAGGAGCGGCGCTTCCTCGGCCTGCATCACCAGGGCGCGCACCGGGCGATCCTGGGCCACGAGCGCCCGCACCAGGTTGCGACCCAGCCAACCGGACGCGCCGGTCACGATGGTCGGACGATCCGGACTCGGACGGTCGGACAACTTCACGATTCACCTCAGGTTGCGAAACGTCGGATGGTAGGCGACGCGTCCCCCGATTCTCGATGACCGCACCCGTAGAATGCCGGGAATGGCGGCCACCGGACTCGAGGCATCGTCGGCCTCGACGAGCACCCGCTTCGCCGGCTTCGACGGACTACGGGCGATCGCGGCCATCGCGGTGGTGCTGACCCACGTCGCCGACAGCGGCGGTGCCAACGGGCCGAACATTCTGGGGATCTTCTTCGCCCGCATGGATGGCGGCGTGGCCATCTTCTTCGTGATCTCGGGCGTCCTGCTCTACCGGCCGTTCGTGGCCGCGCGCCTGCTCGAGCGCGAGTCTCCCCGGGTGGTCCCGTACTTCTGGCGCCGAGGGCTCCGCATCTATCCGGCCTATTGGCTCGCGACGACGGTCGTGGTCTACGTCCTCGGCGTGACCGAGATCGCCTCGCTCAAGAACTTCCTGCTCGACTATTCGTTGCTGCACATCTACAGCCCGAACCAACTCGATGTCTTCGCACCATTGGTCCAGGCCTGGACCCTCGCCACCGAAGTGGCGTTCTACCTGTTTCTTCCACTCTGGGCCGCGATCATTCGGTGGGTCGGTCGCCGGCGGCGCGGCGATCCGATCAACCTCGAACTCGTCGGCGTCGGTGTCCTGGTCGCGATCTCGACGGCGTGGAAGGCCTTCGTGCTCGGCGCGGGGTTCTCCGACGGTCGTATCGGCCAACTCAAGATGTGGCTCCCGTGGTGGCTCGATCTCTTCGCCCTCGGCATGGGACTCGCCGTGCTCTCGGTGGCGGTGACATCGTTCGGCCGCGCCGTTCCCGCTCGCCTCGATCGCCGGTTCGCACCGTTGGTGTGCTGGCTCGGAGCGCTCGGAACCTTCTGGTGGGTGGCCGCCGGCGCAGGACTCGGCCATACCTCCGACGCACAGGGCCGCGCCATTGCCCACCACCTGTTGTGGGGACAGCACTACCTCTACGGTGCCACTGCCCTCCTCCTCGTCCTGCCGACGATCTTCCGGTCACCCGCCGCGGACGCGAGTCGGATCCACCGATTCCTCCAAGCACGGACCACGGTGTTGCTCGGAACGATCTCCTACGGCATCTATCTATGGCACGAAGCGTGGATCGACCGCTACCTGACCTGGACGAACCTGCCCTTCACCGGCGTCTACACCAGCGACACGCCGTTCGCATGGCACACGAACTCCTACTTCAGCGCACCGTGGCTGATCTTCGTCGCCGCCGTCCTGGCACTCACCATCGCCACTGCGAGCATCTCGTGGTACGGCTTCGAACGACCGGTCCTCTCGTTGAAACACCGCTTCGACTCGCGTGAAGTCCACGGACTCGCCCGCGGTCATCGCTCGCGTTCATAGCGGCGTGTCATCGCCCTTCGGCAAGGGACGGCGGGCCGATGAACGCAGCCGACGCCTCGCCGATGTCGAGGAGCCGACGCAGCTTGGCCGCGAGTGCGGGCGGGAGTTCGGGGTCGACGCTCGCGGTGAAGACGTTGTCGTCGAGATTCGGGATGAGGTCGGTCCGCCCGATTCCGGTGAGGTCGGCGCGCAACTCGCGGCGCAGCGCCCGCCGCTCGCGCAACTGCGCGGGTGTGCGCGGGTCGGTGAAGGCCACCTGCACGACGCCGGGCTTCGCCCGCCAGCGGGAGATATCGCGACCGACCGAAATGTGCACCACGGCACTCGCGTCGCGTCTGGTGACCACCCGTTGATCCCCCACGATCGCGTGGAACTGCCTCGGCAAGCCGGCGTGGATTCCGGCGCGCTCCAGTTCGAGCAGCATTCCGTAGAGCGGCGAGTTGATTGAGATCGAATCGGTGATGGTGACCTGATACCTCCCCGCCTTCCCGTTGCCCGGCGCAGCCCCCCGGTCGATGGCATGGACGGTGCCGCGGACCAGGCGACCCAGGGCGAGCGAGATCTGGGGATCCGGCGGTTCGACGGTGCGCGCCTGCCACGCGAACGAGCTGAGCGCGCCGATGAGTGCGACCGCGACCACGGCCGTGACCGCGGGGCCGACGAAGCGGGCGGTCGACCGATCACGCACCCGGAGAGCGTCACGGGCGATCCGTACCGCGACCCAGGCGATGGCCAGCATCATGAAGGCGTTGAGTGCCCACGACCACAACATGAGGTAGTACCAGACGAATCCGAAGATGTTGGCGATCGAGACCAGACCGAGACCCAGCGAGACGGCCAGCACCACGTTGAGCGCGACCAGGCCGCGCAGGCGGTGCCGAGCCGAGTACGCCGCGCTGGCTGCCCACAGCACCAGGAACAGCGCGCCCGGGATCACCGAACCGGTCGTGGCGTCCTGCTGGCTCACCAAACGCCAGGGATTGAGATGGACGAGCAGCACGTCGAGACCGGCCCGCAGACCGATCGGCGTCTCCGGCGGATTCGTGAAGTGTTCCCAGATCAGCGTGAGGTTGCCGGGAGAGTGCGTGAACTCTTGCACGACCATCGGGATCGAGGTGATCACGACCACGGCGACGGCGAGGAGGATCGAACGGCACCGCCCGGTGCGCCGAAGGCCCCCGGGCGTTTCCAGCCGCTCCACCCGATCCACACGAGCGCGACACCACCGAGCCCGCCGACCAATCCCAGATAGGAGATGTGGGTGTGGAGACAGAAACAGGCGGCGAAGGTCGTGACGGGAAGCCACGCCAGGTCGTCACAGAGGACTGACCACACCCCGACCACGACCACGAGGAACCACATCATCGGCATGTACGGGTTCCACGCCTGGGTCAGGACCGACGGACCGTAGAACGCCGTCAGGAGCGCGAGGGCCAACCCGACGCCGAGCACCAACCGAGTGGAACCGCGGCGGCGGGTCATGAGCAGGGTGGCCCCGATGGCGGCGAGGTTCAGCGCCGCGGTCGCGACCTGCATCGCCCACGATGAGGACCCGAAGAGGCGATAGACCGGCGCCAGCGTCCAGAAACTCAAGGGTCCGGGATGGCTCCCCTGTCGTGCGAGGGTACCGATCCGGCCGGGCAGCCCGATCAAGGGCGGATGACTACTGAAGACGTCTCGAACCCGCATCTCGGTCTGGGCCAGATCGAGGAGGGGGAACCAACGGGGCCGGGCGATCGCGATCAGTGCGATCACGAACCCCACCAAGAATCCGATCCAGACCACGACCGGGACCAGGCGGGACGAGGGGCCTGAGTTGGGGGCAGCGCCGGCGCGGGGGTCGACCGCCTGGTCGAGCTCCATCGACGTCGACATCACCGTGAATCTACCGGCCGCCTCACGTTCGCTCCGACCACCTGTTGACCGGCTCATTCCGGCCTCCGCTGCTACTCTCGAACCGATGTTCCTCCGGTTCATGCGCTGGTTTCGCGCGCCGAGTTCCCGGTGAGCAACATCCTCTCCCGTACGTCGAGCCGAGTCGCGGCGTGGTCACCGCGCACGAAGCGGGTCCTGGTCTTCTTGGTGCTCGCCGCGGCCTTCGCCTTGCCACTCCGAGGGCTGCTGCGCAATCAAGGACCGCCGATGGAAGAGGGCTTCATGCTCGTCTTCCCCGAACGTGTGCTCCACGGCGATTTCCCGAACGCGGATTTCCTCCATCTCTACGGACCCGGGAGTTTGTGGGCCCTCGCCGGCTGGATGAAGGCGTTCGGCGTCAACCTCGAGGCCGAACGACTCTTCGGCCTCCTCCAACAGATCGGTGTCGTGGCGGGCATCTACTGGCTCGCCCGGGCCTGGGGTCGGCGACTCGGTCTCGCCTGTGCACTCCTGGCTTTGTTGTTCATCGTGCCGCCCCTCGGCCTCACCGCACTCGCATGGATCGGTGGCGTGGCCCTCGGACTGATCGGGCTGAACCTTGCGCTCGTCGGGCGTCGGTCCGTCGACGGGGACCCGCAGCGCGCCGCTCGGTTCTTGTTCTGGGCCGGGATCGTGAGTGCCGGCGCGTTGCTGTTCCGGCTCGACCTCGTTCTCGCCGTCGGCCTCGGAGCCCTCGGCGCGACCGCCGGCCTGAGTTGGCGGTTCAAGCGCACGTTCGTGACCGGACTCGGACTCGGCCTGTCTGCCTACATCATCCAACTCGTCACCGCCGGCCCGTACAACACGTTCAGGGGCATGGTGCTGGACCCGGTCGTGTACCTGCGCGGTGGGCGCCGGTTACCGATCCCGCCATCCTGGGATCACCTCGATGGGTTCCTGCAGCGGTCCGGCGCCATCCAGCCGCCCAAATGGCCGCTCCCCCACCTCGAGACCTCGCAACAGCTCTTCGTCTGGTTCTTCGTGATGATCGTGGTGGTGATCGCATTGCCGATCATCGGACGGTACGCGCTGCGGCGCGACCCGCAACGAGTCCAGGCCCGCGTACTGTTGGCCGCCGGCCTCTTCGGGCTCGGCATGCTCTCCCAAGGCATCCAACGGGTCGACTCGGCCCACTTCTCGTGGGTCAGCTGTGTGTCCCTCGCGCTCCTGCCGGTGGCGACCGTCGAACTCCTCCGACTCCGCCGCTCGCCGCTTCCCCGATGGTCACCGGCGCTGACCATCGTGGCCGTCCCGGTGGCGATCGTGCTGCTGTTTCCTCACTTCACCGGATGGTCCTACGCCGACCTCGTCGCCCAGACCTTCGGTCGCCACCGGCTGGCGTTCGAGATCGAACGGAACGGCCGGACCTTCTACTACGGCCGGGAGGACGTCGCGCGCGCCGCTCGCGACCTGCTCGCCGAGGTCCCCAAGGTTGCCAAGCCGGGCGACCGGCTCTTCGTCGGTCCGACCGACCTGCGCAAGACGCCGTACTCGGATGCCTACCTGTACTACCTGCTTCCCGAATACCCGCCCGGCACCTACTTCATCGAGATGGACCCGGGGGTCGCCAACCGAGCCGGGTCGCGAATGCCGTCGGACCTGGCCGGCTCCCAGGTTGCGATCTTGTCCGGGGTCTGGAACGACTGGGACGAACCCAACGACGCCCGCAAGTTCGGAAGCGACGAGTCGAATCAGGTGCTCCGGCGTCAGTTCTGCCTCGTGAAGACCTTCGGCGTGCGGCCAGACGACCAAGCCAAGACGCCCCTGTATGCGCTCTACATCAAGCGGTCGATGACTTCCGAACCCGACGGAACCGGTCGCGAATGCCCCACCAGGTCATGAGCGCCATCTCTTCGACGATGACCGACGTCGACATCTTCGAATAGCCCCGGACGCGATCGGTGAAGGTGATCGGAATCTCGACGACCTTCGCATCGAGTCGGGCGACCCGATAGGTCGTCTCGAGCTGGAAGCCATAGCCCTTGGCTCGCGTGTTCGCGTAGTCGATCGCCTCGAGGGTGTCGGCCCGATAGGCCCGGAAGCCGGCCGAGGTGTCCTTCACGCCGGTGCGGAGCATGAACCGGGCGTAGCGGTTTCCGTACTTCGACAGGGCCAGCCGGCGGGCGGGCCAGTGCGGAATTGCGCCACCCGGCACATAGCGCGAACCGATCGCGAGATCGGCGCCGCCTTCGACCGCGGCGATGAGTTCCGGGAGCACCGCCGGGTCGTGCGAGAGGTCGGCGTCGATCTGGCAGATGATCTCGTACCCCCGGGCGATCCCCACTGCGAATCCCGCGCGGTACGCGTTGCCGAGACCGCGCTTCTCCGGCCGGCGGAGCACTTCGATGTGACCGAGTTCGGCCGCGACTCGATCGGCGATGTCGGCGGTGCCGTCGGGGCTGTTGTCGTCGAGCACGAGGATGTCGGCGTCGGGCAGCGCCGCCCGGGCACGCCGCAGGAACTCCTCGATGTTGTCGGCTTCGATGTAGGTGGGGGTGCACACCTGGACCCTCATGCGTCGCCGCCTTCTCGTCGGCGCGCAGCCGCCGCATCAATCGACTCCCGTGCGAGCACCGGCGCGTCCCGCCCGGTCCCGCCCTGGTCGTCACGCCCGATCGATTCTTCGTGGTACTCGTCTTCGACGTTCACGGTCCAGACGTCGTGGTGGGCACCGAGGATGTTCTCGACCGAGAGCATCGCGGTCAGCATCGAATGATCCTGGTTGTTGTACTTGTGCATGCCGTTGCGACCCGTGGGCATGACGTTCGGGGCAACTCGCAGCAATCCACGCTCGGAGCACCGCCACGTTGGCTTGATAGTGCTCGTCGTACACCGGGTAGGCCTTGGGCATCCGCACCACGTAGCCCGCTTCGACCTTGGAACTGTCGGCCAGCCCGAGATGCTCGACCTCACGCTTGGCCTGGGCGATCAGATCCTCGTCGGACTTCGTCCACATGTCGTCGCCCTCGTTCACGAAGAACTCGAGACCGAGACACGTGCGCCCTTCCTTCACCAGATAGGGCGACCACGAACCAAAGTTCTGAATCCGGCCGACTTTCACGGCCGGATCGTGGATGTAGATCCAGTTGTCGGGGAATGAGAACTCCTGGGGCACCACGAGCGCCACCGTCATGAAGTCCCGGTACGTGAGGCCTTCGGCGGCCGCGCGCACGTCGTCGGGTACAGGAGGATCCATGGCGCGAATCAGCGACCGGAACGGCATGGACGAGATGACGTCGTCGCAGGGGAAACTGCGTTCCTGCCCGTCGACGGTGGCGACCACCTCATAGGCCGCACCATCACGGTGGGACACCCGCACGACCTTCGCATCGAAGAGGAGTTCGCTCCCCCGTTCGGTGACGATCTCGGCCGCGCTGCTCCCACATCTGACCCGGCCCGTACTTGGGGTAGTTGAAGGACTCGATGAGGGAGGTGACCTGGGACCCCTTGCTCTTGCGTGCCTTCACCCATTTCGGCGTCATGGCATCGCCGATCGCGGTCATGAGGGACATGCCCTTGGACCGCTGGGCTCCGAAGTCGGCCGACATCTCCTTGGTGGGGACGCCCCACACCTTCTCGTTGTAACGGCGGAAGAAGTGCTCGTAGAGCCGCCAACCGAACTGGCTCACGTAGAAGCCCTCGAGGTTGCTGGTGTCTTCGGGCGGGCGGACCTTCGCCCAGCCGTAGGACGCAACACAACGGACCGCTTCGATCGGGCCGAGATTGCCCAGGGCGTTCATCGGCTTCAGCGGATAGTCGTAGAGCTTGCCGCGGTAGAGGATCCGGGACATCCGGGGCCGTTGCAGGAACTCGTCCTTCCCCAGGATCTCGAACCACAGGTCGTCGACGTCGCGCACCTTCGTGAAGAACCGGTGCCCACCGATGTCGAATCGCCAGCCGTCGCGTTCCACGGTCCGGCTGATCCCACCGACGATGTCGTCGGCCTCGAGAATGGTCGCCCGCTTGCCGCTCTTGGAGAGCTGATAGGCCGCAGTGAGGCCCGCCGGCCCGGCACCGATGATGACCACCACCGGATCGTCCGGGGCGGACAGGTCGGGCTGGGTCATCACTTCCTCCGAGTTGCTGGGACGGGCGCAAGAGCGACTGGCGATGATACTCCCGGCGCCTGGACTTCCCAGCGACGCTTCCCGTTCTTGCTGACGCTCCGGAAGGTATCGATCGGCGTCAGAACCTCGATCTCGCCGTCCGCGACTCGATAATGAACGTCGCGGCGCCATACCGGATGCGCGGCCGCGGATCGAGCGCTGAGGCCCCGGCCGAGCCCGATCGAGACGGTGCCCCGCCCTGGGCCCAGCACACTGGCGTCGAGAAGTTGCGAGGTGCCCGACGGTGTAATCGTGCCGTCAGCCCAGCGGACGAACCCGGTGAGGGATCCGGATTGCGAGTCGCCCGCACGCGTCCGAACTCCCAGATCCACCTGCGCACCACGCACCACTCGAATCGGCACCATCGTGATCGTCGGCGTCTTCGGGTGATCATTCGGCACTTGGCCGTCGGGCGGCAACGATGTCTGCTGGAGATAGGGCTTTCGGTCGGGGTGCGCGGCGATGACGTCCAGGGTCGCCGCACCCTGATCGGTCGCGTACAACACCGAGCCGTCGAGATGCGGCGGATTCGCCGAGTACGGATTCAGGAACATCAGGTAGTCGCCCGACCGCCAGACGACGACGAGGGAATGCTTCGGCGCCGCGTCGGAACTGCGCTTCCACGGGAGCTGGGCGACGCTGATCTTGCGGTTCACCAGGATCCGATTGAGCCCGAAGGGCACGGTGAGCACCGCCATGGCGACGATCAGTCCGATCGCCGTCCGCCGCCGGGTCCGCAGGAGGTCCAACAGTTCGCGTAGCCCCGCGATCGTCAGCACGGCACACAGGGGGATGTAGTAAATCGGCCCGCTGAGCGGCATCGTCGGCGACGACACGAACATGCCCCAGAACCAGAAGTACCCCACCGGAAACACGAGTCCGATGGCGATCAGGAGTTGGGTGCCGATCTCGCGTCGGCGCCGACCGAGACCCCAGACCGCCAATGCCGCCAGGACATAGCTGCCCGTCATGAAGATCGGGAGGAGTACCGCCTGCTTCGCCGAGCTCCGGAGGGCCTGGCCCGGGGTGTAGTTCGCCGTAGGAAACGTCGGCATCAAACGCCGGTCGCCGAACCCGAAGGTGTCGAGCGGATCGGCCGCGGTGATGGGGAACTGTCCGAAGGCCCCGGTGACGTGACGGTTGTAGGCCAAAGTCGCGATCACCAGCGGGACGAACCCGACGCCGACCGCAACCATCACCCGAACGAGCGATCGATGTTCACGTCGGCGCGACCACGCGAGTGGCCCGAGGACGGCGAGACCCCAGAGGACCGCGTCGTAGGGCCGGGTCATGAAGATCCAGCCGAGGAGTGCCCCGGCCACCACCATTCGACCGTGTCGGCGAGTTCGGAACCCCGACATCATCGCCGTGGCGGAGAGCAACCCGAGGCCGAGGGCGAACAGGTAGCCGAGATGCACCCCCGCCTGGATGATCACGATGGGCGACACCAACATGGCGACGCCAGCCAGGCGAGCGAGGAACTCGTCTTCGGTGATCTCGCGGGTCAGCAGGTAGGTCCCGACGACCGTCAACGCCGCCCCGAACGCCAACGCCGCATCTGGCGACCCGAACGCCACGTCGCCGGCCAAGAGGATGAGCGGCCACCCGAGGGTGTACTGCGAAAAGAAGGAATCGCCGCGAACACCGGCCAACCATGGATGGAATGCGGCCGGGAACCCACCGGTCGTGCTCGTGAACTGCCCGGCGCGAAGACCGGCGACCTGCCACAGGTAGACGGTCTCGTCGCGGTTCCAGGAGAAGGCCGGGTAGAGGAGATGGCGCGAGAGCAGCGACACCGCGATGGCCGCGAGACCCAGCGCGGCTATCGGCCAGAATGTGCGGGCCGGCGCACGCGTGTTCAGCACCGGAGGCAATGTACCCGGCGGTTTGCCCCGGGTCGTGCACCGCCGGTCGCCCGGGACGGATCACCAACTACGCTCGCGCCTCGCATGGCGCCGACCGAGACCCGATCACGTCGGGGCCCTGCTCGCCGATTCGCCCCTGAAGTCATCGGCGCGATCGTCCTCGCGTACGTGCCGTTCTTTCTGTCTTCGCCCGGCCGGTTGAGTAGCGACACCAAGCAGTACCTCTACCTCGATCCGGGCCGTTTCCTCACGCGTGTGCCCTGGCTCTGGGATCCCCACGTCGGGGCGGGCACGGTCCCCCACCAGCACATCGGCTACCTGTTTCCGATGGGCCCGTTCTTCTGGGTCGGTGAGCGACTCGGCCTGCCCGACTGGGTCGTCCAGCGCTTCTGGTTGGGCACGATCTCTCTCGTTGCCGTGCTGGGGGCCCGCTGGCTGTTCCTGCGCCTCGGGTTGTCCCGAACCGCAGCCGGGGTCGCCGCGCTCGATCTACATGCTCTCCCCCTACCAATTGTCCTTTACCGCACGGATGTCGGTCCTGTTGCTCCCGTGGGCCGCCCTTCCCTGGGTGGTCGGCCTCACGATGCGAGCGGCGCGACGCGGCGGCTGGCGAGATCCGGCCATGATCGCATTGATCGTTTTGACCATCGGCGCAGTCAACGCCTCCGCACTGCTGCTGATGGCGATCGGGCCGGCGCTCTGGCTCACCATGGAACTCGGCGGTGGCCGCGACCGGGCTCGCGCCGCGCTCGGAGTCGCAGGGAAGGTCGGGCTCCTCAGCGGAGCCGTCTCGCTCTGGTGGTTGGCAGGGTTATGGGCCCAAGGGAGCTATGGCCTCCCCGTGCTCCAACTCACCGAGAACGTTCGCACGATCTCGACCGCCTCGACGCCCGGCGACATCCTGCGTGGTCTGGGGAACTGGTTCTTCTACGGCTACGACCGCAGCGGGTTCTCACTGATTCAGACCTCGGCCTACGCCTCCGGACGCGTCGTCGTCCTCACGAGCTTCGCGGTGCCGGCGCTGGCTCTGGCCGCGGGCGGGTTGGTGAGATGGCGTCATCGCAGCTACTTCGCGGCGTGCGTCGTCGTGGGGACGATCGTGGGCGTGGGCGCGTGGCCCTTCGACGACACCACGATCTACGGACGCCTCTGGCGCACGTTCACCGATCGATCGGCGCTCGGCCTGGCGTTGCGCAACACCCCGCGGGTCGTGCCGATCGTGGTGCTCGGCGTCGCCGGCCTGATCGGGGCCGGAGTGGGCGCCCTCCGGTGGCCTCGAGCCCGATCACTCGCAACCGCCGGGGTGGCCGCGCTCGTCGTCCTGGCCTTTCTCCCGGTCTGGCGCAACGGGTACTTCACCCCCGGGACCGAACGACCGGAATCGATTCCGGGCTATTGGAACCGGGCGGTCGATGCCCTCGATCGCGGATCACACCAGACCCGGATTCTCGAAATCCCGGGATCGAGTTTCGCGACCTATCGCTGGGGTAACACCGTCGAGCCGGTGACGCCCGGCCTGACCGACCGGCCCTATCTCGCACGCGAGGTGCTCCCCTACGGCTCACCGGAGTCGGTCAACGTGCTCGACGCCTTCGATCGCCGACTCCAGAACGGCAGTTTCGAACCCGACACCCTCGCTCCGATCTCGCGGCTCTTCGGCGTCGGGACCGTCGCGCTGCGGAGCGACCTTGCGTACGACCGCTCCGGCTCCCCGCACCCGCGTGAACTGTGGGGCGCACTGACCCAACCGCTGGCCGCCGGCATGGACCCGCCTCGATCGTTCGGACCCGTGGTCACGCCCATCGACTCCGTGCGCGACGCCACCGATCTGCGCACCAACTCCACCGCGACCGATCCTCCGGCGGTGTCGATCTTCTCGATCCAGGACTCGGTTCCGATCGTGCGAGCTGCGACCGACACGGATCCGATCGTCCTCGCCGGTGATGGAGACGGCATCGTCGACCTCGCCGCCGCCGGCCTCATCAACGGTCGCGAACGGATCCTCGAACTCGCGGCGGAATCGAGTTCGGGGTTGAAGCACGCGCTCGAGACCGGTGCGCGTCTCGTGGTGACGGACACCAACCGGCGGCGGGTCACCAGCTTCTTCTCGTCGATCCGCGACACGAAGGGATCTACCGAACGCGCTCGCCAGACCACTCACGACGTCAACGGGTACGACGGCCACTTCGAGCCGTTCGCCGACACGTCCGCTCGCGCCCACACCGTGGTCGAGCAGGTCGGCGGTCGGGTCGATGCCAGCGCCGATGGCGGTGCGGAACGACCGGAGGACCGGGCCGCGCGTGCGTTCGACGGTGATCTCCGCACTGCCTGGCGGGTCGGCGGGGTGGATCCCGCAGGTGAGTGGATCGAGGTCCGGCCGGCCCGACCGGTCACCGCCGCGGCAGTCACGCTGGTCCAACCGGCCGGCCTGCCCCGGGACCGGTGGGTGACCGACGTCGAGGTGACGCTCAACCACTCCACCTCCGTCCGTGCCACCCTCGGGCCGGAGTCGTTCACCCCCGCCGGGCAACGCATCGCTTTTCCCACCACGAAGGTCCGTTCCCTCCGGGTCACGATTCGGGGCACGCATCTCCCCCCGTTCGAACCGATCTTCGCCAACGCCGTCGGATTCGCCGAGATTCGTCTGGGTGACCTGCGAATCGCCGAGACCGTGAGACTCCCGACCGACCTCGCTCGCCGGGTCGGCCGGGCGGCGACCTCGCATCCCTTGGCCATCGTCATGACGCGGCTGCGCCAGGAGACCGGCAGCGAGGGACGCCAAGACGAAGAACTCGCATTGGACCGCCGAATCGTCACGCCCGACCCGCGTCGGTACGGCCTCACGGGGACCGTCCGGATCAATCCCGACGCCTCCGACGAAGCCCTGGATGCGCTCCTCCATACCGCACCTCCCGGCACGCACTACCGGTCGTCGAGCCGGCTGAGCGGCAGCCTCGGTGCTCGAGCCTCGCGAGCGTTTACCGACGCGGCCACGACCGCCTGGACCAGCGAGTACGGACCGCAGGCCGGTCAGTGGGTCGAGGTCGAGCTCGCCGACGCGGTCGCGGTCGATGACGTGACGCTCTCGGTCGTGACCGACCGCTGGCATTCGACGCCGACGGAACTGACCGTGTTCGCCGACGGCGTCGCCATCGGCTCGGCCCCGGTGGTGGTTCCCGCGAGCGCCCGGACCGCCGACCGGCCGGTCGCCACTCCCCTGACCATCCCCACGACGCCCACCGCCGCCCGGACGATTCGGATCGGCGTCGGCGACGCGACCCGGCCCGACGGCCCCGAGCCCGCAGCGTCTCGCATCCCGCCGGTCGCGCTCGGTGGGATCGAGCTTGCGCCGAGCGCGGTCGCACCCACCACCCCGAAGCTCGACGGGACGTGCCGCACCGACCTCATCCGACTCGACGGTGCCCCCGTGCCCGTACGGATCGACGACGCGACCGCGGTCGAGACGCGCGCCGGTCTGAAGCTGGCGGCCTGCACGCCGGCGGTTCCGCTCGGAGCCGGGAGCCACCGGCTGACGACTCCGCGCGGTTGGGACTCCGGGATCGACATCGACCGGATCGTCCTCGATTCGAACGGTCGCGGCGCGCCGGCCACTGGAGGCCTTCTGGTCCCCGCGCCGGCCATCGCAGGATCCGTGCGCGTCGATCGGGCCAGCCCTGATCGCGTCACTGCCACCGTCGACTCCGACGGCACGCCGTTCTGGCTGGTGTCCGGCGAGAGCCGCAATGCCGGTTGGCACGCGTCGGTGAAGGGCCGCTCCTTGGGGGCGCCGAGCCTGGCGAACGGTTACGCCAACGCCTGGCTCGTGCGTCCGCACCAGGCCGGTCCGGTGACGGTCTCGTTGCACTGGACACCGCAACGCACCGTGTGGTGGAGCATCGGCGCTTCCGCCGCGGGCGTGCTGGCGTGTGTGCTCCTGCTGGTGGTGGGCCGTCGACGAGACCGTCGCGATTCCCCGAACTCGATCCTCCGCGACGAACCGCGGCTCATGAACTTCGCGACGTTCCACCATCGCGAACCCGTGACACTCACCATCGGCGCGATGACAGTGACGTTCGCGTTGACCGCGTTCGTCTCCCGGGTCGAGATCGCCGCCGCCGCCGCACTCGGTGCTCTGGTGGTCCGCCGGTTCCCGCAGTCGGTCCCCCTGGTCGCGATCGGCGCCGGTGGGTTGGTGATCCTCAGCCGCGTCGCCCACCGGCCCGAACTCTCGTGGCTGGCGCTGGCCCTGTTCGCCGTCGCGGTCTTCGTACCCCGGCCGGACCCCACCGGGCCGGATCCCTCAGACTCCCTCGATCCGACTCCGCCGCCCGCGCCGGTCGAGCACTAGCCCGATCAGCGCGTTGGCCCCGAGCACGACAATCGCACTCCAACCCAACGTTCGCGCGCGAGGGAACAGCGTCGGCCATTCGAAGATCGGCGGCAGCTGATACCTCGCCTGGCGATACGCGATGTACCCGCCGGCCAGGACGATCGCCACGACGGGCACCAGATCGAGGACTCGGCGGATCCGCCGATCCCGCAGTGCGCCCAACACCGCCACGCCGAGGACCGCCCCGATCACGGGGCGTACGACGATGGCACCGAGGACTCCGACCAGGCCGGCGGTCAGGCCGGCCACCATCCAACTGGCCGACCGGACGGGAGCCCTCAGTTCGAGCGTCGGCGTGCCGCCGACATCCAGCACCAACGCGCGCAGATCAACGCGTCGCGAGCGGGCGTGGGAGAACGCGACGATTCCGAGACACAGCATGATGGCAACCACCGAAAGAGCAATCGAGCGCTGGACGGTGCGTTCCGGAACCCACTCGAGTTCGATCGCGACCGTCGGGGTCTTGGGTGAGATCAACCAGCCGTTGGCGTACCCGTCGACCAGCCGGGACGGCCCCAGGTCGTTGCCGTTTGCCGTCGCGTGCCACCCCGCGTTGTCGCTCTGGCCGAGCACGAACCAGAAGGGTTCGCTCGCGTCGACGACTTCGGCCGACATCCGGGCGCGCCCGGACCGGACCACCGTGACCGTCGGCGCGGGCGGCGCGGGGTCTTGGGCCAACGTGCCGGCAAGGGCGAGTCGGTCGCTGGCCGCGCCGGTTGCGGAACTGGCCCAGACGAGACGATCGACCACGAAGCCGGTCGCCGCTCCCGTCGTCGTCCGCACTTCATGCGCGCCGGCGCTCAGTTGCGCGGTCAGCACCGCGGCGCGACTGGAACACGGAGCCAGATGGATCGGGCGGAGGGCGACGGCGTCCGCCGTGGGACCGACAAGCGTGGCCGCGACCGGCACACCGTCGATCCGGACGAGGTCGTCGCGACACGACCGCGGCATCTCGGCCGGAGGGCGAACCGGTGCGAGTCCGGGAATACCGAACTCGGCGATCGCGGCCGGTGTCTCGACGTCACAGCCGCAGTCGTACTCCCGGGTGAGGACCGAGCGCACCTTGCTGATCCGGATGTCGATCGCTTCACCGCGAATGGCCGGGAAACTCGCCGCGACCGGCACCGTCGCGTCCGGGGTCGTCGTATCCGGCGGCACCTCGAGGGAGACCGTGCGGCGTTCGCCCTGGTCGGTCCGGATCTCGAGTTCGGTTGGAACGCTGTGGCGTCCGTCGGCGACGAGTTCGAGTGCGAGGTGGTCCAAGGTACGACGCGCACCGAAGTCGATGTGCACGGTCGAGCCAACGGCCGTCTTGAACGGCGTCGTCCATGCGGTGGCGGGGTCGTGATCGAGCGCGGTCGACGCACGTACCGCCGGGGCATCGAGCAGGCGCGCCGATGAGGTCGCAGTGATCGGACCCGTGTAGCCGACGGCGCGATCGATCGCCGCGTCGTCGCGGTTCCGAGCCAAGCGCACATCCCCCGCCACCGCGAACGCGCGTGCCGAGGGGAGAGTGAAGGCGCGGACCAGCTCGGCTTCCGGGTCGACCCGGGCGGGCCGCGGCGGCACGCGGTCACGATTCATCAGGAGTACCAACGGCCGGGTGGCCGACGCCGACCCGGCCATCCGCAACAGGTCCTCGGGCATCTGGATGATTTCCTGGACGCGCACCGGCGTCCCCTCCCCGTCGACCAGGCGGATCTCCCCGAACCCCACGGGGCTCAGACCCCCGAAAATGATCTTCTCGCCCGCGTTGGTCCCCCGGACCTCGACCTCGAAGGTCGAGAACCGGCGGCGAGAGAACTGCACCGTCTCGCCGATCTCCGTGCGCGACGTCGGTCCCAACGTCACTGGGGTCTCGTGACCGCCGTCGAATCGCAGCGTGGCGTCGGTGATGAACCGATCGTTCGGCGCGGTGAGCACCTGCACGAGATTCACGTGGTCGGTGGTGATTGGCCGGTCCAGAGTGATGCGGATGCGCTGACCCTGGACTTCGTCGAACTGGCCGGTGCGCCACGAGGTGAACGGGTCGCCGTCGAAGGCACGCGCCGGTCGGTCTTCGGGCGTGTAGCTGATCGCGTTGCCGTAGTTGTCGGCCCGCACGCTGCGCGCGCCCATCAGGCGGGTGAACGTCTGGGAATCGCGCGGGGCATCGGGAAAGAGATCGAGGCGGGAATCCGATTCATCGCGCTGGAGCGGGTGGCTGCCCGGCCCCTCGGTGTACCCCGACGTTTCGGTGAGACTGCTCCACCGTCGCCCACGATCACGGTTGGTGTCGGTCACCACCAGGGTGGCGCCGCGATCCACCTCGCGTCGGAGAGCCGCCGCGTCCTTGCTGTAGGACCCGGAATACAAGAGGGCGGTCCCCGCATCGATGAGGCCGGCCTCGGCCGCATCGACCACGCCCTCGCCATCACCTGCCATGATCACCGGTCGGGTCGCCGAGGTCGCGCGCACGATCGGTTGCGGGCGCTTGACCGCGAAGACCGACACCGGCGGGGGAATCGAATCCACTCCGGGCTCGAGGATTGCCTGCTCGTCGAGGAACGGGAACTCGGTGCTCTGCGTCGAGGTCGCCGTCCCGAACGACACCGGGTCGCGCAGACCCGACGGCGTCGGCGTGAACAGCACCGACGTGAACTGGGGTCGCAACAACCGGTAGCGCTCGAACTGGATGTCGTTGCGCAACACGATGTCGCCGACGCCCATCAGTCGCGCCAGCGGGGCGATGGCGTCGGGAGTCAGCAGCCGGTTCTGGACGCGCAGGTCGAACGCGTTGAGCAGATTGGCCGATGCTGCCGAGCCGTACGGGATCACTTCGCGGGCAACGTACGGGCGATCCATGATCCCCGGGGTGATCGGATCGACGGTCTGGCCCCATCGATACGATCCGAAGTCCGAGCCCGGGAGTTCGAGGACCCTCGTATCGGTTGCGGCCGCGTCGAGATGCGCCGCCGCCCCCTTCCAGTAGGTCGGGACTTCCTCCGGCCGCTGCAAGTTGTCGCCGTAGAAGCCGCCGGTCCAAAGCGCCGGCAGGTTGAGGAAGAGCAGCAGCCCGACCAAGACGGGAATTGCCACACGGAACTGCGGCCGCGACCAGGTCGCGGCCCGCGCCACCAGCGCCGTGACCCCGGCGCCGATCAACGCTGCGAGTCCGAGCACGACCAGGGGCACCGCCCGGCCGGTCGACCGCAACGCAAACGCGACCGACGACTCCTGGGACAGCTTCTTGAACGCTCCGCCCAATGGCGTCGGCGACGCGTAGGGATGAGCACCGACCGCGACGACGGCACCGGCCACGATCACGAGCATGAAGTAGGCCCGGTGGCGCCAGCGGACGAAGGCCGCCGACAGGAATGCGAGCGCAGGGATCGCGTACGACACGACAATCAGCGACGGGCGTTGGGTGTATCCCGTACTCGCCTCGATCCACGGGCCGAGACGATCGCGACCGTAGAAGAACCAGTATCCGAGGCCGCGCAGCACTTCGTTCGGCAGGGTGGTGCGAGACACCACGCTCATCGTCTCGGTGTACTTCAGGATGTTGAGGCCGTACCCGCCTTGGGCCCACAAGCCCGACATCCACCACGCCGACGCGAGGAGCGTGAGGAGGCCGATCTTGCCGACGATGCTCAGCACCCGCCGCCAGTCGACCTCGCGGTCGACGAACAGGGCGTAAGGAATCCACAGCACCGGGGCGAGACCCGCGAAGACCAGTGC
The DNA here is from genome assembly GCA_963765075.1 of uncultured Acidimicrobiia bacterium. Taxonomy (GTDB): domain Bacteria; phylum Actinomycetota; class Acidimicrobiia; order IMCC26256; family JAENVU01; genus JAENVU01. The sequence continues at coordinate 402,112 of CAVXVA010000007.1, forward strand.
CGTGAGGTTGACGCTGCCGATGACCTGGATCAGCAGCGCGAACAACGCCGCATGCCGCCAGCCGCCCCGACGCAGCCCCCGGATCAGGAAGGCCAGCATCCACGGCAAGCCCGCCCACGGGAGCAAGAGCACCGAAAGGCGCGCGGCGTACTCCAACCAGTACGGGCTCAGGACGAAGACCAAGGCGCCGATGGGCGCGCCGGCACCACGGAGGTCGATCGTGCGGAACAGGTACAGCATGCCGAGCCCGGCCGCGAACAGGATCGAACCGAGCCAGATCCGCTGCGCCACCCAGTCGGGGACACCGAGGTGCTCCATCGCCCAGTAGTAGGGACCCATCGGGAAGAGGTAGCCGATGTTCTGATGGGTGACCGTGCCCATCCCGATATTCGCGTCCCACATCGACCACGCGCGACTCAACACCCGGCCCGGGTCGAGGTACAGGTACTGCTTCGTGTCGGCGACGACTCGCCCCGTGTGAGCGATGAGTACCGGCACGTACGCGAGCAGGGCGAGGAGCGCGTATCCGATCTGTCGTTCGCGAGTGGAGGAACGCCGCACGAAGACTTTCGGATCCGGTCCGCCCACCTGGCTCCTGCCGCCGTCGCTCATGGATCGAATCTCCGCACCTCGACGGTGTCGCCGTCGGGTCCGTCGAACGATCGGGTCCCTGGCGCCGCGGAGCGGGCTCGGCCCAAGGCGTTCACCACGCCTTCGCACTTCCTACCGAAGGTCCGATACCCCGGAGACCAGATGAGCCACACCCGGCCGCGTCCCGCCCGAGAGACGACGTCAGCAACAAACCGCTCGGGGTCGGCCGCATCGTTGCGATCGGCGTAGTCGGTCCAGTCGACGAAGCGTGGTGATCCGAGGTCCGGGAATCGGAACTGGCGCACACCGTTCGGAAGCAATCGTGCGGTGCTCGGGCCGAGCTGGTCCGGGCAGTAGGCGATCACGTCACCCGGCGCCAGATCGGCGCGCACCATCGCCACGATCGGGCCAGACGGCGTGCGCACCCTACGACTCGAACGGATGCCGCCCAACAGCCCGAGACCGGCGAGCCCGACCAGGACAATCGCCCGTACCCGAAGGTCGCTGATCGCGACGACGCCGAGCGCGACGGTCAAGGCGATGCACGGGAACACGACCGCGGCGTAACGATCCTGGAAGCCGACGCCGGCGATCGTCGATCCCACGATGCCCACGACGAAGGTCGCGAGCCCGACGACCACCACCGCCTGTGCCGCCGCCGACGGCGCCGCGGTTGAACGGCGGAACCCGATGATGATCATCGCCACCGCCAGCACGAGGAGGGCGACCAACATTGCGATGTTGGGCCAACCTTCCGGGTTTCGTCCCCCACCGAACGCGATCATGGCCTTGACTGTGCCCCCGACCGGCGAGGTCGCGGTGTCCCACGGCGTTCCGGTATGGGCGAGTTGCCGACGGAACGTCGGCACCCACGGCCCGAAGATCAGACCGCCGCCCACGACGCCGACCAGGAGACGCCGTGCGGGCTGCAGGCCGCGGACCGCACCGATCACGAGACCCGCGAGCACCACCGCGACCATGAAGAACGACCAGTACTGCGTGAGCAGCAGGGCGCCCGTGATGATCGCGACGGCGACAAGCCGGAGCGGGGTGGGGGCCCGCCACGCGTCGACGCCGACGATGACCCCGAGGAACACGAGCACCATCGCCAGCGAATACATGCGGGCTTCGGTCGAATAGTGGATCGCGTACGGCGACACGGCCACGACGATCATCGCGGTGAAGCCCAGCCATCGGGACCCGGACCGACTCCGACCCAGCCGGGTCCCGGCGACGTAGGCCAGACCGACCGCGACGACCCCGAACAGCCCGGACAGCGATCGCACCGCGACCGAACTCGTCCCGAAGACCCCGATCCAGGCGTGGAGCAGCACGTAGTAGAGGGGAGGTGCGCCGTCGCGCAGCAGGGCGTCCCGGAGTTGGTCGAGAGGCAGGCCCGCGATGTTGACCGTCAGGGCCTCGTCGAGCCACAGATCGGGTTGGGCCATGAATCGCAGCGCGGTCGCGACCACGAGCACCACGAGCGATGCCGACGCCCAGCGCCGGCGGAATACCCCGAGGGGATTCGGCCGACGCCGGATTCGATGGTGGCGCGTCGACGGACGGCGAGTCGTGGTCGTTCATGCGGGTGTCGCAGCGTACCGGGCGGTCCTCGGAGGCCGGGTCGATGCCGCCCGGAGCTGATCGTGCGCGGTCTCAGGATTTGATGGCGGGGATGACCTCGGCGGCGAAGCGTTCGAGGCTCTCGGAGCCCGGAAAATCACGGAACCACAGCACGAATTCCGAGCACCCGGCATCGACGAATGCCTGCACCTTCTCGGTGACCTGCTCCACCGTCCCGACGAAGTTGTCCCGAACGTATTCGTCGGGATCGCCCCGACCCCAGAGCGAGCCGCCGCCGGTCGAGTTCATCCACGCCGCGAGGTCCGCGTCGGTGTCGAAGAGCCGGCAGTCGGGACCGTGGGTCCGCACGATGGTCTCGAACTCGCGCCCGACCTCGCGGCAGTGTCCGGCCAGCACCTCGGACTTGTGGACGAATGCCTCGAGCCCGACTTGCCAGTTGGTCGCGTCGGCGTGCTGCGCCGCGATCCGCAGCGTGACTCGTTCTCCCCCGCCACCGACCCAGATCGGCGGTCGCGGCGAACGAATCGGCTTCGGGTCACAGAACGCCCCGTCGAACCGCAGGTGCTCACCGGAGAAGTCGACCGTCTCCTCGCTCCAGAGACGGGGAATCACGGTCAGGGTCTCTTCGAGGACCGCGAGCCGAGTGCGGTCGGGCAGGTAGTCGTATCCGTACGCCTGATACTCCCGGTCGAACCAGCCCGCACCGACCCCGAGGATCAACCGGCCACCCGAGAACACGTCAACGCAGGCAGCCTCTTTCGCCAGCAACCCAGCATTGCGGTAGCTGGCACAGGTCACGAGTTGGCCCAGCTCGGCTCGCTCGGTCACCTGGCTCAAGGCCGCGAGCATGGTGAACGCCTCGAAGCAGTGCGTGGGTTCCCGCCGCGGCACCGTCTCGACGTGGTCGTACACCCACAGATGGTCATAGCCGAGCCGTTCCGCGAGCTGAGCCAACTCCACCGACCGCGCCCAGGCGTCGGCCGCACCCCAGCCCGAATACTCCAACTTCCAGCCCTGGGGCACGAAGGCACCGAACCGGAGCGGGTGACTCATTCGCCGGTGCCTTTGAAGTCCCACCACTGGATCTCGACCATCATCGGTAGCAGGAACCGAACGTAGATGGAGGTGATCGCGAGCATCCCGTGATCGTCGGTCTTCTTGTCGATGATGTCCACGCGGTCGTCGCGGGATTGCCATGCCTTGGCTTTGGCAAGCACGTCGTCGAGTTCGGCCTCGGTGCCGACGCTCAGTCCGTAATGGTCGAGTCGCGGACACGTCATCGGCGTGTCGTCCGCGATCAGGAACACGAACTGCTCGATCGCGTGCACGCCGAAGATCAGTCGAGCGCCGTCGATCGTCTCGGTCGGGAGTTCGTTCCAACCGAACACGTCGCCATAGAACGCGGTCAGCTCCGCGCGACCGGCCGGCTCCAAGAGCGTGGACGGGACGCTCATCGCGACATGGTTGAAGCGCGGTGGGCGCAGGTCGGACCTGGTCACCGTCATCCTCTTCCGCGGGCAGGAGCGACCACGACCTTGGCCGGAACCTCACCCGCACCGAGGCGACCGATGGCGTCGCGCAACTCGTGCAGCCCGACGTCGTCCGGTTCGATCAACACGTCCGTAGGAAAGGTCGGCGACGCGAGCATCGCGAGCGCGTCGTCGAATCCGCCGTCGTCGTAACAGAACGCACCCGTGATGTTCAGTTCGTTCAGGAGGATCCGATTCGGGTCGAAGCGCGGCGCCTTGATCCCCGCACCCACCAACACCAGACGACCCATACGGGCGAGCTGACCGAGACACTGCTCCATCGCGACGGCGTGACCCGAGCACTCGAGAGCAACGTGGAAGGGTTCGTCGGTGATGGCATCGGGCATCGAGGGAGCGACTAACGATTCGGGCTCGACGACGGTCGCGCCCAGGCGGGCGCAGAGTTCCCGTCGCACCTTTGACGGCTCGCTGACGACGACGTCGGTCACCCCGCGATGGATCAGTGCGGCGGCGCTCAACGCGCCGATCGGACCACCACCGGTGATGAGCACACGTTCGCCGGGCTGCACCTCGCTCCGGCTCAGTCCGTGGAGTGCCACCGCGAGCGGCTCCGTGAGTGCGGCCTCCCGGAGGCTCACACCATCGGGGAGTCGCAGCAGCTCCGCCTCGGGGACCCGCATGTAATCGGCGAATGCACCCTGCCACTCTCCACCCGCGCCGACCTCCGAGCGTCCGACACAGAGATTCGGGCGGCCCACCTGGCAGTACTCGCAGTCGCCACACCGCGCCGACGGTCCGCCGACCACAGAGTCTCCGATCGCCCAGGTGGTCACTGCCTCACCGACCTGCACCACCGTGCCGCTGAACTCGTGTCCGTGCACGCGGTTCGGTGCCGACCAGCCCTCCAGAACGAAGTGGATGTCGGAGCCGCAGACACCGCAATGGCTGACTTCGAGGAGCACGTCGTTCGCACCGACGGTCGGGATCGGGTACTCCTCGACCTCGATCGTCTGGTGACCTTTGTAGACCGCAGCTCGCATCCGCTCAGGAATCATGGGCTCAGCGTGTCCCACCCTGACACCGACGTCAACTCTCCCCCCTCGCAGCGTTTGGCACCTTGTGATCGCCTCCGGACCACCATCCGCCAAACGCCGAGGGGTCGGCGCCCCACAATCGCAACGTTTGGCACCTCGTGATCGCCCCACGACCACCATCCGCCAAACGCCGAGGGGTGGGGCGTTACCAGTACCCCGCCATGAGTTCCTCGGCCCAGGGTGGTTGGTGCACCGGGCCGCGAGGGCCGAACCCTGGCAGGTAAGGCTTGAGGTCGAGCACCGGCGTGCCGTCGACGGCATCGAGACCCCGCACCTGCACGACTCGACCGTCGGTACCCACCAGGTCGCACACCGTCGAGCCGATTCGGTTCGGCCGGTCCTTGGCTCGTTGGGCGAAGATCCCGACGAGCGGCCAGTCGGCGCGGCCGCGCGGATGGCGGGCGCCGGTGCACACCTCCGCCGGATCCACCTGGTCGAAGAGGAACAGCACCTCGACATGCGAGAACGCGTCGAGGCCGGCAAGCGCATCGGCGCCGAACTGATCGCCGTCGAGTTCGATGCGGGCGGTGACTCCACCCCACGCATCGTCTTCGACGGCCGCGCGTCCACCGCGCACCCAACCAATCGGTCGCATCTCGACGTTCGTCATCACGCACCCTCCCCGGCCGCGACGGCATCCCGCGCGACCTCGGCCCAGAGTTCTTCGCGCTCGGTCGCGGCCAGGTCGACCAACGTGCGGCCGGGGAATCGGTCGAGTCGTCGACCCCGCAGCGCGTCGGCGCGACCGATGATGCCGGCATCGAACCGGAGGTTGGTGGTCTCGGGCGCGGTGAACCCGGCGCCATCGAGGCTCTCCCACGAGAACGATCCGAACTCGCCGGTCGCGCGCGCGTAGCCGCGCAGGACCGGTGGCGGCGCGCACACCGTGACCAGACCCGCCTCTCGTTTCACCCATTCGTCCCACCCGGCCGGGGTCCATGCGATCGCGTCCTCTTCCCCGGCTTCACGAGTCACGAAGGCGTCAGGATCCGCGAGCGCGCGATCCAAGCCGGCGGTCCGCAACTTGACGGTCCCTTCGCTCGGTCCGTCGAGCGGCAGCCGGGTCCGCAGCTCGTCGAGCATGGTGGCCGGGAGCGAGCCGAGCGCGGAGTTCGCGATGACCACCGGACGCGAGGTGTCACCGGTTTCGGGGTTCGGCACCATCAGCGACCGATCGAACAGAAACAGCGTCCGCTCGTGGTGCTGGTAGGCCATCGCCCAGAGGCCCTGCGCCAGCACTTCGAGGCTGTGGGCATTGGCGCAGAGATAGACGTGCTCCTCGGCCACCCCCGTCGCCAGCCGAACCACCTCGTGTGGGCGGGGCGAGAAGATCGTCCAGTTCGCCCCGTCGAGGTACAACGAGCGGCGATGGACGCGGAGCGAAGAGCCAGACTGCATGGGTCCAGGATGACAGATCAGTCGGGACGATCTCCGCGGCGGCACCAGATGACCTCGTGCCCATCGATCGCCACGGGGTCGAATCCGACCCGACCGAACAGGCGCTGGACCCGATCGTGCTCCTGGTGGGTCACGGCAATGACCCGCTCGAAGCCGAGGTCGTCCAACAGGTACTCGACGAGGACTGCGAGGGCCTCGGTCGCGTACCCCCGACCGTGGAACGCCGTCCCGAGGGAGACCCACACCTCGGCCGTCGGCTCGTCGGTCTCGATCCGAACGCGAACATCGCCGACCGGGCCGAGTGGGTCCGGTCGCTCGATGGCGAGTCGTGTGGTCGTGCCGCGCCCGAAGCGCGGTGGCACTGCGCCATCAGTCGGCGGTTGGCGAATGCGGAGTCGCTCGGTCGTCAGCGACCACGCGAGCGACCCACCGTTCACGACGAACTACGCCGAGCGCGGCGGCTTCTTCGAGTTGCGCATCCGTCCGCGTTGCGACGCGTCGAGGATCACCTTGCGCAACCGCACGCTGTTCGGTGTCACTTCCACGCACTCGTCGTCGGCGACGAACTCCAGCGCCTGCTCCAACGACATCTGGCGGGGCGGGGTCAGCCGAACGGTGTCGTCCGAGCCCGATGCGCGCATGTTCGTGAGCTTCTTCTCACGCGTCGGGTTGACGTCCATCTCTTCCGAACGCGATGACTCACCCACGATCATGCCTTCGTAGACCTCGACGCCCGGACCGACGAGCATCTCGCCCCGCTCCTGAAGGCTGAAGAGCGAATACGCCATGGTCACGCCGCGACGGTCGGCGACCATGGAGCCGTTCGGACGACCCCGCAAGTCTCCGAACCAGGGTGCGTACCCGTCGAACACGTGGTGGAGGATCCCGGTGCCACGGGTCTCGGTCATGAACTCGGTGCGGAAGCCGACGAGGCCACGAGCGGGAACGAGGTATTCCAACCGGACCCAACCGGTGCCGTGGTTGATCATCTGTTCCATGCGCCCCTTGCGGACCGCCAACAACTGGGTCACGGCGCCGAGGAACTCCTCGGGCACGTCGACCGACGCCCGCTCGACCGGCTCGTGCAGCTTGCCGTCGATCTCCCGGGTGACGACCTGGGGCTTGCCCACCGTCAGCTCGAAGCCTTCCCGGCGCATCTGCTCCACCAACACTGCGAGCTGGAGTTCACCGCGGCCCTGCACTTCCCACGCATCCGGACGCTCGGTCGGGACGACCCGAATCGCCACGTTGCCGACGAGTTCGGCATCGAGCCGGTTCTTCAGGAGCCGGGCGGTGAGCTTGGTGCCGTCGTTGCCCGCGACCGGGGAGGTGTTGATCCCGATCGTCATGGCCAGGCTCGGCTCGTCGATCGTCATGACCGGGAGGGGTACGGGGTTCTCCGCGTCGGCGAGAGTCTCGCCGATCGTCACGTCGGGCAGACCGGCGATCGCGATGATCTCGCCGGGACCGGCGTCGACCGCGTCGAGTCGTTCGAGGGACTCGGTCACGTACAACTCGGTGATCCGGACCCGCTCGATGGAACCGTCGACTCGGCACCACGCGACGTTCTGCCCCTTCGCGATCGTGCCCTCCTGCACTCGACACAGCGCGAGCCGGCCGACGTAGGGCGAGGCGTCGAGGTTGGTCACCAAGGCTTGCAGCGGCGCGCCTTCGGTGTAGGTCGGCGCGGGAATGCGGTCGAGCAGGAGTTCGAACAGCGGCTTGAGGTCGCTGCCTTCCACCTCGACGTCCATGCTCGCCCACCCGGCGCGGGCGTTCGTGTAGACGATCGGGAAGTCGATCTGCTCCTCGTTCGCGTCGAGATCGAGGAACAACTCGTAGACCTCATCGACGACTTCGCTGATGCGCGCGTCGGGGCGATCGACCTTGTTGATCACGAGGATGACGGGCAGGTTCGACTCCAACGCCTTGCGCAACACGAAGCGGGTCTGGGGCAGCGGGCCTTCGCTCGCATCCACGAGGAGGAGCACACCGTCGACCATGGTCAACCCACGTTCGACCTCACCGCCGAAGTCGGCGTGGCCCGGCGTGTCGATGATGTTGATCTTCACTCCGCCGTAGCGAACCGCCGCGTTCTTGGCGAGAATGGTGATGCCCTTCTCGCGTTCGAGGTCGTTCGAGTCCATGACTCGGTCGTTGACGTCTTGGTTGGCCCGGAACACACCGGTCTGCCACAACATGGCGTCGACCAACGTGGTCTTGCCGTGGTCAACGTGAGCGATGATGGCGACGTTGCGCAGATCATCGCGACGGGCGCGCGCGGACATAAGGAAATCTCCGTGAAAGGGGGGAAGAACCAGTGTACTGGCCGCCTGAGGGTGCCTCGGACTCGCGTCCGATGATGAACGCGTAGCCTGCGGGGATCTGTCACCGAGGAGGGCACGTGGGCGCTGATCTCGTGATTCGTGGGGGAACCGTCGTCGATGGCACGGGCGGCCCCGGGTACGAGGCCGACGTGGCAGTGACCGACGGCCTGATCAGCGAGATCGGCCCTGGTCTCAGCGGCGATCGCGTGCTCGATGCCGACGGCCACGCCGTGACGCCCGGTTTCATCGACATCCACTCCCACTACGACGCGCAAGTGTTCTGGGACCCGGCCCTCACCCCGTCGAGTTTCCACGGTGTGACCACCGTCATTGCCGGCAACTGCGGTTTTTCCATCGCGCCGTGCCGACCCGAGCACCGCGATCTCCTGGCCCGCACGTTGCAACACGTCGAGGACATGGACCTCGACACGCTCGCGGCCGGGATTCCCTGGGACTTCGAATCCTTCCCCGAGTACATGGATTCCGTGGCCCACCACGGCAGCGCCCTGAACTACGGCGTCTACATCGGTCACACGGCGCTGCGGATCTTCGTGATGGGCGAGGCCGGCTACGACCGCGACCCCACGCCCGACGAACTCGGCCGGATGCAGGCGCTCGTGTACGAAGCCATGCAGGCCGGCGCGATGGGTTTCGCCACGAGTTCCTCCCCCACCCACAACGGCGATGGCGGACGACCGGTCCCGAGTCGGCGCGCCGACCTCGCCGAGGTCGAAGCTCTCTTGGCGCCGCTGCACGACCTGGGCAAGGGAGTCGCGGCCCTGCTGCCCGGCGAGCGGATCCAGCACGCCGACGTCTACGGCTTGCAGGCGCGTATCGGCCGGCCCCTCACCTGGACGGCGCTCCTCACGGTCAAGGGATACCCCTGGCACGAGAAGATCATCGAGGACAACAACGCGGCGCGGGCGGCGGGCGGCCAGGTCTGGCCGCAGATCTCGGTGCGCGTGCTCGCGTTCCAGATGAATCTGCGCGAGCCCTTCACGTTCAATCAGGCGCCGGTATTCGCCGCACTCATGAACGCCGGTGACGAAGCTCGCATCGACGCCTACCGCGATCCTGATTGGCGCCGGATTGCGCTCGAGGATCTCGACACCAAGACGATGATCCGCCCCAACTGGCCCTCGATCGAGGTCGCGGAGTCCGAGGCGCATCCCGAGCTGATCGGTCGCCGGGTCGTCGACCTCGCGAAGGAACGGGCCTGCACGCCGCTCGATGTCATGCTCGACCTTGCCCTCACCGAGCACCTCGACACCCGGTTCCGCTCGGTCTTGGCCAACAACGATCCCGACGCAATCGCGTGGCTGCTCCAGCAAGAGGGGTGTTTGCTCGGTCTCGCCGATTCCGGCGCCCATGTGAGCCAACTCTGCGATGCCTGCCTGCCCACCGACCTGCTCGGCAACTGGGTGCGCGAGAAGGACGTCATCTCCCTCGAACGGGCCGTCCACAAGCTCACCGCGGAACCGGCGGCGGTGTACGGCCTCGACTCCCCTGCCGGTGGACGCGGCCGCCTCGCCGTGGGCATGGCCGCCGACATCACCGTGTTCGATCCGGCCACCGTCGCGCCCGGCCCGTTGCGACGCATCCGCGACTTCCCCGCCAACGGTGAACGTCTCACCGCCGATCAACCCGTCGGCATGACCCATACCGTCGTCAACGGCGTTCCGATTCGAGTCGACGGCGCGCCGAGCGCCGACGGCCTGGCCGATCGACCCGGGGTGGTGCTGCGCAGCTGAACCAGACCGTCACTCGACGGCACTGAGGCGCAGCGCGGAGTCGTCCCCCGGCACCGGCATATGGACGATCACCCGGATTCCCGGAGCCGCGGCCGACACGAACTGCTCACTCTCGAAGGCCAACCGTCCCGCCCGGGCATGGTCGAACACCCCCGATGCGTCTCGAAGCGGGCGACGTCGTGCCGCGGCCACCACTCGCGGAACTCGTCACTCACTGCGAGGAGCCGGTTGACCAGGTCGGCCAACGATCGGGTCCTCACCGCGGGGAGTCACTTCGGCCCGGAACTGCGACAACGTCTGACGGGCTTCGGATTCCCACTCGCCGTTCAACGCCCGGGCGGGCGCGTTCCCGAACATCAACCACACGAGGTTCCGCTCCGGCCCGGGGAGGTGTCGGATCTCGGGGAACAGGCGCGGCGAACGCGTCGTTCCACGCCAGGATGTCCCACGTCGGGCCCAGCGCGTAGGCCGGCGCGGGCTCGACCATCGCCATCAACGTGAGGACACCCGGCGGACACTGCCGGGGATCGTCGAGCGGTCCGGGGACCTCCGGGTGACCGGCCAGGTCTCGGAGATACCGGCGCTCGACCGGATCGAGTTGCAGGGCGGATCGCACGCGCACCATCTCCGGCTGAGTTTCGCCACCCTCGCGCGAGTGACGGCACCAGGACGGGCCGCGAGCCACTCCACCCGCCACCACTAACCTCCGTCCCGATGCATGATCGCCACACGCTCGTCACCGGCGGTACGGGCTTCGTCGGCACGGCACTCGTGCGCCGCCTCGTCGCCGACGGTTGGTCGGTCGACACGTTGGTCCGCCGACCCGACCCCATCTTCCCTGGTGGTGTGCACTCCCACGTCATCCCCTCCGAAATCGACGCACTGATCGACCTGGTGGGTGAGATCGCCCCGAGCCATTGCTTTCACCTCGCCACTGCGTTTCGCGGCGTCCACACCCCCGCCGACATCGCGCCGATGGTGGAGGCCAACCTCGGGTTCGGAACCGCGCTCACCGAGGCGATCGTCCGAGTGCCCGGTGCCCGATTCGTCAACACCGGCACGGTCTGGCAGCACTACGACGCCGCCTCGTACAGCCCGGTGTCGCTCTATGCCGCGACCAAGCAAGCCTTCGCCGATCTCCTCACCTTCTACGCCGAGGTCGAAGGCCTCGCGGTGCACACACTGGAACTCACCGATACGTACGGGCCCGCCGATCCGCGCGCCAAGCTCATCCCCTTCCTGCTCAAGGCCGGGGCCGAAGGCACGACCCTCCAGATGACCGACGGCACCCAGTTGATCGACCTGGTCCACGTCGAGGACGCGGCGAGTGCGCTACTGGCCGCCGCCGCGGCACCGCCCGGTCCGGTCTACGGCGCGCGGGGCGACGGGGCCATCACCCTGCGCGAGCTCGTCGAACGCTTTCAGGCGGCCACGGGCCTCACCCTCGACGTGGAGTGGGGGGCGCGCCCGTCACGGCCCCGAGAAATGTTGCGGCCGTGGATGACCGCCGATCCCCCGCCGGATTGGTCCCCCGCCATCCGCCTCGACGACGGACTGCGCGCGCTCGTCGCGGGCTTAGGCCGGCTTCGGCTTCCCGATCCGGTCGTAGTCCTCGGTCGGGATCGCATCGACGTCCTTGTAGACGTGATGGATACACGGTTCGCCGGGTCGCGTGGGTGGGAACTCGATGCTCGTGGGCGTCTCGCCCCACTCCACCGGTTGGATCTCGTTGTTCACCGAGCAGTGGGCGCAGTACACCCACAGTTCGTCGCGCATGAAGGTCTGCCCCGAGCGCTCCGCGAGGGTGCGGTAGGCGTGCTCACCTTCGTACCGGCCGTCGTCGATCAGGCGACCACCACTGCCGCAGCGGAACGAGAGCACGATCTTCTCGTCGTCCTCACTCACCTCGACCGCGCCCATGTTGGCGAGCATCGCGCGGCTGATCACCTTCGCCCGCTGCGCCGCGGGCAGATCACCCCACGCCACCTCCGTGGTCCGGCGCGGACGGACGAACTCATCACCGGTCTTGCGCAGTGCTCGCTCGACGGCGTCCTCGCCGAGCTCGTCCGCAATGAAGGTGAGGAGTGACGTGATCCAGTTGATGGAGTACTCCTGCAGACCCGACCATTGGCTCACTGCCCGATCGAGCAGCGTCTTCGCCGCCTCGGCGTCACCGGCGTCGATCGCGGCTCGCACCTGGTGCCAGACCGGCGTCTGCATCTTCTCGATCTCGGCGTCACTCAGTACCCGGTCAACCATGCGTCCGCCTCCTCAGCGCCGAGGGAGTCCGAGGACACGCTCGGCGATGATGTTGCGCTGGATCTCGCTGGTACCACCCGGGATCGTGCCACCGAACGACCGCATCCACTGCGTGAACCATGCGCCCTCCCGCCACATCTGCGGACCGAGCCGGCGCCGGTCGAGGCCGGGGGCCCCGAGCGCCTCGGTTCCCACCGCCAGCGCCTGCTGCACCGACTCGCTCCCGAACAGTTTGAGCAAGGAATGCTCGGGTGCCGACTTGCCCGCCATGAACTTGGAGAATCCGCGGTAGCCCATGCACATGAGCGCTTGCGCGTCGATCGCACTGGCTGCGACCTGATCCCGATAGACGGCGTCGTCGCCGATGCGGGTGCCGTCGACACCGACTTCGGAGCCGAGTTCGATCAACGCGCGCGTCGCCCGATCGAGACTGAACGCGTAGTCGATCCACAGCATGGCGCGTTCATGGGCGAGTGATCCCTGGGTGATCGGCCACCCCCCGTCGATCTCGCCGAGCAGATTCGCACGGGGGACCCGGGCATCCGTGAAGAAGACCTCGTTGAAGTCCATGAAGTCGGGTTCGGTGAGTTCGGGGAACGGGCGAGGTTCGACGCCCGGCGTCTTCATGTCGATGATCAACGCAGTGATGCCTTGGTGTTTCGGGACGTCCGGGTTCGTCCGCACGAAACACATGCACCAATCGGCGTGATGCGCGCCGGAGGTCCAGACCTTCTGACCGTTGACGACGAACTCGTCGCCATCGATGACCGCGCGGGTCCTGAGACTCGCGAGGTCGCTGCCGGCGCCGGGCTCGCTCATGCCGAGACACCACGCGATCTCGGCCCGCAAGGTGGGGAGCAGGAACTGCTCCTGTTGGGCCGGCGTGCCGTAGTCGCGGATCGACGGCGCGATGATCCCGAGCCCTTGGGGATTGAGGCTGCGCGGAATCTGGCGCCGCGCCATCTCCTCGAAGTAGATCATCTGCTCGACCGGGCTCGCGTTCCGGCCGCCGAGTTCGGGCGGCCATCCCGGCACCAGCCACCCGGCGTCGAACAACGAACGCTGCCACTCCCGTGCCCACGGCGGAAGATCGGCACTCGAGCGCTTCGGCCGCCGGAGGGTCTCCTCCGGTGGCAGGTGAGCGTCGAGCCAACTGATCAGCTCGCGCCGGAACGCTTCTTCGGCAGGCCCGTACTGCAATCGCACCCGCGCACGGTACCCGCTAGCGTCACCTCCCTGACACCTACGTCAGGTCGGCGATCGGTCTGAGCGTCCCGACGAGCGAGGAACCGTGGACTTCGAGTTCTCCGACGATCACGAGCGCCTGGGAGTGTCGGTCCGGAGATTCTTCTCCGAGCGCGCACCGCTTCGGTACGTCCGCGATCACTACGACGTCGAGTCCACCGTCGACGACGTCTGGTCGGGGCTCGCCGCCCTCGGACTCACGGGGATGCTGGCCCCCGAGGCGTTGGGCGGCGCCGGGATGGGCATGGTGGAACTCGCGCTTCCGCTCGGTGAGATGGGACGCGCGCTGTACCCGGGCCCGTTCACCGCCTCCGCGGTCGGCGCGGTCGGATTGCTGGCGGATCTGGCCGACGATCACGTCGCCGCCGATTGGCTCCCGCAACTCGCCGACGGTACGGCCGTCGCCGCGATCGTCGACCTCACGCATCGCGGGTCAGGGGTCACCGCCGACCACGGCGTACTCGACGGCGCGAGTCCGGCCGTCCTCGACGCGGCAGCCGCCGATCTCCTCCTCGTCGTCACCGAAGACCGCGTGCATCGCCGTGAGCACCGCCACGCCGGGGATCGAGATCGTCGCCATGCCGACGGTCGACGGGTCCCGCAAGTTCGCGACCGTCACGTTCACGGGCGTCACCGGTGCGGTCCTCACCGGGGATACCGCGGCGGCCGTCGCGGCCACCAGGGATCGCCTGGCCACCGCGTTCGTGCTCGACGGCATCGGCGCGGCGGTGCAGTCCTTGGAACTCGCGGTCGAGTACGCCAAGACGCGAGAACAGTTCGGCCAACCCATCGGGTCGTTCCAGGCCGTTCAGCATCTCGCGCGCCGACATGCTCCAAGCCGTCGAACTCGGGCGGGCGGCCGGGTACTACGCAGCCTGGGCCTGCGACGCGGCCGAACCCGCCGAACGACACCGCGCCGCGACGATGGCGATCGCCTTCGCGTCGGACGCCTTCTACCGAGTTGCGGCCGACGCGATCCAGATCTTCGGCGGTGTCGGCTTCACGTGGGAACACGACATCCACCTGTTCTACAAGCGGTTGCTCACCCTGCAACTGGTACTGGGGTCGCGCGCGGATCATCTCGCCGAACTCGCCGACCTCGTACTCCCGCCAGCGCACTGAGCGACACGGCCGCGAGTACGACGATCACCGGCTCGGCCGGCACCCGGAACCGGGTCTGGCCGTAGCTCAGTACCGCCCCCACCGTGACGATGATGGGTGGCACCGCAAGGAACCACTGTCTCACCTTCCGGCGGCGCAAGATCACGGCCCCGGCGATCGCCAACACCAACAGCGGGTAGTACCACCACATGCCGAGCCGCGTGACCCACTGCGGACGGCCTTCGCTCTCGTTGAACGTGATCATGTCGGTCGGTCGGAACAGACCCCAGTCGCGACCGATGCGCGCCGCGATGACCTTGACGAACTGAGACCGGTGGCCGTCGTTGATGTAGTCGAACGCCCGCTGGCGATAGATCTTCGAGACCACGGACTGATCACCCTGGGGGGCGCGCTTCGGAATGCAGACCGAGAGCTTCGTGAGGCCGATCGGCGGGCCGAAGAACACCGCGTCGCATGTCGATCCCAAGATCGCGATGCCGTCGTTGGTCGAGATCAGGGTCGGTTCGTCGAACCGAGATTGGTTGAATCCCACCCACGGGCCGACGATCGCGAGCATTCCGACTCCGACCACCGCCACCGGGGCGAGCCGGGTCCGCCACGGGCGGGCCCGCCAGAACCACAGCAGCGGCAGGGCCAGCAACGGCGCCATCAGCATCAACTCGGCCCGGGCCAACGCTCCGAGCCCGCACACCGCACCGAGCGCCGCGGCGGTGGTGAGCCGGGGCCGATCTTCGAGGCGGAGCAGCAGGAGCAGCGCGCCCACGACCGCGGCCACGGCCAGCGTCTCCGACATGATCAGCGTGTCGTTGATCCAGAGGTACGGATACATGGCCGCAATGGCGGCGGCAATCAGGCCGGCGAGGTCGCCCGCCAAGCGCCGGGCGAGCATCGCCATCAACACGACGCCCACCAACCCGATGAGCAACATCTCGAACCGCACGATGAGTTGCGTGGTCGACTCCGCGAACCCGAGCTGATCCCCGGCCCAGATCACCGGCAGGATCGTAAAGACGGTGAGTGGCGGGTGGTCGGCGGCCGGAGTCGAGCGCTGCGGCCGGCCGGGCAGGAACTGGAACGGGTCGTTGTACCCGTGGCCCTTGCCGAGTTGGCGAGCCTGGAGTTCGTAGTACGCGGCGTCGTAGAACGAGTTGGTGTCGTGGCGGGCGACGGCCAGGATGAACGTTGTCCGGATCGTCGCGGCGACGAGCAGGATCAGGACCAGCACAATCATGAACCGGCGCGACGGAGAAGCGGGCACTCGTTCGACGTTAGTGGCGCCGGCTCGCCGATCAGCGGTGGACGCAGGTCGTCAGCGGTGGGTCGTGAGCAACAACGCGCCGGCCAACGGGCCGCCGCCGGCGCAGGCGACGCCGACCTCCGGGTTACCCGGCACCTGGCGCGCCTCGCCTTCACCCCAGAGCTGGGTACACGCCTCGTGGAGGAAGCCGTACCCGTGCAATCGCCCGGCCGACAGCTGGCCGCCATGAGTGTTCAGCGGCAGGACTCCTCCGTCGCGGGCGATGTTCTGTCCGCCTTCGACGAAGGCCCCGCCCTCGCCGTGCGGGCAGAAGCCCATGGCTTCGAGCCAGGTGAGGGCAATAAACGAGAACCCGTCGTACATCTCGGCGACATCGACGTCGCTCGGCGTGAGGTTGGTGCGCTGCCAGAGTTGGGCGCTCGCGTCGCGGTTCGCCATCGTGGTGAGATCGTCGAACTGGTCCCAACTCGGACGACCCCGCAGGGCCGTGCCCACCGCCTCCACGTGGATCGGCGGTCGCCGCAGATCGGCGATCGTGTCGACGTGCGACACGATCATCGCAGTCGCCCCGTCGCACGGCACGTCGCAGTCGTAGAGCGACAGCGGCGTCGAGATCATGCGGACGTTCAGATAGTCGTCCATGGTCATCGGGTCGGTGTAAATCGCTTTCGGGTTCAACGCCGCGTTCTTCCGGGCGGTGAGGGGGATCTGGCCGAGCTGCTCACGAGTGGTGCCGAACTCGTGAAAGTGCCGCTGGGCCATCAGCGCGATCCACGGCGCGGCCGACGGTGCCGCAAACGGCAGCGTCCACTCCATGAACCCGCTCGCCCGGAAGCTGCTGCCGCCCCCGCCGCCGGGCATCACCGCGCTGCGGCCCTTCGAGCCTTGAGCACTGCCCTCGTAGACGCTGCGGAAACACAGCACGTGGTTCGCGAGCCCGGCGGCGACGGCCAGACAGGCGTTGATGACCGAACCCAGCTGGCCGGGAGCCTCGATGCCACCCGACCACCAGCCGAGTTCGAGTCGTAGTGCGTCCTGCACGTCGACCACGCCCGCGCCGGAGAACCCGGGCGGCACGCTCATGGGGCCCGGATAGGTCGCCACGCCGTCGATGTCCTTCGTGGTGAGCCCGGCGTCGGCAATCGCGGCGAGACACGCATCGAGCGTGAGTTCGAGTGGATCCCGGAACAACCGGCGGCCGACGTCGGACTGACCGACGCCACTGATGACGGTCTGCTTCTCGACGTATTTGCTCACGAGCCGCTCCGATCCGGCTCGAACAACGGGATGAAGATCTCGTCCTCGCCGTCGGTGTGATGTTCGAACGTGACCTGCATCGGCATTCCGATCTCGATGTCGTCGATCGGGCAGTGCACGATGTTGGTGGTGAGGCGCAGCCCCGCCTGCTCCGGGAGTTCGACGATCGCGATCACGTAGGGCAGCTCCGGACCGGGCATCCACGGTTGATGGTTCACGGTGAACGTGTGGAGCGTGGCCTTCCCCGAGACGGTGTGCGGCGCGAGATCCTTGGAGTGACACATCGGACAGATCGCGGTGGGCGGGTGGTTGTAGTACCCGCACGCATTGCAGCGCAGGAACCGCAGCTCGCCACGCGCGCCGGCCGTCCAGAACTCACGGTTGAGATCGGTGAGGGCCGGGAGGATTCGGAACGGGACGACGGTGTCGGGCGTATCGGTGTCGGGCATGTCGGTGTCGGGCATGTCAGTCGTCCTCGGGATGCTCGGCAGCATCGAAGCCTTCGCGTGCGATCGGGATGGCCTCGACCGCGGCGAGCATGCCGAACGCCGGAACCGTGAGCATGATCGAACCCATCACCTCGTCCCAGGATGCGCCGACCTCGGCCGCGAGCTTGGCGTGGCGGCGGACGCCGGGCGGGTTGCGGAGGATGACGGTGCACACGAGCCGGATGAGTTCATGGGTGGTGCGATCAGGAGCCGGGAGGGAATCGATCTGACTCAGCCATGCGCTCTGCGCGTCGTGCAACGCCGGGAAGACTCCGTGGAGTGACTCCTCGAAGGGGAAGCTCCAGTCGGGCTCGTCGGGCTCGCCGGCCACGTCAGCCGACCGGACGGAACTGGACGATGGTGACGTCGTCCGAGATCGGGTGGTAGCACGCCTCGAGTTCCATGCCGTTGACGAGATCGTCGAACTCACACTCGACGACGTTGGTCATCATGCGGGGTCCCTCGGCGAGATCCACGACCGCGGCCACGTACGGAACCCGCTCGGGAAACGGCGGGAGGTCGTTGCGGCGCACGATCGACCACGTGTAAAGGGTCGCCCGGCCACTCGCCTCGACCCATTCCACCTCGTAGCCCCAACAGTGGGGACAGAACGGTCGTGGATAGAAGTGCGTGCGTTCGCAGGTCGAGACAGCGTTTGATGAGGAGCTTCCCCTCCTTCGCTCCGGCCCAGAACGCCTCGGTCTCAAAATCCGGTTGGGGCAGGTCGAACCGCAACGCTGTCATCGGTGCTCCGGCAGCGCCGCGACCGCGACTCCGGTCAGTTTCGTTTCGCCGTGCTGGTTCGTCACCGAACACTCCAGGTCGATCCGGTGCTCGGAGCCCTCGGCATACTTGCGCAGGACGCTGACGTGGGTCGTCAAGACCTCGCCGGGCCAGGTCTGCTTCGTGAACCGGATCTTGAAGTTGGCCAGATTGCCGACGCCCACGTAGTCGGTGATCGCGTGTCCGAGCAGGCCGGCGGTGAACATCCCGTGTCCGAACACGCTCGGCAGACCGGCTGCGTGGGCCGCCACTTCGTCGGTGTGCATCGGGTTGAAGTCACCGGATGCGCCCGCGTACATCACCAGATCGGTCCGGGTGAGTTCGTGGGAAACCTCCGGGGCCGCGTCGCCCTCCCCGACCTCGTCGAAGAACAATTTCTGTTCGCTCATTCGCTGTCCTCCGGGTTGCCCGACGGTCTCAGTGTCCCCGCTCCCTGACACGAACGTCAACTCAACCCCCCAACCCACACCGTTTGGCATCTGGTGGTCTGCAGGCGATCACGAGCCGCCAAACGCTCGAGCCGACGCGCCCCCACCCCGAGTGTTTGGCATCTCGTGACGCGCTCAGGACCGTCAGATGCCAAACGCTCGAACGGCGGCGACGATGTCGGCGTCCGAATCGCGGGAGGTGAAGTACGCGACCCGCCAACCGGCGGCGGTCAGGGCTCGACCGCGGCGGGCATCGCGGTCGAAGGCAGTGCGGGTGCGGTGCGGATCGAAGCCCTGATACTCGAGGTCGACCAACTCATCGGGATATGCCGCGTCGAGGTAGAACCGATCAGGCCCGCAGCGGACCTCGAACTGGGAGACCGGCTCGCGCACCTTCGCCTCCCGCAGTACCCGGAACAACCGCATCTCGGGACGACTGCCTGCGGTATCGGCCTCGGCACCTCGTTCGGCAAGGAGTCGACGGAGGTTCGAGATTTTGCGACCGGGAGCGGGACCGAGCCGGTCCGCTACTTCGACGACTGCTTCGAGCTTGACCAGATTGCGGACGAGCGCCGAGTCCAGAGCCCGGGCCAGTCGACCGAGGGACAACGGGCCGGAGCAGTCGGCCAACGTGCGTGCCACCGACGTCATCGGTATGCCATCCACCAGTGCCCGGTCGATCGGTTCCAGGAGCACGCTGCGGTGGACGATGACCTGTTGCAGCCCCATCGGCACCACACCGGGACGCGTCACTTCGACGAGTCCCCGGTCCACCCCGTCGAGCCCGTATGCCGATCCGGCAGTCAGATGAGATCCGAGCGTCTCTCGGCCGCCGGCCAGCACCGCCGCGAGCACTCGTTGGCTCCATGAGGCGGGCGCGCCGGCCACGGTGTAGACGCTCGGGTGCACACGCCGCCATTGGCCGCGCCGGATCAGTGATGCGATCACGCCGTCGGAGAGGCCGAGCCCTCGCGCCTGTTCGCGGGTGATGAGGCCAAGCTGTCGGGACGCGGCGTCAAAGGCACACATCGTCGGACTCTGAGCGCGAGCAACTCTTGCGGTTTGGGACACGATCCACTCCCTGCGTCAGTCGGGACCGCCAATTGGCGGTCGGACAACGGGGAGTCGACGGGGAAGCGCCGAGACGGTACCGGGTCCCTGTGACCACACCTCACTTCCCGACGTTTGGCAGGCGGTGGCGCGTCGCGAGCAGCCATCCGCCAGACGGTGCCGGGCCGACGGCGCCGAACCCAGCGTCTGGCATCTCCTGACGCGCTGATGACCACCAGGTGCCAAACGTTGGAGGGTGGGGGTCAGGGGTCCTTGGGGAGGCCGAGGACGCGCTCGCCGATGATGTTGCGTTGGATCTCGCTGGTGCCGCCGGCGATGGTCAGGTTGCGGGTGAAGAGGAACTGCTCGGACCACTCCGCGGCCGGGCCGTCGGCGATGGCGCCGAGCGCACCGAACAACGCGAGGCCCACCTCCTGGACTCGCTGATCGTGTTCGACGCCGAGCAGTTTCCGGACCGACGCCTCCGATCCCGACGGGTCGGCACCACCCAAGGCCGAAAGCATCAACCGGTGGCCGAGTACCGACAGCGCGTAGTCCCGTGCGACGAGTTCGCCGACGTCGGCCAAGGTCGCGGTGTCGGAATCGAGGCCGCCCTCCCGCACGAGGTCCAGCACGCCCCGGACACCACGGCCGAGCGTCGCGCCGCTCCCCATGACGACTCGCTCGTTCGCGAGCGACGTTCGGGTCGCGCGCCAGCCGTCGTGTTCGCGCCCGACCAGACAGTCATCGGGGATGAACACGTCGTCGAAGAAGACCTCGTTGAAGAAGGCATGGCCGGTGAGTTCGCGCAGCGGCCGGATGTCGATCCCCGCGGTCTTCATGTCGAGCATGAAGAACGAGATGCCTTCGTGCTTGGGCACCTCCGGATCCGTCCGCGCGAGCAGGATGCCCCAGTCGGCTTCCTTGGCCATGGAGGTCCAGACCTTCTGACCGTTGACGAGCCAGCCGCCCTCGATCCGCTCGGCCTTCGTCGTGAGCCCCGCGAGGTCGGACCCGGCGCCAGGTTCGCTGAACAGCTGGCACCAAGAAATCTCGCCGCGCAACGTCGGTGGGATCCAGCGTTGCTGTTGTTCCTCGGTGCCATAGATCATGAGAGGCGGCAACGCCCAGCTCCCGATCACGAGGTTCGGTCGGACGACGTGCGCGGCGCGGAACTCCTCGTCGATCACCAACTGCTCGATGGCGCCCGCATCCCGACCCCACGGTCGCGGCCATTGGGGCGCGAGGTAGCCGTCGGTCGCGAGCCGACGTCGACGTTCGCCGTCTTCCAGCCCATCGAGCGTGGCCAGGAATTCGCGTACCGTCGCGCGCGTCGATTCGGTTCCCGCATCCAACTCGACCGCGAGGCGCCGCACCACACCGTCGAGCGCGAGTTCCGCGCTCCGCACACGCCACCCACTCGATGTACCGAGTAACGACCGCAACGCCATCGAGCGCCGGAGGTAGACGTGGGCATCGTGCTCCCACGTGAACCCGATTCCCCCGAGTACCTGCACGCAGTCCTTCGCCGTCTCGAAGAACGTGTCGATGGTGAGGGCTCCGGCCGCGGCGGCGGTGAATGCAGAGGTTTCCGGGTCGTCGATCGCGCGACTGGCATCCCAGACGGCGGCGCGTGCGAGTTCGGTGCGCGCCAGCATGTTGGCGCAGCGGTGTTTCACCCCCTGGAACTGCCCGATCGGTCGCCCGAATTGGCGGCGGTCCCGTGCGTACTCCGCCGCGGTGTCCACGCACCATTGCGCGGCGCCCACGGCTTCCGCGCCGGCCAGGACGACGGCGACTTCCCGAACGCGAGCGGTCGTCATCGCCGGCAGCAGCCTCGGCGCCGGTACCTCGGCGTCGATCGTCACGCGAGCAACGCGGCGCGTGAGGTCGACACTCCGAACCTCGACCGCTTCGTACTCACCGGCGAGCAGCACGATCCAGCCCCGATCGGTTTCGGCAACGAGCACACCGGAGAGATGGCCCGACAGCACCGCGGGCAGCTCCCCCGTCACTCGCAGGCGGTCGCCCGCGTCGACGGCGTGCAGCACGCCGCTCAGCGAAATGGCGCCGACGAAGCCACCCGCCGCCAGACCCGACAAGTACTCGGCTGCTCGCTCGTCACCCCGCCGGACCGCATCCTGGAGCACGGCGGCGGCCGTGACGTGGGCCAGGAACGGGCCGGGCATGCCGGCACGACCCGCCGCCTCGAGCACTACCGCCAACTCGGCGATCGTGGCGCCCTCACCGTCGTTGTCCTCCGCGACATGGAGTCCCAACCAGCCCTGACCCGACAGCTCCTGCCAGAACACCGGGAGGGTCTCATGGGTCGCGTCGAGCAGTTCGCGGTGGACCGTCGGCGGGCAATGCCGCTCCATCCACCCTTCGACGACTTGGTGGAGCGCGTGATGGTCTTCGCTGATCCCGATCGGCATCGGGCCAGCGTACGGTGCACCCCTCGCACCTGACGACCCGTCAGATCCCAATAGGCTGCGACCAGTCACACACTTGGGGGAATCATCATGACCGATCTCGTCATCACCGGCGGCACACTCGTCGACGGCACTGGGGATGCGCCCCGTGCGGCCGACATCGCCGTGACCGACGGTCGCATCACCGAGATCGCCGACCCCGGCGCGCTGGCGGGAACCAATGCCACCCGCACCATCGATGCCGACGGCCTCCTCGTCACTCCCGGCTTCGTGGATGTCCACACGCACTTCGACGGCCAGATCACCTGGGACCCGAACCTCACGCCCACCTGCTGGCATGGCGTCACCACCGTGGTCATGGGGAACTGCGGTGTTGGGTTCGCGCCGGCCCGCCCCGACAAGCACGACTGGCTCATCGGCCTGATGGAGGGCGTCGAAGACATCCCCGGCGCCGCGCTCTCCGAGGGGATTCAGTGGGGTTGGGAGTCCTACCCGGAGTATCTCGACGCCATCGACCAGGTACCGAAGTCGCTCGACGTCGGATCACAGATTCCTCACGGTGCAGTCCGCGCCTACGTCATGGGTGACCGCGGCGCGAAGAACGAGCCGGCAACCGCCGACGACATCGCGGCGATGGCGGTCATCGTGCGGGAGGCCATCGACGCCGGCGCGCTCGGCGTCTCGACCTCGCGCACGATCGCGCACATGGCCATCGACGGCGAGCCGGTGCCGGGAACGTTCGCCGCCGAGGACGAGCTCTTCGGGATCGGCCAGGCGCTCGCCGACGCGGGGACCGGGATCTTCGAGCTCGCGCCGGCCGGTGCGCTCGGCGAGGACCTCGCGGCACCCGACCGCGAGATGGATTGGATGCGCCGACTCTCGGCTGCCATCGGTCGACCCGTCACGTTCGCCCTCACCCAGAACGACCACGATCCCGACAGCTGGCGGCGCATGCTCGAACTCGCCGGCACCGCCCGGGCCGAAGGCGCGCGCGTCCGACCCCAGGTTGCCGGTCGACCCGTCACCCTGCTGCTCGGCTTCGAGACCTTCCATCCGTTCGCCTACACCCCGAGCTGGGCGGAGGTCGGACTCCTTCCGGTGGCCGAGCGGGTGGCCAAGATTTCCGCCAACCCCGACCTCCGGGCGCGGCTCATCGCCGAAGCTTCGACGCCGGATCCCGCGATGGTGCAGTTCCTCGATCCCGGCAAGGCGTTCCCGCTCGGCGACCCACCCAACTACGAACCCGATCCATCGGAGAGTGTGGCCGCACGCGCCGCGGCGGCCGGCCGCGACGTCTACGACCTCTACCTCGAACTCCTCATGCAGAACAACGGTCGGGCGTTGATCATGCGTCCGCTGCTCAACTACACCCACGCCAATCTCGACGCCGTGCGCGAGATGCTGTTGCACCCCACCAGCGCGTGGGGCCTCGGCGACGGCGGGGCGCACTGTGGCACGACCTGCGACGCATCGACACCGACCTTCATGCTGGCCCACTGGGCGCGCGACCGAGACCACGGGCGACTTCCACTCGAATGGGTGGTGCGCAAGATGACGTCGGAGACGGCGTCGCTGTACGGGCTGAGCGACCGCGGGACCGTGGCCGCCGGAATGCGGGCCGACCTCAATGTGATCGACCACGCCGGCCTTCGACTGCACGCACCGGAGATGACCTATGACCTCCCCGGTGGTGCCCGACGCTTCATCCAGCGCGCCGAGGGCTACGTCGCCACCATCAACGCCGGACAGGTGACCTTCGAGCACGGCGAGGACACCGGGGCCCGGCCGGGCCAACTCATTCGCGGGGCGCGCTGAGTTCGGAACCGGTCTCCGCCGGAGCCCGGCGAGCACTCAAGCCGCAGTCGCCCGGCGCCAACGGCGCGCCCGAACGAAGTCGGGCCTCCAGGAGCCGGGCGAGTGCTTCGAGTTCGCGCGCTTCCGCGCCGGGATCCGCGTCGAGCCCCTGTGGATCTCCTGCGAGCAGGCCCGCGATCGGACCCCGACTCGTCCGCAGCCGCATGCGCGTCCGGGCAATCTCCGCGCTCAGCTCACATTGCTCCGCGCTCAGATCGAGCAGCACGTCGGCCGCGCGCATGTAGCCGTAATCGATCGACGCTGCGATCAGGTCCGGGTCGATCGTCAGCGCATCGTGCACGTCGACTTCAGGCACGATCACGGTCACCCGTCGGCCCCAACCGCGTGGCGGAGCAATCTCCTTCCGGAGGGTCTCGTCGGGCGCGATGTCGGCGGACACTCGGCGCGCGATGTCGAACAGGCCACGTTCGCCGGCGTCGTCCCACCGATTGACCCCGGGAGCGGAGGCGACGACGGCAAAGATGTGACCCGCCCCCAACTCGTTGAACGCGAGCGCGAGCGGCAAGATCTCCCGAACTCCACCGTCGACGTAGTGCTCGCCGCCCATGGCCTTGGGCGGGAACACGACCGGGATCGAAGCCGATGCGATCACGGCATCCCGAAAGGGAACCTTCTCGGCGTCGAGCGCCTCACCGTCGCGGGCGTAGAGCTGTCCGTACTGATCGATGTAGCGGAGCTCGCCGCTTTCCAGGCTGACCGCGCCGACCCGCAGCGTCAGCCCCGACTGCTGCATCAACTCCGGTGAGAGCTGGGTCTCCACGATCTGCTCGACGGGCGCCATGTTGAGCAGCGACTTGGCGCGCATCGCGGCCCGCAACGCATCAATCGTTCCGTCGGCCTCCGGCGGGTTGCGCACGATCTCACCGAGCATGCGCATCACCACACGGGTCTGACTCCCGGCAGCACCGTGCTCCCCCGCCCGACCGCGCAGTTCCGACGCCCACGCGGCCTGCGAACGCAACTTGTCGAGCCACGGCTCGGTGAGCCACATGTCGAGGTTCGAACGCAACCCGCGCCAGATGGCTTCGAGTTCGTCGATCGCGCAACGACCAGTCTCTTCGTCGTCGCCCTCGGCGAGCTTGGCCGCGATGATCGCCCCGACCGAGCTCCCAACGAGGATCGACGGCCGCAGCCCGAGGTCGCCGTAGAGGTAGCGCAGCACGCCGACCTCGAAACTGCCCTGGGACCCGCCGCCGCTCAGTACGAGCGCGATGGGCCGACGGGCCATGCGGCGCAGCAGGTTCGTGCGCGCGGCCCGAACGAACCGGGTGACGTCGAGTTCAGCCATACGGGTGCGGGATCAGACGACCTTCTCGTCGCCGCGGAAGACCGAGATCGCCTGGGTTGGGCAGCCCTGCGCGGCAAGGAGGATCTTCTCTTCGGGCTCGCCTTCGGCGTCGGTCACGAAGGCCACGCCGTCGTCGTCGAGGTCGAACACTCCGGGCGCCCAGAACGAGCAGTTCCCCGAACCCATACACACATCACGATTGATCTCGATCGACAACGCCACGCTGACCCCTCTCTCGGAAGAACTCGAAACTACCTGGTTCCCGA
This sequence comes from uncultured Acidimicrobiia bacterium, assembly GCA_963765075.1. Classification (GTDB taxonomy): domain Bacteria; phylum Actinomycetota; class Acidimicrobiia; order IMCC26256; family JAENVU01; genus JAENVU01. The sequence goes on from CAVXVA010000007.1 coordinate 428,098, forward strand.
CCTACATCGCCGCGGCAAGCTTCTTGCCCACGGCCTTGACCGCATCGGCCCGGGTGGCGATGTCCACGCCGGCGCCGGTCGTATAGGCGATGACGCCGGTCTTGCCGTTCTTCACGAACTGGAGGTCGATCGTGTGCTGCTTCGGGTCGACGTCGATGAATCCCTTGTCGCCCGAGCCGGACAGTGCCGTCGCCGACGGGAAGAGCCGTTCACCGTAGAACTGCTCGCCGGGGTACACCCGGATCTGGAGCAGGTTCCGAACCTGGGGATCGTCGCCGGGGTGCGAGTAGATGCACAACCCGGACACCAAGGGTTCTGCACTCGCCGACGGCTGCGAGGTCGCTGTCTCGGCGAACACGGTGGCGGCATCTTCGGGAGTGATGACCGCGCACACGTCGATCCTCTTCTGCGGCGAACCGTTCCCTTTGGCCTTCGCAGTGGATAACTCGCTGTCGCCGGGTTGGGACGAACCCTTGGTCGACGACGTTGCGCTGCTGCCACACGCGGCGAATGCCAGCACGCAGACGCCGCTGACGATGAGCCCTCGCAGCCCGCCACGTCTCGACCTACTCATACCCGATCTCCCAACTCAGGTGCGGTGATGGGATCACGGTAGGTGGCACGCACGGCGACGGCGCGGACCGATGCCAGACTGGGCGGCGGAGGTCCTGATGAGTGAACGCACGTGGCGGTTGAACTGGCAGCGATCCGAAGCCCATGATCTCCTGCCCGATCCCGAGCCGCGATCGATCACGCACACCCTCATCTCGGTCGACGACCATCTGGTCGAGCCCCCCTCCATGTTCGAGGGTCGCCTCCCTGCCTCGCTCGCCGCGGGTGCACCGAGGGTGGTCGAGACCGCCGAGGGTCACGAGGTCTGGGAGTTCGACGGGCGGATCTATTTCCAGGTCGGCCTCAACGCCGTGGTCGGGCGCGATCGTCGCGACTGGCTGGTCGAGCCGACCCGGTTCGAAGCCATGCGGCCCGGTTGCTACGACATCGACGCACGCGTGCGAGACATGGACATCAACGGCGTCTGGGCATCGGTCAACTTCCCGAGTCAGATCACCGGATTCTGCGGCTCGGTCTTCGCTCGCTGCTCCGATCCCGCGTTGGGCCTGGCCGTCACGAAGGCGTGGAACGACTGGCTGTTCGAGGAGTGGTACTCCCCGCACCCGGATCGCATCGTGCCGATGGGGATCACCTACCTCGGCGACGCCCAGGAAGGCGCCACCGAGATTCGTCGCAACGCCGCGCGCGGCTTCACCGCCGTCACCCTGCCCGAACAGCCGCACCGAATCGACCTGCCCTCCATCTTCTCCGGCTGGTGGGATCCGATCATCGACGTCTGCGTGGAGACCGACACCGTCATCTGTCTTCACGTGGGATCGACCGGCGTGGCCGCGATGCCCGCCGACGCGCCGATGGTCCCGCTCGCCGCGACCCTCTTCGGCCAACTCTCGCTGTCGGCCTGTTCCGAGTGGCTCTGGTCCGGATATCCGACCCGCTACCCCGGGCTCAAGGTCGCGATGAGCGAGGGCGGCATCGGATGGGTCGCGATGCTCCACGACCGCCTCGAGAACATGGTCGACCGATCCGGGTACGGCCAGTACTTCTCGGGCGACCTCCGGCCGGCGGAGGTGCTGCGCCGCAACTTCTGGTTCTGCACCCTCGACGATCCATCGACGTTGGCGACCCGCGCCACGGTCGGGGTCGACCACATCATGTTCGAGACCGACTACCCGCATGGCGACGGTACCTGGCCCGATTCCCAAGCCGTCTTCTCCGACGTCTTCGGCCATCTGCCGGCCGCCGAGATCGCGATGATCAGCCACGAGAACGCGGCCCGACTGTTCCGGCATCCTCTGCCCCCGCCGACGTCACCTCACGCAGTCGGGCTCCGGACCGAACGACCCGGTCGCTGAGCGTGCGCTCAACCCCCGCGGGCGACGCGCCAGGCACCCATGAGCATCGGGATCTGGAGTGGCAAGCGGACCCAGGCCGCCGCGGGCGAGTTCAGGGGACCCTCGCCGTCGGGCATGCCGCCGTCGATCGCGACCTGCCAGTTCGCCGGCCATACCGCCAGGATCGTGGCGAAGGTCACCGCGCCACCCAGGCGGCGGGTACGGGGGAACAGCATCAACCCGGCGCTCGCGAGTTCCGCAACCCCGCTCAGGTAGGTCCACGTCCGGGCCTTCCCAGGGAGCCACTTCGGCACGATGGCATCGTAGAAACCGGGGTTCGTGAAGTGGGTCGCGCCGGCACCGCCCATGAGCGCGAGCATCCGCCACGGCATCGGCGGGACCGGACTCGATGACGTCGACGCCTCCGGCCACCACGGTCAGGTCGGCGCGACGCCGCATCACGTCGCCTCGAAGACGACGGGCAGGGTGGTCGGAGACCGGAACCGTTCGCCGTGGATGTGCACGTCGTCGGCCTCCCATCGATCCGGGTCCGGTCGCAGGTTCGGGCAGCGATCGAAGAGACGAGTGACCGCGGTCGCCATCTCCATGCGGGCGAGATGCATCCCGAGGCACATGTGGACACCATGACCGAAGGCGATGTGGGGTTGCGGATCCCGGAACAGATCGAAGTCGTCGGGCCGGTCCCACCGAGATTCGTCGTGGTTCGCCGAGCCGATGTTGACCGTGACGAACGCGCCCGCCGGGATGGTGACGCCGCCCAGCTCGGTCTCGCGGGCACACTCCCGAGACGTGATCAGCAGTGGACCCTCCCACCGGATCGACTCCTCGATCGCTTGGGGCATCAGACTTGCGTCGGCGCGAAGCGCTCGTAGCTGCTCGGGGTGCGTGAGCAACCCGTGGAGAAAGCTCCCCGTCGCCCGGTAGGTGGTCTCGGCGCCGGCCGGAAGCAGGAGACGCAGGAACGAGAAGATCTCCTCGTCGCCGAGGCGCTCACCGTCGAGTTCCGCGACGATCAGCTCACTGATGATGTCGGTGCCGGGGTGGGCACGTCGTTCGTCCATGATCCCGGCGAAGTACTCGCGGAGTTCCTCACTCGCCACGATGCCTTCCTCCGGTCGCACCGACACGTTGATCAGCGCCAGGGCACGAGGGTGGAAGAACGCGTGATCGTCGCGCGGTAACCCGAGAATCGCGGCGATGACCTGGGCCGGGTAGTAGTAGGTGAACTCACTCACGAGATCGGCCGACCCTCGAGCCGCGAAGCTGTCGATCATCTCGTCGACCACCGGCACGACGAGGTCCTGATCCCAATGGGCGAGGTTCCGGGCTCGGAACGCCTGCGCCACGAGGGCCCGCAGCCGCCGGTGTTCGGGTTCGTCCATCCCGACCAGCGGGTAGGGACCCATCACCACGCTCATGAAGTCGCGGATCGAGCCGGACGGGTACGTCACGTTGTCCCGCATCACTTGGGAGACGAGTTCGTACGAGAACACCTCGTATCCGCCGTCCTCCATCCGCGCGACCGGCTCCGACGCGCGGCGCGCCCAGAACTCCGGATAGGGATCACGAACGTCGCCGGCCACACCGGTGAACTGCGACATGGGGTCGAACGGGGCGTCGGTGGCGACGGACATGCGTGTCAGCTTAGGTCTGTTTCCGCGCGGCCCCGGGGCGTCCTCGCTCGGCCGAGAGTTCGAGAAAGCGTTGGTACCGAATTGCGAGCGCGTCCGCCCAGACTGGATCCGGATCGACGGTGCGCCCGGCGCGGGCCCACCGTCGCCGCGTCGGTCATCACGCCGTCCTCCAGACCGGCGGCGAGCCGCGCCAGAAACGCCGAACCCAGCGCCGCACCTTCGGGGACTGCGGTGCACTGCACCGGGAGTCCCGTGCAGTCGGCGAGCGCCTGGACCCACTCCTGGACTCGGGTCCCGCCGCCGGTGGCGACGATGCGTCGTGGCGCCACTCCGTGGGCGACCGCGACCGCGTCGATCATCCGCCGCGCCACGAACCCCGACGCTTCGAAGGCGGCCCGCCGGATCTCGGCCGAGCCATGAGTGAGATCCAGATCGCTCAGCACCGCGCGCCGAGCCGGATCGTGCAACGGGACCCGCTCGCCCCGTGGATACGGCGCCCACACCGGGACCTGATCGGGGCGAACCGCCCCGGCTTCGGTCGCGCCGAAGGTGTTCGTCGCCCAGTTCACGAACAACCCGCCGGCGTTGCTCGGCCCTCCGGCAAGGAACAACCCGGGTTCGGTGAAGGGCATCACCCAATGGTCCGGAACCGGGTCGTGCCGAGGCGTCACTGTGTTCACGATCAGTGTCGTCCCCATGAGGATCAGCACGTCGCCGACGGTGCGTGCCCCGGCCACGATCTGATCGGTCAGCACGTCGATGCATCCCGGGGCGAGGACCGGCCCGTCGGGGCCTCCCACGTGGCCACCCGCCCAACCGGTCGGCACCAGCCTCGGGAGTTGACCCAGCTCGATGCCCAGTTCACGGGCGACCACCGGATCCCACGTCGTCCAATCGAACAGCGGGTACGCCACGCTCGCCGTCGTGGTGTCGATCATGGCTTCACCGGCGAGGGCATGGTTCGCCATCGTGGTCGCCGGCCAGAACCCCGCCGCTGCGGGCGCGGCTCCCTTGGCCCACCGCAGGAAGTTGACCAACTCGCCGGTCTCGGCCGGGTTCCCGCTCGACGGCGCACCCTGACCACGCGCGTCGCCGTAGAGCAACCCGGGCGTGAGTGCCTGGCCGTCGGCGTCGACTGCGACCATCGACGGCACCATGGCGCTCACGCTGATGCCGGCCGGCGCGTCGTCCAGATCGAGGGCGGCCAGCGCGGCGCGTGGTCCATCGCACCACGCGACGGTGGCGTCATGCTGGAACTGATCGGCGGCGGGTATCTGGATCTCGTGCGGGATGCGGGACTGGGCGATCACCGTGCCGTGCTCGTCGGCGGCCAACGCCTTGACCGACGACGTGCCGATGTCGATCCCCACCGTGATCGGACCGGTCATGGTTCCCGCACCTCCGCTGGGGCGAGCGCGGCAATCACCTCATCGTGGAGGAGTCCGTTCGTGGAGAGTGCGCTGCCGCCGTCGGCGGTACGAACGCCTTCGAGGTTGGTGAAGCGACCACCGGCTTCCTCGACCACCACGAGGATCGGGGCCAGATCCCACAGGTTGACGACGGGTTCGACGGCGATGTCGGCGGCGCCTTCGGCCACGAGCATGTGCTGCCAGAAATCCCCCACGCCCCGCGAACGCCAGACCGAGTGCAGCAGATCGATCATCGGCGCCGCGGTGGTGCGGAAGGTCGTCCACGAGGGGATGTCGGAGTAGCAGAGGTGGGCATCACTCAGTTCGCTGACCTCGGAGACCAGCATGCGATCGCCGTTGACGAACGCCCCTTCGCCGCGGGCGGCGTACCAGCGCCGCCCCAGCGCCGGTGCCGATACGACGCCGACGGTCAACTCGCCATCGACCTCGAGGGCGATGAGGGTGGCCCAGATCGGGAATCCACGGACGTAGCTCGCGGTGCCGTCGATCGGGTCGATGATCCAACGGCGATGCCCTTCACCCTCGACCCCGAACTCCTCCCCGAGCACCGCGTCCCCCGGGCGGGCCGCTTGAATCGCGTCCCGGATGAGCACTTCCGTCGCGTGGTCGGCTTCGGTCACATGGGTGGTGTCGGCTTTGCGGTCGATCAGGAGATCATGGGCACGAAACCGGTCCATCGTGATGGCGTCGGCGGCGTCGGCGAGTTCGAGGGCAAGAGTCAAGTCAGCGTCGATGACGGCACGCTACCGGAGCCCGCGGCGCGATTGACCGAATCGACAGCTCGGCATGCGCAATGCTGAACCGATGAACACCTCTCACCGTGTGGCGGCGACCTCCCTCGTGGTCTTCGTCGCCCTGAGCGCCTGCTCGTCGGGATCGTCCGGGTCATCGAACGCATCCGGTGATCGCACCACCACCAGTTCACGAGCGACGAGGCGCCATCCCAAGCCGAGCACGACCTCGACGACCACGGCACCATCGAGTTCGACGTCGCTGTCGTCGACCACCACCGCCGACACCACGCCACCCGATCCGGCCCCGCCGACCGCGTCCGGCCCCGGCTGTGGCACCCGCGCCGGACCCATTTTCGCCGCCGTCCAAGGCGGCGACCTCGGAACGGTGCCGGTGTCGAGTTACACGATCGCCGATTGTCGGATCTCGGACTCGGACCCGATCTGGTCCGCGGTCACGCTCACTCCGAACCCCGGGACCGGCGTGGTCCGCCTCACCGTTGTGCTGCAACGTCTCGGATCTATCTGGACGGTCCACGCGTACGGTCCGGGTCCGGTGGGGTGCGACATTCCGGCTCCCGCACGCAGCGAACTTCGCGTGGGCTGTTAGCCCGAGCGCGTCGCAGTCTCACTGTCAGGTCGGTGTCCGCGTCGAGTCAGGCAGGGAGGACCTCGAGCACCGTGGCCGACCCCATTCCACCGCCGGCACACATGCTCGACACGCCGACACCGCCACCCCGACGTTGGAGTTCGTTCACCAGTGTCACGATCATGCGGGCGCCCGTCGCCGCGACCGGGTGACCGAGACTGCACCCGCTGCCGTTGACGTTCGTGATCGCGTGATCGATGCCCAGGATCCTGGTGCTCGCGACGCACATCGCCGCGAACGCCTCGTTGATCTCGAAGAGGTCGACGTCACCGATCTGCATACCGGCCCGATCCAGCGCCTTCGGGATCGCGTACGTCGGCCCGAGACCCGTGTCGTGGGGCGGCACGCCGGCTGATGCCCAACTCTTGATGATCGCCATCGGCTTCAAGCCGTGGGTCTGGGCGTAGTCCGAGTCCACGATCATGATCGCCGCGGCGGCGTCGTTGAGTCCTGATGCGTTGCCGGCCGTGATGCTGAAGCCGTCGATCTCCGGGTGCAACGGTTTCAGGCTCGCCAACTTCTCCAGCGTCGTTCCGCGCCTCGGGTGTTCGTCGACCGCGAAGGTCACCGTCTCGCCGTCGCGCTTGGTGACCTCGATCGGGAAGATCTCGGCCTCGAACTTGCCCGCGTCGATCGCATCGACCGCGCGCCGGTGCGACTCGTAGGCCCAGAAGTCCATCTCCTCGCGTGTGACATTGGCCTGCTGGGCGCTGTTCCAACCGACGGTGATCGACATGTCGAACGCGGGCGCATCCGGCGTGGCCGGGTGGCTCGGCGACATCCACGGCTCCATGTCGTCGGTGCCGAGTCTGCGCTTCATCGAACCGGGGGAACTGGAGATCGACTCGGTGCCACCGGCGATGACGACTCGATCCATCCCCGCCCGGATACTGGCCGCCGCCCCCTGCACCGCCGCCATCCCCGATGCGCAGTGCCGGTTGAGCGCCACGCCGGGAACGTTGGTCAAGCCGAGATCGACAGCCGCGTACCGCGCGATGTCGCCGCCCCCCTGGAGCGACTCCCCCAGTTGGAGGTCGTCGACGTCGGCCTGGGCCACGCCCGACCGAGCCAACGCCTCGGCGACGGCGTACTTGGCCAGGTCGAACGCCGACACGTCAAGCAGCGTGCCCTTACGAGCGGTGCCGATGGCAGTACGGGCGGTCGAAACGATGACAGCATCACCCATGGGGGGCGTCCTTCGGCGTGAGGGGTTCGGAACGCCGGGACTGTATCCCGCCCCACCCCGCCCCCACTTTTTGTCTGGGGGTGGGCAGAACCACCACCCTGCAGACAAAAAGTCGCGGTGGACGAGGGCCTTTCGGCATGCCAGTCAGCCGGCGAGGACGGCGCGGACGTGGCCGGCGCGGATCTCGCGGGCCAGCTCTTCGGCCGTGTGGACCACGCGATCGATCTCGGTGGCGTAGGCGCCGGCGAGACCGGGGCCGTGCGCGTCGCTCGCCCCGACCGACGGGCGCGGTGCCACCTCGAGGGCGGCGGCGGTCAAGGCGTGTTCGAGCGGTGTGGTCTGGGTGCTGACCGCTTCGATCGCGTGCACCATCTCCCACTGCGGAAGGGCGGCGATGTCGTCGGCGCTCGGCGGCATGCGACCGCCTTTGATCGCCCGCTCCCCCGCGAACCGGCGGAGTGGATGCGGCAGGACCAACGCGGTATCGGAGCCCGTCACACTCCTCCACCAACTCGGCGAGCGTGTAGCCCATCCAGAGCGGCTTCCGCAGCGGGCCGAACGCGAGGACGTGACCGACATCGGTCGTGAGTTCGACTCCGGGGATCAACGGAAAGCCGAGCAAGCGGGACGCGTCGGCCAGTTCGCCATCGGGCCAACGCACATCGTGTTCGGTGATACAGAGCGCATCGAGCCCTCGGGATCGAGCGGTGTCAACCAGCTCCTCCAACGTGGTGCGCGAACAGTTCGACCGCGGCGACGTGTGCGCATGAAGGTCAATCAGCACGGATCAGTCGATCCGTTCCGTACGGAGGTGATGCTCGTCGTCGTCGGAGGTGAGGCAGCGCCCGGTGGCCAGCTCGAACCGCCAGTGATGCACCTTGCACTCCAGGACGCCGTCGTCCACCGTCCCGAACCGTTCCAAGTCGGCCCGCAGATGCGGACAGCGCTTCTGCACCAGGTAGTCGCCACATCGGAACATCTCGTCGACAGGCTCTGCGAGCGTTGCGTAGTACCCCTCGCAAAACGCCATCCGTTCGACCGACAGGTTCTTGAAGAAGGTGTAGACGTATTCGTTGTACGGGCCTTCGCGATGAGCGCGGAATCGACACGACAAGAACAGCTCGTTGACCCAGTCCTCCACGTGCCGTTGGATCAGCGACTCGATGAGCGCCCGGTCCACGTCGAGTCGGTGCACGACCGGCTCACCCGCCCACTCGTGCACTGTTCCCGAGCGGAAATCGATCGCGACCCCGACATCGCCGACGTGCACGAGGACGATGCCATTGATGCCGCGGCGGGTGTACGGCGCGAGGTCGAGCAGTGGTTCGAACCAGCGGCGCAGCTCCTCGACCACGTCGTAGACGCCCCGGGGCCAGGACGCTCGCTCGGCCGCCAGCCACTCCGACCAGTCGTTGCGATACTGCTCGAGATAGGCGCGTTTGTCGGAGAAGATCACCTCCGGGTTCGCTCCGCCTCCGGGCTGGTCGATCGTGCACGAACCGTCGGCCACGGTTGCGACCGAACCGGGAACGAGCAACTCCCCACCGCTGAGCCCCCGTGCTGTGAGCTCGTCGAGGAACACCAGCTGGTCCGGAAAGATGTTCGCCGGATCGCGGTCCAGATCGTTGAACGCCCAGAGATCGTCGTCCAGAAAGCACGGGGGGCCCGCCACCGGGAACATGACCGGCGCACCGACATCGGCCAGGTAGTGCACCGCCCGTTCCATCTGATCGGCCCGTTTCCGGATCCCGAGCGCACGCATTTCCGCCGCCGGGAAGTCGTAGACCATCGGGTACCAGATCGCACCGGAAAACTGGGTGAAGTGCGCGTCGTACGGTCCGAAGGCCTCGAGTTCGTCGAAGTCTCGAGGGCGGGCGTCGTTCTGGTTCAAGAGTGCGGCCGTCGAGTCCCGCAGGATGATCGCGGAATCTCCGGCCGGCCCATCGGCCGGCGCGGTCATTGCGAGGATCACCACCGTCAGCACGCCGAGATGCTTCGGTTCGGCGTGGTCGGTCCGGATGAACTCGGTGAACCCGACGCCGCGCAGCGCCTGTTCCAGGTGATCGACGTGGAACGCCGGGAGCAACACCTTGGCCCGCTTGTCGACATGCTCAGCCAGCCAGACGGGATCGAAATGGTCCTTGTGCAGATGGGAGATGTAGAGATAGTCGGGCGCCGCGAACGGCGCGACGTCGAGCGTGTCATTGCGCGGAAACGGGAACCACGACCCGAAGTACGCCGGGGTGAACCACGGGTCGCACAGGACTGACCCACCTTCGGTTTCGACGTACATCCCCACGTGGCCGAGGAACGTGACTCGCATCGGACCAGCCTGCCAGACGCCGGCTCTGGAGCCCGGACTCGTCGAACGCCGGGTCGGCGGATGCGGGTAGCGTCGCCGCGTCGCAGACGGGAAAGGGAGATCGATGCCCGATTGGGGAGACCTCCAGGTCGATCAGCTGCGGTTCATGGCCGGACACCATGCCGATGCCATCGCGTATCGAGACCTCGATGCGGACCGCGCGATCACGTTCCGCGAATGGAACGACGAGGCGAGCCAGTTGGCTCGCGCCTTGGTCGATGCCGGGATCGCTCCGGGTGACCGAGTGTCGATCTACCTACCGAGCGACCAGGCACTGCGCTGGATCGTGGCGTACGCCGCGGTTCACAAGGCGGGCGCGGTGGTGGTACCGACCAACACCCGCCTCTCGGTCCCCGAGGTGGTCACGATCCTCGGTCACGCCGAGGTCGCCGCCGTGATCACCGGCGCGGATCTGCTCGACACGGCGCTCGCGGTGAGAGACCAGGTCCCGAGCATCGGCGTCATTGTGAGTGCCGGGTCCCCGTCGGGCGACGGGGTAATCGCGTACGACGAGTTCCTGGCCGACGATGCCACCGATCTCCAAATACCACGCACGCTCGACGACCTCGCCGACATCATGTACACCTCGGGCACGACCGGCCTGCCCAAGGGGGTTGCGGTGCGGCATCGCAACGTGGCGATGATCCCGAACCACGAACCCGCCTGGACGGGAAGCGGGTGGATCCACGGGGCGCCGATGTTCACCTTCGCCGGCATCGCGTTCATCTACAACCCGATGAAGATGGGTCTCGTCGGCCTCTACCTGCCCAAGTTCGATGCGAGCCGCTGGTTCGATCTCGTGGAATCGGAGCGCCCGACGATGGCGTTCCTCGTCCCGGCCATGGCCGAACTCTTGGTCGCCCACCCACGTTTTGCCGAGCCCGACCTCTCGAGCTTGGCGTCGATCTCCATCGGGAGCGCGCCGCTCGCGCCCCAGACGCTGCTTACCCTCCAGGCCCGACTCCCCGACGCCACCGTGTCGAACTCCTACGGGATGACCGAGGCCGGGCCCGCCTACATCGTGATGCCCAAAGACGAGGTGACGAAGCGGATCGGATCCGTCGGCAAGCCCATCGGTCCGATGCAGCTCAAGATCGTGCGGGACGACGACACCGAGTGCGACGTGCGAGAGGTCGGCGAGCTCCTCACCAAAATGGAAGGCGCGCAACGCGAGTACTACAAGGACGCCGACGCCACTGCGTCCACCTGGACCGTCGACGGCTGGTTACGCAGCGGTGACCTCGCCTATCTCGACGAAGACAGCTTCCTCTACATCGCCGGCCGGAAGAAGGACATGATCATCCGCGGTGGCCATAACGTCTACCCGACCGACATCGAAGCAGTGCTGCTCGAACATCCCGACGTTCAGGAGGCGGCGGTCGTCGGCGTCCCCCACCAGGTGCTCGGCGAGGACATCGCGGCCCACGTGGTGCTCAAGACCGACGCCGCTCTCGATGCCGCCACCCTGCTCGCCTTCTGCGCCGAACGCCTCGCCGACTACAAACGACCAAGGGAACTCCATTTCACCGCCGAACTCCCCCGGAACGCCACCGGCAAGGTCATGAAACACAAACTCACCTCGCCCTGACCGGTCGCGATAGGTTCCCCGGCCGACGTCGAGACCCCGTCTCCGAGGAGCGACCCGTGGCACTGACCGAGTTGAAGGGCACCAAGGGCGACACCCAGGTGGTGCGGATCGAGCGCGGGCCAGTGCGCGTGTTCGCCCAGGCCCTCATGGACGGAGACGACGTGTACAACGGCGCCGACGCCCCGGTTCCCCCCACGTTCCCGTTCGTCATGCCGTTCTGGGGATCCGAAGGGGCCGGCGGCGCCGCGGGCCTGCCGATCGAGAAGCTGCGGGGCCCGGGTCGGGCCATCCTCCACGGCGAGCAGGGCTTCGAGTATTTCCGCTGGCCCAAGGTCGGTGACGTCCTCGAGGGCACGTCGGAGATCACCGACGTGTACGAGAAGGAGAAGTCCAACGGCGGCAAGCTCGAGTTCTACGTCCAGGAGACCACCTGGCGTGATCAGGCGACCGGTGACCCCGTGGTGAAGAACATCTTCACGCTCGTCATCAACTGCCGCCCACCCAAGACCGACTGACCCACCTCCCGGCGTTTGGCAGATGGTGGTCGTGTGCGCACCACCAGCTGCCAAACGCTCCGAAGGGCGGCCGACTCGGGACCAGCGTTTGGCGGATGGTGGTCGTCGGAGCGCCACCAGATGCCAAACGCTGCGGACTGGGGTGGGTCGGGATGGGGGTCACCAGCTGATGTCGGTGAGGAACGTGCGGACGAGCCCGACGGTCGATTCGGGGTTGTCACCGGCGGCATGATGACCGGCGGCGTGAATCGTCGCGAGTCGGGCGTCGGGAATCAACGACACGATCTCGTCCGCGCCTTCGGCCGACAACACATCCGAGGCCGAACCGCGCAGGACCAGGACCGGACACGTGAACCGCTGAACGTCGTCGGACAGTCCGTCGACGAGTTGGCGCCAACCGCCGCCGGCCGTCATCTCCTCATTCCCCCGCAGCTGCCGGGTGTATCCGTGCTTCCACTCCCATCGACCGTCCGGCCGTTGGCGCAGGTTCCGAGTCAGGCGAGACGGATCGGTCTTCTTCCGCTGGGGCAGGTACTGCCCGATCGCCGCGGCGGCTTCCTCCAGGTCGGCAAAGGACTCGTGGGCCCGCATGAACTCCACGATCCGGTCGACACCTTTGTCCTCCAACCGGGTGGCGATGTCGACGAGCACGACGCCGGCCACGAGGTCGGGGTGGGCGGCCGTCACCGTCATCGACACGATCCCGCCCAAGGAGGCACCGACGAAGACCGCCCGATCGAAACCGAACTCGGCCATGAGCGGCGGGATCGTCTCGGCCAGCGACTGCCGGGCCAACGACTCGACCGGATCGCTGTCACCGTGCATCGGGAGGTCGGGCGCGAGCACGTGGTGCGACGTACTCAGCGCGGCACCGAGCTCCTCCCACATGTACGACGTCTGGCCGCCGCCGTGCAGGCACACCACCGGCGGGGCGGCCGCATCTCCCCATTCGAGGTAGTGCACCTGGCGACCGCCGACGAGCACGAACCCGCTGCGACCGCCCTTCGGGATGTCGTGGCGCGGAACGTTGGAGGGGATGGGTTCGGCCATCCGGGCATCCTGACATGGCGGCCGGAGCCGTGGCATTCTCGGCGTCATGACGACCTCGGGCCGCGCGCCCACCGTCCGCCGGGGCGACCCCGCACTTCCCTATCGCCGTCGCATCCGGCTCCACCGAGTCGACGACACCACGGTGTGGGGCGGTCTCGAGGACGACTTCCATCATTTCGAAGTGACGCTGACTCACCGCGACGGCGTCGTCCGCGCCGTCACGCTCGACGCGCGCCGTTGGCCGTGGACGACATGCCCGGACGCCGGCGCGAACTTGACGCGCCTCGTGGGGATGGCGCTGTCGGACCGCTGCACCGCCGTGGCCGAGATGACCGATCCCCGCTGGCAGTGCACCCATCAGTTCGACCTGGCCGGCCTGTGCGTCTCGCACGCGGCCCGCGGCACCGACGAACGGCAGTACGACGTGGAACTCGCCATCGGCGCCGAGTTCACCCGACCGCGGCTCTGGCGCGACGGCACCCTGATCCACGATTGGACGCTCGGCCCGTCCGAGTTCGGCCGAGTGCTGACCGCGCCCACCCCATTCACCGAGGCACCCTGGAAGGGTGGCTTCATCCGCTGGGCGGACCAGGCGTTCGACCCCCTGAGCGCCGAGGCCGCCATCGTGTTACGACGAGCCTGCGACATCGGCATGGGACGCGGCATGGACCTCGAAGCCATCGAGAGCGCGCAGGAACTCGCCGCCATCATGACGGGCGTCTGCTACTCGATGCAGGCGACGATCATGCCCGTCGCTTTCCGCCAGCGCGGCACAATCCGTGACTTCGGCGCCCATCCCGACGAACTCCTCGACCGCCGCCCCTGACCGACCGTTGCCTACTGGCGGGCCCTCTCCGCTCAGAAGATCGACTCGGCGAACCGTTCGAGGGATTCCACGGCCTCGGAAGACCGCGTCCACGGCGACACGATGAGTCGCGTCACGCCCAGCGCCTGCCACTGTTCCACCTCCGCGCGCGACGACACCGTTGCGCCCAGACAGACCTGGAAATTCGCTTCCGCTCGCCCGGCCCCGTGGCGCATCGTCTGCAGCCGTTCGATCGGCGACGCAGCGGTGGACGAACGTGTGCTTCATCCCGATCCACCCGTCGCCCCATCGGGCCGCTCGGCGCAGTGCGGCCTCGCTCTCACCGCCGACGAGGATCGGCGGCCACGGCGACTGCATCGGCTTGGGTTCGAACGCCACGGCATCGAAATCGAAGAACTCGCCGTGGTGTTCGATCGTCGCTTCGGTCCAGAGCCGCTGCGAAACCTCCAGGATCTCATCGACTCGGCGACCGCGGCTCGCGAAGTCCAGCCCGGCCGCGATCCACTCCTGTTCGAGCCAACCGGCCCCGACGCCGTACTCGAATCGACCACCACTCAGCTGGTCCAACGTTGCGACCGCCCGCGCCGAGACGAACGGATGCCGCAGACCGACGTTGTACACATGCGTCCCCACACGAACCCGCTGGGTGCGGGCGGCGATGAACGCCAGGTAGGTGAACGCGTCGAAGATCGGCGTGGTCGACGGCACCGGTGGGTGTTCCTCACCGGGGCGCGGCGATCGAGTCATCTCGACCGGGAAGACGAGGTGTTCCGGCAACCACACCGACTCGAATCCCAGCCGTTCGGCCGCGTCGACGGCGTCGAGATGGAAATGCGGGTTCAACGCGCCCAACGCGACGCCGAACTTCATGTCGAGAAGGTCCCGTCGGGCCGGCGGTGCCATCCCGCCGCCGCCCGGTTCCCACCGTCGACGTGAATCGTCGAGCCGGTGACGAAACCGGAGAGCTTTGGGTTGGCCAGAAAGACCACGGCCCCGGCGACGTCGTCGACGTGCCCGGCGCGCGGCAGTGGCGTCCGGACCGGCACCTCACCGATTCCCGGAGTCGGGATCACGTCCGGCGCGACGCAGTTGACGCGAATCATGCGACCACCGAGTTCCAGTGCCAGCGACTGCGTGAGGTTGGCCACGGCCGCCTTCATCGCGCTGTAGATCGCAAACCCCGGAGCCGCACGATGCGCTTCGATCGAAGTGACGTTGATGATCGAACCACCGGTTGCCGGCATATGCGGGACGACGGCGCGGACGAAGTTGGTGACGCTCGTGAAGTTCTCGCGCACCAGCGCGTCCTGGCCCTTCTCGTTGACGTCGAGGAAGTCCGCTGCGAATCCGCCGCCCGCGTTGTTCACCAGGACGTCGATCTGCCCGAACCTCTCGGCGACCGAGTCCACCCAGTCGCGCACGGCACCGGTGTCGCGCACATCGAGTACCCCGGAAACGATCGACTGCGGCGCAGGACCGAGCACGTCGGTGAACGCGGTCAGGTTGGCCTCATCGCGGTCGCACACGGCGAGGTCTGCCCCGAATGCGTGCAAGGCCTCGGCACACGCGCGCCCGATGCCAACGGCCGCACCCGTCACGACCGCCACCGCGCCGTCGAGTTCCATTACACCGAGTTCGAGTCCCACAGACGCGGAGGCTACCGCCACCGTATGCTCGACCCGCTCGACCCACGCAGGAGGTCAACATGGGGTACTCCGTCGCCGGCAAGAACGTGCTCGTCACCGGTGCATCCACCGGCATCGGTGCCGCGCTCGCCATCGGATTCGCCGAGGCCGGCGCCACCGTCGGGATCTGTGCCCGTCGTGAACCGGAGTTGGCCGAGGTACTCGCCCAGGTGCGCGCCCACTCCCCCGCCTCCAAGATGTGGACCGTCGACCTCGATGACCTCGATGGGTTGGAACCCTTCGCGGCCGAGGTGAGTCTCGAACTGGGCGGGCTCGACGTGCTGGTGAACAACGCCGGCATTCCGAAGCGCAAGAACGTGCTGGCGCTCGACCCCGAGATCGTCGAGTCGGTCATGCGCATCAACTACCTGTCACCCGTGCGGCTCACCCTCGCGTTCCTTCCGGAACTCATCGAGCGGGGCGGGCGCATCGTCAACATCTCGTCGGTCGCCGCCCGCCTCGGTCCGCCGGGCGAAGCCGCCTACACCGCATCCAAGGCAGCCTTGACCGGCTTCTCGGAGTCGATGCAGGTCGATCTCGCGATTGCCGGGCACCCAGTGCAGGTGCATCTGGTGAACCCCGGAGTGATCGACACCCGACTGTTCCACCTCCCCGACAACGATCCGTCGCTGGCTCCCATCGACGCGCTCCCCACCAGTGCGATGGTCGCGCCGGTCCTGGAAGCCCTCGACGCGGGAACGTTCGAGATCTACGTGCCCGGATGGTTCGCCGACGTCGTGGGCGGCAAGTTCCCCGACACCGGAGCCTTCCTCGCCGGCACGGTGGCGTGGGCGCGCGAGCAGAGTCGGCACTGCCGACTGACCGAACCGGCCGGTTGCTCGACCTTCAGTCGAAAAGATCGGGTTGCTCGGCGGTGATCACATCCCAGAGTGGACGGAACGAGAAGACGCCCGCCGCATGCGAACCCACCTGCCGAGCAGTGTGGGCCGCAACCTCGGGATCGATGAGCACCGGAGTACCGGCAGCCTCGGCCAGAAGCTGGGCCTGACACGAACGCTCCATAGTGATGAACCACCACGTGGCCTCTTCCACGGAATGGCCCACGGTGAGCAGACCGTGGTTGCGCAGAATCACCGCCTTACCGTCACCGAGCGCGGATCCAATCCGCCGACCCTCCTCGAGGTCGAGGACGACGCCGGTGAAGTCGTCGAGCAAGGAGTGGTCGTCGTAGAAGGCGCACGAGTCCTGCGTGATCGGGTCGAGGGTACGGCCCAGCGCCGACCAGGACTTTCCGTAGATGGAGTGACTGTGGGCCGCCGCGATGACATCCGGACGCGCCGCATGGACTTGCGAATGAATTGCGAAGGCTGCACCGTTCACCATCGCGTCGCCTTCGACCACTTCGCCGGTGTGACTCACGAGAATGAGATCCGACACCCGTATCTGCTTGAAGCTCTTCCCGAATGGGTTGACCCAGAAATGGTCCAGGAGTTCCGGGTCGCGGGCCGTGATGTGACCGGCCACACCCTCGTCGAAACCGAACTTCCCGAAGAGGCGGAAGGCACGCGGCGAGCCGCTGTTTGCGATGAAGCCGCTCTTCGTCGATCGTGCGCTCGATCCCGCCAACCGTGAAATCCGGAACTTCGGTAGTAGCCATGACCCCGAGGATACGGCGTTCCTCCGCCGGCCGCGACGGCCGCTCGCTCACCGCAGCCGGTTGCAAACAGCTTGCTGGGCCGAATCTCCCTGACCGAACGGGTCGATGCCGCTTCCGGTACCCGTCAGTCCAACTGTTGTGCGCCTCGTTCATGTACACGAACGGATCGGGACACGCGATGTGGATCACGCGGCCACCGTTCGGGCAATAAGGAGCGGTGTTCCAACACGTGTACCCGTAGTGGCCCAACGCGGATCCCGGCTCACAGACATCGATGAACCCCGGCGCTTGATGGCTTGCGAGATACTCGAGCGCCTCCGAACACGACCCAACGTCTGCGGCGCTCGAACGCTGACGCAGCCGGCGCCGGTAGCACCGGAGCTGGGACCACGGAGCTGGTGCCATCGGACTGGGGCCTCGGGAGATGGAGCCACCGCACTCACCGCGGGCCGAGGCGACTCCGACACCGGCACTCGTCCGGCACCGAGCGGCGCCGGACCCTGATACCAGGGCGCGGACCGGGGCCGTCGTCTCGTGAGGCGCCACTGCGGAGCTACCGCCGAGCGTGGCCGCGATCACCATCGCCACGGGAGCCAAAATTCCTCCGAGGCCGGCGGACCCGGCCGACATGTGCAAACCCATGTCCAGCCCATCGACCACTGAAACCGGACTCAAGCGGCAGAACCGACATACTGACTTCTTCAGAAGTCAGCAGTGGAATCACCCAAACTGAGCCGACCGCACGCTGGGCGCATGCAGCGCCATGGGCAGCGGACGGAACGCATGCACGTGCGACGTGAGGCCATCGGCGGCGCGATCGTGCACGAGTCTGGTAACGGACACGAGATATTGGAGTGACGCGTCAGCCGCGCGCACCGCCGACCGGTGTGCCGTGTAGGTCATGACCTCGCCCCTCGGCCGCTGGCGGCGAAGCACCACATCGAGATAGTCCAACTCTCCGGACGTGAGACGCCCGAAACTGGCCTGATCGGCCGCTTGGTCATCGGGATGGGTCGTCGCTTCGAACACCGAACCCACGGCGTTCCCTTCGCCGGAACGGATTCGCTGGAACGCCGGATTCACGGCGACGAGCACCCGGTCTCGGTCCATCACCGCGACGGGTAACGCTACGTGCTTCGTCACCCGGTCGAACCAGGGAGCGATCTCCGAACTAGGGACCTCCCCCTGCCGATCCTGGACGAGGAGCGACAACCCCTGCGTGAGTTCGGCCCGGACCCGGGCGGCAATGGTCACGTCCTCGGCAGTCACAATGAGCCGCCCGACTCGCTCGGCCATCTCGTGCAATACGGTCACGTCCTCGTCGGAGTGCGGCCGGTCGGCCTCGCTACCTGTGCACGAGATCGCACCCCGCTGCTGTCCATCGATCACCACCGGTACCGACACGAGGCTTCGCACCGGATACAGGCTCAGGTGTTGCTGCAACTCAGGGAGGACGTGGCTCCGGAACACGTCTTGAGGGACCTGGGGCCACCGAATTACCTTCGGGCTCCGCGCCGGGTAGGCGAGGCCGGGAATCGTCGTCAACGGGCCGAAGGTCTCGAGGAGCCCGCCAATGAGAGCGGCGTATCCCGGATTGGGGTGGTCGAGCGACATGCACCTCGGGCGGCCATCGGCTCCGAACACAGTCACCAGGCACGCCCCGCCGACAATTTCCGCCGCACGACGAGCGACGAAACGAGTCATGGTTTCAAGTCCCAGGAACGGCTCGATCAGCATCGATTCGAGTTCCTCGAGTGCGTGGTCCGCGCCGTCGACTGGTTGGAAGCCGATGTCGGCCGGCAGTCCCGGGAGCATCAGCGCCGATCGACGAGCCTGGAACCCTTCAATCGCGGCCTCGGAGACCTCGTATCGACCTCCGATCCGTACGGCGATCAGCTCTCCGGAGCGCACCCACTTGTACGCGGTCTGGTAGTGCACACCTATCACTGCCGCAGCTTGTTTCAGGTTCATTCGTCCTCACCCTCCGATTGTCCCCCCAGCCACGCTGCCAGCATTGCCAGTCGTCGTTCCCAGCAAGGGGACCGGCTAAACATCGGTAAAAGGCTCCATCGCCATCGACCTAGGCCACCGAACTCTGCTGCGACAGCGCCTGCTCCAGGCGTGCGTGGAGTTCCCGTTCGCTGGCATTCAATCGTGAGTTCGCGATCGCGACCGCAGCGTGGCCGGCAAAGAGCGACGCCGATTGCACGTCGAAGTCGGTGAAGACCCGGTCCGCCGACCCGCTCAGGGTAATCGTGCCGAGGAGTTCGCCGCGGTGGACCAGTGGTGCGCAGACCGCGGATTCGGTCGGCAGACTCCGACCGTCGGCCGCCGTTCCCCGCACCAGGGTCGGAACCCGCTGCAGTGCGACCCTGCCTTCGAGTCCCTCGCCCACTCGCTGTCCGGTCGGCCACATCGACGCTGCGCCCGATCTTGCAGACCATTACCAACGACACCGGGTCCTGGAGCAACATGATCGAACCGCTCAGCGGCGCCAGGAGTTCGTATGCGCTCGACAAGATCACGCGCAGGACCTCTTCGATCACGAGTACCGAGTTCATCGCGGTTCCCGCCGCATGCAGGGACTCGAGTTCTTTCAGCCGATCCGCTGCGGTGGTTGCCTGCACCCGCTCGTCGACGAGGAGCCCGGCCAGTCGGCGCAGGTGGCGTTCCTTCTCGACCACGTAGAACGCGAGCGCGACGACGAGGAGCACGGTTCCGGCCCGGAACGGAATCGTGTTCACGACGCCGAGGTCGTTGCGTTGGCCTGCCGCCAGGATCGTGACGCCGACGGCGAAGCACACCAAGCCGCAGAAGACCATTGTCCAGAGCTGTGATCGACGTCGGTCGACGACGTCCAGCGTCGGGCGTGCCGAACCACGTATCCCGACGAGTCTCGCCTCGCCCGCGACCGGGTTGTTCGCGTGTCGGCTCGTGCTCGGCGGAGTCAGTTGTGTCGTCAACATGCCCACGCGGTCGACGCGCGCGATGCCGCGCCGAAGGCCCGACTGAACTTGGGAAAGATCGCCGCCGAACTGCTGAGTTCCACAAAAACCGTTGTCTCAGCTCCATCGTGCTCGGCGCCGAACTGAGGATGTTGCACGAACCGCGAGGACCTTTCCAGCAAGTGACTCGCGGCTGTGTTGGACGACGACAGCTCGCGGCGGTGGGAATGGGGATTCCCTCGCCGCCGCGAGCGTTCGTCGGCGAGGAGCGACTGACGCGCTCAGCCCGCTTGCTTGCTTACTGCGTCGGCGGCGGCCGCGGCACCGTCAGGGTCGAGATACCCCCAGCTCTGGAGTTGGAGCCGGTCGTCGAGTTCGTACACGCGGGGCTGGCCGGTCGGGATGTTCAACTCCAACACCTCGTCGGACGTGAGTCCTTCGAGATGCATCGCCAGCGCGCGGAGGGAGTTGCCGTGGGCCGCGACGAGGGTCGTGCGGCCCGCCACGAGATCGGGCGCGATGCCGTCGTACCAGTACGGCAGCATTCGGGCCAGCACATCGGCAAGACATTCCGATCGCGGGATCACGTCGGACGGGAGGTCCGCATATCGGGGATCGGCGGAGGCATCCCATTCGAGTACCGGTGGCGGGACATCGAAGGACCGCCGCCAGATCTTCACCTGGTCGGGGCCGTACTGCTCGGACGTCTCCTTCTTGTCCTTCCCTTGTAACGCTCCGTAGTGGCGCTCGTTGAGTCGCCACGAACGATGCACGGGGATCCAACTGCGATCGCATACGGCCAAACCGAGTTCGGCGGTGCGAATCGCGCGCTTCTGCAGCGAGGTGTGCAGCACCGTCGGCAATACGTCGGCCGCGAGCATCAACTCGCCGCCGCGCACCGCTTCGGCCTCGCCCTTCTCGGTCAGGTCGACATCGACCCAGCCCGTGAAAAGGTTGGCCAAGTTCCATTCACTCTGGCCGTGCCGCAACAGGATCAACGTCGCCATGGCGGGGCAGGTTACGCGGTGCGATCGCGACACTCGGACTCCCGACGCGTTACTCCGGAGCGGGAAGGCCGATCGTCTTGGTCTCCAGGTATTCCTCGAAGCCGGCGATGCCGTGCTCGCGGCCCAGGCCGCTCTGCTTGTAGCCGCCAAACGGCGAGTCCGGACCGAACCACTGACCGCCGTTGACGGCGACCGTGCCGCTCCGGATCCGCTTCGCGAGACCGTAGGCCCGATCGAGGTCCTTCCCGTTGACCGCGCCGGACAAGCCGTACTTCGAGTTGTTCGCGATGCGGACGGCGTCGTCGTCGGTGTCGTACGGGATCACCGAGAGCACCGGCCCGAAGATCTCTTCCTGGGCGAGCGTCGAATCCGGATCCACGTCGACGAACAGCGTCGGTTCGACGTAGAACCCCTTCTCGAACTGGGGTGGCCGACCCCCACCGACCAAGAGTCGGGCACCCTCGGCCTTGCCCTTGTCGATGTAGCCGAGCACTCGCTCACGCTGGCGGGCGTTGATCAACGGTCCTTGCAAGTTCGCGGCATCGGTGGGATCGCCGTAGCTCCAACCCTCGAATGCGGCCTTCAGGAGTTCGACCCCTTCCTCGTAGCGCGAGCGAGGCAGCAACATCCGGGTCGTGATGGCACAACCTTGACCTCCATGCATGCACACCATCGCACCGCTCCCGCACTGCGCCGCGAGATCGGCGTCGTCGAGCACGATGTTCGCCGACTTGCCACCGAGTTCGAGGAAGACCCGCTTCAAGGTCTCGGCGCCGCCCGCCATGATGCGCTTGCCCACCGCAGTCGAACCGGTGAACGAGATCATGTCGACTCGCGCATCATCGGTGAGCATCTGGCCCACGGTCGCCGGGTCGCCCGAGGTGACGACGTTGAAGACACCCGCGGGAATGTCGGTGTGTTCGGCGACGAGTTTGCCGATGAAGGTCGCACTCCACGGCGTGTCGGGCGCCGGCTTGAGGATGACGCTGTTTCCGGCCGCGAGCGCCGGCACGATCTTCGACAGGTTGAGCATGAACGGGAAGTTCCACGGAGTGATGGCACCCACAACACCGATCGGCTCGCGCACGACCCGTCGAGCGCTGCGCATCCCGAAGAACTCGTGGACGGGCAGGTCGTACTCCCACTCGATCCGGTCGATGCAGTCGATGTCCCACTCCATGTCGTCGATGCAGGAGTCCATCTGCACGGCGTAGGTGAGCATGATCGGCGAGCCCACTTCCGCCACGATCTGCGGTCGGAGCGTCTCGCGCTCCTTGTTCAGCGCTTCC
Organism: uncultured Acidimicrobiia bacterium; assembly: GCA_963765075.1. Taxonomy (GTDB): domain Bacteria; phylum Actinomycetota; class Acidimicrobiia; order IMCC26256; family JAENVU01; genus JAENVU01. Next base: position 450,538 of record CAVXVA010000007.1, read on the forward strand.
TGCAGCTGACGAAGGCCTCGTCGGCGCAGTTCGGCATTGGTCGACCAGTCCGACTCGTCGAACGCGCGACGCGCCGCCGCGATCGCCCGGTCCATGTCGGGCGCGCCACCATCGGCGACCTGGCCGATGACTTCCTCGGTGGCCGGGTTCACGTTGGCGTAGGTGGCTCCGGATTCGGCCGCCACGAGTTCGCCGTCGATCAACATTCGCGCTTCGCCGGTCACCGACATGTCGCACACCTCGCTGTCTCGATGGTCTCGATGGTCTCGATGGTGCCGTACGCGCGTCGGCGACACGGCGACGCGGAGCCTACGTTGCCGGCCGAGGTCGGGCGCGGCCACCCGGCCGCCGTACCATTCAGAGGTGCGAATCGCCGCCGTCGACCTCGGCTCCAACTCGTTTCATCTGGTCATCGCCGACGTGCATCCGGATGGCAGCTTCACGCCCATCAGCGGCGAGAAGGAAATGCTGCGCCTCGGCGATGTCGTCAGCCGGGAAGGCATCATCACACCGGAGGCGGCCGACGCCGCGGTGGCCACGATGCGCCGGTTCCGTCTCATCGCCGAGGCGGCCGGTGCGACGGAGATCCTGGCGTGCGCCACCAGTGCACTGCGCACCGCCACGAACGGCGACGAGGTGCTCGACCGCATTGCGGTCGAAGCGGGGGTCGACGCCGACGCGATCGACGGGTTGGAAGAAGCTCGCCTGATCTTCACCGCCATTCGCGCCGCAGTGACGATCGACCCCGCCCCGGCAGTCTGTTTCGACTTGGGCGGCGGCAGCCTCGAGATCATGGTGGGCGACATTTCCGGCCTCACCTGGGCCACGAGCGAACGGCTGGGTGTGGCGCGATTGTCGGCCGACTTCGTGCGGTCCGATCCGCTCGACAAGGCCGATCGGCGCCGCCTGCGCAAACACATCGTCGACGTACTCGGTCCCCGTGCGGTGGAGGTCGGGCGGCTGGAACCGAAGATGGCGGTGGGCAGCAGCGGCACCATCGAAGATCTCGGACACATGATCGCCGCCCGTCGTGATGCGTCGATGCCCCGCACGCTCCATCACCTTGCCTTCACCCGTGACGAGCTCAACGCACTCCGCGACGACATCCTGGCCTCGACGAGCGCGCAACGGAAGAAGTTCGACGGCCTCGACGCGAAGCGCGTCGACCTGATCGTGGCCGGCGTCGAGCTCATCTCGATTGCGATGGAACTCTTCGAAATCCAGGAGATGACGGTCAGCGAGTGGGCCCTGCGCGAAGGAATGGTCCTCGACGCGATCGGACGCCACGATCCGGAGGATTGGTCCGACGATCCGTTCGCCATTCGGCGGGCATCGGTCCAGTCACTCGCCCGGCGTTGCTCCTGGCCGGCCGACCACTCACGTCATGTGGCGATGCTGGCCCTCGAATTGTTCGACCAGCTCCGAGAGCTCCATCAGTTGGACGACGACGACCGCGAACTACTCGAGTACGCCGCGATCTTGCATGACATCGGCGAGCATGTTGCCCACGAAGGACATGAGCGCCACGCGGCCTACCTGGTCCAGCACGGCCGACTGCGGGGCCTCACCCCGGCGGCGATCACCGAGCTCACGGCGTTGGTCCGTTGGCACCGGCGCGGTGAACCCAAGTCGAACGCCGATCTCGTCGGCACGCTCGACGACGACCAACGCGAGCGGGTTCGGAAGCTCGTGTCACTCCTGCGAATCGCCGACGGTCTGGACCGCGGCCGCAAACAAGTGGTCACCGGCTTTCAGGTGCGCATCGGCCCCGAACTCGTCCTCCTGCACGTTCGGAGTCATGGCGACCCTGAGCTCGAGATCTGGGGCGCACGTCGCAAGCGGGAACTCTTCGAACGCGTGTTCAACCACGAGATCGAATTCACGGCCCATCCTGCGGGCTGAATTCCCCGCTCAGGCCGCGCTGGTGCCGGTCGCCGTGTGATGCAGGATCCGGGCGCTGGTCTCGACGACTTCGGCCCGGGACGTTCCGTACGCGGTCAGGTCGGTGTGAAACGCGGCCATCCGCTCCAGCATCGAGACCATCGCGGCGGCGGCCGCGTAGGGAGCCAACCCGTTCACTTGCCGTTCGGCCACTTTGGCCGCGATGCCTTCGGTGAGGGGCCGGAGCGCGTCGTTCCGCACGGCCCGGAACCGATCATCGCCTTCCTGCGCCGCGAGGTTGCGGGTTCTCAACACCGCCCGATGCTCATCCCAGTTCGCGATGAACTCCTCGACGAGACGGCGAGCCCGGTCGAGTCCGTCCGGACCGGTCCAATCCTCGGCGAGGAGACCCGTGAGCGACGCCGTCTCCTCACCGACCAACGCCGAGAGGGCGAGCACCGCAGCCTCCACGTCTCCGAAGTATTGGTAGAAGGTCGCCGGCGAAACTCCGATGGCCCGTGCGATGTCGGCAACCCGCAACTCCCGGAGACCGTTGTCTTCAAGCAACGTGGCGGTCGCGTCGAGCAGGCGTTGGCGGGTCTCGGTGCCCCGCCGGCCCAGTGCCCGTCCGTCCAGCGCGACCGACTCGGGCCCGACGTCACTCATGGGCCGCGAACTCGACGAACGCCATGTCATCGCTGGCCGGCCGGAACCGCACCTGGACCCGCATGCCGATCGCCGCGTCATCCGGTGACAGTGCTGGGAGTTGTGCGATGAATCGGGCACCCGGCTCGTCGAGATCCACGAGGGCGACAACGAACGGGACCTGCTCCTTGAAGATGGGAATGCCCTGCTGGCGAATCACCGTGAACGAGTGCACGGTCCCGAGACCCGACGCCGTGATCCATTGCAGTCGGCCGGACCCACAGTGCGGACACGCAATCCGCGGGTAGTGGTGATGCAGACCGCAGTCGTCGCAGCGCTGAACCCGGAGTTCGGCCCGCAGCGTCCCGGCGAAGTACTCCTCGGCCTCGGGCGAGACTTGCGGGATCAGGTAGCTCGGCACTCCGGTGTCGTCACTCATGCCGGCTCGGTTCCGAGCACCACGGTGCCCATCGTCGACAACCAGCCACCACTCCCGTGGGCGACGGCGATCTCGGCGCCCTCCACCTGGCTGTCCCCTCCCTCACCGCGGAGTTGCCGGGTCGCCTCGCACAGCAGGAACAAGCCGCGCATCCCGGGATGCGTCGCCGAGAGCCCCCCGCCGTCGGTGTTGGTCGGCAGCGCGCCACCGAGGCGGAGCGCGCCCGAGGCCGCGAACGGCCCGCCCTCGCCTTTCGGTGCGAAACCCAGATCCTCGAGACACACCAGCACGGTGTAAGTGAACGAGTCGTACATCTGGAAGGTGTCGACGTCGCTCGGGCTGATGCCCGCCTCGGCGAAGGCCGTGGGCCCGGTCACGGCGCCCGCCGTCACGGTCAGATCGGGCATCGCCTGGATCGAATGATGGGTCATTCCCGCGGCGGCGCCGCGCACGTACACCAACGGCCGACCGAGGTCACACGCTCGCTCCTCGGTCGTGAGAATCAGCGCGCACCCGCCGTCGGAGATGACGCAGCAGTCCAACTTGTGCAGCGGATCCGCGACAAGCTTCGAACTCAACACGTCGTCGACGGTGATGGGGTCCCGATACATCGCGTGCGGGTTGCGGGCCGCGTGTTCCCGGGTCTGCACGGCGATCGACGCGAGGTGTTCCGCGGTCGTGCCGTACTGGTACATGTGCCGTTGCGCAGCCATCGCGTAGGCGCCCACCAGCGTGAGTCCGGTGGGCAGTTCGAAGCTCATCGGATACGGCATGGCCGCGCCGCCCCCACCACCCGCTCGTCCGGTTCCCAACGAGCGGCCGGCTACCGACAGTTCGTTGTTGCCGTACACGATCGCCACGGTGTCGACGTCGCCCGCCTGAATCGCACGGAAGGCGTGCAACGCATGGAACTCGAAGCTGGAGCCCCCGCAACTCGTGGAATCGAGCCAGTGCGGGGTCAGACCCAGGTACTCCGCAAGTTGCACCTCGTGCATTCCGCCGTACCCGGCCGAGGCAAGACCGTCGACGTCCTGCTTGGTGAGTCCGGCGTCGGCGGTCGCGCGACCGAACGCCTGGGCCTGTAACCCCAGCGCCGTCAGGTCAGGTGTCTTCGGACCGTCGGCCCAGCCAACCCCGGCGACGCACACTCGTCGATTCACGGCGCGGACCCTACCGAACCGGGCGGAACTGCGGGTGTGACACGATCCGCACCGTGCTTGCTCACGAACTGCGGCCGTTGTCCGCCGGACTCGCCGACCGATTCGAACACGTCGCGACCCCACCGACGCTCGGCCCACCCGAGACCTCGATCCGCGGAGCCGGCCCGGCGCCGGATCTCGGCCCCGACCCCCGCGTCGTCATCCTCGTCGGTCCCGGCGCCGCGTCGGTCGCCGAGTCGGTCCACACCCTCGCCCGGCATCTCGGCGCGCCGGTGGCGAACACCTGGGGAATCAAGGGCATCTACGCGTGGGACGACCCGCACCACATGGGTACGTGCGGACTCCAACGCGACGATTTCGACCTGCTCGGGTTCGCCGACTTCGACGTGCTCGTCACCATCGGCCTGGATCCCGCGGAGTCGCCCGCCGAACGACTGCTCATGATCCGGCGGGTCGCACTCGCACCCGACGCGTCTGCGATCACTGCACTCATCCAGGCGTCCCGTCCCCGGATCTTCCACCCTGCCCCGAACGAGCTGTACGCCCGGATCGCTGCCATCGCGCAACCCGGATACCTCGATGAGTCCGTGCCGCGCCACCCCGCCCGCGCGGTCGCCGACCTCAAGCAGAGCCTGGGACCCGACGACCGGGTCGTCGCCCAACCGGGCCGGGCGGGACTCTGGATCGCCCGCACGTTCCCCACCGACCGGCTCGGTCGGGTGATCGTCCCGGCCCACGACGAGGCCGGCATCGGCGCCGCCATCGCCCTGGTCTCGGCGGCCGCGGGCACGCCCACCGTGTACGTCTCGAGCGACCCGCCCGACGCGCTCGACGACGTCACCGCCGAGGTCCTGGAGATCGCGACCGTCCGAGCCCTGCCCGTTCACATCCGGCACTGGGGCGATGAGATCGACTGGTCCCGCACTGAAGACCTCGTCGCGGCGGCCGGACCCGTCGTAGCGTGGACATCATGACCGAATCCCGAGTAGCAGTCGTGACCGGCGCGGCCGGCGGCATCGGCCAGGCGATCGCCGTCGCGGTGGGCCGGCTCGGATGGTCGGTCGCCCTGGGCGGTCGCCGAACCGACGCACTTGCCACCACCGCGACCTTGGTCGAGATCGAAGGTGGTCGAGCGTTCGCACACCATCTCGATGTCACCCAACCCGAATCCGTCGATGCGTTCTTCGCGGCGGCGACCGCCGAGTTCGGTCCCTGCGACACGCTCGTCAACAACGCCGGCCTTGCGGTTCCGGGCCTGCTCGTCGACACCGACGCCGAGGCGCTGCAACGGGAGATCGACACCAACCTGCTGGGACCATTGCTGTGTAGTCGACGCTGCCTCGGACCGATGCTCGACGCCGGTCGGGGCGACATCGTCTTCATCTCGTCGGACACTGCTCGCGTGCCGCGGCCGGGGATGATCGGTTATAGCGCCACCAAGGCCGCGCTCGAGACCGTGGCCCGGGTGATCGACATGGAGACCGAGGGCCGGGGCATTCGCACCACGGTGGTGCGCGTCGGTCCGACGCTCACGGACTTCGCCGACGGATGGGCACCGGGCACCTTCGAACACCTCATCGACCTGTGGCCCCGATTCGGCATTCAACGCCACTTCAACACCATGGAGCCGACCGACATCGCCAACGTCGTCGTCCATGCGCTCACCGCACCGGCTCATGCCCGCGTGGACACCATCGAGATGCAACCCGTCGCCCCCCCACCCCCCTGACTTCCAACGTTTGGCGGCTGGTGACACTCTCCGCGTCACCACCTGCCAAACGCCGGGTGGTGGGGAGCGGCGGTACTCTGCGACGACTCGCCTCGCCGACGCCAAGGAGCAGCGATGCAGCTCGACGACATGATCATCGTGAGCGTGGACGACCACATCGTGGAACCACCGAACATGTTCGACGCTCACCTGCCCGCGAAGTACCAGGACATCGCGCCGAAGTTGATCCGTAAGGACGACGGTACCGACGTCTGGCAGTTCCAGACGATCGAGGTCCCCAACATCGGGCTCAACGCGGTGGCCGGTCGCCCCAAGGAGGAGTACGGGATCGACCCCACGTCGTTCGACGAGATCCGACCCGGGTGCTACGACCCGGCGATGCGGCTCCTCGACATGAACGCCAACGGCACCCTCGGATCCATGAACTTCCCGAGCCTTCCGGGATTCGCGGGACGACTGTTCGCGACATTGGAAGACAAGGACACCGCGAGGGTGTTGGCGCAGGCGTACAACGACTGGCACATCGACGAGTGGTGCGGGCACGCCCCCGACCGCTTCATCCCGCTGGCGATCCCGATGATCTGGGACGCCGAGGCCTGCGCCGCCGAGGTGCGCCGCGTGGCCAAGAAGGGCTGTCACGCCATCACGTTTCCCGAGAATCCCGAACCACTCGATCGGCCGAGCTTGCATTCGGACTACTGGGATCCGTTCTGGCAGGCCTGTTCGGACGAAGGCACCGTGGTCTGCATGCACATCGGTTCATCCGGGAAGCTGGTGATGACATCGGTCGACGCGCCCATCGACGTGTTGATCACGCTGCAACCGATGAACATCGTGCAGTGCGCCGCCGACCTCATCCACTCTCCGGTGTTCAAGAAGTTCCCCGACCTCACCGTCGCGTTGTCCGAAGGCGGCATCGGCTGGATCCCCTACTTCTTGGAACGCGTCGATCACTCGTACCGCACCCACAAGGCATGGACCGGCGCCGACTTCGGCTCCAAGATGCCGAGCGAAGTTTTCCTGGAACACGTGATGCTCTGCTACATCACCGACGGCGTCGGGGTGAAGTTGGCCCGCGACATCGGCGTCGACCGCATCACCGTCGAGATCGACTATCCCCATTCCGACGCGAACTGGCCGACCGCCCCCGAAGTCCTGGCCGCCGAGTTCGCCACCACGGACCTCACCGACGCCGAGATCAACGCAATGACCCACGAGAACGCGATGCGGTTCTTCCGCTACGACCCGTACTCGGTACGACCACGCGAGCGCTGCACCGTCGGGGCCCTGCGATCCGAAGCTGTCGGTTGGGACGTATCCCCGAAGGCAACCGCCACCCGTCCGGTCACCGCGTCGAGCGGCCCCGTCAAAATCACCGATCTGAACCCGACGGCATGAGCGCGGCCTGAGCCCGAAGTTGCGCTCGGCTATCTGCGCTCGAACTCGACGCCGGCGACGTCACGATCCCACGTGGTCGGCGTGACTCCGTCGTCGCGAAGTTCGTACTTCAGGACGCGACCCACCGGGTTTCTGGGGAGGTCGGACCGGAACTCGATGTAACGGGGAATCGCGAAGTACGGGACCCGCTCGGCGCACCAGCGGCACAGTTCCTCTTCGGTCGTCCGGGCTCCCTCCACCAGGACCGCCGTGACCTTCACGTCGTCCTCGCCCTGCGCGCTGGCGACGGCGTGCACCGCGACATCCGCGACATCGGGATGCGCGATGAGAGTGCGCTCGACCTCGAAGCTCGAGATGTTCTCGCCTCGCCGCCGCAGATAGTCCTTCTTCCGGTCGACGAAATAGAGGAAACCGTCTTCGTCCAGCCGGCCCAAGTCTCCCGTGTGGAACCACAGGTTCCGCAACGCCTCCACCGTTGCTTCGGGCCGCTGCCAATACCCGGCGAACATCAGGTTGGGCCCGTTCGGCCGACAGACGATCTCGCCGATCTCACCAGTCGCGACCGGTTGATCGGCATCATCGACGAGTTGGACGTCGAACTCGTGCCGGTTCGGCTTTCCTGCGGCGCCCGGCTTGTTGGTCTCGCCGGCCGGCAGCATCGAGATCAGCGACGCCTCGGTGAGCCCGTACCCGCCGCTGAACGTCGCACAGCCGAACCGTTCCCGCCAGATGCGATCGGTGTCCGGCGGCATGGGCGCCGCGGCGCACAGGCGGAGCCGGTGACCGGCTTGGTCGGGGTGATCCTCGGCACTCGCGACCAGGATGGCCAGAGATCCCAGCATGGACAGCATGGTGGCGCCGGTGCGTGCGACTTCGGGCCAGAAGCGACTCACCGAGAATTTCCTCGCGATCGATGATCTCCCGCCGACGAGCAACGTACCGACGACACACACCGAGATGGCGTTGAAATGGAAGAGCGGCAGCGGGGTCAGCACGACGTCGTCGGCGGTCCGGCCCCACGCTCGGGCGATTTGTTCCCCCAGGGCCACCACGTAGCGATGCGGGAGCATGCAGCCCTTCGAAGGCCCCGTGGTGCCCGCCGTGTAGATGAAACACGCCAGATCCGCAGGACCGACATCGACGACCGGAAGAGGTGTCGTGCGTCCGGCACCGAGCGCGTCGGTCCACGAGGTCGCCGCGACCTTCAGCCCAGCCGGCTCGCCTGATCCCACGATGACGAGCGCCTCGAGATCCGGCATCGTCGCCGGATCGAGGGCCCCCATCCGATCGGCAAAGTCGGCGTGGATGATGAGAACACGGGCACCCGAATCCACGAGCACATGGCGGAGGAACTCACCTTTGTACGCAGTGTTGACCGGTACCTGAATCGCGCCGAGCCGGGCACACGCGAAGAGCGACACCACCTGTTCGGGACAGTTCTCCAACAAGGTGGCGACCCGATCACCGTGGGCGATGCCGCGGTCCACGAGATGGCCGGCGCAGGCGTCGGCGGACGCCGCCATCTCGGCGGCGCTCATCGCGATCCCCTCGAAATCGAGGTACGGACCATCGGGGTCGGCCGCCAGTCGGGCGCTCAGCGCGGAGGGAATGGTGAGCGGCAGTTCGGCCATTCGGCGAGCGTAGCGGCGCCCTGTCATCGCCACCGGCGGCCGGGCGACCCCTGACCGTCTGGTATTTGCACCACAGGCCGGGCAAGATGGATCGCGATGTCCGCTCCAACCGACCGCTTGAACAATTGCCGAGCCGTTTCGCATGGTCTTCGAGCATTCACCGGTTGGCATTGCCGTCGGCCGACCGGACGGAACCCTGGTCTACGTGAACGACGCGATGTGCCGCCTCCTGGACCGCAGGCGTGACGAGATCACGGTGGCGACGTTCGTCGAGGCCGCCCACCCCGATCATCGCCTGAAGGTGCGCAACCGCTTGCGGTCCCTCGAGTCCGGACAATTCGAGACCTTCGTGCGGGAGACGCGGTTCCGCCACGCGGACGGTACCGAGGTGAACGCGCGATTTCACGTAGGTGCGACACGCGGCCCCGACGGTGCCATCGCGTACCTGGTCGCGCACGCCGAGGACATCACCGACAGCCTTCGCACCGAGGCCGCGCTCGCCCTCAGCGAGGACCGCTTCCGAGCCGCGAGTGAAGCCAGTCTCGACTCCCTCATCCTCATGGACGCCGTGCGGGATGACTCCGGCACCATCATCGACTTCGTCATCATCGCGGCCAACGACAACGCCGCGGCGATGTTCGGGTTCTCCGTCGCCGACATGATCGGAAAGCGGATCGACGCGAACTTCCCGGTGGGTTACAAGCAGACGCTCCTCGAACGATACCGACGGGTGGTGGAGACCGGTGAACCCGAACTCGCCGAGTACGCGGCCGGTGACCCCCGAGTCAAGGTGCTGTGGATCCGTGAGCAAGTGGTCAAGGTCGACGACGGGATTGCCCTCACCTCCAGCGACATCTCGGATCAGAAACACGCGGAACACGCACTCCGCGAGAGCGAGGAGCGATACCGAGCACTCATGGAGCATGCGGTCGACGTCGTGTGCATCATCGATGCGGGCGCGTACATTCGCTACGCGAGTCCCGCAGTCGAGCAAGTGCTCGGTTACACCGCCGACGAGTTCTGCGGTCTCCATCCGTTCGACCTCATCCACGCCGAGGACCTCGAGAGTTGGCTCGAACGGTGGCGCGGCATTGCGGGGCGGGTCGCCGGTCATTTCAACCTCGAGGTTCGGGCCCTCCATCGCGACGGTGGATACCGCTGGATGGACGTCTCGGTCCGAGACCTTCGCCACGACCCTCACATCGCGGGTTTCGTAGCCCACTTCCACGACGTCGGCGACCGGCACGAAGCCCAGCAGGCGCTCCTCCACCAGTCCCTCCACGACGGCCTGACCGGGCTCCCGAATCGCGCCCTCCTCCTCGATCGGCTCGCCCATGCATTCGATCGATCCCGCCGTCGTGCCCAGAGCGTGGCCGTGTTGTTTCTCGACGTCGATCACTTCAAGGCCGTCAACGACTCACTCGGCCACGCCGTCGGCGATGCGCTGCTGCGCGAGGTCGCCGAACGATTGCGCTCGACGGTTCGGCCCGAAGACTCGGTGGCGCGCTTTGGCGGCGACGAGTTCGTGATCTGTTGCGAGGACATCGAAGGCATCGCCGCCGCGACGGCCATGGCCGACCGGGTGCGCGACGCCTTCACGGAACCGTTCACTCCCGACGGACACACCGTCCGGGTCGGGACCAGCATCGGCGTCGCGTTGGCCGGCGACGCCACCGAGACACCGGAGGCCGTGCTGCGTGACGCCGACGCGGCGATGTACGTGGCCAAAGCACGAGGTCGCGACCGCTATGTCGTCTACGACGACGACTTGCGCACCCGGGTGTTGGAGCACCTCGACACGGAGGCCGGTCTCCGCGACGCCCTCGACCAGGGTGCTCTTGTCCTGCACTGGCAACCGGTGTACGACCTGCGGACCCATGCCATCGTCGGGCTGGAAGCCCTCGTCCGTTGGCGTCACAGCGAGCGAGGGCTGCTACTCCCCGCCGAGTTCCTCGATGCCGCGATGCTCGCCGGCCTCGACGCGCCGTTGGGGAACTTCGTGCTCGACGCCGCCTGCGCGCAACTCCGTGCGTGGGACGATCAGGGCATCGCCCCGCCGGTGATCTGGCTCAACCTGAGCCCGGGCCAACTCACCTGGACGGGCACCGTCGAACGGGTCCGGCACGCCATGGCCCAGCACCAGATCGACCCGGCGCGCATCGGTTTCGACATCAGCGAACACGCCATCGCCGACATCGACCGGGCCCGTCGAGCCAGCGCCGAACTCGCCGAACTCCGCGCGCTCGGCTGCGCAATCGCGATCGACGATTTCGGGACCGGGCACGCGTCACCGTTGGCGGTACGACGCTACGGCATCACCCACGTGAAACTGGACCGCTCGCTCGTCCAGACCACGGCCGACGGCGACCCGATGCTCCCCGCGTTGATGAGTCTCGCCGCGATGTTGGGCGTCACCGTCCTGGCCGAAGGCATCGAGACCCCGGACCAGCTCGAGCGGATCCTCGCGGCAGGATGCGGGACCGCCACCGGCAATTTCCTGGCGCCCGCCGCGTCCGAAGCCGAGACCACGGCGCTCCTGCTCGCCGCGGCCGGGATCGAGCACCAGCTCGACCAGTCGGCCTGACCGCCCGACAGTGCAGTCGGGCGCGCCCGTCCCGTCAGGGTCGTATCCCGAGATGGACCGTGGGGCCGGTCACCGACGCACGACGAGTCTCCGAGAGGCGCAACGCCGCCCCGAGCGCCCGGCGCAGGTCGCGTGGGTCGATGATGTCGTCGTAGCTCAGGTGGTCGGCCGACGAATAGGCGCCGCCCAGTTCGGCGTGTTCCATGACCGCGCGTACATCGGCTTCGATCCCAGCCGCCTCCGCTCCACTCTCCGCCGGCATCGCGCCGAGCCGCGCACCTGGGAACGCGAGGGTGGTGGTCTGCCCATCAAACGGGTTCATGGCCATCAGCGAAGACCCGAAGCCGTAGGCCTTGCGGATCGTGACGTGAAGCTTCGGCCCCGTGAGTCGCGCCTGCGCCGCATACATCCGCGCGGCATGGCGCAGGATGCCTGATCGCTCGGCGACGGTGCCCGCGAGCACGCCCGGATTGTCGGCCAAGAACACGACCGGCAGGTCGAACGCTGCGCACACGTCGAGAAAGTGCGCGGCCTTGTCGGCCGCGTCGGCATCGATCGCGCCGGCCTTCACTGCCGGATTGTTCGCAACGACCGCCACCGACTCGCCACCGAGGCGGGTGAAGGCGGTGATGATCGACCGTCCGAACCCCGGTTGCACCTCGAGGACCGAACCCTCGTCGGCGAGCAGTTCCACCACGCGGTGCGCGTCGTACGGCCGACGGGGATCGGCCGGGATGACGTCGAGGATCTCCTCGACTCGATCGCACGACACCGCCGCGAATCGCGGCGGTCGGCTCCATGCGTTCGAGGGCAGATACGACAGGTACCGGCGAACGAGTTCGAGGGCACTGCGGTCATTTGGGGCCACGTTGTGCACCACGCCCGACACCGTGCCGTGGATCGCGGCGCCCCCGAGTTCTTCTTTCGTGACTTCCTCACCGGTCGCCGCCGCCACGAGCGGTGGCCCGGCGGTGAACAAGGCTGCTCCCTCGACCATCACCGTGAAGTCCATCAAGGGCGCGGTCAGCGCACCATGCCCCGCGCTCGGACCCATCACGACGGCCACCGTCGGGGCTACACCGCTCAACCGAACCAACGCCTGGAGGTCGTTCGGGGCGTGCGGATAGCGCTCGTACGCATTCTGCGCTCGCTCGCCCGCACCTTCGAGCAACATGATCAGCGGGACCCGCTCCCGGCCGGCGAGTTCCGCGAGCCGCAACCGTTTCGCGTGGGTGCCCAACCCGATCGATCCGCCCATGACGGTGAAATCTTCGGAGCCCACGAGGACGGGGCGACCGTCGATCAGGCCGTGACCCGCCACCAGACCGTCGGCCGGGGCGATCGGAGTCATGCCGCGTCCGAGTCCGCCGACGTGTGCCCCGATTTCCTCGAAGGATGCCGGATCGAGCAGCGCATCGACCCGAGCCCGGGCGTCCAGACGATCGCCCTCGCGTTGTCGGGCAAGGCGTTCGGGCCCTCCCATCGCGCGCGCCGCCTGCCGCCGCACCTCGAGGTCGGCCAGGAACGGATCCCAATCGGTCATCAGGCCGAGCGGGTCGTGGTCATGAGTGGCCGCCGGGCATGGTCGCCGCGAGCGCATCGGCGTGGTGATCCGCGCCGCCGAACTGCGTCTCGAAAACCCACGCCCGCTTCAGGAACAGATGCACGTCGACCTCCCACGTGAACCCCATCCCGCCGTAGACCTGGGTGGCCGACCGCCCGTTGAGGATCGCAGCTTCGCCGGCCAGGACCTTGGCCCCCGACAGCGACCGTTCCCGC
>CAVXVA010000008.1:0-1013747 GCA_963765075.1 uncultured Acidimicrobiia bacterium
GCAAGCAGGAAGTCGTGGGTTCGAGTCCCATCGTCTCCACCGAAAAGGTCCGAGTTGGGGCGGCCTGCGTGCGCGGCTAGATGCGGCGTTTGACGCGACGCCACGCGGCTTTCCAGCTGTCCCGCACCCGTTGTTGGTCGTCGGCGAACCCATGGGCGATGGCACCGGCGGCGAAGGCGACTTCGGCGTTGGGTTCATCGATGGCGGCGGAATGGAGCCATTCGATCGCCACGGTCGCATCGTGGTGGTCGCCGAGCAGGTCTTGGAGCTTGGTGAGCCGGCCGGCGGTCTTGTCGGCGGACGCTCCGACGATCGGTGCAATGGCTTCGTACGCATAGCGGGTTTGTTTGGTGCGTTTCCGAACTTCGTGCAGGTCGGCGTCGGATGGCGAACGGGGCAGAGCCTTGACCGTCGCCCGGAGTCGTTTCCATGGGCGGCGGGTCACTCGGTGGACCGCTTCTTTCGCGAGTGTGTCGCGGTGAATGTCTCGCATGCGTGGTGACCGGGCCGCGTCGATGAGGTCATCGAGCAATTGGACATACCTCGGCGAGCGCATGGCGTCGAGCAACGCGTCACGGTCGCGGTCACGCGCGGTGCGCAGGCGGTCGGCGATGGCCCGCGATGCGGGTTGGAGGTCGGCCCAGAGGCGGTCACCGCGAGTGTCGATCCGGTCGAGAAGAACGTCCGCGTCGCGGACATGCCCGAGTTGACCCCCGAACCATTGCAGTTCTGCTCGCAGTGATTCGCTCCACGGTTCATCCACGAACGGACCGAAGGCATGGAGGTGCGAGCGAAGTCGGCGGGTGGCGACCCTTGCGCGGTGAACTCCCTCAGGGTCTTCACCGGCACGGACGAGTGCGTCGTGGTCGATGAGGCATCGTGCGGCGGTACTGATCGATCCCCGGACGAGGTCCGCAGTGGTCGAATGGCGGTCCAGAGCAGGTGCGGGCACCAAATCCGGAGGAGCTGCGGCCGGTGCGCCGAGCACGCGCACAATCTTCGGCAGGCCCGGACTCGCCCCTGCGCCACTCGTCCGAAGCCGTTTGACGACCCGCTTGCTCACCCGAAGGTCACCATCCTCCGGAGTTTCGACTTCGATTTCCCGGAAGTGCACTGACGGCACGCCGGCGACGAACCCGTGGACGTCGTCGTCGTCGACCTCGCAGACGAGCCGTCCGTCTACGTCGAAGACTCGGGTCCTTTCTCGGCGAGTCTCGATGCGAGCCACGTCGGCAAGGGGCACCGACCGGGCCCAGGGCACCACGAGTTCGAGTGCCGCGCTCGGTGGATCACCCGTCTCGTTGCCGAAGGCGTGCTCGTTGCGTACCAGTTCGTCGTCGTGGCGGACTTCGGGAATCTTCACCGTCCAACCGTCGTCGGATCGGAATCGCAGACTGACCCCCGAACGGGTCAACCGCAGATCCGGGGTGTCGAAGTAGAGGGCGGTCAACGTGACGATCTCGGTCGTCCACGTCCCACATCCGACGAGCAGCTCATCCAGGGGCGGCAACGACGTCGTCGGCTCGACAATCAGCTTGGTCTCACGCTCGCGCACCACTCGATCGTCCCACGTTCGCGACCGCCCGACCCGCGCCCGCTGGTGAAAGGGTGTCAGGCGCGACCAGTCAGCGCGACCACGGGAACGCCGTCGGGGAGTGAAGCCACTGCCGCGTTGGGCGTGTGGAACAACCACAGCGACAGTGCTGCGTGAGAAGCCCAGTCCCCATCCACGATCTGCAATGAGATCAGACCGGACTCAGTGGCCCCACCGAGGGTGCGAACGTGCTCCATCTTCAGCGGCGCGCAACCGGGAAGCTCGATGCTCGCGAGACCGCTCGGCATGATGATGCCTGCCGGAACGCGTGCGGCAAGACCGTTGACCGAGACGTCGACGATCTGCCCAGGCACCCCGTCGAGGCAGACCGTGCTTTCGACGGCGAACCGGTGAGCTCGCCGGCGACTCGTTGCGTACCGCTCGGCGCGAATACGAGCCATGCCGAGGAGGAGTACCGAACCCGCGAGCGCCAACCACAAACTGGCGGCGATCGTCGACTCCGGCGACGTTCGCCAGGGCACCCACCCCGCGACGCCCGCGGCGGCGTAGCCACAGATCGCGTAGGCAGTGATCGCAAGCGCCGGAAGGATGCGGGGGGCCCGGCCGAGGCGACGCTCGTTCTCCCCGCCCTTCGGCGTCACGGCGAACTCGAGCGAAGTCCGAGTTACGAGCCACCAGGCACACGCCAACCCGACCGGGATGCGCAGGGTGCGCAAGGCGAACGCCGTGGTCCATTGGATGTGGCCGCGTAGGAGTCGCTTGGCGCCCCACAACCGGGTCGCGAACATCGTGAGGAAGGCGGCGACGAAGGTGAGGGGCGCGGCGGTCGACGTCTGCGCGCCGGTCAGCATCACGGCGATGGGAACGCAGAACGCCGCGACCGTCGCGACGCCCTCGAGCCAGAAGAGGGTGCCGTCGAGGTACTCCCAATAGTTGCGCCACGACATCCACCGTTTGGCGGCCCAGAGCCGCTCGGTCACCAGAATCTGCATCGCTCCCATGCCCCAGCGGCGGCGCTGGAGGAGGTACTGATCCGGGGTGGCGGGAGCGAGGCCGACCGCGATGGTCTGGCGGTGAAACGCCGTCTTCCACCCTGCCTTCAACAACTTGAGCGTCGTGTGCATGTCTTCAGTGATCGTCTCTGTGGCGACGCCACCGACTTCCTCGAGCGCGGCGATGCGGACCAACGAGGTGGAGCCGCACCAGAACGGACCGACCCCGGCGTGCTGACGTGACGCCATCAGCACGTTGAAGAAGAGTCCTTGTTCACCGGTATGCCCGTCGTCGTCGAAGGCGCCGTGGTTGTAGAAATGCTGGGGTCCCTGCACGAGCGCGATCTCCGGATCCTCGAACCAACCGAGGGTGTTCGTCAGGAACCCGGAGAGCGGAACGTGGTCGCAGTCGAGTACGGCAACGATCTCGGTGCGCTCGGTCCCCGCCCTCCGCTCTTCATCGGCCAAGACCGCCAGGGCGTGGTTCATGTTCCCGGCTTTCGCGTGGTCGTGCACCTCACGCTGGATGTACCGGGCGCCGAGATCCCGGCACATCTCGGCCACCCACGGTCGATCACCGTCGTCGAGGACGAAGGTCTCGTGCGGGGGTTCGATCGCGCACGCGGCCGTGATGGTCGGCACGATCACCTCGGCCGGTTCGTTGTACGTCGGGATGAAGATGGCGACCTTGGGTGTGTGGGCACCGGTCCGAATCGGCGCGGGGATCGCGCAATCGATACTCCAGAGCGTGATGGCCTTGATGGTCAGCCCGAAGATCGGGAGGGCCTCGAACGCGATGAGCGTGAAGGCGACGGTGCGGTTCCAACTTCCGACCGGGAGGGTGAACGCCAGCCGCCAGGTCAGATACGCGAGGAGTGCGAGGACGGCGGTGACGCCTCCGATTCGCGCCAGGGCACGATCACGAGGCTGCTCGTTCTGGGGATTGGTGATTTCCAGGGCCCAAGGCGCGACAGGGGGCCGAACGCGTGTGTCGAACATGGTTCGTGGTTCGGCATCCTGCCGATCCGGGTAACCACGCGGATTCACCGAAAATCAGCCCGCGTGCACTACTCGGGGGCTTTTCGCCCCAGAAGCCGCGATCCGGCCCAGGGTCGTCACCAAGCCGATCGGTCTGCGTCGGACGATGGTCAGATGACGATGATCAGGAAGGTCTGGGACGTCGAGACGTCGATGCCGCCGTTCAGGACCCCACCGTCGTCCGCGAGGGTCACGGTCACGATGGCGAACCCGGGAATCCCGGTCGGTGTGAAGCTCAGGGTTCCGTCGGGCGCGATCACGGGCTGGACGGTGAAGAGTGGCGCGTTGTCGTTGCTGACGGTGAACGTGACCGTCTGGCCCGACTCGTTCGGACCGGCCGAGAGCGGGTTGGCCCACGCGGCCATCGAGAAGGGAGTCGCTCCGAGGGCCACGGCGATTGGTGGGGTCGTGAAGCTGGGAGCGTCGTTGACTGCGGTGACGGTGATCGTGAAGGTCTGCGGTGGTGACGTGTCGGTCCCGCCGTTCGCGGTGCCGCCGTCATCGACGAGGAGCACGGTGACGGTCGCCGAGCCGAACGCGTCGGCGGCCGCCGTATAGCTGAGGGTGCCGTCAGCGGCGACCGCCGGATCCGCGGCGAACAGCGCGGGGTTGTCGCTGGTGACACTGAACGACACGTTCTGACCCGATTCGTTGGCGGGACCCAGGCTGATCGCCGAGGCCCAGGCGGGGACCGATTGAGGCCCGGCGTCCTCGAGCGTGGTCTGCGCCGGGCCCGCGACGAAGGCGGGCACGTCGTTCACCGGATCGATCGTGATGGTGACGGTGGCGGTGGCACACAGTGCCCCCGTGTCGCAGACGCGGTAGGTGAACGTGTCGGCCCCGTGGGCATCGGGCGTGGGCGTGTAGTCGATGGTGCCGTCGCCGAGTGGCGTCGCGGTTCCGGTCGTGGGGGGCGTGACGATCGCGACGGTTGCGGGCGCGATGTTGGCGTCGGTGTCGTTGGCCAGGACCGCCAGGTTGGTCGCCGGCGAGTCTTCGAGGACGGTGGTGCTGTCGGGGTTGGCGACAGGTGCGGCGTTCGCGTAGGTCACGTCCAGATGCGACGGATACGCCGCGGTCATGGCGATCCAGAGGTCCTCCTTGGAGGCCGGCAATCGGAGGCGCAACTCGCGGCCGGCTCGCGAACGTGCGGGACACGGAGCCCACGACGAGGTTGTGCTCGCGTCCAGGTCGGGCCCGCAGTTCCAGTTGGGATCAACAGCTGGTTGGTCGACGCCAGCCTGACGCACCCGGTTCCACCCGCCGCGCAGTCGTAGAGGTAGGCGTGGGGGTGCGCGTCCTTGTTCACTCGAAATTCTTGACCGAGGACCACAGGTCGAGCGTGACCGGTCCGTCGAGGGTGAGCGCCGTCGTGGGCGTGTACGTCCAACTGGTGTTGCTTCGCGGGATCGCTCACCGCTCTCGCCGCCGTCACTCTTCTTGATGCGTGAGCCCGGGGTCACCGTCGCTGTCGAAGTCGGGAACGGGGGCTGCGGCGGGAGGAGGGGTCAGGGTGAGGTCGTAGTTGTCGGCGCTCGACCCGCTGGTTCCCAGGTAGAGCGCACCCGGGGTGACTCCGGAGTTCACCGTGATCGTCACATCGGCCGTCGCCGTGAGCCCGTAACCGTCGTCAACCAGGTAGGTGAAGGTGTCAGTGCCGAGGAAGCCCGGGGCTGGGGTGTAGCGTGAACGAGCCGTCGGCGTTCAACGCCAGCACACCGTTGGACGGCCCGCGACCACCGGAGCGGTTTGAACGGTGAGCGGGTTCCCGAGCAGGTCGAAGTCGTTGGCGAGCACGCCCGGTGCGGGCAGCGTCAGCACTGAGGATTGGTCGACCGTGTACGCGTCCGCCTGCGGGCTGGGCGGCACCGGCGTGACGGTGATGGTGAAGGTCTGGGCGGTGCTGGTGTCGGTTCCGCCGTTCGTCGTCCCGCCGGTGTCGGTGGCGGTGACCGTAACGGTGGCAGTGCCGGGATCGTTGGTGGTGGAGGTGTAGGTGAGGGTGCCGTCGGAGTGCGACCGCGGGCGGCGTCGTGAACAGTCCGGGGTTGGTGTTGGTGAGTGCGAAGGTGACGGTTTGGGAGGCCTCGTCGGCGGGGCCGGGGCTGATGCCGGTCGCCCAGCCGGCGATGGTCTGGAGTCCGCTGCCGTCGGCGACGGTCTGGTCGGGTCCGGCGGTGAAGCTCGGCGCGTCGTTCACCGGCGTGACGGTGATAGTGAAGGTCTGGGCGGTGCTGGTGTCGCTTCCGCCGTTCGTCGTCCCGCCGGTGTCGGTGGCGGCGACCGTGACGGTGGCAACACCGGATGCGTCGGCCGCGGGCCTGTACGTGAGGGTGCCGTTGGACGCGACGCCCGGAGCCACCGAGAACAGCGAACCGTTGCTGGTGGTGACAGAGAACGAGACGGTTTGGGCGGTCTCGTCGGCGGGGCCGGGGCTGATGGCGGTAGCCCAGCCGGCGACGGTTTGGGGCCCGCTGTCTTCGGCGATGGTCTGGTCGGGTCCGGCGGTGAAGCTCGGCGCGTCGTTCACCGGCGTGACGGTGATGGTGAAGATCTCGGGTGCGGAGCTGGGTGTCCCGGCGCCGTCGTCGGTGGCGGTGACGGTGACGGTCGCGGCACCGGATGCGTTGGCGGCGGGCGTGTAGGTGAGGGTGCCGTCGGGGGCGAGGGCGGGTGCTGTCGCGAAGAGGGATGGGTTGGTGTTGGTGAGTGCGAAGGTGACGGTTTGGGCGGTCTCGTCGGCGGGGCCGGGGCTGATGGCGGTGGCCCAGCCGGCGACGGTTTGGGGCCCGCTGTCTTCGGCGATGGTCTGGTTGGCTCCGGCGGTGAAGCTCGGCGCGTCGTTCACCGGCGTGACGGAGATCGATACCACTGCGGATGCGGAGGCCCCGTCGAGGTCGCTCACCGTGTACGTCAGCGAATCCGGGCCCGAGTATCCCGCCGGCGGGTTGTACGCGATCATGTCCCCGACGAGCCGGGCCTCGCCGACGAGCGGTTGGCTGATCGTGCTCGCGGTGAGTAAGTCGCCGTCCGGATCCGAGTCGTTGTCCAACGGTTTCAAGATCGACGGCTGACTCTCGGTGACGCTAAACGCGTCGTCGTTCGCACTCGGACCGCGGTTGGCCGAGCGGACGTGGACCGTGACTGAGGCGCTCGCGGTCGCTCCTCCGCGGTCGGCGGTCGTATAGGGGAACTCCAAGGTTCCGGCGTAGGTCGCAGGCGCGGTGTAGCGAACGGCCCCGTCGGCGATGCTCGACTCTCCGACCGGCGGCCGACCCACCGTGACGATCGTGAGTTCGTCATCTTCCGGGTCGGTGTCGTTCGCGAGCACATCGATCGATGCGACCTCACCCGCATCCATCGTGACCTCGTCGGCTCCGGCGATCGGAGGATCGTCGACTGGACGCACCGTGACGATCAGCTTGCCGTTGGCGCAGCCACTCGCCCAGCACGCTTCGTATTCGAAACGGAGTGTTCCCGTGTAGTCCGGCGGCGGGGTCACGAGGACCGCGGCCCCGGTGCCGGGCGCCGCCGAACCACCCGACGCGGAGAGGACCCGAACCGCTTCCAATCCGCTGGTTCGGAGATCTCCGAGCTCGACCGTCGTGGGGGTGTCCTCGTTGATCTCGGCCCGCACGGTCGGCGCATTTGGCAACGCGTTGGTCTGCACCGAAGATTGCGGGTTCGCTCCGAATGCCGGCGGGGGCTGTGGTCCCGAGAAGATGCTGCCGACGATCGAGGCGACTCCGACGGCGAGACCGGTGGCGGCGGCACCGATGACCGGCGGGATCGAGATTCCCCCGAGCGGGCTCTGGGCAATCAGCGAGAGCGGTCCCATTGCGAGCCGCAGTCGTCCGAGCGAGATGTTGAGGAACGCTCGCACGACGGCGGGATCGAAGTGTGTACCTGCGCACGCCGCGATCTCGGCCCGAGCGGTTTTCGGATCGATCGGCTCCTTGTACGAGCGCGACGAGGTGATGACATCGAAGACGTCGGCAACCGACACAATGCGCGCGGCGTACGAGATGTCGGTGCCCGCCAGCCCGGTCGGGTAACCGGTGCCGTCCCACCGTTCGTGATGCTGGCCGACTGCGAGGACCCAATCGCCGAGCCAGTCGTTCAACGGAGCGACCATCTGCGCCCCTACTTCCGGATGGCGCCTGATGATCTCCCATTCCTCGTCGGTCGGCGGGCTGCGTTTGTTGAGGATCTCGTACGGAATCTCGAGCTTGCCGATGTCGTGGAGCAGCCCGGCCCAGTGGAGCAGGTCGATCTCCTGCGGATCGAGGCCGAGCTCGTCACCGATCATCTTCGTGTAGGCGCGCACCCTCTCCGAATGACCGCGGGTGATGCGATCGTGCGCGTTGAGCGCGGCGACGAGTTCGAGCACACGCTCGGCCGCTTCGGCCGGGGTCTCGCCGACGTTGCCGGCGCGCGCTTGGTCGACGATTTCACGGAGTTGACTGACGGTGCCCGAGCGGAGCGCGATCTTGAACCGTGACGGCGCCTGGTCGGGGAAGACGAGCGACAGGCCCAGGAGCGTGCTGAGCGGCAGACAACGGCGAGCCACCTTGTCGATGACGATGAGGACGACGGTCGAAGAACCGCAGAGCGCGAGCCACCAGGCGAGATACCCGACCAGCGACTCGGACGGTGCCCGCACGACCCGGCTCGCGACGAGCACGAAGAGGAGCGAGGCCGCGATCGGCACGAGCGCCACGGCGATACGCACCAGCGTCGCAGCGAGTGGATGGGCCGTCCAACGGGGCGTGCCAGCGGACTCGTTGGCACTGCTGCGCGCGTGCACTGTCGACGGGCCACGTTCCACCTCTGGTTATCGACTCCTCGAATCGAGGACCTGAGGGTGATCCGGGGGGCCGGATCGTTCGTTCAATCCGCCCGGTTCACGAGTATTCACCGGAAAGAGACGGGATCGGCACGATATGCGGGGAGCCGACCCCGATGTCGCGTTCTTGACTCGATCTCCACCGCTGCGTCATCGGCCCCGCTTCTTGCCCCGAAGGGCCGACGCGGGGAGCGACTGCCCGTGGGTGCGCGACTGGATCTCGTTCCACAAGTCGCGGTACGCGATCGACGCGGTGTTGGCGCGGCCGGTGAACACGAACGGTCGGCGTCGCTCCGGTGACGCTTCGATGATGACGGATGCGGGAATCCCGGTCCGCAGTAGTCGCGGGACTTCGCTCGGAAGCCGCTCGGCGATTTCACGATGCGACCGTTTGCGCCGGTCGACCATCGACAGGAACCCAACCAGGTCACCCTTGGCCTTGGGTGTGTCGTCGACGTAGGTCATCAGTTGCTCGAACGCTCGAATCGCGAGCGCTGACGGGACGATGGGCGACAGGTAGATCTCGGCGGCCCGAAACGCGCTGTCGTTGGCGACGGAGACGCCGGGCGCACAGTCGATGAACACGACGTCGTACCGATCGTCGATCGAGTCGAGCGCTTCGCCGATCCGGCGCTTCGACCGCGACGCATCGGCCAGTTCGAGGTCGAGCGTTCGGAGTGAGGTGTCGGCGGGGACAAGGTCGAGCCCCGGGGTCGCGGTCTTGATCACCACGTCGTTCAGCCGCGGCCGGTTCCGCGTGATCGCTCTGGTTGCCTCGCGCTTCGGAGCGCGATCGGCAATTGCAAAGGTGGCGCCGCCTTGGGGGTCCAGGTCCCAGACGAGGGTCCGGAGGCCGCTCAGCGCGGCCAGGCCGGCGAGGTTGACGGCGGTGGTGGTCTTGCCGACGCCTCCTTTGATGCTGAGCAGTGCGATCGTGAGGGCCATGGGGTGAATCTCGCGGCTGCGTCTCGCCGGCGCAACCTGGGCGGCAGATCCTCGGGGCCGTTCAGCGAACGCTCATGGCACCAGTTGGATCCAGGTGGCTCGGGCAACCGCACAGAGGTCCCCGCTGGGCGCGAAGAGCGCGCTGGCCGAGAACAGTTTCCGCCCCTCGCGCGCGAGCTGCCAGCTCATGATCACGTGGGGGTCGCTCGCTCGCGGGAGTTCGTCGATGCGGACCGCGAAGCGGCCGAGGACGAACGGCGCCGGATGGTGGGTGTCGAGGTAGATCGGTGCGCAACTCGGACAACGGCGCTCGCGGCACTGGCGACGATTTGGTCGCCGTCGAGCAGGCGCGCACCGGACTCGTCGGTGTCGATGCGCAGTGGCCGGGTCCGGGCGCGAGTGTGCCCGCCGCGCGGGGGACGCGGCGGGCACACTCGGTCGGGGTCGGGGATCAGGTGGTCGGCGGGAGGAGCACCGCGTCGATGACGTGGATCACTCCGTTCGATGCCTCGATGTCGGTCTTGACGACCTTGGCCTTGCCACCCTGGCCGTCGGTGATGATGACTTCACCGTTCTCGACCGAGATGGTGAAGTCGGCGCCATTGACCGTCGTGACGGGGCCGGGCTGCACGTCGGCCGCCAGGACCTTCGCGGCGACCACGTGGTAGGTGAGGATGTCGGCGAGCTTCTGCTTGTTCTCAGGGAGGAGCAGCGACTCGACGGTACCCGCCGGCAGCTTGGCGAACGCATCGTTGGTCGGTGCGAACACCGTGTAGGGGCCTTCGCCGGAGAGGGTCTCGGCGAGTCCGGCGGCCTTCACCGCGGCGACCAGCGTCGAGAAGTCGGGGTTCCCCGCGGCGATCTCCACGATCGTCTCGGCAGGAGCGGCCGGCGCCGTCGTGCTGGTCGTTTTGTCAGTCTTGTCGGCCTTGTCGCTGCTGGTGCTCGACGAACACGCGCCGAGGGCGAGCGCGGCAACGGTGACCAGCGCCACCGGGACGATTGTGCGGAGCTTGATCGATCGCATTGGGGGTTCTCTTTCTGGTGTTGGGTTGGTTGAAGGGTCTCCGGAGCCGTGATCCCAACTGGATGACCAATGCCCGGATTTTCTTTCGACTCGGGCTGCGGGTTCGGCGACGGCCTCGCGATCTAGCGTTGCGGGAACAGGTCGGGATCGGGTGAATCGGTGGGACAGACGAATCTTGCGGAGGCGGACGAGCGCGAGCTCGTGGCCGCGATCTCGGACGGAGACGATTCGGCGATGGCTGAAGCCGTTCGTCGCCATCGCGCGCCGGTCGTCGCGTTCGCGCGCCGTCTGGTCGGTGACGATGCGCGGGCGGAAGAGATCTCCCAGGATGTCTTCGTGCGGCTCTGGGAACGGTCGGACCGTTTCGACGACCAGCGAGGCTCGTTGCGCAGCTTTCTCTTGGCGGTGACGCACGGTCGATCGATCGATGTCGTGCGCTCGGATCAGTCACGGCGCATGCGCGAGTTGCGCGATTCTTCAGAACCGCCGGCGCCGCCGGCCGGTCCGGAATCGGCGGCGGTTGCCGGCAGCGTCGCGTCGGGTATCCGGCTCGCCTTGGCGCAGCTTCCCGAGGCGGAACGCCGCGCCGTCGAACTGGCCTACCTGGGCGGTCACAGCTACCGAAAGGTCGCGACGATGCTCGACGAGCCCGAGGGCACGGTCAAGAGTCGTATCCGCAGCGGCCTGGCCACGTTGCGCGGCCTGCTCGCCGAGCAGGACCTCGAACCGTAGGCGCGGTTCAGCCGAG
Organism: uncultured Acidimicrobiia bacterium; assembly: GCA_963765075.1. Classification (GTDB taxonomy): domain Bacteria; phylum Actinomycetota; class Acidimicrobiia; order IMCC26256; family JAENVU01; genus JAENVU01. The sequence goes on from CAVXVA010000008.1 coordinate 11,152, forward strand.
CGCGCGCCGTAGGGAGGTTGCGCCATCGTGGAGTGACGGCTCCATGGCGTCGGCGAGCGCGTGCAGGGCGGCATCGATATCGGCGCGCACGAAGCCATGTGCGGGCCCGGTGACGCGCAGCCAGTCGATCTGATCGTCGATGATGCCGGGCTCCTGCACGGTCAATGCGCTCTCGATGGCCTGCAGCACCCGTTGGAGTTCTTCGGTGAACGCCATTCCCGGGACCGGCCCGACCGGGTGCGCCTGCACCGCGTCGGCGACGATCAGTGGCCCGAGGGTCGAGATCGTCGTCCAATCACGTGGCGGCTCCGGTGCGGTTCCGAACGGGTCCGGGACCGAAACCTCCCAGCGCTTCAGGATCGTGATTGCGTCTCGTGGCATCGTGGCCCAACCGTCGCACCCGAGTGCGCGGGCCCGAGTCTCGGTGGTCAGGGCACTGCCGCCTCCCAGCACCGGGACGCCGACCGCGTGCGCGGCGGCGACTGATCGGGCGACACCGGCGAGCGCCGTCGGGATCGAGCAGCTCAGCACGAGCGCCAGTGGGTCCTGCATCTCGAGGAACTCGGCGAGGTCGTCGGCGGGGACTGATGCACCGAGGAACATCACTCGGTAGCCCTCCAGGGTCAGCGCGCTGGCCACCACCCGTGCGCCGAGCGCGTGCGAGTCGTGCTCGGCACTGGCGACGACGATGCCAGGGCCGCGCGGACTCTCCGCGACGGTGCCGAGTCGAAGGAGCAACTCCTCGACCGCGGCACTGGCGGCGTGCTCGTGCGCGATGCCGAGGTCACCGACGGCCCAGCGCCGGCCGAGCTCGACCTGGACCGGCCCGAGGATCTCCACGGCGATGTCGTCGAAGGGCACACCGCTGCCGAGCAGCCCGAGGGTGATGCGATGGGCCAGGGCGACGTCGCCGCTCACCAACGCGGTCAGCATCGCGAGCCGTTCGTCGCCATGGTCGTGGTTGGTTGTCATTTCGGACCTCGCATCCCCGAAATCGGTTGTGGCCGACCGTGCAGGGTATCGATGACGGCACGGGCGGTGCGCTCCCCGCTGAACATCGCCCCTTGGATCGAAGCGGTGTCGCGATGGTCGCCGCAGACGAAGAGACCGTCGCCGAGGGCAACGGGTTGCATGGGCGACAGCGGGGGCGTCTGCGATGGCTGCCCGTGTCGGATGAGATCGGTGCGCAGATGCTGCCAGTCGTCGGTCTGGCTGCTGAACCAACGAGCAAGCTGTTCGTGCACCCGACCGATCAGGTTGGGGTCGAACGCGGCGGGGCCGGGGACGGCCGCGGCGATCAGTGCGCGATCCCGCGGCGCGTAGCTCGGCGCGACCGAACTGACGACGGCGAGGTTCTTGACCGGCCCGCTCTCGTCGCCGTCGAGTACGAGGACCGGATCCGACACCGGGCTGCTCGGTGCGGAGAACCAACAGCACGCGACCGGTCGGCTTCCGGGGTCGGGCACGCTCGCGCCGAGCAAGCGGTGGGCGGCGGGGCCCTCGGTGGCAATGACGACTGCTCGGGCGGGGACCTCCTCGCCCGAGTCCAGCACCACACCGGTATCCCGTATCCGGGCGACTGGACTCTCGAGCCGGATGGTGTGGTCGGGGAGGGTGGCGGCGAGCTGGTGGGGAATCGCGCCGATGCCGTTCCGAGGCAATCCGGTCGATCCGATCGCCAACATCTTCAGGATCGTCTCGAACCGCCGACCGGACACCTCGAGGTCGGGATCGAGCTGAATACCCGCGAACAAGGGCTGCCAGAACGATCGAATCATTCGGTCGGAGAACCCGGCGGCCGTGAGGCGCTCCCTCGTCGAGGAGTCGGGCCTGCGGAGCAGCTCCGGCACCGAATGGCGCCGAACGTCGACGACGAGTCGGAGGAGCCGGATCTTGTCGGCGATCGAACCGATCGGCGCAGCCACCGTCCCGGGGAGTGAGCGCGGCCGGCGGAGCGGATCGCTCACCCGATGAAATCCGCCTCGGACTCGGATCAGGGCTCCGGGTTCGAACGTACCGAGTTCGAGCGCGTCGAGGTCGAGCCGCTGCTGGACCTGCGGGTACGCCGTGAGCAAGATCTGAAAGCCTCGGTCGAGTTGATATCCGTCGACGCGATCAGTGCGGACTCTCCCGCCGATGCCATCGGAGGCTTCGAGGATCTGACACGTCATCCCGGCCCGAGCGAGGTCCTGCGCGCAGGTGAGTCCGGCCAGGCCCGCACCGACAATCACGACGTCCATCACGGTTCAGCGACCGCTGTCGTGGTCGCACGCGGAGAACGCGAGGGTCAGGACGCTCACCATCCGTAGGTACCCGGATCACCCTTGAAGGGTCCGACGATGCGACTCGTGATCCAGCCGCCGTAGAAGCTTCCGGGTTGGGGAGTAACCACCTCGTCGTCGACGAAGCATGCGTCCATGGGTGCGGGATAGAACGCGATGGCACCGGCGATGTCGCCGAAGCCCGGAGACGGCGTCGGGAAGGCCCACGCGGCACCCGGAACCTCGCGCCCGGCCGCGCGCACGGTGAAGAATCGGGCCCGGCCCTTCCACTCGCAAGAACTCGTTTGCTCGCCGGCCACCAAGGCGTCGGACCGCACATCGCCCCGCGGGAAGTAGTACACCGGCGGATGACTGGTCTCCAGGACCCGGTACCCCGATGTGGTCTCGGCGACCGTGACCCCGTTGAGCACCACGCGGAGCCGCTCCCGGACCGCTTCCAGACGCGGTGGCCGTGGATAGTCCCAGACCGATTCCTGGCCGGGACCGGGTTCGATGCGACGGGGCCGGGTCACGGTTGGCGGGCCGGGTTTGCCGGTGCGGTCGTGGCGCCCGAACGATCGACGCACCAGTCCCAGAGTCGGGACCGCTCTTCTCGGGTGTCGGATCGGCGGGTCTTCGCGGTGCGGTGGAGTGCCCGCGGCCGGCGGTCGAGCCAGAACTCGCCCGTCGTGGCGAGGGGCGGACCGTCGTCGGCGGCGAGCCAGACCAGGGTGTCGGCACCTTCGTCCGGAGTCCGCAGCAGGGGTCCGACGATGCGCCGGAACGTCGGCAACGAACGCGCGACCCCCGGGGTGTCGGCCCAGCCGGGATGCATCGCGTGGACCGTGATGCCATCCGGAGCCAGCGCGTCCGACCAGAGTTGGGACAGCGTCACCTGGGCCCGCTTCGCGCGTGCGTATGCGGTCGTGCCGTCGTATCCGGCTTCGACCATTTCGAGGTCCGACACGCAGAGCGGCTGCGAGTACATGCCGCCAGACGCAACCCACACCACTCGCGCCGCGGGAGCCGCGCGGAGCGCCGGCAGCAGCAAGGTCGTGAGGAGAAACGGTCCGACGACCTGGCTCGCGGCGGTCGCCTCGATACCTTGGGCCGTCTGCACGTACTCGTGATCGAGCGCCCCGGCGTTGTGCATCAAGACGTCGAGGTGCGGATGGCGGGCCATGAGATCCTCGGCGGCGGCGCGGACCGACTCGAGGTCACCGGTGTCGGCGATCACGATGTCGATGGTGGCCCCCGGAAGCTCGGCGCACAGTTCCGCGCGTACGGCGGCTGCCTTCGACGGATTCCGGGCGATCATCACGACGGTGGCACCGGCACCGGCGAGCGCTCCGGCGGCGGCCCGGCCCAGACCCGAGGTCGCGCCGGTGATGGCCACCACGCGGCCCGTGAGGTCGTACTGGCCGAGCGGAACCCAATGATCGAGGCGGGACCGCACGAGATAGCCGATGCGGGTGAAGCTCGGTACGACCGCCAGCTCGAGCGCTTGATCGGTCAGGCGGGCGAGCGTGCTCGATCTCGGATCGGTCCACGACAGACATACGGAACCGATGGCTCCGGCGGATGACGCCACGGCTGAGTTCGGGGTGATCAGCGCGCCGACCACACGCCGGAGGCGCTCACCGAGATGGTGCCGGCGGTGCCGAGGATGCGACCGGAGAAGGTCGAGATGTCGGCGGTGGTGGAGGAACCGTTCAGCCCGATGAGCTGGAAGGAGAACGCCGCCCGAGTTCCGACGACCTGCTTGCGCCACTGCGTCGCGGTCTTGACTCCGTCACTCCGAGTTCGGGTGACGCGCGCCCGGACGCAGTTGGTGCCGCCGGTCTTGCACGCCAGACCGTCGAGGCGGGTGACGTACGCCCAGATCGTTCCGCACCCGGAACTCCGCCGGAGTTTGACTTCCCACGGCCCGTACGTGCGGGCCGTCACCGGGTACTCGACGAGGCCGTTCTTGGAGCACCCGGTCGAGACCGGGTTGGATCCGTCGCCGGCGACGGCGGCGGCCGGCGCGACGAGCCCGCTGAGCGCCATGGCGAAGACCATGCCACCGACCGTTGTCTGCCACACCCGTCGCATCGCGTCCCCCATACCTCACCGCCGGAAGCGGGTGACGCTATGCCACGGTTTGGGCCGGGACAAGGCCGACTGTCCAGAAATCGACGAACCGGCAATCTCGGCCGGGCGTTGCAGCTCCTAGCGTGGCGGGCATGGTGATCGATGAACTCCTCGGATCCATCGGGCACGGGCTCTTTCAGCATGCGTGGGTGGTCGAAGACCTGGGCGCCGCCGAGGCGGCAATGCAATCGGGCCTGGGATGCGGTGCGTTCGTCGACCTTCCGCCGACCGACATCGACTACGACCTGCGGGGCGAGCCGATCCGAGCGGCGCTCGCGATCGGGTTCGCGAGATCGGGCGACGTGCAGATCGAACTCATCCAACCGGTGCGCGGCCCCGGCCTGCACGCGGAGTTTCTTGCCGCGCGCGGGACTGGGGTGCACCATTTCGGCTACCTCGTCGACGATCTCGATGCGGCGACGGGCCTCGGTGACCGTCTGGGCTTTCCGAGGCTCATGGGTGGACAGTTCGGCCGGTTGCGGTTCGCCTACCTCGACACCTACGAAGCGATGGGCGTCTACACCGAACTGGTGGAAGATCCCGACGGCATGATGGCGAGCCTCATGCCGTGGCGGTGATCGGCCGCGGGCCGATGATCTCGCGCCCGGCGCTCGCGTAGGGTCTCGGCGGTCGGGTTGCGAATCGAGCAGGAGCTGATCGTGTCGAAGAACGTTCTCATCACCGGTGCCGGATCGGGATTCGGTCGGGGCGCGAGCGTGGCGCTTGCGGCACGCGGCCATCACGTGATCGCGACCACCGAGACCGACGAACAGGCATCGGTGCTGGCCGCGGCGTCCCCCGAACTGACGGTGGAGAAGCTCGACATCACGACGGACGATGTCGAACGGGCGCGCGACTGGGAGGTCGACGTGCTGATCAACAACGCCGGCGCCGGTCAGACCGGGCCCATGGCCGACGTCCCAATCGATCGTGTGCGCCACTTGTTCGAGGTCAACGTCTTCGGGACGTTGGCGATGACCCAGGCTGTCCTGCCCGGCATGCTCGCCCGAGGTTCGGGGCGGGTCATCATCGTTTCCTCGATCGCCGGGGTGATGTCCGGTCCCGCATTCGGGCCGTATTCGATGACCAAGCACGCGCTCGAAGCGATGGGCAAGGCCATGCGGGCCGAACTCGCCGGCCAGGGTGTCGACGTCACGTTGCTGAACCCGGGCCCCTATCTCACGGGCTTCAACGATCGGATGGCCGACTCGATGTGGGAGTGGTTCGGCGACGAGTCACTCAATGCGCCGTCCACGCCGCTGTTCCAGATGATGCGTGAGATGGTGACGGGCGCCCAGATGGACCCGGCGGAGGTGGTGACGCGCATGGTCGAACTGACCGAAGCCGACGAGACCACCGAGAACAACTTCGTGCCGCCGGGAATCCTGGGCGACGTCGCCGAGCAACTCGGTACCTGATCCGCGCGGCTCGGCGCCCGCGACGATCGGGTGGGATGATGCGGAGATGACGGAGGAACGCTTCGAAGTTCAACGCATGATCGCAGCCGAGCCGGCGGCCATCTTTTCGGTGCTGTGCGACCCGGAAGGGCATGTGGCGATCGACAGCTCGGGCATGTTGATGTCGGCCGACGGAGCACCGGTTGCGGCGGTGGGCGACACGTTCGTGGTGCACATGGACCGTGAGTCTCTGAACGACTTCCCGCTCGGCCTCTACGACGTCACGGTGCACATCACCACCTTCGTACCGGGTGAAGAGATCGCGTGGACGATCAAGGGGGCGATCGACCCGCCGCTGCGCCACATCTACGGGTACCGGCTCGAGGCGGTCGACGGCGGGACGCTCACGACCTCCTACTACGACTGGTCCGAGATCGATCCGGTGTGGCGAGAAGCGGGCATCTTCCCGGTCATGCCCGAGGCGGCGCTCCGAGCCACGCTCGGCATCCTGGCGCGCACGGTCACCCGCGCTGCTGCCCTGTGACGTGACGTGACGTGAGCACGCCCGATCCCGATCTCTCACCGCGGATCCTGCAGGCCGTCGAGGTGTTCGAGGCGATCGCCCGGGACCCTGCGATGCTCGAATCGTTGAGCAAGGACGAGAGAATCCGGCTCCAGCAGGCTGCGGCCGAGGTGTTTGCTCCCGATGTCGACACGCGGCGCCAGCGTGTGCGGGCCCGCCAACGGCGCGAGAAGTTGGAGAAGCGATCGCGGGACGAAGCGGCCCTGGACGAGACCGGCATCCGGACCCTTCGGGCCAAGCCGGTCTTCACAACTCCCAATGTCTTCGCGCCCCAAGGGTTCGAGCCGGAGACCGTCGATGACGATCGGGCGCCCGAGGAACGGGCGGTCGACGACCCCCGGCATTGCTACGTCTGCAAAGAACACTTCACCCAGGTGCATCACTTCTACGACCAGATGTGCCCGACCTGTGCCGACTTCAACTTCAACAAGCGATCCGAGACCGCCGATCTGCGCGGTCGGGTGGCGCTGCTCACCGGCGGTCGCGTGAAGATCGGCTACCAGGCGGGGATCAAGTTGTTGCGTGCCGGCGCGCACGTGATCGTCACCACGCGTTTCCCACGCGATTCGGCCCAGCGCTACTCCCAGGAGCGCGACTTCGCCGAGTGGGGCGATCGCCTCGAGATCTTCGGGCTCGATCTTCGGCACACGCCGAGCGTCGAAGCGTTCTGCGCCCACGTGATGCTGACACGCGACCGGCTCGACTTCATCGTGAACAACGCGTGTCAGACCGTGCGCCGACCGCCCGAGTTCTACGCGCACATGATGGAACTCGAAACGACGTCGCTCGCCGAGTTGCCGGCGGACGCGGCGCAACTCTTGGGTGCCTACGAAGGGCTGCGCGGGACCGACCTCGTCGGTGCCGACGGTGGCGGCGTGGCGCCGACCGGGGTGCCGGCGCTGGCCGGGCTCACCCACGCGGCCGAGCTGTCCCAGGCCGTCGTGCTGGCCGAGGATGCCACCGAGCGGGCGCACCTCTTCCCGGAGGGCCTCCTCGATCAGGACCTCCAACAGGTCGACCTGCGCGGCCGGAACTCGTGGCGGCTCACGCTCGCCGAAGTTCCGACGGTCGAGTTGCTCGAAACCCAGCTCGTCAACGCGATCGCGCCGTTCGTGCTCAACGCGCGACTCAAGCCGCTGATGATGCGAACGCCCGAACGCGACAAGCACATCGTGAACGTGTCGGCCGTCGAGGGTCAGTTCTACCGCCGCTTCAAGACCACGCGGCATCCGCACACGAACATGGCCAAGGCGGCGCTCAACATGATGACCCGCACCTCCGCGGCCGAGTATCACGCGGACGGGATCCACATGAACAGTGTCGACACGGGCTGGGTCAGCGACGAGGACCCGGTCGAGATCGCGAACCGCAAGACCGAGGAACACGGGTTCCACCCACCCCTCGACATCGTCGACGGCGCGGCGCGCATCGTCGATCCGATCATCGTCGGCATCAACACCGGCGAGCACGTCTACGGGCAGTTCCTCAAGGACTATCAACCCACCGATTGGTGAGCGGGGCGCGTCGTTGCGCCGACCCTGGCGGTGGTGTTCGACATGATCGTCGTGGTGCGTCCGAGCCGGGTTCCGGGCATGATTGATCCCATGTTGATTCGCCCATCCGACCGGGGTTCAGATGCGGAGTGGCGCGCGCTTCGTGGCCGCGCAGGGATTCGGTCACCTCGTCGCCGGCGGCCGCGACCGCGATCTGCCCGTTGTCGTCCCCACACAGTTCGTCCTGGGCGACGAGGAGATCGTGTTGCACCTTGCTCGCCCCAACCCCATCTGGTCCGCGATCGAGGAGAACGACCAGGTGATGCTGAGCGTGGCGGGCGACTGGGCGTACATCCCGTCGGAGTGGAAGGCCATCGGTAACGAAGACCCACGCATGGGGATTCCCACCACCTATTACGCGGCCGTGCAACTTGTCGGCACCGCGCGGGCGCTCGACGATGCCGACGCCGTCGCCGCGGTACTGCGCGAGCAGCTCGACGATCTCCAGCCCGAGGTCGACGTCGCGGATCCCCGTGATCACGGCGCCAAGCTCGGCGCGATTCGCGGGCTGCGGATCTCGGTAACCGAGGTCCGAGCGAAGTTCAAGTACGGGGGCAACGTCGATGTCGACCACCGGCACGCGGTGGCGGCGCGGCTGGCCGATCGCGACGGACCGGGTGACGCCGCGGCCCGCCGTCACGTGGTCGAACGACTGGAGCTCGATCGATGAATTCCGTTGACGTCTTTGCCGACATCAGCTGCCCTTTCACCTACGTCGGGCTGCGGTCGTTGGTGGAACGGCGCGCCGCCGCGGGCAGCCCGACCAAGCTGATCGTGCACGCTTGGCCGCTGGAGTGGGTCAATGGGCATCCGGTCGCCGCCGACGCGGTCGCATCGGAGATCGCCGCCCTGCGGGAGGCGGTCGCGCCGGATCTCTTCACCGGGTTCGATCGGCACGCGTTCCCCACGACGACCCTGCCCGCGCTGGCGTTGTGCGCCCGGGCCTACCGTGCCGGGGTCGACACCGGTGAGACTGTCGCCCTCGCGGTGCGGGTCGCCCTGTTCGAGCACGGCCTCGACGTGTCGGATCCCGCGGTGCTGCACGAGATCGCGCGGGCTCACGGGGTGGGCCCGGTCGAGACCGCACAGGATCGCGCCGACGTCGAACGCGACTACGAGGACGGACGCGCGCGTGGCGTGGTCGGGTCTCCGTACTTCATCGTCGAGGACGAGGGCTTCTTCTGCCCTGCGCTCGAGATCTCCCACCACGACGGCCGCTTCGCCGTCGCACTGGATTCGGTCGCGTTCGAAGACTTCGTGGCCCGCGCGTTGCGAGTCGGATCGTGAACGACATCCTCGTCGGGCTCGCGGAACAGCACGCGGAGCTGGCCGGGCTCATCGACGCCCTCAACGAGCCGGAGTGGCGGCTCCCGACCCGGTGCGACGGCTGGGATATCGCCGACGTCCTACTGCACCTGCACCAGACCGACCTCCTCGCCTTGGCGAGCCTGCGCGGCGAGCTGACCGCCGATCTCGAGGCGTTCATGTTCGCCGGAGGTGACGCGGCAATTGACGACGCGGCGGCCGCGAGCGTCGCGCACGAACGCGGCATGTCCGGCTCCGAGATCGCCGCTCGGTGGCGGACCTCGACAGCAGAGCTTCGCCGCGAGTTCGCGACCGTCGATCCGAGCACGCGGTTGCAGTGGGTCGTCGGCCGGTTGAGCGCACGGACCCTCGCCGCAACCCGGTTGTCGGAGTGTTGGATCCATACCGGCGACGTCGCCGAGGCCATGGGCGTGGACCTCGTCCCCGCGGATCGGCTCCGGCACGTGGCCCGCCTTGCTTGGCGCACGTTGCCGTACGCGTTCGCGCGTGAGGGTGAGCAGTTGAACGGCACGGTTGCGTTCGATCTCGTCGGTCCCACCGGAGCGCCGTGGCAGTTTGGGACCGAGGTGGACGCCGCGACGATCGTCCGGGGCCCGGGCGTCGACCTCTGTGCCGTGGCCGGTCGCCGGCGGCTTCCGGACCAGACGGCCTTGGTGGCCACGGGGCCCGACGCCGAGGCCGTCCTCCGACTGGTCCGGACCTACGCCTGACCCGCTTCTTGGTATTCCCAAGGATTTCTTTCTAGAATCCTCGGAATGGCCCAGTTCCGGACGAGTAAAGCGGCGGAGTTGCTCGGCGTGAGCGTCGACACGGTGCGACGATGGGCCGACGACGGGACGCTCGTGACCACCCGGAGCCCGGGCGGCCACCGCACGATCGAAGGCGCGGAGTTGGCTCGAGTCCTGGCCGAGCAGCCCGCCGCCCTGACTGACGGCATCGTGCGGTCGGCGCGGAACCGCTTCACCGGCCTGGTCACGCGAGTCGAGCGCGACGGCCTGTCGGCCATCGTCGAGATTCAGGTCGGTGCCCATCGCATCGTCTCGTTGATGACGCGCGACGGTGCCGACGAGTTGGACCTCGCCATCGGTGACCTCGCCACGGCCATGGTGAAGGCCACGAATGTCATCGTCGAGATCCCGGCCGAGACATGACCGGCAGGCGCGCCGGGCGCGTCGCGGCAGTGCTCATCCTCGCCGCGCTGGGCGCCGCGTGCTCATCAGCGTCGACGCCCACCGCGCGGCCGGGAACCGACAGTCGCGGAATTGGCGGATCACTCACGGTCTCGACGGCATCGTCGCTCGGGCCGGCGTTCCAGGAGGTCCTGGTCCAGTTCACCGATGACAACCCGAAGGCGAGCGTGGAGCTCAACGTCGCATCGTCGACCGCGCTGGCGCTCCAGATCGAGCAGGGGGCCCAAGCCGACGTCTTCGCCTCGGCCGACACCGCGGCGATGGACATGCTCGCGGCGGGTGGGCACCTGCACGGCGCGCCCGAGCCCTTCGCCCGCAATCGCATGATCATTGTGACCAAGCCGGGCAACCCGTTGCGGATCCGATCGGTCGAGGATCTGCAACGAGCGGAAGTCGTGGCCGAGTGTGTGGAGACGGCGCCGTGTGGCCGCTACGCCGCGCGGGTCCTGACCCGTGCGAACGTCACCATCGATGAGGGGACCGTGACCCGCGAACTCGATGCCGCAGCGACGCTCGGTGCCGTGACCAACGGCGATGCCGACGCGGCGATCGTCTACGTCACCGATGCCCGGGCCGCGAACGCGCAGGTCACGCGCGTTCCGATCCCGGCGGAGAACAACGTCGACGCCGTCAACCCCATCGCGGTGGTGGCGGGAACCCGCGAACGTCGTCTGGCGACGGCGTTCGTGACCTTCGTGCAGTCGCCGGCCGGCCAGGCGATTCTGGCGCGGTGGGGCTTCCTCCCGGCGCAATGAGCCGTCCGGTCCGGCGCCGGTCTCGCGGCGCAATGGTGGCGGCCGGGTTGGCCTTCGCGTTCATCGTGCTGCCGCTGGTCGGCCTCCTCAGCGAGGTCGCCTGGTCCCGCCTCTGGCACGACCTCACCACGGCCGAGGCCGCCGCGGCGCTTCGTCTCTCGCTCGTCTGCTCACTGGCTGCCGCGGCGCTGGCATTCGTGCTCGGGGTTCCGCTCGCGTGGGTTCTTGCGCGATGCGAGTTCCCCGGCCGCGCCGCGGTGCGAGCGCTCACGTTGTTGCCCATGGTGTTGCCACCCGTCGTCGGCGGCGTCGGGTTGCTCTACGCCTTCGGGCGGACCGGGTTCGTCGGCGCGTGGCTCGACCAGTGGTTCGGGATCCATCTGACCTTCTCGACCACGGGCGTCATCCTGGCCGAAACGTTCGTCGCGTTGCCGTTTCTCGTGATCACCGTCGAGGCCGCGTTCCGGGGGTTGGATCGCGACCTGGAAGACGCGGCGGCGACCTTGGGCGCATCGCGCCGCACCGTGGTGCGACGGGTGACCCTGCCCGTGGCGGGCCCGGCGATCGCGGCCGGGGTGGCACTCGCCTGGGCGCGCGCGCTCGGTGAGTTCGGTGCCACGATTACCTTCGCCGGCAACATCCAAGGGCGAACTCGCACGGTGCCGCTCGCGGTCTATCTCTTCTTGCAGTCCGACCCGGAGGTCGCCATCGCACTGAGCCTCGTGCTCGTCGCCGTGTCGGTCGGTGTCCTCACGGCGCTCCGCGGCCGGTGGTTGGTGCGATGAGCCTCACTGCGACGGTTCGGGTGCGCCAGGGCGAGTTCGATCTCGATGTCGACCTGAGCGTGGCGGCCGGCGAGGCCCTGGTCGTGGTCGGCGCGAACGGCGCGGGCAAGACGACGCTGCTCCGATCCATCGCCGGCCTCCTGCCGATCGATGCGGGTCTCATCACCATCGGCGGCGTCGTGGTCGACGACGGTGACCGCGTCAGCGTGATCCCCGAGGCGAGATCGGTGGGGTACGTCTTCCAGGATCAGCGGCTGTTCCCGCATCTGTCGGCGCTCGAGAACGTGGCGTTCGGGCTGCGGGCCCGGGGAGTTGCCATCGCTGAGGCCCACATCCGCGCCCATCACGAACTCGATGCGTTCGGCGTGGGGGAGTCGGCCGAGCAGGCCCCCGGCGATCTCTCGGGTGGCCAGGCCCAGCGGGTGGCACTGGCCCGGACCTTCGTCACCGAACCCCAGGTCTTGTTGCTCGACGAGCCGTTCGCGGCCGTCGACGCGGCAGCCCGCCCATCGGTACGGGCCGTGGCCTTCGCCCGGGCGGGGTCGATCGGTTGCGCCACCGTCCTGGTCACCCACGACCTTGCCGACGCGCCGATGTTCGAGACCCCGGTGATCGAACTCGTGGACGGACGTGTGGCGCGACGCGGTCGGGCGCTCGACGTCAACTCGCCGTGAGGGCCGGGGTTGGTCGGAGCCGGTCCCGAAGTACCGAGACCGTGACCACGACGAGCCACGAGACGAAGAGCACGATCCACCCGCCGATCGCGTCGAGGATCCAGTGGTTCGCGGTCACCACGATCGCGAAGACGGTCAGCACCGGATCGAGGATCACGAGAACTTTCACCCAGCGGCGGCGCAGCACCGGGAGGAGCGCGAGCGCCGACCAGGTCGACCAGCCGACGTGGAGCGAGGGCATAGCCGCGAAGAGGTTGCCGAACGCGGCGCGCGACGCGGCCGTCGGGATCCCCTGCACCACGACGATGCGCGTTTGCGGTCCGAAGTTGAAGTACTCGGCCGCGGTATCGACGAAGCCGAATCGGCCGGGCATGAGGCGGGGCGGCGTCAGCGGGTAGAGCCAGAACATCACGAGCGCGATCGTGAGCATCAGGAGCAGGGTGGTGCGCCACCGCACGTACCGTTCTGGCGCTCGTCGCCACAGGGTGACCAACGCGACGACCGGCATGATGAAGTGGATCGTCCCGTAGTAGAGGTTCGCGAACGAGAGCACGACGGGCGAGTCGATGAAGGCCTGTTGGATCCGGTACTCCTGGTAGAGCCCGAGTGCTCGTTCCCAGCGCACGACGTCGAGACCGTGAGTGAGCGCGAGGTGGGCGGAGCCGGAGGCGGCGGAACGTAGCTCGTCGTAGAGCAGGTAGAGGCAGATACCGATGGCGGCTTCGAGGACCCAGCCGTAGCGCCGGCGCCCGAGAATCGGCCGGCGCGTGGGCGCGGGGATCTGCACCCGGCTCAGGCCGAATAGTCGTAGAACCCGCGCCCGCTCTTCCGCCCGAGCTTCATCGCCGTATCGAGATCCTCCGAGACTGCCTCGATGATCACGTCGGCGGTCATCCCGATGCGCCGGACGCAGGTGGGGTGACGGCCGGATCGCGGCGGCGCAGGATGAACGTGCCCGATGCAGTGGAGACGGTGTCGCCGTCGGCGTTGGTGATGGTGGTCTCGAGGTACGCGATTTGGCGTGCGAGGCGGACGACTTCGCCGCGGACCGCCAACCGGTCGCCGGCCTTGGCGCCGCGCATCGTGGAGTAGGTGATCGAGATGGTGGCGCCGCTCTCGCCCCGTTCCAAGGCACTGTTCGTCGCGAAGTTCATGGCCGCGTCATGCACCACCGCGTAGACGCCGCCGTGCACACCGCCCACCGGGTTGCACGCCGATTCGGTCGGGGTCCAGGCCGCTTCGACCCATCCTTCTCCGTAGCGTTGAAAGTCGACGCCGAGTTGTCCGAGCAGCGGCATGCCGCCGTCGCCGAGGGCCTTGTCCATGTTGCGCACGGCCGTGGACAGTACTCAGAAGCCGCTGCCTACACTGGAACGCGCCTCAACATCCTGCGTCAGGAGACCCGATGCCCCGCGCCGTCATCGTCGATGCGGTTCGCACCCCGCTCGGCCGCCGGAACGGGTCGCTCGCCGGCATCCATCCCGTCGACCTCGCCGCCCACACGCTGCGGGCCCTGATGGATCGGACCGGTCTGGATCCGGCGCGCGTCGACGACGTGATCATGGGGTGCGTCTCGCAGGTGGGCGATCAGGCGGTCAACGTGGCGCGAAGTGCCGCGCTCGCCGCGGGGTTCCCCGACACGACCCCGGGAACGACCATCGACCGCCAGTGCGGGTCGTCCCAGCAGGCGGCCCACTTCGCCGCGCAGGGAGTGATGGCCGGCGCGTACGACATCGTGATCGCGGCCGGGGTCGAGAGCATGAGCCGCGTCCCGATGGGATCGTCGTTCCTCCAGGGCAGCCTGCCGTTCGGACCGAAGATGATGGAGCGGTATCCGAACCTGGTACCCCAAGGCATCTCCGCGGAACTGATCGCCGAGAAGTGGGGGATCACGCGGGAGGACAACGACCGGTTCTCGGTCGAGTCCCACCGCCGCGCGGCCCGGGCGAGGGACGAGGGCCGCTTCGATCGCGAGATCGTGCCGGTCGCCGTCGTCACCGACGGGGCCGCGTCGACGATGCACGCCGACGAAGGCATCCGACCGGACTGCACGATGGAGACGCTGGCGAAGTTGAAGCCCGCGTTCCAACCGGACGGTGTCGTCACCGCCGCCAACTCGAGCCAGATCACCGATGGGGCCGCGGCCCTCCTCATCATGAGCGAAGACCGGGCCATCGAACTCGGCCTCACCCCGCGAGCGCGGTTCCACACCTTCGCGCTCGCCGGGGTCGACCCGGTGATGATGCTCACCGGCCCGATTCCGGCGACCCATACCGTCCTCGAACGGGCCGGGATGCACCTCGATCAGATCGACCTCGTCGAGATCAACGAAGCCTTTGCCCCGGTCGTGCTCGCCTGGGAGCGCGAGCACCATCCCGACATGAACCGGGTCAACGTGAACGGTGGTGCCATCGCGCTCGGGCATCCGCTCGGATGTTCGGGAGCGCGGCTCATGACCACGCTGCTCAACGAGTTGGAGCGCACGGGCGGTCGGTTCGGACTGCAGACGATGTGCGAAGGTGGCGGGATGGCCAACGCGACGATCATCGAACGGTTGGGCTGAACCCGTGTCCGACCTCCTCCGGATCGCCATCGCGATCGTGGCCGCGTTGTTGCTCTACCTGTTTGCGGTCAAGGTCGTCCGCGCGATGATGGCGCCGCCGCCTCCGGACGAACCCGATGTGTCGCTCCTCAAGCCCGTCGACTACCGCTACCGGTGCATGGTGTGCGGGACGGAGGTCACGATGACCGCCTCTCCGGAGGCCGATGCGCCCGATGCCCCTCGCCATTGCCGGGAAGACATGAGCCCGGTGGGCGCGGCAATCCCGCCTGACCAGCACGTGTGAGAAGTTATCCCCAGGGTTGTCCCCACATTGTGGGGAACGACATGGATGTAACTAGCGGAGCATCGTGGCGACGATGAAGCCGGCGGTGACTTCGCCGATGCCGACCAGCAGGAAGGCGTTGTTGGCCCCGCCGGGGAGCATCCCGAAGTAGTTCGTCACGATGATGATGACGCCCAGCCCGAGGAGGCTGAACATCAACGTCGGGACCCACAGGGGGCTCGGAGGCAGCGACGCGGGCTTGGTGGCCGCGCTCACGCGACCTTTGGAGCTGGACCGAGACTTGGATTGCGGCACGCCGGAGAGGTTAGCGACCGCGCGACCGCACCAACGGCGGCGGGGCTCGGCGAAGGAGTGATTTAGGCTGCGCGGCGTGGACGACGGCGAATCTCCCGCACCCCCGGCCTGGTCGTCGAGCCGGCTCCCGCCGCGGGTCGATCGGAGGCTGCGGCTCGCAGTGTCCCGCGTCATCCGGAATCGACCGATGCACATCCGCCGCAACCGCCTGCGGGGCCGGCGCTATCTCGACATCGGATGTGGCCCGAACACGACGTCCGACGTCATCGGTCTCGATTTCCAGTGGCGCCCGGGTGTCGATATTTGCTGGGACGTCACCCGGGGGATCCCGCTCGACAGTGATTCGCTCGACGGGGTCTTCAGCGAGCACTGCATCGAACATCTCCCGCTTCGGGGCGGGGTCGCGATGATGCGAGAGTGCCTGCGCGTTCTGCGACCCGGCGGGACCGTTCGTCTCGTGACACCGGATGGCGCGTTGTATGCGACCGAGTACACCCGGATCGCGAACGGTGGCGATGGGAACATGCCGCGGGCCGGTCGCGAAGGAATCCTGGGAATCCTCACGCCGATCATGAGTGTCAACCGGGTGTTCAACCAGTTCGGGCACCGATTCATCTACGACTTCGAGACCTTCGCCGCTTTGCTGACCGAGGTCGGGTTCGTCGACGTTGCGCCAGGTGGAGTTTCGGGTCGGTCGGGACCCCGCGCTCCTCAAAGACACCGAATGGCGCCGAGTGGGTTCGGTCTACGTCGAGGCCACCAAGCCGATCGGGACCCCCGATCCCGGGTAATCGAGCCGAGGTCGGGCCGTGGCGTCCGGTACCGTCCCGGTGATGGGCGCCCGGGTCCTCGTGATCGACAACTACGACTCCTTCGTCTACAACCTCGTCCAGTACTTGGGTGAGCTCGGAGCGGAGCCGATCGTCCACCGCCACGACGACCTCGACCTCGCGCAACTGCGGGATCTCGCGCCCGACGCGGTGTTGGTGTCACCCGGGCCGGGTCGGCCCGACGATGCCGGGGTTTCGCTCGACGCGATCGGCGCGTTCGGCGAAGCCGGGATTCCCGTACTCGGAGTGTGTCTCGGTCACCAGTGCATCGGTCAGCGCTACGGCGGCGAGGTCGTCCGGGCGGAGCGGGTGATGCACGGCAAGACGTCCGAGGTGTCTCACATCCGGCGAGGGTGTCTTTGCCGGTCTGGCGAGCCCGTTCACCGCGACCCGCTACCACTCGTTGGTGGTGGCGGCGGATTCGATCCCCGAGGTGCTCGAGGTCACCGCGCAGACCGCGGACGGCATCGTGATGGGCCTCGCCCACCGTGAGTTTCCGATCCACGGCGTTCAGTTCCACCCGGAGGCCGTGCTGACCGTCGGCGGTCACGACATCATCCGGAACTTCCTCGCGCTGATCCCGTAGTCAGGGGAGCCGAGCGACCCGGCCCGCCACCACCGCGAGCCCGTCGGCCACGAGCGAGGTCAGCGCCTCGGCGTCGAGAGCTTCGACGGGCACGCCGGCGGAGTCCCGCAGGGCGCGCATGACCTCGCCCCGGCGCTGCCGGAACGACCCGGCAAACGCGGCCTGGCGGTGGCGCACTTCGTCGGGCAACGGACCGCGCGTCGTGCATCGGCGCCGGAGCGGACACGCCGTGCACCTCGGTGCTCGCGGCGTGCAGACCAACGCACCCAGGTCCATCAGGGCCAGCAGCCGGTCGCGCCCGTGCAAGCCGCGCCCGACCCCGATGCTCGCAGCCTCCGCCGCCCGTTCACCGAACACGGTGCCGTGGACCCGTTGGACCACCCGGCGGATGTTGACCTCGATGGCGGGAACGTCGACGTCGTCGGCCTGCGCCTGGATCGCGGCGGCGGTATACCGGCCGATGCCGGGTAACTCGGTGAGATCGTCGGGCCAACCGCCGGTCGTGATCTGGTGGGCGGTGTCCCAGAGCCGTCGGGCCCGACGGGGATAGCCGAGCCGGCCCCACGTAGTGATGACGGCGCCCACGCCGGCCGCGGCCATCGCCGGTGGCGGTCGGGAACTCACCGATGAACTCCGGCCAGCGCGCGAGAACCCTCGAGACCTGGGTCTGTTGCAGCATCACCTCGCTGACGAGGATCGGCCAACGGTCGCGGGTTGCCCGCCACGGCAGATCATGACGGCCGTGGTCGAGGTACCAACGCTCCAGCGCGGGGGTCCGCGCCGCGCTCATGTCGGGGGCGGTGTGCTCGACGACGTCGTCGTGGTGGCCGCGGCGGCACCGACGGTGATCGTCACCGTGGAACCGTCGTTGGCCTGCGTGCCGGCGTCGGGGCTCTGGGTGATGACCTTGCCGACGTTCGCCGGCGTGGTCACCACTTGGCTCACATTGACCCGGAAGCCGGCGGAGCTGAGGGAGTTGACGGCCTCGCTCTGACTCATTCCGACCACGTTGGGCACCGCCGTCTGCTTCGGGCCGGACGACACGACCAGGGTGATCGTGCTGTCCTTCGCGGCCGGCGTACCCGCACCGGGTTGGGTGCGGATCACTCGGCCGACCTCGACGCTGCTGCTCGGCTCGGTGGCCTTGGTGACCCGGAAGCCGAGGGCGACGAGTTGCTGGGTGGCCTCGACCTGGTCGAGGCCCGCGACATCGGGCACCGCGGTCGGCCGCGGTCCGGCCGAGACGAAGATCTCGACGTTGGTGCCGGGATCGACCTTCTTCCCGGCCGGAGGATTGCTCCGGATGACCTCGCCGACCTTGATCGTCTCGCTCTCTTCGGGAATCGGAGTGACGACGAAGCCCAGCTTCTCGAGCCGGGCGGTTGCCGTGAGCTGGTCGAGGCCGGCGACCTTGGGGATCTTGACGGTTCCGGCGCCGTCGGAGACGAAGATCGTCACGCTCGTGCCGGTGACGCGGAACTCGCCCTCGCTCGGGTCCTGATCGAAGACGGTGCCGATCGGCCTCTGGTTGGGTTCTCTCGTCACGTCGACCTTGAAGCCCTGGTCTTCCAGGACGCGACGGGCCTCGGCCTCGGTGAGCGAGACGACGTTCTTCACCGCGACGCTCTTGCCGGAATCGCCGTCGTCGCGGAAGACCTGGACCAGGAGGAATCCGACCACGGCAATCAACGCGACGAGGAAGGCGATGACCATGATCACCGGACCCCGTCGTGTGTTCTTGCCGGCGGCCCTCGAAGCGACCAGGGCCGGGTTCGCCGTGGTTTTGGCGACGGCCTGGGTCTCGTCACCCACCGCTGCGATCATGGCGGTGGCCGGTCCCCCGACGATGGCGTCACCGCGGCGGAACCGCAGCAGATCCGCCCGCAGGTCGTCGCTGGTCTGGTACCGCTCGTTGGGGTCCTTCGCCAGGCAGGTGAGGATGATCTGCTCGAGGGCCGGGGGAAGATCGGGTCGACGCTGTGATGGTGCGCGCACGGGTTCGCGCACGTGGAGGTAGGCGACCGAGACCGCGTTGTCGCCCGTGAACGGAACCACGCCGGTCACCATCTCGTAGAGGACGACCCCCAACGAGTACAGGTCCGAGCGGACATCGACCGGGAGCCCCTGGGCTTGTTCGGGCGAGAAGTAGGTGGCGGTCCCCATCACTGCGCCGGTGCGGGTGAGGCCATCGCCGGCACCGTTGGCGCGGGCGATACCGAAGTCGGCGACCTTCACTTCGCCGGCCTCGGTGATGATCACGTTGCCGGGCTTGATGTCGCGGTGGACCACGCCGGCGCGGTGTGCCGCCGCGAGGGCCTTGGCGATGTCGGCACCGATCTGAGCCGCCTGGTCGGGCGTCACCGTTCCGTGATCGATGACCTCACGCAGCGTCCGACCTTCGATGTACTCCATCACGATGAAGGAGGTCTCTTGTTCCTGGCCCCAGTCGTAGACCGACACGATGGTCGGTTCGTTGAGGCTGGCCGCCGCCTGGGCTTCGAGGCGGAACCGTTCGACGAACGCGGGGTCGCGAGACAGTTCCGCGGACAACACCTTGAGGGCCACGGGTCGATCGAGCTTGGTGTCGCGTGCCAGATAGACGTTGGCCATCCCGCCGCGCGCGATCTCGCGAACGATCTCGTACCGGTCTGCGTAGGTCGTGGGATCAGCCATGCGGTGGTGTCACGCTAGTTGGGCTCTCGGAGGCTTTTCGGTAGGTGGTGGGGGTTGGCGCTTCGGTCGGCGCTTCGGTCGTGGGGGTCACACACCGAGGAGGAATCGCAGGACCTGTTTGGCGATGGGCGCGGCAAGTTGGCCGCCGGTGGCGTCGCCACCCCGGCTCCCCCCGTTCTCGACCAGCACGGCAATCGCGTACTTCGGCGCATCGGCCGGGGCAAATGCGACGAACCAGGCATGCGGCGCCGCGCCCTCGACGGTCTGGGCGGTTCCGGTCTTGCCCGCCACCGCGATACCGGGGAGCTGGGCCGCGGTGCCGGTGCCGTTCTCGACGACCTGGACCATCAGGTCCTTGAGTTGGGCCGCGGTCTCGGGGGTCGTCGCGGTCTTCCACGGGGTGTGCTTGATGCGCGTGAGGATCCGGCCCTCGTCGTCGAGGACCTCGGTCCCGACGTGGGGTCGCATGACGACGCCGCGGTTCGCGATGCCGGCGGCGACGAGCGCCATCTGGAGCGGAGTGGTGAACACGTCGCCCTGGCCGATGCCGGCGAGCGCGAAGCGCGGCTTGTTCTGATCGAAACTTCCCGCCGCCGGGCCCTGGCTGGCGACTGCTCCCGGTGCGATGTCGATCGGTGGCGGCTCGTAGATCCCGAACTTCTTCATGGCCGGGGGGAAGAGATTGCCCAGATCCAACCCGAGTTGCGCGAACGCGGTGTTGCACGAGTTCCGGAACACCGACTCGAGGTTGCCACCGCAGCTGCGGCCACCGAAGTTGCCGATGTCTCGGTCCGAGAGCGGCACGTCGAGGGACCGCAACGAAGGAAAGACGCGGTCGGCCGTCTCGGGGAAGGCATCGAGCGAGGCGGTGGTGGTGACGACCTTGAACGTCGAACCGGGCGGATAGATCTCCCGAAACGCGCGTGCGAGCGAAGGCTTGGTGGGGTCGTTGTTGAGCGCGTCGAACGCGTTCTGGACACTCTCGTTGGTGTGACCCGCGAGGGGCTGGGGATCGAAGGACGGATTCGAATACATGACGAGAATCTCGCCGGTCGTGGGATCGAGCACGACGATCGACCCCTTCTGATCGATGAGCGCGTTCTTCGCGACGAGTTGGGCGTCGACCCGGAGACTGGTCTTCAGGTTGCCGGCGGTCTGGGTGCCCCGGAAGAAGTTGACGGTCTGATCGCGGAGGCTGCGACCGGTCGTGTCCCGCCCGGAGAGCACGCCCGAGTACGTCGACTCCAGACCGGTCGACCCGACGACGATTGATTGGTACCCGACGACCTCGGAGGTCAACGAGCCGAGCGGATACTCACGCTGGAGGCGGTACTCGTCGCCGCTCGGACGTGAGATCGCGAGGATCTTGTCGTCGGCACTCACGATGGTGCCGCGTGGCGAACGCAGATCCTTGAGCCGGTCGCGCCCGTTGCCTTCGTGGTGAGCGAGGGTCTTCGCGTCGACCACCTGGAGATACGTCAGTTGGCCGACGAGGAGAAGGAGCATCGCCGTGACCGCGAGGCCGACCCGCCGAATACCGACGTTCATGCGTGGGCCGATTCGATCTCGGCCAGGCGGGCGATGCCTTCGGCCTCGGCCTCGGCGTCGACGGCGCTCTCGTGCGAGATCCGGAGCAGCAACGCCAGGATGATGAAGTTCGCGATGAGCGACGATCCGCCGTACGAGACGAACGGCAGGGTGACCCCGGTGAGTGGGATCACACGGGTGACGCCGCCGATGATGACGAACGCCTGGACGCCCAGAATCGTGGCCAATCCGGCGGCGAAGAGCTGGGAGAACGGTCGGGTCGCCTGGATGGCGATGCGGTATGCACTGCCCACCAGTAATAGGAAGCAGCCGACCACCGCAATGGTGCCCAACAGACCCAACTCCTCGCCGATCGCCGCGAAGATGAAGTCGGTCGAGTGCACCGGAATGATGTCGGGGTTGCCGAGCCCGATGCCCCGGCCCGCGAACCCGCCGCTGCCGAAGGCGAACAGGCTCTGGGTGAGCTGGTAGCCGTCGCCGCGCACGTCGGCCCACGGGTTGAGCCACACGCTCACTCGATCCTGAACATGGCCGAAGGCCTGGTACACGATCGCGACCGCGCTCGCGAAGAGGGCGCCGCCGGCCAAGAGGTACGCGCTGCGCAGCGTGGCGATGTAGAGCATCGCGACGAACACCGCGAAGAACAGGAGTGACGAACCGAGGTCTTTCTGCTGGACCATGATCAGGATGGAGACACCCCACGGGAGCAGGAGTGGTCCGAGGTGTTTCGGATCCGGCAGGAAGAGCCGACCGATCCGACGACTGCCCGAACTCAGCAACTCTCGCTTCTCGACGAGATACGCGGCGAAGAAGATGACGAGCAACACCTTGGCGAGTTCACCGGGCTGGAACGTCAACCCGCTGACGCGGATCCACAGCCGAGCGCCGTTGATCTCGGCGCCGATCCCGGGAATCAACGGCAGCATCAACGCACCGACGCCGAGCAGCAGGAACGTGTAGCGGTAGCGGGCCAGGGTGCGGACGTTGCGCACGACGAACAGGGTGAGGACGAACACCCCGATGCCGACGGCGATCCATACCGACTGGGCGGGGCCGACCGCGGGCTCGGCTGCGGTGGCGTCGAGGTCGAGCCGCGAAATCGTGATGAATCCGATGCCGAGCAACATCGCCGCGATGGGCAACAGCGTCGCGTCGGCCTTCGGCGCGAGGCGGCGCACCGCGATGTGAGCGCTGGCGAACAAGGCGATCAGCGCGGCCAGGAACCCCCAGAACCGCGGCGGGACCGAGGGCGCGTCCGAGAGCGCGAGGAGGACGTACCCGCCCGCGGTGACGAGGACGGCCAGGGCCCCGAGGCTGAGTTCCCGAGTCCGCCGAAATCGCGCCAGTGGCGACATCGCGACGGTCACGACGGCGGAGGTGTCGCCGGCACGATCGTCGTGGTGGATCCGCCCGGGAGCGTCGTCGTCGTGGTCGTGGTCGAGGTGGAAGTCGCGGCCGTTCGCGCGCGCCGGACGTACGCGACCGCGGCCTCGCGCGTCGAGAACTCCTTCTGGTCCTTCACGCCTTGTTCGAAGAGTGGCGTGAGATCGTCACGGGTCAACGACGTACGTTGGATCATCTCCGGGTCCCAGAACAGCAGCCCACCCGGCCGACCGCGCTCGATCACCACGACCCCGCGATCGAACGTGACGAAGTAGGAGTTCTGCGCGTACCACGCGATCGTTCCGATTCCGATTCCGACGATCAACGCGATGGGCACGGCGAACATGAGGAAGCGCCCGATACCTCGGCCGGCCCGTTGGCCGCGGCGGCGGCGAGGGCCGCGGTACTTCGCGGTGTCCCGAGGGAGGTCCGGCGCAGGATCGGGCTCCGCCGGCGTGGCCGCGGTGGAGGCGGCGTCGATGCTCGTGCTGGTCGTGGTCATGGTCACCACCGCGCCGTCGAGGACCTCGGTCGGATCAGTTGCGTCGCCGGCATCGGTCGGCGCACTGGTGCGCGTGCTGGGGGCGCCCGTGATCGACGCGGCGACCGAACTCGGCAACGGATCGACCCCGTCGGACTGTGCGTCGAGCACCACGACGGTGATGTTGTCGTCGCCGCCGGCGGCGTTCGCGGCGTCGACGAGCGCGTTGGCCGCGGCAGTCGGGTCGGCCTCCCGTGCGAGCAATTCGGCGATCCCGTTGGCGCGAACCATCGCGGTCAGGCCGTCAGAACAGAGCATCACTCGATCGGCGGCGTGGAGGGGCAGGGAGTACACGTCGACCTCGACGGTCGAGTCGATCCCGAGGGCACGGGTGATGATGGAGCGTTGCGGGTGGACCGCGGCCTGCTCCTCGGTGAGCTTGCCGTCGCGGATCAATTCTTCGACGAGGCTGTGGTCGACTGTGATGCGCGAGAGTTCGCCATCGCGCCAGAGGTAGGCCCGGGAGTCACCGACATGCGCGAGCGTCAGCACGGTGCCGTCGAACCAGGCGGCGGTGAGCGTGGTGCCCATGCCCGCGAGCGACGTGTCACCGGACGCTTTGTCCCACACCGCAGTGTTGGCGCGGCCCACCGCATCGGCCACCGGAATGCCTTCGTTCACTGCGGCCTGGAGACCCTCGAGGGCCGTCGCGCTCGCGACCTCGCCCGCTCGGTGGCCGCCCATGCCGTCGGCAATCGCGAACAGGCGCAGGCGGCGATCGACGAGGTAGGAGTCCTCGTTGCCCTCGCGGACCTGACCCTTGTCGGTGGAGGCGCCGGAGACGATTCTCATCGCACGAGCTCCATCACGGTTTCACCGAACTGCACGCGGTCGCCGCGGCGCAGGCGCGTCGGTTCCAGCAATGCGTCACCATTCAGGGTTGTGCCGTTCGTGGAACCAAGGTCCTCAACGTAGGGGTCATTGCCCCGCGTGAAGAGTCGGGCGTGAACTTGGCTCACAAAGGTGTCGTCGGCGAGCACCACGGCACAGCCCGGCGCCCGTCCCACGGAGAGTTCTTCACCGAGACTGAACGTCTCACCGGCGCGGCTCGGCGGAGCGACGATCACCATTTCCCAGCGCCGGCCGCGCTCACGCCGGGGTTCCGATGCGGCCGGCGTCTCCGCCACGGCGGCCGCGGCCGTGACCGGGACCTTCGACGGTTTCAGCTCGGCGGTCACGGTGCGGATGATGCGCCAGAGGAAGAGATAGACGAGCGCGAGGAAACAGAACTTGAGGACGGTGAGGACACCTTCGGGCACGAGGGCTCCCGCCGCTACGACGCTTCGAAGCGGATCGCCACTGCAGCCACGCCGATCAGGTCGCCGTCGACCAACATCTGGTCCTTGATCTTGGCCCCATTCACGGTCGTTCCATTCAGCGACCCCAGGTCGACGATCCGGTAGCCGTCGGGTTCGGGTCGGATCTCACAATGGCGACGCGACGCCAGGGCGTCGTCGATCTTGAGGTCGCACTCGGGGAGCCGGCCCATCGAGAAGATGGCGTCGCCGAGTGGAAGGCGTTGGCCGTCGGTGAGCACGAGGGCGCCGAGGCGACCGCCGTCCCCCTCCTTGCGAACGGCCTCGATCTCGAGATCGCCCTTGCGCAGGTCGGGGTCCTCGACGAGGCGCACCTTGACCGGCCCGATGAAGTGGAAATCCTCGGCCCGGGCGTGGTCGCGCGCCTCGTTCTCGAGTTCGGATTCGAGTACATCGGCGTAGTCGTCGAAGCGCAGGGCGTCCTCGGTGCACAGCACCACGGTGAAATCGTTGGGAACGACCGTCCCGCGCACGCCGAGCGTCCGGTTCGCCTCCATTTCCCTCAGCAGGCGTCGGGCGACCTCGACGGGTTGCAGCCCACTGCGGAAGGCCTTGCCGAAGGCGCCTTCCACCATGCGCTCGATGCGGCGCTCGAAACCTTGCACTCCCATGCGTTCGAGTGTAAAGCCCCTACCCCGGCAAACCGCGGCGTTCGCACAGGGACTTTCGGCGTTGGGTTGCTAACCTGCGCCCTCCACTCGGGCGAGTGGCGGAATTGGCAGACGCGCAGGCTTCAGGTGCCTGTGTCCGAAAGGATGTGGGGGTTCAAGTCCCCCCTCGCCCACCGAGTTTCTAGAGTTCGCGCATGTTCGAAAACCGAGTCACGAAGATGTTGGGCGTCGACATTCCGATCGTGCAGGCGCCGATGGGATGGATTGCCCGGTCCCAACTCGCATCGGCGGGAAGCCCCACCCGGTACACCGAACCACTCAAAGCGGCTGGGCTCACGGTCTTCCACGTGGTGCCCACGTTGCGGGCCGCGTTGAAGGCGGTCGACGCGGGAGTCGACGGGCTCATCGTCGAAGGTGGTGAGGGCGGCGGCTTCAAGAACCCGCGCCCGGTCGCGTCGATGGTGCTCCTGCCGTTGGTGGTCTCGAAGGTGGAGGTGCCGGTGATCGCGGCGGGGGGATTCCTGGACGGTCCGACCATGGCCGCGGCGCTCGCGCTCGGTGCCGAAGGGATCCAACTCGGCACGCAGATGGTGGCGGCGGCGGAGTCGCCGATCCACGGCAACTGGAAGCAAGCGATCCTCGACGCGGCCGAGACCGACACCGTGTTCCTGAACCAACACACGAGCCCCGCGCTCCGCGCGCTACGCACGGAGAAGACCTCGGGGCTCGAGTTCGACACCGAACGCAACGCGATGGCCGAGATGATGCACCACCACGACCTGTACTTCGGCGGCGACATGGAAGCGGCGCTGGCCTTGTGCGGTCAGGTCGCCGGTCGGATCGACTCGATCCGGCCCGTCGCCGAGATCATCTCGGAGTGCGCGCTAGGGGTGCCTCGACCGCATCGCGCAACTCGCGCAGCAGTACGGGGCGCGCGTCTGACTCGCGGCCCGTACGCTGCGGCGCCATGACCGAGTTCTCCGACGCTGCCGCTCGCGTCGCCATCGGCGCGGACCCCCGAAGTGAAGCCGAGGCACTCGTCGGGCACCTGAGTGACGACGAGGTGATCGACCTCCTCGACGGCGACACGCCGTTCTGGCCGGGCGTCACCGACATGACCCACGGCGGCTACTACACCCACGCGTGGCCCGCGGCGAGCAACGCGCGGTTGGGCATCCCGGGAATCGCGTTCACCGACGGTCCGCGCGGGGTCGTGATCGGCAACGCGACCTGCTTCCCGGTCGCGATGGCGCGCGCCGCCTCGTTCGATGTCGAACTCGAGGCGGCGATCGGCGACGTCATCGGACTCGAGGCCCGCGCGGCCGGTGCGACCTACTTTGGCGGGGTATGCGTCAATCTGCTGCGCCATCCCGGGTGGGGTCGCGCCCAGGAGACCTACGGCGAAGACCCCTACCAACTCGGCGAGTTCGGCGCCGCGCTGACGGAGGGCGTGCAGCGGCACGTGCTGGCCTGCGTGAAGCACTTCGCGTGCAACTCCATGGAGAACGCACGGTTCACGGTCGACGTACAGGCCGATGATCGTGCACTGCACGAGGTGTATTTCCCTCACTTCCGCCGGGTCGTCGAGGCCGGGGTCGCGAGCGTGATGAGTTCGTACAACTCGCTCAACGGTGAGTGGTGCGGGGAGTCGCCCGCGCTCCTCACGCGTGTGCTGCGCGACGAATGGGGCTTCGACGGGTTCGTCATCACCGACTTCATCTTCGGGTTACGGGATTCGGTGACGAGCGTTCGCGCGGGACTCGACGTCGAGATGCCCTTCGCGCAGCAGCGGGCCCGCGCGTTGCGCGACGCCCTGGCCACCGGCGAGATCACCCGGGCCGAGTTGGCGGCGCCCGCGACCCGAACGGTCTCCACCCTGCTGCGATTCGCCGCCGTGCTCGCCGCGCCGCGTCCACCAGTGACGGTGCTGGCCGCGCCCGAACACCGGGCACTGGCGCGCCGCGCCGCGCAGGAATCGATCGTGCTCCTCACGAATCGCGACGACCTCGTGCCGGTGGACTCCGGCGCACTGCGGCGCGTGGCGGTGGTCGGCCGGCTCGCCCGAGTTGCGAACCTGGGAGACGGCGGTTCGTCGGCAGTCCATCCGCCCACGGTCGTCACTCCACTCGAAGGGCTCCGCGCCGCACTCCCCGACGTCGACCTGGTTGCCGCCGACGACGATGCGACGATCGCGATCGGTGCCGATCTCGCCGTCGTCGTCGTGGGCTACACCAAGGCCGACGAGGGTGAGTTCGTCGACGGGAGCACCTCGGGCGCGTTGTTCCACTTGTTCCCGCCGCTCGACGATCCGCGACTCGGCACCGACGCGCCGATGCCGGAGTTCCCCGCGGCGCCACCCGCTCGCCGCCTCGAGCGTGACGAAGCGGTCATGGCCGCCGGCGGGGATCGGCGAAGTCTGCGCCTCAGTGCCGGGGACGAAGCGCTGATCGAGGCGGTGGCCGCGTTGCACCCCAACCCGGTCGTCGTGGTGATGAGTGGATCGGCGGTCGTGATGCCGTGGGCGGGGTCGGTCGGGGCGGTGATGATGCTCTGGTACCCCGGGATGGAAGGTGGCCACGCGCTGGCCGACGTGGTGCTCGGTGCCGTCGCGCCGAGTGGGCGCTTGCCGTTCGCGGTCCCGAGTGACGAGCAGGATCTGGTCCCGTTCGACCCCGACGCGACCACTGCGACCTACGACCTCTTCCACGGGCAATGGCACCTGGACCGCGCGGGCACCCCGGCCGCGTTCCCGTTCGGATTCGGACTGAGCACGACCGACTTCGTGCTTTCAGACTTCACGCTCACCGGCGCAGACTCCGCCGGCATCACCGTCTCCAACGTCGGAGCCCGCGACGCGGCGACCGTCGTGCAGATCTACGCCGGATACCCCGACTCCCAGTTCGAGCGACCCCGGTGGCGTCTGGTCGGGTTCGGGCGCACGGGCATCGTCGTCGCCGGCACGTCGGAGGCGATGGATCTCGCGATCGATCTCGGGATGCTCGACGTGCGAGTGGACGGCGCGATGGTCCGCGAACCCGGAGTGGTCGAGGTCCGCGCCGCGTTCCACGCGGCCGACCCCGGCGTCGTGACGTCGATCACCGTCTGACGCGCACGAGCCCTTCTTGGGCCACGGTCGCCACGTGGGCGCCGGTCCGGTCGAACACGCGAGCCACCGCCATCCCGCGCGCGTTGGCGACGCCGTGGCCGGACAGCGCGAAGAGCAGCCAGTCGGTGGCGCGCACCGGGCGGTGGAACCACACCGCGTGATCGAGGCTTGCGCACATGAGGGTGTCCCAGTCGCCGCCGTGGCTGTGGGGGAGCGCGGCCACGCCGAGCAGGTCTTCATCGGACATGTAGGCCAACGCGCACGCGTGCACCATCGGGTCGGCCCCGAGGTCCTCGTTGACTCGAAGCCAGGTGAATTGTTCGGGGATCGGTGCTTTCTGCCCCCGGATGATGCGGTGTTGGAAGAAGAGGTCCGTCGGTGCATCCTCGAAGTCTTCGGGGACTCCGATCCCTTCCGGGGGGCGGATCGCCTGCGCGTCTTCGCCGTCCTCGTCGGCCTGAAAGCTGGCGATCAGGTTGAGGATCGCGCCGCCGGCTTGGTACGCCACGACCTGGCGGGTGGTGAACGAGCGACCGTCGCGTACGCGATCGACTTCGTAGAGCACCGGCTCGCGCTCGTCGCCGGCGCGCACGAAGTACGCGTGGAGGGAATGGACATTGTGGGCAGCGTCGACGGTCAAGCCCGCGGCACGCAGCGCCTGGGCCACCACCTGACCGCCGTAGATGCGGCCCCAACCCAGATTCGGACCCGCGGCGAGGAACGCGTCCGGCTTCACCCGCTCCAGGTCGAGCAGCGACGCCAGGTCGTTCACCGGATGGATCAACACACTCATGTTGATGGGTCCTCAGTCAGGGATTGATCTGGGCGGCGATGAGATCCGCGTATCGGATGGCCCCGTCGGTGTTGAGGTGGAATCCGTCGGCCGCGAAGAACTCCGGGTGGATCGAGCCCTCACCGTTCCAGTTGATGAGCACGGCGTTGCCGAATCGAGGCACGTACCTCTGGATCACGTCGTTATCGGCCTGTTCCCAGGAGCGCGGCACTTTGAGGTTGACGAAGACGACGCGTTGGCGATCAGCGAGGAGCGAGAGCAACGCCTCCATGTGGCCGTCGACGATCGTGCCGTTGGTGCCGAGATGGATGACCACCACCGGGCTCAAGGTGCCTGCGGCTTTCTGCGCCCTGATGATGTCGATCGCGTGCCCCATCTGGCGGCTCTTCTCGGCGTCGACCCGAAGCTCCGGGATCTTGGCCTGCAGTGCCGGCGCGGCGCCGAGCATCACGGAGTCGCCGATGGCGGTGACCTGGGGTGGTGGCGCGGGTGCGCTGGTCGGAATGCCAGGAGCCACCGTGGTCGTGGTGGTCGTGGTCTCCGGAGCCGTGAGGAAGCGCAGGGCGTAGTCGACGCGTGCGGGTTGTCCCGATGCCAACCCCACGCTCGTGAGCCCGACGGCGAGCAGCACCACCGCCGTGAGCCCCACGGTTCGCTGCCACATCATGGCCCGCTCCTCGCCGCGCGCGGAGCGCAGCCCGGCGAACCACCGACCGATCGCGCCGTGGCGGATCGGTTCTTCGATGAACCGGTACGAGAGTTCCGCGATCGCGAGCGTGATCCCGAGGCGAAGGGCCAGGTTCGCGCCGCCGGTCAGCGAGACGTCGGAGTCGGGGCGGGTGAGCATGAACACCGGCCAGTGCCACAGATAGATGCCGTAGGACCGTTCGCCGATCCACCGCAACGGCTGGTGGCCGAGCGCGACGGCTCCCAGTCGGGAAGCGGGATGCACTGCGACGGCGATCACGATGGCGGCGAGGATCGCGACGCCGAGGAAGCCACCGCGGAAGAGGACGTTCGATTGGTAGTGGGCGGTCGCGAAGATCGCGAACAGGCCGACGAGCGCCGCGGCGCCGACGGCATCGAGCGCGTTGCGTGCGGGGGCGGGAATCCGGGGATTCAGTTTCCAGGGCGACCACACCATGGCGAGCGCGGCGCCGAGCAACATGGTGAAGACCCGAGTGTCGCTGCCGAAGTAGACCCGCGAAGGTTCGAAGAAACGGAAGTCGTGGGGGAGCGAGAGCACGAGCATCGTCGTGAACGACGCGACGATGCCGACCCCGGTCGCGATGAGCATGGGGCGCCGCCGACCGCCCCACAGCTTCATCATGCCAACGAGCAGGAGCGGCCACACCAGATAGAACTGCTCCTCGACCGCGAGCGACCAGAGGTGGCGCAGGAGCGGGGGCCGGCTGAGGGCGGCCACGTAGGACTGCTCCTCTGCGATCTGCCACCAGTTCGTCGCGTACCCGAGCGCGGCGACCACATCGGCGCGCAGCGTGCGGATCTCGTCCGGGAGGAAGACGACGGTGAACAGCGACACGGTCGCGAGCACGACGAACAGGGCGGGGAGGAGCCGACGGGCCCGCCGCAAGTAGAAGCGACCGAGCCCGACCCGGCCGCTCGCACCCTGCTCGGCGAGCAGCAGCGACGTGATCAGATAGCCGGAGATGACGAAGAACACGTCGACGCCGAGGAACCCGCCGGTCATCCACGACACGTCGGCGTGGTACAGCAACACCGCGGTGACGCTGAGTGCGCGCAATCCGTCGAGCCCGGGGACATAGCGCAGCCGGTTCGGCGGCGCGAGGTCCGGTTCGGGCGCGTCGAAACCCTCGGGATCCTCGGTGTCGGGGCGCGCCTGAGCACGGCGGGTGACCGTTTGCATTGCGGACATTCTCCCCCACGGGACCCCCCGGAGAGTGATCAACCGCCACATTGCCCCGGGCTCTACCATCCGCCCGATGGACGTCACGGGGTACCAACCGGTTGTCGACACGATCCGTGACGCCGTCCGCGCCGCCGATGGCCGCATCGTGCTCGTGGGCGTCGGCGGACCGGTCTGTGTGGGCAAGACCACGGTCAGCGATCGGCTGCGCGACGTGCTGCACCCCATGGCCGTCGAGGTAGTGACCACCGACGGTTTCCTGTGGTCGAGCGCCGAACTCGACGCCCGGGGGCTCACGATGCGCAAGGGCTTCCCCGAGTCCTACGACGAACCGGCCATTCGGGCGTTTCTGGCCGAAGTCCGACAGGGTTCCCACGGGGTCACGATCCCTCACTACTCCCACGAGTTGTACGACGTCGTGCCGGGCACGGTCGTGGAACTCAGCGACGCCGCGGTGGTGGTGTTGGAAGGGGTCAACGCGCTGCGGTTCCACGACGACCTCGACCTCGCGATCTACGTCGACACGCCGGAGCCGGTCATCGAGGAGTGGTACATCGATCGGTTCCTCGGGCTGTGTGCCGTCGCCGCACCGGGCACCTTCTACGCGAACTTCGCCCAGGTCGGTGACGTCGGGCGTCGGGAGATCGCGCGGCATGTGTGGAACACCGTCAACCGCGTCAACCTGGAACTGCACATCGAGCCGACCCGCGAGTTCTCGTCGATCGTCATCGAGAAGGCGCCCGATCATTCGGTGGCGCGGGTCCTCTTCGGTGGCGCATTTCCATGATCGGCACGACGCGGATCGTCCGATGGCGCGGCGTCGCCGCCGCGGAGCTTCGTGCCGGTTCGACGACCGCGGTGGTGGTGCCCGAGCTGGGCATGCTCGTCGCGTCGTGGAGGGTCGGTGACGCCGAACTCGTCGCTCGGCCCGGCGGGGTTGCCGCCGTGCGGGCCGGCCACACCACCGCGGTGCCGCTGCTCTACCCGTGGGCCAACCGCTTGGCGCGCCGGTCCTACGCCGCCGCCGGTCGTACCGTCAGTCTGCGCGGTCTCCCGTTGCACACCGATGGCAACGGCCTGCCGATCCACGGCACGATGGCCGCGCAGCCCGCCTGGACGATCGCTGCGGCCGGCCGCGGTCGACTCCGGGCGCGGTTCGATTTCGGCGCGCGTCCGGACCTCCTCGCATCGTTTCCGTTTCCGCACGAGTTGGAGGTCGCGGTCTCGGTGGCGCCGGGGCGCTTGACCGTGGAGACGACCGTGATCGCGAGCGGTGGGTGCGCAGTGCCGGTCTCGTTCGGGTGGCATCCCTATTGGCAGCTGCCCTCGCCGCGTCGGCGGTGGTCGGTGCAGCTGGCGCCGGCCGGGCATATCGAACTCGATCGGCGAGGTCTGCCAACGGGTCGGGTCGCCGCACCGAACTCGGGACCTCGTTCGCTCGCAAGTGCCGCGTTCGACGACCTGTTCCGTTTCGTCGCGGACCGGCGGGTGGCGTTGACCGACGGCGAGCACCGCCTGGATCTCGAACTCGACGGCGGCTACCCCTATTGCCAGATCTACGCCCCGCCGGACGCGCGGTTCTGTTGCCTTGAACCGATGACCGCGCCGACGAACGCGCTCGTCACGGGGGATCACCAGGTCGTCGCTGCGGGCGACTCCTTCTCGGGCCGGTTCCGTGCGTCGTTCACGTCGACCGGATCGCGCGGCTCCTCCACCCGGGCATCGCTCGCCGCGCGATGAGCATCCGCCGGATCCCGCTCGACGGTCCCATCGAACTGGCCGCCACCCTCGCACCGCTCCGGCGTGGTCCGCACGACCCGCGGTTCGTGATCGGGCCGACCGAGTGTTGGCGCGCGACGCACACGCCGGAGGGTGCTGCCACCCAACGGATCCAGGTCGTCGCCGGCGGCGTAGAGGTCGAGGCGTTCGGCCCCGGCGCCGCGACCCTCCTCGAACAGGCTCCGGATCTGGTCGGTGCGTCCGACACCGGACACGAGTTCGTGCCGAGCGACGGGAGGATTTCCGGACTGCATCGCCGGTATGCCGGTCTGCGATTGACGAGCGCGGGCAACCCGGTCGAACTCATGGTGCCCACCATCCTCGAACAGAAGGTCACGTCGATCGAGGCCCACCGCGCCTACTCGAGGTTGG
This sequence comes from uncultured Acidimicrobiia bacterium, assembly GCA_963765075.1. GTDB lineage: Bacteria > Actinomycetota > Acidimicrobiia > IMCC26256 > JAENVU01 > JAENVU01. The sequence goes on from CAVXVA010000008.1 coordinate 44,375, forward strand.
TGCGCGCCCACGGCGCGCCCGCGCCCGGCCCGCTCGAACTCATGCTTCCGCCGACTGCGGCCGAGTTGGCCGCACTGCCGTCCTTCGCCTGGCATGCGTGTGGCGTCGAACGGCGGCGCGCCGACACCGTCCGTGAGGTGTGCACCCGGGCTGTCGCGATCGAACGACTCGCGACCAAAGGGTCGGTCGAGTTCCAGGCGAAGATCCAATCGATCCCGGGGATCGGCCGGTGGACGGCCACCTCGGTTGCGCTCGCGACCTTCGGCGACCCCGACGCCGTGGTCGTCGGCGACTATCACCTGCCCGCGTTCGTCGCGTGGAACCTCGAGGGTGAACGGGAGGCCGACGACGCGCGGATGCTCGAACTCCTCGAACCGTTCCGCCCGCATCGCGCGCGCGTCGTCGCGCTCTTGGGCAAGGAGGGTGCGCACCCGCCCCGGCGTGCCCCCAAGCGGGCCCTGCGCGACATCCGCCGCATCTGACGCATCGAGCATCGACGCGGGAACTGTGCCCGGAGCGGCGGGAGGTCCCCTGTACGATGCGCGGTCGTGCCATCCATCGCCTTTTTCGGACCCCCAGGGACCTTCGCCGAGGAGGCACTCCTGACTCAGCCCGACCTCGCCGCGGCCGACCGCACGCCGATCGCGTCGATCCCCGACATCGTCGCGGCCGTCGGTGCCGGGGAGTACGAGCTGGGGTTCGTGCCGATCGAGAACTCGATCGAAGGTTCGGTCTCGGTCACGCTCGACACGCTCGCGTTCGAGAGCGAGCTGCTCATCCAACGCGAGATCGACCTCCCCATCTCGATGGGCCTGTTCGCGAAGCCGGGGACCAAGCTGGCCGACGTCAAACAGGTGCTGTCCTTTCCCATCGCGGCCGCGCAATGCCGGAGCTTCCTGCGCGCGAAGTTGCCCGACGCCGCGTTCGTCGCTGCGAACTCCACGGCCGACGCATCGGCGACGGTGGCGAAGTCCAAGCGGGCCGACAACGCCGCGATCGGCAACCCACTCGCCGCGAAGATCTACGGCCTGAAGGTCCTCGCCCGCGAGATCGCCGATCACCCCGAGAACCAGACCCGCTTCGTCGTCGTCGGTCACGGCATCCCGGCGCCGACCGGTCACGACAAGACCTCGATCGTCTGCTTCCAGCGGGCCGACCGACCGGGGTCTCTGCTCGCGATGCTCCAGGAGTTCGCGGCCCGGCGCATCAACCTCACCAAGCTCGAGTCGCGCCCCACGAAGAAGAACCTCGGCGACTACTGCTTCTTCATCGACATCGAGGGCCACATCACCGACGAGTTGGTCGCCGACTGTCTGCGGACCCTTGCCGCGAAGGTCGCGCACGTGAAGTATCTGGGCTCGTACCCGGTGGCCGGCCTCGATGGTCACGCTCGTCGCAGCGCCGCGACCAAGGCATGGCGCGACGCCGACTCGTGGCTGGCCGATCTGCGCAGCCGAATCCGCGACGAGGAAGGGTGAGCCGCTCGTGATCGACCTCAAGCGACTCCGCGACGAGCCTGATTACCGCACCGGCATCGAACGCAAGCGGGTGCGCGCCGGCCTGATCGACGAACTCCTCGCCGCCGACGCCGCGCACCGAGCGCTGCTCACCGAGGTGGAGGAGCTGCGCGCTCGCCAGAATGCCGCGTCGAAGGAGATCGGCCAGGCCGCTCCGGACGAACGGCCCGCCAAGATCGCGGCGGCCGGCGAGCTGAAGGAGGATCTGGCAGCACGCGAGCCCGAGCTCGCGGTCGCCGAGGCCGCGGTGCGCATGCTCGCGCTCAACGTGCCGAACCCGGCCGACGCCTCGGTCCCCGACGGCGGGGAAGACGAGGGCGACGTCCTGCGCACGGTGGGAACCGCCGGCAACGCCCCGCCACTCGATCACGCCGCGTTCGCCGAGGCGATGGGATTCGTCGATTCCGATCGCGGCGCCGAAGTCGGCGGCTCGCGGTTCGCGTACGTGATGCGCGAAGCCGTGCTGCTCGAGATGGCGTTGGTGCAGTGGGTGTTCGGCCAGTTGGTGAGCGAAGGTTTCATCCCGGTCGCGCCGCCGGTGCTCGTGCGCGAACACGTGATGGAGGAGGCCGGGTTCTTCCCGACCGACCGCAACCAGGTGTACGACCTCCCCGAAGACGAGCTGTTCCTGGTGGGCACGAGCGAGGTGCCGCTCTCCGCGCTGCATCGTGGTGATTTGTTGGATCGGTCGAGCATGCCGCGGCGCTACGCCGGGTTCTCCACCAACTTCCGGCGCGAGGCCGGCACGTACGGCAAGGACACCCGCGGCATCTTTCGGGTCCATCAGTTCGACAAGGTCGAGATGTTTGCGTTCGTCCCGCCGGAAGACTCCGACGCGGAGCACGAACGGATCCTGGCGATCGAGGAACGCATCATCGGCGGGTTGGGCCTGCCGTACCGAGTGGTCGACATCGCCGCCGGCGACCTCGGCGCGGCGGCGGCGAAGAAGTTCGACATCGAGGTGTGGCTACCGTCCGAGGGTCGCTACCGCGAGGCCACGAGTTGCTCGAACTACCGCGACTTCTCGGCCCGTCGACTCAAGACCCGGGTGCGGACCGACTCCGGGACCGAACTCGTCCACACGCTCAACGGCACCGCGTGTGCGATCAGCCGGACGCTCGTCTACCTGTTCGAGCACTACCAGCAGGCCGATGGATCCTTCGCCGTCCCCGACGTGCTGATTCCCTCCGCCGGTTTCGCGACCGTCCCCGCCCGGTAGCCTTTTTCCGTGGCCGGACTTGGAACCAACGACCCCTGCTGGTGCGGCAGCGGCATCAAGTACAAGAAGTGCCACCGCAATCGTGACGAACCGGTGCGCGCCGGTGCCGTCGGACCCTGGCGCGAGGTTCCGCCCGAGATCGTCCGGCCGCCCTACGTGGAGACCGATGGTTGGCCACGCGGTCGAGATGAACCGCTCGTCAAGACTCCCGAGATCATCGAGCGCGATGCGCAAGGCCGGCTTGGCTGCCGGCGAAGTGCTCGACACGGTCGGCGCGGCGGTGGCGGCCGGCGTCACCACCGATCACCTCGACGAGGTCGCGCACCACGCGTACATCGAACGAGGCGGGTACCCGAGCACGCTCGGCTACAAGGGGTACGAGAAGTCGGTGTGTACCTCGGTCAACGAGGTGATCTGTCACGGCATCCCCGACGACCGCGCGTTGCGCGACGGCGACATCGTGAATGTCGACGTCACGATCTATCTGGACGGGGTGCACGGCGATTCCAACGCCACGTTCGCCGTAGGTGAGATCGACCCCCGGTCGACCGAACTGATCCGGGTGACCAAGGAATCGCTCTACCTCGGCATCGAAGCGGTGAAACCGGGCGCGCCCGTCTACGCGATCGGCCGGGCGATCCAACAGCATGCGGAATCGCATGGCTTCGGTGTGGTGCGCAGCTTCTGCGGCCACGCGATCGGCCGGGAGTTCCACGGCGGGCTTTCGATCCCGCACTACGAGGAGCGGGCCGCGTCGATGCTCCTCGAACCGGGGATGACCTTCACGATCGAGCCGATGATCACGATGGGCTCGTACCGCGAGCGGCTGTGGTCCGACGGGTGGACTGCCGTCACGAGCGATGGTCTGCGGACCGCGCAGTTCGAGCACACCTTGGTGGTGACCGACGACGGTGCGGAGATCCTCACCCCGTCCGAAGTGCTGCCGCTGACGCTCTGATCCCGTAGCCTGCGAGGACTTCGGGAGGGGTGCCGGAGTGGACGAACGGGACGGTCTTGAAAACCGTTGAGCGCAAGCTCCGTGGGTTCGAATCCCACTCCCTCCGCTTTTGGCTGTGGGGCGAGCGTCACCCCTGGTCGCAGGGCTCGGCGACCTACCGATCGCTCGGTGGGTGATCGGAACTCTTTCAAACCCTCACCCGACACGGTGGCTGCGCGTCCCAGTATCCGATCGCGGGTCGACTCCACGGGTCGGCCCGATCAATCCATCAGCAGCCGTCGCAGCTTCGGGGAGACTCCGTGAAAGAAGGCTGAGCCACCCATCGCCTCCGACAGGTGAAGCGTGCCGTTGTTGTCCAGCACCCGGAGCACGTGAAGCACGAGCAGTCGAGAATGACCGACAGTTTCTGTGATCTGCTCATCACTGCCTTCCCCGAGATTGACAACGGCGGCGCACACCTCGTCCGCTGCGGCGCTGTAGTTCGGTAGGAAGGTGGTGAAGTACTGGTCGAGGCCGAGCAGGGTGATCTGGAAGGAATGCATCCCTTCCAAGCCGGCCGCGAGGGTGCGGTGCAGCTTGATGAGGCCGTCGTGGTCGAGCACCTCAAGCGAGTCCACCAAGGTGTCCTGATCGACATCGAGCTTCCGAAGCTCCTCCGCGAAGCTCTTGGTGTCGAAGTGTTCACCGAAGTCACGGTCTGCTTCGTCGCCGATTGCCTTGAGGATGGTGCTGTCGATGAGATTCAAGCCCGGGACTTGATCCACCTCGCTGTCGGCAAAAGGCGGGACCGGGCCGAGCGGTGGTCGGGACGAGCCGCCGAACAACAGCTGAGCGATGCGACGAGCGGCTACCGGCGCCTCGGCATCAGTGACCGGTACGTGAACCAGGTGTCGGATCGCCACCGGGAGATCTGAAACCTCCAGCCCGTCGAGGACGATGGGGATGAGCCGACTGTTGGTGTTGATTCGCTGGACAACGGCAGCGTCAAGTTCCTCCTTGACCCAGCGCCGATCGAGACTCAGGTTCGAGATCACCACGATGACGGCTCCAGCTTCGCCTATGCCTTCAGTAAAGATCTTGTCGACCAACGAGTCGCCCGGCTGCATTTCCCATACGTCGAGCCATGCATCGACGCCTTCGGCTCGAAGGGCTTCGGCGAAGGCCAAGACGAAGCGGTCCTTGTCCTCGGTCGCGTGGCTGACAAAGGCCTTGGGACGTGCCGGGTCGCTTACAGCTTGCACGAAGATCGCCTCCTTCCCATCCGATGATCTGGCCGAACTTAAGGCTACGACGACGGTGCGACACACCTGCTCGGTGCATCCGGGGGTGGCGCTCATCATCGTGTGCGAGGCTTCGGTGATGGCCGGCCCGGGACTCACCACCATCAAGATGCTCTTTGCCCGCTCGTGTAACCGGTGCGCGTTTCCGGGATGCGATCTGAGGCTTGCCGACCCGCAGTGGAAGGGAGTCCAAGCCGACATCGCCCACATCCGTGGAGAGAACCCGGGCTCGGCGCGGTACGCCCCGGACATGAGCGACGAGGAGCGCAACGCTCCCGACAACCTCGTTCTGCTGTGCCCGAACCATCACCGCGAGATCGACCGGCTGGCGCCGCAGGACTGGTCGGCTGAACAGCTGATGCAGATCAAGCTCGACCACGAGTCGCGCTGTGACAACCCAACCTGGGCATCCGAGTCGCTTCTGGAGCACTACGCATCGATGCTCGCCTCCGAGATCGCACCTCAGATGGCTGGGGATCGCCCGAGGGCCAGGCTCATCATCGAGGACGGCGAGGGGCAGTCGTTCGTCGTCGTCAACATCGGTGAGGCCGATGCGCTACGGGTGCGGATCGAGGACGCCTCGCCTGAGGGAACAGGCGGATTGCTCCGCCTCGAAGAGAATGAAGTCGCTCGCCTCTCACCAGGCGGGCGATGGAGGGCCGGCCTCTACATTCGAACGTTCGGAGATCATGGCCAGTCGGTCGCACGTGTCGTATGGGACGACGATTCCGGCCAGACCCACGACGCCGAGTTCCCAATGGGGTAGAGGTCGATCCGTACTAGGGAGAAGGCGTCCCGGTCCGTCGAATCGACCCTGAACGCCCCCGCTCCGCACCGAGATTGCCAGCGCGCTGTTGCCACTCGGTCCGGAAGCAGTCGAGCGAGGTACGACGGTCGTGCAGCGCGTCGAGCTGATTCGGATTTCGGATCGGGTTCTCCGGCGGGCGGGGCGAACTCGAACCTGTAGCAACTCAAGGTGGCTCGACAGCGATACACGCTGCGGGCTAAGCGGCCCAGTTTCTGCAGCCGTGGTTGACGCTCGGTCATCACCTACGTACGAGCGGATGGCCGACGCTGCACGACGGATGGAGATCCAGGTCAGAACAGGTTCAGCACTTGCGCGAACCGCTCGTATGTGGCGAGCACACTCGCGCGCGCCGAGGTGCCCACACGCTGTTGCCAGCTCGTCCGGAAGAAGTCGAGCGAGGTATGGCGACCGGCCAGCGAGGCGACTGATCAGGATTTTAGATCTGTTTCGAACCCAGGCCGAGAAAAACGGGGGTCGAGTGCGCTTGCGCACTCCCTGTTCGTCTTGGCCTGTTGTTGTGTGCGGCTCGATGCCATCGGCTGACGAGGTCCCACCATTCCCCGTCTCGGCCCTCGTCAAGTTCGACGAGAGGGCGTCGATACCTCCTCCGACCCACACAACATCGAAAGGCTGGGATATGGCCATCACCCGCATTGCTTCACGCATTGCTCTCATCGGCATTGTGGCGATCTCGTTCGCCGCGTGCTCGAGCGACACCGCCAAGAAGACCGAAGAGAAGCTCGAGAAGGAAGTCCGCGAGGCCAAGGAGAAGGCTGAGAAGAAGGCGGAAGAGGCGAAGGCGGCCGCTACTGCCGCCGCGAAGAACTCAGCATCCACCCCCGCGGCGCCGACCTGCGCGACCGAGGCCGAAGCCACCAGTGCGTTGGGGAGCAAGGGCACTGCGACCGGCGCGCCCTTCTGTGAAGACGGCTTCGCCGCCGGCAGCGCGACCAACGGCGAGTTCGACTTCGCATACGCCCTGCAGAGTTCCGACGGGACCTGGTCGCTGCTGAGCGAGGGAGCCCAGAAGGAGATCTGCACCGTCAACCCGGGAGGCTTCTCCCAGGAGTTCGTCAACGACGCCTGTGACGATTGATCACGCACTGAACATCTTCCTATCTCTAGGTGTCCTACCTATGGTTGTTCCATGGATGGTGCCCAAGAGTTCCTCGCCGCTCCGCCGCTGCAGGTATCGCAGTGGTTCAATACCGACACCCCGATCAGCCTCGGTGACCTCGCCGGTCGGGTCGTCGCGATCGAAGCGTTCCAGATGTTGTGCCCGGGGTGTGTAAGCCACGGCCTTCCTCAAGCCCAGCGGATCGCCGACAGCTTCGGCGGTGAGGTGACGGTGCTGGGGTTGCACACCGTGTTCGAGCATCACGAGGCGATGGGCCCCGTGTCGCTGGAGGCGTTCCTGTACGAGTACCGGATCGGGTTCCCCGTCGGCGTCGATGCCCATGACCAGCCGGGTGGCACCCCGATCACGATGGCGCGTTACCAGCTGCGCGGCACGCCCAGCCTGATCCTGATCGACCGCGCCGGCCGGATCCGCCTCAACGCCTTCGGTCACGCCGACGACCTCACGGTCGGCGCCGCCCTGGCCCGCCTCATCGACGAACCACCGCCCGGCGACCACTCCGACCCCGACGACGGGTACCCCGTGCCTACCGAGAGCGAGACCTGATGACCGTCGATGCTGCCGGCCTCGACCCCGTGGTGTGAGATCCGCGAGACTGCGTTCCCGACTTCAGAGGAGCATGCCGTGAGTGACATCTTCGACAAGGCCAAGGGTTTGATCGCCGACAACGCCGACAAGGTCGATGACGTCGTCGACAAGGTGGCCGAGGTGGTTGACGACAAGACCGGCGGCAAGCACAAAGAGAAGATCGAGCAGGGCGCCGACAAGGCGAAGGACGCGCTCAAGAACCTCGCGGGTGACCAGAAGTAGAGGAAGTTCCGCAAGAACGCCGGCCTCGACACATGGCCTTAGGCAGCTCACGTGGTCGGGACCGCTTACCAGCGGTCCGACCAGGCCGCAGGCGGGGTGTGAGCGTCGCATGCGGAGCCCGACGTCATCGCGAACTTCGTGCCCCTCTCGATCGAGTCGCGGATGAAGAGACACTTCGAGCCGGTGCCGGCCGCGAGCACGATCTTGTGTGCGCTGATGGGGTTCACCGAGATGCTCGTCACCGAGGTGGGGTCGGTGGGTCCGTCGGTGAAGGACAGCGACGGCTCGGCCTCGGCCAGGGCGGCCGCCGAAGCAGACAGGTAGGTATCTGAATCCGTGTAGATGGCTTTAGCGTTGGTGAGGGCATTGCGCAGGTTCGACTGTGCGGCGCGGATCGGCCCGGCGATGCTCAGGACTGCGGCGAAGCGCTGAATCATCTTGGAATCAGGGCATTGCTTCCCGGCGAACGACGCGGTGGCCGCCATCGCGCGGTTGGCGGCGTCGTTCTGGCGGCGAGTGAGGCTCTTACGCCCGTGATCTCGGGCATGGGCGAATGAGTCGGCGACGGTCTTGACCGGCCCGCGGATGGCCTGGGGCGCGCCCGTCTCGAACTCGTCGAGCACCTTCGCAGCGTGGGGCTTCTTCAGCGCCGACGGTTGCTTCGCCGTGCGGAGCACTCCGAGGAGGTCGTCGAAGTTGCGACAGAACGTCCGGGCCGAACCATGGGGTCGCGCCGACAACGGGCCGGCCGCGCCGGCGGGCGCCGCCAGAGTGAGGCTGAGGGTCACGGTGCCAACGAAGATCAGGATCCGACGCATTGTGGGGTGTCGACGAGCGGTAGCAGTTCTTGAGCGAAACCTGCTCAGACCCGCACGGGGAAACCGTCGTTGCGCACCGCAAGGAACGTCCCGGCCTGGGCAACCACTGAACGCCACCGGTCAATGGGCTGATACGGCATCGGCGCCGGGGTCTTGGCCGAACCGAAACGGTGGAGCCCACCGAAGCCGTCGATGATCGCGTACCCCTTGCCGTCGGGCCAGACCGTGATGTCGCGGGCGATGTTCCAACCGAAGAACGACGTGCCGTAGTTCTTGGCCCCGCCCAAGGTCCAGACCCCGCCGAACCCATCGAGTTCGTAGAGCGCTCCGCTCGGTGTGTACGCGAGCGACTTCGCGATGTCCCAGCCGAGCCAGTACGGCCCGCCCGACACCCGCGTCGCGGTGCCGAAGGCGTGGCGGCCACCGTACCCATCGAGCACGGTGAAGCCCTTCCCGTCGGGCGTGACCGCGATGCTCCTCGCGATGTCGTAGCCGAACCACGGTCCACCAACACCGGCGAGCGTGAAGAGTGCACTGCCGTAGCGATGCACACCACCGAGCCCGTCGAGGATGACGTACCCGTTGCCGTCGGGCATGACCGCGATGTCACGAGCGATGTCGCCGGCGAAACGGGGCGAGCCGTAGGCCGGCGCGCCTTCGCGGGAGATGACGGTGCCGTTGCCGTTCATGATCCAGAACCCACCTTGGGCGCGTGCCGCGATCGCGCGACCACGAGCATCCAAGGCCAGCAAAGGACTCGGTCCGGGTGGCGGGTTGCCGTCCATGAAGACCTCGGCCACGTACATCTGGCCGCTGCGGTACGCCACGCCCACGCCGATCCAGCCGTACGCGCCGGTCATGTTCTGGTAGTGCGAGGGGGAGTTCACGAGCGCGGTGTGGATCGAGTCGACGCTCGGGCCGCGACCGATGTTCTCGGCAAGTGACCGCCAACCGACGGTGACGCCATCGGGAAGGTTCGAGTGACACAGACAGCCGGTGTCGGCCATGTGTTGGGCCCAGGCCTGGGCCTTGGCAGTCAGCACGGAGTGGGGCGAGAGGCCACCCTGGCCGCGCGAGGCGCGCAAGGCATTGATGCGGTTGGTGAAGTCGGCCTCCGCGCCCGGATCCGCCGCGTGCGCGGTCTGGACGAGGGGCCCAACGGCCGTCGCACTCATGATCAGCATGAGTGCCGCGAGAACACGTCGCATTGCGAATTTCCCTTTCGGTGCCGAGCTATTGCAGGTGCTGGCATCTCACCGCACTCTGAATGGATCGGCATCCGGCCAGGATTCTTGAATCGGCCGTGGATCGGAGCCCCCGACGTTGCTCCCGCAGGACGAACTCGCTCCCTGCGTGTGGACACTCCGAGGTACGGCGGCCAGAATCACCGGCCGCTCCCTCGGCGCGAACGCTCGCGACCTTGGAATCGAGTTGGAGAGCCCATCGACCCTGGAATCGAGTTGGAGAGCGCATGAAGTTCCGCAAGGGTGCCGATCTCGACACCGGCCAAGTCGACGACGAGCGCGGGGCCGGCGGGTCGGCCGGGGGTCTCGGCGGCATGTTGGGTGGCTCGGGATCGGGCGGCCTCGACGATGTGCTGACTGGCGCCCTCGGTGGTGGCGGGCGTGGTGGCCGGGGCAAGACGTTGGGCGGCGGAGGGATCATCGGCGTGCTCGTCCTGGTCGCGATCGTCTTCTTCGCGAACCGAGGAGGTGGCGGCGGATCGACGAACGCGCCGCGAGTGGCGGGCGACAACACCGACATCGCGCAGAACTGCCGGACGGGTGCCGACGCGAATCAGCGCCAGGACTGTCGTCTCGTGGGCGTGGTCAACTCGGTGCAGAAGTACTGGCGAGGAACGATCAACGGCTACACCGATACCAGGACGGTCCTGTTCACGGGCCAGACCAACACGGCGTGCGGTGCGGCGTCGTCCGCCTCCGGGCCCTTCTACTGCCCGGGCGACCAGCTCGTGTACATCGACCTCGGATTCTTCGACGACCTCTCGAGCCGGTTCGGCGCGAAGGGCGGTCCGTTCGCCGAGGCGTACGTGCTCGCGCACGAGTACGGCCACTACGTTCAAGATCTGCTCGGTACCAACGCTCGGGTCGGTGACGATCGCGAGGGTCCGAAGTCGGCGTCGGTGCGGCTCGAACTCCAAGCCGATTGCTACGCGGGGGTGTGGGCCGCCAACGCGATCGACACCGGCTTCATCGAACAGTTGAGCGACCAGGACATCGCCGACGGTCTCGACGCGGCGGCGGCCGTCGGCGACGATCGGATTCAGCAATCGGCGACGGGCGCGGTGAACAAGGAGTCGTGGACTCACGGGTCGGCCACTCAGCGCCAGAAGTGGTTCTCCATCGGATTCCGAACCGGAAACCCGCAACGCTGCGACACCTTCGCACCCGACGCGCTCTGACCCTGCGCTCTGACCTGTGATCCGGGCGGTGGGCGTCGGTTCACATGATGACGACGAGGCGAACGTCGGTGACGGAACCGTCGCGCAGGTCTTCGGCCGCGCGTACGGGTTTCTTCACGGGGAGTACGTAGGTCCGTTTCGCCCGATCCGGGAACACCGAGGTGCGCCAGGTGGTCGCGCCGATGGTCACCTCGACCCGCACACTGCCGAACCCACCGGCCTGCCCGCCATGACGGGCCTCGATGTCGTCGGCGACGGGTTCGGGCAGGCTCAGAAAGTGCCAGGCCGCATCACCGTCGTGCTCCCAGATCGTGGCTGAGAATTCGTAGGAATCGGTCTCCGGGTCGAGCGGCGCCACCGTGCCAGTGTGGCAGGCCGCCGTCGCGCGAGAACGCGTTCTCGTTGGCTTGGCTACAGTCCCCAGGCCACTTCCGGATCAGGGGACGCTCATGTACATCGGTCTGACTCCCGAGCTGCAAAGCCTGCGCGACGAACTGCGTGACTACTACGCGCAGTTACTCACGCCCCAGGTCGAGGACGAGCTTTCCCACAGCGAAGGCGTGGGGCCCGTGGCCCGCGGCATCTGGAAGCAGATGGCCGCCGACGGTTGGGCCGGCATCGGCTGGCCCAAGGAGTACGGCGGTCAGGGCCGCACCGAGATCGAGCAGTTCATCTTCTTCGACGAGTCGATGCGAGCCGGTGCGCCGGTGCCGATGCTCACGATCAACTCGGTCGCCCCGACGATCATGAAGTACGGCACGCAAGCGCAGAAGGATTTCTTCCTTCCGAAGATCCTCGCCGGTGAGATCCACTTCTGCATCGGCTACACCGAGCCCGATTCCGGCACCGACCTCGCGTCGTTGCGCACCAAGGCCGAGCGTGACGGCGACGAGTACGTGATCAACGGGCAGAAGATCTTCACCAGTCTTGCGACCGATGCCGACTACGTCTGGCTGGCGGTCCGCACGGATCCCAACGTGAAGAAGCACAAGGGCATCTCGATGATCATCGTCCCGACCGACACGCCGGGATTCAAGGCCGAGCCGATCTCCAACATGGGTGGCTTCAACACCAACGCCACGTTCTACGAAGACGTGCGCGTGCCGGTGACCAACCTCGTCGGCGAAGAGAACCAAGGCTGGAGCCTCATCACCAACCAGCTCAACCACGAGCGGGTCACGCTGTGCGCGAGCGGGATCGTGGAGCGCCAACTCGAAGACGTGATCGACTGGGCGAAGCTCACGATGCTGGCCGACGGTCGGCGGGTCATCGATCAGGAGTGGGTGCAACTCAACATCGCCCGCGTCCACGCGCGGCTCGACTATCTGCGCCTCGCCAACTGGAAGATCGCCGACGGCGCCACCCGTGGCGACCCGCTCAACCCGGCCGCGGCATCGGCGATCAAGGTGTTCGGCACCGAGTTCTACCTCGAAGCGTTCCGGCTGCTGATGGAGATCTTCGGACCTGTTGCCGCGGTCAAGGGCAACTCGCCGGAGTCGGTGCTACGGGGCCGGCTCGAAGCCCGCACCCGAAGCATGCACATCCTCACCTTCGGCGGGGGCACCAACGAGATGCAACGGGACCTCATCGCGATCTTCGGTCTGGGCATGCCCGGATCGCCCCGCTGAGCCCCGCCGACGACTGACGCGACGAACCGACGCGCCGACCCGACGTAGAGACAGGACACCGACGATGGACTTCACCCTCACCGACGAGCAAGAAGAGTTGCGAGGCCTGGCCCGCCAGATCCTGACCGACCGCACCACGTTGGGCGGTCTGCGCGCGTTCGACGAGAGCACCGACTGGTTCGACCGCGACACGTGGGCCGAGTTCGCGAAGGCGAACCTGCTCGGCGCGGCGCTCCCCGAAGCGGTGGGTGGTCTCGGGTTCGGCTTTCTCGAAACCTGTCTGATCCTGGAGGAGCAGGGTCGGGCGGTCACGCCGATGCCGCTGCTCCACACGCTGGTCTCGTGTGCGGCGACGGTGGCGAAGTACGGCAACGACGAGCAGCGGGCCGGCATCGCTCCGATCGTCGCCGGAGAGATGGTGGTCACCGCGGCGTTCAGCGAACTCGGTACCTCGCCCTACGAGCCCATGACGAGTGCGACGCCGCAAGGGTCGGAGTGGCGGCTCGAAGGCAAGAAGGTGTGCGTGCCGATGGCTCACCTCTGCGACCGGGTGCTCGTGCCGGCGCGCGTCGGCGACGACATCGGCATGTTCTTCGTGAAGGTCGATCAGCCCGGTGTGAGCCTGGAACGCCAGGACACCACGAACCACGAGCCGCAGTTCGTCATGCATCTCGACGGCGCGACCGTCGAGGACGCGTACCGGATCGGTGAACTCGCGCTGGGCCGCGAGATCCTGCGGTTCGCGGTGCAGCACACCATCGTCGGCATCTGCGCCATCGTCACCGGTGCCTGCCAAGAGGCCCTACGCATCACCGCCGAGTACACCACCGAGCGCAAGCAGTTCGATCGGGCGATCGGCACCTTCCAGGCCGTCGGCCAGCGTCTCGCCGACGCGTACATCGACACGCAAGCCATCGAACTCACGATGCTGCAGGCCGCGACCAAGCTTGTCGCGGGTGAAGACGCGGCCATGGAAGTCGCAACGGCGAAGTTCTGGGCGTCCGAAGCCGGGAGCCGAGTGGGTCACGCCGCGCTGCATGTGCACGGCGGGATCTGTATCGACCTCGACTACCCGATTCACCGCTACTTCCAGTGGATCAAGCAGCTCGAGTTCACCCTGGGTTCCGAGACCGAGCAACTCCGCGACCTCGGCCGCCTCATCGCGTCCTGATCCGCTCTTGGCCCTACGGGCCGGGCCGCTCGGGGATTCCCGAGGCGCCGGATTCGGCGAGGGCGGTGAGGGCGCGAGACGCCGTCTCGACGGCCGCGGTCTCACCGCACACCATCACGTACTCGGTGTTGCGCAGATGGGACACCTTGCCAACGCGCCCGCCCCCCGGACCGTGGATGCCGATCTGCGCGCCGACGTAGCGCTTCGAGTCGAATCCGAACATCTCGACCGCTCCCCGCGTGCGACCCATCGCGATCAACTCGTCGATCTCGATCCAGGACTCGTCGTTGTACGAGATGACCAGGACGCGCGCGTCCACCCCGTCGACACACTCGCGCAGCGCCTCGGGCATCAGTCGCCGCCGGTTGAACGCGCTGGTCGAGCGCGCGGTCGCTGAGCTCGAGTCGTTTGCGGGCCACTCCGTAGGGCTCGGGCGCGTCCCACGCCACGAGGGTTTCCCACACGTGGTAGTTGGCCTCGTACCGGTGTTGGTTGTACGGCGGGTCGAGGTACGCGAAGTCGAACGCGCCGAGGGTCGGGACCAGCTCGACGGCATCGCCGCGTACCGCGTGCCCGGGACCGTCGAGCAGGTCGGGAGCGCGCAGGGTCAACCGTTGGTGGGCCCGCGGGGCCCATTCCTTCAGGTACGCCATCTGCACCCCGGTCGTGGAGTCGACCCGGTCGGCGGCCTCGATGAGGCTCGTGAGCAGGATCGGATAGTGCGGGTGATCGCGCCGGGCGTCGATGGCATCTCGGATCGCGTCGATACGGGCACCGTTCTCGGGTCGGAAGAAGCGAGCGTCCTCGCAGAAGGTCTTCGTCACGTAGCCCGGTTCGGGCGGGAGCGAATCGAGCGCGGCGAGTTCGGCGTCGAGCGCGTCACGGTCGATGGTGCGAGCGTCGGTGGCGATCGCCGACTGGCCGAACACGTGGGCGTAGCGGGCCCGGTCGACAGCAGTGACGAGACCGCCACGGCGTTTGAGTTCCTGCGCGACCCGCGTGGTTCCGGTGAAGAGATCGAGCGCGCGGCCACCACCGGTCACCGAGAAGAGTGTGCCCAACACTCCGACGAGGCGTCGCTTGGACCCCAGATACTTGATCGGCACGCGTCGACGACGGTAGTGGCCCGTCCCACCTAGCCTGCGCGTTCATGACGCAGCCGGTGTACGACCCGAAGCAGTGGTGGGTGGGCGAGGTCCTCTACCAGGCCTACCCCCGTTCGTTCATGGACAGCGACGGTGACGGCGTCGGCGACCTCCGCGGAGTCATCGACCGCCTCGACCATCTCGCCGGGCTCGGGATCCGAGGATTGTGGTTGAGCCCGATCACCGTCTCGCCCAACGCCGACTTCGGCTACGACGTGGCCGACTACTACGACATCGATCCGAGCCTCGGCACGCTGCGGGATCTCGATGCGCTGGTGAAGGCAGCCGACGCCCGCGGCATCGGCATCATCATGGATCTCGTCCCGAACCACACGAGCATCGAGCATCCGTGGTTCGAAGCGTCTCGATCCGCTCGCGACCACCCCAAGCGGGACTGGTACGTCTGGGCCGATCCGGCGCCCGATGGGGGACCGCCCAACAACTGGGTGAGCGTGTTCGGAGGTCCGGCCTGGACCCTCGACGAGCCGACCGGCCAGTACTACCTCCACAACTTCCTCGACATGCAACCCGACCTCAACTGGTGGAACGAGGAGGTACGCGAGCAGTTCGATCGGATCTTCCGGTATTGGTTCGATGCCGGGGTGTCGGGGTTCCGCATCGACGTGGCCCACATGGTGATCAAGGATCGGGACCTGCGCGACAACCCGCCGGCCACCGATGCCGATTCGGCGATGGCCCAGATCCGCGGCCAGGTGCAGGAGTACAACTCGAACCGTCCGGAAGTACACGAGGTCCATCGGCGGTGGCGGGAGCTCGCCGACTCCTACGATCCTCCGAGACTCCTCATTGGCGAGACCTTCGTGGAGCAACTCGACGATCTCTTTCCCTTCTTCGGCGAGGGCGACGAACTCCACCTCGACTTCAACATTCCGTTCGCACACGCCCCGTTCGCCGCCGAGGCGCTGGCCGACATGATCGACCGTACCGAGACAGCGATGCCCGCGGCCGGGACGCCGGTGTGGACCGGAAGCAACCACGACATCTCGCGGTTCCCGACCCGGTGGGCCGGTGGTGACCCCGATCGTGCCCGCGCCGCACTGATGATGTTGCTCACCTTGCGCGGCACGACCGTCCTCTACGAGGGCGACGAGATCGGCATGGTCGACACCGATGTCCCCCGTGAGGAGTTGGTGGACCCCGTCGGCATCCGGTTCTATCCCTATGCGGGACGCGATCCCGTGCGGACCCCGATGCAATGGGCCAACGAACCGGGTGGTGGATTCACGACGCCGGCGGCGGAGCCGTGGCTGCGGTTTGGCGACCTGACCTGCAACGTGGCCGATCAGGACGGCGATCCCGATTCGATGTTGTCGCTCACACGCGATCTCATCGCCCTCCGGCACTCCACCCCGGACCTGCGTCTCGGCGCGTGGACTCGCATCGACGCGCCGGCCGACGTACTGGCCTACCGCCGCGGTGACGCGACCCTGGTCGTGCTGAACCTCGGCGACACTCCGGCGGTGGTGTCGGGCGTGGACGGGTCGATCGTCATCGGTACGAACCGCGCCCGCGACGGAGAGGCCGTCACCGGTTCGATCACCCTCACCCCCGCCGAAGGCGCCGTCCTCGCCTGATCAGGTGACCCAACCACCCTCTACCGCGACTTTTTGTCTGTAGGGGGGTGAATGCACCCCCCTACAGACAAAAAGTGGGGTTGGGGCGGTGGTTTAGTGGGAGGTGGTCCAGGCGAGGAGGTCGTCGACGGGCCACGCGTTGACGATGCGGTCGGGGCCGATGTCGGTCTCGGCGACCCGGGCACAGCCGTAGCCGTGCCACGCGAGCTGCCCCCGGGCGTGGGCGTCGGTGTCGATCGCGACCTTCACCCCCATGTCGTCGACCATCGCGAGCAGGCGGCGGGGCGGATCGAGGCGTTCGGGACGGCAGTTGACCTCGACGGCCTTGTCCAGCTCCCGACAGGCCGCGAACACCAGCTCGGCATCGAAGGTGCTTTCGGCGCGACCGCGACCCTTGATCAGTCGACCGGTGCAGTGCCCGAGCACGTCCATGTGCGGATTCGCGATCGCGGTGACCATCCGCACGGTCATCGCGCGCTCCTCCATCTTGAGTGCGGAGTGGACGCTCGCCACCACGACGTCGAGTCGGGCGAGGAGATCTTCGTCCTGGTCGAGCGAGCCGTCGTCGAGGATGTCGGCTTCGATGCCGGTGAGGATGCGGAACGGCGCGAGTTCCTCGTTGAGTTTCTCGATGAGGTCGAGTTGGTCGCGGAGGCGTTCCGGTTCGAGGCCGCGGGCGATCGAAAGGTGCGGCGAGTGGTCGGTGACGGCGAGGTACTCGTGACCGAGTTCGGCCGCGGTGCGCGCCATCATCTCGATCTCGGCGCCACCGTCGGACCACTTGGTGTGGAGGTGCAGGTCGCCGCGGAGCCAGCCGCGCACCTCGTCGCCACCCTTGAGGCCGTCGTCGGTTGCAGCATCGAGTTCGAGTCGTTCGAGGTAGCTCGGGACGCCTCCGGCGAGCGCCTCGGTGATCACGCGGGCGCTGGTGTCACCGATACCGGCCAGCGCCGTGAGGGTCCCGGCCGCGGCTCCGGCCGCGATCTCATCCTCGGGGGTGGTCGCCACCACATCGGCTGCCTTCCGGAAGGCTTCGACCTTGTACCGCGGATCACCCTTGAGTTCGAGGAGGTAGGCGATGCGTTCCAGGGCGATCAGCGGTTCCATACGCCTCGAACCGTATCGCTTTGCCCCTCGCCGGCCGACCCGACGGCGAGGCGACGCGGGTCGGCCGCTACCCTGCGACCATGGCCAACTCAGCAGACGTTGTTTCCGTCGAACGGCTCATCCCGGCCCTGCCGGAGCGGATCTTCGCCCTGATCGCGGACCCGACCAAACACCAGGATTTCGACGGCTCGGGCACGGTTCGTGCCGCGAAGAACGTGCCGTCGGAACCGGTCGGTTTGGGGACGAAGTTCGGCATGAACATGAAGCTCGGGATCCCGTATTCGATGGAGAGCACGATCATCGAGTTCGAACCGAACCGGCGCGTCGCGTGGCAGACGCGACCACCGGGCGTCTTCGCGAAGTTCGCGGGCGGCCGGATCTGGCGGTACGAGCTGGAGCCCGCCGAGGGCGGAACGCTGGTGCGGGAGTCGTGGGACATTTCGCAGGAGGCGGTGAAGGCCATCGTGCGACCAGCGGCGAAGAAGACGCGGGAGGCGATGGAGAAGACCCTTGCCCGGATCGAGGAGATCGTCAGCCACTAGCCCGACCCGCGCCGCGCTGGCGCACCCCAGCCGAGGAGGAATGTGCGGCGGACCTACGCGTGTGTGCTCGAACTCGCCGACCCGGCGGGGAGGGATCCGGTGAACGCGCGGGCGATCACCAAGCGGTGGCTCGGCGCGACCTACGGCGGGTGGGCCGCAGAGGGTGAGAGCGAATGGGTGCCCGAGCCCCACGCACAGGTGCGCTGGCGGATCGTGGAACACCTCGGCGACACCGCGTTCGAGCTGGTGTGGACTCGGCCTCACGACACCGACGCGAGTCTCTGGCGGCGCCTCCAGGTTCAGGTGGTGACGACTGCCGATGGCGACGGTCGGATCGTCATCATCGAAGGGTTGGAATCCCAAGACCGCACGATTCGGGGCCGCTCGCCCGACACTCCGAGCGGGCCGGGCCTGGCCCGGGAACTGGCGGGTGCCGTGCATTGTGTCGACGGCGGCTGGCGGGTGCAGGCGGTACCGCACCGGATGAATGCGGACCGCGCGATGGAGGTCGACGCGTTCGTGCGCGGCGGTCGCCGGCTCCCGGTCGTGCTCTTTGGCACCGACACCAATGGCCGAGTCAGCGCCGACGCCGACCGGTGCGCGGCCGAACTCGTCGGGCTCGCGCACGTGGTGGTGCTCGTCGACTTGGCCAGCGTCTCGGCCGTCGCCCGCGAGCTCGGCGCCGGACGCGCGGTGGGTCCGGGCGGGGTCCGGTTGCTCTGGCCGGACTGGCGATCGGTGGACCCACCCGAGCGCCACCGGGTCTGGCGGGCCGAG
The DNA here is from genome assembly GCA_963765075.1 of uncultured Acidimicrobiia bacterium. Classification (GTDB taxonomy): domain Bacteria; phylum Actinomycetota; class Acidimicrobiia; order IMCC26256; family JAENVU01; genus JAENVU01. The sequence goes on from CAVXVA010000008.1 coordinate 63,310, forward strand.
GACGTCAGTGGCCCCGACGGGCCGCGACCGGCGGTGCGGAACATGCTCCGCGTGCTCATCATCGATGCCGCGGTCCTGCGCATCGACGACGATCCCGCCGTCGCCCGGATCGCCCGGGCCGAGAGTGCCTTCGAGCTCGGAGAACGACGGGCCGATCTGGCCCGGCTCGAACGGGCGGTGGCGGAGGACCACGCGGTGGCCCACGAGTTGGTCGATGAATACCAGAGTGAACTCCGACGCGCCGATGACGAGGTGTATCGCCTCGAGCAGGCCATGGAACGCGAGCACGAACTCCGGGTGCGGGCGGAGAACGCGTATCTCCAACTCGCAACGCGACCCGAGGACGCGCCCAGCCGGGCCGACGAAGTGCGAACCCTCGTCGAAGCCGTACGGCTGGCGAAATCACGGCTCGAACATCTGGTGATCCTTCCGGAGGCCGAACGTTCGGCGCGGGGGTGGCACTACGACCGCGCCGACCTGGTGTGGGCGGATCTGCTCCGGTTGGAGGCGGTGGCGGCGGATTGGGCGGCCGACGCGCTGGCCGGTGATTTCTCCGCCGAGGCGCGCCGGCGAGGACTCGATTGGGCCCGCGACATCTCCGAAGACGCGAAATCGAAGTTCGGCGACGAGTATCTGCGCCGCTACGACGGTCACATGGTGCAACTCGGACCGCACATTCGCCGGGCCGGTCGACAGATCCTGCGCATCTACTGCTATCTGGACGCGCCTCATCGCCGCGTCGTGATCGGCCATATCGGCGGTCATCTCGGCGACCGCACCGTCTGAGGAATGCTCCAGGCCAAGACCGGGGGCCACGTTCCGTATACTTCCGTGCCACTCGGAGGGATGACTGAGCGGCCGAAAGTGCTCGCCTGCTAAGCGAGTAGGGGGTGTTAAGCCTCCTCGAGGGTTCAAATCCCTCTCCCTCCGCCATCGAAGAGCAGGACCGACCGACCGAATCGAGCCCCCGTGCCCACGCAGGCGGAGATCAGAACCTGGCTGAGCAACTTCGGCTCGGCGACCCTCGGCGAATCCGGTGCCCGGCTGATGGCGCCGCGCATCGCGCCGGCGTGGCCGGGGGCGCGGGTGGCCGCGCCGGTGTTCCCGGTGCGCTGTACCTCGGGCGACAACCTCGCCATCCACGTCGCCGCGGCGGAGGCCCCGGCGGGCAGCGTGCTGGTCGTCGACGTCGGTGAGTTGTCCGATTTCGGGTACTGGGGGGAGATCCTCACCACCGGTGCGCAGGCCCGAGGGATCGCCGGCCTCGTGATCGACGGCGGCGTACGAGACATTCTTGCCATCGAGACCCTCGGGTTCCCGGTGTTCGCGGCGACCATTGCACTCCGCGGAGCGTCCAAGAACCAGCCCGGCGCGGTCAACATCCCGATCCGATGCGGTGGCGCGTCGATCGTCCGCGGCGATTGGGTGGTCGGCGACGCCGATGGTGTGGTCATCGTTCCCGGCGAACACCTCGATGCGGTGATTCAGGAAGCGGCGACGCGCGCACAGAAGGAAGCCGCGATGCTCGAGGCGCTGCGGGGCGGCAAGACGACCATCAAGTTGTTGAAGCTCGATACGTCGGTGGTCCGCTTCGGCGAATCCGAGTAACCGTGCGCAGCTTCGCGTCCGACAATGCGGCGGGCGTCGATCCCGCGGTCATGGACGCGCTGGTCGGCGCGAATGTCGATCATGCGCTGGCCTACGGGTCGGATCCGTGGACGGCACGAGCCACCGCGAGCTTCCGCGAACTGTTCGGCGCACCCGTCGAAGTGTGTTTCGTGTGGGGTGGGACCGGGGCCAACGTCGTGTCCTTGCAGTCGCTCGTCGCGCCGTGGGACGCGGTCGTGTGCACGGCCAACGCCCACATCGCGGTCGATGAATGCGGCGCGCCCGAGCGGTTCACCGGCGCGAAGCTGCTGAGCGTTCCCGTCGTCGATGGGAAACTCCGGCCCGAACACGTCGTCGAGAGTCAGGTCGGCCGCGGCGACGAGCACCATTCGCAGGCCACGGTCGTGTCGATCACGCAGTCGACCGAATGCGGCACGCTCTATACGCCGGCCGAAATCGCCGCCATTGCCGAGGTCGCGCACGGTTACGACATGAAGGTCCATCTCGACGGTGCGCGCATTGCCAACGCGGTCGCGGCACTCGGGTGTGACGTGCGGGATATCACGATCGGCGCCGGAGTCGATGTGGTGAGTTTCGGCGGCACCAAGAACGGCATGATGTACGGCGAGGCCGTGGTCTTCCTCGATCCGGCGCTCGGGGTGAACGCGCGGTTCATCCGGAAACAGGCGACCCAGTTGCCGTCGAAGATGCGCTTCGTCGCCGCGCAGTTCGAGGCCATGCTCGCCGACGGGCGCTGGATCGCCAACGCGACTCACGCCAACGCGATGGCGGTACGCCTGGCCGAGGCGGTGCGCGACATCCCCGGGGTGGAACTCACCCGCGAACCCGTGGTCAACAGTGTGTTCGCCCGGCTCCCGGCCGGCGCGATCGGGCGTCTGCAGGCGCGCTCGTTCTTCTGGATGTGGGACGACGCCACGAGCGAAGTGCGGTGGATGACCGCGTTCGACACCACCGACGACGACATCGCGCACTTCGCCGCGATCCTGCGCGACGAACTGAGCTGACTCAGCCGACGGTGGTTGCGGGGACGCGACCGGCCAGCACCTCGACCACCCCTGCGCACGCGACCTGGGCCATGCGGGTGCGGGTCGCGGTCGACGCCGAACCGATATGTGGCAGCACCGTCACGTGCGGTGATCGGAGGAGGCCGGGGTGGACTGCGGGTTCCCGCTCGAACACGTCGATTCCCGCGGCGAAGATCGTGCGCTGCTCCAGCGCGTCGACCAAGGCCGCCTCGTCGACCACGGGACCGCGGGCGGTGTTCACGAGGACGGCCGTCGGCTTCATTGCGGCGAGCTGGACGGGTCCGATGAGGTGGCGGGTCGCGTCGGTGAGCGGCACGTGGAGCGACACGAAATCGGCATCGGCCAACAACGAGTCGAGCGCTTCGATCCAGCCGGTCGCGCCGGTGTCGGTCCGCGTGTGGTGGAGCACGCTCATCCCGAACCCGCGGGCGCGTCGCGCCACCGCCTGCCCGATCCGGCCGTAGCCCACGAGCCCGAGGCACGCGCCGTGTACGTCGACGCCGAGGTACTGGTTGATGCCCCAACCCGCCCACCGGCCCTCGCGGAGGTCGGCCTCGGCCTCGCTGGCCCGGCGGGCCGCGGTGAGCATCAACAGGAACGCAAGATCGGCGGTGGTGTCGTCGAGCACTCCGGGCGTGTTGCACACGGCGACCCCGCGTGCACGCGCCGCGGCGACGTCGATGTTGTCGTACCCGACCGCGACGTTGGCGACGACCCGGAGCCGTTCGCCCGCCGCGTCGAGGAGATCGGCATCGATGCGGTCGGTGAGAAGACACACCACCGCATCGACGTCGGCGACCGCGGCGGCGAGTTCTGCCGGCGTGAAGGCCGCGTCGTCGTCCCGCTGCACGATGTCGTGACCCGCGGCGACGAGTGGGTCGAGGCCCCCGTCGGGTAACCGACGGGTGACGAGCACGCGCGCCATCAGTGGTTCGTGTAATCGACCGGTGCGGCGTCGGGCACGCCGACCGCGAAACAGAAGCAATGGATCGGGGCGTGATCGCTGACGGGCCTCAGGCTGTGTACCGCATCGGGTGGGATGTGGACGAGGTCCCCTTGACTGATCTCACGCGTCTCGTCGCCGATCGTCATGAGCCCCTTGCCTGCGGTGACGTAATAGAACTCGTGGGTCGGGTGCGAGTGGGGGTCGACGAAGCCGCCACCAGCGACTTCGAACTCACTCACGAGTTCGAGGTGGCCGCCTTGGGTGATCGCGTGCATCTCCCGCGGGTTGACGAGCCACCACACCGGAACGGTCCCGTTGTGCTCGACGACCGGCGCCACGGCTTCGATGGAGCGAACGTCCATGGGCTCTCCCAGTGGAATCGGAGTGGGGTTTCGGCCCGTAGAATGGACCGTTCGGGCCAGCGTAGAACAACGAGACGGGGCGCACGGAGTGACAGGTTCGCAGCGGCGGCTGAGTGCGCAACCACTGACGGTCGACGCGTTCGCGCCGTTCGGTTGGATCCCGGTCGCCGACACTGATCCGGCCGACGCCGGTTTCACCTACGAGTTCGAGTGGTCCGATGTGCACGTCAACGTGATCGCCCATGCGCCCGACGAAGTGGTCCACGTCGACGGTCGCATGATCTGTGACCGCTTCTACCGCCACGACACGCACACGCAGACGCTGTTGCCGCTCGACGTGCCGTCGGTGATCGCGGTGGCGCCGGCCGAGATCGAGTTCGCAACGCTCGACGACCTCGATCGCGTGCGGGCGTTTCGGTTGCAGCCACTCGACGGTTTCGCGCTTGGCGCGGGGCACGTGGCACTGGGGGCCGTTCCCACTCGGAGATCGGCCCGTCCACCTCTGGAATGTGCAAGGGAAGCGCTATGCCGAAGACAACCGTTGTGCGGAGCTGGGTCCGCGACTCGACGCGAGGTTCGAGATCGATGCGTGAGCGGAGTGTGATGGCGCTCCCCGCGCGCGTCGGCGGCAGCCGGTCCGGACAGTTCGGGCTCGCCGCCGTGGTCGCGGTGCTGGTGGTGCTCCTGAGCGCGGTGCCGGCAACGGCCGCGCCGATGGGCGCGGTGGTCGACACCGGCTTGAGTGTGGGGCAGGCGATCGTGCTGGGGCTGGTGGAAGGCTTCACCGAGTACCTCCCGATCTCGTCGACCGGCCATCTCCTCGTCACGGCTCGGCTGCTCGACCTTCCCCACTCGGGCGCCGCCGGCGACGCGTTGAAGTCATACGAGATCGCGATCCAGTCGGGGGCGATCGTCGCGGTGCTCGGGCTCTACCGGCACCGGTTCACGACGATGATCGAGGGCTTCACGAAGCGCAGCGCCGAAGGCCGACAGCTCCTCACCGGGTTGGCGATCGCCTTCGTGCCCGCGGCCGTGGTCGGTCTGATCGGCGAGAAGGTGATCAAGCAGCACCTGTTCGGCGTGGGGCCGGTCATCGGCGCGTGGGCCGTCGGCGGAGTCCTGATCCTGGTGCTCGTCGCTCGGGGCGTGCTCACCAAGCCGGGCGGCCGACCGTTGGAGGGCCTGACATCGCGCGAGGCCGCGATCATCGGCTTCGCTCAGATCGCCGCCCTGTGGCCGGGAACCAGCCGTAGCCTGGTGACCATCGTCGCCGCGTTGCTGCTCGGATTGTCGATGGCGGCGGCGATCGAGTTCTCGTTCTTGCTCGGCGTGCTCACCCTGGGCGCCGCGACCGCGTATTCGGTGGTGAAGGACGGGTCGGCCATGGTCGATTCCTTCGGTCTGGTCACGCCGCTCATCGGCCTGGTGGTTGCGTTCTTCGCCGCGGTGGTCTCGGTGCGGTGGATGGTCACCTATCTCCAGAAGCACAGCCTCGCCATCTTCGGCTGGTACCGCATCGCCGTCGCGACGATTGCACTGGTGCTCCTCGCGACGAACGTGATCTGACGGCGAGACCTCCGCGGTACGCCCCGTACACTGCCGCCCGTGGAGCGAGTCGACGCGATCATCGCCGGAGTGAACAAGGCGGGTACGACCTCGTTGTTCGTGTCGCTGAGTGAGCATCCCGATGTGGTGGCGTCGGCGATCAAGGAGTCTCGCTACTTCCTGCCCGCCCGCTACGGCGAGCCGCTCGGGTCCGTCGATGAGTGGAACGACCTCTTCGCCGGCGATCGACCGGTTCGCCTCGAAGCCACACCGTCGTACTTCTACGGCGGCGCCGACGTGGCGCTGGCGATGCGCTCCACGCTGACCAACCCCAAGATCGTGCTCGTGTTCCGCGAACCCGTGGACCGTGCGATCTCGTTCTTCGAGTACCAGAAGGTGCGGCTGCGCATCCCGCAAGACCTCGGGATCGAGTCCTACCTCGAGACCGCCGACGCGTTGGCCCCGGCGGACTTCGACGATCCCGACAACGAGAAGTACATGGCGGTGCGGGGCGGACGCTACGCCGACTGGCTGCCCGATTGGTGGGAGGTGCTCGGACCGGACGCGGTGAAGATCGTCTGGTTCGAGGACCTGATCCGCGATGGCGACGCGGTGCTGGCGGACGTCGCGGTCTGGCTCGGGCTCGATCCCGACCGGCTCTCCGATGCGGGCCTGCGGTCCGAGAATCGCACGACACCGTTCCGCAACGCCCGGCTGCAGCGACTGGCCCTGACCTTCAACGACGGGTCCGAGCGGCTCCTGCGCAGGATGCCGGCAGTCAAGCGTCGGCTCCGGTCGTGGTACTTCGCCCTCAATGGTCGATCGAGAGAATCCGACGCAGTGTCCGATTCGGTGCGGGCGGAGTTGGCCGAGCGATTCATCGAACCGAACGCCCGGCTGGCGCGGTTGCTCGACGGCGCGGGGTTGGTGCGACCGTCCTGGTTGGCCGCCTGACTATTCGTCGAAGACGAGGTCGGGCGATTCGGCGAGGTCGACCGGCGTGGGCAGCTGGCGCAAGCGGCGCCGAGTGGCCCGGACCACTGAGAGGTACAACGCGCCCCCCAGAACGCCGACGACCGCGAGGAACGCGAGGGCGTCGGCCTGCGCGTGCGGTTCGATGCTCTGGTGGGCGAACCACGCCGCGAACGCGAACGCACCGGCGATGACGGCGGTGCGGGGGAGCGCGTGCGGGAAGATGGGTTCGCCGAGCCGGCGGCGCAGGACCACGCCCATCATGACGGCGCCAATCGTGTACGCAATGGTGTGCCCGATCCCGATCGCGGCCACGAGCGCGGTGCCGTGCACGAACGCGCCGATGCCGAACATTGCGCCGGCACCGAGGACGGCCGTCGCGAGAGCGATGAGCGCCGGAGTCTTGCTGTCACCGAGCGCGTCAGGACGCGCGCGCGAAGAGCAGGAACGCGCTGTAGGGAAAGAGGCCGAGCGCCAATGATGCGAGGGCGGCGGCGAGGACCCCGGCTCCTCCCTTGCTCGCGCCGATCGCGATCACGCGCATGGCCGGCAGTGCAAGGGCGACCATCGCCGCAGAGACCGGCACAATGAGCAGCGCCATGTTGTCGAGCGCCCAGCGGAGTTGACGGGCGAAGCCGGTGAGGTTGTTGTCGGTCGCGTCGTTGCTCAGCTCCGGCAGGATCGTGGTGTGGACGGGCTGGGCGAGGATTGCATAGGGCGCCATGATCGCCACGAAGGCGAACTGGTAGGCGATGACGCCGCCCTCGACCCGGTTGCCCATCGCGATCGCGGCGAGGAGCAGGATGCCGATCCCGCCGTGTTGGAACACGGCCCACGTGGAGAGTTTCAACAACTTGCGGAGTTCGGCGTCGATCCGGCCGAGGCGAGGTCGGAGCTTGAAGCCGGTCCGGGCCAGCGCGATCGTGGGGACGCCGACGAATCCGATCACGCCCAGCATTCCACCCATGGCCAGGACGAAGCGCTCGGTGTCGTCGAGGTGGAGCGAGGGGTGCGACCCGGTGAGCGAGCGGAAGACCATCAGTGATCCCACGACCGCGACGGTGTTCGCGATCGGTGCCATGGCGGTCGCCACGAAATGACGCTTCGCGAACAACACCGCGGTCGCGACCGTGCCGATCGCGTAGAGCAGGACTTGGAAGACGAAGAAGCGGGTGAGGTAGGTGGCGAGCAACTCCTGGCGATGCCGGACGAGCGCGTTGGGCGCGTCGCTCGCGATCAGCCGACCGATCTGGGGCGCAAGGAAGAACCCGACGACCGCGACGGCACCGAGCACCGCCAGGGCGAGACCGAGCACTCCGGAGGCGAGCCGCTCGGCTTCGGCTTCGTCCTGACGTTCGAGGTGGCGCACGAAAGTCGGGACAAGCACCGCCGACAGCGCGCCGGCGGCCAGCAGTTCGAACAGGACGTTCGAGACCGCGCTGGAGGACTGGTAGGTGTTGCCGAGGTAGGTGGTGCCGAGGACTACCGAGATGACCCAGATGCGTACGAATCCGATGCCGCGCGAGGCCAAGGTGGCCGCACCCATCATGCGGGCGGCGCGGGTTGGGGGCTTCGGCGCGGCGCGCTCTGCGGACATTCCCGCCATCGTCCCACGGTGACGGGTTCAGGCGGTGCCGCTACGGCTCGGGCCCCAGGCTCGCCGATCCCGTAGACTGGTAGGACTGCGCTCGTAGCTCAACGGATAGAGCATCTGACTACGGATCAGAAGGTTGGGAGTTCGATTCTCTCCGAGCGCACCAAACGTTTCCCCAGGTCACGGCGGGTTTCACACCCGCTGATGACTTGAGCGGGAGGCGTCGGGTGGGCTCAACGGGTCGGATTTGCTCACCAACTTCGTTTGCGCCGCGTCGCGAAACCAGGTCCTCGGTGCGCATAGGCGCTCCGAGGAGGCACGCGATGACGGCGATGAGACGGGGTTGAACTTGGTCGTTCGCAGCATGGGTTCCCGACAGTCCAGGACGGCGACGGTTCTGGCGCGGCGGATATCGAATTGCGCACGGCGTCACACGCGCCGGTATCTCGCGCGTAGGTACTCGTTCACCCAGTTGCGTGAACTTCGCCACTGACCGTCGGGCCCACGGGTGGCCTGGAGCCGTCCGCGTATGGCGGCGGTTCGTAGTGCGTCGGCGCCTATGGAGTCGTTTGCGAGCGCGCCGAGTGGTACGAGGCGGGCTGGTCCAGCGACGGCGGGCACGACAAAGCGGTAGAGGTTGTCGAGGATTGCTCTCGCGATGAGTTCACCGAGGAGGCCCGGGTCGTTGTCGTCGGCTCGTTGGAGCGCGCGGAGGTACTCGGTACGTTGTCGTTTGTAGATGATTGCCGGCGGGTAACCGAGACGAACGAGGACGAGATTGACAACGAGGCGTCCCGTGCGGCCGTTGCCATCGAGGAATGGATGGATCCGCTCGAAACCGCTATGCAATCGAGCGACTTCTTCCGGGAACGTGGTCGAGCGCGCCTCGAGTGCGTTGACCTCGGTGATCCACGCTTGGATCTCTGCCGGTACGAGTACCCAGGAGACGGGTTGCATTCCGCCTGGGAACGGATGGATCTCGTGCTCGCGAAAGCTGCCCGGTCCTTCGCTGTCGGTCGCGCTCGGATGTGGATCGACATCCCATACGGGCGTCATCGCCATCGTGTGAATACGGCGCAGCTCCGCGACCGAGAGTCGTTCTCCGTTGCTCCATTCTTCTGGGCTGATCGCTTGTCGGTACACCCACTCCGCGGCATCGGCGTATCCGCGGACCTCCATGTACTCGCGTAGCTCCTTGGAGCCGACTGCGCGTCCCTCCGAGAGCAGGGCTTCGACCTGTCTCAACACGAGGGTGTTGCCCTCGATGGCGGTGGAGTGATGCGCCTCTTCGAACCAGATTCCGCGCCAGATGTCTGCTGCTTCGACTGGGTCCGGGAGCCCGCCCATGCGCTGCCACAGCTCGGCGATCTGCGTGTCGAGCCTGCGATATACCTCCTCCCTTGGAGGGCGGCCCCGGCGACCTGCAGGCTGAATGTGTTCGCTCATGACGGATCTAATCCTACCGAACACTTTAATGTTGCGCGGCGATGAGCCCTACGAATCGAACCGAACCACACTCACATTGATGTAGTTCGACCACGAAGGAGACCCCAGTTGCAGCGCCCCGCCGTGAATGGCAGCCCGCTGGCACCTCTGGAGTCCCGAGGACCGGGCGGCGGGTCACTCGTCGGCCGGCGACAACGGTGGTGGGGGTTCGGCGCAGGCTAGGAGCACTGAGCACGGAGCGGCTTGGGCGATCGCTCCGGCGGTGGAGCCGTAGTGAAGCCGCTGTATGCCGGTGAGGCCACGTGTGCCGAGGGTGACGAGGTCCGGGGTGCGCTGGGTGATTTCGTCGAAGATCGCAGCGGTTGGCTTGCCGTCGAGGGTGAGGATCTTCGGATCGATGTCGACGGTGTCGAACTCGCTTCGAGCCATCGCGGCTGCGTTCTCGGTGTCGGTCCGACCGTCGTCGACGACCAGGATCGTGATGTCCACGCCGCGGATCCAGGGGAGCTGGGTGAGGGACCGCACCGCGCGCTGGGCATGGGGTGATCCGTCGTGACAGGCGATGACACTCCGCACGGGGTGTCCGGACCGGGCGATGACGGTTGGCGCGATGGGGTGGCGGAGGAGCCATTCGGCGGTGCTGCCGAGGTGAAGTGCTTTGAGGAGGCCGGGTCCTCGGGGCCCGATCACGAGGAGGTCTGCTGGTCGCAAGAGCGCGAGTCGGGGGTCGGTCTGGGCGGTGAGGTGCTCGACATCGGCGAAGGCCGACTCGGCGAACGGAGTGCGCGCGGTGGGCGGATCCCAGTGGTGAAGTGTGGCGGCTTCGGGGGTCGGGGGCGGTCCAATGGGGGGTGGCTGCGCGGTGATGACCTCGAGTCGCCAGCCGGGCCAGGGGTGGCTGTTGATCCAGAGCCAGCAGACATCCGCGGCGGGGGATCCGTCGTCTCCGAAGGTGAGGGTCGGGGATGGTTGCATGGAGTTCGTTCCTCTCGAGGTTGCCGTCACGGCTTCAGCGCTCGATACGGTCGTGGGAGTCCCTGGTGCCGGCGAGGAGGAAGTCGCTGAAGATATCGAGGATCCATTCGATCAACCAGTGCCAAAGGTCCACTAAGCGCGTCGTGACGATACCGCCGCTGCGCATTCCTGCTGGAGTGCATGGGGTCAGAGGTGGCTGAAGCCGCTCGACTCTTCCTTCGTCATCGGCGACCGTCACCGGGTGCTTCGTCGAAGTGTGCGACTGCGTCGCGCGAAGTCGTCGAGCAGAATGCTCGCGAGGTCGCGGCTCACGTCCTGGCGCACGAGGATGCGCTGGACGGCGATGTCCGACGCGGTGCCGGTCAGCGGGTAGGCCGGCACCTGCCAGCCCCGAGTCCGGAGCCGGTCGGCGAGGTCGTACAGCGTGTAGCCGGGATCGGCGCCCTCGATGATCCTCCAGGTCACGGTCGGGATGCCGGTGTCCGGGTTGCTGTCGCAGAGCAGCTCGAACGGGCCGAGCTTCGACGATCTCCTCGGCGAGGTACTGGCCGGTGTCGTAGGCGGCGTCGTGCACCCGGCGGTAGCCCTCCCGTCCGAGGCGGAGGAAGTCGTAGTACTGGGCGACGATCTGACCGGCCGGGCGCGAGAAGTTGATCTGGAACACCGGCATGTCGCCGCCGAGGTAGCTCACGTGGAAGATCAGGTCGTCGGGCAGCTCGGCCGCGTCACGCCAGATCGACCCAGCCCACGCCGAGCGGGGCCAGCCCGAACTTGTGGCCCGAGGTGCTGATCGACTTCACCCGTGGCAGCCGGAAGTCCCACTCCAGGTCGGGCGCGCAGAACGGAGCGAGGAACGCCACCGCTGGCGCCGTCGACGTGGATGTCGATGTCGAGTCCGGTGTCGGCCTGCAGCTGGTCGAGCGCGTCGGCGAGCGCCTTCACCGGCTCGTACGCGCCGGTGTAGGTGACGCCGAACGTGGGCACCACCATGATCGTGTTCTCGTCGACGCGGGCGAGCATGTCGTCGGCGTCCATCGCGTAGTGCCCCGGCGCCATCGGGACCTCGCGCATCTCGATGTCCCAGTACTTGGCGAACTTGTGCCACACCACCTGCACCGGTCCGCACACCATGTTCGGCCGGTCGGTCGGCTTGCCCTCGGCCTCGCGCTTGGCCCGCCACCGCCACTTGGCGGCCATGCCGGCCAGCATGCACGCCTCCGACGAACCGATCGCCGAGGCGCCGATGGTGTTCGCCGCTTCGGGCGCGTTCCACAGGTCGGCGAGCATGTGCACGCAGCGCCGCTCGATCTCGGCGGTCTGCGGGTACTCGTCCTTGTCGATCATGTTCTTGTCGATCGCAGAGATCCATCAGCCGGTGGACCTGGGGCTCCTCCCAGGTCTGGCAGAACGTCGCCAGGTTCTGGCGGGCGTTGCCGTCGAGCATGAGCTCGTCGCTGCACGACCTGGAACGCGTCGTCCGGCCGGGTCTCGTGATCGGGAAATCGGTACTTCGGCATGGCCTTGGCCAGGTCCTGACCGGCAAAGACGGGATCCTCGAGTTCCCGACGGATCGAGTCGCGATCGTGCAAGGTCATGGCGGCGTTCCTTCGGACGAGGACTGATTCGGACCGCTCCGAGCCTTGCAGGTCGCACACCGTCTTCCCGGCCGTACGACCGCCAGCCGGGAGCTGCGACGCGCTTCCGCTGCTACGTTCCCGGACGGGAAGTGAGGTGCCTCCATGGGTTCGGATACCCAACCCCAGACCCATCCTGATGCACCGGGAACTGGGTTCGGTGGCGCCTGGTGGGCAGCCCCAGTGGTCGCGGGCGCGGCAGTCATCTCCGGGGTTGGTCATCGCATCGCTGAGCAGTGGCAACCCCAAGGTGACGATGCCGCGATCGCGTGGCTCAGCCGTGACGTGCTGACCGCGCACTCGCCGCTGCTCGGCATGCCTTCGACCGTGGGTGGAAGTGGTGCCGACGCGCACCATTGGGGTCCGCTGTTGTTCTGGCTTTTCGCGCTCCCGGAACGATTTGGTTCGGCGAGTCCGGCCGGGATGGCGCTCGCGCTGTTGACCCTTCAACTCGGCATGCTCGCTCTGATCGCCTGGTTCAGCTCACGCCGGGTCGGGCGGATCGGCGCGCTCGCGATCTTGGTGGTGGTCAGCGTGATGAGCTGGTCGATGGGTCGAGACCTGCTCTCGAGCGTGTGGAATCCGAGCATTGCGCTGATTCCCCTCGCCGCGGTCTTCGTGCTCGCGTGGTCGCTCGCCGATGGTGACGAGATCGCACTCGTTCCGATGGTTTTCACCGCGAGCTTCGTCGTCCAGTGCAACATCCTCTATACGCCGCTCGTCGGGCTCTTGGCGGTCTGGGCCGCGGTCGGATGGTGGGTGACCATCAGAGCGCGCCGACGCCGGGACTCGGAAACCGCAACCGTGGTACCGAACACCGGCCGGCGCCGCCGGAACATGATCGCGGCGCTCGTGGTGATGCTGATCGCATGGAGCGGCCCGATTCTGTATGAGGTGACGCATCAGCCGGGAAACGTGCAGTCGGTCCTCTCGAGCGGTTTCGGCGAGTCGGGTGAGCACGTCGGCACTCGGCGCGCGTTCAACGGAGTCGCGAAAGCGATTGGCGTTCCTCCGGTCTGGTGGTTCCCGTCGGCGGGTGCCGACCTGACTCGCGCCTTCGAGGCGCCGACGCCGTTGTCGGTCGGGTCGGGCCTGCTGATCGGCGGCGTGGTGGTCGCGGCGTTCGGGTGGAGCTGGCGTCGGCGACCGGAGCTGCGCGCGCTGCTTGGCACTGCGATCTTCGGAGCGGTCGGCGGCGCGATTGTTGCGGCGCGACTCCCGGTGGGGTTCGGCGTCGCGTTCTACCGAACCTGGAACCTGTGGGTGGTCAGTGCGTTCGTGTGGATCGCATTGGCGGGCGTTGTGGTTGCCGTTGGGCGCGACGTCATCGCACGGCGAAGCGATTCGGGCAAACGAGAGCGGATCCTGATCCGTCGGGCGGTGATCGGCGCCCTGGTCGCGGCGCTCGTGGTCTTCGCCGGACTCGGAGCGACGGGGAGATCGCCGACCGCAATGCGCGACCGCGACGAGTCCGCCGCGGTGCGCCAACTGGTCGCCCAGACGCGCCGCCGGCTCGCAGACCGCGGGCCCTACCTGGTGCTCCAGCGGGTCCAACACCTCGGATCCGGGGTGATGTGGGGGCTCGTTCGTCACGGATACGACCTGCGGGTCTCGCGCCAGTCCCGATTCGATGCTCCCTACCTCGCCGCATCTCACGGCCCCGCCGGTACACGTTGGCCGCGGCTCGAGATCGTCGAGGTCCCGCTCGGGTCGTCGAGCCCGGCGCAGGGTCGGCTGGTGGCATCGACGATCGTCCAGCCTTTGGTCGCTGCGAACGAGGAGTACCGCAGGGTGTTCCGGCTGGCCTGTGCTCAGACGCGAAAGGATCCTCCGACGGTCACAGCACGGGGACGAGCGTTGGAAATCAGTGCCCCGAACTCCGCGGCTGCTCGCGCCCTACGCGCGCTGGCGGTCGCGGGATCGCCGTGTCGGGTCCTGCGCCGAGACGTGTTGGACGATCTCCGCCGCGGGAACGCGGTGGCATTCTCGCTCGAGACCGCAGCCTTCGCGAACTTGCTGAAGACGGCCGCCGACGCGAGTGCCGACCATCGGTACGAGGTACGCGTCCGCCGTTGACCGTCGCCGGTGTCTCGGCCACCTCGCGTTGGGCGAGCCGCGCCTGGATCGTGTCGGAGCGTGAGTGACCGGTTGCACGCCCAGCGTGGCCGGTTTATGGTGCGCGGATCGACGGGCGGAGCCGTCGGGTGAGGGGCGAAATATGGGCAGTGTCCGGCGTCAGACGTTGGTCGCGTGGGTTGTGGTCGTGATTGCTCTGGGTGGGGTGATACCGATCGCGGGCGTTGCCCACGCCGTGATCGGTTCGACGTCGGGGGCCATGGTGACCGTGGCCGCGCCGGCATCGACCCTGCCGGGCGCGTTCGATTCGACCACGTCGATCTTCGCGTTCAACGAACGCCAGGGCGTCACGCTCGCATCGAGCCTCACCGTCCAGATCTCGACCCCGGGAACCTACGGACTGGGCGGTGTTGCAGGAACGACTCCGACGTCGGTCCCGGCCGGAACCGTGGTCGACAGCCACATGATCCACAACGACAACCGGACCGGTGGGGCGACCTTCCGGAGCGGGACCATCACGTTCCCGACCGACATTGTCGGTCTGCTGATCAACGCTACGAGCCTGAACTCGAGCGACCTGCTCGGCGCGCCGGGCACCGTGTACCCCGTCGGCAACAACAACCGGGGTATCGAGTTTCAAGTGACCTCGGGCGACATCGTGGTCCTCCCCGATATGCGTACGGTGCGCGTCGATCTGAATACGACGACGTCGGTCGATCAGATCCGGGTCCTGACGCGTCACAACTCGCCCCCGGTCGCAAATGCCGGGGGGCCCTACGCCGCGCTCGAGGGGTCGCCGGTGACGCTGGCGGCATCGGCGTCGGACACCGACGGCGACACGTTGACCAAATCCTGGGCGTTCAGCTGGACCGGGTCGGCGGGAACATCGTGCTCCGCGACCGGAACGTCGACCCTCACGCCCACCATGAGCTGTGACGACAACACGCTCGTGACCGCGACGCTCTCGGTGAGCGACGGCGTGAACGCGCCGGCGACATCGATCGCCAACATCACCGTCGGCAACGTCGCACCCACGCTGGGCACCGTCACCGTCCCCAACACTCCAACCGCGCTCAGCACCGCAGTTCCCGTCAGCGTGCCGCTCACCGATGTCGGCACCCACGACACGCACACCGCCACGATCACGTGGGGCGACACGACGTCCTCGGCCGGATCGATCTCCGAGTCGGTGGGCACTGGGACCGCGTCCGGTGCACACACGTACGCGGCACCGGGGCTCTACACCGTGACGATCACCGTCACCGACGACGATCTCGGAACCGTCTCGGCCAGTAGTCAGGTCGCCGTGAACGGCCCGCCGACGGCCGACGCCGGTGGTCCCTACAACGGCTCCGAAGGGCTGCCGGTCGACCTGGTGGGGAGTTCGGTCGATCCGGAGAACGACCCCCTCACCACCGATTGGCTGTTCTCGCCGTACGGCCTCGACGCGGGTGGGACGTGTACCGCGATCGGTGATACCTCGCTGATCCCGAGCATCACGTGCACGGACGACGCGGTGGTGACCGCAGATCTCAGTGCCAACGACGGCACCAACCCCGCCGTGTCGTCGTCGACGACGGTGACGGTCGACAACGAAGCTCCAATCCTCGGAGCGGTTGCGATCGATGCCGGACCGATCCCGACGGGTCAGTCGGTTTCGCTGGCCGCGCCGTTCACTGACGCGGGCACGAACGACACCCACGTCGCGACCATCAACTGGGGCGATCTCACCACATCGACTGCGGTCATCACCGAGAGCGGTGGTTCGGGCATTCTGCAGGCGACCCACGCCTACGCCAGCCCGGGTGCCTTTTCGATCAGCGTCGTGGTGACCGACGACGACTTGGGCGTCGATTCGGGAGCCACGTCGCTCATCGTCAACAGCCCGCCGACTGCCGACCCTGGCGGTCCGTACGTCGGCGCCGAAGGCGCCGTGCTCTCGCTTTCGGGCACGGCCACCGATGTTGACGCGGACGCGCTCACCACGACCTGGACGTTCGCATCGACGGGTGATCCGGGAACGGTCTGCCTCGCTTCGGGAGCCGCGACCCTGACGCCCACCCTCGTGTGCAACGACGATGCCGTCGTCACCGCGACCTTGACGGTTGCCGACGGTGTGAACCCGGCGGTGGTCAGCACGACGACGATCACCGTGGGCAACAGTGCGCCGACGCTCTCGGTCCTCACGGTGCCGAGTGGACCGGTGCCCCTCGGGATGGCCGCGGCCGCGAACCTCACGTTCGCGGATGCGGGCACCAACGACACCCACACCGCCACTGTCGACTGGGGTGACTCGACGTCGTCCACAGCAACGGTCATCGAGAGCGCCGGGATCGGTTCGGTCAGTGCCTCGCACGTGTACTCGACCTTCGGACTCTTCCACGTGACGGTCACCGTGACCGACGACGACACTGCGGCCGTATCCGTGGCGGCGGACATCGTGGTGAACGGGTCACCGACTGCGGATGCCGGCGGCCCGTACGCGACGACTGAGGGAACCGGCGTGGTGCTCGACGGATCGGCGAATGACCCGGACGACGGCACCCTGGACGTCGGATGGACGTTCACCTGGACGGGCGACGCAGGTACCAGTTGCACCGCCACCGGTACCGACACCCTCGGACCGCTGTTGACCTGTAACGACAACGCGACCGTCTCGGCAACACTGACAGTCCGTGACCTGATCAACCCGCCGGTGGTGCGCCACACGACGGTCGCCGTGGCGAATGTCGCCCCGACGCTGACCGCGGCCGTTCCGTCGGACACCGTGGTCCCGACCGGCGCGACCGTCTCGGTCGGTTCGACCTTCGCCGATCAGGGGACGAACGACACCCACACCGCCACGGTGAACTGGGGCGACTCGACGAGTTCGTCGGCAGTCGTCACGGAGTCGTCCGGCGCCGGCACCGTGAGCGCGGACCACATCTATCCGATCCACGGTATGTACACCGTGACGGTGACCGTCACCGATGATAATGGCGGACTCGCCACGTCGAGCACCGTGATCGCGGTCAACGGGCTCCCGTCCGTCGGTGCCGGTGGGCCCTACTCCGGCGTGGAGGGCGCCGCGGTCACCTTGAGCGGCAACGCGATCGACCCGGAAGCCGATGCCCTCACGGTGACCTGGACCTCCACGGTCTCGGGCGCAGACGCGGGAACGATCTGCAGCCTCACTGACGAGCACACGCTCACGCCGAATGTCACGTGTAGCGACGATGCACTCGTCACGGTCACGCTCGTGGCCTCGGATGGGGTCAACCCGGTGGTGACCGACGACGCAACGGTCGACATCCACAACGCAGCGCCCGCGGTCTCCGCTCCGGTGGTGCTCCCCAATCCGGTTGCCGTCGGTGGAACCGTCGCGCTCTCGAGTGCGTTCACCGACCAAGGGATCAACGACGATCACACGGCTTCGGTGAACTGGGGCGACAGTTCGTCGACTTCGGCCACGGTGACCGAGACCCTGGGATCGGGCGGGACCGCCTCCGGGTCGCACGTGTTCACCGCGCCCGGGACCTACCTCGTCAGGGTGACCGTGAACGACAAAGACAGTGGCGTCGGCACGGCCACGACCCACGTGGTGGTGAGTGCGCCCCCAACGGTCGACGCCGGCGGGCCCTACTCCGGCGTCGAAGGCGCGGCTTCCACGCTGTCGGCGTCGGTGAACGACGCCGATGGGGACCCGCTCGTGCTCGCCTGGACGATCGCGTGGAGTGCAAGTCCCGGCACCATGTGTTCGGCGACGGGCACGTCGACCGCGAACCCGGCGGTGACCTGCGATGACGACGCGGTCGTGACCGCCGCACTCTCGGTGAGCGACGGCTTGAATGCTGCGGTCGTCGATACCGCGACGCTGACCGTCGGGAATGCGTCGCCCACGGTTGGGACGGTCACGGTGCCGGCGGGTTCGGTGGCGGTCGGGGCCCCGGTCGCCGTGTCGGCCACCTTCGCCGATGTCGGCACCCACGACACCCACACGACATCCTTCGACTGGGGTGACGCGGTCACGTCGGTCGGATCGGTGACCGAGAGTTCCGGGAGCGGTTCGACGAGTGCGACGCACAGTTACGGATCGCCCGGCACCTACGCAGTGCAGATCACGGTGACAGATGACAATGGTGGCCAGGGCATCGCGAGCGGCACGGTCGTGGTCAACGGCGCCCCAACGGCCGACGCCGGGGGTCCGTACGCCGGGGTCGAAGGATCACCGGTGACCCTCGCGGGCAGTGCGTCCGACCCGAATGGTGATCCGTTGGCGATCTCGTGGACCTTCGCACCGGCTGGTGGCCCGGGCACGGCGTGCACGGCGACCGGCGTCACGACCCTGGCCCCGGCGGTCACCTGCAACGACGACGCGGTTGTCACCGCGACGTTGCGAGTGACCGACTCGGTCAATCCCACGGTCGTGCAGTCGGCGACGGTCACGATTGCCAACGTGGCACCCACCGTCGGTGCGTTGACGGTGCCGGTCGCGCCGGTGCCGCTCGGTAGCGCGGCGAATATCCTCACGACCTTTGCCGATGTGGGGCGGAACGACACGCACACCGCGACCATCAGCTGGGGTGATGCCACCTCGTCGTCGGGTGCGCTCTCCGAAGTTGCCGGGAGTGGATCGGTGACGGCATCGCACGTCTACGCGGCGACGGGCACCTTCGCCGTCCAGGTCACGATCACCGACGACAACGGCGGCACCGTCGTCGCGACCGCGACGACCGCGATCGTCGTGTACAACCGCAGCGCATCGTTCGTCACCGGCGGCGGCTGGATCGACTCGCCATCGGGTGCGTACACGCCCACGAATTCGGCCGACGCCAACCTCGTCGGCCGAGGCAACTTCGGCTTCGTGGCCCGGTACGCATCGCCCACGGCGACGGTGCCGACGGGCCAAACCGAGTTCAACCTCCGGTTGCGCAAACCGCGCGGACCGGGTGACAACGGAGATGACCGGGGCCGGAACGGTGACCGGTGGGACGACGACCGCACGACGACCCAGGCGCTCAACTTCCACTCGACCGGGTACGTGTCGCTCGTGGTGGTCGGACAGACCAGGGCGGACTACAGCGGGACCGGCACAGTGAACGGGGTGAGTGGCTACGAGTTCATCGTGTCGGTGATCGACGGCCGCAGCACGAACTCGCCGGACCGCTTCCGGATCAAGATCTGGAAGACGTCGACGGGATCGGTGTTGTACGACAGTCAACCGGGAGCCGCGAGCGACGCTTCCGCGACCACTTCGGTCGGAGGGGGTTCGATCGTCATCCATTGATCCAGGGGAGATGAACTCACGGTTCCGGGCCGGGTGTGGGGCCTCGGTCCGAGGCGTTCGGAGTGCGGATCTGCCACACTGGCGCCAACCGTGGGCATCGCCCGCTTCTGGGGGAACCATGCATCTCGTCCGTCGTCCGCTACTCGTTGCCGCGATCGCCGCGCTGAGCTTCGTTGCCGCTGGGTGTTACACGGTGCAGGCCAATGTCGCGGCCGACAACGGCTCGCCGGTGCCCTGGTTCTGTAACCCGGTGGCCGAGAACTCGGTGACCGGACCAGGGATGGGGCCGGTCGACTACTACGCCGGCGTCACGCGTGCGCCGTTGTCCTATGACCAGTGCAAGGGTGTTGGGACGATCCTCGACCAGGCGAAGGACTACGCGCAGCAGTACCCGACCCTCGGTGATGCCAAAGCCGCCGGCATGCGCAACGGCTTCGACTTCATCGCGGGGATGGGCACCCACACCGGGTTCGGATTCGATCCTGCGATGCTCGCCGACCCGAGCTTCGATCCGCAGAACCCGATCTTCGCCGGGACGAACGTCGACGATGTGTTCGACCCCGCCTCACCAGAGTTCCTTCAGTACAACGGCAACGGCGACAGCGCGGTCCTCGTCGGTGCCGACTATTACGTGCGGACGACCACGGGCCAACCACCCGCCGGTCTTCCCGGGAACAACGACTGGTGGCACATCCACCCGACGCTCTGCGCGAACCCGACCACCGGCACGGCCTTCGGTGTCAACACGACCGACCAGGGTTGTGCGAACCAAGGTGGCATCAACCTGCACATGCAGAACTACTACATGCTCCACGTCTGGATCGTCGACGACCTCGAGTATCACGCCGATGTCCACGCACCGATGCACCCGTGCATCACAGGTTCCGGGGCGATCTTCGACATGAGCGACCCGTGCCACACGTCGATGTTGCCGACGGCGGGTGCATCGCTCACGTCAGCGTCGGAGCAAAGTGCGACTGCGGTCAAACAGGAGCACGTCGGTTGCCCGATCGGCGAACTGGACGCGTCGCTCAACTAACTCGGTTGTACCAGCGAGTCGCAGAGCGGGGTCTTCGGGCGGAGTCGGGTGATCGAACCGGTGAATCGGGTCGGAACCTCTGGGAGCGTGGAGCGGCCGACGGTGACGTCGGTGAGCGGATGCAGGCGTTCGTCGATGATCGCGTTCGGTAGCCGGATATCAAGGCCGCGACGGCCGTCGACCGAGACCGCGAGCGTGCCCCGGCCGCGACTCTTCCGAGTGGCGTCCATGGTGACCGTGACGATGTGCTCTCGGCCGCGGTCGATTTGCAGCGGTGATGTGGCGAACACGCCGTCGAAGGCGAACTGCACGCGACCGTCGCGTCGGACCCGCGTCGCGATCCACTGCGGTGTGGTCCGACCCCGACTGACCACGAGCGGTTGCCATCCGGTCGGGCGATCGGGGAATCGAACCCGCAACCGGAAACGGCCCGCAACTTCGCCGCCTTCGAGCGTGGTCCACGTACGGCCGTCCGACCAGTACAACGCCGCGCAGTCGCCCTGGACGAAGACCGTGTCGCGGACGGGTGCGGGCACACGGTCGCCGTGTTCGATGCGGGGTCGGCCGAGCCCGAGCGATTCGTTCAGCGCGTATTGGAAGCCCACGAAGGCGGCGCGGTCGTGATCGGCGACGTCGCCGTCGAGTAGCCGCCCGTACATCACACCCAAGCCCACGTTGCACCAGACCGAGAACCCGAGGAGCCCGGCCAGGGCAATCGCCGTGACGCGTGGCGCGGTGATGGCGCGGGCGCGCTCACGCTCGCGTGCCCAGCGCACCACGACGAGGAGCCCCACAACTGCGAGGAGCGTGGCGACGGGCATCAGGTCCGAGAGGTATCGCTGGGCGATGTAGGCGTAGGACAGGGTCGGGATCGTGGCGATGGTTGCTCCGATGGCGACGGCGCGGAGCGGGGCGAGCGATGGTCGCGCCGATTGCTGGCGCCGCACGATCGCGAACCCTCCAACGAGGCCCAGTGCCGTCAGGAACGGCATGGTGGTCGGCAGGCTCGTCGTCCAGGTCCATGCGGTCACGTGGCTGCCGAAGGTATGGGTCGGGTCGGCGAAGGTGATCCACGGGAACAGTGGGAGTAATCGGGGTGGCTTCAGCCCGAGGTATTGCCACGCGTTGGTCGGAATGAGGGAGGGATTGAACATCGATCCGCCGTTGGCCGCGAGGATGCGCCGGCTGTCGGGAAACACCTCGGTCGACAACTGGGCGTTGAACGGCAGCGAGAAGAGCGTGCCGAACTTGATGACGTTCACCCAGGCGTAGATCGCGACTGGGATCGCGATCGCGAGGGTGATCATCCAGCCCCGGACCGCAGGCGCGCGGCCGTCGCCGATCCCCAGCAGTCGGCGAGCAGCGGGCCAGTACCACGCAAGGAGGATCAGCCCGAGGGCAACGAGTGGTCCGGCGCCGACCGATCCGCGGCTCAGCAGCGCGGCGGTGGTGAGCGCGGATGCCGCGACGAGCCGTCGGGTGCTCGGCCCGATGGTGAATGCGACCACGGCGTCGATGGCGCCGAGCGCGAGCGCCGCGCCCCAGAGCTCGGCTTCGTGATACACCCACGACCGACTCGCCAGAAACGCCAAGACCGACCCTGCGCCCACGGCGAACACGAACGCGCCGACCGCCCACTGTTCGGCCCGTCCGATCGGTGCGGTGCCGAGCACGAGACGGCGGGTGCGGATGAGGAGTCGAGCCGTGAAGCCGAGCGCGACCGTGAAGGCGAGCAGCATCGAGATCTGGCCGAGGCGGCCGTCGTACTGATCGGTGAGCGCCACGACCGGCATCCTCAGGAAGGCCGGGAGCGGGCCGAAATACTCATAGACCTTGCCGTTGTGCACGAAGCCTTCGACCGCGAGTGAGGCACGGGGAACGTCCCAGTGCCCGTGGAGCAGGCTCCGGGCTTGGACGTCGTAGAAGTCCCCGGCCGTCGGCGGCGGGGTCAGCAGTGAGAAGTGGCCGTTGAACGACACGGCGAGGAACACGAACACGGCGAGCGCGCCACCGATGGCGATCGGCGTTCGGTACCTGCGTGGAGAATCCGTCTCGGTGATGGTCCGGGCGGGATCACTCACGGGTTCACCGGGATCAGCCGAGGAGGGTACGGATCTTCGGGAGGTCGACCGAGCCTTGGAACGCGACCTCGCCGTCGCGGAGGCCGATGCAGCGGCTCGCGTGCTCGAGGAACTCGAGCTGGTGGGTCGCGACGATGACGCACGCGCCACTCGCCGCCGCGTCGACGAGAAGTTCGGTGAGTGCCACTTGGCCGGAGGGGTCGAGCCCGACGAACGGCTCGTCGATCGCGAGCACGGAGAACGGACGCACCAGGCCGAGCACGAGCGACGTCTTCTGGCGCAGGCCCCGACTGAATCGAGCGGGGAGATCGTCGGCGCGATGTGCGAGTCCGAGCGTGTCGATCAGCGCGTCCGCGACCTCGGGCCATTCCTCGAAACCGTGGAGCCGACCGATGTATTCGATGTGCTCGTTCACACTGAGGTCGTCGTAGAGCACCGGCTCATCGGGAATGAACGAGAGCTCGGCGCGGGCGTTGATCGATCCGGCTGCGTGCCCGGCGACCGTGATCTCGCCGTCGGTCGGATCGAGCAGGCCCGCGGCCATGCGCAGGAACGTGGACTTCCCGGAGCCGTTGTGACCCACCAGCGCGATCAGCTCACCGGGCTCCGCCTTCATGCTCAATCCGTTGAGCGCGACGAGTTCGTCGTAGCGCTTCGCCACCTTGGTGGCGACGAGGGCAGGGCTCACGAGACGTCCGATCGTTGACTGCGAAGGAAGGTGATGATGCCGAATGCGATCACCAGCGCGGGCGTGGCCGCGGTGATGGCGTTGCCGACCGGGTCCGACGGCGGGCCCGTTTCTCGGGCCACGAGCAGCGGTAAGAACGCGAGGACGACGATCACCAATGGCGCGACCTGTTGGGCCATCAGCAACCCGGGATGCACCAGGCCCGTCGCCATGTTGCGATCCGGACGGCCGAGGTAGGCGCCGAGCGCCGCGGCGGCGGGGCCGGCCACGGCGAGCGACACCACGACGATGGCCCCGACAATGGGGGAGACGGCATGGGTTCCTGGCGCGGGTGAGCCGAACCGGTTCACGATTGCTCCGGCCCCGGCTCCGATCACGCCCAGGATGGCGATCAGCGCCGCCGGCGCGTACAGATGACCGAGGGCGAGATCGCCGGCGGTGGTGGGGAGCCCGGCCCCGCGGTCGGGATGGTCCATTTCTTGGGCGAACCCCTCGACGGCATCGAGCGCGACCAGGTACGCCGCGATCCCGGCGACTGCGAACAGGGGGGTGGTCCCCATCGAGCGCGGCCGAGCATGACGCCCCGGTGAGGGCGGTGAGGATCAGGACGCGGCTCACCCGCGACCCCGGCCAGCGCAGGATCCCGTGCCAATCGCGACGCCACATCGCGCGGCCCGTCGGTGGCGCCGGACGGAGGCGGATCCAGGGTCGCCGACGAGAGATTTCGTGGGAGAGTTGACGGCGCAAGGTGATGACGGCGCGGAGGTCTTGGATGGTGGCGGCGAAACGTAGTGCTCGCACCAGTTGGGCGCGATGCAGTGCGGGTTCCAACGAGATGCCGCCGGCGCGCAGGAGACCGATCGCGATCATGATGGCGACGGCGGCGGCCCCGGCAATGGCCAGAAGGTTGGCGTCGAGTGGCAGCAACGCGACATGACCGAGCCAGGTGGGTGGTGAGGTCGAGCCGTTGAGCACGACGTCGAGGCCGGACCAGAGGACGAGTGCGCTGCCGATCCCCAACGCCGCGAGTTGCCCGAGTCGGAACACTCCCGCGACCAGTGCAGCCCCCCAGGCCGCCAGGGCGAGCGCGACACCGAACGCCACGCCGGTGAGTAGCCACGACGCAGTCTCGGGGTGGGCACCGCCCAGCCGTGGCGCCGCGACGACGCCGACGATGGCACCGGCCACCACCCCCATGGAGAGCACGCCGCGCAGCTGGCGGTAGGCCGCGCTGCGAACGACGATCCCGCGGTCGACCGGTGCGAGGAGCACGTTCTGGACGTCGGCGGCTTCGAACGCGAGCGGTCCGCCGTGGGATCCCGAGCGCAAGCCGATGCCCACCGTGAGCGCCACGAGGATGCCCACGATTTCCGGCCCATGGTCCCGCACCGCGTCGACGGTGTTGCGGCCGGCGGCGGTGTCGCCGACGATGAAGGCCAGCGTCATCAGCGCGGCGATCGACGAGATGCCGACCACGTAGGCCCGGTAGAGCGCATCGACCCAGTCGAGGTGTCGGAGCCGTTGGACGCGGCGACGGGTTCGTAATGCCCGCAGCCCGTCGCGCATGGACACGCGATCAAGGGTGGCAGTCACGGTCGCCGACGCTACAAGCCTGATTCCTGATCGGTAGCGCCGGGCGGCGAGATCTCGGCTACTTCGTCGAACCGATGGCACCGGCCCAGCGAGTCTCGGGTGCGATCGTCGGCCCGGGCACGGTCGAACTCGCAGCGGTGAATGGTGGTGAGCCCACGATGTTGTTCGACTGGGTGATGTCGACGTTGCCGCCGCGGTCCAGGACCGCGGCCTTACCGCCGCGGAAGTTGTTGCCGGACACCGCGACGTGCGTCGCGCCCTTGACCGACACTCCGGCGAGCCAATGGCTGGGCTGGAGCCGTTGCGTGTTGCCGCGCACCTCGATGTTGCTCACGTCCCGGAACACCATCGACGCGCCGGCCCCACTCACGATGCCATCGGAGGTGTTGTTGATGATGTGGTAGTTCCCCCGGGCGCCGGGGGCCGCATCGACGAAGATCTGCATCACTTTGCCGTGGAGACGGTTGCCGACGATGTTGATGTTGTCCATCGGCGCGAACGGCGCGCCGACGCTGGCGAAGAAGAACAGACGACCTTTCCCGATGTCGTTGTTGCGGATCGTGACGTTCTTGGACGCCCACGTCGGGAACGACGGCTCCATGTCGATGGTGGAGCGGCGCGTCTCGCTGATGGAGTTGCGTTCGAAGACGATGTTCGTGCCGTTGATGGTCCAGCCCTGGCGGCCGTTGCGGGTGAACGTGGAGTCGCGCACGGTCAGGCCGGTCGTCGCGGCCCCGACGAAGACGAAGTCGCCATAGACGTCGGACATCGTGATCCGTTCGACGAGCATCGTCTGGGCGCCTTGGATCAGGAAGCCGTGCTGGGCTTCGAACCGCGGTTGGTAGGCGAGGTCGCCGCGCCCGGCCGCGGGGTTTGCGCCGATGACCACCATGTTGCGGACGGTCAGGCGGGAGCCGCCGCCGAACTGCCACATCGACCGCATTCGGATCTTGGTCGGGTTCACGAGTTCGGAACCGTTCGTCACCGCCCGGAACGTGGCGTGGTTGCCCTCCAGGACGAGACCGATGCGGTCCACGACCAGCAGTGTCCCGTCCACGCGGTAGCAGCCGTTCGGCGCGAACGAAAGGGTCGTGTTGGCCGGAGCGGCGGCGATCCAGCGGTTGAGTTCGGCGGTCACGTCCCGGGAGCAGTCGGACGCGATGCTCGCGGGCGCACTGATGATGACGGCCCCGCTCGCCGAGGGCACTCCGAGGGCACCCGCCAGGCTCATCGCCACGACCATCCCAATTGCACCGATTCCGTACTGCCGACTCCGCATGCTGGTGGTATCGGCAGGTTGACCGGATTTTCTGAAATCACCAGCCGTTCCCTGGGATCGTCGGCCGCCTACGATCGGCGAACCATGACACGACCGCACGCAGCCCGGTGGTTCTGGTGGGCGCTGGTCGCGATGGCCGTGCTCGGGTTCGCGGTACGCCTCACCTACATCCTCGTGTCCCGCCAGGACATCGACTTCGGCGGCGACGCGCGCTTCTACCACCTCGGTGCCAATTTGTTGGCCGACGGCAAGGGATTCACGTCGCCGTTCGTGACCGGACACGCGGTGCAAGCCGGGGAGCATCCGCCGCTGTACCTGGTGTACCTCTCGTTTGCCTCCTGGCTGGGCTTCACCAGCACGTTGTCGCACCTGGTGTGGTCCGCGTTCCTCGGTACCGGAACCGTGGTCGTGATCGGTGTGGCCGGACGCGAGATCGGAGGGCCCCGTATCGGCATTGTGGCCGCGTTCTTCGCGGCGGCGTATCCGAACCTGTGGATCCCGGACGGTTCGTTGATGGCGGAGTCGATGGCGATCTTCGCGACCGCCGCCGCGATCCTGTTCGCCTACCGGTACTGGCACGAGCCGCGATGGTGGCGGTTGGCCCTGGTGGGGATCGCAAGCGGCGCGGGCGCGCTGAGCCGATCCGAGTTGATCCTCATCGTCCCGCTCATGGTGATTCCGCTGGCACTGCTCGTCCCCGGGGAACGTCGCCGCGACCGGTGGGTCGCGATCGGAGCGGGAGCGATGGCCGCGCTCGTGGTCATGGCTCCGTGGCTGGTGTTCAACCTCACTCGCTTCGAGAAGCCGGAACTGTTGAGCACCCAGTTCGGTCCGCTGCTGTCGTCGGCCAATTGCGATCAGATCTGGAAGTCACACCACACCAGCTATTTCTCCATCGACTGCACGAAACAGATCGAGGTGCGCTCGATCCGGCCGGGAATGGACCAGTCGGAACAGGATGCCGTGTACCGAAAAGCGGCAATGCAGTACATCTCCGACCACCTGGGTGACCTGCCGGCCGTGGTCGCCGCTCGGTTGGCGGCCAGCGTGGGGCTGTATCACCCGGGACTGCAGATCCGGATCGATGGAATTATCGAGGGCCGCGGTGTCGGAATGGCCCGAATTGCCTGGTTCTCGTTCTGGGCACTCGGCGGGCTGGCGGTTATCGGCGCGGTCGTGCTGCGCCGACGGCGTTCGGTCCCGGTCTTTCCCCTCTTGGTGCCACCGGTGATGGTGGTCGTGACCGTTGCCCTGACCTATTTCAGCACCCGATTTCGGGCTTCGGCGGAGGTGGCCATCTGTCTCCTGGCCGCGGTGGCCATCGACGCGGCGATCACGCGCTGGGGGCCCTCGAAACCCCACTCGGATCCGCCGCTCGATCTCACGGGAATTCCTGGTCGGCGACCATAGACAGGCCTGCGCCGGTGTCCTAGCATCCCCTCAGGTTTGGGAAGAGTTGTCTCTTTGGGGGGCGTGGGCTGTGCCTACTGCGACGCGCGGATTTCGCCGCACTGGATTTCGACGCATTGGATTGCCGACGATGGTGGCACTCCTGGTCGGAGCATCCCTCACGCCGGTGGTGATGTCCGAGAGTGCAGGTGCGCTCAACGTGCCGACCGAGCCCCGCAACGTCACGGCCGTCGGCGGCCGCACGACGGGGAACATGACCGTGTCGTGGTTGGCGCCCGCCAACGCGAACGGCAGCACCGTCATCCGATACCTGATCTCGACGTCGACCGACGGAGGCCCCTTCGACACACCGGTCGACTACGGCAAGCTCAAGAAGCGCCTGGTGCCCTGCGCGGGAGTGACCGGGTGTGATTTCCGGGTCTACGCGACCAACGCGGCCGGTACGAGCGGGCCGAGCAATCTCGCGAACGGTGTCTGGGCGGTGCCCGGCAAACCGACGCTGCGAACAGTCATCGGCGGTCCGGCGGTCGGCAAGATGTCGATCACGTTGTCGCCGCCGGCGAGCAACGGTGGAAAGGACATCACCGGCTACCTCTACGACGTGCAGGTCAACGGCACCGGGTTGTGGTCGGGTCCCTACGCGCTCACCGGCGTCTCGCCACGAACTGCGAACTGCACCTCGGTGAACCCGGCCGGCGGTTGTAAGTACCGGGTCTACGCCGTGAACTCGGTGGGCACCTCGCTCGCGAGCAATCTCATCTACGGCCTCTGGCAGGTGCCTTCGGTCTCGCAAATCACGACCCTGGTCCCGGGGCGGCCGGCGGCCTCCGCGACGGTCGGGTGGAACGAGCCCCAGAACACTGGCGGACTCGCGGTGACCTACAGCTATGAGGTGTCCTCGGACGGCGGACCGTGGGTGGCAGGGGCATCGGCGCTCCCGACCTCGCCGCGCAAGGCAATCGTCGAGTGCCCGGCCACCAACAACTGTTCGTACCGGATCACCAGTCACAACGCGAAAGGCAACGGTCCGGCAGGGAACCCCACCAGCACCGCGTTCAACCCACCGGGCGGGGTCACTGGCCTGCTGGCCTCGGTGGCCAACGTCGCGAACCTGAACCTGGGTTCGGGCGACCCCACCGTCACGGCGCTCTGGACGGCGCCGGGCAACCTCGGCGGATCTCCGATCACCGGCTATCAAGGCCGGGTGTGCATCGGGAACTGCGATGAGTCCGATCCGGCCTGGGCCAGCGCGTCCGTCGTGTCGCTCGGACTGACCAACACATGGTCGACGCCGTGCCCGGCGAACCAGGTCACGTGTTCGTACCAGGTTCGGGGTGTGAATGCCGTCGGCGTTGGCGCGTGGGGCAAGTCGGTCCGCCTGTCGCCCTTCGCCGTGACGAATGTGACTGCCGTTGCCGCGCCGCCGGCGGGCAACGTCGGCATCGCGTGGAGCGGTCCCGCGGAGGTCGGGGCGGGCATCGATCACTACACCCTGTTCCGGTGTGTGACGACCACGGGCTGTTCCAACAACGCCAACTGGGCCGACACCGGCCTCGTCATTCCCGGCAACGTGTTCAGCGCCGTGCACAACTGCGGTCAAGGCATCTCGTGCACCTACAAGGTCGCGGCGAGCGAGATCGGCTCGGGGGCATCGAGTTCGAGTTCCGCGGCTTCGGTGGCGAATGGGTCGACGTTGCCCGACGCGCCGTCGGCGTTGACGGCCACCACCAATAGTTCGACCATCGGTGCGGTGGATCTGAGCTGGACGGCACCGGCGAACAGCGGCTCCTTCCCAGTCTTGGACTATGTCTTCGAGCGCTCCATCAACAGCGGCCCGTTCTCGGCTCCGATTTCGACCGGGAGTGCGAGCACGACCTACACCGACACCGCATGCGGCGCGAGCAATGCCTGCACGTATCGCGTGTCGGCGGTGACCACGGCGGGTACCGGTTCGGCCTCGAACACCGCTACGGCCGAAGGCGCCAACGTTCCGTCGGCGCCGCCGAACCTCACCGCGACGCCGGGTGTGAGCCTCGGCGGCGTTGACCTTGCCTGGCAGACGCCCGTCGACAACGGCGGTCGTCCGGTCACCGGGTACTTCCTCGAGCGTTCGTTCAACGGTGGAACGACCTGGCCCGACACGTTCACGTTGGGCACGTCGCTGTCCTACGCGGACGGCACGTGTGGTCAAGGCGTGACCTGCACCTATCGGGTGTCGGCGATCAACTCGCTGGGCACCGGCGCCGCGTCGAACACGGCGACGGCGACCGGAACCAATCTGGGCGCGCCGCAGAGCCTGACCGCAACCACCTCGACTCCCAATGGAGTCAGCAACCTCGGCGGCGTCGACCTCTCGTGGAGCCCGCCGGCCACGAGTACCTACCCCATCGCGTCCTACGAGTTCCGCTACCAGTCCGACACCGGTTCGGGCTTTGGCGCCTTCACCGCCTGGGCGTCGACCGGTACGGGGACGGGGACGGCGTTCACGCACATCTGTGCGGTCGGGAACGTCGACACGACGTGCCGCTACGAGGTGCGGGCGATCGACACCCAGTCGAGCACCAGTGTGCCGAGCAACCAGGCCACGGCCGCGGGGTTGACCGACCACGTCGCGCCGACGGTCACGATCACCACTCCGGCCAACAACTCGGCGGCCCAGTCCACGACCCCGACGATCTCGGGTACCGCTGGGAATGGCGTGGGTGACAGCACCACGGTCGACGTCACCGTGAAACTCGGATTGTCGACGGTCCGCACGTTTGCGGTGACCCGATCGGGCACTGCCTGGCTCGTGGGCGCGACCGAGTGGGCGGCGGGTTCGCCGGCCTCGTTGGCCGATGGCACCTACACGGTTGTTGCGACCCAGGCCGACTGGGCCGGGAACACGGGCACCAGTAACACCCGGACGTTCACGGTCGATAACAACGCTCCGACGGTGAACGTGACGGCACCCGCGGTGGGTGACCTCTACAACTCGTCGGGCACAACCTTCAACACCGGTTCACTCCTGACCTGGGGTGGCTCGATCACGGGAACCGCATCCGACGGTGGCTCCGGCGTCGCCAGCGTGCAGGTGAGCATCCGACAGGACGCCACCGGCTTGTACTGGAACGGTTCGTCCTTCGCCGCGGCGTCGGAGAATCTCATCACGGCGACTGGTACCACCTCGTGGAGTCTGAGCTTCCCGATCGGGAACTTCCCGGCCGGTGGTGCCTACACCGTGCGCGCGGTCGGTACCGACAACGCGGCGAACGTCAGCGCGGGAACCAGTAAGACCGCGTACATCGACGAGAACCCGAACGACACCGTGTACGTCGCGACCACCGGGAACGACGGCAACAGTGGTTTGACGCCGGCCCTGCCGAAGGCCACGATCGGCGCCGGCTTGATCGCGGCGCAGGCCAACAGCCGGAGCTTCGTCGCCGTGGCCGGTGGTTCCTACGGGGCCCTTTCGATTTCGGGAGCGTCGTACGGCAACAACAAGCTTGTCGCCGGCGGGTACAGCTCGTCCACGTGGTTGCGGGCGGCGCCGGGCACCAACACGGTGACGGTCTCGGCTGCGGGCACCGCAGTCCTGATCGACGGCAAGACCGGGAACACCCTGCAACAGCTCACAGTCAGCGCGACCAACGCCGGTCTGGCCGCGGGCGACAGCGTGTATGGCGTTCGCCTCATCAACACTGCCACCGGTACCAACCTCGAACGGGTGACCGTGACTGCCGCCAACGGCGCTGCGGGCACAGCGGGTACCAATGGATCGGGGAACGCGGGGACGGCCTCCAACGGTGGTGGCGGCGGCGGCGCCTGTGGGAACTGTGGGACTCGCGGTGCGGCGGGCTCGTCCGGTGCAGGTGTCGGCGGTCGTAACGGCGGTGGCGGCGGCCTAGGCGCTCCCGACAGCAACACCGCGGGGAACGCCGGGACCAACGGCATCGTTTCCGGCGGCGGTGGCGGGAACGGCGGCGCCGGCGGTGGAAGCAACGGCTCGTGTAACGACGCCTTCGGTGGGGCCGGTGGTAGCCGCAGCACCGCGACGACGGCCGGTTCGGCCGGTGGCGCCGGCACGGCGGGCGCGATCAACCTGACCTCCGGTGGGACCACCTGGAACGGTGGCTCCGCGGGCGGGTCCGGCTCCGCGGGCGGCAACGGCCACGGCGGTGGCGGCGGCGGTGGCGGTGGCGGCGACTCCGGTTCCTTCATCAGCTGTTCGGCAGACGCCGGCGCAGGTGGCGGTGGTGGCGGCGGTGGCGGTGGCGCGGGTACGGGCGTCGGCACCGGTGGTGGTCCCGGGGGTGGATCGTTCGCCCTCTATGTCGTCGGCAACTCGGGTGCCATCCTCACCAACTCGACCCTCACGTCGGGTACCGGCGGTGCCGGTGGAGCTGGCGGCACGGGTGCGGCCGGTACCGCCGGCGGCTCCGGTGGCAATGGTGGTAACTGCGATACCGGCCAGGAAGCCGGTTCCGGTGGCGGCGGTGGTGGCGGCTCCGGCGGTGGCGGTGCCGGAGGCGGCGGCGGTGGCGCGGCCGGCCCGAGCATCGTCGTCTACGAACACGGCACTGGGACCGTGACGCTGTCGGGGACCAACTCGCTCACCAAGGGCACGAGCACGGGTGGCTCGGGTGGCTCGGGTGGCTCGGGTGGCTCGGGTGGTGGCGCCGGCATCCGCGGAAACTCGGCTCGAGTCGAGGGCAACAACGGCAACGGTTGCTATGCCGGATTCGATGGGGCCGCGGGAGCGACGGGCTCGACGGGCTCGACGGGAACCGCGGGTCAGTCGGCGAGCCTGAAGAGCTTCATCGACACTGTCCAGACGCCATAGCTCCTTGGTCGGCGGCCGCGGTCTCCTGGTGGGAGGCCGCGGCCGCGCGATCGGTCTGTCGGTAACGGTGCTGGTGCTGGTCGCGGCGTGTTCGAGCGGGAGCGCGCGAACCTCGAACCGGCCTCGCGCGCCGGTGAGCCCGGTTCCTCCGGTCACGGTCGTGGGCGCGGCGCCGAGCGACTCCGCTCTCCGGGCTCCCGCGGCGCGAGGCGCGACTGCGCTCCGCTCGTTGCTGGGGCAGATGGATCCGGCATCGTTGTCGATCCCCGACTACCTCGCGAGACGG
The DNA here is from genome assembly GCA_963765075.1 of uncultured Acidimicrobiia bacterium. Lineage (GTDB taxonomy): Bacteria > Actinomycetota > Acidimicrobiia > IMCC26256 > JAENVU01 > JAENVU01. Next base: position 95,978 of record CAVXVA010000008.1, read on the forward strand.
TACGGATGGACCGAACTCGCCGATGCCGGCGACCAGGCCCGCCGCATGCTGGCCGCGGGCGGGAATCGCTCCGGGTCGGTGGCCCTCGATCGGCTGGTCGAACCCGAAGCCCGAGCGCCCCAGCCCTCCGATCTTCGCGGGGTCCCGGGCTACGAACTGGCGATCGCGCGGGCGTTGTATTGCCACGACTCCACGCTGGCGTCGGACAGGCAGCCGTTGCCGACCCTGATCCGGCACGTCGCCGGCGACGGTGGGTATTCGTTGACCCATGCGGCCGTGGCCCTCGGCGATCGCGCGCGAGCAGCGATGCTTCTCAGCCGCGGCGGTCGAAGACATACGGCATGAGCTTGTTCGCGCGCTGCGCACCGAGATCGACGCGGCGACGATCGTGGACGACCTCGCGATCGAACGGCTCGCGATGCTCGCCTTCCTCGGTGAGCAGTTGCCAGATGTGCCGTTGCGGTCGGTGGTCGCGGCTCAGCGGCCCGACGGGTCGTGGGTGGATCCGACGAATCGCGTTCCGAGCTGGCATCCCACGATGCTCGCCGTGTGGGCCCTGTCGGCGGCCGCCGATCAGGGAGCGCCGGTGCCCTTCCTGGCCGAGGCTGCCGGGGACACGACGAGGTCGGGGGCGGCGGGCAACTCGCGTAGCACCGCGCCCTTCACGGCCGCCGAAGCTCGGCGCCGAACCCGGCTCGATCGGTCCGACCGCGCTGCGCTCGCCCGCCTGAGTCGTGATCCGGCGCCGTCGCGTCACGACCGGAACGACATGGCGGCCGACATGGAACTGGTCGGGCCGGTGCCCTCCCGTACGCCGACCGACCCGGCCGAGGCTCGACGCTTCGAGTCAGACCTCGCGGCGGCGCGCCAGGCCGGGGCCAGACTCCATTCGCCCGCGGCGGCGACTCGGGCCGGCTACCGCCTGGCCAGCCGATTCCTTCCTGGCATCGGCACGCACTGGGTCGACTGGTCACGCGTCACGGAGCCGTTCTCCGCGCGCTCGCCGGCCATGCTGCTGTTCGACGGGAATGGGAACGACGCGAAGCTCGCGGGTCTGAGCTACTTGGTCCGGTCCCGAACTGCACCCGCCGGATTCACCGCCGGCGGCGCTCCGTGGCACCGTCACGAGCATCTGTGCATCGTTAACGGCGTCCTGGTCGCAGAGCACGCGACGGGCTCGAGTTGCGCCCGGGCCCGGGGAGCGTTGCTTCCCGGCCGCGACTTGTGGATGCTGCACGTCTGGATCGTTCCGGGTCATGAGAACCCGTGGGGCATGTTCGCACCGATGAACCCCGACCTCTGCGACCCCGTGAGCCCCTGTTCGCCATGAAACGAACCGCCGGCTCCCTTGCGTTGGTCGGCATGCTCTCCCTCGGTGCGTGTCACAGCGGATCCGCCGCGGAACGGCCGAGCGCACCGGCCACTCCGATCGGCGTGCGGTTCCAGGAGATCGCAGCACGAGTCGGTCTGAACGAACGTCAGTCGATTCGGCGCATCGGGCGCGACTGTCTCCTGAACCCGGATCGGTTGCGGACCGCATTCCCGTCGCTCGCCGCCGCGCAGATCACCGGCGCGTCGGGCGATCAGTGTCTCCCCGAGCGCATGGCGGGCGGCGCGGCCGCCGCCGACTTCAACGGCGACGGCTGGGTCGATCTCTATGTGACCTCGCTCGACGGACCCGGCCACCTCTACGAGAACCGCCGTGGCCGGTTCGTGGATGTGACGAACCGAGCAGGCCTGGGTCAGATCACCGAACCTGGTAACGGTGCCGCCTGGGGTGATATCGACAACGACGGTCGACCGGATCTGGTGGTCACCACGCTTGCCGGTACGCGCAACTTCCTGCTGCACAATCGAGACGGTCGCCACTTCGACGAGTCGGCCGTCGCGCGGGGTGTTGCGGTGATCAACACTCGAGTGCACACCGGCTTCACGCCAACCTTCGGTGACTACGACAACGATGGGTGGATCGATCTCTTCGTCACGGAATGGTCGTCGGCGGAGTGGACCGCGAATTCGGGGAAGTCGGACCAGCGCCTGCTTCGCAATCTCGGCGCGGCCGGCCGACCCGGCGAGTTCGACGACGTGACCGATCGAGTCGGTGTTGCGACGGAGTTGCCGACCTTGCCGGTGCTGGGCTTCGGCGCCCGACTCGTCGACCTCGACGCCGACGGACGTTCGGACCTGGTGCTCGCGAGCGACTTCCGCACCAGCCGGCTGTTCTGGAACGACGGCGATCGGTTCACCGACGGCACCAAGATCGCCGGCGTCGGCACCGACGAGAACGGCATGGGTCTCACGGTCGCCGATTACAACGGTGACGGACGCCCGGATCTCTTCGTCACCTCGATCTTTGGAACCACCCCGCCGTGTGAAGGTGGGTACTGCGGGTACGCGATCTCGGGGAATCGGCTCTATCGCAACGACGGTGATCGACACTTCACCGATGTGACCGACCTCGAAGGTGTCCGCGACGGCGGGTGGGGCTGGGGCGCGGCCTTTGCCGACTTCGCCAACGCCGGTCAACCGGACCTGGTGATGACGAGCGGGGTGGACTTTCCCTTTGCCCCGAGCACCCGTCGGTATCGAAACGGCGGAATGCGCCTCTGGCGGGCGGATCCCAAGGGTGGCTTTCGCGACGAGGCGCGCGCGGCGGGTCTGACCCGGCGCGGCCCGGGCAAGGGGCTCCTCGTCTTCGATTTTGATCGTGACGGGCGGATCGATGTGCTCGTCGTGCGCGACGGTCGAACTCCGGCGTTGTACCGCAACACCACGCCGAAGGCGGAGCGCCACTGGCTGGGAGTCCGGGTGGTCGGGACCCAATCGAACCACGACGGGATCGGTGCCGTCGTCACGGTGGCGACGCCGGGGGACCGACCCCAGGTGCAGTCGGTTGGCAGTGTGACGGGGTTCCTCGCGCAGAGCGAACTGGTGACCCATTTCGGTCTTGGTCGCGCGGAACGTGCGACGGTCGAGGTGTCGTGGCCGGGTTCAACCGGGATTGTGCGGCGAACGCTTCGCAACCTCGACCGGGTGATCACGATCACTCAACCCGGGTGACGGCACCGAACCGGTCGTCCGAAGCCCGGCGCGCCACGGGGCCAAACGCGACGATGGGGCCCGTCGGGCCCCATCGTCGGTCATACGGTCACGCCGGACTCGTTATGCGGTGCAGACACCGCCGTCGTACTTCGTGCAGATGAGTCCGTTCGCGCCGGGGGTACCAGAGCCACCCGGGAGACCGGCGCCGCCGCCCTCGCCGGCGTTGACGCAGTAGTTCGCGAAGAGCGCGCATCCGACTCCGGGGGTCGAGCCGTCGACGCCACCGGCGCCACCGCCACCACCGTTCCCGCCGAGTCCGGGTGCGCCCCCGAGGGAGGCGTTGCCGGCCCGGGTCGAGGTCGAGGACGCCGACGAGGTGGTGCCGTTCCCGATGTGGAAGAGCGCCACCGACGGTCCACCGGCGCCGCCACCACCGGCACCACCGCCGCCGCCGCCGGCACCACCGGCACCGGCTGCACCGTTCCCGCCCTTGTCCTGCTCGAACGCGTTGCCGCCGTTGCCGGCGGACGACGCGTTCCCGCCGTCGGCGCCGCTCCCGCCGGCACCACCGGTCGACGCGATGAGGGTGGCGCTGGTGAGGCTGACCGTGAAGTTGTTGGCGTAGATGGCGAAGCTGCCGCCGCCGTATTGGCCGGCGCCGCCGCCGCCCCCGCCGAGACCGCCGGCACCACCGCCGCCACCCCGGCCACCGTCGGCTGCGCCGGCGCAGTACGTGCCGCCGCCACCACCGCCGCCGGAACCACCGCCACCGTCACCGCCAGAACCACCCGCGCCACCGGATTGGCCGGCCCAGGTCGCACCCGCTGCGGTGGTTGCCGCCGATCCGCCGGTGCCGGCCGTCCCGGCATTGCCCGCGGTTCCGCCATGACCGCCACCGCCAACGCCCGGCGAGGGCGTGACGCAGTACCCACCACCACCGCCGGAACCGCCGCCGGCGCCGCCACCACCGTTGCCGCCGTTGTTGCCGCCGGAACCGGAGCTGAAGAACGTGCCGCCGCCGCCACCGCCGCCGCCGGAACCGCCAGCAGTGGTACCGGATCCGCCGCAGCTCGCACCTTGGCCGGTCTGCTTCTCGACACCGACGGCACCGTTACAACCGTTGACCGTCTGGTTCGTGCCGGCCGCCGTCGAGTTCGTGCCGTCGAGCCCGGCCGCCGCGGTCACCTTCGTGTTCGTGACCGTCAGGTTCCCGGTGCCGCTGCCCGTCGTGGCCCGCACGCCGTAGGAGCTGGCACCGGCACCGAGGCCCGTGTTCAGCCCGTTGATCGTGAGCGCGTCCAGCGTCACGGTGACGGCTCCGGTGACGGTCACCGCTTGGGGACTGCCCGACAGGGTCGTCTGAGACCGATCCGGTGTACCGGAGAGCCCGGCAGTTCCGGGTCGGGACCAGCCGTTGAACTGGTCGAAGCCACCGAGCACCGTCACGTTGGCCGCGATCGTGGCCCCGCCGACCGGTGCGTGGACGCCCGTCCCGAGCGCGATCTGGGGGCGCCCCTGCGCGCCGGCCGCCGTCGAGGCCGCGGTCAGTGTCAACTTCGGTGCGAGTGCGGTCCCTGCGTTGGCGTCGTTGCCGTACGCCGAGACGAAGATCGCGTTGCGCGTCTGGAACGTGAGCGCGGGGCTCGTCGTCGTGCGGCCGTCCCAGTCGACCTGAGTCGACTGCACCGTGAAGACGCCGGAACCGAGAGTCGGGTTCGCCGACCACGATCCGCCGGAGGGTGCGATCGCTCCGGTGTAGGTGGGTGCGATGTTGGTGCAGCCGGCACACGCGTACACGTTGACGTTGACCGTGCCGGTGTCGCCGGGCCCGAATCCGGCGTCGCCGGTGATGACCGTGCCGCTGACGGTGTCGAGGTTGCCGTTGTTCGTCGGCGAATCGATGGTCATCGTCGGATCGGCGGCGTCGTCATGGCCGATCGCCGTGGCGGGTCCGGTCGAGGCGCTCGAACCCTTCTTGTTCGTCGACCGCACTTCGTAGGTGCAGCCGACCCCCTGGCCGCAAGTGTGGACGAAGAAGGTCGAGGTGCCCGCGCCGGTCGGTGCCCACGCGCCCCAACTCGTGCCCCCATTGGTGGAGACGCGGAACTGATAGGTCGTGATCGGCCAGTCGGCGTGGGTGGCGGTCCCGCCGGTCCAGGAGAGCTCGGTGCCGCCGAGCGCGGAGTCGCTGGTGCGAGCGGTCAGGCCCGCCGGCGCCGTCGGCAACGGGTTGTCGTTGTCGATGATCGTGATGGAACCGACCAGCCTCCCGGGGAGCACGTTCGTGAGGGTGTTGAGCGAGACGGCGAAGAACTCGTTGTTCTCGGCGAGGAGATCGTTCTTTACCGTGAATGTGATCTTCTTGAACCGGTTCGTCGGCAGGAAGGTGACCAGCTTGCTGCCGACCGCCACGTAGTCGGTGCCACCGGTGGCCGTGGAGCCGAACGCTCCGGTGCTGATCCGGGCCGTGAGGGTGGTGACGGCAGGAACGTTCAGTGACACCGTGACCGACACTTTGGTGGTCGAGGTGTCGCCTTCGCCGACGGTCGCGTCGCCGATCGAGATGACCGGGGTGGTGGCGGTCGGGGCATCGTCGTCGATGATCGTGCCGGTCGCCACCGGGAGGCCGAGGGCGGAGGCGAAGTTGTCGAACAGCGTCACTTGGAAGAACTCGTCGCCCTCGTTCGCAGAGTCGCTCAAGACGACGACGTTGATGATCTTGCCGGTCTTGCCGGCCTCGATCACGAGCTGCTTGTTGGTGAGCGTGGCGTAGTCGGTGCCGGCCGTCGCGCTCCCGGCCGAGGTCGAGTACCGGACCGTGACCGGCGCGCTCGAGATGCGATCGAGGGTGACGGGGAAGGCGAGTGTGCGCGTGCCGGTGTTGCCTTCGACCACGCTCGCGGCCCCGATCGACACCACCGGCGGATGCGCCTCGTTGTCGACGATCGCGACGGGGTTCGATGCGCTCTGGCTGTTGGCGATGTTGGTAGCGGTGAAGTTGAACGTTTCCGCATCAGCCTCGAACGTCGTGTCGTCGTTGATGGTGACATTCACGACCTGGCTCATCGGACCGCCGGGGATGAAGTTCAGGGTGCCGCTCGTTGCCGTGTAGTCGGCACCCGCAGTCGCGTGGTTGGCCGTCACGAAGTCGGCAGTCTGGTACGAGACCGAGACCGGTGCGCTCGGTGGGCCGGCGAGGGAGACGGTCACCGGCAGCTGGGTGTTGCCCTCGGTGACGGTTCCCGCCTGCACCCGCACGGCGGGCACTTCGTCGTCGCGGATCCGGCCTTCGTCGACCGGGGTACTCAGCAGCACGTTGGTCCCGCTGGTGAGACGCAGGTTGAGGCCGCGTGGTGCGGTGTAGGCGCCGTTGTTCATGACGGGCACATTGACCGTCTGGACCTGCGACCCGCCGGGGTTGAAGGTCAGCGTTCCACTGGTCGTGGTGTAGTCGGTCCCGGCGAGCGCGCTCAGGTCTTCGGTGGTGTACGCCACGCTCGCGGTCTGGCTGGTGGGCTTGGTGAGCTTGACCGTGAAGGGCACCGTGGCACCGGAGCCTTCGGTGATCCAACCGCCCTTGACCTCGACACCGGGGTTGTCGCTCACCGTGTAGGTCACGGTCTGGGTCGACGTGTTGCCGATGACGTCACTGGCGTTCACGGTAAAGGAATGGCTGCCGAGCGTGCTGGTCGATATCAGACTGCCGCTCGCCACCGTGCCGGTGCAGGATGCAACGCCGCTACCGAACGGGCCGTCGTTGCAGGAGTACAACGCACTCACGCTCGAGTTCTGCGCGTAGCTGGCGTTGTCGGCCGGGCGGGTGATGGAAATCGTGGGGCCCTGGGTGTCGATCGGCGCAATCGTGGTGGTCGACAACGGCGGGTTCGACGACGGGAAGCAGGACGTCGGCAGGTTGTTGTTGCCGAGTCCCTGGGGCAGATCCGCGTTGACGGTGAAGTCGAGCCCGGGATCGGCGTAGCTGGTGCCACCGATTCGGGGCTGGATCGAGGTGAGGGGTGCGCCGGTGGCGCGGAGGGTCATGTTGATGGTCGGAAGCTGATACGTGGTGTTCGAGGCGATGTTGCCCGGCACCGTCATGATGAGGCGGGAACCGCTGAGTGCAATCGACGGGGTACCACCGCCGAGCCCGGAACCACCCGAGATCGAGTACGAGATGAGCGTGGAGTTCGCCGGGATCGGCACGTAGATGTGCAGGTTGTAGACGTAGTTCATGACCGCGCCGGAGCCGAGGTCTGCGGATTCGAGATTGGGCGCGGTGGTGATCGCTACGTTGAAGGTGTTGTTCTGGTAGATCTGGGACACCGCGGTCGTGGTGATGCCTTGGTTGCGGGTGCTCCCCTGCTGGCCAAGCACCGGGATGTTCGTCGTCAGACAGTTGAACCCGACGGTGACCGTGTCGGCCGCCGCCGGTTGCACGCCGACCGTTGCGACGGTCGCGACGAGTGCGCCCGAAGTGAGCGCGATCGTCGAAAGAATTGCGCCGAAACGCTTCCGCATTTGTCCCCCCACGAAGTCCCAAAAAACTCTCCGGGATCCTAGGGCGCTCGGGGGGCGAAAAGCGAACAATTTCTCGATCAATTTGCCGATCAGGGCACTCGAATCTGGTTCGCCGGCGGGTCCAGCACCGGTCGGGCGTCCAGGCCCAGCCTCCACACGTCATAGGTTCCCGAACCGGGCTCGAAACCGGCCCACGGGCGGTACTCGGATGCGCCGCCTTGGTAATCGATCGTGCTGCCCCGCTTGAGGGCGGCGAGACAATCCGCGAATGTCGAACATTTGACCGATCCGCGTAGGTTTCGACGGAAAGCTCGGCTGATCACCCGCGGATCATCCGACTTGGCGGCCACGGCGGCGAGTCCGACCAAGATCGTGCAGTCGTAGGTGCTGGCCGAGAAGAACGGCTCGACGCCGGTCGTGGCGAACTGGGCGTTGAAGGGATGATCGATTCCGCTGGGCGCGCCGGCGGGGGTCGTCCCGACGATGCCCGCCACGAGGAAGGGGTTCGCAGGGTCGACGAGCGCGCCGAGATCCGCATTTTGGAGACCGTCGGATCCATAGGTCGGGAACCGAGTCGGTCCGTGGTCGGCCGCCACGAGGGCTCGCAGTGCGGGTGCGACCGCATCGGGAAACCCGATCAACACGATCGAGTCGGGATTGGTTCGCAGTCGGGCGGTGATTGCCCGGGTCGGGTCCTGACCGGGAGTGAGTGCAACCAGCGGCACCGGTCGGGCCTGTTGCCGCCGGAGTTCGCGCAGGACCCCGGCGGCGAACGGTGTGGTGTAGGTGTCGCGCGGCGCGGCGATCACCATCGGACGCCGGTGGCCGCTCGCGACGACGAGTCGGGCCAACGCAGCGGCCTGGATGCCATCGGGTGGGGCCGTGCGGAAGTACGAGGTATCTCCGTCTCGCTCCGAGAGTGGCCCGTACGTATTGGAGCCCGAGCAGATGACGACCGGATGGGGATTCGCGCGCTGGTCGCGAATCTCGAGGGCCAGTTGCGAGGTCGACGGGCCGATCACCGCGTCCACGTGATCGGCCTCGACGAGCTTGGTGAAGGCGGCGCGCCCCGTCTCGATCGCGGAACCGTCGTCGGCCACGACGAGCCTGACCGGCGCGCCGTTCACGCCACCGCTGAGGTTCATCTCGTCGACCGCGAGCCGCACCGGGGTCGTGAACGAATCTGCGATGGTCTCCACCGGACCGGTCAACGGTGCGAGTTGTCCGAGGGTCAGCGCGCCATCGGCACGGGCCGGCTTGGTCGTCGTCGTGGTCGAACTCGACGGCGAATCGGCGCGGTCCGCGGTGCTCGACCCGGAGCAGGCGGAGGCCAGGGTCACGAGGAGCAGCACGGAAACGAGTCGCGGCGAGACCACGGGATACCTCCACCGATGTTCGGGGGGTTGACCCTACCGATCAAGGGTTGTGCGGCAGCGACTTCAGATTCGTGGTCCGAAATGCCGACATTGGTACAAGCGTCCAGCGAGTCCGAGAAGGAGGAACGGTGCCGCAACGTCGACGACTCATCCGCGGAGGTGTTGCCCTGGTGGTGGCGAGCCTCGGGCTGGCCCCGGTCGCGACCGTCGGCGCCTGGACCGGCGACCCCTTGGGTTCGTTCGGGCGATGCGGCCTCGCCAGTCTCGACGTGGTGAGTGGCGAGGCGAGTGAAGTGTCGGCGGCCGCAGTACAGGCGGACGGCGCGATCCTGGCGGCCGGTAGCGTGGGGAGTCGAGGTCTCGTCCTGCGGCTCCGAGGCGGCGTGTACGACACGACCTTCGGGACGACGGGCCGGAAGTACTTCACCTACGACGCCTCCGGCCGGTTCTTCGCCGTCGCGCCGACACTCTCGGGTGGCGGGGTGGCCGTCGGGAGTCGGACCATCGGCGGCGCGACCGACACGGTGGTGCTCCAGTTCACGAGTTCCGGCGCGGTCGATGCCGGCTTTGCCGGCAATGGACGGCTCACGGTCAACGTCGGTGGCGACGATGCGGCCCGAGCGGTGGCATCGTTGGGCGACGGCAAGGTCGTGGTCGCCGGCGATGCGAGCGGTGGCGGCTTCGTGGCGCGCTACACCGCGGCCGGCGTCGCCGACACGACCTTCTCCACCACCGGGCGCGTCACGAACCTGCCGATGATCGTGCGGGCGATGGCGCTCCGCGCCGACGGCGCGATCTACCTCGGCGGATCGACGACGTCGACCCCTTCGGACTGGCGGATCATGCGCCTCAACGAAGACGGGAGTGTCGACACGAGCTTCGGCGGGAGTTCCGGAGTCACCGTCGACGCGGGTGGCGTCGACGGCATCACCGCCATGGTCCTGAACCCGAACGGGCGGCTCGTCGTCACCGGATTCGGCCACGGCGCCGCCGGTCACGGCCAGACGATCGTACGTCGGTATCTCGCCGACGGCACCCAGGATGAAACCTTCACCGCGGTGCGCGAATCGTTCGGCGTGGACGACGCGCCGAGCGCGATCACTCGCCAAACCGACGGCAAGGTGGTCGTCGCGGTCAACTCCGCAGTCGGTTCCGACAACGACATCGTGCTCCTGCGCCTGAACGACGACGGCCGGCTCGACTCGACCTTCGGCATCGACGGTGTATCGATCGTCGACGCCGGGCGGCGGGCGGCCGTGAACGCGGTCGTTGCCCCGCCCGGCACCGGGCTCTACGCACTCGGCGTCGCCCGGCGGGGTTCGGCCTCGGTCGTGGGGGTCTTCGGGTTCCAGCCCGACTCTGCGAGCGGCACGCCCCCGGCCCAGGGCATGGTCATCGATGGCTTCGGCGGCATCCACAACTTCAGCGCGCAATGCTTCGGTGGCGCCGAGTCGATCCGCGGGACCTCGTACTGGAGGGGCTGGGACATCGTGCGCGGGGTCGCGGTGTTGCCCGGCAGCCAAGGCATCACCGTCGACGCGTTCGGTGGGCTGCACGGCTTTGGGTTCGGTGACGCCACGGGTCCTGTCCCGACCACCAAGGGCGGACCGTACTGGCGCGGCTGGGACATCGTGCGCGGCGTCGCAGTGGTTCCCGAAGGCACCGGCGGGTACGTGCTCGATGGTTTCGGTGGTCTCCATGCTTTCGGCATCGGCTCGGCGGCGGCTCCGCCCGCCGTGCGGAACGGCCCCTACTGGATGGGTCAGGACATGGCGCGCGGCGTGGTCCTGATGCCCGACGGTCAGGGCGGGTACATGGTGGATCGGACCGGCGCCGTGCGCGCCTTCGGCGGCGCGCCGGTCCCGACTGCGGGCGGGAGTCGGTGGCCCGGCCGTGACATCGCCCGAGGGATCGCCTTGGCGCCGGACGGCAATGGCGGTTGGATCCTCGACCTGTTCGGCGGTCTGCACCCCTTCGGGACCGCCGGCAACCCGGCTCCGAGCACGACGGTCGGTGGCCCGTACTGGCCGGGATTCCCGATTGCACGCGGGGTCGCCACGCTTCCGTAACCGCCCCGCGACCCGACTCGTCGCCCGACCTAATGTCGACGGATGGACTCGCAGCCTCGTCGGAACGTGTTGCTCATCACCGTTGATCAATGGCGCGGCGAGTGTCTCGGGGTCGTCGGACACCCGGTCGTGCGTACCCCGAATCTCGACCGGCTCGCCGCCGAGGGGATGGTGTTTCGGCGTCACTACGCGCAGGCGGCGCCGTGTGGTCCGTCCCGGGCATCGCTCCACACCGGGCAGTACCTCATGAAGCACCGATCGCCACTCAACGGGTCTCCGCTCGATGCCCGGTTCACGAACATGGCGCTCGAAGCACGTGCGGGCGGATATGACCCCGTCTTGTTCGGCTACACCGATGCGTCGCCGGATCCTCGCGACCTCGATGCCGCCGATCCGCGGTTGCGAAGTTACGAAGGCGTGCTCCCGGGTTACCGGGCGATCGTGGATCTTCCCGAACACGCGACAGCGTGGGGAGTGTGGCTCCGCGAACAGGGCTACGACGTTCCCGCCGACGTGACCCGGATGTACGACCCGATTTCGGATGCGCCGGGCGCGCCGGTGGCCTACGCGGCCGAACACACCGAGGCCGCGTTTCTCACGGGTGAGGTCCTCGACTACCTGGATCAGGTCGACGACGAGTGGTTCGTCCATGTCGCCTACATCCGGCCGCACCCGCCGTTCGTCGCACCCGAGCCCTACGCGTCGATGTACGACCCGGCGGAGATGCCGGACCCGATCCGCCGCGACTCGTACTCGGAGGAAGGCGACGCCCACATCGTGCTCGGCGGCGCCCTTGCGATTCCGGGGATCCGGTTCGGCGACGACCTCGATGCGGTGCGACAGCTCCGGGCCACCTACTTCGGGATGATGAGCGAAGTCGACGCGCAGGTCGGCCGCTTGCTCGACGGGATTCGCGCTCGCGGCGAGTGGGACGACACCCTGGTCATCCTCACCTCGGACCACGGCGAGCAGCTCGGCGATCACTGGCTGACCGAGAAGCTCGGGTGGTTCGATCAGAGCTACCACATCCCCTTGATCATCCATGACCCTCGTGCGCCGCACACCCACGGCACCGTGGTCGAGGACGCGTTCACCGAGAACGTCGACCTCATGCCGACCGCGTTGGAGTGGCTCGAGCTGCCGGTGCCGATCCAATGCGATGGCCGGTCGCTGGTGCCGTTCCTCCGAGGCGAGCGCCCCGACCAGTGGCGCGATGGCGCGTTCTGGGAATGGGAGTTTCGCGACCCGATCGGCAAGACCGTCGAGGCGCTGCTCGACATCGACATGGACCAGTGCGCGTTGTCGGTCCTCCGTGACGAACACGGCAAGTACGTCCACTTCACGCGCCTGCCGCCGCTTTTCTACGACCTCGATCGGGACCCCGACGAGCTCTTCGACCGGGCTGCCGATCCGGAGTACGCGGCGACCGTGCTCGGGTACGCCCAGCGCATGTTGTCGCTGCGCATGGAGCATGTCGATCAGACCCTGACCGGACTGGTGGTGACCCCGATGGGGGTCCTGGACGGACGCGCGTAGGCCCCAAAACCGGGGAAATCCGAGCTTGTGATTCCAGTCACAAAGTTTTCGGCGACCGGGCGTAGGGCCCCGGCCCCCGGGCTGGATCGTTCTCAGGTTCCAGGAACGAGCTGACAGAATCTGTCAATTAGCTGGGCGTCGGTCGCACCCCCCAGGTATTCTGCGTGTCCCGAAAGCCCACTCCATACCTTGTGTGGCATTCGCCCCTTCCCATCCCAGGCTGGCGCCGTCGCGCGCCCGAACGGGTGCGGTCGGGGGTTGGCGGAGTGAAAGGAGTACTTCTATGAATGGTCGCGCCCTTGCGATCGGCTCAGGACTCCTCGTCACCATGACGGGGACAGCGTTGCTCGGTACCGCTTCGGCGGCGGCGGACGGCGCGGTTCGGGCGACGGCTCACCCATCGAGCCGTCACACCACGACCTCGGTCGCGCGCCCAACGGCGTTGCCGGCCATCGACCCGGCGATCCGGGCTCGGAGCGAAGACGTTGCGCGGGCTCGGTTCTACGAGCACGTCAACCGCGTGAAGTGGTTGGAGGCCGTGGCCTTCAACGAAGCCGCAGACCGAGCGCGTGCGCGCACGGCGCGTCCGTCGAGTTCGGGCTCGGGCTCGGGCGGCAACGTGCTCGAGTGCATCAAGCACCGCGAGAGTCGCGGTCAGTACGACGTCGTCAACACGTCGTCGGGCGCCGGTGGCGCGTATCAGTTCATGCCAGGAACTTGGGACAACAACGCCCGGTCCGCCGGCCGTGCCGACCTCGTCGGGGTGCACCCGTCGAACGCCGGTGCCGCCGACCAGGACGCGATGGCGCAGTACCTGCTCTCGACCCAAGGCCTGCGACCCTGGGGAGGCGTTTGTGGTTGATCACACTCATCGGGCGCGATCACGGATTCGGATCGTCGTCGCGGGTTCGCTCGTCGGCGTGGTCGGCCTGAGTGGCGTGGGAGTGGCTTTCGCGGCCGACCGCGACACCTCGGCCTCCAACCGCAAGGAGAAGGTGGCGCGCGAGGCGTCGGCCGTTCCGATCGACGCCGCGCTCGTGTCGAAGGCACGGGTCGAGGCCGAAGAGAAGGTCCGAGTCGCGGTGCTGCAGAACGAACTCAACGCGCAGGCGATCTGGTACGCGGCGGCGAGCGAGAAGCTGCGCCAGAAGACCAACGTCAACTGGGACGGCATCGCTCGCTGCGAGACCGGGGGCAACTGGTCGATGCAGGGTCCGAGATTCTCGGGCGGCGTCGGCTTCTACAACGGCACCTGGACCGGTTTCGGCGGTCGTGAGTTCGCGCCCAACGCCGGCATGGCGTCGCGGGAGGAGCAGATCGTCGTGGCCGAGCGCGTCTACGCCCGCCACGGGCTGACCGGTTGGGGTTGCCGCGCGTACGGGTAGCCCGCACCTCGCGGCACTACGTTCCGATCCATCGACACGAACCCCGCCGATCCTGCCGACCTCGTTCTCGGTGCCTTCAGCTCGACGCCCCCATGGATTGTCGACCCTGACGATCTGCCCTGGCGGCGCGGACTGGACGGCGTCCGGGCGCGGACGCGGGCGGGGCTCGGTCCGCTGACGACCCCCCCGCGCTTCCCCCCACTGCGGCGGGGGCTGCGCGTGGTCTCCTCGGTGGGTTGGGCGCTGACCGGTTGGTATCTGCGTGAGCGCGGGACCGATCGATCCCGGTCCGGCGTGTCGGCCCGGTTGCGGAAGAGCTTCGAGGGCCTCGGCCCGACCTACGTCAAGCTCGGCCAGATTGTGTCGGGCGGCGATGGACTGTTCCCGGAGGAACTCGTCAGCGAGTTCAAGTTGCTGCGCGACCAGGTTCCGGCCGCGCCGTTCGCGTCGGTGCGGGCCATCGTCGAGACCGAACTCGGCCAACCGATCGAGGCCGTGTTCTCGTCCTTCGACGTCGAACCGCTGGCCGCCGCATCGATTGCCCAAGTACATGCGGCGACGCTGCTGACCGGCGAGGCCGTCGTCGTCAAGGTGCAACGAGCCACGGTCGCGCGCCGGGTGCGTCAAGACCTGCGGGCGTTGGCGTGGCTCGGGCCCCGGATGGTCGGACGGATTCCGGTCGCCGCACTGGCCAACCCGCCGGCCTTGGTCGAGCTGTTCGCCGAGACCATCGTCGAGGAACTCGACTTCCGACTCGAAGCCGAGAACATGCTCGACGTTGCCGGCGCGATGGCGAAGATCGGAATCCGGGAGACGGTGGTGCCGCGCCCGCATCCGCGCCTCGTGACGCGACGCGTGCTCGTGATGGAGCGGCTCGCGGGCTACAACTTCGACGACGTCGAGGGCATGCGCGCCGCCGGTATCGACACCAACGCGTTGTTGCGATCCGGGCTCATCTCGTTCCTCGAAGGCGCCCTCGTCCACGGCGTCTTCCACGGCGACCTGCACGGCGGGAACTTGTTCGGCATGCCCGACGGTCGAACCGCGCTCCTCGATTTCGGGATCACCGGCCGCCTCGACGAGCGGAAGCGCCGAGCCTTCCTGCAACTCCTCGTGCTGGGGAGCACCGGCGATGTCCGCGGGCAGTTGGCGGCGCTGCGGGATCTCGGCGCGTTCCCCCCGACACCGATCTCGATGCGGTGATCGCCGACCTCGGGCTCGATCAGCCGGTCAAGGACCCGACGCTCATGAGTGCCGACGAACTCGTCGGTGAACTGCGCGACCTCACGAAGAAGCTGCTCGAGTACGGCGCCCGAGCACCCAAGGAACTCATGCTGTTCGTGAAGAACATGATGTTCCTCGACGGCGCAACGGCGACCCTCGCACCCGACCTCGACATCCTCGGCGAGATCGCTCACGTGTACCTCTACTTCCAGGCGCAGTACGGGGATCAGATCGCGCAGGACCTCGGCCTGGAGGCCGCGCCGGACCTCGATCTGGCGTCGGTCAAGGCCAGCCTCGGCGTCGGACCGGAGTGGGGCGACTCGCTCACCTACGCCGAAGTACGGGAACGCCGCGAGCTGATCCGCTCCCGCATGCAAGCGCGCCAACGCCGCAAGGGTTCGGGATAGATACGCTCCGGTCATGCCCGAGTTGCCGGAGATGCAGGCCCTCGGCGAACGCCTCGAAGAGTTTCTCGAAGGTGCCACGTTCGTCGGCGTTGATCCCCTCGGTTTCTCGGCGCTGAAGACGGTGACCCCGGCCCCCGACGCGCTCGTGGGTTCCCGCCTCACGGGGGTCACCCGTCGGGCGAAGTATCTCCGCTTGGTCACCGACTCCGATCTGGCGATCGTGTTCCACCTCTCCCAGGCGGGTCGGCTCGACGTCGAGACGCCGACCAAGAAGACGAAGCCGAAGGGCGCGGCGGTCCGATTCCGATTCGACGACGACCGCGCGGTGCTCATTCGCGAACACGGTCATGAACGCAAGGTCGCCTGGTGGGTGCTCGCGGCCGACGACGAAGGTCCGACGGTCGGACTCGGGCCCGAACCCGACTCCGACGAGTTCGAGACGCTGCTCCTCACCTCGACCGACAAGCGTCGTATCCACACCTTCCTGCGCGACCAGCGCACCGTCGCCGGCATCGGGCGGGGATACGCCAACGACGCTCTCCACCGCGCGCACGTGTCGCCGTACGCGACCCTGGCCAAGATGGATCCCGAGGCTCGCCGGCGTCTCGTCGATGCGATTCGCGTGACCATGACCGAGGCGCTCGCCACCGAACGGGAACGCCGAGGCGGATTGTCCGAACCGAAGCTGGGTGATCGCTTCCGCGTGCACAACCGTCATGGGCTGCCCTGCCCCGAGTGCCAGACACCAATGCGGCGGGTGTCGTTTGAAAGCCACGAGATCACGTACTGCCCGACGTGTCAGACCGACGGCAAGATCCTCGCCGACCGCCGCATGTCGCGGCTCGTCAAGTAGCACTCGGTTGCCGAGGGCCGGTCAGGACATCAGCGTGACCAGTTGGTCGAGGGCAGCTCCCCAACCCTCGGCGAAGCCCATGTCGGAATGCTGCGAGCACGCGCCCTCGTCGGCATGCATTGCGATTGCTCGGTAGTGGGTGCCACCGTCAGGTGCCGCTTCGATCTCGATCCGGGCGGTCATCGCGAGGTCGCCGGCTCCAGTGGTCGGGGCGACCGGGCGGAAGTCCTCGGTCATCACGCTGGTGAACACGAGCAGTCGGCTCGGTTCGACCTGGAGGTAGCAGCCCGAGTTTGGATACCGATCACCGTCCGGGGATTCCATCGTCGTGACGTAGCGGCCACCCGGTCGCACGTCGATGTCGGCGGCGACCGTCTTCCAGGGTGCCGGTGTGAACCATTGCATCAAGAGTTCCGGCTGGGTCCAGGCGGCCCAGACCCGCGCCGGTGGCACCGGGATCGTGCGCTCGAGGACGAGGTCGAGCGCAGGGTTGGGGGTGAAGTGGCTCATGGTGCTCCTTGCCGGTGGTCGGTCGTGATCATCAGATGGTGCAGTTGGTCGAGTCGGCGTTCCCAGTGGTTGCGAAACTCCGCGAGCCATGCCGACGCGAGCTGTAACGAACCGGGCGCGAGTTGGTACGTGCGGGCGCGTCCACGTTTGTGGGACGTCACGATCGCGGCGCGCTCCAGGACACCCATGTGTTGCATGAACGACGGGAGTGCCATGGCGTAGGGCTTCGCCAGCTCGCTGGCCGTCGCCGGCGCGACGCTCAATCGCTCGACGACCGCGAGACGAGTCGCGTCCGACAACGCATGGAAGATCTCCGGGAGCGCGGGGTCAACGGTGTGAGACTTAGGCATATGCCTAACTATATGGCATCGCCGGGAATGGACCGCAGCGGTGGCCGTCTCAAAACTCGGCCACCGCCGGGTCGCGCACCATGGGTATCGGTACATTCCCGCTCAGCCTTGAGCGGCGCAGCCTCGTAGACATCCCACGGGTGGTTGGTGTCAAGCGGCAAGTTGGGTGCGATGGGCCCAGGCGGTGTGTTCGTCGTAGAGCGTGTTGTGGTCGAGGCAGCCGTGGAGAAGGCCGACGAGGCGGTTGCCGAGAGCTCGGAGCGCTCGGTGGTGGGTGTCTCCTGCGCTGCGGTGCTGGTCGTAGAACATTCGAGCGCCTGGGCTGGTGGTGAGCGCGGCAGAACGCCATTGTTGGCAGGCGTCGGCGAGTCGTTTGTTGCGGGCGTAGCGGGCGAGGACGACTCGGTGTTTGCCTGAGGCTCGGGTGATGGGTGATGTGCCGGCGTAGTTCTTGCGACACTTGGCGTTCGCGTAGCGGTTCGGGTCATCTCCGAACTCTGCGAGCACCCGGGCGCCGAGGATCGTCCCTAGTCCTGGCAGGGATCGGATGATCTTGGCGTCCGGGTGCATCTCAAAATGTTCGGACAGTTCCGACTCGAGGCGGGCGATCTGAGCGGTGAGTTCGCCAGCGACCGCGACGAGTGCGGTGACGGTCGCTCCCATCGCGTTCGCGACGATTGTTGGTGCTTCGAGCTGATCGGCGCGTAACGCGGTCTGGGTCTCGATTGCTCGTTCCTCGATGCGACGTTGTCGGCCGCCACGGCGAAGCGCGGCGGCGATCTTTGAGCGTGACAGGGCCCGTCCCAATGTTGGGGTCGGAGCGACCGCCAGGACCGCCAACGCATCGCCGGATCCGAGTTCGTCGAACGCGACGAGTGCCCCGGGATAGAACTCCCGCAGCGTTGAACGCAGCTGGTTGAGTTGGCGTTGCCGGGTCCAGATCAGGCTCTGATGGGCCCGGGCCAGGACTTTGATCGCTTCACCCAAATCGCTGTCACCCGCGATCGGCCGGTGATTGTGGCCATCGGTGCGGGCGAGTTCGGCGAGGACGAACGCGTCGCCGGGATCGGACTTCGCACCCGACGTCGAGTGCCGTTCCCGGTAACGAGACGTCGACATTGGGTTCACGGCCAAGACCCGATACCCCGACGCGACCATCGCCGCGACGAACAAGCCACGATCCGTTTCGGTCGCGATCGTTACCTCGGCCGGATCATCAACGAACGGTGCCAACAGTTCATGGAACCGGGCGACACCATCAATGCCTTCGGCCACGCGGCCCTTCGCGAGTCGTGTGCCGTGTTCGTCTTCGATATGCAGGTCGTGGTGGGTCTCGGCCCAGTCATGACCCACGAACACTTTCACCATCGCAGCTCCGTTTCGTCGTCGGGTTGTCGAGCCAAAGGCGACCAGCAGCGTCCTAATGGTTCAGTGCTCGAAGCACGTCATCCCATCAGCCATCCAAGGTCGACCTCACCGACCAACCGGCGCACGATCTAGGAATAGGGCTCACAGCCCAGAGTAAAGAGTGCTGACCGACCGGCGGCTCGGAGACCATCCTCACCCCAAAGAGCGAAACGGTCGAATTAGAGTCACCGGCGTGACGTTCTCCGCCCTGGCCGTGTCGCTCGCGTCCATTCCCAGCCCGAGCGACGGGGTGGTCCGCCTCGGCCCGGTGCCCCTGCACATGTACGGGCTGATGATCGCACTCGGTGTGGTCGTGGCGGCCAAGGTCGGTCGAACCCGCTACGTCAAGCAGGGCGGCGACGGCGAGGCGTTCGATTCGATTGCGTTCTGGGCCGTCGTCGGTGGCGTGATCGGCGCCCGGGTGTACCACGTCATCACCGACTACCAATTGTTCGAGGGTCATTGGGAGCGCACGGTCCAGATCTGGCGGGGTGGCCTCGGGATCTGGGGTGGGGTGATCGGTGGCGCACTGGCGGTCTCCATCGTCGCTCGGCGCCGCGGGATCGCGTTCGCGCCGGTCGCCGACGCGATCGTGCCGGGTCTCGCGTTCGCCCAGGGGATCGGTCGGTGGGGGAACTGGTTCAACCAGGAGCTCTTCGGCGGACCGTCGAACCTGCCGTGGGCGGTCGAGATCGACCGGGTCCATCGGCCGGTGGAGTACCTCAACGAGCGGACGTTCCAGCCGACATTTCTTTACGAATCGCTGTGGTGTATTGCGCTCGGGTTCGCGTTGATCGCGATCGACCGAAAGTTCAAACTCGTGCGCGGCCAACTGTTCGCGTTGTACGCGGCCGGCTACACGATGTTCCGGTTCGTGATGGAAGAGATGAGGGTCGACCCCGCGCACACGATCGGGCCGCTACGGCTCAACGCCTGGGTCAGCATCATCGTCTTCGTGGTCTCCGTCGCCGTGTTCGTGTACCTCGGCCGGCGCGCCCGCGTCCGCGGCGACTCGGATTCCGAGGCGCCGGAGATCGAACTCGAAGAGGGCGCCGGGATCGGCGAGTTGATTCTCGCCGCACCGTGCACCGTGCGCACCGATCGCGTCGTGCACGATGGCCAACCCGAGACCGGAGCCACCGTGCGCACGGGTGCGAGCGGGGTCGGCCCGGACGAATCGTTCGAACGCACGGTCGGCGGTGTTCGGATCGATGCCCGGCCCGGTGTCGCGAATCGCCACGTGGACCGAGTCCGGCTCGGCGCGCACGGTGATGATGATCTCGGCGGTCTCGGGAGTGTGGGCGACGGCGTTGCCCACGAGGTTGGCAAAAACCTGACGCATGAGGCCTTCGTCGCCGATCACGGCGCCGTCGCCGTCGCGTCGACGCTGATCGAACGCGTCGGCGCCATCATGGCCGCGTCGGCTCGCGTGTCGTGCGCGATCGCGACGAGATCGACCGGGCGTTGCTCGATCGGACGCGCTTGATCGAACCGGGCCAAGGTCAAGAGATCGTCGATGAGTTGCGCCATCCGTTCGGACTCCAGCCGAGTCCGGCGCATCGCATCCTCGAGCTGATCTGCGTCGGCCAGCCCGCCGGCCGCGAAGAGTTCGGCGTAGCCCCGGATCGTCTGGATCGGAGTCCGCAGTTCGTGACTGGCATCCCCGACGAATTGGCGGAGCCGCGCGTCGGTCGCGGCCCGGGCCCGGAACGAGTCCTCGAGCCGCCCGAGCATCGTGTTGATCGCGTGGCTCAGGTCGCCGGCTTCGGTGCCGGCCGTGCATCGGGCACCCGCCGGGTGAGGTCCTCGTCGCTGATGGTGACCGCCGCGGAGGCCATGCGCTTGAGCGGACGAATCCCGAGGCGCAACACCCACCACGTCACGAGGAACAACACCGCGAGGATGATGCCCGCGACGATGAACGCGATCGTGCGGAGTTCCCGAGTCGACGTATCGACGGCATCGAGGGGCGCGGCGAGCACGAGCACGGTGTCGGAGTCGGGGCGGGATCGTGCGATCACGCGGTATCGGCTATCGCCGTGTTTCGCCGCGACGGTGAACGGACCGGCAACTTCCTCGGCCGACTGGCGGGCCTGGCCGACTCGTAGCAAAGGCGTGCTGCGATCAGACGGGGAGACCACGTTCGGGCGGCCCACCACACGTCACAGTCCCCGAGGCGTCGATCGCGGCGACGAAGAATTCGTTGAACGCGTTCGGACTGTGCGCGGCGGCGCGGGCCGCCGTCGGGCGGGATGGCACTCCGGGCGCCGAAATCGAAGCCGCGATCGAAGCCGCGATCGAACGGCGCGACTGCCCCACGCAGTCGGTGGTCCACCTGATCAACCAGGCGGTCCTCGGCGAGTCGGGTCGTGGCCAACGCGCCGGAGACGACGAGGATGGCGAGGAGCGACATTGCCAGGAGTAGACGGGCGCGGAGCGACACTGTTACCCGGCTCTGACGGTGTAACGACACCGCGCACCGTGTGGATGAGCGGCCTGGTCGGCGTCGACCTTCTTGCGCAGGTACGCGATGTAGGTCTCGACGATGCGGCCGTCTCCGCCGAAGTGTAGTCCCACACGTGATCGAGAATTGCGCGCGAGAGGACCCGGCCTTGGTTCGCGAGCAGAAACGGAGCAGGTTGTACTCGGTGGGAGACAGTGCGATGTCAACCCCGGCGCGCCGCACGCGGTGGGCGTCGTCGTCGAGTTCGAGGTCGTCGCAGCGCAGCACGACACCGGCCGTGGCCTGACGGACCGTCGCAATACGGCTTGGACGCGCGCCACGAGCTCGTCGAGGCTGAACGGCTTGACGAGGTAGTCGTCGGCGCCCAACGTCAGTCCCCGAACTTTGTCGCCGGTCTCGTCGCGAGCGGTGAGAAAGATGATCGGCGTCTTCACCTGTTCGGACCGCAACGGGCGGCAGACCTCGAACCCGTCGAGGTCCGGCATCATCACGTCGAGCAAGATCAGATCGGGGACCGCAGACCGGCTCAGCTCGGCGGTCCGGCCGTTGGCCGCGGTTTCGACCTCGTAGCCGGAATGCGCGAGCGGGCGGCGAGCATGGTGCGCAGGTGTTCCTCGTCGTCGACGAGAAGCAGACGTTGGCTCATTGACCTGCCGTTCCTGGCTGGGAGAGGTCATAGATGGTGACACCATCGACGGTACGCGAGTCGAAGTGTGATTGCACCCACTCCGAAATCGTGCTCCCAGTGCCACTCTGGCCGCCGCCGGGAACGCCGAAGTTGGTGGCGATGAAATAGTGCACCGCACCGTTCTCGACGAAGCGCTGGAACTCGGCGAGGGTCGGCGTGGGGTCGGAGCCGTTGAACCCACCGATCGCCATGATGGGCGACCGGACGCGAGCTGCACTGCCGCAGCGTTGGTGGCGGCTGGTGGTCGGCTCCGGACCAGGATCCGCCAATCGGGCTGCGAGGTGGGTCAGGCGGAGGGCGTGGGCACGCAAGATCCACACCCGCCCCCACCGGGGAAGCCGCCACCGGGGAAGCCACCGCCGGGGAACCGCCACGGGGATACCGCCACCGGTTGGCGCACCACCGAGAAATCCTCCACCCGAGGGAGGAGTACCGCCCGGGAATCCACCTGCCGGCGGGCAGTTGGGGGAGCCCGTTCCCCGTGGGGCCGAACCCGCCGGGTCGCCCACCGAATCCCCGGTTGGCAACCGGTGGGACCAGACGTGGGCAGCGGGCCTTGATGCGGCGTGCGCGCGGTGGTGACACTTGCCGCGGTCGGAGCCGCAAGACCCGACGAGCAGCGCGCCGCGCCGCCGTCAGACCGGCGACCCACCGTCGGGTGGGCGGGACCAACAGGGCCACGCCAACCACGACCGCACCGACGACCACGCCGTCGTGGAGGTGTTGGTGCCAGTTCGGTGACCGAGCGAGGAGTTCGCGTACCCACCACACCGTGAGCACCCACGTGGCCAGCATCGCGATCAGGGCCCACCAGCCGGCACGGGCGCGCCACAGCGTGACCGCGCCGATGCCGACGAGCGCGCCGATCGCGGGAGCCGAGCGCGACCGTGTAGTACTCGTGGATGATCCCCTGGCCGAGGCTGAACGGCGATCGCCGGTCACGAGCAGCCAGCCGCCCCACAGGACAGCGCGGCGCGCGTGCGGTCGGTGCGGGGCCGCGCGCAGCGTGAGCACGAGCCCGGCGACGAGCAGGATCAACGCGGCCGGGAGCAGCCACGACGCCTGACCGCCGAACTGCGCGTTGAACAGCCGCGTCCAGCCGGTCGGGCCCCACTGCCGTCCGGCCTGTCGCCACCGCCGCCGACACTGCCGGTCTCGTTCCCGGTGAGCCGGCCGAAGCCGTTGTACCCGAAGAGCACGTTCCAGAAGCTGTTGTTCTGCGAACCGCCGATGTACGGCCGCGTCGACGCCGGCGTGAGCATCGACGATCGCGACCCACCACCCGCCGGCACGAGCGTCGTCGACGCCCGAGCACGACGACCTGCCGCGACCCGGCGCCCGAGCCGCGGCGGGCCGGCGACGAGGTACACGAGCCCGAACGCCGGGCAGCACGAGGAACGCCTGGAGCTCCTTGGCGAGGAACGCGAAGCCCGACGAGCGACGCCGGCGAGCGACGCACCCAGCGGGTCTGCGCCGGCCTCGAGCGCGCGGGTCAGCGCGTACGCCGCCGGCCACGAGCAGCAGCACGAGCAGCGCGTCGGGGTTGTTGAACCGGAACATCAACGCGGCGACCGGCGTCGAGCGCGAGCACCGCGCCGGCGAGCAGCGCCGGCGGCCGGCGCCGAACCAGCGCTTCACCGTCGCGTAGAGCACGCCGACGGCGGCGACGCCCATCGAGCGCCTGCGGCACGAGGATGCTCCACGAGTTCACGCCGAAGATCCGCGGCCGAGATCTCCATCGGCCAGAGCGACGCCGGCGTCTTGTCGACGGTGATGAAGTTCGACGCGTCGGTCGAGCCGAAGAAGAACGCCTTCCAGCTCTTCGTCCCCGCCTGCACCGCCGCGGCGTAGTAGGTGTTCGCCCAGCCCGACGCGCCGAGGCCCCAGAGGTAGAGCACGGCGGTGACGGCGAGCAGGCCGAGCAGCGCCGGCCGCGACCCACGCGCGGGTCGGTCTCGGGCGCCCGCGCCACGCACGGCGCGGCGGCGCGCGGGCCGACCGCGTCGGCGCCGCGGGCGCCGACGGCGATCGACGGGTCGGCGGCCGCGTCGAGCGGGTCGACAGCTCATCGGCGGGATCGAGCACGTCGACCATCACGGAGTCCGATCTGAAGTCGTGGGACGAGGGTCAGGAACCGGCCGATGCTGGCGAGCGGTCCAGGTGACGCACGAGCGCGGCGAGCTCGGCGACGACGCCGCCGCCGATCGCGCCGATCGACGCAACAGCGCGACGCTGGTGAGCGCGAGCGAGCCGACGTAGATCGCGATCGCTGCGGCGCCATCGCGGCCGTGCGCGTCGCCACGTGAAGCGCGCGTTGCGCCCAGGTGTTCGCGACGAAGCGTCGCGCTCGACCGCGACGATGTTGGCCGCGATCCGCGCCGAGTCGCGCCGCGCAGCAGCGAGGAAGAGCACGAGCGACACGATCGTGCTGACCGCGCCGATGGCTCGCGAAGCGTCACGAGCCGCCGGCCGAAGTCGTCGGCGAGCGGCGGGCGCGATCCGTGCGACGTCGAGTCGACCGCCGCCACCGGTCGCGAACGTGCGCGCCATGCGGGCGTGCGCCGCGGAGGTCGCCGAGCGCGGTGCGCGCGAATGTTCACCCGGCTGTCGGGGTCGTCGATCCAGTCGACCGGCACCTCGTGGATGCGCAGGCCGTTGCGCTCGGCGAGGAGCAGGAGCTCGGTGTCGAAGAACCAGCCGTCGTCCTCGATCGCGCGGCAGCAGCTCGCGCGCGACGTCGGCGCGGACCGCCTTGAAGCCGCACTGCGCGTCGCGGACCCGGGTGGCGAACACGGCGCGCAGGATCGAGGTTGTAGGTGCGGGAGATCAGCTCGCGCTTCGGGCCGCGCGCGACGCGACGCGCCGGGCGAGAGCCGGGAGCCGATCGCGACGTCGGAGTGCCCGGACACGCAGCGGCGCGACGAGCGGGAGCAGCGCGTCGAGGTCGGTCGAGAGGTCGACGTCCATGTAGGCGACGACGGCGGCGTCGCTCGCGGTCCAGGCGTGCCGCAGCGCGCGGCCCGCGACCCTTCTGGTCGCAGGTGACGCGCGCGCACGTTGGCGAGTTCGCCGGCCAGCGCGTCGGCGATCGCCCACGGTGCCGTCGGTCGACGCGTTGTCGACGATCGTGATCGCGCCAGCGTGAACGGGAACTCGGTCGAGAGGTACCGATGGAGCCGGCGGACGCTGGCCGCGAGGATCGCCGCTTCGTTGTAGACGGGCAGGACGATGTCCAGCGTCGGGATGTCCGACCCGGCGGAGCGGGGTCGGGCGGGGCGAGGTGCTGGATCATGATGGTGATAGTGAGCTGCCAACCTCAGAGTTGGCCGAGAGCCATCCCAGAGCGACGAGACTGTGACCACTGGCGGCGGCCCCAGGTTTGGGCGCAGGTGCTCACTAGGCTCGGGATTCCCCGATCCGCATGGAGTGTGTCGAAATGACCATGCCCGCGCCCGCTACTACCGCCCTCGCGGCCCGCGCCGTTGGTGCCTCGAAGATCTACGGCGAAGGTGAGGCCGAGGTCCGTGCCCTCGACACCATCTCGGTCGATTTCTCGGCCCGGCAGTTCACGGCGATCATGGGCCCGTCGGGTTCCGGGAAGTCGACGTTGCTGCACTGTCTCGCCGGTCTCGATCGGGTCACGTCGGGTCAGGTGTACATCGGCGACGTGGAGATCAGCGCCTGCAACGAAAAGCAGCTCACGCTGATCCGCCGGGACCGCATCGGGTTCATCTTCCAGTCGTTCAACCTGATCCCCACGCTCAACGCGGCGGAAAACATCACCCTGCCGATGGCGCTGGCCGGTCGCAAGCCCGATCAATCCTGGATGGACTCCATCGTCAAGACGCTGCGGATCGGCGACCGCCTCACGCACCGTCCGAGCGAACTCTCGGGCGGCCAGCAGCAACGGGTGGCGGTGGCTCGGGCCTTGGTGTCCCGGCCCGACCTGATCTTCGCCGACGAACCCACCGGCAACCTCGACTCGCGTGCCAGCGCCGAGATCCTCACGTTCATGCGGGCGGCCGTCGACGATCTCGGCCAGACCATCGTGATGGTCACTCACGACCCGGGCGCGGCCAGCTATGCGGATCGTGTCGTCTTCCTGGCCGACGGGAAGATCGTCGACGAGATGCTCGAACCCACCGCC
This sequence comes from uncultured Acidimicrobiia bacterium, assembly GCA_963765075.1. GTDB lineage: Bacteria > Actinomycetota > Acidimicrobiia > IMCC26256 > JAENVU01 > JAENVU01. The sequence continues at coordinate 121,954 of CAVXVA010000008.1, forward strand.
GAAGGCGTCCTGGATCGGCTCAAGCAGTTCGGGGCCTGACATGTGGAAGGTCACCTGGCGCGGCCTGGTTGCGCACAAGTTGCGATTCCTCCTCACGGCCGTCTCGGTGGTCCTCGGTGTCGCGTTCGTGTCGGGCACGCTCGTCTTCACCGACACGGTGCGCAAGTCCTTCGACGAGTTGTTCGCCAGCGTCTATGACGGCACCGATGCCTACGTCCGCAGCACGAACAACCTCGAGTCGGACTTCGGCCCGGCCCAACGCGAACGGATCTCGGACTCGTTGGTGCCCCTGGTGCAGGGCGTGGATGGCGTGGCGGCGGCCGAGGGCCAGCTCCAGGTGCAGCGGGCGCAGTATCTCGATCGCAAGGGCAAGCCGATCGGCGACCCGGGGAGCGGTAGCCCGGCGTTCGGGTTCAACTGGCAGACCGTCGAAGCCCTGAATCCGTACACACTCGTGCCCTACCTTGGTGAGACGTCTCGGGCGCCCACTGCGGCGAACGAAGTGGTCATGGACTTGGGGACGGCCAAGGAAGCCAGCTTCAAGATCGGCGATACCGTCACGATCCTCTTCACCAACGAGCAGCTCCCGCGCGACGAGTTCAAGGTCGTCGGAGTCACGAAGTTCGGTGACGCCGATCGTCCACTCGGAGCGACCATCGCGCTGTTCACCCTGGCCGAGACCCAACGCGTCAACGCCACACCCGGCCGCCTCGACGGCGTCCTCGCCACCTCGGACCCGGGCATTTCGCAGGCGGGACTCGTCGACCGGATCGAGCAGGTGATCACCGAGAAGGAGGTCGAGGTCATCACCGGTGCCAAGCTCATCAAGGAGCAGCAGAACCAGATCCAGAAGAGCTTGAGCTTCTTCACCACGTTCCTGCTGATCTTCGCCGGGATCTCGTTGTTCGTCGGTTCGTTCATCATCGTGAACACCTTCTCGATCGTGATCACCCAACGCACGCGAGAGTTGGCGCTGCTCCGGGCCCTCGGCGCCGCCGGTCGTCAAGTGCGAAGTTCGGTCCTGATCGAAGCCGCGCTGCTCGGGTTGTTCTCGTCGATCGTCGGCGTCGGCCTGGGGATCGCGCTCGCGCTCGGCCTCCGCTCGCTGCTCGGCCTGGCCGGGATCGACGTGCCGACCACGGCGCTCGTGGTGCAGCCGGCGACCATCGTCATCGCCCTCGCGCTCGGTGTGATCGTGACGTTTGCGGCGTCGGTCCTGCCGGCGCGCCGAGCGGCGCGGATTGCTCCCATGGAAGCATTGCGCGCGGCCGCGACCGAGTCCCGACAACTCGGCCGCCGCACCGCCATCGGGCTGGGCGTTCTGGTGATCGGCATCGGGGTTCTTGCTGGTCGGGCTGTTTGCCGGCGGCGGGGTGGAAGCCGTCGGCGCCGGCGTCGTCGCGACCTTCATCGGCGTCGCCATCCTCGCCCCGGTGATCGCGCGGCCGGTCGGCCGGATCCTCGGCGCGCCACTGACCCGACTGCGAGGCATGCCGGGCACGCTGGCGCGCGAGAACGCCGTGCGCAACCCTCGTCGCACCGCCTCGACCGCGGCGGCGCTCATGATCGGGGTGGCGCTGGTCGGGTTGATCGTCATCTTCGCCTCGTCGATCAAGCAGTCGTTGAGCGGTCAGATCGACCGTGCCTTCAAGGCCGATCTCGTGGTCATGGCCGGTTCCGGCCCGGGATCGAGTTTCAGCCCGGCGGTCGGAGAGGCCGTCGGCAAGGTGCCCGGCGTGGAGCTCGCGAATCCGTTGCGGTTCGGCCCGTTCGAGGCCGCGGGGAAGGGTTCGTTCCTCGTGTCCTCCGACCCGAAGACGCTCGACCGGATCTTCGATATCGATCCCCAACAGGGCGACATCACCACGCTCGGGCCGAACCAGATCGCGGTGTCGAAGAAGGTGCTCGACGACAACGGTTGGACGCTGGGCCAGCAGATCCGTACCAAGTTCCCCGTCGGCGGGAACCAGAAGATGACCATCGGTGCGGTCTACGGATTCGGTCAGAAGGAAGGTCTCTCCGATTACTTCTTGTCGTTGGCGGCCTTCGACAAGCGGTTCACGGTGATCGCCGACAATCAGCTGTACATCAGCCTGGAGCGGGGCGTGAAGGCCAAGGAGGTCTCGCCCGCGATCGAGAAGGCACTGAAGGAGTTCCCCGGCACCGAGCTGAAGGACCAGAGCGGGCTCAAGGAACAGTTCGAGAGCCAGATCGACCAGCTCCTGGGTCTCATCTTTGCGTTGCTCGCCTTGGCGATCATGATTGCCTTGCTCGGCATCATGAACACGCTCATGCTCTCGATCGTCGAGCGCACTCGAGAGATCGGGCTCCTGCGCGCGGTCGGCATGACTCGCCGTCAGGTCCGCACGGCCGTGAGGTGGGAGTCGATCATCGTGGCGGTCTTCGGCACGCTCCTCGGCCTGTCGCTCGGAATCTTCTTCGGGTGGGCGATGGTGCGCGCGCTCAGGGACGAAGGGTTCACCGACTTCGTGGTACCGGTCGGCCAGCTCGTGGTCGTCGTGATCGTGGCCGCGGTGGCCGGCGTGGTGACCGCGGCCTATCCGGCCCGACGGGCCGCCCGGTTCGACGTGCTCGACGCCATCTCCTCCGAGTAGCGCATCACTCGTAGGGACTCCAAGTCACGAGCGCCGCGGTGAGTGCTGCGGTCGCGAGATCCACGAAACGGTCGGCGGTGATGGTTGTTTCCGTCGACTCGACGAGATGGAGCGCCGGGCTGAGACCGGTCACTCCGTCGAAGACCCAATGACCCGGGCCGCGATCTTCGGCGGTGAGACGGGCGGCCAGGTCGGCGAGGTCGACCACGCTCGGGGCCGCCGACTCACGAGGTGGACCCAGGTCTCGTATCGGTACTGCAGTGCGGGCGCACGCGCGCCCACCGTGATCACGGCGTAGGCGTTGATCGCGTTGTTGATCGCCATCGGGTGGGTCGGCTCCGAGCGGGTGGTGGTGAACTGATGCACGGTGCGCTCGGCCCAGGCCGCCGGGACGGTGACGATGGCCAGGTCGAGATCGTCCTGGGCGTCGATGCGAATCGTGCCCGTCTCGATCGCCCGCTCCGTCTCGGTGATGTGGGCGTCTTCGTCGGCCCAGACCTCACGGAATCGGTCCACGTGGTCGACGACGTCGAGGAACCGAGGGAGGAGGTCGACGTACGGGTCGGTGGTGGCCGCGTTGCCCAGTTCGGCCAACGTGATCGCGGCGCGCGCGGCGTCGCGATCGTGGAACGTGCTGAAGTCGCCGGCCCGCGCGATGTCGATGAGCCGCGCGCGTCGCGGGCTCGGCCTCGTCCGGGTGGGTCAGCGCGAAGACCGACACCAAGCCGTCCTGATCGAAATGGTTGTTGGTGACGTACGGCGCGTCCGACGTGCAGCTCGGGGTGGTCGAGGTAGTTGCATGCGATCTCGGCCGAGAGATCGGCGCGGAGCAGTCTCGGGCGTCGCGGCGCCGGGCCAGTGGGACAGCACGAGCTCGGTACCCGCCTGGGCCGAGCCGTCGACCACGACGTGGGGAGTTCCGGTGAGTTCGGCGTAGGCGCGGTAGTCCATGCGGCGAACCTACGGGTTGAAGTCGACTTCAGGTCAAGGGGGACCCCGGCCCGATGTGACATGGGGCTACGACTGCAGCCGAGCGTCCTTCTCGCGCACCGTGGTGTCGAGGTCGGCCTGATACTTGGCCATGCGGGCCTGGAGTTCGGGGTCGCTCACCGCGAGGATGCGCACCGCCAGCAGACCGGCGTTGGTCGCGTTGCCGACCGCCACCGTTGCCACCGGGATGCCCTTGGGCATCTGCACGATCGACAGGAGCGAATCGATCCCGTCGAGATGGGCCAGTGGGACCGGCACGCCGATGACCGGCAGCGTGGTCATCGATGCGGTCATACCCGGGAGGTGGGCTGCGCCCCCCGCTCCGGCGATGATCACACCGAGGCCGCGGTCGGCTGCGCTGCGGGCGTACTCCACCATCACGTCGGGGGTGCGGTGGGCCGACACGATGCGCACCTCGTGGGCCACGCCGAACTCGGTGAGGACGTCGACCGCGGCCTGCATCACCGGCAGGTCGCTGTCGCTCCCCATGATCACACCGACGAGTGGAATGTTCTTCACCTGCACTCCCGCTCTTGGCCCTGCGGGCCGGGCCGCTCGGGCCCCGCTCGGCGCGTGACTCCAGATTCTGGTTGCGTTGGCGCCTCGCTCACGTCACCGACGTTAGCCTCGGCGTCCCGAGTCCAGGAGAGGGTTGACGATGCAGACGCGACTGACCGATGTGTTGGGAATCGAGCACCCGGTGATGCTCGCCGGCATGGGCGGCGTGTCCTACGCACCGCTGGTTGCCGCGGTGTCAGAAGCCGGGGGCTTCGGGTGCTTCGGGGCGTCGACGATGTCGAGTGAGGAGATGGTCGACCAGATCCGCGAGGCCAAGGCGCTCACCGACAAGCCGCTGGGTGTCGACCTGCTCACCGCCATGCCCGACCGGCTCATGACCGACGTCGAAGCGCTGATTCGCGAAGGCGCGTCGGTCTTCGCCGCCGGGCTCGGGGTGCCGCGCGACGTCATCACGCTCTGCCACGACCACAACGTGCTCGTGCTCTCCATGTGCGGCAAGGTCCGCCACGCGGTTGCTGCGGTCGAAGCCGGGTGCGACATCGTGGTCGCGCAGGGCACCGAAGCCGGTGGGCACACCGGTCAGGTGGCAACGATGCCGCTCGTGCCCCAAGTGGTGGATGCCGTGGGGGATCGCGTACCGGTGGTTGCCGCGGGTGGCATCTTCGACGGTCGGGGTCTCGCCGCCGCGCTCGCGCTCGGTGCCGATGGTGTGTGGGTCGGCACCCGGTTCATTGCTACGCCTGAAGCGCGCTCGGCGCCGGGCTACAAGGATGCGCTGCTTCGTACGGGCGAAGACGGCACGACCATCTCGCGGGCCTTCACCGGTAAGACGCTGCGGGCCGTGGCGAATGACACCACCCGGTACTTCGACGCTCACCCGGATGAGCTGGTCCCGTTCCCCGAGATGCTGATGAAGTCGATGGCGGGCGGGTGGATGCACCTTGGTGCGCATGAAGGCACCGAAGGCGTCGACCCCGACCGTGAGTGCTACCCGGCCGGCCAAGGCGTCGGGGCCATCCACGAACTCATCCCCGCCGGCGACATCGTCCGCGCCATCGTCGCCGAAGCCGAAAGAGTCTCGACCGCCTCACCACTCTGCGGTAACTGACCGCCGGACTCGGTACCGCAGCGTTCAGTTGCTCGCGGTCAACCAGCTTCTGGTGACGTCGCCCCTGGGTTGGTGGCGGCGCTCTTCGCGAAGACCGTGTAGAGCAAGGAACGGGTGTGCAAGCCGTCGCGGTCTCAAGTGCGCCGGACGACGCTGAAAGTGACCGATCCGACGGCATAACCGACAAGGACGCCCAGGATCGCGAAGGGCGACACCATTGCGACGCCGACGATGAGGATCTCCCGGATCGGCGGCCCGCCGCGGTCGCGCGCGATCTGCCAGATCACAAGCGCGGCGGTGACGGTTGCCGCAGCGGCAAGAGCACAGAAGATCGAATGGCGGAGACGAGACTGCGAGTAGCCGAGAAAGGCCGCTGGGATCGCGCATGCCGCCGCCACGATTGGGAGGAGAACGAGGCCAGCCAATCCGGCTTGCTCGGTCGAACTGAGATACAGCCTCGTTGCTGTGGCTGCGCACAGGCCCGCAACGATGCCGCTCGCGACCGCGTACTCGGCTCGTCGCCGCTCACCCTGCATGCGACAAGGCTAATGATCCCTAGGCGCAGGGGCGGTCAGCTCACGAGGTACCTCTCGGTGCACAACGAATCGCTGGGCGCGAACTGTCGGGTGTCATTCGCGCTCCCCTGGGTGGGCGCGGGGGACTGTCAGAGCCTGGGGTGTGCGGGTCGGTGTCCGACGTTCACCCCTCGGACGTGGGGTGGGTGCGTTCTCCGCGGTAACGCTTTTCGTCGGTTCCGGCTCGTGGTCGGGGTGTGGGTGGGTGGGCGCAGTAGATGGCGGTCATGGTCCAGTCGAGGTCGAGGGGTTCGCCGGCCCAGAGTGAGGCGATGGTGTTGGGGGTGATGGTGATGCCCGCGGTGTGGTTGCCGGCGATGGCGGCGTCGGGAGTGGTGCCAGTGGGTGGGTCGATGGTAGGGACGATCCGCCCGTACGGGTTGATGAAGGTGAAGCCGCTGGTGTGGTCGGGTTCGACGTGCCAGCCGCCTTCGTGGACGCTGCGGTGGTGGGTGGGGCAGAGCATGACGAGGTTGTCGCGGTTGGTGGGGCCGCCGTGGGCCCAGTGGCGGGCGTGGTGGGCGCGCAGGCGGGTGCGTTGGGTGCAGCCGGGGAACCGGCAGGTGTGGTGGTCGCGGTGTTCGATGGCGCGGCGGAGTGCGGGGTTGGGGTAGCGGGATCGGCGTCCGAGGTCGAGAACGGTGTCGTTGCGGTCGAGGCTGAGGCGGATGCCGGCATCGCAGGCGAGGCGGCGGATGGTTTCGGTGGCGATGGGATGCCCGTCGATGGTGGCGTGGCCGGGGGTGTCTTCGGAGAGGGTGTCGATGTCGATGTGGACGACGACTTCGACGCCGGGTCGGGTGGGGTCGGGTTCCAGGTAGGTGTCGATGATCGTGGCGAGACCGTGGACGCGTTTCGTGTTCGGTTCCGCACTGGGGTCGCGGGGTAGTTCGCGGGCGGCGTGGTCGACGGCGTGGAGGAGGCGACGGGCGAGGTCGGCCGGGAGGCGGCAGGTGACGGTGATGGTGTCGTCGTCGTTGGTGTGCATGGAGACGTGGGAGGCGTCCATGGCGGCGCGGGTGCGGTCGGGGTCGGCGGCGCGACACGCCGAGACATGGGCGCGGGCGATGCGTTCGAGTTGGTGGGCGGTGGTGTGGTGGGCGAGTTCGACGGTGTCGGTCTCGTTGCCGGGGGTGATGAAGCGGGTCAGGGCACGGACTTTGGAATAGGAGAGGCTGCCGTGGGCGAAGGCGGTGTGGGTTTCGGGGAGGTCGGTCAGGGCGACGGCGACGCGGACGTGTTCTTGGGCGGCGCGGGTGCCGATGCCGCATTTCCAGGAGACCCAGTGGGCCATGCTGCGGGTTTCCCACGTTTCCCAGGCGCGGCGACGGTCGAGTTCGGCGACGACGTCGAGGAAGCGGCACATTGCCGCGGCGAGGTGGCCGGCGAGCGTGGTCGCTTCGGCTTCGAGCCGTTCGGTCGGGGTGGTCGCGAGGTCCGAGTGGGCGATGAGTGTGGTGGACATGGGGGGCTCCAAACGTCAACGATGACAGGCCAGATCAGTGTCGATCGTACGACGAGGGTGAGACCACGAATCGGGGCCACCAGACCCGAAATGCGTTCCGCGGAACGCCCAGAAACTGGGAAGTCCGAGGAACGCACGAGTCGAGTGTCGTGCCCCCTTGGGTGGTTGGCGGCACGTGTGGCGTGTGGGGTTCGGGCGTCGGATACCGACGGTCAGACCCCAAACGCGGTGGCAAGGCTGGGGATCCTCGGATGACATCAGTGTTCGGCAGCGCGCGATCCTCGGGTGTGGTGAAACGCGCCCCTTGGGTGGCACGGGTGCTCCGGCTCAGCAAGGGAGAATGTCGCGGTGGACTCGTAGGAGGGACGCCTCGCATGACACATGTTCCTGAGCTGATCGACGGTGCCCGCGTGCTCGTCGTGGCGGATCTGAGCGGCGCCACTCCGACGCTGGCCACGCGCCATGTGGTGAGTGGGCGTGAGCGCTCCGGCTTCGCTGGGCTCGCGATCGCAAGGTATGACGGAGCGGACGGTCTGTACCTCTTCTATTGCGATGAAGAATGGAACGCGGTGACGGACACGTGTCACGACACCATGGAGCAAGCGTTGTCTCAGGCTCAGTTCGAGTTCGGAACCGTTGTCTTCGTTGACACGGCCAACGCCTGACTCGCGCCCGTAGGGCACATTGGCGTACGCCTGGGTAGGTACGCGACATGTGGGAGGTCGTTGCCTCTGGCCGTTCCGGGCGTAGCCTTGGCTCGTGGCTGACGCCGAGAGTCCATTCGGGAATGTGCCCGAACCCGGGGCCGGGCCCCGCCCGACCCCGGTGACCTACGAGCAGCAGGTCGCGAGCGTCGGCATCTTCGCCGTCGGGTTGCAGAGCCGCCCTTCATGGATGCGATGGACCGTGAGAGCGGTCGTGGTCGCGGTCGCGCTCGCCTTGGTACTTCTGTTCGTCGTCGCGTCGGGGCTTGTCAGTATCTGACGTCGAAATCCGACGGGCACGCGATCCTCGGGTGGTTCGACGCCCCGCCGCTGAAAGCGAGCGGAGTTATCGGCGGCCGGAGTCGAGGATGTTCTGCTCGTTCTTGAGGTCGGACTCGTACATCCGTACGACGAGTTCCTCGAAGTTCACCTTCGGGGACCATCCCAGCTTCTCGCGCGCCTTCGTGGCGTCGCCGAGCAGGAGATCGACTTCCGCGGGCCGGTCGAAGCGCGTGTCGTGGGTGACGTAGGGCTCCCAGCTGTCGTATCCGGCGATGCGGAACGCGACGTCGAGGAACTCGCGGATCGTGTGGGTCTCGCCGGTCGCGATCACGTAGTCGTCGGGCTCCGGCTGCTGGAGCATGAGCCACATCGCCTCGACGTAGTCGCCGGCGAAGCCCCAGTCGCGCGCGGAGTCGAGGTTGCCGAGACTGATCGTGTCCTGGAGGCCGAGCTTGATGCGCGCGAGTGAGTTGGTGATCTTGCGGGTGACGAACTCGAGCCCCCGGCGCTCACTCTCGTGGTTGAACAGGATGCCGCTGCTCGCGTGCAGGTTGTAGGACTCGCGGTAGTTGACGGTCATGTCGTGACCGAACACCTTGGCGACGCCGTACGGGGAGCGGGGGTGGAACGGAGTGCTCTCCTTCTGCGGCGTCTCGCGCACCTTGCCGAACATCTCCGACGAGCTGGCTTGGTAGAAGCGGATCGGGTTCTTCTCGGTGCCGCCGACGATCCGGATCGCCTCGAGCATCCGCAACACGCCGAGGCCGGTGATCTCCGCGGTGAGTTCGGCCTGCTTGAACGAGAGTTGGACGAAGCTGATCGCGCCGAGGTTGTAGACCTCGTCGGGCTGGACCTGCTCCACCGCCGCGATGAGCGACGGGAGGTCGCGGAGGTCGCCACCCACGAGGTCGAGCCCCGGGTTCTCTTCCATGACCAGCTGGGCCTTCGGGTTCGCCTGGCCGGCGATGAGGCCGAACACCTGGTAGCCCTTCGATGTCAGGAGCTGGCTCAAATACCGCCCGTCCTGCCCGGTGATGCCCGTGATGAGCGCGCGCTTCATGCGTTCCTCTCGCCTGCGTGGTGTCGGTCGAGATTAGCTCTGACCGCTCGAAAACCCGGAAGGGTCGAGCTGGTAGAGAAATTCGGCACATCGATCGGCCTCGTCGGTTTCGCCGATGACCGCTGCCACCCGGCGCAAACCGTCGAGCGCCGACAGGAATCCCCGGTTTTCGGGGTGGGATCCCCGCACGTAGCCCGAACCCCGCCATCCGGACTGGCGTAACTGATCGAGCCCGCGGTGATATCCGACGCGGTAGTACGCGTAGGCCTCGATGTCGTCGCGAGCGTTGTCGCCCAACGCGGCCCACGCGGTGCAGCACCGCGGTCGGCCGGTCGCGATCGCTCGCAACTGGGCACGGCGGGTGTCGAGGTCGGGTTCGTCGGCCGCGGTCGCGAGCGCGGCGAGCACATCGCTCGGCTCCGGCGGGAGGACGGTCTCGGGCGGGCCGCCGCGATGGATGCCAATGGGCTGGTCGGTCATCGCCGCAATGTACCGGCGGGAGGCCTCGAGACCGCGCCGAGAGGTCTGAGGCGTTCGACCGGTACGATCGGGCGCGTGACCTCTGCGACGACACTCATCCTGGTTCGCCACGCGGTCACTGCCGAGACCGGCCCCAAGCTTTCGGGTCGGGCACCGGGCATCGACCTCTCCGAAGTCGGTAACGAGCAGGCGCGCACGACGGCCTCACGTTTGGCCGATCTCCCCGTCGCCGCGATCTATGCGAGCCCGATCGAGCGCACCCAACAAACTGCCGCGCACATCGCCGAACACCACGACGTGCCGGTGCAGACCTGTGCCGGCGTGATCGAAGCCGACTACGGCGAGTGGACGGGCGGCCAGATCGAAGACCTGGCCAAGACCGATCTGTGGAAGACGGTGCAACGCGCACCGTCGCGCGCTCGATTCCCCAACGGCGAGTCGATCGCGGAGATGCAGTCTCGGATGGTGACTGCACTCGAAGGCCTGGTCGCCGACCATGCCGGCTCGCTGATCGTGGTCGTGTCGCACGCGGATCCGATCAAGGCGGCGATCGCCCACTTCACCGGCGTGCATCTCGATCTGTTCCAACGCATCAACGTGTCGCCGGCGTCGGTCTCGGTCTTCTCCTTGGGCGCGCACGGTGCGATGTTGATGAAATGCAACGACACCGGATCGCTCGCGGAGTTCATCCCCGCACCGCCCGCCGACTCCGCTGAGGCCGACGCTGATGCCGTCGAGCCTGAGGCGGAGACCGAGCAGGTCGACGCATGAGCATCATCGAACTCGACACCGTCGATTCGCTCGGCGCCGGGGCGATCGGCGAGCCCGGCCAGCGCGTCTTCTACCTCCAGGCCGACAAGGGCGGCAATCGCCTCACCGTGTTGGTCGAGAAGGAGCAAGTGGCGCTGCTCGCGCACGAGGCCGTGACCTTCCTCGATCGCATCGCGTTGGAGCACCCGGAGCCTCCCGGCGAGAGCATCTCGATGCATCCGAGCGCGGCGGGGGTCTCCGAACCCGCAGTGCCGTTGTTCCGGGCCCGCATGATCGGCCTCGGGTACGAACCCGACCGCGGCATGGTGCTCATCGAGCTGCGCGAGCACGCCGAAGACGAGGACGACGACGACGAGGTCAGCGACGAAGACTCCGACGGGTACGTGGCGCGCATCTTCGCGACTCGCGCCCAGGTCCGCGCCATGGCCCAACGCGGCACCGACGCGGTGGCCGGCGGGCGGCCCGCGTGCCAGCTGTGCGAGTTCCCGATGGATCCGGCGGGCCACATCTGTCCGCGGTGGAATTGAACCCGGAGGCCCAGGCCGACCTCATCGCCCATGGCGAGATCGAGGTCGTCGGAAGAGTGGCGTGGTCTTCGAATGCCGCGCTGTTGGTGACCGTCGAACGCGACGATGTGCAGACGCTCGCGGTCTACAAGCCGGAGCAAGGCGAGCGGCCGTTGTGGGATTTCCCCGACGGCACCCTGTGCCGACGTGAGTATGCGTCGTACCGGCTCAGCGAGGCACTCGGCTGGAATCTGGTTCCCCCCACGGTGCTGCGCGACGGTCCGTTCGGCATCGGTTCGGTGCAGTGCTTCGTCGAACACGATCCCGACGAGCACTACTTCACGTTGCTCGAAGACCACGTCGACGACTTCATGCGGTTCGCGGTGTTCGACGTTCTCGCCAACAACGCCGATCGCAAGGGCGGGCACTGCCTGCGCGAGCTCGAGACATCGCAGATCTTTGGCATCGATCACGGACTCACGTTCCATGTCGCGCCGAAGCTGCGCACCGTGATCTGGGATTTCGCCGGTGAGGTCGTGCCGCCCGCGTTGCTCGCCGACGTCGAGCGGTTGTGTGTTGCGCTCGACGGTGCGCTCGGCGACGAGTTCGCCGGCCTGCTCCACCGGGTCGAGGTCGACGCGCTGCGTCGCCGCATCGACGACCTCCTCGACGATCCCCGCCTCCCCGAACCCGACGAGGGCTACCACTCCGTCCCCTGGCCGATGATCTGAGAACCCGCACCGAACGACCCCGTCGGAGCGGCGCGAGACCCACCCACCGGCACCGGTTGCCTCTTGGTGCGCCTTCAGACGCGTTCCAGGACGTTGTCGAGGTAGCGGGTGCGGCAGAGGGTGCGTTGCAGCTTGCCGGATGACGTCTTGGGCAGCGTGCCGGGGTTGACGAGCACGACCTCGCCGGGTGGGATGCCGATCGCGTGGGTCACGCGTTCGACGATGTCGGTGCGCACCGGGTCGGTGTTGTCGGTGCGAGTCTCGGCCACGACCACGATCGACTCTCGACCGCGGCGACCGGACGTCCCGAAGGCGATCACGTTCCCCGCCCGCACACCCGTTGCCCGCGCCGCGGCGCGTTCCACATCTTCCGGGAACACGTTGCGACCGCCGACGATGATCACGTCCTTCCGGCGACCGCAGATGACGACTTCGCCGTCGACGAGGTAGCCGAGGTCGCCGGTGCGCAACCAGCCGTCGGTGATCGTGGCCGAGGTGGCCTCGGGGTTCTTGAAGTACCCGGGGGTGATCGAGTTCCCGCGGAGTTCGATCTCGCCGACTTCCCGTTCTCCACGCGCCGCGCCGGTGTCGGGATCGACGATCCGGAGTTCCAGGCCGTCGAGCACCTTCCCGAGTTTCGGAAGTCGCCGCGCGTTCGGGGCGTCGAGCGCTACCGGGGTCGCGACCTTGTCGGTCTCGAGCACCTGTCGGTCCACCGTGTCGACGGTGAGGCCACTGCCGGGCTCGGGGAAGCTGATGGCGAGCGTGGCCTCGGCCATGCCGTAGACGCAGAAGGGCACCGACGGGGCGAGCCCGAACGGGGCGCCGGCTTCGAGGAAGGCTTCGACCGAGTCGGGGTCGATGGGTTCGGCGCCGTTGAGCGCGAGGCGCCACCGGGACAGGTCGAGATCGGTGGCGCGCCGCATCGCCCGCGCCGCGAGCGCGTAGGCGAAGTTGGGTCCACCGGTGAGCGTGCACTCGAACTCCGACATCCATTGCATCCACCGCAGTGGCGCGGCCAAGAAGTCTTGGGGCCCGGCGAGGACGAGATTCACGCCGTTGGTCATCGGGACACCGAGGAGACCGATCAAACCCATGTCGTGATACAGCGGCAGCCAGGACGCCACCCGATCGGTGGCCGGATCCAGCGCGGCGCCGACGGTGATCGCGTCCAGGTTGGCGGTCACGCAGCGATGGGGGAGCATGACCCCCTTGGGGTCGGACGTACTGCCGCTCGTGAACTGCAGGATGGCGAGCGAATCAGGGTCGATGACCGGCGCGACGTAGTCGGCGCCGGACCGACCGTGGAGATCTGCGAATGGTGTGGTCGTGAGATCCGCGGGCACGAACTCGCTGAGCAGCGGATCGACGAGCACGAGGTCGATTTCGGCGTTCTCGATGCGTCGACGCGTGGAGTCGATGAACTCGTCCATCGAACCCAGCCGCATCGGGAGCGGCAACATCGCGACGGTCGCGCCCGCGAGCCACGTGGCCTGGATAGTGGTGACGAGATCGCGAGTCGTCGGGCCGAGGATGCCCACGGTCGATCCGGGCCCCGCGCCGCGTTCGGCGAGCGCGACAGCCATTGCTCGCGCGTCGTCGTGCAGCACCGACCACGGCACGACTTCGGACGTGTACCCGGGCCCATCGGTAGCCCCGGTGACGAAGGTGATCGTGGTGGATCGGGCCGCAGCCGCGGCGAGCCGGGGCAGAAGCGTGTCGTTGTCGGTCATCTGACCTGCTTGGACGGAGTGATGGTCCCAGAAGTTACGTGGGCGCGTCCGAATTCTGGGGGATCGTCCGAAGCATTCCCGCGGCCGCGATGGCGGCGACGATCGAGGTCGCGAGGATCGCGAGCTTGGCGATGTCGAGCGCGGTACCGGTGAAGGCCAGCGCGGCCACGAACAACGAGACTGTGAACCCGATGCCGCCGAGGAGTCCGATCGTGAGGATCTCGCGCGGTCCGACCCCGTCGGGCAGCCGCCCACCCAATCGGGTGGCGATGAAGACACCGGTGCCGATCCCGACGACCTTGCCCACGATGAGCCCGAGCGCGATGCCGAGCGCCAGGGAGCTGCGCTGCGCGTCGCGGATCCCATCACTCGAGATCACGATCCCGGCATTCGCCAGGGCGAAGAGCGGCAACACGACGAAGCTGCTCCACGGGTGGAGGGCGTGTTCGAGGTTGGCCAGCACCTCACGCCCGGAGCGGGTCTTCACCGGCGTGAGGAATCCGAGTGCCACCCCGGCGATGGTGGCGTGGATCCCCGAACGCAACACCAGGAGCCAGAGGATCAATGCAGGGATCACGTACCACGCGGGGTGATCGGCGAAGCGCCGCAGGACGACGAACCCGCCGATGAGTGCGATCGCGCCGAGGAACGCCTCGACCGAGAATCCGTGGGAGTAGAAGATCGCGATCACGAGGATCGCGCCGAGGTCGTCGACGATCGCGAGGGTGAGCAACGTGAGCCCGACCCCACTCGGCGCCCGGCGGCCGAAGATGCCCAGGATGCCGATGGCGAAGGCGATGTCGGTGGCCATCGGGATTCCCCAGCCGCCGCCGTAGTCGCTGCCCGCAGTGACGGCCAGGAAGATCAACGCGGGCACGATCATGCCGCCGATCGCCGCGGCGACCGGCACCGATGCCGTTCGCGGATCGCGGAGTTCACCGTCGACGACTTCCCGTTTGATCTCGAGGCCGACGACGAAGAAGAAGATCGCCATCAGGCCGTCGTTCACCCACTCCGACAGCGTCAAAGCGTGGTCGGGACCAGGGAGCGAGAGGTGGTGGCTCCAGGCCGTGGTGTACGAACCGGGCGAGAGGTTGGCCCAGAGCAGCGCCGCCGCAGTGGCGAGGACGAGGACGACACCGCCTGCGACTTCGGTGCGCAGGAACTCGCCGACTCGGCGGAACGGGATCATTGGCACACCATGCGTGAGACTCCGGGCGGGGTTCGGGGGTTGATGCCGACCAGACTTCCCGGCGCTCCGGACCCCAGCCTAGGTGACCGAGACTCGCTCGGCCTCAGGTCACGGGATCAGGTGGGTGCGGGGAGCCGGCGGTGCGTCGACCGCGAACTCGGGCCACCGCTTGCGGCTCTTGGCCGCGAGCTTGTGCATCAGGGCGATGGCGCCCGGGTCGTCGTCGCCGGGCCGGGTCTCGATCCAGCCCTCGGCGATCATGCCGTCGATGATCTCGCGACCGATGTCGGTGCGCACGATGGTGAGGGTCCAGTCGTTGAACTTGCCGATCCCGCCCGTCGAGATGTCGGCGTGTTCCGCGGCGAAGTCGGGGCACGCCTTGCAGCCCTCGCGGGTCCAGGCGTGGCATTCCTTCAACGGGATCTCGTGGTAGTCGCCGTTGTTCATCCAGATCTGGAAGACGCCCTTGATGTTCATCTTCTTCATGTCGGCCTTCTTCAGGCCGTACTTCGCTTCGAACAGCTCTTCGAAGATCGCGTCGTCGAAGGTCTTCGAACACAACAGGCCGATGTTGAGTGAGAGCCGCCGCCCGACCTTGCCGGCCTTGCGCTGCTTCATCACCTGGGGCACCGAGCTCTGGCAGCTCATGCCGACGAGCGCGATGCGCTCCGCACCACCCTCGATGGCCTCGGCGTAGGCCATGGTGTTCGCGGAGTACGTGTAGCGGGAGCCGGCCGACGCGATGATCTCCTCACGCGTCTTGGCCACCCCTGGGATCGCCTTCCAGGTGGAGCCATCGCCCTCGAGGTAGCTCACGAGCGCGGCGTCGATGATGTCCTTCTCCAGGCAGTACAGCAGGATCGCCGAGACCAGCCCGCCGTCCTGGCCGACTTCGTGGATATCTGGGTCAGCAGCTCGCGTGAGGAGAATGTCTTTGTAGATACCCGACACCTCCTCGGGGGTGCGGGCGCGGCCGAACATGAACTCGTCGATCTCGGGCTCCCAGGCCCGGAACCGCGGGCACGCCCGGGTGCACGACGTGCAGCCCTTGTCGCCGTGGGAGCAGTCTGCCGGTCCGCCGTACTCCTCGAGTTGGAACGGCTTGTAGACCCCTTCGGTGTCCTGGTATCCGAGGACGTCGTGCGGGCACGCGATCACACACCCGGCGCATCCGGTGCAGAGCCCGGAGGTCACGACTTCGTCGTACAGGTGCTTCCACTGAAACTTCTCTGGCGGCATGGTCGGAGTTTGTCATCGTGGCGCACCCGGCGTCGAAGACATTCGATCGGGTGTCGACGCCGGCGCCCGTAGTCTGGGCCGATGGCCTTACCCCCGACCGGTCCGACCTGGGGTGCTCCGCCCCCTCCTCCGCCCCCTCCTCCTCCGCCGCCCATGACGCCGGGCGGGGTTCTGCCCCCCTACCCGATGGCGTATGCGCAGCAACCGTTCCGCAGTCTGGGGGGCCTGGCGGTTGCGATGTACGTCTTGCTGCCGATCGCCGGTCTCTTGGCCCTGACCGCGATTCCGGTGTCACTCAACGCTCGATCGGTGGTGCACGATCACGCATCGGATGGAGTGGTGTTCGTGACTCCGTCGGTGAAGGACGCAACCGATGCGGTCGCGGGGGTTGTCGGGTTCAGCTTCCTCGTCGGTCTCGCGTTGGCGGTGTTGTTCATCATCTGGATGTGGCGGGCGGCATCGAACCTTCAGTTGTTCGGTCGCGTGAAGCCGAAGTTCGGCCCGGGGTTCGCGATCGGGGGGTGGTTCATCCCGCTGGCCAACCTGATCATTCCGGGCATGCACATGTTCGACATCGACAAGGGCTCCGGTCCTCCTCTGCGCCCCGGCGAGCGGGCACGGGGATCGGGCCTCGTGGTGGTGTGGTGGATCATGTTCATCGTCGGGCGGATGCTCGGGATGCTCGCACCGAGCTTCGAGGGTTTCCGCACCTACGACGTGTCGAACTTCGATGTGCAGAACGTGCTGCTCATCGTCGGTTCGGCGTTCACCGCAGTGGCGGCGGTCGCCGCGATTCTTGTGATCCGCCAGGTCACGGCGGCCCAGGAGGCGGGTCTGGCCGACCTTCAGACCGTAGGCGCGGCTCCCGCTCAGCCGGCACCGGTCGTTGCCTACCCACCGGTTACCTACCCACCGGTTGCCGGGTATCCGCCGGTCGCGCCTGCACCACCGGCGCCGCCGGTCGGTGGAGAGATCTGGCCCGGCCCCGCCGACCCGCCGGTGGGTTCAGACCCGGAGTAGTCGCTCGACGGCGCCCAGCGCCTCGGTGATCTTCTCGTCGCTCTCACTGGCGGCGTGCGCCTCCATGACGCAGTGGCGGAGATGTTCGTCGAGCAGACCGAGGCCGACATTCTGCAGCGCCTTGGTGACCGACGCGATCTGGGTGAGCACGTCGATGCAGTACTGGTCCTCGTCGATCATGCGGGCCAGTCCTCGTACTTGTCCCTCGATGCGGGCGAGTCGTCGGCTGTAGTCGTCCTTGTGCAACGTGTATCCGCGCATCGAGTCTCCGCCTTGTGCGAGATAGGGTAGGGGGGTATACTATCACCCTCGAACGAGGAGGGCCACCATGGCGCCATCGACCGCGACCCATGACGAAACCGGCGACCGGATCGACATCGCCATCGGTGGAATGTCGTGCGCGTCGTGCGCGGCCCGCGTCGAGAAGGAACTGGCCAAGGTCCCCGGGGTCGACGCGTGCAGCGTGAACTTCGCCACCGAGATCGCGTCGGTTCGGTTCCATCCCGAGGCCGTCGCGCCGGAACAGCTTGCAACCACGGTCGAAGGAATCGGCTACTCGGCGACGCTCCCGCAATCGTCCGGCACGGGCGGGCACGCGCCGCACGACCACATGCATCACGACGACGACCCGCTCGACATCTGGCGTCGCCTGATCGTGGCGGTCGTGCTCGGGCTTCCGGTCGTGTTGATCTCGATGGTGCCCGCGCTGATGTTCGACGGGTGGCAATGGGTGGCCGCGGCGCTCTCCACGCCGGTGATCTTCTGGTCCGGCTGGCCGTACCACCGCGCCACCTTCATGAACTTGGGTCACCGCGCCGTCACGATGGACACGCTCGTGACGTTGGGAACCGGTGCCGCGTGGGTGTGGTCGATGGTGGCGCTGATCTGGCTCGACGCCGCGTCGTCGGGCATGGGCGACATGGTCGGACACGACGGCTCGGGAACTCACGTCTACTTCGAGACCGCAGCCGCTATCACCGCACTGCTGCTGCTCGGCAAGTACTTCGAGACGCGGGCCAAGCGCCAGTCGTCGGGCGCCTTGCGCGCGCTTTTGGAGATGGGTGCGAAGCAGGCCCGGCTCGAATCGGGTGAGGAGATCCCACTCGACGAGCTGCAAGTCGGTCAACGGTTCGTGGTCCGCCCCGGCGAAAAGATCGCGACCGACGGCGTCGTGGTCGACGGGGCGTCGGCCGTCGATGCCTCGATGCTGACGGGCGAGTCGGTCCCGGTCGAGGTCGGCGTGGGTGATTCCGTATTCGGCGCAACGCTCAACGCATCGGGGCGACTGGTCGTCGAGGCGACGCAGGTCGGGAGCGAGACCGCGCTCGCCCAGATCGCCACGCTCGTGGCCGAGGCCCAAGGCTCGAAGGCGCCGGTGCAGCGCCTCGCCGACCGGGTGTCCGCAGTGTTCGTTCCCGCGGTGATCGTTGCGGCCCTCGGCACGCTCACGGTCTGGCTGGCGCTCGGGTACCCGGCCGATCGCGCGTTCACTGCCGCGGGTCGCGGTGCTGATCATCGCCTGCCCGTGTGCCCTGGGCCTGGCCACGCCGACGGCGATCATGGTCGGAACCGGGCGCGGCGCACAGCTGGGCATCGTGATTCGTGGTGGCGAGGTGCTGGAGGCAACCCAGCGCATCGACGTGGCCGTGCTCGACAAGACCGGCACGGTCACGAGCGGGCGGATGACGCTGGTCGGTCGCGAGGTCTCGTCGGGCACCGACCGGGATCGGGTCGACCATCTCGTCGCGTCGGCGGAGGACGCCTCCGAACATCCCATCGCGCAGGCGATCGCGGCGGGCCTCGTGGCCGAGGGCGTGGCGACGGCGCCGCCGAGTGCGTTCACCAGCGAGGCGGGGCTCGGAGTCGTGGCCACCGTCGATGGGACGCAGGTGCGGGTCGGACGCGCCACCTTCGCCGGTTCGGTTCCCGCGGAGATGGACGCGGTCGCCACCGCCGCCGCCGAACGTGGGCACACGGCCGTCTTCGCGGGGGTCGACGGCGCGGTCGTTGCGGTCTACGTGGTGGCCGACGCGACGAAGCCCAGCTCGGCGGCCGCGATCGCGGCCCTCCACCGACTCGGCGTCGAGACGGTCATGGTCACCGGTGATCGGGATGCGACGGCCCGCACGATCGCGGCTGAAGTCGGGATCGACCGGGTTGTGAGTGAGGTACTGCCCCAGGACAAGGTCGCGGTGGTTGCCGAACTCCAGTCGGAAGGTCGCCGGGTGGCCGTGATCGGCGACGGCGTGAACGATGCGCCCGCACTCGCGCAGGCCGATCTCGGGATTGCCATCGGAACCGGTGCCGACGTGGCGATCGAAGCGAGCGATCTCACCCTGGTGTCGGGCGACCTGCGGGGTGCACCCGACGCGATCGCGCTGTCTCGAGCGACGTTGCGCACCATCAAGGGCAACCTGTTCTGGGCGTTCGCGTACAACGTTGCCGCGATCCCGCTGGCCGCGATCGGCTGGTTGAACCCGGTGATCGCCGCGGCCGCGATGGGCTTCTCGTCGGTGTTCGTCGTGACGAACTCGCTGCGTCTCCGACGCTTTCGTGGCGCGCGATCGTAGCGGCGAACGCCCGGTCGGTCAGCCGAGCCAGTTCTCGATGAGGGCGATCTGAGCCATCGCGTTCTCTTCGAGGCCGCCGATGATCGCCCGTTCGACCTTGCCGCCGACGAGTGGCATCCGCACCTTGATCTCGCCGGTCAGCGTGCGCCGGGTGCCCGAGCTGGCGTCGACGATGGTCGAGCGATAGTGGCCCGCGAGAAGCCCGTCGTAGTGGTCGGGACGGATCTCACAGTCGGTCTCGTGGGTGGTGAGGTTGCACGTCGATCGCTCGACCCAGGTCAACAAGTTCGGGTCGACGACCCGGGTGACGGCCCGAGAGAGTTCGGCCTGGAACAGATACCGCACGTCCTGCACCATGACGTCGTTGTCGCGCTGCTGCTCCAAAACCGTGGCCGCGCCGAGCTTGGGCAGCTCGGCCATGCGTACCAGGAATTCGGGATCGATCAGGGTGAGGTCGACGGCCTCGACGGTCGCGCGGATGTCCTGGACGATCTCGAAGTTCATGCGCTCAGAAGGTACGCAATGGGGAGGGCAACACTGAGGATGACCGTCCCGACCATGAGGGTCGACGACAGTCGGCCACTCGCTCGGTCTCCGAGCACCTCGGGATTCCGTGCCAATCGCCACATGACGAAGACCAATGGCGGCGCGGAGATGCCGTTGAGGATCGCGGCGTAGAAGAGGCTGCGGATCGGATTGAGTCCGAGCAGGTCGAGGGAGAGCCCGACGAACATCGATCCGAGGATCACCAGGTAGAACCCCCGTGCCTCTCGGAAGTGACGAGAGAGTCCCTCCGGCCGCCCGATGGCCTCGGCGATGGCGTAACCCGTCGATCCGGCGAGGACCGGGACGGCGAGCAGTCCGAGTCCGACGATCCCGACCGTGAAGAGCAACTGCGCGAACGATCCGGCGAGCGGTTCGAGGGCCCGAGCCGCCTGGTCGGCCGTCGAGATGGTGGTCGAGCCGTTGGTGTGCAACGTGAATGCCGTCGAGATCATGATGGCGCTGGCGACGACGACCGCCGAGGTCATCCCTCCGATCACGTCGACGCGCATCGCCGTGAGCTGATCGTCGGTGGGGGCGATGTGGGATTCCTCGGCGATCTCGCCGGTCTCCTCGATCTCCTCCGACGCCTGCCAGAAGAACAGGTACGGCGACACCGTGGTGCCGAAGATGGCGATGAGCGCGACGATCGCGCCGCGTCCACTCGGGAGGGAGAACGACAGGAAGCCGCGGGCGACTGCGCCCCAGTCGACGTCGATGGTGAACACGACGATGATGTACGCACCGAGCGAGAGCGCCAGCACCCGAAGCACCCGGCTGTAGCGGTGGTAGGCGACGAACAGTTCCAGCGCGCTGATCCCGACGGCCAACGCGATCGTGACGAGTGCCTGGGGTGCGTCGATTTCGAGCCGGATGGCGGCGGCCATCGAGGCCAGGTCGGCCGCGATGTTGAAGGTGTTCGCAATCGCAACGAGGATCACGCAGACCAGCAGGACCCGCCGACCGAGATGCCGCCGCACCAGCGTCGACAACCCCACTCCGCTCTGTAGCCCGAGGCGGGCCGCGGTTTCCTGGACGGTGGCGGCCATGACCCCCACCACCGGCATCGACCACAGCAGTGCGGTGCCGAAACTGGCACCGACCTGGGAATAGGTGCCGATCCCGGACGGGTCGTCGTCGGCCGCGCCCGTGACCAGCCCCGGACCGAGCCGCCGGAAGTAGCCGCGGCCACGGAATCCGCCGGATCGGGTGGTGCCGGCCGCGTGCGAGTGGCCGAATCCGGTCTCATGCCCGCGGAGTCTCGCGTACCCTTCTGCACCCATGAAGATCACCGACATCCTCGCCGCCGGTCCCAGCTACAGCTTCGAGTTCTTCCCGCCGAAGACGCCGGCGGCCGCCGAGGCGCTGACGACGGCGCTCGCCGAGCTCGAACCGCTGGGCCCGTCGTTCGCGTCGGTCACCTACGGCGCCGGTGGCGGGACCCGTGAGATGACCCACGACATCGTGACCGGGCTCCACCGCGACACGAACGTCGTGCCGATGGCGCACCTCACGTGTGTCTGTCACACGAAGGCTGGAGTTGGCCGACATCGCGACCCGTTATCGCGACGCCGGCATCGACAACATCCTGGCGCTCGGTGGCGATCCTCCGAAGGACTCCGACCTCCCACCGGGTGAGCTCGAACATGCCATCGAACTGGTTCGGTTGGTGCGCGAGGTCGGAGACTTCTCGATCGGCGTCGCCGCGTTCCCCGAACCGCACCCGAAGTCTCCGGACCTCGCGTCGGATCGCAGTCGCACTGCGGAGAAGTTGGCCGAGGCCGACTTTGCCATTACGCAGTTCTTCTTCGACGCCGATCACTACTTCCAGTTGGTCAGTGCACTGCATGACCTCGGCGTCGACAAGCCGGTGATCCCCGGGATCATGCCGGCGACCGCGATCAGCAGCATCAAGCGCATGACCGAGCTGCAAGGCTCGGACTTCCCGGTCTGGCTCTCGGACAAGCTCCACGCCGTGGGTGACGACCCGGAGTCGGTGTTCGCGGTGGGCGTGGAGGAAGCGACCAAGTTGTCGCAGCAGTTGCTCGACGGCGGCGCGCCCGGCCTGCACTTCATCACCCTCAACCGTTCCCGCGCGACCCGAATGATCTACGAGAACCTCGGACTCACCCCGGCGCGACGCTCGATGACCTGACGCGCACCGACCCGGACGAAGCTGTCCGGGTCGGTGGATGGCGGAGGGGGTGGGATTTGAACCCACGGTGAGTTTCCCCACAATGGTTTTCGAGACCATCCGATTCGGCCGCTCTCGCACCCCTCCTCGGCGTACCCCGGCCTGCCGGTGCACGAGCGGGTCAGTGTACTGAGCTGGCGGTCAGCCCCTGCGGCTGGAGAAGAACTCGGTGAGGAGCTGTGCCGATTCCTCGCCGCGCACGCCGTGCTGGACCGGACACTCGTGGTTGAGTCGCGGGTCGGCGAGGAGGTGGTAGCGACTGCCGACGGCGCCGGCCTTGAGGTCCGGGGCGCCGAACGCGACCGTCCCGATCCGGGTGTTGACGAGCGCTCCCGCGCACATTGCACAGGGCTCCAAGGTGACGATCAGCGCGTACTGGTCGAGGCGCCAACTCCCGACGGCCGCCGCCGCGTCGCGCAGCGCCAGGATCTCCGCGTGCGCGGTGGGGTCCTGGGTGAGCTCGCGCTCGTTGTGACGGCGGGCGATCACCTCGCCGGTCTCGATCCGTGCCACCACCGCACCGACCGGCACGTCGTCGTGGTCCAGGGCCGCCCGCGCTTCGTCGAGGGCGATCCCCATCAGCTCGTCGACCCGGTCCGCCAGCACGACCGCAGAACCTACCGGCTCGCCCGGCTCCTTGGTCACACGCGGCAGCCCCTCCTCCACCGCGTTTGGGGTGTCACCGTCGCTTTCCGACGCTGTCACCCCAGACGCGGCGGCGGGGGTGCCCGGGAAGTGATCGCGACTCAGGTTCGGCGGGGCTCCCAGCGGAATCGCATGGCCGCGATCACCAGCGTGCCGACGCCCCATGCGAGCAACACGGCGATGTGCGAGAGGACAATCCCCGTGCCGGTCGTGTTGGGGTTGAACACACCCTCGAGCAGTTGATTGAGGTGGCGGATCGGGAAGATCGACGCGATTCGGCCGAGCGTCGAGGTCGATTCGACGCGACCGAAGGTGCCCGAGATGAAGAGCAGTGGGAACACCACGAAGTTGATGATCGCCGGCGCGGCGTCTTCGTTGGGCACGAAGGTCGCGACCATCGACCCGACTGCACTGAAGCAGAACGCGCCGGCCGCCAGTGCGACGACGAATCCGAGGTAGCGACCGGGGAAGGTCACCCCGTAGACGAGGATGCCGAGCGCGGTGACGAGGGACGTGAGGATGATGCTGATCACGATCACGTTGCCGGCGAGGCCGGAGAGGTACATCGCCGGTGAGAGGGGTGTGCTGCGGACTCGCTTCAGGAGTCCGTTGTCCCGCCGGATCGAGAGGGTGAACGCGAGGTTCGTGTAACACGCACTGATCACACCGAACGCGGCGATGGCCGGTACGTAGAACTGCGCGAACTTGACCGTGCCGCCCGGCAGGCGAACGGTCTCGTTGCCGTTGATCGCGATGAACACCACGAGGAAGACCAGCGGGAACGCGAACGTGAACGACGCCGACGCCGGGTTGCGCCAGAAGCTGCGTTGTTCCCAGAACACTTGCCGACCGAACGCGCGCAGCGTCTTCACGACGGATCCTCGGACACGTTCGTGAGTTCGAGATAGATGTCTTCGAGTGATGGGCGGGTCACGGTCATCCCGTCGAGGTCGACGCCGTGATCGATGGCCCAGCTCGTGAGGGTGTGGACGTCGCGGGTGACGGCATCGGTCTCGATCCGGGCGTGGTCACCGTCGCGGGATGCGGCCACCGGCAAGGTCGCCAGATCTGCATCCACCGGCCATGGGATTCGGATCGTGGTCTTGGCACCGGCGCGGCCCCCGATGGTTTCCGGCGTGCCCTCCGCGATGACCTCGCCCGCGGCGATGACGATCACGCGATCGGCCAGCTCCTGGGCTTCGTCCATGTAGTGCGTGGTGAGCAGCACGGTGGTGCCCAGATCGCGGAGTCGATGCACGAGTTCCCAGGCTTGGCGACGCGCCGATGGGTCGAAGCCCGTCGTGGGTTCGTCGAGGAAGAGGATCTCGGGGCTGCCGATGATGCCGAGGCCGACGTCGAGTCTTCGTTGCTGTCCGCCCGAAAGGGTCTTCACCCGGCTCGAACGCTTCTCGTCCAGGCCAACGAGCGTGATCACGTCGTCGACGGCACGGGGATGGTCGTAGTACGAGGCATGTTGGGTCAGAACCTCGGTCACGCTGAGGTAGGGATCGATCCCACATTCTTGGAGCACGATGCCGAGCCGTTGACGGAGTGCGCTGCCGCCGGTGGCCGGATCGGTGTCGAGCACGCGGATCGTCCCCGCATCGGGAGTCCGGAACCCTTCGAGCATCTCGATGGTGGTCGTCTTGCCCGCTCCGTTCGGCCCGAGGACCGCGACGACTTCACCGGCCTCCACTTGGAACGACACGCCCCGAACGGCGGCAACGTCGCCGTAGGACTTGTGCAGATCCGAGACGTCGATCACGGGTGCCACGACGTCAACCTAGGACTCGTGGGTTCTCGGTGTTGACATGTGACTAATAGGTCACCTATTGTGTCCTGCGTGGCACCCGACGGTGATGACGGCGATCTCGTGTTCAAAGCGCTGGGCGATCCGACCCGACGTCTGCTGCTCGATCTCCTGTTCGAGCGGGAAGGTCGCACCTTGACCGACCTCGAATCGGGTCTCGCCATGACTCGGTTCGGCGTCATGAAGCACCTGAAGGTGCTCGAAGGCGCGGGGCTCGTCGTGACCAAGAAAGCAGGACGGGAGAAGTTGCACTACCTCAACGCAGTGCCGATCCGGCTGGTGCACGACCGTTGGATCGACAAGTTCACCGAACGGCAGGTGTCCGCACTCGCCGATCTCAAACAGGCCCTGGAGGAAATCGCATGACCGACACGACGACCCGCACCACCCAGATGCACCGCGTCTACATCAAGGCGACGCCAGAGCAGGTGTGGCAGGCGATCACCGATCCGGAGTGGAACGCACGGTACGGCTATCCCGGCCACACCGAGTACGACCTCACCCCTGGCGGTGCCTTCCGCGCCGTCATGCCCGCCGACATGGTGCGCGACTTCGGTGTCCCTGAGGTTGGCTGCGACGGTGAGGTCGTCGAGTCCGATCCGCCGCACCGCCTGGTCCAGACCTATCGGTTCTGTTTCGACGAGGCGCAGATCGCGGAGGGGTTCCACGAAGTGATCTGGGAGATCCATCCCGAACACGGTGGGGTGACCCGTTTGACCGTGACCCACGATGTGACCGATGCACCCATCACTGCCGCGATGCTCGAAGGTTCGACCGACCTGCAAGAGGGCGGCGGCGGATGGGACTGGATTCTTTCCGGTCTCAAGACGATGCTCGAGACCGGCGAGACCTTGGCCGGCTGAGCAAACGCCACGGGCGGATCAAAGGGCTCAAGCCGTCTCACATGGGCGCCGATCAGAGGGACGGGTATTCCTTCGAGCAGTGAGAACGCCATGCGGGTAATGACGGTTGAGTGGTCCCCGGACACAGGCTGGTCCGATCGGCTCGGTGCGCTCGACTCACCGATGACGCTGGTGCTGTTCTTTGGCAATCGGCTGATCGAGGGCGAGAGCATGCCGCTCGAAGAGCTGGTGGCGGCCCATCCAAAATCCATTGTTGTCGGGTGCTCAACGGCTGGCCAGATCACTGGGAGAACGCTCCGAGACGATGAGTGCGTCGCCGCGATTGTGCAGTTCGACGCCGTCCCGCTCGCGCTCGCCTCACGAGATGTCCGCGCCGACGGTGACTCAAGAATGGTCGGGGCGGAGTTGGGTGCGGAGCTCGCCGCTGACGACCTGCGCGCGGTGTTCGTCCTTTCGGATGGGCTCTTGGTCAACGGCACCGACGTCGTACGCGGTCTCGTCGGAGAGGTCGCGGCCGACGTCCAGGTCACCGGAGGTTTGGCCGGTGATGGCGATGCCTTCGAACGGACATGGGTGTTCGACGGTGTTCGCCGATCGTCAGGGCTCGTGGTCGCGGTGGGAATGTACGGCGACCGGCTCCGGCTCGGTTCCGGTTCCGGGGGTGGGTGGGGCATCTTCGGGCCCGATCGGATCGTGACGCGTTCGGCTGGCAATGTTCTGTTCGAGCTGGATTCCAAGCCCGCGCTCGAGCTCTATAAGGAGTACCTCGGCGATCTCGCCATCGGACTCCCGGCCAGCGCGCTGCTGTTCCCGCTGGCGGTTCGGGCCGGCGCAGGCGACGAAGAGGTGGTGCGGACCGTGCTCGCGGTCGACGAGGCGGATCAGTCGATGACGTTCGCCGGCGACATCCCCCAAGGTTGGCGGGCGCGTCTGATGCGATCCAGCGCGGATCGGCTGGTCGATGGTGCCGCAGCTGCGGCCGCCGCCAGCCGTGAGGGCGTGAGCGAAGAGACTCCGGTGCTTGGAATCGCGATCTCTTGTGTTGGTCGACGGCTCGTGCTGGGTGCGCGGACCGACGAAGAGCTTGATGCGGCGCTCGACGGGCTGCCGGCGAGCTCGGAGTTGATCGGGTTCTACTCGTATGGCGAGATCGCCCCGGGGGTGGGAGGGGCATGTGACCTCCACAATCAGACGATGACTATGACGACGCTGTCCGAGGTCTAGCTCCATGGCCGAGCGGCGCGAGGTCATGAGCCACCGACTGGTCGCCCGGTTGATGAAGCGCTGCGGCATCGACGACTCAGCCCCCCCGACTGCGGAGGCATGGCAAGCGTTCCTTCGGTCGACCACGGCGTTACTCGACGACTTGGAGCAGGATCGCTATCTCCTCGAACGGTCGCTGGAAGCTTCGTCGAACGAGATGCTCGGCTTGAACCAGCATCTCCGTGTGTCTGCAGAGTCTCTCGCCGCCGACCGAGAGGAGCTGCGGGGCACGAACTCGTTGCTGGCGGCGACATTGGAGTCCACGACCGACGGAATTCTCGTGGTGGCATCCGACGGCCGGATCACGAACTTCAACCGCCGCTTCGTCGAGATGTGGAATCTTCCGAGCGATGTGCTCGACACACGCGACCGGACGAGAGTTGCCGACCACGTCGAGAGCCAGCTGCTCGATCCAGATGGGTTTCGCAGTGACCTTGGCCGCTTGTATTCGGACCCGACGTCGGAGAGCTGCGACATCCTTGAGTTTCGGGATGGCCGGGTCTACGAGCGCGCCTCGCGCCCACAACGCATCGACGACCAGGTGGTGGGGCGGGTCCTCTATTTCCGTGATGTCACCGAAGCTCGGCGGCTCCAGGTCGAGCGCGACGCGGCCGCGACGGAGCTGCAACGCGTCCTTGACTGTGCACCGGACTTTCTCTCTACTCTCGACGTCGCGACGTTCGAGATGGCACTCCTGAATCGCCCGGATCTGCTCGGACACGACCCCGATGGCATCACCGGGATGCTCTCACTCGAGGAGCTCGTCCATCCGGACGATGTCGGGGACGTCGCGACCTGGTGGTTCGAAGAGGTGATCGCCGCTGGTGCAATGGGAAGCTTCGACCACGAGATGCGGTTGCGCCGGAGCGACGGGCTCTATGTGTGGGTCAATGTCCGGCTCAGTCCGCTGACAATCGACGCCAACGGGAACCCGACGACGTTGTTGGCCGCAATCACCGACGTCGACGACCGCCATCGCGCAGAACGCGCGCTGGCTGAGTCCGAACGACACCTGCGGGCCGTGCTCGAGGCCTCACCGGACGTGGTCAGCTTTCTCGATCTCGTGGATCTCCGACTCGACTTCGTGAACGCGACTGAGTTTCTCGGCTATCCAACGGATCAGATACGTCACCTCACTCTCGAATTGCCGCAAGAGTTCGTGCACCCTGACGACCTCGGGAACCTCACCGAACTCATGGCGGGCAACTTCGCGGCGCCGAGAAATGAGGGCATTGAGTTCCGCTGTCGGCACGCAGGCGGCCAATGGGAATGGGTCCGGATCCGTCAATCGGTGGCCTTGTACGACACCGACGGGCATCCGAGCCGCATCCTGCTCACCCTCACGATGATCGGCGAGGAGGTCGAAGCCCGAGAACAGAACGATCGGCTTCGTACGCAGCTCGAACAAGCGCAACGGCTCCAAGCCGTCGGGCAACTCGCCGGCGGGGTCGCGCACGACTTCAACAACTTGCTGTCCGCGATTCTCGGATTCGCGGAGTTGCTCCAGGATGCGGTGTCCGGAGACGAAGCGGCGTCCGACCTGCGAGAGATCGGCGAGGCCGCGCAACGCGGGGCCGAACTGAGCCGCCGCCTACTCACCTTCTCCCGCGGGGACACCACGGCGATTACCGCGGTCGATCTCGGAGCGGTGCTGAACGGGATGCACTCGCTGCTGGCCCGAACAATCGGTGAGTCCATCGAGCTGGGCATGCACATCGAAGACACGCCCGCGGTCGTGGCCGACGCGACCGGTGTCGAGCAGGTTCTGATGAACCTGGTGGTCAACGCGAGGGACGCGATCGACAGTTCGGGGCGAATCAGCGTGACGACCGCCGTCTGCGATATCGACGAGGAGACATCGGTCGAGGCGCACGGCGATCTGACACCGGGCTCGTATGTGGTGCTTGCGGTTCGAGACACGGGCGCAGGCATGGATGCGGCAACGGTGCAACGGGCCTTCGAACCGTTCTTCACGACAAAGGCCGCGGCCAGGGGTACCGGTTTGGGGCTCGCCACCGTGTATGGCATCGCCCGTCGCTTCGGTGGGCATGTCGAGATCACCAGTGATGTCGGGGAGGGGACCACCGTCTCGGTCTATTTCCCGGTGGCCGACGCCGCCTTGGTTGCGACTGCGCCGAGTCCACCCAGCCTGGAGCGGGTGACTTCGGACGGTCCGACGGATGCGCGCATCCTGCTCGTCGAAGACGAACCCGCGGTGCGCGCGGCGACGCGGCGCCTTCTCCAGCGGGCGGGCTATGACGTCACCGAAGCCACGAACGGCGCGGCGGCGTTGGCCTTTGCAAGGGAGGCCCACTTCGATCTGCTTCTCACGGATGTCGTGATGCCTGGCGAGATGAGTGGTCCCGCGACCCGCGAATGCAGTTCGTGGGGTCGGCGCTTGTGACTACGTCCTCTACATGAGCGGGTACGCCCCGGAGGCCGTCGCCAATCACGGGTTCATCGAGCCCGGAGTCCCCTTGCTCGAGAAGCCGATTTCGGCTGACCAACTCCTCGGAACGATCGAACGGTTGCTCGCATCTGCACCCGTCGCGCGGTGACGCTCGGCCAACCGCTGGGGTGAGGCGGTAGCTGCTCAGGTGACAGTGACGGGGATTCCAGCTGAGACCTGTACCTCGTTGTTCGTCCCGCCCGTGGTCGCAACCGCCCGGAGCAGCGCCTCGTTGCTCACTGGCTTCTGGAGCAGCAGCACGCCGGGCTCGATAATGCCCTGATTGTTTGCAGCCAGCTCTGAGTATCCACTGACGTAGATGACGCCGATGCGCGGAGCATGTGACCGCACCTGCTGTGCGAGTTCCCGCCCGTTCATGCCGCCGGGCATGATCATGTCGGTCATCAACACGTCGAAATGTTCGCCGCCGAGCGCCGCGAGAGCTGCGGGACCGTGCTCACACGCGTGCACGGTGTGACCGGCGGCGACCAGGATCCGCTCGAACACATTTCGCACGGCAGCTTCGTCCTCGACGAGTAACACCCGGCGGTGCTTGGGGTCGGGAACAGCGCGGGCGGGGGGGCGAGGTGGCGCCGGGATCGGTCGCGTCGAGAGAGGAAACCACACGGTGATCTCGGTACCCTCGCCGAGTGTCGACGTGACCGAGATCCGCCCGGCGGCCCGACGGACCACGCCGTGCGCGGTGGCGAGGCCGAGCCCGGTGCCCTGCCCGGCCTCCTTGGTCGTGAAGAACGGCTCGAAGATGCGCGTCGCCACATCGTCGGTCATCCCATCACCGTTGTCGCGGACCGTGAGTCGAGCGTAGGTCCCTGCTGGCAGGTTGTGAGCCCGGCCCTGGTCGGCGTTGAGCTGAGCGACGTCGGTGATCACCTCGATGGCGCCGCCATCGTGCACGGCGTCGCGTGCGTTGATGACCAGATTGAGGACCACCTGATCGATGCCGGTCGGGTCGACCTCCACCGGGAGTTTCTGGTCGCAGCACGCAATCGTCAGCGTGCAGGTCTTGGTGATCGTGCGTTCGAGCATCTCTCGCACTCCCAACACGCGAGCGTTGAGGTCGATGACGTCGACCCGGTTCACATCGACCCGAGAGAACGCAAGGATCTGCCGCGCGAGATTCGCGCCGCGGTCGGCGGCGCTCGAGATTTCGGCGAGGTCCTGGGACCCGGTCTCCGAGGTCACTTCGTCCTTCAGGAGTTCCGCCGACGATTGGATCACACACAAGATGTTGTTGAAGTCGTGGGCGATCCCGCCGGCGAGCTGTCCGACGGCCTCGAGCTTGCCGGACTGGCGGAGTTGTGCCTCGAGTTGTCGGGACTCGGTGACGTCGTGGGCATTGATGACGAATCCTTCGATGAGCGATTCATCGAGCTGGTTTCCCACCGTTGCCATGATCGTCCGCCAGGCGGCCTGCTCGTCGGCAACTCGGATCTCGAGCGTGAGACTGGCACCGGGCCCCAGCGTGGCCATCGCATTCTCCAACGCAGGACGATCCTCCGGATGCACGAAGTCTCGGAAGCGGGCGCCGGCGATCTCGTGTGTCTCCCGCCCCAAGACGCGGGTGGCCGACGGGGACTGATAGCTCACTGCACCGACTGCGTCGAGGACCAGCACGAGGTCGGGTGCCTCTTGGACCAGCGCGCGGTAGCGGGCATTCGCCGCGCTCGCGAGTTCTCGTTGCAACGCCCGACGGCGAACTGCGACGAACGCCGACATCACCGCCAGCACGATTCCGAAGTCGATGGCCGCGATCACGACGCCCATGAAGCGGAGTCGATCGGACACGCTGCTGACCTGTCGAGTGATGAGGGTCTTCTCAACGTCGAGCGCGTTCATGATGACCCGGTACTGGGGGTGTGGTTCCGGGGTGAGGAAGGATTCCGGGTTGATCGTGCTGCCGAACCGTTGCTGCTCGACGGTCAAGGCCTTCGTGTAGCTGCGAAGTTGGGTCAACACGCCGTCGATCCGCTCGCGACCTGACCGGCTGGTCATCGTGGCGCGGGCGGACATCAGGGCTGTCTCCGCGCGGTGTCGTCGTTCGATCACCGCCTTGTCGTTGAGGGTGCGACCGGCGAGCTGTGCCCACGCCAGCCCGTTGAGTCCCTCGGCCTCCACCACGGCCTCGGCGATGGCGGTCGCCTCATGGTTGCGGTCTTCGAGCGACTGCGTGAGTGACCGGGTGAGCACCGCGGATCCGAAGGTCGCGACACCGACGAGCACGACGAGGATGCCCGATGCGAGGATGCTCCTGCGCCACTTGTTCACGCTGTCGTCCCACTGTTCGATTCGCGACCGTTCGACCGCTGCTCGCGAACATCGACCCGTGCCCGGTCCGGGTTGAGTAGTCATTCCCTATGAACGCCTTCAGGCGATCCGGCAGGTGCCGATACCCACCAGATAATCGGATGGCCCAGGAGGACCGATGAACAAGCCGCGTGGAACGAAACGGGCTCGATGGACGAAAGCGGTGGTCGTGACGCTGGTCGTGGCCGGCGCGACGGCAGGGTGTGGGACGGATGGGAATGGACGAAACAGGTCCGCGTCGCCACGGCGTGAGCCGGCGTTCGCGATGCAGGAGGAGATGCCGCACGAGATGGCGCCGATACCCGAGTACGCCGCGGCATGGAGGCTCACGGTCGGTTCGTCCGCGGCCGATGGCGTCGTGACCGGCAACGCCGTCGACTTCTCGGTCCAACCGGAGGGCTTCGTCCTGGACTGTGACTACGCGGGCAAGGCGTCGGCTCCCGGTATCGGTCAGTACCACGTCACCCTCGACGGCGCGCTGATCGATATGGAGTGCTCTACCGAGCAGCAGGTTTCCATGCAGAATGTCAAGCCCGGCCATCACGAGATCGCGGTCGTTGCAACGCTGAACGATCACACCGAAGTGATGAACGCCGAGGACGCGTTCTCGTTCGAGTACCGGCCGACGTCGCCGCTTCCCTTCGAAAAGGGCGATCACTTCGACGGTCGCCCGAGCATCCGCATCGTGTCACCGACCTCCGGCACCGTCGTCTCCGGGAACTTCGACGTGGTCGTTCAGGTGTCTCGCCTCGACATGGACTGCGGTCTCTTGGGCAAGAAGCCGGTCCCGGGGTACGGACATTGGCATGTCAACCTCGACTCGACGATCGGTCCGATGATGGGAATGGCCACGATGGTCGGGATGAGCTGCACCAATGTGCTGCGGGTTTCGACCAAGGGTCTGACGCCGGGCTCCACCCACAAGCTGATCGCCCTTGCGGTGAACGGGCTCCACTCGCCGCTTGAACCGCCGGTCGAATCCAGCGTCGACGTCGTTATTGGCTGACCGGCGCGTCGGTCCCTGCGGGCGACCGGAGCTCGGCGCTCCGACCCAGCGTGCCGGCGACCGCATCGAGCAGCTCATCGGGAGTGAACGGTTTCTGGAGGAGGTTGGCCTCGTCGTGGGCCACGCCTCGGCGAAGGATCTCGTCGTCGGTGTAGCCGGACATGTAGAGATAGGTCAGGTCGGTCCGGAGGTCTCGCGCCGCCTCGATGACGGCGCGACCGCCCATGTCCGGCATCACGACGTCGGTGAGGAGCAGGTCGATGCGGGCCGGGTCCCGACCGAGGATCTCGAGCGCGGCCACCCCGTCACGTGCGCTGAGGACGGTGTATCCGTCGCGCGTGAGTGTGCGCACGACGAGGTCACGGAGCGCATGCTCATCCTCGACGACGAGAACCGTGTCCGACGCCCGGCCCCGGGCCTTGGGTTTTGGGGTCGCGGGCGCGGCGGTGGGAGCGTCGCCGGTCGCTGGGAACGCGACCTCGAAGCGGGACCCTCCACCGGACGGAGTCGTGATGGAGATGGTCCCGAAGTTCTCCTTCACGATCGCATCGACCGTCGAGAGCCCGAGGCCGGTGCCCTTGCCTGGGGGCTTCGTTGTGAAGAACGGGTCAAAGATTTGGTCGCGGATTGCTTCGGGGATGCCGGTGCCGGTGTCGGTGACCACCAAGCGCACCCGGCCCAGCACCGGGGTGACCTCGATTCTCAGCTCACCACCGGTGGGCATCGCGTCGCGGGCGTTCACGGCGAGGTTCAGCACGAGCTGCTCGATCTGGGTTCGATCGGCGCGGATGGTGGCGGTGCCCGGGTCGACGGCGATCGATACGCGTATGTCCTCACCGATAGTTCGTGCGAGCATGCGCTCGAGTTCCCGGACGACGCGGCCGAGATCGAGCACGGTTGGCTGCCGAACCTGTTTGCGACTCATCGTCAGGAGCTGGCTGGTGAGATCGGCGGCTCGGCCCGCGGCCTCGTCGATGTCCTGGAGTGACTCGGCGGTCGCCGGATCACTCGCGGCGAGGTCGTCGATGAGCAACGAAACGTTGCCTCGGATCACGGTGAGAAGATTGTTGAAGTCGTGGGCGATACCGCCCGCGAGCAGACCGATCGCCTCCATTTTCTGTGCTTGACGAAGCTCGTCGTCCTTGCGTCGCAGTTCGGCCTCGGCCCGTTTCCGGTCGGTGACGTCGATCATGCAGCCTCGGGTCTGTACGATCCGTCCGTCGGCGTCCTGTTCCGGGATGGACTCGTCGTAGAACCACACGATCTCGCCGCTCTTGCTGATGACCCGGTACTCCGACCGATTTCGGTGACCCGCGTTGTTGAAGGCGATCTCCTTTTGGAGTCGTTCCCGATCATCGGGGTGCAGGATCTGCATGAAGAAGTCCGGACTCGAATACCACTCCTCGGTCGAGTAGCCGATGTACTCCTCGAGTTTCGGGCTGATGTACATCGCCGAGCCCACCTCGTCGGCCGCGTCGACGTAGATGATCGCCGGGATTTCCTGGACGAGGTTGCGGAACATCGCCTCCTCATCCTGGAGTTTCTGCGCGAGCCGCAGGTGCCGACGAGCCACTTCGATAGCCGTAGCTCCGGCGACCAGCGTGCCGATCGCGAGCGGAGCCGATCCCACCTGAATCGACGCGTATCCGAGGGCGCCGACGGCGATCGACAGCGTGAGTAACAGGCCGACGGACACGTTGCTGGATCGCGAACCTGAGTGTCGCCTCATCACCGAACCCCTTTCGACACCTCACGCGGCCGAGTTGAGGGGGAAAGCCCGGCTCTGTCCGACTTTGGTCAAGGAGTTCCTTGGGAGTGTCAACTCGTTTTGCCCAAGTCCCTTTTTTGACGGTTCAGGTAGCTCACGGGCGAGCCGAACAACAGGATGTGATGTCGACGGGGCAAGAAATCAGAACGGCGCACATCTTGGTCGTGGATGACGAGTCGGCGCTGCGGCGGATCCTGGCCCGGATCCTGGAGCGTGAAGGCTACGAGGTGGCCACTGCCGGTGACGCGACGGCCGCGCGGGAACTGCTTGCGACGAACAGCTTCGACTTGGTGATCACCGACATCACGATGCCGGGCGAAGACGGCCTGTCACTGGTCCGAGGGATTCGCATCGCCTGGCCGGAGACCGCGACCCTGATCGTCTCGGGCGTCTCGGACGCCGAGGTGGCCGACCAGGTCCTTGCCTGCGGAGCCTCGGGCTATGTGATGAAGCCATTCCAATCGAGCGCGGTGATCATCGAGGTGCAGCAGGCCATCGGTCGCCACCTCCAGGAGCAGGAACGATCCAACGAGTTGGAGGCGACGACTCGCCGATTGGCCGATACCGAGGTGCGGTTCCAGGCGCTCACAGCTCAGAGTCCGCTGGCGATCCTGTATTCGGATGTCGACGGCCGGTGTGTCTATGTCAACGACATGGCGTGCGACCTCGCCGGCAGGCCCGCAGCTGCGCTGCTCGGGCTCGGTTGGGTCGATGTTGTGCATCCTGACGACAGCGAGGCGGTACTCGCAGCGTTGGCGCACGCCCGGGAGTACCGGTCGTCCTTCGTCATGGAGCACCGCATCCGCACCCAGACCGACGCGGTCCTCTGGGGCGAGCTCCGCGTTGGACCCATCGTCGGGGACGACGCCGTGGTTACAGGCTTCCAGGCGATCATGACGGACATCACACAACGGGTGGAATATCACGCGCAGCTCGAGCGGCAGTCCACACACGACATTGTCACCGGGCTGCCAAACAGCGCGGTGGTGGCGACCTGGCTCGACTCGGGCGTCGAAGCGAACCGACCGGTCATCGCGATCGCAGTCGAACGCCTCGACGCACTGCGCGACGCGGTCGGTGTCGAGATCGTGGATGCGGTGCTCGGTGTGGTTGCTCGTCGAATCTCGGAACTGGTGGCCGGTCGGGCTCAGATCGGCTCATTGGATCGTGGCGTGTTTGCCGTCGTACCGCGAGCGAGTGGAGACGAAGATGCCGTGCGCCTCGCAGAGGAGTTGCTCGAGTGCGTCGAGGCCGGGGAATACCCGGAGTGTCCGAGTGCCGTGACCGCGAGCGCCGGCGTCGCCATGACCGATGGTTCTGTCAGTCCCATGCTCGTCCTCCGGGATGCCACGCTGGCGGCGCGACGAGGTGGGACCACGGGTGGGTCCCGCACGCGATTCGCGGATGTTGCAATCCGCGAGCAGGTGATGCGACGGTTCGCGCTCGAGAACCGCCTCCGAGAAGGAATTCACAACGGCGAGATTTTCGTTCATTACCAGCCCGAGTTCGCCGTCGACGGTCGCTTGACCGGGGTCGAAGCGCTTGCTCGGTGGCAGTGCGACGGCGAAGACATTCCTCCCGATGTCTTCATCCCGATCGCCGAGCGGGCAGGCCTGATCGGTCACCTGGGAGCTTCGGTGCTCGAGCGGGCGTGCCATCAGGTTCAGTCCTGGCGGCGGACGCGCAAGGATCTCGTCGGCCTCGTCATTGCGGTCAATGTCTCCGCCTTCCAGTTGGCCGACGACACGTTCGTCGCGACGGTCGAGCAGATCTTGAATCGGACCGTGCTTCCCGCGCGCAATCTGTGTCTGGAGGTCACCGAGAGTGCGGTGATGGCAGATCCCGAGGTGGCGGTCGCCCAGCTTCGACGCCTGCGGGATTTGGGGGTCGCCATCGCGCTCGACGACTTCGGCACTGGCCACTCGTCGTTTGCTCAGCTGACCCGGCTACCACTCGACCTTCTCAAGATTGACCGCGCCTTCGTCGCCGACATGACCCAAGATGCCCGCAGCCGACAGCTCGTCGACGGCATGATCCACCTGGCGCATGTCCTCGGTCTGACGGTCATCGCCGAGGGCGTCGAGACCCACGAACAGCGGGAGTCACTCTCGCGACTCCACTGCGACCTTCTCCAAGGGTTCCTCCTGGCTCGTCCGGCGCCGCCCGACTCCCTGCCGCTGCAGCCGCTCGAGTTTCACCATGTCGGAGCCGAGCTCGTGCAGCGTTACGCGCCCTGACTGAGGGCGTCGGACGATCCTACGAACACACGCCACGTGCGGCGGCTCACGCTCCTCAGAAGAGAACGGCGCAGCTGGACATCCGCGCCTCACCGCTGGTGCAGCGGTCGGCGCCGTCCTCACCGTCGATGGAGTCGTAGTCGGCGCCACCGTTGAGCGTGTCGTCGTCATCGCCGCCGTAGAGCGAGTCGTTCCCGGCGCCCCCGTCGATGAGATCAATACCCGCTTCGCCGTAGAGCGTGTCCCAACCGTCGCCTCCACAGATCGTGTCGTTGCCGCCGAGACCGTGGATCACGTCGTTCCCCGAAAGACCGTGGATCACGTCGTTCCCGGAGGTGCCGTTGATCGTCTCGTTCGCAGCGCCCGTGCCCATGATGGTGATGACCTTGCCTTGACACGTCGGAGTCACAACCTTGAACGGGCACGGTTTCGTGCGTTGGTTCCCCGCGATGTCGAACCCGGTCACCGGGTAGTACTGCAGACCCAGGGTCGACGTGTTGACGAGCTCGGTCACCGTGGACTGAGGCACACCCGAGAGAGCGTCGGTGAGTGTCGCGGTCACGTACGCGGGATGCTGGGTGAGGAAATACGTGGGCGTCGGGCCGCACTTGACGGCTGGCGGCGTCACGTCGCG
This sequence comes from uncultured Acidimicrobiia bacterium, assembly GCA_963765075.1. Lineage (GTDB taxonomy): Bacteria > Actinomycetota > Acidimicrobiia > IMCC26256 > JAENVU01 > JAENVU01. Next base: position 159,251 of record CAVXVA010000008.1, read on the forward strand.
CCGGATCGTCACGGACCTCGTCGTCGGACCACCAACACCGGCCGACGTTGCGGTGCACGTGTACGTCTTGCCGGCCGTGTTCGTGCTCAACAGCTTGTAGCCGCAGCCGACCGCCGACACGATCGGCGATTCGAGATCTTCGACCATCCACGTGATCTCGACGTTGGACCGGTACCAGCCACTCGCGCCAATCAACCCGGAGGGCGTGGGCATGACGACGGGCGGGGTGTAGTCGAGCCCGGCGGTCCGCCAGAGGAAGACACCCGTGTCATTGTCCGCCCCGTCTGCTCGTGAACCCAACCCCAGGCTTCCACTCGCGGTCGAGCCGGTCCCCGAGTGTTGATCGTACGAGCTTCCGACGATCGGTACACCGGACGAGTCGACCGACGCGGTCCAGCCGTACGCCCACTGACTCGAGAAGTAGGTCAGGCCGATCCAACCCGTCGGACGCATGTCGGTGAGGAACGCGGAGCTCGCGAAGAAGCCCGAAATCCCGCTGATCACCGGCGGTTCGAGCGTGGCGAGCTCGGCCCAGTAGTCGTCCATCAGCGCTCGGACCTGGGGGGAAGTGGCCCAGACCCATCCGGAGAGATTCTTCCCGCCGACGGTGCCGTTGCAAGGAGTCACCCCGTCCGTAGGACAGACAGTCGCGATTTGAGCACGGCTGAGGCCGACGGTGTCGGTGAGCTCCCGCCACTCCTTGCCCTCCTGGACGGGTGCGGCCGAGGCCGAGTGCGACTCGATCCCGAACACCCCAGCCGAGAGCAGGACCATCCCGAGGGCGAGACAGGTGATCCGACGCATGATTCCTCCAACGATGACGGGGCGCGCGGGAACACGCGGTCTCTGACCGTACGACGGCCGCGTCACGATTGGTATCGGACCTTGGTCGTAGGACCATCGGCGTCGGACGGAGATTTAGTGCTAACATGCGCCGTGAGGCCGAACCTGCCATCCCCCGACCGGCTCGGCCTGGTGGTCGTCGACCACGGGTCGCGCCGAGTCGAGTCGAACACCGCGCACGAACAACTGGTTCGCGATTGGGCCGCGACCCGTGAGTACTGCGCGGTCGAGCCCGCGGACATGGAACTCGCCGAGCCGACGATTTCCGACGCGTTCACCCGCTGCGTCGAGCAGGGCGCGACCACGATGGTCGTCGCTCCGTACTTCCTCGGTCCGGGCCGGCACTGGGACCGCGACATCCCGACCCTCGCGGCCGAGGCGGCCGCCGCCCATCCCGGGGTCCGCTGGCTGGTCAGCGCGCCGCTCGGCCCGGACCCGCGCCTGCTCGACCTGCTCGAGGCCCGGGTCGCGGCCTGCGCAGCCCACGCCGAAGGGACGGGCGACCCATGCGCCCAGTGCACTGAGCGCGAGCCGTGCCGGTACCGGTGAGCGCGCGCCGGCGCCTGCTCATCGGGCTGCTCACCGGCGTCGCGGTGCTGCTCGTCCCGGCAGTCGCGGGCGCGCACGAGCCGGTGTTCGTCACCGAGGCCGACGCGACTCCGGCAACCGGGCCGCTGCTCGAGGACGGCAACCACTCGTGGGCGGTCTACGGCGTCCTTAAGGAGCCGGACGCGGCTCGCGGCGTCCGCACGCAGCTGACCGCGGGCCAGACGCTCGTGGTCGACCTGCTGATTCCCGATCTGGCACCCGAGGTCGACCTCGCACCCGGCGACCTACCGACCGTGTCGGTCCGGTGGCCGGACGGGACCACCCGAAGCCTCGAGTCGGACCGGCGCGTGGCGTTCGACGAGCCGTTCAGCAACACGAGCTACGTGCGGATCGCGGAGCTGCGCGAGCCGACGAGTCAGACCGGCGTCTACGAGCTGACCGTCACCGGCGCCGCGCCGGCCCGCTTCACGCTTGCCACCGGCACCGTCGAGGGCTTCGGCGGTGCGCAGCGCGACGCCGAACCGGTTCCGGAGGGCGGCCTCGCCGGCTGGTACGCGACGCCGCCACCGACCGTGCTCGCTGCGCCGTCGACCACAGCCAGCTCGACCACGGCGACCGACCGGCCGCGGGAGCGCGCCCGCGAGGCGAGATCGGAGAGCTCATCGGCGGTGCCGTGGCTCCTCGGCATCGGACTGGCCGGGGTGGTCACCGTCGCGACGGTCCTCGTCATCCAGCGCCGCCGCAAGAGCTGAGCCGATATCGGCTCAGCTCCCTCGCGAGGTCCACCCTGTGCAGAGGTCAGGGGACCGGATCGGGGTGAGCCTCGAGCCATGCGGCGGATTCGACCTCGACATCGGTGAGTCGGGTCATCTCGTCGACGGCGGCACCGAACTCGCGGTCGAGTGCCGTCGGGATCCGGCCGGCCAGCGCCTTGCGCAGCCCGACGTAGTAGTCGAGCTGGAGTGCCGGCGACGCGTTGAACCGCGTCCATGCCGGCGGCGCCGTCCGGAGGTCGTCGACGATGGCCCGTGCGTTGTGGAGCTTGTCCGCGACGGTCACGAGCAACGTGGCCTGGTCGCTGACGACGGCAAGGTGGTCGAGGTAGGCGGCCTTGCGTGCGGACCAGTTCGCCGCGGTGCGTTGCGGCGTGACGGCGTCGGCCTGTTCGGGGTCGTCACCGGGTGCCACGAGGTCGTCGGTGCAGGCGCGCACGATCTCGAGGACCCGTGGTCCGAAGCGGCGGCGGATCTCCTCGTCGGCGACCCGGTGATCCTCGATCGCATCGTGCAACAGCGCCGCGACGGCCTCCGTCTCCGAGCCGCCCGCCTCGAGCACGATCGCCGTGACTCCCAGGAGGTGGGACACGTAGGGCACCCCGGGCTTGCCCTTGCGGTGTTGGTCCTGGTGCAACTTCGCAGCCCACGCCAGCGCCTTACGGAACGGCTTGCCGATGACTCCGGGACGATCGGACGGCGGGTACTTCACGTGCTGGTCCCCCACGGTCCCTCCTCGGTCGACACTTGCCCGGTCTGGAGCATCGCACTCCGGGCGGGAGGACTCCAGGGTCATCGGACCCCTCCTGCCGCTCCCTTCGGCACCGCTCGCGAGCGTCGACACGAGCACGGCGGGTGACGACGTGCTCGTGTACTGCGCCGGTCCTCGGAGATCGGTTGCCGACCGAGTGACTAACGCCCCTGGTCGCATCGACCGCCCGGCGCGATGTTGCGAGCAACGCGCCCGCGCGAGTCGGGCATCGGCAGAGGAGGGGTCCTGTGGTGGAAGTGACTGAGATCTGGACCTGGTCCGTGTGGGAGATCGTGCCTGTCGACGCCGAGTCGGAGACGGCGGCCGCGGCGACGACCGAGACCGAGGTCGGCCCCGAGGCCGGTCCGGAGGTCACGGGATTCGCCGTCGAGGCCAGCGACGGTCACATCGGTACCGTTGACGAAGTCAGCTACGACGCCGGGACCGGCTCCATCGTCGTCGACACAGGCCATTGGATCTTCGGAAAGAAGCGGATGGTCCCCGCCGGGATGATCGAGAAGATCGACACCGAGGCACGCGTCGTGACCCTCTCCTGCACGAAGGCCGAGGTCAAGGCCGCCCCGGATTACGACGCGAGTCGAGCGGACGACGCCGCGCATCGTGCCGGAGTCGGCGAGCACTACCAATCGCCGTGAGATGGGCTCGTTGACGCCGACCGACGAATCCGAGGTTGCGTCCTCCCGAGTGTTCAGTGTTCCGTCGTCCGCTTTCGGACGGGTCGCTGCCACCGTGATGTTCGGGGCGATCCTGCTCGTCGTGATCGTCAACGTCGTCAGCGAGCAGGGAGCCGACGACGTCCCGGCATGGCAGTCAGTCGTGTTCGTCGGAGCTCTCGGCGGCCTCCTCATGGGCTGGGTGCTCGGGCTGATCGCGGTGTTCCGTCGGCGCGAGCGCTCATGGCTCGTGCTCCTGCCGTCGGCGCTCATCACCGTGGTCGTCGTCAACGAGTCGATCCAGGGGCTCCTGCTCCTGTTCGGGCACGGCGAATGAGCAGCGAGCCGGCACAGGCGGATACCGGCTTCATGCTGCCGGCGACAGGTCCCGGCGTGACGGTCGACGTGACCGCCACCGTCGGGACGGCCTGGGAGTATGCCTGCGAGAGTCGCGCCGTCACCCGGGGACTGACGAGCACCTTCACCGACCGGTACACCTTCCTCGGCCGCCGGCGCCTCACGGTCGAGGGTGCCGAGATCCGGGCCTACGCCTACCGGGTCGAGCGGTCGCTGCGGGGGGACCAGTCGGGCAACGAGCGCAACGAGCTGTGGTTCGCCGCCCGCACGGGCCTGCCGATACGGGTGCGCCGGGAGGCGGACCTGGAGTCGCCGACGCCGTTCGGCACGGTGAGCTACACCGAACAGGGCACCTTCGCGCTCGCGTCGGCCGCGCCGAGACGGTAGAAGCCGCGGCGATGGAGCGGCTCGGGAGCCTTGACGCGATCTTCCTCGAGATCGAGAGCCCGACGACTCCGATGAACATCGGCTCGGTGTCGATCTTCGAAGGTGCCGCCCCGTCGTTCGCCGAGATCCGTGCGTTCGTCGCGGCGCGAGTGGCGCTGGTACCGCGGTGCCGGCAGCGGGTACGTCGCTCCGGGCTCGGCCTCACCCGGCCGGTGTGGATCGATGATGTGGGCTTCGACCTCGGCCGCCATCTGCACCACGTGACGCTCCCCGCCGGCGGCATCGCCACCCTCGAGTCCGTCGTCGTCGAGGCCATGACGACCCCACTCGATCGCCGGGCTGCGCTGTGGGAGATGTGGCTCGTCGAGGGGCTCGCGGACGGCCGTTGGGCGGTGATCTCGAAGGTGCATCACTGCATGGTCGATGGGATCGCGGGCACGGACCTGCTCGCGGTGATGCTCGACGCCGACGTGTCGGTCCCGCCCGGGCCGCCGCCGACCTGGCGACCGACCCCCGAGCCCTCGGCCCTCGCGGTGGCCTGCTTCGGCCTCGCCCGGACCGCGAGGTCGATCCGCGCCCACCTCGGGGGGATCGTCCGCGCGCTCGGGCGGCCGGGGAGGTCCTGGCAGCGGCTTCGCGATCTCCTTGCCGGCGCGCGTGGACTCTGGCTCCAGCCCCGACGGCGCGATTCGCCGCTCACCGGCCCGATCGGCCCGGACCGACGCTGGGCTCACCTCGAGGTGTCACTCGCCGACGTCGGGGTCGCGCGCGATCGCTTCGGCGGGACGGTCAACGATGTCGTGCTCAGCGCCATCGCGCTCGGATTCCGCGAGCTGCTCACCGCGCGCGGCGAACCGGTCGAGGGACGAGACGTGATGGCCCTCGTGCCCGTCTCCCTCCGCACGCGGGACGCGCGTGGCCAACTGGACAACCGGGTCGCCGTGACCCACGCACTGCTGCCCGTCGGAATCAGCGAACCGGCGGCCGCGTACACCGCAGTGCGACAGCACCTCGACGCTCTGAAACGCTCGCACCAGGCCGACGCATCGGCGGCCCTGCTCCACACCGGTGACTACGCGCCGCATGTCGTCGCGGGCGCGGTCGCGCGTGGCGTCGTCCGAATGCAGCGGAACATCGAGACGATCGCCACCAACGTGCCGGGCCCCCGCGCGCCGTTGTTCGTCTGCGGGCGACGAATGATCGAGGCGTATCCGTTCGCACCGATCGGCGCAGAGATTCGTATCGCCATCGCGATCTGGTCCTACTGCGGGACGTTCTACTTCGGCATCACCGTCGACCGCGAGGCGGTGACCGACCTCGACACGCTCGTCGTCGGGATCCGGCGCGCTTTCGCCGCCCTGCGGACCGCGGCCGAGACCGACGGGCCCTCCGGTCTTGAGTGCGATCGCGTACGGGAAGCCGGTGAAGACGACACGCCAGAGCCTGGCCATCAGCACGAACAGGAGGATGCCGCCCACGCCGGTCTCGAACCGGACGCCGGTGAGGAACCCCAGGGCGATCACGGGGACCGCTAGTGCCATCACGAGCCCGAAGTCGGCGACCATCAGCCAACGGCGTTCGGGTCAGGGTTCGAAAGAGTGCCGATCTCCCACCGAGTGATCGGTAGGGCGAGCAAGGCCCTGTACAGGGACGACGCCCTGCGTTCGCCAACGAGCCGGTGTGTGGGAGCTCTTTCGAACCAGAGCCGGCGCTCGCGGAGCTGATAGCTGACGGCGCGTACGTGCGCGGTCCCTACCGGGGATCTGCGGCAACTCGGTCACGTCGTTGTGCGCGGCGTGTGGTTGACGCGGTCGCGGTGAAGAGCCGCCAAGTTCCGGGAACGCCCTTGAGGGAGTGGTTGCTATGGGTGTTGAAGGTGATGCCGGAACTGGCAGCCACTTCACTCACGGTGCGCGATGTGCACACTTCTCCCGGGCCTGCGAGATCACAGATGCGTTTGGTGATGCTGACGGCGAGACCGACGACGTCGTCGGTTCGGACCTCGATCTCGCCCAGGTGGACACCGGCACGTACCTCCAAACCCATGTTCCTTGCTTGGGTCACGATCTCGATGGCGGCGCGCACCGCGCGGGTTGTGGCATCGAAGGTGGCGAGGAACCCGTCCGAGAAATGACGCAGACCTCAATATTGACGAAAACGTCATTTCACTGTAGGGTCACGTTCGTGACGCCGACGATTGACGCATCACCGACTCGAGGGCACAAGAAGAAGGGCCGCACCCGTGCGGCGCTGATCGACGCCGCCATCGACGTCATCTCGGACCAGCCCGGTGGCTTCAGCGTCGGCGACGTGACCGCGTGGGCAGGCGTATCGCAGGGCACCTTCTACAACTACTTCGACGATCGCGACACGCTGATCGACGCGGTCGTCCCCGAAGTCCTCACCCGCTTCGCCGTCGAGAGCGCCGAACTCGTCGCGATCGACGAGCCCGTCGAACGGTTTGCCACCCTCACCACCATGGCACTGCGAATGGCGGCCGACGCTCCCCACGAGGTGCGGGTGCTCCTACGACTCGACGCGGTTCACCGAGCGATCGTCGAGGCGCCGGTGCTCGACCACATGCGCACCGACCTGCTGGCCGGGTACCGCTCCGGCGCATTCATCAGCGGCCCCGATGCGTCGAGCCTCGATGTCATCGTCGGCGCGATTCTCGTCGGCGCACGACGGATCACCGATGAAGCTGTACCTGCGGAGTACGTCCCTCGCCTCGTCGCATCGCTGCTCCGATCTCTCGGCGTCGCCGCCGGCCCCGCAACCGAGGTCGCCGATCGCGTGGCGCGGTCCGTCGACGAGATCCGCCGCGTCTCCTCCGGCTCGACCAAACCAGCTCCGACTCGCAACGCAATGGAAGTTCTCGCGTCGTCGCCAACGCCGTCGCCGTCGTCCGACCGTCTCGACTGATCAGGAAAGTGACCCATCCCATGCCCACATCGTCTTCACCGCGACTCTCGCTGAGTCATACGACACTTGCCGTGCGCGACCTCGACGCGATGCTCGACTTCTATCGCGAGGTGCTCGGCTTCGTCGTCACCAACCGAGGCGAAGCCCCGGGCGGATCCGAGATGGCGTTCATCTCCCAGGACCCCGCGGAGCATCATCAGATCGTGTTCATTTCCGGGCTTCCCGGCACTGATCGTCAGTTCGTGATGCTCGACCACCTGGCGTTTCGCACCAACAGCCTCGACGACCTCCGTGCGATCGGCGTTCGTCTCGAGGAGGCCGGCGTCGACGGGGTCATCCCGATCTCCCACGGCAACGCGTGGTCGTTGTACTTCACCGATCCCGAAGGCAACGGCCTGGAGTGCTTCGTCGACAGTCCTTTCCATGCCGCGCAGCCGTACGCCGATGGTTTCGACCTCGGCGCCGACGACGCGGCGATCGAGGCCGACACGCGCGCGAAGATCCAGGACGACGACGAGTTCCAGTCGATGGCGGACTGGCAGGCGCAGTTCCGGGTTCGCCTCGACGGCGATGCGGCGGGAGACTGACCCGTGGACCTCGGAATCGCGGGTCGCACGGCCCTCATCTGCGCCTCGTCGCGCGGACTCGGGTTCGCCTGTGCCGACTCGCTCGGACGCGAGGGTGTCCACCTGGTCATCAACGGCCGGATAGGAACCCTCGCGGGTGCTGCGGACGAACTACGCGGCCGCCACCGCGTCAGGTGTCGACGGATGCGGGCGACATCGCGGAGGCGGCAACCCGCGATCGGTTACTCCAGGTCTGCCCCGAGCCCGACATCTTGGTGAACAACAACAACGGCCCGGAACCGGGACGATTTCAGGATTGGGATCGCGCGGACTGGATTGCTGCGCTCGACGCCAACATGCTTGCGCCGGTACTGCTGATCCGCGCCGTTATCGACGGCATGTCGGCGCGCCGCTTCGGTCGGATCGTCAACATCACCTCGGCCATGGTGAAGACACCGATGTCGGCCATGGGGCTCTCCACCGGTGCGCGAACTGCGCTCACTTCGGTGAGCAAGGCGCTGTCTCGAGACGTGGCCTCGGCCAACGTCACGATCAACAACCTGCTGCCGGAACGCTTCGACACCGCCCGCCAACAACAGATGGCGGAGCTGCATGCCGCGCTCGGCGACATCACCGTCGAGGCGGCCTACGCAGCAGATGAAGGCGACGATCGCCGCGAAACGGCTGGGCCGGCCCGACGAGTTCGGCGATGCGTGCGCGTTCCTGTGCAGTGCACAGGCGGGCTACATCTCCGGTCAGAACCTCCAGCTCGATGGCGGCAGCTACGCAGGCCTGTTGTGACCGACGAGTCCGCGAGCGGCTCCGCATCGGACCTCGACGTCGACGTCCTGATCGTCGGTGGGGGCCCGGTCGGAATGTTCGGCGGCATCCTTGCCTCGCGGCATGGACTCACTTCGCTCGTGGTCGAACGTCGGGACGGACCGCAGACCGCCCCGGCCGCGCACGTCGTCAATGCCCGCACCTACGAGATCTGCCGGCAGGCGGGGCTCGACATGGATCGAATCCACGCCGCCGGCAAGGAACCGGCCGACTCCGGCCACGTCAATTTCGTGACCCGACTCAGCGGCGACGTGATCGGCCGCCTTCCGTTCGAACGTCAGGGCGATGGATGTCTCGACCTCACGCCGACCCCGCTCCGCAACCTCTCCCAGCACCGCTTCGGACGGATCCTGGCCGACGAGGTCCGAGGGTCGCCGGGTGCCGAGCTGCGCTACAGCCAGCAGTGGGAAGGCGCCGAGGAGATCGGCGATGCGGTGATGTCCGTCGTCACCGATCTCGAGACCGGCACGACGACCAGGGTACGAAGCCGCTACGTCATCGGGTGTGACGGCGCGGGCAGCCGGGTCCGCAAGATGCTCGGGATCGAGATGCTGGGCCCGCCGCTGATCCAGTGCTATCTGATGATCCACTTCGGCGCCGACCTCCGTGCGCTCACCTCTGACCGGCCGGCTGTGCTGCATTTCGTGCTCGACCCGGAGGTCGGTGGCGCCTTCATTGCCCACGACGTCGAATCGGATTGGGTGTTCATGCACCCCATTGACCCAACCCGGGAATCCGTCGAGGACTACGACGACGCTCGCTGCCTCGACATCATCGACCGGGCCGCCGGCACCCCGCTCGGCGCTGAGATCCTGGGCAAGGGCGCGTGGTGGATGAGTTCACAGACCGCCGAATCGATGGGCGGCGGACGCATCTTCCTCGTGGGCGATGCTGCGCACCGATTCCCCCCGACCGGTGGTCTCGGTCTGAACTGTGGGGTCCAGGACATCCACGGATTGATGTGGCGCCTCGCCGCAGTTTCGAGTGGCCACGCGTCGGCCGCTCTGCTCGACTCGTACGGAACCGAACGCATTCCGGTTGCCCAGAACAACGCCCATCAGTCGTTGACCAACGCGCTCAAGATGGTCCACCTGTCTGCCGCGCTGGGGACCGATGTCGAGCCGACGACCGAGCAGCTCCACGCGTCGTTGACGGATCCGTCGAAGGCCGATGAGATCGCTGCGGCAGTCGAGATGCAGCGGGAACACTTCGACCTGATCGGACTCCAGCTCGGCTACGTCTATGGCGACGGGGCGCTCGTCGCCGAGGAGTCGCCCCCTGAACCCGAGTCGCCGAGCACCTACGTCCCCACGGCGCGCCCCGGCGCGCGGTTGCCCCACGCCTGGTTGCGCGAGGTCGGCGGCACGTCGACGCTCGATCTCGTCCCCGTCGACCGACCCGTGCTCTTCAGTTTCGGGGAGCACGACGTCTGGGCCGACGCGCTCGGCACCGACGATGTCGCGGCGGTGCGAGTCGGCGTCGACACGCCCTCGCTCGACTCGTGGCAGAAGGTGTGCGACGTCGGCGACGGTGGCGCGCTTCTGGTGCGCCCCGATCACCACGTGGCGTGGCGGGCTCGTGACGCCGCGCAACGTCGGCACACGGACCCGCGCTCGACGCGGTGACAGGCCGACGCTGATGGCCGTCAACGCGGCCACGAGTAGAACGTCCTCGACGAATGAAGGATCCCTGTGAGCTACTCCCTTGCCAACGTCGGCGGCCGAGCCGCCCTGGTCGCCGGTGATCAGTGGTACGACCTCGAGTCGCTCTCCGGCGGCGAGCTCGGCCCCGACCCGATGGGCGCACTGTCGGCACCGGACCGCCTGGCCGCATTGACCGCTGATCTCGGAGCGCGCGAGTCGACCGGCGTCGTCGACTTCGACCGGCTCGGACCTCCGGTCCCGCAGCCCCGCAGCGTGTTCGCCATCGGTCTCAACTACCTGGACCACGCCGCAGAAGGAGCGATGGAGGCTCCTGCCAATCCACTGGTGTTCGCGAAGTTCTCCTCGTGCTTGTCGGGTCCGGTCGCCGACGTCGAAATGCGCAGCGACTTCGTCGACTACGAGGGTGAGCTCGTCGTGGTGATCGGTCGGGGCGGCAAGGACATCAGCCGGCCGAGCCGGGATCACGTTGTCGGGTTCACGTTCGGCCAGGACATCTCCGACGGGTCGTCGCAGTTTGCGTCCTCGCCGCCGCACTTCGATCTCGGCAAATCCTTCGACACCTTCGGGCCGATCGGCCCGGTGATGGTCTCGCCGGACTCCGTCGACCGGGACCACTTGCGGATCATCACCCAAGTCAACGGCGAGGTCCGCCAGGACGGGACGATCGGCGAGCTGATCTTCGATGTCCCGACGCTCGTGTCGTACCTGTCGAGAGTGACCACGCTGACAACCGGCGACCTGATCTTCACGGGCACCCCCGGCGGCATCGGCGCCACGCAAGGCAAGTTTCTGGCCGACGGTGACATCGTCACCACGCGCATCGACGGCGTCGGCGAGCTCGCCAACCGTTGTGTGCGGATCACCGACCACAACGTCTGCTGAAGGGAACCCCGATGACGGAATATCGGGATCGACAGCTGTGGGATCTTGCGGCCTGGCCGGAGATGCACTCGTAGGCGGCGCCAGGTATCTCGCATCGTTCGTACGCTCACACCTCTTGGTACACGATGTCGGTGATGTCCATGAGTGCCAGCCCACCGCCGCCGTCGACGCGCCGCGGACCGTCGGACAGCGCGTTCGTCAGCGTCGCCAGCGCGATGTCCGCCGACATGTTCTGGTCGATCCGCATCCAGGTGTACAGGCCCTCCACAAGCCCGTCGGTATGACCACCCAGGAGCAGGTGCGTATAGAGCCCGGGGGAACTCCGCGACCAGCCGCTGCCCGACACGTTCCCATTGATGCCCGACAACCTTGCGTCGTCCAGCTGTGAGCCGGCGTTGTTCAAGATCCAGTACGCGTGCATGTCGTCGAGCTTCTCGCTGGCGACCCTCCTGGGGTTGACGTTGACGAGATTCAGCCAGGTGTGCTCGATCTGGAGCTGCAGCACGTCGACCGCGATCAGCGCCCGCACGAGCGTCACCAGAGCCTCGAGCTGAGCCTTCGGCGGAAGGTAGACGCACAGCTCCTTACCCTTCTTGTCAAGGCTCGGGAGGTTGCGGATGGCCGATACCTTCGTCGCGTTGACACCGTTGTGCACAGCGCCGTCCTGTCTCATCTGGTCGGCTTGCCCGGCGTTGCCCCACGGATCGTTCACGAACTCGATGCCGATCGACGTCCCGATCAGGGTCGGCAGGTGATCGCGAGCTCACAAACGTCGAGGAACTGTCGGATCGTGCCGTCGCGATCGATGCAGAAGTGCGCCATGGGCCGGTACGAGTGCTGGACGCCACCACTGTCCCGCCAGGTTGCGACCCGGAAGTCGCTGACGTGCAGCAGATCGCGGCTCCCGGCCGTCTCGTGGAGAGCGATCTTGTTCAGCGAGGCCGCCGGGCGGTATCCGCCACCCGAGTAGACACGCATGCCGGGGTGGAGCGGATCCGCGAAGAACCGGTCTGCGTCGCGGGCGGCGTCGTCGAACGTGCCATCGGCCTTCTGGTACATGCCACGCCAGTTCGTCAAACCCGCAACCGCTCCCTTTTCGGCGCCGTCAACGACGAGGGTGTCGGTCGCCGCCGGAACGAAGTCACGAATGCGTTGCTGGTTGCTCGTCGAGCCGCCAACGGACACGCTCCCTGAGCTAGTGCTTGCGAACGCTGCGGCTTGATAGGCGTCCTTGTAGTAGACGAGGAGTGGAACTGTGGCGTCCGCGTAAGCGGTGATCGTCTCCACGACACGCTCGGTCTTTGCCATGAAGGTCTGCAAGTCTTCGTAGCTTACGCCTTACCGGGAATCGACCACGATGCGGTAGGTCGTGTTGACACTGCTGGCGTCGCCGGGCCAGCGGTCACGAGGCGACCGTGGAGAGCGCGTCGTCGATCGATCGAGATCGGTCACCCAGATCGGTCCGAAGCGCTCGAGAATGTCAACGTAGTGCGAGACTGGGAACTCGGCATTCGGCACGTCGTACTGCATGCCGGCGACACCGGCGACCTCGGTGACCTGGTCAAGGGCAGCCCGGCGTCGATGTACGGCAGCCACTCGGCACCGATCGAAGGGATGTACTCGTGGACCGACTGGGCGGCCTGGTTCTTCCAGTTGGCCATCATCGTGGCGACGGTCGCCCAGCACGCCATCGGCGTGTCCTGGCGCAGTGGTCCAACGTGCCGGGAATGGAGACGTCGTGCTTTGTCGCCTCCGCCTCGATCACGACCTCGAGGCTCTTGAGGTTTCCCTCGGCGTCGCTCTCGGTCGCCTTGACCGAGCCCGCACCTTCCTGCGAGAGCTGGACCGCGGACCTGATCGAGGACGGAGTAGCCCTCCGCTCATCGCGATCGGCCTCCGCCCCCGCGGCGGCACCGCCGTCGATCTGTTGCTGCGCGTGGGCCTTGACCAGCGTGCCGTATTCCTCGTCGTTCAGCGCTCCCTTCGTCTTGGCCGAGTCGAGCGTCTCCATGATCTTGTCGGAGTGCTCAGTGTTGTGGGACTGCATCGCCATACCCTTCGCCATCTCGGCAAAGGCCTTCGTGTTCTCCTGGTTGGAGAGGTAGGTGCGCATCGCGTTCTGCTGGGTGGCCCCCAGGCCGGTGATGTCGTTGAAGATACCGGCCTTGCCGAGCAGCTCGGTGATGCCGCCGAGTCCCTCGCCCAGCGCTGGAAGTGCCGGCGCGTTCTGGATGTTCACGAGCGGCGGCGCGAACGCTCGAACGCGGCCTTCCAGTCGGTGACGGTCGGCGTGGGCGTGGCGACCGGCAGGAGCGCGGTTGGCTCGTCGGTACGGAAGCGTTCCCAGTCCTGTGACGAGTTCTCCTTCACGCGCTCGCAAGCGTCGCACACGCCCTGCACCGCTTCGAGGAACACCCCGTCTGACGGCACACTGATGCGGTACGGGGGCACCGGCTCCTCCGGCCGATAGTGGTCCATGATCGAGCACGCGCTCGGTCTCGCCTTCCTCGTCGACCTCCGAGAGGTAGGACTGGCTCACGCGGTAGCCCGCGGCGACTGGGAAGATGATTGAGTTCCCCGAGATCCCGAGCAGCTGGTTCTTCACAACCGACGCGAGGCTGCGGGCCGGTTGCGGGACGCCGAAGTCGTTGTAGACATCGATGTTGAACCCGTCGAGCAGCATGTACCGACGGTCTGGATCCAGCTGTGTCCAGAGGACCTTGTTGTAGTGCTCGATGTTGCTGTTGAGGTGCTCGATCAGCTTGCGGGCGAGATACCGGTCCTCGTCATGCGGGTCGCGCTGCTCGGAGGAATTCATCGGAGCGTTCACGACGTATGGAGAAACCACGTTGTCGTACAGATCGGTGTTGACGGTCGTGTTGACGACATAGCCGTCGGAGTGGCTCGCCGTGTAGTGGATGCTCAGGCCCTCGATGCTGAGCGTCGCCTGGTCCCAGAAGTCGGCCCAATAGCTGATCGTCTTGGAGTAACGGATTCGTACCTCGGTGATCTCCCGCCTGTCTTCGACGTGCGGGCTCCGAAGTTCATTCTGATCAGACGCCGGCCGCCGTGGTACTTCCCCGCTGGCGTCGTATCAAGAGTGGTAAAGGGCTCCAGCGTGATCGTGTTCTCCGTGAGGGCCTCGAAGATGCGCGGCGCGATCTCCTCGTTGAACGTCTGATCCCACTGTGAGATGGTCTTGTGGGCGAAGTAGTTCTGCAGGAAGGCCTCGAGGTCGTCGTAACCGAGCAGCCCGGCGACGGCTCGGCACAGGCGGTCATCGCGACTTCCGGGCTCGAAGAAGTCCTTGAAGTTGATGACCTCGATGACGTCTTCGGGACGGCCCGTCTGGAAGTTGTCGTAGATACGGATGTGGGAGTCGATGAACTTCTCCCGCTCCTCCCAACCGTGCTTCGAGATGTCCGGCCCGAGGAAGGCGTCGGCGATGAAGCCGAAGAGGCCACCACCGTGGTGGTTCACCAGCACCTCGCGCTTGACCACCGGGAAAGACTTGACCCGGTCGTAGACGGTCTTGGGGCGCGGGATGTCGACCCGCAGGTTGAAGTGTCCGGTCACCGACGTGATCGGGTCGTCGCAATAGGCGCCGGCAGGGAAGTCGACGAACTGGTAACCGGACTGGATGCGGGCGTTCGCGTCGAACGCCGGGATCAACGGATGCTTGGCGCGATAGCGGAGGAACGGTACGGGCTGGAGATAGGTGTTGGCCGGGAGCGGAAGGAGGTGCTGTGCGAGCACGTCCGACCACTTGTAGATGTTGCTCGGCGAGAACTCCGTCATGAGGAGAGGGACGAAGATGCACTCCTCGACCGACTCGAGCTCCTGGAACACCGCGAAGTGCCGCAGCACCTCGAAGTACATCATCGTGAGCGCATGGCAGTGGTTATGGTTGGCGATGACGTCAGTCGTCAGGTCGTACGTCTGGCCCTCCCGGACCGTCGTTACCACGGTCGCATTCAGCTGCCGATAGCTGCGCGCGTTCTGCAGGATGCCCTGTCTCAGCTGCTCGCCGAAGAACATCGCAGTGTTGCGCGAGCTGTTCTGCGACGTGTTGGCTTCGGAGTTGGAGTACCCGCCGGCGACGCCCAGCGATGCCCCGATACCCCCGTACGACACGCCGACTCCGAGCCCGGCACTGACGCCAGCAGTGTTCGAGTCGCTGTGACCACGCAGCGCCTCAGCGACGTTGCCGCTCACCTGATCCAGCACGTTCCGTTCGTTGATCAGGCTGGCGCTCAGCGACTCCGCTTGGGAGATCGACTGCGACTCGGACGCCTGAAGCCGATGACGTGCGTCAATCTGGACGATCTCACGTTTCTGGCCAGGCGCCAGGGCGAGGGAGTAGAGCAGGTCACCGAGCGAGTAGCCGTCGGCCTTGAACACCGCCTTGTAATGCAAGACGTGGCCGGTTGCGATCGTCACCGCCTGGTAGAGCGACAGATTCTCATGGGCACCGGGAGCGTCCTGCCAGCGAATCGGGTTGGCGAGGCTGACCCGGTCGCGGGTCTGGGTCACCGTCCCGCCCTGGAGGTCGAAGTTCCAACCGTCGGAGTTCCGCACCAGCGTGTAATTGGCAACGTCCGGATCGGAGGTCCGCACGATGCCTCGATACGAGAACTCGGCCAATGTGCGATTCGGCACGGAGAGGTTCACGCACCCGGCACCGAGGTCCTGGGTGTAGTCACCCGAGCCGACGAGGTCTGCCTGGTCAGGGAGGCGCCCAGCCCCGTTCCCGCCGTGACAGTCGCAGTCCTCACCGTCCGCGTGTGGGCAGGTCGGGTCGGTGACGAGCAGGTAGAGGAAGTCATCCGAGATGGTGTCCGGCGAATTCTCAGCGTGGACCGCGATGTCGGCCGGATGGTCGGGCGCAAGTGACGTCAGCGCCTGCGCGTGGACATAGTCCCCTGACGGGTAGGGCATCCAGAAGTTGCCCGACGAGTCGGTGGACGCCGCCCCGACGACCCTCCACACGCCGTCGTCGGTCTCCTTGGCCTGAACGATGACGGTGACGTCCTTGACCGGGCAGTCCTTCACGAGTTCGACGACGCGTCCGCGCAGCCGCTTGCCCACCGACGTCGGCCCCTCGCCGGGATCCAACCGCACAGGCCTCACACGGTCGACGACGATCTCGAGCTCCGCGAGCTCCTCCGAACGCGCCGGATGCGTTGCTGTCCACTGCACGACTCCGTCGAAGGACTTGACGGTGACCGCAACCAGCGCAGGCCGGCCTCCGACGACGATCTTGCGTGACTCGGCGAAATCGAAGGGAACCCGTCCGTGTTCGAGTCGGTTGACGCTGTTGGCCCAGTCGTAGCGGAAGGACGTCGCGAGCGAACCGTCGGAAGGTTGGTACTGCGCTTCGAGTTCGTAGAAGACCAGATCCTTCTTCGTGAGCGCCGGTCGACCGTCGGAACGCAATTCGAAGGTGCCGGCGATCGTCAGTGGTGCGAGCTCGCCGAGCTCGAGGGGGAAGTCGAAAAGCGCGGGCAGGTACCGGACGACCCACTTGAGGAGCTCGGGCTCGGGCTCGAGCCCGATGCTCACGAGGGACCGTCGCAGGACCTCCCGATTCTCCGGCTGAAGTCGTCGAAGATGGTGTCGGGTCCGATTTCGGTGGCATCCAGATACCGAATGAAGAGCAGTGCCAGGAACTGCTCGTCACGCCCGGTCAGATCTGACCAGACACGGGCGTACTCTTCGAGGCGCTCGGCGTTGACGAGCACGATCCGACGTTCCAACTCAGGCCCGGGATCGGCATCCGTCGCGCACTCGAGCCCCGACGCCGCCCACAAGCGCGCCCCGTCCGAGAATGCCCCACTGACGATCAGGGGGATTGCGCGCACGATCGTCGTTCCGACCACGGCACTGTCGATGCTGAACTCGACGGGAATTCCGAAGGCCAACGACGCCAGTCGGCCCTCGGCGAACGCCGTAAGGAAGAATCGAACGAAGCGGCTCCGCGCTGCCGGTCGGCGCGCCGACGAGCCCTGACGCCGACGCGACGATCGAGTACTGATCAGCGTCGAGCCGCTGATCCGCTCCTACCGGGTCGGTTTCGACTAGTACCCGCTCGATGCGGTCGTCGCCAGCGACGAAATCGAAGACCGGCAGCTGCGCTCCTATCTGAACGGAATCCACCGGCGCATCTACGTCCGCGCCGCGATAGGCGAAACTTCGCTGCAGCGTGACCATTACAGCCCCCTCTCCGAGCCTCAGCCGCTGGTCCGGCCATGCTCCTGCCTCGGCGGACGGTAACCGCTCCGACTGGTGATTTCCAGGGCCACCTTCGAATGTCGAGACAGGGGGCGTCCGCCGACCGGGACCGCAGAAAGAACTGACACTGACAAGAAGCGCGCGTCCTATGAAGGCAAGCTCAAGCGTCTCGAAGCCGAACGCCAGAAGCTGCTCCAAGCCCACTACGCCGATGCCGTACCGCTCGATCTGATGAAGAGCGAACAGGCGCGCATCACCGAAGAGATCGCCAGCACCAACAACGCGCTGCAAGGTGCGGTGTTCGATGCTGAGCGCATCGAGCAGACTGCCGAGCGGGTAGTGCAGCTCCTGAAGAACTGCCAGACGACCTACGAGGAGATGGGGCCCCACGAACGCCGGCTCATGAACCAGGCCTTCTTTCACAAGATCTGGGTCACCGAGGAAGGCGTCGTCGGCTGGGAGTACTAGCAACCCTTCGCCAGCCTGCTCAGACGCCACAAGGCAAAGAGCCGATCTTCACGGCCGAGGTCCAAGAAATCTCGGCAGGCGAACGCTGGCGACCCCGACAGACACGCTATGAACGAAGACGCCCCAGCCAGACGGCCGGGGCTTCCCATCGGCCTGGTTCGAAACAGATCTACTTGGCGGAGGGAGAGGGATTCGAACCCTCGGTGAGTTTCCCCACACACGCTTTCCAAGCGTGCCGATTCGGCCGCTCTCGCACCCCTCCGGGCGTCTCGCGAGCGAGACGTCGAGTGGGTGATGGTAGCGGGCGAGGTCCTGATACCCTCCCCTCGCGGACCGTGCTAGGTGGGGAACCTGTGGTGCCCTGTAACCCTCAATCCACATGTGGGGGGCTGAATTCCTGCCTGAGGCTCGAGCCGGAATAGGGAAGGCGACTCGCACGCAGCGTCGAGGGCCGGGTCCTGCGCAACGAGATCTCGTGAACCGAGTCAGGTCCGGAAGGAAGCAGCTCTCAGCGGGCCCTCTCGTGTGCCGCAGGGTTGCCTGGTCTGAGCCAGCGACGAGACCCGCGCCCTATTGCGTCGAGTCGATTGCAGGTGCACGGTCCGCATCCGCGAATTTGCGGGTGGTCCCTCACTCCGGGACGCCACGCGAATACTCTCCCGCCCGTGGGGGAGAGGGCGAAATCCACGTCGCGTACGCGCGCGCTGACTGCAGTGCCGCGCGTCCGGGCGCCGATTCGGTTGACCGTGTTCGCGGTGCTGGCGCTCGCGGGCGTCAGCGTCGTGTCGTTCCCGTCTCCCGGTGCTGCCGGACCGTCGGATCCACCCGGGTTGCGCGTTGCGGTCCTGACGCCGGACTTCACCGATTCACTCAGCTTCGAGACTGCCCCCGGTCGGATTCAGGCGATCGCGGCGGCTTCCAACAGCCATACGAATTTGCGGTCGGTGTTCTGGTGGTCCGACGCGCCGGTCGAAACCGATGCCACGAGCTGCGCGACCTGGACCGACGAGGCCGGCACGCTGACCCAGCAGGGTGCTGCACTCCACCTGACCGACGGTCCGCGTGGCTCGGTTCAAGCAATCACCGTGACCAAGAACATCTACTTCGGTGGTCCATGGATCTTCAACGTCCACGTCTGGGATTCCGACACCGGTCGGATGGAGCGGCTCGACTCCGTCCCGGTGCGCTCGCTGCTCGTGGACAACGACGAGGCTCAGGTGCGGCCGCTGCCCTGGCGGCTCTGCGCCCGCACCCGGGGCTCCGAGCTCTCGTTCAAGGTCTGGCCGACCGCCGCCGCGGAGCCACCGTGGGGCGACTCCCGATTCGGGGGCACGATCGCCCTGCCTGCCGATGCCCCCGCGTCCGGCGCCAGCGGCTGGTACGTCGGTCACATGAGCCCCGGCACCGTGTCGACATTCAGCGACCTCGAGACCACGGCTTGACCCGACGGGGAGCGTCGCCGGGTCGATAGGGTCGGGCGATGTCGTTCCAGGCCCTGTACCGGAAGTACCGACCGCAACGGTTCGGCGAGCTGGTCGGTCAGGACCACATCACCGCGGCGCTGCGCAACGCGGTTCGAGAGAACCGGATCGGCCACGCCTACCTCTTCTCCGGGCCGCGCGGAAATGGCAAGACCACGACGGCTCGCGTCCTGGCCAAGGCGCTCAACTGCCTCGATCTCGGTGACGACGGGGAGCCGTGCGGGCAGTGCGAGAACTGTGTGTCGATCGCGGCCGGGACCTTCAGCGATCTGATCGAGATGGACGCCGCGTCGAACCGGGGGATCGACGACGCCCGAGACCTCGTGAGCCGGATCAGTCTCGGCCTCGGCGCCACCTCCAAGCGGAAGGTGTACCTCCTCGACGAGGTGCACATGCTCACTCCGCAGGCGGCGAACACGCTCCTCAAGACCATCGAGGAACCTCCGGCTCACGTGGTCTTCATCCTCGCGACCACCGAACCCGAGAAGGTGCTGCCCACGATTCGGTCGCGCACGCAGCACTTCGAGTTCAAGTACCTGACCGTCGACGAGTTGACCGGCCTGCTCGCGTCGGTCCTGACCGACGAAGGTGTCGAGTTCGAAACCGATGCGTTGGCGATCGTGGCACGCGCAGCCGGCGGTTCGGCGCGCGACTCCGAGTCCCTGCTGGACCTGGTCCTGGCGCGCGGCGGTGCCGTCACGGTGGCGGCGGTCGAGGCCGCGCTCGGCGGCGCACCCTTCGAACTCCAGATGACGATCCTCGACGCCGTCGCGGCCGAGGACGTTGCCGGTGTCCTCACCGGCGTCGCCGCCTTACTCGATGCCGCGCACGACCCGCGCCGTATCGCCGAAGGATTGCTCGGGTCGCTGCGAGACGCGTTCATCTCCGTGGCGGGTGCGGGTCGGGTCGCGATCGACGAGCCCGACGAGGTCCGAGCCCGACTCCGGACCGTCGGGGAGACGATGGGGAACGCGGTACTGGTGCGCGCCCTCGAAACGTTGGGGCAAGCCATCGTCGACATGCGGGGCACCGATGCCGCCGATCCGCGCCTCGTCTTGGAGATTGCGCTGGTCCGGCTGGCCCGGCGTGATGCCGCGGGCTCGCTGCAAGCACTCGCCGATCGTGTCGACCGACTGGAGGCCCGCCTCGAACCGGGCGGTGCGCCGGTATCGGCCGGCGCGGTACCCGCGGCTCCGACCGCGGCTGCGCCCCACCTACGCCCGAACCAACGCCCGCACCCACGAGGTCGGCGGCGCCGGCGCGGCCGGCCCGGACGCGACGCGCCGCGGCCGAACCCGAGGAGCCCGCGGCGCCGACACCTTCGAGCGATGCCGACGCGGCTCCGGTTCCGCGGGGTCGACCGGCCGCGCTGGGCGCACTGCGCAAAGCCGCGGCGTCGACGTCCCCCGCCGGTGCCGACCCGGAACCGGCTCCGGCAGCTGCGGCGGATGCCGACGCGCCGGCGCCGCCGACCGACCCGGCGGTGGAGTTCGACTTCTCCGACGTGATCGTGGCCTGGGCGAGGGTGTTGGACGCCGTGCCGAAGTCGCTGCGGGCATCGGTGATGGAGGCCCAGCCGGTGCGGGTCGAAGGCAACGTCATCGTCTTCGGCGTGGCTCGGAATCACATCGACGCGGTGAAACCCAAGTTCCAGAAAGACGCGGATGCCATCCGTCAGGCGTTCATCCAGGAACTGGGTGGGCCGCCGCGGTTCAAGTTCACCCAGCAGGAGTGGGGCGACGGCGAAGGTCCGCCGCACCGCCTGAACGTCGCCCCCGAACCCGAACCGCCACCGGAGTTCGATGACGCCATCGACCTGGTCGATCCGGAAGAACTCGTGGACGCACCAATGAGTGAGGGGCCGGCAGTAGATTCGGTGACACGTCTTGCCGATCAGTTCGGTGCGACGGTCGTGGAAGAGCAGCCGAAGCCGTAGGGGATCTCGTGGCCAAATCGAAGCCGCCAATGAACAACATGATGCGGCAGGTCCAGCAGATGCAGGAAGACATGTTCGCCGCGCAGGCCGCGCTGGCCGAGACCACCGTCGAGGGGTCGGCCGGCGGAGGCATGGTCAAGGCGATGGTCACCGGTACCGGTGACCTCGTGTCGATCACCCTGTCGCCCGACGTCGTGGACCCCGACGACATCGAGATGCTCCAAGATCTCGTCGTTGCCGCCGTCGCCGACGCGAACCGGGCTGCGCAAGCGATTCAGTCCGAGCGGATGGGTGGCGTCACCGGCGGTATCGATCTGAGTGCTTTCGGCCTTGGCTGAGGTGGCGGTCGTCCCTGACCCCGCGGGCCGTTCGTGACGTCGGTCTACGCCGGACCCGTCCAACGCTTGATCGACGAACTGGGTCGGTTACCCGGTATCGGTCCGAAGTCGGCTCAGCGGATCGCGTTCTACATTCTGAAGGTCGCGCCCGAAGACGCACGCCGGTTGGCCGGGTCGATCGTCGAGGTCAAGGACAAGATCTCGTGGTGTCGACGGTGCTTCAACATCGCCGAAGGTGAGCTCTGCCAGTTCTGTCAGGACGAGCGTCGGGACCGTACGGTCCTGTGCGTGGTCGAGGAACCACGAGACATCGTGGCCGTCGAGCGGACCCAGGAGTTCCGCGGCTCCTATCACGTACTCCAGGGAACGATCAGCCCGATCGAGGGCATCGGGCCGGATCAACTCCGGATCAAGGAGTTGCTCGCGAGGGTGCGCGACGACGGCGTGACCGAAGTGATCCTCGCCACCAATCCCAACACCGACGGCGAAGTCACCGCGATGTATCTGGCGCGGGCGTTGAGCGACAGCGGCACCAAGGTCACGCGGATTGCCAGTGGCCTGCCCGTAGGTGGCGATCTCGAATACGCCGACGAAGTCACCCTCGGCCGCGCCTTCGAAGGCCGCCGCACCCTCGACCCCTGAACGTGCGTCAATAACCCCCGCGCCCGGCGGGGTTATTGACGCAAGTTCGGGCTGGGGGTCAGCGCAGCGCCGAGCGGATGATGGTGCCGACCTGCTCGGGTTCGGTGAGGAAGCCGTCGTGGCCGTCGAGGGATTCGATGACGTGCAGCGTCTCTGCACTCGGGATCAGCTCCACGAGTTCTTCCTGGAGCCGGAGCGGGTAGAGCCGGTCCGAGGCAATGCCCGCGACGGTGACGGCGCCTTTGATGCGGCGCAACGCCGCGGGGATGCCGCCGCGGCCGCGTCCGACGTCGTGGTGATTCATGGCCTGGGACAACGTGATGTAGGTGTTCGCGTCGAACCGATGGCTGAGTTTGGCGCCGTGATAGTCGAGGTAGGACTCGATCGCGTAGCGGCCACCTTCCATCGGGCTCTCGTCGCCCTGGTGACCCCGACCGAACCGATGATCGAGTTCGATCTCGGATCGGTACGACACCTGCCCAATCCCGCGCGCGAGCGACATCCCCCGCCATGGCCCGTCGCCCGGGGCTGCGTCGTAGTAGTCGCCGCCGCGATACAACGGGTCGGCGCGAATCGCCCGAGTTTGGAGTGAACACAACGCGATCTCCTCGGCGGTGGCCTGCGCCCCACACGCGATGATCACCGAACGCGGCACCCGATCCGGGAACGACACCGCCCACTCGAGGGCCCGTTGCCCACCCATCGAGCCGCCGATGACCGCCGACCACGCATCGATGCCGAGCTGCGTCGCGAGCGCGGCCTCGACCACCACCTGATCACGGATCGTGATGACCGGAAACGTGGATCCGTACGGCGCGCCCGTCGCCGGGTCGTCCGCGGCCGGTCCGGTGGTCCCTTGGCAGCCGCCGAGCACGTTCGGACACACCACGAAGTAGCGGTCGGTGTCGATCGCCAACCCCGGCCCGACCACATGCTCCCACCAACCGGTTTGTGCGTGACCGGGCCCGGTCGGTCCGGTGGCGTGGCTGTCGCCGGTGAGCGCGTGCAGGATCAGCAGTGCGTTCGACCGTTCGGCATCGAGCGCACCCCAGGTTTCGTACGCGACGGTGACGTGCGCGAGCCGACCACCTATCTCGAGCACATGCGCACGGGCGTCGAACAGCGTTGCGAACTGGCGACGGCCCGGGTGATCCCCGGGCCGCCATGCGCCAGTGACGGGAACAGGAGCTTCCACGGTGCCGGGTTAGGCCCCCTTGGCCGCGCGGAAGCCGGCCTCGATGTCGGCCTTGATGTCCTCGACGGATTCGATGCCGATCGAGAGTCGGACGAGTTCCGGTGTGACTCCGGCAGTGGCCTGCTCCTCGACGGTCAGCTGCTGGTGGGTCGTGCTCGCCGGGTGGATCGCCAACGTGCGAGCGTCTCCGACGTTGGCCAGGTGGCTGATCAGTTCGAGGTTGTTGATGAACGCCTTCCCGGCCTCGAGTCCACCCTTGATGCCGAAGGCAATGATCGCACCGCACCCGTTGGGCAGGTACTCCTGGGCGCGGGCCCGCCAGTTGCTGGATTCGAGCCCGGGGTACGCGACCCACTCGACCTCGTCCTTGGATTCGAGCCATTGGGCGACCGCGAGCGCGTTCTGCGAGTGGCGTTCCATGCGCAGACTCAGTGTCTCCAGACCCTGCAACATGAGGAACGCGTTGAACGGTGAGATCGCGGCGCCGATGTCGCGCATATAGGTGAGTCGCGCCTTGAGGATGTAGCGCGCCGGCCACAACCCTTCGGGGAGACCCGAGAACGCGAGGCCGTGGTAGCTCATGTCCGGCTCGGTGAAGTTGGGGAAGCGGCCGCTGCCCTCGTAGTCGAACGCGCCGCCGTCGACGATGATGCCGCCGATCGACGTGCCGTGGCCACCGATGAACTTGGTGGCCGAGTGGGTGACGATGTCGGCCCCGTGCGCCAGCGGGTTGCACAAGTACGGCGACGCCAGGGTGTTGTCGATCACGAGCGGGATCCCGTTCGCATGCGCGATGTCGGAGATGCCGGCAATGTCGAGGATGTCACCCTTCGGGTTCCCGATGGTCTCGCCGTAGAACGCCTTGGTGTTGGGGCGGATCGCGCCGGCCCACGCGTCGAGGTCGTCGGGGTCGTCGACGAACGAGACCTCGACTCCCATCTTCGGAAACGTGTAGTGGAGCTGGCTGTAGGTGCCGCCGTAGAGCGACGCACTCGAGACGATGTGCCCGCCGTTCTCGGCCAGGTTCATCAAGGCAATGGTCTGCGCGGCCATGCCGCTGGCCGTCGCCAGGGCGCCGATGCCGCCTTCGAGTGCGGCCACCCGGGCCTCGAACGCGGCCTGGGTCGGGTTCATGATCCGGGTGTAGATGTTGCCCAGCTCGGCGAGGCCGAACAGGTCGGCAGCGTGATCGGTGTCGCGGAAGACGTAGGACGTCGTCTGGTAGATCGGCACCGCCCGGGCGCCCGTGGTCGGGTCCGGCTCGGCTCCGGCGTGGACCTGGCGGGTTTCAAAGCCCCATTCGGACATGACGACTCCTCACGGCGTTCGGGTGGGACTGCGCACGCTACGAGGGCGGTGGCTCGCCGGTCAACGCCGTTGGCCCGCCGGCACCGACGGACCGTGCTGCCAACCGGAGTTAGACCCGCCCGTCCTTCCGGGCGAGGACCCACTCGAGCAACTGCTCGCCTTGCACGGTGGGATCGAGCCCGGGAACGTGCGCCCGCAACCGTCCGGCGAGTTGGTGCGAGAGCTGGATCCGCGCGTTCATCGGAAGCGCCGCCCGCCGTTCGAGGTAACGACGGGTCACGAAGACCTCGTCCGCGGTCACGCCACCGACATCCCAGCTGAGATCAGCCGGTCGGGGGGTGGCCATGTAGGTGGGGTCGATGCGGTCGGCCGTCTGGAGCCGGTCGCGAATCACGACCGTTCCGGCCGCGAGGTCGCCGAGGCGCTGCGCGTGCCGGGTGACGAATGCGGTGATGAACCCCACCGGGAAAAGGAAGAACGTGATCACCATCCATCCGTCGATGAGGCGCAGGATGTTGCGGAGCACGCTGCCGGTGGTGCGGACGGGGCTGCCGTCGATCCGGACGACCCGGATCCCCGCCGCGAGCTTTCCGGGCGTGCGGCCGTGGTTCAGTACTTCGAACAGGATCGGGTACGCGAAGAGCACGAGAAAGAACGTCACGCCGCCGATTGCGGCGGCGTAGCCGTTGTCGAATCCAAAGGTCGCGACCTGCCCGATGACCATCAACGCAAACATTTGGATCGTGATATCGAGCATCCCGGCGAGGAAACGAGAGCCGATTCCGGCGGTGATCAGCTCGATCGCGACCCCCTCCGGCGTGACGATCCGGAGACGGTCATCCAATTCCACTCTGAAACGGTAGACAATCCCTCCGTGGACCGAGAGCTCTTCGTCGCCGATCGTGATGCTCGTTGGGTCGAACTCGATTCCATCACCCGTCGCGGACGGGCGATTCGCCGTCATCCGGACGCGATCAAACGGCTCGCCGAGCTGTATCGCTCGACCGCGGCCGACCTGGCGATCGCCCGCCGTCGCTTCCCGGGCGACCCTCTGTGCATCGCGCTGGAGCGACGAGTCGTCACCGCCCGGCAGCAGCTCGCGAACCTCGATCGCAGCCGCCCGCGCGTCGTGCACTTCCTGACCACGGGCTACTGGCGCCGGATCCGAGAGCGGCCGCGGCTGTTGCTCGTCGCGTTCCTGTTCCTCATGGTCCCGTTCGTGCTGTCCGCGGTGTGGGCGACGCGCGAACCGGTGAAGGCACGCGGTCTGGTGCCCGGTGGCGCGGAGTCGGTGACCTCGCGAGACCGGGCCGACTTCGGCTTGAGCGCGGACGAGAAGGCGGCGGTCTCGTCGCAGATCTTCACCAACAACATCCGGGTGACGTTCATCGCGTTCGGGCTGGGCGTGATCGGCGGAGTGGGTGCGCTGGTCTTCTTGGGGTACCAAGGCGTGGTCCTCGGTGCCACGTTCGGCCTGGCGATCCATGTGGGGAATGGCGAACCGCTCTTCGAATTCGTCTTCCCGCACGGCATCCTCGAACTCAGCTGCATCATCGTGGCCGGCGCGGCCGGGATGCGCCTCGGCTGGGCGTTGGTCGCGCCCGGGTATCAGACTCGTGCGAGCGCGTTCCGCGCCGAGGCGATCGGCGCGATCGAGATGATCATCGGCACCGCGGTGGTGCTGACCGGATGCGGCATCGTCGAAGGGTCGCTGTCGACGTCGGGGATCGGGCTCGTGCCCGCGATTGCCGTGGGGGTGGTGCTCGGCGGAGGATTCTGGTCGCTGGTGTTCTTGCGGGGCCGACCGGATCGCGCCCCGGTCGATCCCGAAGCGCCGGTCGTGGTGGCGCGGCCTCGACTCACAACCGCGAGCGCCGCTTCTCTCTGAGATAGGCGCGCACGCACGCCTCGCTGAAATGTTCGACGGGCGCTTCGACGACCACGGCGCCCGCGTGTTCCAACTGGCCGATGACCCGGGCCCGATTGGCCAACAGGTCGGTGGCCGCGGCGGCCCGGTAGACGTCAGCGACCGTCTCCGGGTCCGCGCGCCGGAGCCGATCCAGGTCGGGATCGACAACACTGGCGACGACCACGACATGGCGCCGTCGGAGCACGGGCAGGGACTGCAGCAGTTCGGCCGCGGCCGCACCGTCGAGGAGATCCGTGAACACGACGACGAGTGAGCGCTTGCCACCACCAACGGTGCGAAACGCGAGGTCGTAGGCCGCGTCGGTCGCAGTCGGTTCCAGGTCGAAGATCGAGCGGACGATGGCATCCGCACCTCGGCGTTGGGGCGTGACCTTGACGCGAATCGATTCTGCGAACGCAATCACGCCGGCGCGGTCCCCGAGTTCGTCAGCCACGAAGGCGATCGCCGTGAGTGCGTCGAGCGCGGCGTCGAGCCGGGTCCGGTCGCCGACGGGTGCGGCCATGAGCCGGCCGCTGTCGACGAGCCCGATCACCGTACGGTCTTGTTCGACCCGGTACTGGTTGCTCATCGGGCGTCCTTGGCGCTGGGTCGCGGCCCAGTTGACCTGGCGGATGTCGTCATCGGGGAGGTAGTCCCGAATCGATTCGAAGTCGGACCCCAGGCCGAGCGGCCCTCGGGTCAGTTCACCGGAGTCCCGGAATCGGCCTCGTCGGACCTCGGTGGCAATGCGCCTCGCGTGGGGAACGTCGGGATACACGACGACGGTTTCGACCGGGCCCTCCCGGCGGTACCAGGCGGCGAGTCCGAGTGGGCCCGTGTGGCGCGTGGCGACCGGCCCGAGTTGGTGACGGCCGCGCCGCTCGGCAATCAGATGGGCTTCGAGGTGCGTGTCGGCCTCGGGGGGATCGACGCGTACCTCCGCGGCCCGAGGCTGGCGCACACGGACCACACCGAGAATCGGCGCGGATTCGACGGTCATCGGGGCGGGCAGGCCCCGAACGAGTAGGGGTGGCAGTGCTCTCGTGAGCGTTGGGCGGTGCCGAGCGAGCACGGCATCGGCCATCCATGCCCCGCCGAGCACGATCGCGCCTCCCACGATGATCGACGTCGGAACCGCGATCGCCGCGACGGTGAGCGCGACCGCGATGAGGCCGGCGCGCGGCGTGACCATGAGGGGAGACGCGCCGAGCCCGATCGTGGCGCCGGCCACGCACGCGGCGATCAGGAAGACGATGGTCATCGCTTATCGAGGCACGGGAACGGCGGCCAGCGCGGCTCGGATGGCGTCTTCGCTGGTGCTCCGCTCCAGCTCGGCTTCCGGACGGAGCTGGATTCGGTGCCGCCACACCGGCGCGGCCATCCACGCGACATCGTCGGGAGTGACGTAGTCGCGCCCGGCCAGGCGCGCCGATGCTTTGCTCGCAGCGAGCAGGTGCACGATCGAACGCGGGCTCGCCCCCAGCGCGACGCTTGGCAATGCACGGGTCGCGAGCCCGAGCTGGGCCATGTAGCCCAACACCTCGTCGGTGACGCGAGTCGCGTCGACGGTCGCGCGGAGGTCGCGCAACTCGTCGGCGGAGGTCACCACGGCCACGTCGTCGAGCGTGGCCGGGGAAACGCCGTGGTGCACGATCTTGAGCATCGCGAGTTCGTCCGCCGGTTTCGGGTAGCCGACGTCGACCTTCAGTAAGAACCGGTCCAGCTGCGCCTCGGGCAGGGGATAGGTGCCCTCGTATTCGATCGGATTCTGCGTGGCGAGGACGAGGAAGGGGTCGGGGAGTGGGTGCGAGACCCCGTCGACCGAAACGTTGCGCTCCTGCATCGCCTCAAGCAGGGCCGCCTGCGCCTTCGGCGGCGTGCGGTTGATCTCGTCGGCCAGCATCACGTTGGTGAAGACAGGGCCGGGTCGAAACGCGAACTCCTGCCCGCGCAGCGTCATCGTTCCGGTCAGGTCCGACGGGAGCATGTCGGGCGTGAACTGCACCCTGCGGAACGAGACGCCGAGCGCTCGGGCCACCGTGCTCGCCAGCAGCGACTTCGCCACGCCCGGCACCCCTTCCAGGAGCACGTGACCTTGGACCGAGATCGCGGCGAGTACGAAATCGGCCGTCTCGTCCTGGCCGACCACCACCTTGCGGATCTCGGCCAGCAGTCGATTGCGGAGCTCTCTCATGGCATTCCTTTCTGGGTGCGGGCAAAGGCGTGGCCGAGGGCAAGCACCGAGTCACGATCCGACGGTGGCGTAACGAGCGCGCGTGCTTCCTCGACGCTCCAGCCCGATGCGACGGCCGCGTCGATGATCAAGGCCGGGTCCGCATCGAGTTCGAGGTGAGCTTGGTGCACCACGTGGTGTCGTGCGACTCGACGAAGTTCTTCGAGCGCCCTCGCCGGTTGGCGGCTGCGTTGGAGTCCGGCGGCGAGGACCTCGGCGGTCGCGCCGCGGGGTGGATCGAGTGCTCGCTGCTGCTCCTCGGCCGAGCCGATCCGGCGACCCAACGCGATGGCCGTGAGTAGGAGCGAGAGCGCGCCGCCGAGGATGGCGATCTTCCAGCCGACCGGCACTGCGGACCAACCGGTGTCGCGGGTGCTGGCGGCGCTGCGATCCAGGAACACGACCCGGCGGTCGGTTCCGGCCAGCGCGAGACCGTACGCCGCGTTGTCACGCTGACCGAGGCGCGCGTTCTCGAGCAGGGACCCCTCGGCGATGAGTACCACGACCCCTCGCCCGACCGTGCGTACCGCGGTGAGTTCCGGTCGGTTGGCACTGCGCCAGCGGGAGGTGCCGGCCGTCTGGATTTCGAACCGTTCACCGTCGAGAGTGGTGGTCGACCGTGATGACCCGCGCACCGGGCTCGGACGGTCTTCCGCAAGCCAATCGGCGGCGCCCAGTCCCCCGATGACCACTCGGCCGCCGGTGCTCGCAAACGCCAATACCGCACGACGATCGTCGTCGGACGGGAACCAGTTGTCGAGGATCATGACCGTCGCCGACGAGTCGAGCCCGGCGCCGGGGGGGCGGCCGAGTTCCGAGGTGGCGTTGCCGAATCGATCGAGGAGCAGCCGGTAGGCCTTCGTTCCGTTCTGCGCGGTCGACCGGGCCGAGCCTTGGGTTTCGAACGAGGACTCCTGTCGACCGCGAGTCGCGCGATCCACGATGTTCACGGTGACGACGAGCAGCACGAACGCCATCCCGACCACCGCCGCCGCGCGCACTCCCGGCGAGAGGTGCCGCCACCGTGATGAAGCCGCGTTCATCGCGGTCCGACTTCGGCGAGGAGTGCAGGCCACTCGCGGCGGGCCGACGAATCGGTCTCGTCGGTCGCCGGCACGCCGCCGTAGGCGACCGCGTCGAAGGTTTCGGCGATGCGATCGAAGCGAGGGGAACCGATACGACGAGCCAGGGCGGCGCTGGTGTTCCACGGTCGCAGATCGATCACCGCGGCATGATCCAGGCGAATGAGTCCGGCGCGGTACCGCAATCGCACGGCCGAGGAGTAGTCGCCGGCCCGTGCGGCGGCATCGGCCGCCGCATCCAGCTCGTCGGGATCTTCGACGGGCGCGTGCTCGGGATGGGTGCGATGGAGGGTCCGACGACCGTAGGGCGTGCGGACCAGCAGCCCAACGACGGCCGCAACCAGGACCACCAAGACGATGACACCGACGATCGTGCCCCAGATGCCGGGCAGGAGCCCGAACAGCCATCGGAAGAGGTCGGAGAATGCCTGGCCGATCCAGTCGGCAATGCCGTTGAGTCGATCGCCGAGCCAGCGCAACGGGCTCTCCAACGGCTTCGGCGGTTGCTCGGGACGGAACTCGTCGCCCCGCAGGATCGAGCGTGCCGAATCGCGCGCGGCCCCCGGATCGACGTCGAGCCGTCGAATCATGCGGGCGGCGCGACTGGTGGGGCGCCGGGTGGTGGAGGCGGCGGGAGGTCGTCGATACCGGCCCAGGGTGATGCGGGGGGCGGGGGGCTCGCCGACGTCTGCGGAGTCCCGACGATGCCCGGCATCAACGGCTCCGCGGCGGGACTCATTTTGGCCGGGCTCGAGGTCGCAGGCACGTCGCCGAGCCGCTGTATCAACAGCGCGACATCGAAGCCCTCCTTGCGGACCCGCAGGTCGAAGTAGATGACCACCGCCACCGCGGCGCTGATCGGAGTGATGAGGATCTCGATCGCCCCCGTAAGGATCGCCTGGGTGATCTGGGTTGCCGTCGAGCTGGTGGTATTCGCGATCAGGAACGAGCTACCCCCCACGAGTAGCCCACCGATCACGGTCAACGTCGTCGAGATCAGCAGGATCACCAGCAACGTCCAGAAGGTCGCCCACCACCGCGTGCCGATCAGGTCGCGCGATCGCGACAACGCCTTGGCGCCGCCTACGTCTTCGACCAGCCGCACGGGGATGGTCACCGCGAACGCGACGTAGAGATAGATCCCGGGGATGACACAGGCCATGCTGCCGAGGATCCAGCCCAGGCCACCGAGGACGACAACCCAGAGGAGCGATCCCAGGCGCCGACCTGCATAGCGCAGCGACTCGATCCACGAGGTCGTGGTGCCGAGATAGTGGTCGGTCAGGATGCGCATCGCGGCTCCTTGGGCCAGCGCGATGGTGAGTGCGGAGATCAGCAGGCCGACCAGGAGGATTGCCAGCTGCGCACCGGCCGAGGTCGTGGTCGTGCGGAATGTGGTGTCCCCGAATTGTTGAATGCTGGTGGTCGTGGTCGGCGTGGAGAGAGTGACGAACAGCCGCAACACCGCGGTTGGGATGACGACGACGGCGATGGCGGACACCAGCGAACCGAAGCGGCGACGGTAGAGCCGAAAGGCCGCGTCGAGGACTTCTCCGATCCCGAGTGGTCGGAGGTGCTCGTAGTCCATCGCGGCCACGCTAGGAGCGGCGCCGAGCCCGGCCGTGGATGCGCGCGCCTTGGGGCCACACGTCTCGTAGGCTGAACTTCGTGATGGCTTCGGAACCCCGTCTCCACGGGCAGAGGTCGCGCCGCGCCGCGCTGGTTCCGGCGCTGGCCGCGGGCACGGTGCTCCTCGCAGGCTGTGCGGCCTCCGCGTTGATCGATCCCCGCGAAGGTCCCACGGTGTGTCCGTTCAAGGCGATGACCGGGCTCGACTGCCCGGCGTGTGGCGCCACCCGCGCGCTGCACTTCGCGCTCCGCGGCGATGTCGTGACCGCTGCGGGGTACAACGTGCTGCTCGTTGCCGTGCTCCCGGTGCTGCTCGTCGCCGTGTACTTGGGGCTCGCGCGTGCCTTCGGTTCGCCGTGGCGGATGCCACGGGTTTCGCTGAGCCCGCGCCACGTCGGGCTGCTCCTGGTCGTGGTGACGCTCTTCGCGGTCCTGCGCAACCTTCCGGTCGCGCCATTCCGCGCGCTCGGAACCTGACGGCTGCGTTCGCGTTCGGCCGGTTCTGCGTGAACGCGAAATCGGCCGCCCCCGAAGGAGCGGCCGATTTCATCTGAGTGTTGCGGTGCGTTGTTACGCCGCGACGGGCTCGTTCTGCAGTCGCTTGTACATGTAGCCGGTCGCGATGATCACGACGGGCCAGGCCACGATGAGCCCGATTCCACATGCGATGGCGCCGACCAGGATCGTCACATAGCTGAGGAGGAAGAAGACGAACACCGCACCGGCGTTGTCCTTCACCAGGTTGTAGCTCGCGGTGATCGCCTCCATCGGCGCCATCTTCTTGTCGATGAGGAAGTAACCCCAGAACGATGTGAGGAAGGCCACCGCGATCCCGGGGAGGATGCAGAGGATGAATCCGACGAACGTCATGATGCCGACGAGAATCGCCCCGATCATGTAGGCCCCGAGGTTCTCGGTGCTCATGACGGCCGAGGCCTCGAGCTTCTGGCCCCTCACGATCATCAACGTTGCCCGGATCACGAAGAGTTGCAGGACCGACGTTCCCAGGAAGATGAGGAACTGGAAGATCGCTCCCGCGACGATCGACATGAAGAAGCCGGGACTATCGCCGCACCCGCTGCTGCGGAAGACGCCGTTGTTGATGTCGACCTTGCACTCGTCGACGCTCGTGAGGCTGGACTGAATCACGAAGCCGATGATGCCGAGTACGACGATCGCCGCGAAACCGATGACCAGCGCGAGGACGATCTCGTTCCAGTTTTCCTTGAACTTCTCCCAGCCGTACTTGATCGCGGCTGCTCCCTCGGCGGGCTGATTGCCGCCGGCCATCGGCATTCCGCCGCTGGGTGGCATGGGTGGTGGTGGTGGCGGTGGTGGGACTTGGGACATAGCGCTTCTCCGATTCGTCAGCGAACGGCAGAAACGCTAACGACGCCACCGCGCCAAAATGGGGATACCAGCCGCGGACCTACAGGGTCCGGATCAGCGCAGCGTCGCCCTGGCCGCCACCGCCGCAGAGGGCGGCAGCGCCGAGGCCACCGCCACGGCGGCGGAGTTCGTGGATGATCGAGCCGACGATGCGGGCGCCCGACATGCCGACCGGGTGACCGAGGGCAATCGCGCCGCCGTTCACGTTGACGACATCGTCGGAGATGCCAAGGTCACGCATCGATGCGACACCGACCGCGGCGAAGGCCTCGTTCAACTCGAACAGGTCGACGGCGGAGACGGGCAGGTTCGCCTGGTCCAGGGCGCGCTTGATCGCTCGCGACGGCTGATGCAGCAGTGACGGGTCGGGACCGGCGACCATGCCGAACCCGGCGAGCTCCGCGATCGGGGTCGCACCGAGCTCCTCGGCCTTCTCCCGACTCATCACGACGAGTGCTGCGGCGCCATCGGAGATCTGTGAGGCATTCCCGGCGGTGATCGTGCCGTCCTTCCCGAACGCGGGCCGCAAGTTGCCCAGCGACTCGATCGTGGTCTCGGGGCGGACACCCTCGTCCTCGAGCACCATGACCGGCTCACCCTTGCGCTGGGGAACCGGCACGGGGACGATCTCGTCCGCGAGGCGCCCGGCCTTCATCGCCGCCGCGGCGCGGTCGTGGCTCTTGGCCGCGAGCTCGTCCTGGGCCGACCGATCGACCTCGTGTTGGTTCGCGTAGCGCTGCGTTCCGGTACCCATGTGTTCCATGTCGAACGCGCACCAGAGGCCGTCGTGGATCATCGAGTCGATGACCTCGGCGTTGCCCATCCGGTAACCCGCGCGCGCCTTGGGCAGCAGGTACGGCGCGTTGGTCATCGATTCCATGCCACCCGCGACCACGACCTCGGCGTCACCGGACGCGATCATCTGGTCGGCGAGGTACAGCGCGTTGATTCCCGAGAGGCATACCTTGTTGATGGTGATCGCCGGGACGCTCATCGGGATACCCGCCCGCTCGGCCGCCTGCCGAGCGGTGATCTGCCCCTGGCCGGCCTGGAGCACGTGGCCCATGATCACGTAGTCGACTTGCTCGGCGTCGACCCCGGCGCGCTCGAGGGCACCCTTGATGGCGATGCCGCCGAGGTCCGTCGCGCTGAAGGATGCGAGCGCACCCGAGAGCTTGCCGATCGGCGTACGGGCAGTGGAGACGATCACGGAACCGGGCATGGCGACTCCCACGAGAGCTGGACGTCGGTTCGGTTACCGACGAGTAGGGGTCATGATGGTAGCCCCGCACCGGGGCATTTCGTCCAGCTGTCTGCCCGTACGCTCACGATCCGTCGGTTTTGGACGGCGAGCGCTGCACCACTACCGTCCTGCGCCATGACGACCGAGATCGATGCCATCCGTACTGCCATTCTCGAGGGAGCGCCCGGTGACGATCTCGCCGCCCTCCCGATTCCCGAGGCGGTGCGCGGCGCACTGGTGAAGGCCGACGAACAGGAAATGTTCGCGGGGATTGAATCCGAGGCCAAAGACCCTCGCCTGTCCACCCACGTCGAGGAGTTCGCGTTCCCCGAGATTGCGCCCGACGAGGTGGTGCTGGCGGTCATGGCCAGCTCGATCAACTTCAACACGGTGTGGACGTCGATCTTCGAGCCGCTCCCCACGTTCGGATTCCTGAAGCGCCTCGGTAAGGAGAGCGTGTGGGGGGCGCGCCACGACCAGCCGTACCACGTCATGGGCAGCGATGCCTCGGGCGTCGTCATGCGCGTTGGTTCGGCCGTGCGGAACTGGAAGCCCGGCGACCGGGTGACGGTGCACTGCAACTACCTCGACGACCAGGACCCGTCGGCGCACGACGACTCGATGATGGCGACGAACCAACGCATCTGGGGGTTCGAATCCAACTTCGGCGGCCTCGCGGATCTCAGTGTCGTCAAGGCCAACCAGTTGATGCCCAAGCCCGAACACCTCACGTGGGAAGAGGCCGCGGTCAACGCGTTGTGCAACAGCACGAGCTACCGCATGATCGTCAGCCCGAACGGCTCACACATGACCCAAGGTCAGAGCGTTCTGGTCTGGGGCGCGACCGGCGGTATCGGCGCCTACGCGTGTCAGTACGTCAAGAACGGCGGCGGCACCCCGATCGCGGTGGTGTCGAGCGAGAAGCGGGTGGCACTGCTCAACGAGATGGGCATCGCTGCCGTCATCGACCGCCGGGCCGAGGGGTACAACTTCTGGAAGAGCGACACCGAGCAGGACCCCGGCGAGTGGCGGCGGCTCGGCAAGAAGATTCGTGAGCTCAACGGCGGTCGCGATGTCGACATCGTGTTCGAACACCCCGGTCGGTCCACGATGGGCGCGTCGGTGTTCGTCGCGAAGCGTGGCGGGATGATCATCACCTCCGCGGCGACCAGCGGCTTCATGATCGAATACGACAACCGCTACCTCTGGATGAACCTCAAGACCCTCAAGGGCTGCCACTTCGCGAACTACCGCGAAGCATGGGAGGCGAACCGGGCGATCTGCGAGGGCAAGGTCCACCCGACGCTCTCGAAGGTGTTCACCCTCGAAGACTCCGGTGAGGCCGCGTACCAAGTGCACCACAACATGCACGAGGGCAAGCTCGGCGTCCTCTGCCTCGCGCCCGAGGAAGGCCTCGGTGTGACCAACGCGGAGATGCGCGAGCGCCTTCTCCCCGAGATCACCCTGTTCCGGCGCCACGCGTAGCCGAACTCCGGTGTGACCCCGACTGTGGCCTCGCGGCCGGGTACCGTTGTGCACATGTTGAATTCTGCTCGCCGTTTCGGCGCGTTCCTGATCCTGCCCGTCCTCGCCATTGCGCTCGGCGCCTGTGGGAGTTCGGACCCGTCGCCCGGCAAGATCGCCACCAACCCGGCCGGTCCCACCGCGTCGTCGTCGAGCACGACGACGGCCGCCCCGGCATCAGCCGCCGGCAAGCCCTGCGTCGCCGAGGTCACCGCCGATGCACCGGCGGGCGCGCCCCCGGTTCCGGTCAAGGTCGGCCCGCCGCCGACCACGCTGATCAAGGAAGACTTGAAGGTCGGTGATGGCGACGAGGTCGTGGCGACATCGTCGGTGACCGTCGACTACATCGGCGTTGCCTGCTCGACCGGCAAGATCTTCGACTCGTCCTACACGACTGGCCAGCCGGCGACGTTCGCGCTGAACCAAGTGATCAAGGGCTGGTCCGAGGGCCTGGTCGGGATGAAGGTCGGCGGCGTGCGTCTGCTCGGCATTCCGTCTGATCTCGCCTACGGACCATCGGGCCAGGGCGCCGACATCGGGCCGGACGAGGCGCTGTGGTTCGTCGTGACACTGAAGTCGATCTCGTAGGGCACGAACGCAGGGCACACTCACTACCATCGGCGTTCATGCAACTGACTGAGATCGACCACGTCGCCATTGCCGTCAACGACCTCGAGGCCGCGATCGCGTATTACCACGACACCTTCGGGTGCACGGTGGAGCATCGCGAGGTCGTCGAGAGTGACGGCGTCGAAGAAGCGCTGCTCAAGGTCGCCGACTCGTATGTGCAACTGCTCACACCGACGCGCGACGACTCACCGGTGGCGAAGTACCTGGCCAACAAAGGCGAGGGTCTCCATCACATCGGGTACCGGGTCGACGATTGCGGCGCCGCGCTCGAGCGCGTGAAGGCAAACGGCGGTCGGGTCATCGATGAGGCACCTCGCCCCGGCAGTCGCGGCACCACGGTCGCGTTCGTGCACCCGAAGGGCGCGTTCGGCACCCTGATCGAACTCGTCCAGGAGTAGCCCGCCGCCCCCCACTCCGCATCGTTTGGCACCTGGTGGTTGGCTCCCGACCACCACATGCCAAACGGTGGGGGCTCCGGCCGGAACCGGGGCCCATGGCGACCGGTATCGTGTCCGGCTTATGGCTGCACAGGTACCTTCCACCCCGCACCCGATCCACGAACTGATGGATCAGCTCGCCGAGCGCCGCGAGCAGGCGCTGCACGCAGGGAGCGACGAATCCATCGCCCGCCAGCACAGCCGGGGCAAGCTCACCGCCCGCGAGCGCATCGACCTGCTCCTCGACCCCGGTTCGTTCCACGAACTCGACATGCTGGCCCGCCACCGCGCGCACGGTTTCGGCATCGAGAACAACCGTCCGCTCACCGACGGTGTCGTCACCGGCTGGGGCACGGTCGACGGGCGCAAGGTCTTCCTCTTCGCGCAGGACTTCACCGTCTTCGGTGGCGCGCTCGGCGAGGTGTTCGCCGAGAAGATCCACAAGGTGATGGACCTCGCCGCGAGCACCGGCGCGCCCTTCATCGGCCTCAACGACGGCGCCGGCGCCCGCATTCAGGAAGGGGTCGTCTCGCTCGCGAGCTACGGCGGGATCTTCCACCGCAATGTGAAGGCGAGCGGCGTCATTCCCCAGATCAGCGTGATCCTCGGCCCGTGCGCGGGCGGCGCGGTGTACTCACCGGCGATGACCGATTTCATCTTCATGGTGAAGGGCACGTCGCACATGTTCATCACGGGTCCCGACGTCGTGAAGGCGGCCACCGGTGAGGACGTCACCCAAGAAGAACTCGGCGGCGCGATGACCCACGCGCAGAAGTCGGGGGTGGCCGGGTTCGTCTACGACGACGAAGCAACCTGTCTCGAGCAGGTGCGATACTTGTTGTCGTTCCTCCCGGCGAACAACCTCGAGGATCCACCGGCGTTCGAGCCCGACGACCCGCGCGACCGTCCGTGTGACGCGATCCTCGATCTCATCCCGGATGCGCCGAACAAGCCGTACGACATGAAGGAAGTCATCGCCGACGTGGTCGACGACGGCGACTTCTTCGAGGTCAACGCGCGCTGGGCGATGAACATCGTGTGTGGGTTCGGTCGAGTGAACGGCAAGGTCGTGGGCATCGTCGGCAACCAGCCGAAGGTGCTCGCGGGCTGCCTCGACATCGAAGCGTCCGAGAAGTCGGCGCGCTTCGTGCGGACCTGCGACGCGTTCAACATTCCCCTCGTGACCTTCGTCGATGTCCCCGGCTTCCTCCCGGGCACCAACCAGGAGTACGACGGCATCATCCGCCACGGCGCCAAGCTGCTCTACGCCTACTGCGAGGCGACGGTGCCGCGCATTCAGATCATCACCCGGAAGGGGTACGGCGGCGCGTTCGTGGTCATGAACTCCAAGTCGATCGGCGCCGACCTCGCGTACGCGTGGCCCTCCGCCGAGATCGCGGTCATGGACGCGAACGGCGCGGCCAACATCCTGCTGCGGCGCGAGTTGGCCGAATCCGAGGACCCGTTGGCCCGCAAGGCCGAGTGGGACGTCGAGTACCGGGAACGGTTCGCCAACCCGTACAACGCGGCCGAGCGTGGGTACGTCGACGACGTCATCGACCCTCGCGACACGCGGCGGGTCATTGCGGATGCCCTCGAGATGCTCGCGAGCAAGAAGGAGCAGGTTCCGGCCCGCAAGCACGGGAACGTTCCGCTGTAATGGCCGGCGACGGTCCGGTGCTCAGGGTGATCGATGCGAACGCGTCGGACGAAGAGGTGGC
Organism: uncultured Acidimicrobiia bacterium; assembly: GCA_963765075.1. Classification (GTDB taxonomy): domain Bacteria; phylum Actinomycetota; class Acidimicrobiia; order IMCC26256; family JAENVU01; genus JAENVU01. The sequence continues at coordinate 197,855 of CAVXVA010000008.1, forward strand.
GGCGATCATCGCGGCGCTCACCGTGCTGATGCCGTCGGGTGCGGCCGCGTCGGAGCCTTCCGGCCCGGCCTCGTACTGGGTCGAGGCGTCGCGCCGCGCGGCCCGACGCACCGGGATGACTCGGGGCGACTGGCGGCTCTCGGGCCGGATCGGCAGGCGTTGCGTCGGATGACGACGGTGATCGAGCAGGCCGAGGTCGCATCGGTCGGCCCGCATGCGATCACGGTCACCTTCGTCACCGAACCAGGCGCGGTCGTCACGACGCGGGTCGGCGATCGCGAGATCACGTCGACCGGCCCGCATCACGTCGCGTCGTTCACGAATCTCGAGCCCGAGACGGCGTACGAGATCGAGATCGAAGGGCTGGCCGATCACACCGACGAGCTGCCCGCCTCCGTGCCGACCCTCGCCGCGCCGAGTGGTCCTCGGCTGACGACGTTCGCGACCGTCAACGACGTCCACTTCGGTGAGACGGTCTGCGGCGTGATCCACAACATCCCCGAGGAAGAACTCGGCCCCTGGGCGCGCGTAGATCCGGGTGAGGACCCGTACCCGCTCACGATGAACCGTGCGGCTGTGGCCGAGATCGCCGCTCTCGATCCCGACGCGGTGATCGCCAAGGGCGACCTCACGTGCGTGGGCAGCGACGAGGAATACCAAGCCTTCCTCGACACGTACGCGCAGTTCGGTGCGTCATTGCATCACGTGCGCGGCAATCACGACGCCATGCGCGACCCGACGATGGCCCTCGAGGGCGCGCCCTACGCGGTGGACCTCAACGGGGTGACGCTCGCGGTGATCGACACGGTGCGTCCGCGCGAGGCCGGTGGCCAGATCACGCGTGACCAAGTCGCCTGGCTCGATGCCACTGCCGCAGAGGCAAGCGGCCCGGTGTTCGTCTTCGGCCACCACCAGATCTGGGACCTCCGCGCGGCGGAACGATCCGCGAACTACTTCGGCATCGACCCCGACAGCAGTGAAGCGTTCGCCGCGGTGGTCGGCCGGCGCGAGAACATCGTCGGCTACTTCGCCGGGCACACCCACCGCAACCGCATCCGCCGGTTCGACGAGGCGCGCAACGTGCCCTTCGTCGAGATCGGTGCGGTCAAGGAGTACATGGGCGTGTGGGCCGAGTACCAGGTACACCTAGGTGGCTACACCCAAGTGGTCCATCGGCTCGCGAGCCCGGAGGCGCTCTCGTGGTCCGAGCGCACACGGTTCCTCTACGGAGGCCTCTACCCCGACTACTCCCGCGGCCGTCTCGACCACCGTTGCTTTGAGTACGCGTTCTGAACGTGCGTCAATAACCCTCGCGATCGAGGGGGTTTTTGACGCAAGTTCGGGGTTTAGGTCGTGAGGAACGGGAAGAGGTCGAGCCAGTCGCGGCGCTGGTCGAGATCGAGGTCGGCGATCAACACGGCGGGCTCGTCGCGCGGGGCCTGGACCAGCACGCGGCCGTACGGGTCGGAGATGAACGACGAACCGTAGAACGTGATCTCGGTGTCGCCGTCGCGTTCGGTGCCGATGCGATTGATCGCCACCATGAACGTGCCGTTGGTGATGCCGTTGCCGCGGATCACGTGTTCCCACAGAGGCTGGGTATCGAACTCGGGATGGTCCGGCTCGGAACCGATCGCCGTGGGGTACACCAGTACTTCCGCGCCACCCCGCGAGTACGCGCGGGCAACCTCGGGGAACCACTGATCCCAGCACGTCGGAAAACCGAACCGACCGCCGGCAACATCGATCACCGGGTAGCCAGTGTCGCCCGGTCGGAAGTAGCGATCCTCGTAGTAGCCGGCGGTGATCGGGATATGCACCTTGCGGGTGCGGGCGAGGAGGTCACCGCTCGGTGACACGAGGATCGCGGTGTTGTAACCGAGGCCGCCGTCGTTGGCGACTTCCCAGAGCGACGCGTGGACGGGAACACCCAGCTCGTTGGCGAGGCGGGACGCGAACTCATGCGTCGGCCCGCCGGGAAGTGCCTCGGGTTCGGCGTTATCACCGGATTCGGTGATCGCGAAGTACCGCGACAGCGTCAACTCTTGTAGACACACCAGGTGCGCGCCTTCGGCCGCCGCGAGCGCCGCTCCATCGGCGAGCGCGGCCTGGTGGGCCACGGGGTCGGCGTGCCAGTGGTGCTGCACGGCCCCGATGCGCAGCGCCGGGCGGGACGATTCGTGGACTCGAGCGGGGGAGTCGAGGATTCCCTGGGCGCGCACGACCTGCATCGAGGTGAACGTAGCCGAGCCAATCGGCGAATCCGATCGGCCCGGCTCCCGGCGGTCCCCCCGACGGTGACAGGATCGGCGGATGCGAGTGTTGGTGACGAACGACGACGGTGCCGAGGCGACCGGCATCCATCACATGGCTCGGGCATTGGCCCGCGATCCCCGCTTCGAGGTCGTCATGGTCGCACCGGACCAAGACCGCAGCGGCACCGCCGCCTCACTCGGCACTCTCGACTTCGACCGGCTCGCGGCCGTCCGGGTGGCCTTCGCCGACGACGACGGCGTGGAGGCGTGGGCCCTGAACGCGACTCCGGCGATGTGTGTGATGGCCGCGAATCTCGGCGCGTTCGGTGCGGTTCCCGACCTGGTCGTGTCGGGAATCAACGTCGGTCTCAACACCGGCCGCGCGATCCTCTACTCCGGCACGGTCGGTGCCGCGCTCTCGGCGCAGAACCTGGGGATCTCGGCGCTGGCGGTCAGCCTCCAGGTCGGTGATCCGTGGCAGTGGGAGACGGCCACGACCTTCGCGATGGAGGCCGTCGAGTTGCTCATCCGCGCGCCTCGTCGCTCGGTCCTGAACCTCAACGTTCCCGCGCTCGCCGTGGCGGAGGTCCGCGGCCTCCACTGGGCCCGGCTTGCACCGTTCGGTGAAGTCCGGATGGCCCTCACCACGTCGGACTCCGAACTCGACGACGGCCGCACGCGCCGAGTCGCCAGCGAGTTGCGCCTAGCGGAAACGAGCTTCGATGCCGACACCGACACCGGCCTGGTGCGCGCCGGATATGCAGCGCTCACGACGCTCGTCGGTATCACCGAGACGTGGCCGAGCGCCGTCGATCAGGAGACCGATCCCATCCGGATCGCGTCTGCGATCGTGCCCGGTGCGCCGCTGGAACCGACCCACGAGGTTCCCGATGCCAACGTGCGCGGCAATCTGCACCGTCCGGCCGGCGCCCGCTGATCTCTCTATCCTGAGGTCGGTGCAGGCGCTCGACGGCATCCGGGTCATCGACATGGCGACGGTCATTGCCGCGCCGGGTGCGGCCCGGTATCTCGCCGACTTCGGTGCCGACGTCATCAAGGTCGAAGCACCCGGCGGCGACGGTACCCGGCGGCTGGGTTGGGTCGATCCGATCGACGGCGACTCCTACATGTGGAAGTTGGTCGGCCGGGGCAAGCGCGCGGTGGTGCTCGATCTGAAGTCGGAGGCCGGGCTGGCGCGCATGCGCCAACTGGTGGGCGATGCCGACGTGTTGATCGAGAACCTCCGCCCCGGCGCGCTCGAGCGGCTCGGCCTCGATCCCGCCCTACTCCTCGCGGCCAACCCGGGGTTGGTGATCCTGCGCGTGACGGGGTTCGGTCAGACCGGTCCGTATGCGCAACGGCCGGGGTTTGCCACGATCGCCGAGGCGATGAGCGGGTTCGCGTCGATCAACGGAGAACCCGACGGCGCGCCGCTGCCACCACCGATCGCGCTGACCGACGAAGTGACTGCACTGGTCGGTGCGTTCGCGATCCTCACGGCACTTCGCCACCGGGATCGCACCGGCGTCGGCCAGGTGGTCGACATCAACCTGCTCGACACGATGCTGGCCCTCATGGGTCCGCTGCACAGCGCGTCGGCCCATCTCGGGTACGAGCAACCTCGGTTGGGAAGCGGTATTCCGTACTCCGTGCCGCGCGGGACCTATCAATGCGCCGACGGCCGCTGGGTCGCGATCTCGGCATCGGCGGAGTCGGTGGCGGCGCGCCTGATGGATCTGCTCGGCGTGGGCGACGACCCGCGTTTCACCACGTTCGCCGGTCGGGTCGACCACCGGCAAGCGTTGGACGCGGTCGTGGCGGCCTGGGTGGGTCAACGCAGTGCCGACGACGTGATCGCCGGATTCGAAGCCGCGCACGCCGCGATCGGCCCGGTGTATTCGATCGCGGAGGTCGCACGCGATCCCCACGTGATCGAGCGGGGTTCGCTCGTCGATGTCGACGGCGTGGTCATGCCCGGCCTGATCGCGCGGTTCTCGGAAACTCCCGGGACCATCCGGTGGGCCGGACGCGCCCTCGGCGCCGACACCGACGCGGTCGTGGCCGAACTCGACGACCCCGATCACCACGACCCCGATCACCACGACCCCGATCACCACGACGCGTGACCACGCCGTGAGCGCCTGACCAACGGCACGACCGCGGACTGGGATCAATGACGGCTTTTCCTGTGGACAACATTGGGGACATTGGTGCCGGGCCTGGGGATCAACCTGTGGATTGCCACGTTTCCGCCGTCGAGGTCACGCTCCGTCACTTGCCAGTTTCTGGTCACTGGAGCGCCAGGATTGGCGCGCGGCGTTGTCCCCAGCCGAGGCGTCGTTGTCCCCAGGTGTGGTGAGGTTGTCCCCAGTCGGGTGGGGATGTGTTGGCTTCCGGAGTCGAGGTCGGCTAGCAATTGGGCCCTTCATCAGCGCAAACACGAACCGGGGGATCCTCGTGACGCAATGGACCGACGAGCAGATCAGCGAGGCGACCGCCGGCCAGACGGTCGCGACGCTGTTCCGAGACACCGTGCGGGCTCGGCCCGACCAGGTCGCCCTCCGGTGCAAGGTCGGCGACGGCTGGCGGGAGACGACCTTTGCTCAGTACGCCGACCAGGCCTGCCGGCTGGCGATGGGCCTGCGGGCGCTCGGCGTCACGCGCGGTGACCGAGTGGTCCTGATGATCCGGAACCGGCCCGAGTTCCACGTGGCCGATCTCGCGGTGGTGCTCCTCGGTGCCACGCCGATCTCGATCTACAACTCGTCCTCGGCCGACCAGGTTCGGTACCTCACCGGTCACTGTCATGCCTCGGTTGCCATCGTGGAAGACGAGGGCTTCCTCGGCCGCCTGCTCGAAGTGCGCGACGACCTCTCGGAACTTCGCGAGGTCATCGTGATCGAGGCACCGACCGGCGGGGTCCCCGACGGAGTGCAGGCGTGGTCCGAACTCTTCGCGTCGGAACCGGCGGACCTCGACGAGCTCGCGACGATCGCGCAGCCGTCCGATCTCGCCACCGTCATCTACACGTCGGGGACCACCGGCCCGCCGAAGGGCGTGATGATCGATCACGCGAACGTGGCGTGGACGATGAAATCGCTCTGGGAGACACTGAGCGGGGTTGATCTGACGCACGCTCGGCTCGTGTCGTATCTGCCGATGGCCCACATCGCGGAACGCAACGTGTCGCACTACCTCGCACTGACGTTCGGCTACGAGGTGACCACGTGCCCGGAACCGGGAGCCGTGGCGCAGTACCTCCCCGAGGTGCGGCCGCAGATGTTCTTTGCGGTGCCACGAGTGTGGGAGAAGATTCATGCCGGCGTCATGGCCATGGCGGGCGCCGATCCCGATCGCAAGGCGCAACTCGATGCTGCGCTCGCCGTCGGTCTGCGGGTCGCGGAGTGTCGCGCCCGAGGTGAGGAGCCGCCGGCCGATCTCGCCGCCGAGTTCGTCACCGCCGACGCGGCCCTGGGCATGGTGCGCCGGCTCCTCGGCCTCGACGCGTGCATCTCGGCGATCAGCGGCGCCGCGCCGATCTCGGTCGAGATCTTCGACTTCTTCCGAGGACTGGGGGTCCCGCTCTCGGAGGTGTACGGGATGAGCGAGACCACCGGCATCATGACGTTCGATCCGTTCGCAGTGCGGGCCGGGACGGTGGGCCGCGCCGTCCCCGGCGGCACGATCGTGCTCGCCGACGACGGTGAGGTGCTCACGCGCGGTGGACAGGTGTTCCGGGGGTATCTGGATGATCCCGACAAGACGGCGGAGGCCCTCGATGCCGACGGATGGCTGCACTCCGGTGACATCGGGGTGCTCGACGACGACGGGTACCTGCGCATCGTCGACCGGAAGAAGGAACTCATCATCACCGCCGGCGGGAAGAACATCTCGCCGGCCAACCTCGAGTCGGCACTCAAGGCTCAGCCGCTCATCGGTCAGGCGTGCGTGATCGGTGACCAACGCCCGTTCATGAGTGCCTTGGTCGTGCTCGACGCCGAGGTTGCGCCGGTGTGGGCGAAGGCCCAAGGGCTCGAAGCCGCGGATCTCGCATCGCTCGCGGAACACCCGGCCGTGCTCGCGGAGGTCGACCGTCAGGTGGTCGCGGCGATGGCGTCGTTCAACAATGCGGAACGCGTGAAGAAGGTGAGCGTCCTCCACCAGGAATGGATGCCCGATTCCGAGGAACTCACTCCGACGAGCAAACTCAAACGCCGCGGCATCCACGCCAAATACGAGCGTGAGATCGAAGCGCTCTACGCCTGATCAGTCGGAGTTGGCGATTTCGAGACGGTCGCGGCCTTGGGCGCGGGCGGTGTCGAGCGCCCGACCGGCGCGATCGATCAGTTCCGGTGCACTCAACGCGTGGGTCGGGTAACAGGCGATCCCCGCCGAGACGGTGATCGTGACGCCCTGCGCGGTCTGGTTCAACGTGCCGCGGATCCGTTCCGCAGCCCAGACTGCGCCGGCTTCGGCAGTGTCCTCGAGGATGGCGGCAGCCATCGTCGATCCGACCCGGCATGCCGCGTCGGACTCGCGCAGGGTCTGGGTGACGGTGGCGCCGAGTGCGCTGATCGCCGCATCGCACTCGGCGGCGCCGGCGCCGGCGAGGTCGTCGATGTCGAACAGGATCACCGTCAGCGGCTGGAGCTGGCGCCGGGCGGCCGCGACCCGCTGCTGCACCATGACCTTGAAGAACTGTTGGTCCAAGAGGCCCGAAGCTGCGTCCACTGATTTCTCCATGTCGAGGGGCGGGGCGAGAGCGAGCGTGGCGTCGCGAGCTTCGGCCGCTTCCTCGCCGAAGATCGCCGCCAGCGCGTCGAGTTCTCGGCGCAGTTCGTCGCGTTCGGCCGTCAACTCGACGAGCTGATCCTGGGCGTTGAACTGCCGAGCCGCGATCGCGGCCGCGCCGATCGCGGCGGAGAAGCCGAGGACACCGGTGATGATCCCCAGCGGCGACGAGTCGATCACGCTGTTGATCATTCCGCAGATGAGCGCGGCGATCCCGGCCGCGATGGAACTTGCGAGGCAACGATCCTTCACACCAAGTGCATCGGCTCGCCGGCCGGCTCAGTGGAGGGCTTTTGTGCGTTCCTGCCGGTACTGGGTGGCGAGATCGACCACATCGCCCATGATCGCTGCCAGCTCGTAGTTCTTGGGCGTGTAGATCCGTGCGATTCCGGCCGCTTCGAGCACCCGCGCATCGGCCGGAGGGATGATCCCGCCGACGACGACCGGGGCCTGGACGTCGGCCGCTCGGAGCAGGCGGAGGGTTGCGGGGACCAGTTCCAGGTGCGACCCGGACAAGATCGAGAGGCCGATCACGTCGACGTCCTCGTCCCGGGCGGCGGCCGCGATCTGCTCGGGTGTGAGCCGGATCCCCTGGTAGACGACCTCCATGCCCGCATCACGAGCCGCCACGGCGATCTGTTCGGCGCCGTTGGAGTGCCCGTCGAGACCCGGCTTGCCCACGAGAATGCGGAGCGGGCCGCCGAGTTCATCGGCCACGGCCTGGGCGCGTGCCCGGACGGCCAGCATCCCCTCGCCCGTAGACGCCGCGACGCCGGACACGCCCGTGGGTGCGCGGTACTCACCGAAGACTTCGCGGAGTGCGCCGGCCCATTCGCCGACCGTGCCCCCGGCGCGGGCGAGCGTGATGGTCGCCTCCATCAAGTTCTCGTCGGTCGCGGCGACCTCGCGCACGTGCGCGAGCGCGGATGCGACGGCGTCGGCGTCTCGGGCTGCACGCCAGGCCGCCAACGCCGCGATCTGTTCGCGCTCCGCGGCCGGATCCAGCTCGAGGATGTGGCTCGCACCTTCGTCGGTGAGGGGAGACGGTTCGGTTTCCGTGAAGCAGTTCACACCGACGACTTTGCGCGTGCCGGCTTCGATGGCGCGCACGCGCTCGGCGTTGGATTGCACGAGCCGGGCCTTGACGTCGTCGATCATTGCGAACGCGCCGCCGCCGTCGAGCACCCAGTTGAGCTCGTCGGTCGCTTCGGCGATCAGCTCGGCCACCTTGGCCTCGACCACCTTCGAACCCTCGAAGAGATCCTCGTATTCGAGCAGGTCGGATTCATACGCGAGGACCTGTTGCATGCGCAGCGACCACTGCTGGTCCCACGGCCGCGGGAGACCCAACGCCTCGTTCCAGCACGGAAGTTGGATGGCACGCGCCCGCGCGTCGCGTGACAGCGTGACGCCGAGCATCTCGAGCACGATGCGTTGCACGTTGTTCTCGGGCTGGGCCTCGGTGAGGCCGAGCGAGTTCACTTGCACGCCGTAGCGGAACCGGCGCAGCTTCTCGTCGGTGACGCCGTATCGCTCCAGGCAGATCCGATCCCACATCTGGGTGAAGGCCCGCATCTTGCACATCTCTTCGACGAAGCGCGTCGTCACGTCGATGAAGAACGAGATGCGCCCGACGACCTCGGGGAACTCCTCGGCACTGACCTGGCCCGAATCGCGCACGGCGTCGAGGACACCGATCGCGGTGGCCAGGCCGTAGGCCAGTTCCTGGACCGGAGTCGCGCCCGCCTCCTGCAAGTGGTACGGGCAGACATTGATCGGGTTCCACTTCGGGATGTTGCGCACCGTGTAGGTGATGAGATCGACGGTGAGCCGGCGGCTCGGCTCCGGGCCGAAGATGAACGTTCCCCGCGAGAGGTACTCCTTGACGATGTCGTTCTGACTCGTCCCCGAGAGTTGGTCGCGGGGTACCCCCTGCTCGTCGGCCAGCGCCACGTACATCGCGATCAGCCACATGGCCGTCGCGTTGATCGTCATCGACGTGTTCATTTCGCCGAGTGGGATCTGATCGAACAGCGTGCGCATCTCGCCGAGGTGGGGCACCGGCACGCCAACCTTGCCGACCTCGCCGTGCGCGAGCACGTGGTCAGGGTCGTACCCGGTCTGGGTCGGCAGGTCGAACGCGACCGAGAGCCCGGTCTGACCCTTGGCCAGATTGGACCGATACAACTCGTTCGAGGCCCGCGCCGACGAGTGCCCCGAGTACGTGCGAATCATCCACGGCTTGGTTGTCTGCCCGTCCGGCTTCGTTGGCATGTCGGTTTACTTGCGGTAGTCGAAGAAGCCGAGCTTGGACTTGCGGCCGAAACGCTCGGCGCTGACCATGCGGCGCAGGAGCGGAGCCGGGGCGTAGTTCGGGTCCTTGAACTCGGCGTAGAGGGCCTCGAGGATCGCGAGGCTGGTGTCGAGGCCCACGAGGTCGAGCAGGGCCAGCGGCCCCATCGGGAAGTTGCACCCACCCTGCATCGCGGCGTCGATGTCTTCCTTCGACGCCACGCCGGCGTCGTAGAGCTTCACTGCGTTGTTGAGATAGGGGAACAGCAGTGCGTTGACGATGAATCCGGCCTGGTCCTTGACCTCGACCGGCTTCTTCCCGCACGCCTCGGCGAAGGCCCGAGCCGTCGCAATGGTCTCGTCGCTCGTGGTGATGGCTCGCACCAGTTCGACGAGCGGCATCATCGGCGCCGGGTTGAAGAAGTGCACGCCGCAGACGAGCTCCGGGCGGCCGGTCTCCATCGCCATCTCGACCACGGGGAGCGTCGAGGTGTTGGTCGCGAGGATCGCGCCCTCCTTGACGATCCGGTCGAGTTCGCTGAAGAGGTGCTTCTTCGTGGGGAGGTCCTCGAGGATCGACTCGATCACGAGATCGCAGTCACTCAACGCGCCGAGGTCGCTGACGGCGCTGACCCGACCGAGCACCGCCGCGCGCTCGCCGTCTTCGAGCTTGCCCCGCTCCACCTGCTTGGCGAGGGACTTCTCGAGCCCGGCAACCATCGCGTCGGCCGTCGCCTGGGAGCGGCTGCGCAGGACCACCTCGGTCCCGGCCTTGGCCGCGACTTCGGCGATGCCGCTGCCCATGATCCCCGAACCGACGATTCCGACGCGCTTGGTCATAGCTCCCTCTCCCCGGGCGAAAGCGGAAACAGTAGTGAGGAGACCGTCCGTATCGCCAAGAGAGCCCAGGGTTAGTCTGCGACTGATGGCCAGTCGAACCGCACCCAAGGGAACACTCGCGCTCATCGGCGGAGGGGAGTGGGGTGAGCACCACCGAGCCCTGGATCGCCGGCTGTTGGCGATCAGCGGTGGTACCGAAGTCGTCGTGATCCCCACGGCCGCCTCCTACGAACATCCCGAGCAGGTGGGGGAGGCCGCGTCCGAGCATTGGGCCGGTCTGGGTGCGACCGCGACGGCGTTACCGATCGTGCACCGACGGGATGCCGAGACCGCGAAGTACGTGAAGGCCGTCGAGCATGCGGACTTCGTGTATCTGGCCGACGGGTCGCCGATGCACCTGCGCAGCGTCCTCAAGGGTTCGGATCTCTACGAGGCCCTGATGAGCGCGTATCACCGAGGTGCCGTGATCGCGGCGTCCGGCGCGGCCGCGACCGTCTTGTGCGACCCGATGGTGGACCCGCGTGGTGGTGCGTACACCGTCGGCTTGGGATTCGTGACCGGGCTTGCGGTGTTCCCGTACCACGGCACCGCAGCGAGTCACCTGCTCGAGCGCTCCATCGAACTCAGGCCCCGAGACGCGATCCTGGTGGGACTCGACGAGGAGACCGCGCTCGTGCGCGCGCCGGACGCGACCTGGTCGGTGGCCGGAAGCGGGCACGCCACGGTCTACGGCGACGGCGCCCCCCAGACCTACGCCGACGGCGCGACGGGCCTCGCGCTGCCCTAGCGCGCCGCGCTACGGCGCCGAGGTCGAACTCGTGGTGCTGGTCTCGGGCGTCGATCCCGTCGCGATCTTGATCGTGTTGATCCGCACGAAGGACTCCGGCATGTCGCTGCCCGGCGGCTTCGTCTGCCGGGCTTCGATCTTCTGGACGACGTCCAAGCCAGCGGTCACCGACCCGAAGGTCAGGTCGTCGGCGGGCACTGCGGATTCGTTGCCGGTCACGATGTAGAACTGCGACCCGAACGCGCCCGCCGGCTGATCAGCCGAACGCGCCGCGATCAAGGACCCGACCTTGAAATCGTTCGAGGGCTTGTCGGTCACGGTGTAGCCCGGGCCGCCGCCGCGGTCACACTTCGGCGAACCGCCCTGGATGCCGAACCCCGGCATGAGTCGGTCGATGCAGAGCCCGTCGTAGAACTTGTTCTTGGCGAGGAACACGAAGCTGTTGACCGCGTTGGGCGCCGCTCCCGCATCGAGTGCCACCACGATGTCGCCCTCGGTGGTGTCGATCGTCGCGGTGTAGGTCTTCTTGGGATCGATGGTCACCTTCGGCGCAGTCTTGTAGTCGCGGGTTGGGGTGTCGGATCCGCTGGTGACCGAAATGATGATGGCGATGACCGCCAACGGCGCCAGCAGGTACAGCAGACCGCGGGCGGCCTTCAACTGCCGGTGTCGTTTCTGCATCCGCTCGCGCTCGACCCGAGCCCGCTCGCGGTTTTCCTTCTGACGTTCGCGTTTCGCTGCCTTGGACACGGCGGCGGAGTCTAGGAGGTCGGAACCGATCGGTTCGGTGCCGGGACCACGAAGGCCCGGCAGGGCTGCGCTCGGATCGACGGGCACGGGGCCGGAGCCTCACCGAGGTCGGGACCCGACACGATCGGAAGGACGAGCCGCGAGGGCCGTCGATCATCGTGCGCGACGAGGTTCACGACGGACCCGTTGGTGGCCGGAGTGTCGAATGCCCACTCGGGCCGGTCACCACCCGGAGCCTGGATCGTGAGCCGAATCTGGCTGCCGGTCCGGAACTGGTGCGCGAAGGGGAAGAGCGCGATCCGGGCCGAGACGAACTTGCCGGGCGTGATGTCGCGCATGTCATCGAGCTCATCGGAGTGGAACGGGTTGATGTCGGTGGATCGGGCGGTGTCGAGCTTCCGGTGGCTGAGCTTGAGCCATCCGTTCTGGACGTAGCGCTCCTCGCCGTTCGGCATCACTTCACTCAGTGTGACCTGGACATCGTTGTCGGACGCGTTCGACTTGATCCAGAGGTCGACGCTGCCGGTGCCGGCGACGCTGACCGGGTGTCGCAGCGGCGGGGTGAAGTACGAGAGGGACGCACCGTCGACGACCGGCTTCCAGTCGTAGGTGGGCGTCGCGGCCCAGATGTTGCCGCCGGGGAAGTTCTTGCGGGGCCGCAACGTCGGGTCGGGCCGGTACTCGTCGGCCGGGTCGTGGTTCGCGGCCGGCTCCTTGCGCAGCCGACCGTTGGTGCGGAGGTGCCAGGTGCGGGAACGGGCGTCGGGGAGCGGCCAGGCGCTGTGCCGGGTTTCGCCCCGTGGCATGAGGGCTCCTGGTGCATACCCTTCGGCGTTGCCGGTCTCCCACAGGATCCGGACTCGCTGCTCGGCCTCGTACCAGGCCCGGGCGTCTTCGTAGGTGGCACCGGTGAACCGGTCGGCCGGGATCGACAGTCCTTCGATGCCGGTGATGGCGCTCCAGAGCGCCGGCGCGAACGCCCGCATGAACCCGGAGACCGCAGGGGTCTTCTGCGCGACGTAGAGATCGAGGTGTTCGGTCGTCGCGATGAGCGTGGTCGGGTCGAGCGCCTCCGTGTGCACGCCGTTCTGCCCGATGGCCTTGACGAGCGTGGTCGACGGGAACCGGTTGATCATGTTCGCCCAGTGGCCGCCGGTCTGCTCGTCCTGCCAGGCGCCGATGAGCAGCACGTTGGTCGTGATCTGGTCGGCGAACTCGGCCGGTGCGAGGGAGTCGCTCCCGTGCGGGAAGTCGTAGGTGAACTCGGGGTCGAGCTCCGGTGACGGGTTGGGGTGGTCGTAGGTCTGTTTCAGGAGGTCGACGTTCTGGCCGCGCAGCAGCATGTTGTCGGCGCACGTGGTGTCACCGTTGGCGATGCGGTCCTTGACCCAACCGGGAGCGCCGGCGTTGGGCCACTTGTTCTGCTCGACCCGCTCGGTCGCCCAGTTGAGCGCGAAGCCGTTGTTGAAGATCCCGCCCGGGTAGAGCGTGCCCCGCCACGTGTCGTCGATCACCGAGACCGGCGTGATCGCATCGAGGTGGGGCGGACGGGACCGCGCCACGAAGAGCTGGCTGATCCCCGCGTACGAGATGCCGGCCATGCCGACACGACCCGTGGACCAGGGCTGCGCGGCGATGGTCTCGATGGCGTCGTACCCGTCGAGTGACTGCAGGTTCTCGAAGAAGTTGAACGCACCGCCCGAGCAGCCCGAACCACGAATGTTGACCCCGACCCACGCGTACCCGCTCGGCGGCAGCAGCAGCTTGTACTGGGGCTGGCCGGTGGTCGGGCTCGAGGGGTCGTAGCCGGAGTACTCCATCACCGTCGGGTAGGGACCCTGGTCGGCAGGGCCGGGGAGTACCACGGTCACCGACAGCGTCGTGCCGTCTCGAGTGGTCAGGTAGCTGTAGCCGCTGTTGTTCCCCAAGTTGGTGACGTCGAGTTGCTGACCTGTGTAGAGCGATTGCGGTGGGGTGGCGTTGGCATCGAGCACGGTGACCGGATCGCTCATCGTGGCCTCGGCACCCGTGCCGATCTCGACCGTGTAGCCCGGGCCGGAGGCGAGATTGTGAAAGTTGAAGCCGCCGAGGCTGTCGATGGTCGCGGTCTGGACCACCGCACCATCGCGGCGCAGGGTGATCGGCGCGCCCGGCGCCGCGTGGAGCACGGCGAGTTGATGCACGCTGCCGCGCACGACGAGCCCGGACGGGCCGTTCACGGTCTGACGGGAGGCCCGACGGGTCGAGTGATCGGGTCGGCCGGCACCCGCGGTTCCCGCGAGCGCAGGGACGGACAGCGCGACGATCACCGCGATCGAGAGCCAACGAATCGAACGCACGAGGAGCCTCCCAGGCAGCAGCGAGGGTGCATTGTGGCAGAAATCAGACCACCCCTTGACAACGGGCCGGGCTCGACGGGGCGGCGGATTGGTCCGAGGACGGCGGAGATGGCCAGGTACCCTCACTTCGTGGCCCTGATCGTCCAAAAATTCGGCGGATCGTCCGTCGCCGATCCCGATCGCATCCGCGCCGTCGCCGACCACATCGTGCGGACCCAGCGCGCGGGCAATCAGGTCGTGGTGGTCGTCTCCGCGATGGGCAAGTCGACCGACAACCTGGTCCGGTTGGCCCACGACGTCTCCCACGACCCCCATGGCCGGGAGATGGACATGCTGCTCACCGCGGGGGAGCGCATCTCGATGGCCCTGCTGTGTATGGCCGTGATCGATCTGGGCGTCCACGCGGTCAGCTTCACGGGGTCCCAGGCCGGCATCGTGACCGACACGGTCCACGGCAAGGCGAAGATCCTCGAGATCAAGGGCGATCGCATTCGTGAGACCCTGGGCCAGGGGTCGGTCGCGGTCGTCGCCGGATTCCAAGGGATCTCGACGGCGAAGGACATCACCACGCTCGGCCGGGGCGGTTCGGATACGACGGCCGTGGCCTTGGCCGCATCGCTCGGTGCCGAGGTCTGCGAGATCTATACCGACGTCTCCGGCGTCTTCACTGCCGATCCGCGGATCGTGCCCGAAGCCCGCAAGCTCTCCCATGTGTCGTTCGAGGAGATGTTGGAGATTGCCGCGACCGGGGGCAAGGTCCTCGCACTGCGATCAGTCGAATTTGCCCGCAACTACGGCGTGCCGGTGCACGTCCGGTCGTCGTTCACCTGGGAACCGGGCACCTGGGTCGTCGAGGAGGACCCCACCATGGAACAGGCCATCATCTCCGGTGTCACTCACGACACCTCCGAAGCCAAGGTCACGATCGCCCAGGTGGCCGACCGTCCCGGCGTCGCCGCGTCGCTGTTTCGCGCCCTGGCCGATTCGGCGGTCAACGTCGACATGATCGTGCAGAACGTGTCGACCGCCGGCCACACCGACATCTCGTTCACCGTGCCCAAGGACGATCTGCATCGGGCGCTTGGGGTCATGGAGAAGATCTCCGCCGATCTCGAGTCCACCGGCATCACCCACGATTCCGATGTCGCCCGCGTCAGCGTCATCGGTGCGGGCATGCGCACGAATCCGGGGGTCGCGGCCAAGATGTTCGAGGTCCTCGCCAACGAGGACGTGAACATCGAGATGATCAGCACCTCCTCGATTCGGATTTCGTGTGTGGTGCCCGCGGCCGACGTCGATCGCGCGGTACAAGCGCTCCACGCCGCGTTCGACCTGCAAAACGCTTGAAGTCGACCGCCCGCCGGTCGATACCCTTTCCGGACCACGTTGTCGAGAAGGGTTGCCGTCGTGACGGTTGATATCGGGGTCATCGGGGCGACAGGCCTCGTCGGCCAGGAAATGCTGCGGATCTTGGAGCAGCGCCAGTTCCCGGTCGGCTCGCTGCGGGCCTACGCCTCGGCCCGGTCGGAGGGCCGATTGCTCGATTTCGCGGGTGGTCAGGTGACCTGTGAGGTCCTGCGCGACGGGTGCTTCGACGGGCTGGATCTGGTGATCGTCGATGTCGACGATCCGTTGGCGCTCGAATGGGCGCCGATCGCGGCGGCCGCGGGCGCGCGGGTGGTCGACAACTCGGCCGCCTTCCGCATGGAGCCCGATGTTCCGCTGGTCGTCGCCGAGGTGAACCCGGAAGACCTGAGGGATCTCCCACGGGGGATCGCGAGTTGTCCGAACTGCACCACGATGGTGCTCGTCACCGCGTTGGCGCCGCTCCAGAAGGCTGCGGGCATCGAACGCATGGTGGTCTCGACCTACCAATCGGTCTCGGGCGCGGGTGCACCGGGCATGACCGAGCTCGACGCCCAGTGGACCAAGCTCGCGGGCGATTCGCAGTCGCTACGTCGCGCCGCAACCATCGACGGCGTGATCGTCGCCGGTGAGGTGTGGTCCAAACCCATCGCCGGCAACGTGATCCCGCTCGCGGGTTCGGTGAAGGACGCCGGGTACACGAGCGAGGAATGGAAGCTCGTCCACGAGAGCCGCAAGATCCTCCACGACGAGTCGATGCGGATCACGGCCACGTGTGTGCGCGTGCCGGTGTATGTGGGCCACGCCATGACCGCCAACGTGGAGTTCCGTGACCCGATGTCGAAGGCCCAGGCCGTCGAACTGCTTCGGGAGGCGCCCGGCGTGCTCCTGGTCGACGATGGCGATGGTGCGCCGACGGCCCTCGAAGGGGCGGGCATCGATCCGGTCCTCGTCGGCCGGTTGCGGGACGACCCGAGCCAGCCCAATACCCTCGACCTCTGGGTCACAGGCGACAACCTGCGCAAGGGCGCCGCGCTCGAACGCAGTCCAGATGGCCGAGATCCTCACCGCCTGAGCCCGAGGGCCCGGCCCGAAGGGCCACGAGCGGGCCGATTCCGCGGTCTGAGCCCTGATGAGGAGCATCTAGACTCTTGGAGCTGATTGAGCGCATTTGCGCCCTCGGCCGCCCCGGGAGGTCTGGTGAACCAGCGACGACGTCGCGTAGGACAGCGCAATCGACGCCGGATGGCGTTTGCGGTCCTCGTGGGCGCCGTCGTGGGTCTCGGGGGCCTGACGGCGACGGCCGGCGCGGCGACCGATGGCACCTGGACGATCACCACCACGCCCTCCGACGTGCGGGCCGTCCACGTGACGCTGCTGAAGACGGGCAAGGTGCTGCTGATCGCGGGCTCCGGCAACGATCGCAACGCCTTCAACGCCGGAACCTTCACGACATCGATCTGGGATCCGGCGACCGGCAGCCTCACCCCCGTGGCGACGCCGTGGGACGCGTTCTGTGCCGGTCACGCCGTGCTCGCCGACGGTCGAGTACTGGTGGCCGGCGGAACCACGGCCTATCCGAGCGCCGCGACGAACAACAGCAGCGCCGGGTCCGACCGGACCTACCTCTTCGACCCGAGCACCGGGAAGTACACGCGGACCGATGACATGCACCAGGCCCGCTGGTACGCGACCACGACCCAACTGGGTGACGGGCGAGTGTTGGCCCTCGGCGGACTCGACGAGACCGGCGGGTACACGTCCCAGTTCGAAATCTTCGACGGCACGAGTTGGAGCACACCGGCCAACGGACCGAGCAACTACGTGTATCAACCGATGTACCCCGCCTTGCATCAGATGCGCGACGGCCGCCTCTTCTATTCGGGGGTCAACACCTTCGGTGGGAATGCCGCGGAGGTCCCGCCCGGGCTGTGGGACTTCACCGCGAACACCTACCAGACCGTCCCCGGGCTCACCGACGACCCCCGGCGCGACATGGGCGCCAGCGTCATGCTGCCTCCGGCGCAGGACCAGCGGATCATGGTCATCGGTGGCGGCGACCAGTTCGCCAACGTCGGCGCGGTGAGTTCGACCGCGATCGCCGACCTCAAACCGGCGAACCCGTCGTTCGTGCCGGGCCCGTCGCTCGACGCCGCGAAGATGTACCCGAGCGCGGTGATCCTGCCGGACTCGACGGTGCTGGCAACGGGTGGTGCGACCAAGTCGGTCAACTACGGGGGGACGCCGGTCACGAGTACCCAGATCTTCAATCCGAAGACCAACGCCTGGACCAAGATGGCGTCGGCCACGGTCGGGCGGGTGTACCACTCGTCGGCGATCCTCCTGCCCGACGGCCGGGTTGCGACCTTCGGTGGAAATCCCCTCAACTCCTTCGAGATGCGCATCGAGGTGTTCACCCCGCCCTATCTCGAGACCGGTACGGCCCGACCGACGCTCAGCGGCGGGGTCGACGATCTCAACTACGGCGACTTCGCGAACTACACCACGACCCAGGCCAGTGCGATTCGCAACGTGGTGCTGGTGCGCCCGGGGTCGGCCACGCATTCGTCGGATCCCAACCAGCGGCTCGTCGACGTGAACTTCACCCGCACCGCGAACGGCGTGGCGGTCACCATGCCCGTCGAGCCCAATCTGGCACCCCCGGGTTGGTACATGATGTACGTCGTCGACTCTGCGGGCGTGCCGTCGGTGGCCAAGTGGATCCATCTCGATGGCACCGGTTCCGCGCCCAACGGCGGGTACACCCTCGATGGATTCGGCGGGCTCCACCCGTTTGGATTCGCCGGCGCGAGTGTTGCGCCCGCGGTGGAGCGGGGCCCGTACTGGAAGGGCTGGGACATCGCGCGAGCCGCGGCCCGCTTCCCCAACCACAAGGCGGGCTACGTGCTCGACGGATTCGGTGGGATCCACGGATTCGCGTCGGCCGGGGCGTCACTGCCGGCCGCGGCGAAGGGCACTCCGTACTGGAAGGGCTGGGACATCGCCCGGGGGATTGCGCTGCTCCCGGACGGTACCGGCGGCTATGTGGTGGATGCCTTCGGCGGCGTGCATCGCTTCGGCGTGGGTTCCGCGTCGGCGCCGCCGGCGATCTCGGGGATGCCCTACTGGCCCGGGCAGGACCGTGCACGCGGCATCGCCATCCTGCCCGACGGTTCGGGCGGCTACGTGACCGACGTGTTCGGGATCGTCACTCCGTTCCGAATCGGCACGGGCGGCGCCACCCCGCCGGCGATCGGTCAACCCTTCTCACCGATCTACGCGCCGGCGCGTGGTGTGGCGCTCCAGCCGAATGGCGCGGCCGGGTTCGTGCTCGACGGGTTCGGGGGCCTGCACGGGTTCGGGATTGCGGGTGGGGTGGCGTTGCACCCGTCCGGCACGTCCTACTGGCCCGGGTGGGCCATCGCCCGCAACGTCACGATCTGACGGTGGTCGCGCCGGCCCGGCGGGTCCCGGCGAGTCCGCCCGCCCGCCACGCAACGTCGCGGGCCGCCGCCAGCATCGGGTCCGCGAACTCACTCCGTGAACACGCGACGTGACCGTGATCGTGATCGACGATCGTCGCGGTGCGGATTCCGACGGCGAGATCGGTCTGGGCTTGCGGGTGGACGAGCCGGTCGCGATTCGTGCGGAGCACGGCGGTGGGAACATCGACCTCCCCGAGCCATGATCGGGAATCGAAGCGACCGATGCTGCGCGCCGCGTCGGCGAGCATGCGCACATCGTGTCGACGCATCTCGTCGGCGGCCCATTCCAGAAACCCGGCGGGCCGGTTCGCGTTCGCGAGTCGGAGCACTCGGGCACCGGCGGCGGGCGCGGCCGCGAGCCGTTCGGTGACGCGGGCCAGGCTCGCCAGGCTGGCGAGATAGACGTCGGTGAGCCGGCGGGAGCCCACGTCGAACTGGGCCGCCGTCGCGCACAGGACCAAACCGGCCACGTGTTCGGGGTGGCGGCGCCACAGCAGCTGGGCCACCGGGCCACCCATCGAGTAGCCCGCCGCGATCACCGGGCCCGTGTCGAGATGATCGATCAGCGCGGCGATGTCGTCCGCGCAGTCGCTCAGCCGCATCCGCCGGTGGGACCGGAGGCCGCGCGCGTGGCCGCGCAGGTCGGGTGCCACGATGTTGAACTCGCGCGACAGCGGCTCGAACGTTCGAAACCAGTTGAGCCCGCCACTCGCCATGTACCCGTGGAGGAGCACCAAGGTGGGGGCGCCGGCGGGCCCGGCGATTTCGCGCACGAACGTGGTCCCTCGCCCGGGCAGGGCGATCCGCCGACCGAGCGGGACGGCCGGACCGAGCCGACCGTCGGATCGGACGACCGACTCGGGTACGAAATCGCCGACGACTCGTCGCAACATCTCGGATGCTGTCGTGCGCATGTGCCCCCCAAATAGCCACGTGCCGACACCAGTCTGCCACTCCTGGTGACCCGGCGGTGACGGGCGCCGGCGTTCTAATGTCCAGCCATGGCTGAGATGGTGGAATTCGCAAGCAACGGGGGAACGGCATCGGGGTATCTGGCCCGGCCCGAGCGCGGGAGTGGCCCGGGAATCCTGGTCATTCAGGAGTGGTGGGGACTGAGCGGAGACCTCAAGGTGATGGCGGACCGCTTGGCCGCGGCCGGGTTCACCGCATTGGCCCCCGACCTGTATCACGGAGAGGTCGCCAACCACGACGAGATGGACAAGGCCGCGAGCTTGATGGGGTCCTTGCCCGCCGACCGGGCGGCACGCGACATGAGCGGCGCGATCGACTATCTCCTTGCGGATCCCGGCACCGAAGGCGCCGCGGTCGGCGTGATGGGGTTCTGCATGGGCGGCATGCTGACGTTTCTCATCGCGGCCAACCGGGGCGACGTCGTCAAGGCGGCCGTTCCCTTCTACGGGTTTCCCTCGGGCGACGGTGAGCCCGACTGGTCGGGGCTCACCGCAGTGGTGCGTGGCCACATGGCCGAGCACGACGACTTCTTCGGTCCGGAGGCGGCGGCGGCGCTCGAAGCGAAGCTCCAGGGCCTGGGCAAAGACGTGACGCTCACCGTGCACCCCGGCTCCGGTCACGCGTTCATGGGACCGCACAATGCACTCGGCACACTCGACGAGGAGCTGGCCGGTCGCGTCTGGACCGAGGCCGTGGCGTTCCTCCACGAACAACTGGGGTAGCCGCGGGCGGGCGAGGGTCGCCGCCCACGCGCGTGCACGTCACACGCGAGTATCGCACCGGGCGCTGCCGGCCGCGCTTGGGGTCTGACCGTCGGTATCCGACGCCCGCACCCCAAGCGCCGCCCAAGCGTGCGCATGTCGCCTGGGTCAGTGGTGGAGCACCTTGTCGAAGAACTGACGAGTGCGTTCTTCGCGGGGTGAGTCGAAGATCTCTGCGGGAATCCCCTGCTCGACGATGCGACCGTGATCCATCACGACGAGTTGGTTCGCGGCCGCTCGGGCGAACCCCATCTCGTGCGTGACCACCACCATCGTCATCCCACCCACGGCCAGCTCGAGCATGACGTCGAGCACTTCCTTGATCATCTCCGGGTCGAGTGCACTCGTCGGCTCATCGAACAACATCAGCTTCGGGTTCATGGCCAGCGACCGCGCGATCGCGACCCGTTGTTGTTGCCCACCGGAAAGCTCAGCGGGCGATAGCTGTCGGCCTTCTCGGGAATGCCGACTCGTTCGAGCTGGGCCCGACCAACGGCCTCGGCTTCGTCCTTCGAACGATGACGGACGACGCGCTGGGCGAGGGTGACGTTCTCGAGCACGGTGAGGTGCGCGAAGAGGTTGAACTGCTGGAACACCATCCCGACCTCTTCGCGGATCGTGTCGAGTTCCTTCGACTTCTGGGTCAGGTGCCGACCGTCGACAGTGACGGTCCCGGCGGTCGCGAGTTCCAGCCCGTTGATGCAGCGCAGGACGGTGCTCTTGCCCGACCCTGATGGCCCGACGAGGGCCACGACCTGACCCTCGCCCACGTGGAGGTCGACGCCGTCGACGGCGACGACCTTGCCGTGATCGAAGGTCTTGACGAGACCCTCGATCACCACCATGTCGCGTGCAGGCGTGTCGCGTGCAGGCATATCGCGAGTTGGTTCAGGCATCGTCGAGCCCCAATCGTGATCGGTACCAACGGAGCAGTAACGACAGGATCAATGTCATGCTCAGATAGAAGAACGTGAGAACGAGGTAGGTCGGCCGGAACTGGAAGGTCGAGCTCGCGTAGAGCCGGCCTTGCTGGGTGAGTTCACGTACGCCCAGCACGGAGAGGAGTGACGAGTCCTTGAGCATCGCGATGAGGTCGTTGCCGATCGCCGGCGTCATGTTGCGGATCGCCTGGGGGAGCACGATGCGGCGCATCGTCTGGCCGCTCGACATTCCGAGCGCGCGGCCGGCTTCGGTCTGACCTTTGGGGACGGACTCGATCCCGGCGCGGAACACCTCGGCGAGGTACGCGCCGTAGATGATCGCCAATGCGCTCACCGCGCGGGTGAACTGCGTCACCGACGAATTGTCGAAGCCCAGGGCGTTCGACAGTTGGGGCACGACCACGAAGGCCACGGTGAAGATCAGGACGAGGATCGGAACGCCGCGGATGAACTCGATGTAGGTGATCGCGAGGTTGCGGACGAACACGTTCTTCGAGATTCGACCGAGTCCGGCCAGCAGCCCGAAGCAGAGGGCGAGCCCGAAGCCCACGACCGTGGCACTGATGGTCGTGCCGAGCCCGGGCAAGATCCGGTCGAAGGCGGTGCGGTACTTCTCGTCGGTGACGATCAGGAACACCATCCATCCGAGGATGCCGACGATCGCGACGAGCCAGTAGGGGAAGTCCCGAGCGCGCGCCCGGAACCGCTCGGACATGGGCGGGACCAGGGTGGTGCGCTCGACCTCGGGAACGCCTCCGGTGATGGGCATGGCCCTTCCTTCGGTCAGGTGTGATTGATCGGAAACGCGAGATGCGCCAGGCCGAAGCCTGGCGCATCTCGCTGACCCACCGAAACTCGCGCCGCCCTATTCGGCGACCGGCGCCTCGAAGTCGGGGGCGAAGTACTGGTCGTTGATCTGCTTCAGGGTGCCGTCGGCGGTGAGTTCCTTCAATGCGAAGTTCACCGGACCGACGAGGTCGGAACCCTTCGGGAAGATGAAGCCGAGCTCATCGGAGGAGATGCTGCCGGCGATGAGATCGAGCTGGTCCCGATCGGCGCCGACGTAGCCCTGGCCCGCCGTGTCATCGATGATCACCGCATCGATGTCACCGTTCAGGAGGGCCTGCACTGCGAACGGGAAGGTCTCGAACGCCTGGACCCGGCTGTCGCCGTACTCCTTGGTGGCGGTGTCGAAGTTGGTCGTCCCGGTCTGGGTGCCGACCTCGAAGTCGCCGGACTTGAACTCGGCGAGGGTTGCGAACTTGTCCTGACCCTTCTTGACCATCAGGCGCTGCTCGACCTTGATGTAACCATCGGAGAAGTCGACCACTTCCTTGCGCTCGGGCGTGATCGTGATGCCATCGGCCGCGGCGTCGAACTGGCTGTCCGAGACGGCCTGGATCATTCCCTCGAAGCCGGTCTCCTCGAATTCCGCCTTGCAGTTGATCTTCTTACAGATCGCTCGCCAGGCGTCGTAGTCCCAGCCTTCGGCCTTGTTCGTGTCCTTGTTGATGTAGTTGAACGGCGGGTACTGGTTCTCGACGGCGATCGTGACGGTTTTGCCGCCCAGGTCGTTCTTGTCGGTCGAGCCGCCGGCGGAACTTCCGCTGCTGCTTCCGCACGCGGCGAGAATGCCGAACAATCCGACGGTGATGACCGTTAGGGCAGTCCTACGAAACGTCATGTGATCGCCCCTCCCCAGGGTGTGTATGAGGTGACGGACCCTACTTCTGCGTCGTTCCGGAATCGAGGGATGAATCCACGCAGAAACCAGTCACTTCCGCGCGAATCGAACTCGCACGACACTCCGCAGGTGCGTCCCGCACGGCTGAAGTGTGGTGGGGCAAGGAGTGTGACCATCCGAAGAAATGGTCGGGATGCCGGGATTTGAACCCGGGGCCTCAGCGTCCCGAACGCTGCGCGCTAACCAAACTGCGCCACATCCCGTAAGGGGCGAGAGTGTAGCGACCCGCTAACTCGAAGCCGGAGCCGGCGTCGGTCCGAGCAAGGGTTTCGCCACCCTCCGCAGGATCCCGGCGTCGACCGGCTTGACCACTTCGGCGTCGGCGTCGGCTCGTTTGGCCAGGAACCGGTCGGCTTCCCGGTCGAGGAGCAGCAGGATCTTGGTGGGAGGGACCCGGCCCTCGGCCGCTTCCATCCGCAGGTCGATCGCGCACGCGATCCCGCCCATGTTGGCGATCTGCATGTCGAGCACGACGAGGTCCGGCGCGTGCTGGGAGACGGCGTCTCGGACATCCTGGCCGCGCTTGACCTCGACCACCTTCTGGCCGGAACCGGCAAATGCCGTGGTCACCTGATCGCGGATCCAGGACGCTTCGGCGGCAACGAGGATCGTGGTCACGGCGGAAACGCTACTCCCCGCCGACCGGCGGTTTCGCCTCGATATCGGCCGGTGCGAACAGGATCCGGCCGATCTCGGCCAGCGCGGTGAAGTCGTGCACATCGTGGGCGAGGTACGGCACGAACGCGACCCCGGCGGACCGGGTCCGGACCCGCACGGTCTCGATGTGGGCACGCTCCCGTTCGGCGATCTCGTTGAACTCGCCGAGGTTCTGGTAGCGGGACGCGAGCCGATCCCGGGCCTCGCGCTGGCTGCGGTTGGTGAACTCCAACTCGCGCAGCGAGGCGGCGCGGGCCCGGAGCCCGGCCGACATCTCGGTACCGAAGCGGGGATGCACCCGGTTGACCACCAGCGCATCGACCGCGAGGTTGTGGTTCCCGATCTGCTCCGCGAAGTACCGCGCTTCCTCGATGGCGTCGCGTCGGGGCGAGGTGACGAGGACGAACCGCGTCTCGTTCTGTTGAAGGATCTCGACGACGCGCTCGGCCCGGGTGCGAAACCCTTCCTCCATGCCTTCGAAGGATCGGAAGAACGCCACGATGTCGTCGACGACCTCGGCACCAACCACTCGCGACACCGTGCGGATGAACGCCTGCACGGCCGCACCCGCGATCTTGAGGTACGTGCGGGTCGGCACCATCAGCATGCGGAACACGGCGTTGTTGAGTAGGCGCAGCAGCCGGGCCGGCGCGTCGAGGAAGTCGAGCGCATGGCGGCTGGGCGGCGTGTCGACCACGATGAGATCGAAGCCGCCGTCCTCGTGGAGCTCGTGGAGCTTCTCCATCGCCATGTACTCCTGCGTGCCCGACAGCGCCGAGGAGATGTTCTTGTAGAAGTTGTTGGCGAGGATGCGCTGGGCTTGCTCGGGCGAATCGGCGTACCGCGTGACGAGCCCGTCGAAGGTGCTCTTGGTGTCGAGCATCATCGCCGAGAGTTCTCCGCCGGCGACGCGATCGTTGTCCGGATCCCAGCGGGCCGGGTCGATCAGGCGCGGTTCGTTGGCGAGTTCATCGAGGCCGAGCGCGTTCGCGAGTCGCTTCGCGGGATCGATGGTGACCACGACGGCCCGCCGGCCGCGTCGGGCGCCTTCGATGGCGACGACCGCCGCGGTCGTGGTCTTGCCCACCCCGCCCGAACCGCAACACACCGCGATCGCGCCGTGATCGACGACGTCGTTGAGCGTGTGCACGTTCATAGGTCAGCCAGTCCGGAGACGAAGGCGTCGGCGAGGGTCTCGATTTCGGCCAACCCGAGTTCGGAGGTGAACACGAACGGCAGCCGGATCTGGGGGAGGGGGAGCCGTTCGGCGAGTCGATCGGCCTGGACGAGTTGGATGGCGGTGCGCTCGGAGCGGAACATGGCCGCGGCGGCGAGGTCGGCGGCTTCCTGGTCGGAGACGAACACGTCGATGAGATCCGCGTCGGCCCGGGCCGACTCCGCGGTGGCCGAGCCGGCCGGGAGGTCGAGGTCCGGATAGCAACCGTTGACGATCATCGGCCCGAGCCGAACGCCGACGCGATCCTCGATCGCAAACGCGGTGTCGACGGCCTCGTTCACCGGGGTCTCCTCCGGCAGCGTGACCAAGACGACCTGGCAGCGCTGCGGGTCCGAGAGCATCTCCACCACATCGGCGGCCTGCTTGCGGATCGGACCGACCGCGACCGCATCGAGCAGGCCGTGGGCCGAGGTGAGGAACGTGAGGGCGTGGCCGGCGGCCGGCGCGTCGACGATGATCAGGTCGGCGTCGCCGCTCTGCTCCAAGCTCTTCACCTTGCCCAGGACGAGGATGTCCTTCATGCCGGGTACCGCGGTGGCGACGATGTCGAGGGCGCCCGATTGCACCAGTCGCTTGGAGATCCGCTTGAGCCCGTTGCCCGCCAACCAGTCCCGGAGGGCGGCATCGGGCGTGAGGGTTCGTCCCCGTATGCCCGGCGCCAGGTCCTGTTCTTCGTATCCCAGCGCAGGCCGATTGAAGGCCGTCGACAGTCCCGATTTACCCTCGACCTCCACGATCAGCACGCGCAGGCCGGAACGGGCCGCGGCAACGGCCAGCGTGGCGGCCGCCGTGGTCTTGCCGACGCCACCCTTGCCCGCAACGATGACCACCCGGGAGGTGGAGCAAAAGTGAGCCAGCTCCATCGCCGTGAGCCTACGGGAGTGTCCGCCCCGAACCTTCGACCGCCACGCCGCGCGGCGCGCATTCGCTGGGGTGGGCTACTCGTCGTGATCGGGATCCTGGCCGCGATGCTCGGTGTGGGTTCGGCGAGCGGCGCCGCGGCCCGGTCGCGTTCGACCTTCGACGTGATCCAGGTCGGCGGGCTCGTCGATCCGCCCAACGCGGCGTTGATTCGTGACGCCGTCCGCGGCGCGAATACCGACCAGGCCAAGCTGCTGCTCATCACGTTCAACTCCGGCGGCGCGGTCGACGTCGACCCGAAGCCGCTCCTTCGGGCGATCCGGAACTCCCGGGTCCCCGTGGTCGCCTGGATCGGGCCGTCGGGGTCCAAGGCGCGCGGCTTGGCCGCGGAGCTCGCGCTCCAGGCCTCGGTCGTCGCCGTGTCGAACGGTTCCACGATCGGACCGCTCGAGCCGCAACTGCTCGACCACGACGATTCGCAATCGTTGCGGCCGCGCGTGCCGGCCGGCCGCAACGACGAGTTCATCGCGCAACGGAGCGCGACTTCCGACCAAGCGGTTCGCCGCCGCGTGACCGACCGCGTCTGCGCGTCGCCACCGGGGTGCGCCACGATCGGAGATCTGCTCGTCGCGCTCAACGGTCAGACGGTCGAGACCGCGCACGGCCCGGTCAAGCTCCGAACCGCCAAGGTGGTCGGCACCGGCGGCGGTCGTCGGCTCGAGCCGTTGGACCAAATTCGATTCCGCAAGCTGGATCTCATCGGCCAGGCGGTGCATACGCTCACCAGCCCGTCGATCGCGTACCTGCTCCTCGTCGTCGGTTTGGCGCTGATCATCTTCGAGTTCTTCACGATTTCGATCGGGCTCGCCGGCGGGACCGGTGCGGTGGCGCTGGTCGGCGCGTTCGTCGGGTTTTCCCACCTACCGGTCAACTGGTGGGCGCTCGGTCTGATCCTGCTGGCGATGTTCGGCTACGCCATCGACGTCCAGGCCGGGCGGGCCTACTCGTGGACGGTGATCGGCACGATCCTGCTCCTCGTCGGCACGCTCTTCCTCTACGGCGGCTCGTCGCGGCTCGACGTCTACTGGTGGGTCGTGGTGGTGATGATGGTCGCGGTCATCGCGTTCTTCACCTCGGCGATGCCGGTCGCGGTGCGGTCGCGGTTCTCGACGCCGACCATCGGGCGGGAGTCGTTGGTCGGAGAGGAAGGCGAAGCCGCGGTCGAGGTGAACCCCGACGGTGTGGTGATCATCCGGGGTGCCCGCTGGCGGGCCCGAACCAATCGCGCGACCCCGATCGCGGCCGGCGATGCCATCCGGGTCGTGGAAGTCGACGGTCTGGTCCTCGAGGTCGAGCCCGAGAGCGGTGCCGCGCGTGACTACCGGGAGCCCAAGAACCCCGCATAACTCACTGGTATTGCTCGCTCTTGTGGCCTGTCACACCCTGGGAGTAGGTTCGGCCCCGGGTCGCGGCGGAAGGCCCTACGCCATCCTCCAGGAGGGCTTCGGTGAGTGTCGGAATAGCAAATGAGACCTGGCAGGTGCGCGCCGCTTGTCGCGGCCCCCGCTCGGGGGTTTTCTTCCCACCTACCAGTGGTGAGCGTCGGGAAGAGCGCGAGATGCGCGAGGCCCGCGCCAAAGTGATCTGTCGGGAGTGCCCGGTGCGCGTCGAGTGCCTCGACTACGCCCTCTCCATCAAAGAGCCGCATGGCATCTGGGGCGGATTGAACGAGCAAGAGCGCTCCCAGATGCTGGCAACACCGGCGGGATAGCTCAACTCCCGGCCGGACCATCGGCCAGGCCAGAGCGCGGGCCGGGAATGCGGTCGTCACCCCGACGGCGCGTGACTCCGGTGGCGTCGAGGTGGCTCATGATCGGCACCACGAACTTGCGGCTCGAGCCCAAGACGTCGCGGGCGTCGGCGATGGTGATCGACCCTCGTTCGGCCAGCGCGTCGATGACGAGTGCGCGAGCGGCATCGATCGCCGCGGCGCTGAACACGATGCCGTCCAAGTCGATGAGGGCGCCTTCGCGGACGAGCCGCCGCGTCAACGCGACGTCGGAAGGCGTCGTTGGCGCGAATGGTGTCGCGTCGAGGGTCGCGACCAGTGCCATCCCGGCCTCCGAGGTGGCGGCCGCGCCCGCGTGATCGCGATGGCGGACGACGCCCTGGTCCACCACGAGTTCGGGGTCGCCGGCGAGGAGCGCTTCGAGGCGCCCGACGTCGATCCCACTCGCGCGGGCGAGTTCGGTGAGCGCGAGACCCGCCGCCGCCGGCTGGTCGGCGGTGGTGGGACTGCACGATCTCCAACGTCGTTGCTCGCAGGTCCTCGACCACGTCGGTGCGGACGAGCCAGGGGCCCATCGGTTGGGCGCCGGCCTCGGTCAGGAGCGTCACGGCGGCGTCCGGCGACCGACCGGTGAGTGCGTCGACACCGACTCGGGGGACCCATCCGGGCGCCATGACCCGATTGGCAAGGGGTTGGTGGAGCCGATCGCCGGCCTCGGTGATCTTTCGGGGCGGTGCTACATCGAGTACCTCCGCGCCCCCCACGGTGTGCTGGGATCCGGAGTCGCGCAGTACGAACCGGTCGCCCGGCGCGAGCGGGAGCTCGACGTCGAACCTGATCCGCGCGAACTCATCACCGATTCGTCGGAACCACACACGGTGTTCTCCGGAGCCGACCGCGCCCGTCAGCCGGCCCCGACTCCGCAGGTCGGTGCCGGGAGTGACGGTCAGGGCAACGTCGACCGTGGTGACGAACCGCCACTGTTCCGGTCGGACCACGGCGTCGCCACGGGTCACGTCGTCCCGGTCGATCCCCACCAGGTTGAGGGCCACCCGCGCGCCGGGCTCGCCGGTATGGGAGTGGCGACCGTGACTCTCGATCCCGCGGATGCGGACGGCGTGCCGGCCGGCCTGGACGACGTCGTCGGTGTGGAGCGCGCCGCCGGTGAGGGTGCCGGTCACCACCGTTCCCGCACCTTTGGCCGCGAAGACCCGATCGATCCACAGGCGCGGCCGGTTGACATCTCGTGCCGTCGGCGCGGCTGCCAGGGCGCGATCGAGCGCGGCCCGCACGGCGTCGAGCCCGTCGCCCGCGCGCGCCGCGCAGGTGACGATCTCCAACTCGGCGAACGTCGTGCCTGCGATGTGTTCGGCCACTTCGAGCTGCGCAATCTCGAGCGTCTCGGCGTCGACCAGATCGGACTTCGTGACCACGATGATGCCGTGGCGTACGTCGAGGAGGTCCAGGATCCGGAGGTGCTCCTCGCTTTGGGGCTTCCACCCTTCGTTCGCGGCCACCACGAGCATCGCGACGTCGACCGCGCCCACCCCGGCCAGCATGTTCTTGATGAATTTGGTGTGCCCGGGCACGTCGACGAAGCCGACCTCGGTCCCCGAGGGCAACGTGGCGAACGCGAAGCCGAGATCGATCGTGAGCCCGCGGGACTTCTCCTCCGGAAACCGGTCAGGGTCGGTGCCGGTGAGCATGTGGACCAAGGTCGACTTCCCGTGGTCCACATGGCCGGCGGTCGCGACGACGCGCATTAGAGAGCGACGAGCGCGCGAGCGACGATGTCGTCGTCGGCCGGATCGATACTGCGAACGTCGCACACGACTCGGCCTTCTTCGGTGCGGGCGATGATCCCGCCGGCGCGGAGCGCGGCCATCGCGGCGCTCGTACTGCCGACGCGCACGGCCACGCCGATCGACGGGATCGTGAGACCAGGGAGTGAGCCGCCGCCCGCCACCGCTTCGGTGTCGATCACGGTCGCGTTCGGCGCGCCGCCCGCGATTCGGTCGGCTCGGGTCCGCAGCGACCCGAGTGAGGCCGTGGCCATACGCCAGAGCGGGATCGACGTCGCGTCGCCGGAGAGGTAGACGAGCGCGACTTGTTGCAATGCCGCCAGCGTGAGCTTGTCGGCCCGCATGGCGCGGGCGAGTGGGTGGCGCGCGATCGTCGCGATGAGATCGGCGCGGCCGACGATCACACCGGCCTGGGGCCCGCCGAGGAGTTTGTCGCCCGAGAAGGTCACCACATCGGCGCCGTCGGTGATGGCTTGGCGGATGCCCAGTTCGTCGCGCAGCCACGACGGTCGTTCGGGCAGCCAGGGTGTGGTGTCGTCGAGCAGGCCCGAACCGGCGTCGACCATGACCGTGGAGCCGAGGGCGGCGAGCTCGGCGACGGGGGTCGCTTCGGTGAAGCCGACCATGCGGTAGTTCGACGCGTGGACTTTCAGAAGGAGCGCCGTTGCGTCGGTCATTGCCCGTTCGTAGTCGGCGACCCGGGTGCGGTTGGTGGTGCCGACCTCGATGAGCGCACAGCCGGACTCGGCCATGATCTCGGGCACGCGGAACCCGCCGCCGATCTCCACCAGTTCCCCACGCGAGACGACGACCTGCCGGCCCCGGGCCAGCGCACCCAGCGCGAGCAGGACCGCCGCGGCGTTGTTGTTGACGACCATCCCGGCCTCGGCCCCGACCGCGCGCGCCAGGAGGTTGCCGGCGTGGTCGTGGCGCGAACCGCGGGTCCCGGTGGCCAGGTTCAGTTCGAGGTTGGACGCGCCCTGAGCAATCGTGAGCGCGGCGGTCAGCGCCTCGCCGCCAATCGGGGCGCGTCCGAGGTTGGTATGCAACAGGACGCCGGTCGCGTTGATGACGGGTTGCAGCAGTCGAGTGCGTTGCGCGTCGACACGCGCGGTGGCGTCGGCGATGACGTCGGCCTCACCGGGGGTCGCTCCCCGTTCGATCGCGGCTCGCGCCGTGTCGATGGCATCGCGTGCGGCCGCGGTGAGCAGTGCCGCCGGGAGTCCGTCGAGCGAACTCACGACCCGTTCGACTGAAGGCAACGCCCGCCGGGGATCCATCGGGCCCGAGCGTACGCGGCCCGCGCCGGGCGTTCGTGAGCGGTCGTAGGCTGGCCCGGTGATCGGACGGAGTGAGTTGGCCTCGGTGGTGACCCCCCGGGACGCCGCCACGGTGATGTTGGTACGGGACGCGCCGGACCTGCACGTGTTCCTGGCGCAGCGGAACGTCGACTCCGTCTGGATCGCGGGTGCGTCGGTGTTTCCCGGAGGCGCTATCGATCCCGACGACCGTCATCCCCGGTGGGAGGAACGTGCGGCGGGCTGGGACGACCGGAGTGCGAGCTGCGCGCTCGGTATCGATCGGGGTGGCCTCGGGTTCTGGGTCGGTGCCATCCGTGAGACCTTCGAGGAGGCCGGCGTGCTCCTGGCCCAGCGGCGAGACGGTGATCCGGTCGATGCGAGCGCGCCGGAGTTCGTCGCGGCACGCCGGGAGCTCAATGCGGGTCGGTTGCACTTCGGCGCCTTCATCGCCGAACACGATCTCGTGCTGCGTACCGACGAACTGCATGTGTTCTCGCACTGGATCACGCCGCCGGGGAGTCCCCGCCGCTACGACACCTGGTTCTTCGTCGCCGCGGCGCCCGCCGGCGTCTACGAGCATGATCACGCCGAGCTGGTCGCATCGGCGTGGCACCGCCCGACCGACACACTCGCCGCGGCGGAACGCGGCGAGATCGACCTCATCTTCCCGACGCGTAAGAGCCTCGAAGCAATGGTGCCGTATGCCGCGGCGGAGGAGTTTGTCCGGGCGGCCCGGGATGCGAATACTCCCGACCTGGTCGGCGGCCTGGCCGTGATCGCCGAGCCGAGTGGTGGTCGCCGAATCCCGATGCCGCACGACCTCGGGCCCGACCGCACGCCGGAGACGGAGACGGAGACGAAGACGAAGACGGGAGCCTGACCGTGCCCGACATGACCCCGGACGTGCCCAGCGCGCTCTCGCCGTTGGTGCGACGCATCGTGGCCGACAACCCGAGCCATATGACCGGTCCGGGGACCAACACGTATCTCGTGGGCATCGACGAGGTCGCGGTGATCGATCCGGGCCCCGAGAATCAGCGACACACCGACGCGATCGTCGGCGGGGCGATGAAGGAACGCATCCGCTGGATCGTGCTGACCCATACCCACCCCGACCACGCGCCGGGCGCCACCCGCTTGGCGAAGGCCACCGGCGCGGAGATCCTCGCGTTCTCGAAACGCGAGAAGTCGGTGAAGGTCGACCGGGCCGTTGGCGAGGGCGACACCATCGACGGCACCGAGTTCAGGTTGGAGGTGCTCCACACGCCGGGCCACGCACCGAACCATCTGTGCTTCCATCTCGAAGAGGAGCGAATGCTGTTCACCGGCGACACGATCCTCGGTGGGATGTACTCGGTGGTGTCACCGTCGACGGGTGGCGACATGGGTGAGTACATGGCGACGTTGGCGCGGCTGCGCAGACTGCGGCTCCGTTCGATCGCACCCGGTCACGGTGAGCTGATCGATCAGCCGCGGGACCGCATCGACGAGTACCTCGCGCACCGACGCGACCGGGAGAAGCAAGTGCTCGGCCTGGTGCGCAAGGGTCCCACGACCGTGAAGGCCATCGTGGCCAAGCTCTACGTCGACACCCCCGCGCCGCTCCAACCGGTCGCGGCCAAGCAGATCTACTCCCACCTCAAGAAGTTGCGCGCCGAGGGCAAGGTCATCGGTCGCGACCAACGTTCGCCGTGGAGTGTCGGGGCTGGCTGATGCCGCGTGACCCAGGAGTGAGGGTCAGCGTTCGGTCTCGCGAGAGTAGGTGTTGCGGAGATCGTCTTGAATCACGAAGGCATCCTGGCTGGTGGTCACGACCCGGAACCGGGACGTGAGCGTCCGCGGCGCGTAGGTCCACCCCGTCGGGAGTTGCAACCGCGCGCCGAGGCCTGCGAGCCCACTCTCGACCAGCGTCGGATCGTTCTGTTGACTCCACGACTGCATCACGTACTTGGCGCCATCGGGCCCGGTCAGTTCGTAGATCGTGCTCCCCGCGTTGAAGCTGAACACGGTCTTGCGATTCACATGGTTCGGCGTGTACGGCGTGTTGGCCTTGACGACGTCGGGGATTTCGACGGTTGCCCGCTTGGCCATCTCGATCCCACCGAAGTCGACGGTGGTGGTCTCCTCCGACGTCTTCTGAATCTCGTCCATCAGCCAGTACCGGGGACCATTCAGCCGGGCAATGGGGACGCCGTTGGCCGTGGCGATGCTCCCGGCGTCGAGTGCCTGCCATTGCGCCTCCGGGCAGTCGTTCATCGGATACGAGTTGTAGACGTCGGCGGTGAAGCCGGGGTCGGCCGGCCGCAGCAGCAGCACCTCGCAGTAGCGCTTGCCCCGGAGATCGGTCGCGGTCTGGGTGCGGCTGTCGTCGTAGGTTGGTCCTGCGGCGGCTGGTCGCTTTCGGCGTCGAAGCATCGGATCCACATCCGGTGATCACGAGGAGGCCCGCGGCGATCGTCGCGAACGTGGTCGTGATCCGGCGGCGGGAGCGAAGGGGAGTGGTCATGCGATTGGTCCTTGGTGAGTGAAGGCGTCGATGATCTCGACGAGTTGGGCAGGGTGCTTCTTCTTGGATGAAGTGATTGGCGCCCTCGATGACCACGTGGTCCTGGCCGGCGGCTCCGGGCACCACGCGTTGGAACTTCCGGTGGGCGCCGGGCTTGAACGAGATCGGGTCTTCGGATCCGAACACGGTGAGGAACGGTTTCGTCCACGTTTCGAGAAACGCCCAGGTTGCAACGCACATCGGTACCCCGGGATTGTCCGGCTGGACGGGGATCAACAGCGGGAACTGGAGCGCACTCGTTTGATAACTCCCGTCGGGAACGGGGCGTCGTACGCGGCGCGTTCTCACGGGCCGTGAGTTCGCGCGTGGTGCCATTGGCCACCAGCGCGCTGATCGGCAATTCATCGACGCTCTGACTGAACTCGAGCCAGCGTTCGATGAACGCGTTGGCGCCTTCACCCGTGGGGATGCCGGTGTTCGATGTGATCACGCGTGCGAAACGGTCAGGAAACCGAGGGAGCAGATGGAGACCGGTGAGCCCGCCCCAGTCCTGGCAGTACAGGGTGATGTCGGAGAGGTCCTCGCCGACGAGCCACTGACTCATCCAGTCGACGTGATTGGCGAGGGTGTAGTCGGACCGCTGCGCGGGCTTGTCGGAGCGACCCATCCCCATAAGGTCGAGGGCGAGCACTCGGTGGCCGCGGCGACCAGCCCTCGGATCATGTGTCGATGCAGGTATGACCACGTGGGGTTCCCATGGAGGAGCAGCACGGGCCCCGCGTCGCGGGGGCCTTCATCGACGAAGTGGTACCGCAGCGGGGTGCCGTCGTTCGGCGATCACCTCGCGGTAGTGGGGCGCGAAGTCGTAGTCCTGGAGGTCGGTGAAACGGTCGTCGGGCGTGCGCAGGACGTCCATCAGGATCAGCCTCTCGCTGCGGTGTCGGTCCCGGAAGATTCGATCGACTCGACGAGGTGGTCCATCGCCCGGTCGACGACGATCACGTGAGCGTCCTCGGCTTGACCGCAGAGGTCGACGATCGTCGTCATCGCGGTGTCACTGTTGGCACGGAGAAACCGCGCCCGGTCGAACGCGCGCTCATCCCCCACGATCACGCCTTCGACGTCGAAGTCGGCGACGAGTGACACGCCACTCGGTAGGGGACCGCGGTGGAGATCCGGACCGCGCTCGACCGTCACCACCCAGGAGTCCGGCTCGGTGTCGGTCGCAGGCCCGGTGGCGTGGGGTAGGCACGACATCACGATCGTGAACTCCATCCCGGCTTCCTTGTGGACGTGTTGGTCCTTGAAGTCGTCGCGCTGTTGCATTTCGAAGAAGGAGGCGCGGCTCGGATACCGCACGATGGCGATCCGGTCCCATGCCGGCGTACCGCCGCGCTGGTCGAGGACGTCGCCGAAGAACGCGATGCGGGCGCCGACCGCGGCGAGCGGGCCGCGGGGTGCGTACGCGTCGTCGGCCGACTTCCCGCTCACGGCGGGCGCGGAGGGGTCGGAGTACTGGGCCACCTCGTGGTACTTCATGAGGTTGAGCGCCCAGAACGGCCCGTCGTCCGCCGGGTCGAGGGCGAACCACCGCTGGATCATTTCCAAGTTCGGGGTGCCGTAGGCAGGTCTCGCGGTACCGGCCATGCCAGTCCTTTCGATCGTGGTGCGGGTCAGAGGGTCAGGAGCAAAGGGATCGTTTCGGCGAGCATCGCTACCGTCTCGCTCGACGAGAAACCGCGGTGCAGGCGGTAGTGATCCAACGCTTCGAGTTCGCACAGCACGTCCAGTGCAGCGACTCGGGAGCGGCGGACCGACGCGCCGAAGTTCGCGAGCTCGGGCGCGAATTGCAGCTCGATCTGTTGCCTCAGGGCTCGGCGAGTGACTTCGACTTGCTCACGCACGATGTCGTCGGTGTTCAGCCGCACCCTCGATCCGCGTGCGGTCGAGCCGACCGCTTCGTAGAGGCGAACGCGACCGCGCACGAATCGATCGACCCGGTCGGCGAGCGGCCCTTCGCCGATCTTCGGGATCACGTAGAGATGCCAGACCGCCGCGAGCTGGTGATCGATCGCGGCGCGCACGAGGGATTCTCGATCGTCGAAGTAGCGATAGACCGATCGGGGGGAGATGCCGACCCGCTGAGCGAGCGCCTCCGGTGTGGGCTCGACATCACCCTCGGAGAACATCTCGATCATCGCTTCGAGCACCGCGGTGCGGTTGCGGTCGCGGCGGGCCAGCCGGCCGTCGGCGGATTCCGGCGGTGAGACCACGGCGGCGGCCCTCACCCGCGGCTCGGCGCTCACGGGGCCGGGAGCGCCGCGATGAAGCCGGTGCTCGGGTCGGCGCTCCCCGCCAGCAGCGTTGTGTAGATCGCCTGCACTGCCTCGGGTCCCGTGGCAGTCTCGAACCTCATCCACTCGTCGGTCCACCGCGAGTAGGCGTCCCACGCGCCCGCACTGCGCCGGTCGAACTCGTCGCGCCCCATTCTCCGGTGCGGAGGGCGATCTGGCTCGGCGCGAAGAAGAACTCCGGGGTCGGACCGGGCAAGGCACCGTCGACCGCCACGGCCGCGTGGTCCCAATGCGTGCCGCCGACGACCATCGAGTGGCGGAGGGTCTCGCCGCCCCCGGTGTGGACCGCGCGCACGACGTCCTGATTGCCGGCCATGTCGACGAAGACCGAAGTGCCGGCGGAGATGGCCTCGAGGTCGCCGTAGTTCACGACCTCGTCGTAGATACCGAGTCCGGCGACGAAGGCATGATTGCGGGCCGAGGTGAGACCGACCACCCGCCGACCGCGCGCGTGGGCGAGGAATGCCACACCGATCGCGGTCTTGCTCGATGCGCTCGAGACGATGATCTGGTCGGTGTCGAGGTCATCTCGGGCGGCGAAGAAGTCGTCGATGAGGAACGACGTGAAGAACAGCGGATAGAGGACCATCTGCTGCGCCTCCCGACCGGGCGCGTAGATCGGATCCGCGCCGACCCGCAGGTACCGGTTGTAGGCGCCGGCCATCGGCGCCCGGTGCGCCGCCATGTCGGTGAAGCCCCGGTCGTCGCTGCGCCCGGGTTCCACGACGAGTTCGGAGGCCATCGGCCAGTACCCGTAGACGCGTTCGCCGACTGAGCACACGTCGACGGTGGTCTCGACGATCTCACCGAAGCCCCACACCGGGATGCGGCCCCAGACCGAAGGTTCCGCGGAGGGGAAGAAGTTCCAGTACTGCATCGCGTCGCCGAACACGGCGTAGGTGATGTTGTTGGTCGTCAGGGCGAAGGCGTCGATACGAACCCGAGCGTGGCCCGGTTCGAGGGGAGTCGGCGGCTCGTCCCGGATCCGGACTTCGTCGAGGTGCGCGCGCTGAACTTCGAAGTTCATGTCAGCGGTGATGTCATATGAGTCTCGTCCACCTCGGGAAACTTAGGAAGTCCCGAAAGAAGTGTCAAGGTCTATGACAGATTATTCTTTGGCGCGGTCCTGGTCGATGCGAGCCAAGTTCTCGGACGCGAGTTCGAAGATCCGGGCCGTGCACCCGGCCATCTCGACCGGGGGGAGCAGTTCTTCCACGATGCGAGCCGCGAGCGCGTTGAACGCGGTTCCGGCGGGCGAGTCCGGCGCCGCCAATGCGATCGGGTTGCCGGTGTCGCCACCTTCGGACACTTCGGGTTCGAGCGGGATCGAGGCCACGAGTGGCGCGCCGATCTCGGACGCGAGCGCGGCGCCACCGCCGCGGCCGAACAGGGCGAAGCGTTGCCCGTCGGGCGCCACGAACTCGCTCATGTTCTCGACGACGCCCACGATCTTCATGTAGGAGCGGCGGGCCATGTCGGCGACGCGGGTGGCCACCTTCTGCGCGGCGAGCGCCGGGGTGGTGACCACGAGCATCTCGGCTTGGGGAAGCATGCGCGCGAGTCCCATCTGGACGTCACCGGTACCGGGGGGCATGTCGACGAGGAGGTAATCGAGTTCACCCCACCGCACATCGGTCAGGAATTGCTCCACGGCCTTGGTGAGGATCAGGCCGCGCCACATGAGCGCGGTCGATTCGTCGTCGACCAGGAATCCCATCGACACGATTTCGAGGGTTCCGCCGCCGGGCACGTCGCGCGTGTGCGGTGTGATCTTGCCGTTCTCGCCACTCAGCCGACCCTCGACCCCCAACATGCGCGGAACGCTGAACCCCCAGATGTCGGCATCGAGTACCCCGACCCGCAGGCCGCGTGCGGCGATCGCGGCCGCGAGGTTGACCGTGACCGAGCTCTTCCCCACGCCGCCCTTGCCGCTCGAGATCGTGAGCACACGGGTGGTGGTCGGGATCATGGTGTCCGGCGCGTGCTCGCGGGCGTTGAGCCGGGCGCGTTGCATGGCGGCCGACTTCTGCTCCTGGGTCATCTCGACCCAGCGGACCTTCACGTCGGTGATGCCGGGCAACCCGGTGACTTTCGACTGGATCTCGCGCCGGATCTCGGCCTGGAGCGGGCACCCGAGGGTCGTGAGCGCGATGTGGATCGTCGCGACGCCGTCGTCACTGATCACGACGTCGTGCACCATGCCAAGATCCACGATGCTCGCCCGCAATTCCGGATCCATGACCCCACCGAGCATGCCCCGAATGGTGGCGACCGTCGGCGGTTCCGACACGGTGGGGAGGGCGGGATCAGTCATGGCGTCCAGACGTTGAGGTACCGGCGGCCGACGAGCCGCGGGTGAATAAAAACAGTCTTCACCTTGAAAATATGCCCGACCGTCGGTACGGTCAAGGAATGGAACTCGAGGTACTCAAGGCACTCGGCGACGAAACCCGCCACACGCTGTACCGCGAACTCGCCGGATCGACCGCGCCCCGATCGGCGTCGGACCTGGCCGAGACCCTCGGATTGCACCCGAACACGGTGCGGTTGCACCTCGAGCGCTTGCGCGAGGCCGGACTCATCGAAGTCGAGGCCGTGCACCGGGGCACGGTGGGACGCCCGCAGCACCGGTACTCGTTGGCGCCGGGCGCGCCGGGCATGGGGTTCGATCCACCGGCCCACGTGTTGCTCGCAGGCTTGCTGGCCGCGATGGCCGAGGCGTCGGGTGCCGAGAGCGCCGGGGCGCGAGCGACGGGCCGGGCGTGGGGCAAAAACTCCGCCCTCCGAGCCTCCGAATCTTCGTGTTTGGGCCTCCTGGCGGCGGAGTTGGACCGCCTCGGCTTCGATCCCGCCGCCGACGCCACCGTCACCCGAGACGGCGCGACCCGCATCGATTTCCTTCATTGTCCCTTCCGGGAACTGGCCGAGGCGTACCCCGAGCTGGTGTGCAATCTGCACCGGGGCATGTGTGAAGGCGTGGCCGAAAGCCGCCAAGGAACAGTTCAGACCTTCTCGTCGTTGTACGAGCCCGACCCCTGTCACATGGTCGTCGCGCTACCCTGATCACCCCTGAAACACACGGAGCCACCAATGAGCATGTTCACCGTCAGTGATGCCCGGACCCAGTTCCTGCTGACCGACGCCGCCACGGCGAAGGTCAAGGCGCTCATCGAGGCCGAAGCCACACCGGGCCTGGCTCTGCGCGTCGCGGTCCGCCCCGGTGGCTGCTCGGGGTTCAGCTACGAGATGTTCTTCGACGCCGACATCGCCGACGACGACGTGAAGTCCGAACAGGGTGGCGTGCAGGTGGTCATCGACCCCGCGTCGATGGGGCACTTGGGCGGCGGTCAGCTCGACTACCGCGACGGTCTCCAGGGTTCGGGCTTCCACATCAGCAACCCGAACGCCGAGCGCACCTGCGGCTGCGGCCAGTCGTTCAGCTGACCCTCCTCGCCTTCGATCTCGACGGCACCACGGTCGAGGTCGAGATCGTCGACGGGGACACGCTCCTGACGGTGCTGCGCGAGCGGCTGTCGATCACAACGGTCAAAGACGGTTGCGCGCCCCAGGGCCAGTGCGGGTGTTGCACCGTGTTGGTCGACGGTGATGCCCGGGTCGCGTGCGTGACCCCCGCGGCGCGCGTCGCCGGTCGATCGGTGACCACGCTGGCCGGGCTCGGACCCGAGATCTGGACGCCACTCGCGGACGCCTTCGTGGCGACTGGTGGATCGCAGTGCGGGTTCTGTACGCCCGGAATGCTCGTGCGGCTGGCCGCGCTCGACGCCAAGGGCAAGACCGCACCGGCCGACCTCGAACGTGCACTCGCCGCGCACCTCTGCCGCTGTACCGGCTGGCAGACGATCGTCGAAGCGACCGACGCGGCTCGAGGCGTGGAGCCGGCCGCGAACTCCGACGTTCGCGACCTGGCCCGAGCGGCGCGCCGGGCCGAACTCGAGGGCGGTGTCCCTCAAGGGGTCGGCGTCAAGACACCGCTCGGCGACGCCGGATTCGCCGACGACACCGCGCCCCGTAACGCGATGGTCGCCGTGCCGCGGCCGCCCGGTAGTACCGCCGAGGCCGTCGATGCCGCGGGAGTTGCGTGGGTCGTGGGTGAGAGCGTGGACGACGCCCGCCGCCGCGCCGGCAAGGTGCAGGGTCGCCGCTCGACCGTCGCCGATGTTCCGCCGCTCCCGGTGCCGGATCTTCCGAGTGGTGGTGTGCGGTTGGCGACGAGTTGGCTCGAGCCGGCCTACCTCGAGCCCGACGCGAGCTGGTGTGAACCCGGCGGTGTGCCCGCGAACCCGCTGGCGAATGGCGGCGCGTTCGGGGGCAAGGTTGATTCGCCGGTGGGCCCCGCCGCTCGGGAACTCGCCGATCGCTTCGGCCGCACGGTGCGGACCGTGTTCGCCCGGGAAGACGTGGTTCGATTGGGGCCCAAACGGCCCCCGATCGCGGCGAGTGCGGTGGGTGTTGACGGTCGGGTGCAGGTGCGAGGGACGAGCCCGGGCTCCACTCCGAACTACGAATCGCCATACGAACACCTGGCCTGCGACGTCGAGTGGAGTTCCGTAGCGCTCACCGGCCCCTCGACCTCCACTGCCCTCCGCGGCGCGGGAGTGGCCGAACTCACGATCCTCGTGGAGGGCGCGATCGACGCCGCCGGATGGGACCGTTCGGAACTCGTCGGCGCCGACGATCGCAGCCGGGCGGTGATGCTCGATTCGTTGGCGATGGTGCCATCGGGCGCCCGGGCGGGTGCGCGGGTGACCGTCGACGCCGAGACTGGTGAGGTCAGTGGCATCGTCGTGCGGGTCGATGCCGGTGAGCCGCTCGACGTCGTGGTGTTGCGGTCGTACGCGATCGGTGCCGCGCACATGGCGCTGGGGTGGGTCCTGACCGAGGGCATCGCCGTCGATCCGGAGACCGGTGACGTGCTCGACCTGACCATTCGGTCCTTCGGAATCGTCCGCCCGAAATCCATGCCGCCGGTACGGGTCGAGATCGTGGCCGGAGACGGTCCGGCGCTCGCCGGCGGATCGGATGCCGTGTTCGCCGCAGTGGCGGCCGCAACCTGGAATGCAGTGACCCGAGCCGACGGCATTCGTCCCGAACGGTTCCCGGCCACCGACACGCGTGCCGCTCGTAAGCTGCGCCGGTGACCGTCTCTCCCGTCCCCACGCCGAGCGCGCCGGCCGTCGCCGGCCCCTATTCGCCCGCCGTCCGCGCCGGCGATTGGCTGATCCTCGCCGGCCAGGTGCCACTCGACCCCGCCACCGGTCAGTTCGTCGCCGGCGACGCCGCGACTCAGGCCCGGCGCGTGCTCGACAACATCGTCGGCGTGCTGGGTGACTGTGGCGCGACCCTGACCGACGTCGCCAAGACAACGGTGTTCGTCACCGACCTCGGCGACTTCGGCGCAATGAACGAGGTCTACGCGGAGGTGTTCGGCGACCATCGTCCGGCGCGCTCGACCATCGAGGTGTCGGCATTGCCCGGTGGCGCCAAGGTCGAGATCGAGACCTGGGTCTACCTGCCGGGCGGGTGAGTCAGGCCGGTTGCCC
Source organism: uncultured Acidimicrobiia bacterium (assembly GCA_963765075.1). Lineage (GTDB taxonomy): Bacteria > Actinomycetota > Acidimicrobiia > IMCC26256 > JAENVU01 > JAENVU01. Next base: position 239,245 of record CAVXVA010000008.1, read on the forward strand.
TTCGGCCCGCTGGTCCGCCTCGTCTCCGACGGTCCAGCCGATCAGGGCAGCCCATGCGGCCCCGGCCACCATGATGGCGATGGGCCCGAGCAGGACGAGCACGGCGATGATGATCACGACTCCAGGCACGGCCCGACCTTACCCGCGACCTCAGAGCGACCGGGTCTGGCCGAACCGGTAGCCGACCGAGCGGACCGTCTGGATCAAGTTCGCGTGTTCCTCGCCGAGCTTGGCCCGCAACCGGCGGACGTGGACATCAACTGTCCGCGCGCCGCCGTAGTACTCATAGCCCCACACTCGGGAGAGCAGCTGCTCGCGGGTGAAGACCTTCGCGGGATGGGTCGCGAAGAACTTCAGGAGTTCGTACTCCATGTAGGTGAGGTCGAGCGGCTTGCCCGACAACGCGGCCTGATAGGTCTCGAGATTGAGGGCGAGATCGCCGTACTCCACGAGTTCGGGAGCCGAGCCACGCCCGGCGCGCCACAGCAAGTGTCGGAGCCGCGCTTCGAGTTCTTGGGGGTGGAAGGGTGTGAGACAGAAATCGTCGAAGAGATCTTCGCGCTCGCCGAGTTCACCGAGCTGCGCGCCGGTGACGAGCATCAGCAAGGGTTCGAGCACGGCGTCGCGCTTCCGCAAGGTGCGACACAGCGAGAGCGCGCCCTCCGGGTCGGTGTCGGCCGCGATGATCGCACCGGCCCAGCCGTCGGAGGGTTCGTCGGCCGTCGCGATCGCGGCGTTTCCGACCGCCTTCCACGCGTACCCGCCGAGGTCCAGGGTCTGGACCAACAGCGCCGGTGGCGGGTCGGGATAGATGAGCAGGGGCTCCATATCAGAGCGAACCCAGGTAGCGGTCGAGCTCCCAGGGGGTGACCTGTTCCTTGTACGAGTTCCACTCGCGTCGCTTGTTGCGGATGAAGTAGTCGAAGACGTGTTCGCCGAGCGCGTCGACGACCAGCTCGGACTGTTCCATCACGTCGAGGGCCTCCGCCAGCGACTGCGGCAGCAAGTCGATGCCGGCGTCGGCTCGCGCTGCGACCGACATCTCGAAGATGTTGTTGGTGGCCTCGTCGGGAAGGGCGTAGCCCTCCTCGACGCCCTTCATGCCCGCGGCGAGCATTAGTGCGAAGGCGAGGTACGGGTTGCACGCCGGGTCCGGGGATCGGAACTCGATGCGCGTGCTCTCGTCCTGGCCGCGCTTCTGCGCCGGGATCCGTACCAGCGCCGACTCGTTGTTGTGCGCCCACGAGATGTACGTCGGTGCTTCGTACCCGGCGATCAACCGCTTGTACGAGTTCACGGTTTGATTCGTGACCGCGGTGATCTCACGAGCGTGGCGAAGGAGACCGGCCACGAAGTGCTTGCCGACTTTCGACAGTCCCTGGGGATCACCGGGGTCGTGAAACGCGTTGACGTCACCTTCGAACAACGACAAGTGCGCGTGCAGCCCGGAGCCGAACGCGCCGGCGATGGGTTTCGGCATGAAGGTCGCGTGCACGCCGAGTTCGTTCGCGACGCGCTTGACCACGGTGCGGAACGTCATCACGTTGTCGGCCATCGACAACGCGTCGGTGTAGCGCAGGTCGATCTCGTGCTGGCTCGGACCGTTCTCGTGGAACGAGTACTCGACCGGGATCCCCATCGCCTCGAGCGTCAGAATCGTGCGGCGCCGAAGTTCGTTGGACTCGTTGGTGTGGGTGAGATCGAAGAAGCCCGCGTGGTCGAGTGGTGTGGGCTCGTCGGCCGAACGAAAGTAGAAGTACTCGATCTCGGGCCCCACGAAGAACGTGTAGCCGTGTTCCCGGGCCCGATCGAGGTTCCGGCGCAAAACGTTGCGCGGGTCGCCGTCGAACGGTTCGCCGGTGAGGGTCCGAATGTCACAGAACATGCGTGCCACCGGCGCGTCGTCACCGCGCCACGGGACGATCTCGAACGTCGACGGGTCCGGCATGGCGAGCATGTCGGATTCCTGCACCCGGGAGTACCCCTCGATGGCCGACCCGTCGAAGGTCATTCCCTCTTCGAGCGCGCTCTCGAGTTCGGCCGGCGTGATCGCGAACCCCTTCAGGGAGCCGAGGACGTCGGTGAACCAGAGTTGGACGAAGCGGACCCCTCGTTCCTCCACCGTGCGCAGCACGTACTCGAGCTGAGGTGACATCGCGGCTGCTCCGATCAGGGAAAACGCTCGGCTCGGCACAGTGTACGGAGGCTCGCCTAGGCTCCCCGCGCCCGGGGAACCCGGGGTTACAGAGCGTTCATATTTCGGCAATAGAGCTGAAACTGCGGACCGAAAAGCTTTTGCCGCCTCCGCCACACGCTGAGGCGCCAAAACCCGGTCCCACCGGACCGCCCGATTTCTTATCCACACGGACAATCAGGAGCATCACGTGGCGTACAAGGCCGAGTACATCTGGATCGACGGCACCGAGCCGACGGCGAAGCTGCGGTCCAAGACCAAAGTCCTGGCCGATGGCGCCGACCTTCCCATCTGGGGGTTCGACGGTTCGAGCACGAACCAGGCACCCGGCGACAAATCGGATTGTGTGCTGCGTCCGGTGTTCACCTGCATGGACCCGATCCGTGGTGGTTCGAACAAGCTCGTCATGTGTGAAGTGCTCTACATCGACATGACCCCGCACGTGACCAACCTCCGGGCGGTGCTTCAGGGGGTTGCCGACAAGTACGCCGATCAGGAGAGCCTCTTCGGAATCGAGCAGGAGTACAACTTCTTTCAGGAAGGCCGCCCGCTCGGGTTCCCACTCGGTGGATTCCCGGGACCGCAGGGCCCCTACTACTGCGGCGTCGGTGCCGACGAGGTCTACGGACGCGAAATCGTCGAGGCCCACCTCGACGCGTGCCTCGAGGCCGGCCTCAGCATCTCCGGGATCAACGCCGAGGTGATGCCCGGCCAGTGGGAGTTCCAGGTCGGCCCGCTCGGCCCGCTCGACGTAGCGGACGAGTTGTGGATTGCCCGGTGGTTGTTGAACCGGATCGCCGAGGACTTCGGCGTCGCGGTGACGATCGACGCCAAGCCGATGGCTGGAGACTGGAATGGCGCGGGCGCGCACACCAACTTCTCGACCAAGGCGATGCGGGAGAACTACGACGCGATCATCACGGCGTGCGAAGCACTGGGCAAGCGCGTCGACGAGCACATCGCGGGCTACGGCTCCGGCATCGAGCAGCGCCTCACCGGCCAGCACGAGACTGCGCACTACACCGACTTCAGCTACGGCGTCTCGGACCGCGGTGCATCGATCCGGATTCCGTGGCAAGTCGAGGTCGACCAGAAGGGCTACATCGAGGACCGGCGGCCGAACGCCAACATGGACCCGTACGTGGTGACCCGGCTCATGGTCGAGACCTGCTGCTCCGCCTTGGCGTAGTCGCGCTCCGCACTTTCTCGCACACGAGGCCCGGACACCCCGATCGGTGTCCGGGCTTCGTCGCGTCCAGGGGCGTTTCGACTCAAGTGCCACTCGGGGTAGGTCGAAGGACAGGGTTGGCGCCGCGACGCTGCTTGTGCGACGCGCCGCCGGGATGGTGGGGGACCAATGCCCGACAATTCGACGGCCACACCAGCGACCACGACCTCGCCGTCGTCGCGTGCCGCCGTGCCGGCGACCGTCGAATCCCGCTGGCGCCTGAACCCATATCTGCTCGGCTACGCGATGGGCCCCGCTGCGTTCGCGATCATCCTGGTGCTCCAACGATTCGGGTGGGTCGCCGACGAGTCGGTGGCGGTCTGGATCGGGATCTTCGTCGCGATCCCGATCACCAGCTACCTCGCCGACACGCTGTACCGCCGGTATCCCACGACCGCGTTTCTCCACACCCGGGTTGCGGTCCATAGCGCGGCCGTCGTCGCGGTCATCAACGTTGCGGGGTGGGGGCCGGTGCTCAGCGGCGCGTTCGTCTTCGTCGCGCTCGAGAACCTCGCGCACGACGGTTCGCGCACGTGGCGGATCACGATGCTGTGGAGCATGGTCGGAATTGCCGTCGGGATGCTGGGGATCCGGATCGGTCTCTTTCCGTCGTTCCTCTCGATCTCGCACGCCGAGGCCCTCAGTGTGATGGGGGCATTCGTGCTCGCCTTCGTCATCCGCATGGCCGGTGCCGCTTGGGAGCAGAAAGAAGACGCCGAAGCGCTGATGCGAGCCAGCGAGGATCGGTTCCGGTCGCTGGTACAGCACTCCTCCGACACGATCATGGTGATGAGCGGAACCGGAACGGTTACCTACGCGTCACCGTCGACGACGGGGTTCTTCGGCGTCACGCCCGACGACATGATCGGCCGGGATGCTGTGAGTCTGACCCATCCCGACGATCAAGAGCGCGTCTGGGCCGAGCTGGCGGCGCGACTCCTCGATGATGCCGTGACTGACCCGCTCGAGGTGCGCATGGCCCACGCCGACGGTTCCTGGCGCTATGCCGAGGTCATCGTGAGCGACCTGCGCAGCCAACCGTCGGTCGAGGGATTCGTCGCGAATGTTCGTGACATCACCGAGCGCAAGGAAGCCGAAGCGTTGCTGGCGCATCAGGCGCTGCACGACCCGTTGACCTCACTCGCGAACCGAACGTTGATCCATGACCGGACCGAGCAGATGTTGGTGCGGAGTCGGCGCAGCCACGAACCGATCGCGGCGCTGTTCATCGATCTCGACAACTTCAAGGAAGTCAACGACACGCTGGGCCACGAGACCGGTGACCGCTTGTTGCAAGCAGTCGCCGATCGGTTCCGGGCGACCGTGCGAGACAGTGACACCGTGGGTCGCCTCGGCGGCGACGAGTTCGTCATCTTGGCCGAGGGCCAGTCGATCGCGGCCGGTCCGGAGATCCTGGCCGAGCGACTCCTCGAGGTGTTGCGAGAGCCCTTCGATCTCGGCGAACGGGTGGGAGCGGCGCTGAAGGTGACCGCCAGCATCGGGATCGCGAGCGGGCAACGCGACACCGCCGACGACCTGCTCCGCGACGCCGACATCGCGCTCTACCGAGCCAAGGCGTTGGGCAAGGACGGCGCCGCATCATTCGAACCGGAGATGCAGTCGGCGGTGCTCGACCGGCTCGGGTTGAAGATGGACCTCATGTCCGCGCTCTCGAATCGAGAGTTCCATGTCGTGTATCAGCCGCTCTTTGATCTCGCGACGATGAAGATCTACGGCGTCGAGGCGTTGCTGCGCTGGACCCACCCGGTGCGCGGCCTGGTCGGACCGACCGAGTTCATCCCGATGCTCGAGGAAACCGGTCAGATCGTCGAGGTCGGTGGTTGGGTCCTGCGCGAAGCATGCGGGCAGGCCGCGGCATGGCATCAGGATGGTCATCCGCTTGCCTTGTCCGTCAACGTCTCGATGCGCCAGCTCGAGAACGACCAGCTTCTCCTCGAGGTGCGCGATGCGCTCGAAACGAGCGGGCTGGATCCCAGCGCGTTGCTCCTCGAGATCACCGAGACCGCTCTGATGAGCGATGCCGACGCGACCATCGCCCGCCTCGGGGCCTTGAAAGCCCTGGGAGTCTCGATCGCGATCGACGATTTCGGCACCGGGTACGCGTCGCTCGGCTATCTGCGCCAGTTCCCCGTCGATGCGCTCAAGATCGACCGGTCCTTCATCGCCGCGATGGGCGACGCGCCGGAGTCGGGCGTGCTGATCCAGGCGATGGTCGCGCTGGCTCACGCGTTGGGCCTGGGCACCATCGCCGAGGGCATCGAAGACGTGCCCCAACTCGAGACGCTCCGGGCGCAAGGGTGCCAACGCGGTCAGGGCTATCTCGTGTCGCGGCCGGTCGCGCCCGAAGCGATCGTGCAGTTGCTCGGTGAGGCCCGGCAATCGGCACCGTCGGCCGCCTGACCGACGTTCACGACCTGACCGCTACCGCCCGATTGGTCGGATAACGGACACAGAGTACGCTCGGCCCCTCGAAGTCTGAGAGATTCGGTCATCTGGGGGGCCATCGATGAAACGGGTTTCGCGTCGCGGCATGTTGATCGTGGTGCTCATCGCGGTGGGGCTCGTCGCCGCCGCCTGTAAGCCGGTGGCCATCCGTCCGTGGGTGGCCGGCGCCGATCGCGCGCGATACATCCTGCCGCCGGGGAACTACGGCGGGCTCCCGACGAACGCCAACTCTCTCGATCAGCTTCCGTTGTACGACGGCCTGACGCCGTTGCGCGGCAACGTCACCGATGACGACATCGACCGCTACTTCCTGCCGGAGGACTTCGTGCCCATCGGGGCGACGCGTGAAGAGCCCACCGGCCGGCCCGGCACGACCGTGACCTACGACGCCTACGGTGTCGCGCACGTCACCGGCACGACGCGAGCCGACCTCGCCTTCGGCGCCGGTTGGGTCACTGCGCGCGACCGGGCCCTGCTGCTCCAACTCGGTCGCGGACCGGCTCGCGCCGCCGTCGCAGATGTTCCGGGCATCAACGCGTTCGCGTTGGTCACGAGCGGGCAGTCCTTCGTTCCCAGTGCGGCGACCGAGCAACTCGTCACCGATCAAGTCCAGCTGATCATCGACACGTACGGAGACAAGGGTCGCGAGCTGATCGCCGATCTCCAGGCCGAGGCTGACGGCATGACGGCGTACTTCCAGGCGAGTGGGAATAGCCAGCCGCCGGCGACGGTCAACGACGTGATCGCGACCACGGCGTTCATCGGTTCGATCTTCGGTGCCGGCGGCGGCGCCGAGGCGTCGAATGCCGACTATCTGTCGACGCTCCAGAACAAACTCGGTGCCGATGTCGGTCGCAAGGCGTGGGAAGACTCGATGCTGTTCGACGACCCCGAGGCGCCGACGACGATCACCGATCGGTTCGACTATCCGATCCTGACTGGCGGCGCGGTGACTGGTGCGGTCACCATCGACCAAGGCTCCATCGTGTCGCTCGATCCGCGCTCGCCGGGGAGCCTCGCCGCGCCGGCCGCGGCCGGTCTGACGGTCACCGACACCGGATCGCTTGCCCCTCCGGGCGGTCTGCGGGCGTCCGAGCCGGCATCGGCGAGCGAGCTGCCGACGTTCGCGGCCGCCGGGCCGGTCCCATCGAAGCAGGCGTCGAACTTTCTCGTCGTCGACCCGAGCCGTTCGCGGACGCGGAACTCCCTCGCGGTGATGGGTCCGCAACTCGGCTACTACTACCCCGAGATCGTGCAGCAGATACACCTGACCGGTCCCGGTATCGAAGCGCAGGGGGTTGCCGTCCCGGGCATGGCGATGTACCTGCTCATCGGCCGGACGAAGAACTACGCGTGGAGTCTCACGTCGGCCAACCACGACGTGCGCGACGTCTTCGCCGAGCAGCTGTGCAACCCGGACGGCTCGGCGCCAACCCGCGCGTCGAGTCACTATCTGTTCAATGGCGTGTGCCGGGCGTTCGAGACCTTCGACGCCGGCACCCTCAATGGCGTTCCGATCCGCTACCCGGTGTCGGTGCACGGTCCGATGATCGGTACCGCGACCTCGCACGGCGCGCCGATCGCGCTCACCCGGAAGCGATCGACCTTCGGCCGCGACGGTTTGAACCTTGCGGCATTGAAGGACATGACCGAAGGCAAGGCTTCGACGCCGGAGAAGTTCTGGTCGGTCGCCAACCAGTTCGGGTTCACGTTCAACTGGGCCTACGCCTCACGGGAGGCGACTGCCTTCTTCACGTCCGGCCTCCTGCCGAAGCGGGCCGCGGGTCTCGATCGGCGGCTGCCGACCTCGGGATCCGGGCAGTACGAATGGCAGGGATACCTGAGTGAACGGGAGCACCCTCACGCGGTGAGCGGTCCGGGCGGACTGCTGCTGAACTGGAACAACCAGTCTGCGCCCGGTTTCATGCACGGTGACGACAATCCCTACGGGTCGGTGCACCGCGTCGAAGTCTTCGATCAGTTCCCGCGCAAAGTCACGCTCGCGAACAACGTGAGTGTGATGAACCGTGCGGCAACCGAGGACGTCCGTTCGCCGGTGTGGCCGGTCATCTCGCGAGTGCTCCACGGTGGCCCGGCACCGAGCCCGCTCGCGGCGCAGATGGTGTCGCTCCTCGACGACTGGGCGCAACGCGATGCGCCGATTCTCGATGCCGACAACAGCGGCCTGTACGACGAGGCCGGACCGACCCTGATGGACGCCGTGTGGACTCCGATCGCCCGCGCGGTGGTGCAACCGGTGTTCGGCGCCGCCACCGACGACTTGAACCGCACGCGGAGTCTCGGTGGTCTGTCGGGTGAGTCGATCGTCGACAAGGACCTCCGCACGGTGCTCGGCGACACCGTCGCGGGTCCATTCCAGCTCCGCTACTGCGGCAACGGGTCACTCGACGCGTGCCGCGCGTCCTTGTGGGCCGCCATCGAACAGGCCGGTGCCCAGCTGGCCGCGAGCCAGGGTCCCGATGCCGCCGCCTGGCGCAGCAGCGCGCGCCGATTGACGTTCACGCCGGGGCTGATTCCCGACACGTTCCGGGCGACGAACCGGCCCACCTTCCAGCAGGTGATCGAGTTCCTCGGTCGCCGTGGGGGCTGTGGTGGCCACCACAGCGAATCGTCGAACCGCGGCCACTGTTGATCAACCGACGCCGTTGCGCATCACGTCCTGGAAAGCGGCGTACGCCGGCTTCTCGGCGCGGTCACGATGTTGGAGTCCGAGGTTCTCCCACTTGGCGGCCGGGTTCGCACCCGAATTGCGTAACTGCATCCAGACCAACGGACCGGTGATCGATCGGAACGTCGTGTTCCAGCCGAGGTAGTAGTCGCGGACCCATTGCGCCTGCTGGGTTTCGGTCAACGTGCCGCTCGCCGTTCCGGTCGCGGCGCCCATCTCAGTACCCCAGACCTTCTTGTGCCCGTCACCGTTGGCCGCCATCACATTGTGCAACGTCTTCGTCTGGGTGAATGCATTCCAGGAGTGGGCGTCGAGTGGGTTCACCGGGAACGAGTACGGGTGATGACCAACGGCGTCGAAGTGTCCGCCCCCGCCGCGGGCGTAGATCCCACGGAGCCACGTCTCGGGTTGGTAGTCGGTGCCGTCCGCGGCGTCCGGTGCCGGCGCCGTCCCACCGGTGATGACGACCGCGTTCGGATCCGCCAACTTCACGTTTCGGTAGGCCGAAGTGAGGAGCGCGGTGTAGTCGTCCAGGTTGGGCTTCGGCTGGGCGAACTCCTGATGGTTCGGCTCGTTCCAGATCTGCCAGTGCGTGACCGAACCGCGCAGGAACGGGTTGGTCGAATGGGTGCCGTACCGGGCGGCCGCCGCAGCCATGAACCGGCCGAAGTCGGCCGCGTTCGCGGGCAAGCAGTGCGTGTCGCCGGCCGGGCAATCCGAGCGCCGCGCCCACGGTGGGCTGTAGGCCGCCACCCCGATGATCGACAGGCCGTGCGCACGGGCGTTGCTGACCGCGCGATCCATGGCTCGATCCCAGCGGAAGCTCGCCGGCCCATCGCCCTGAATGCTGTTCCAGTCGACGTCCAACGTCACCCAGGTCGCGCCGGACGCCTTGATGGCCTGAAAGTCGGCAGTTTGCGCGGCGTCGGACTCCCAGAGGATTTCGACTCCCGGCGCGAGCCCGGCTCGTCCGGCGACCTCCGCGCCGCTGACATGGTTCGGAATCGTGGGGTCATTCGTGAGCGGTGCTCGACACGCGGTGGCGACGACCAAGACGCCCAGTGCCACGGCGATGGCGCGGCGGCGGGAGGCACGGGAACGGTCGGGGCGGTGGGCAACGCGAGGTACGGACAGCGGGGTTCGGTTCATCACGGACTCCTGTGCGACGGCATTCCGGACGAACCAAGCCCCACCGAACGCGCGTTGGCGCGCCCGGTGCTCCGTCCTGGAATTGATATCGGCACCCTGCCGCGTGGATCTGGAAAATTGGCCCCTGACCAGGGGCGGAACCCAATCAGGCGATGCAGAATCGCCGGCCGCGAGGCGGTGCGGTCAAGATTGGGTCATGTACGCAAACATCGTCGTCGGCACCGACGGCTCCGAGACAGCTGGGGTTGCCGTTGCTGAGGCCGCACAGCTGGCCCATGCGTTCGGTGCCACCCTCCATATTGTCCACGTGTATCACCCACTCAGCAAACTGGGGGTCGCGTTCGGTGCACTGCCGATCGACGTTGACGAAGTAGGAGCGAGCCTGATCGCGGCCGCCGAATCGGTGAGCGAGGCCGGCGCCCGACCGGCGCGGGCGCTCGGCGTGACCTGCCAGACCCATACCGTCGCGGGCGAGCCGAGCGACGCACTCGTCGGCGTTGCGGTCGACGTCGACGCAGATCTGCTCGTCGTCGGGAATCACGGCATGACCGGGATCCGACGGGTGCTCGGCAGCGTGCCGAACAAGATCGCTCACCACGCGCCGTGCAGCGTCCTCATCGTGGACACCGGGACGTAGAACGCTCACCGTCGGTCTGCGGCGATCGGGCGCGAGGACGCCGGCCGACTACGGGCGATATTCGAATGAGCCGCGATCGGCGTAGGTGATGGGCCCGGTACCGGTGTTCGGAGTGGCATCGTCGTAGCGGCCGAGACCATCGGCATCGAGCAGGGGCTGGCCCGGTGCCGCGGTGTTGGCGGAGTCGATGGCCGGCGATCCGCTGAGTAGCCGGAAGTTTGCGGCCAGCGGGTTGACGAACTGCGGGTCGGCTTCGATGCCGCGTGACTCCTGACCCGTCGCCGCGCGGAAGGTGGCGAGCGACCCGTACTGCACGCCACCCCAATCGATCATGATGCCGGGGACTCGCAGGAAGACGAGGTCGTCGTTCACCGTAGTAGTCGGGGCCGAGGCGCTGTCGGCCCGGATGTTGCCCGAGGTGCGGAGACTGCCGATGCTGTTGTCGACGCTGATGTTGTTGGCCAGCACGGTGCCGGTGGAGGTGGTGATCTCGATGCCGGAGTCGTAGTTGTTGTACACGGTGTTCGCGATGACGCGCGCGTCCACCGCGTTATGGACATCGATCCCGTGGTCACCGTTGCCGTAGGCCAGGTTGTTCGCCGCGAGGTTGGAGCCTTGGGTCAATCCGGTCCAGAGGTTGATGCCCGAATCTTCGTTGTCGTGCACGGCGTTGTCGGTCACGGTGTTACCGGTACTGGAGCGGAGGTCGATGCCGGCGGCGGCGCGTGCGTACTCGCGGGCGTTGGCGAACGATTCGTTGTGGCTGATGACGTTGTCGTTCGCATTCGCCGTGAGGAGGATCCCCGCGTCGGTGTTGTGGTCGGTGATGTTGTTGGCAACAAGTGAGTTTGTGGTGCCGCTCAGCTTGATGCCGACCGCTGTCAATCCGCTCACCGGGAGCCCCGAGTGGCTGACACGGTTTCCGTCGATGGTGACGTTGGTTCCGCCGGCAATCGCGATCCCTGCGTTCTTGGTGCCATCGACGATGAATCCCCGGATGACAATCCAACTCTTGTTGGTGGCAACGAACCCGTTGGATCCACCGAAGACCGTGACGGCGGCACCCGGTGCCGGGATCACAGTGATCGGTGTCACCGCGGTGCCACTCGCGCCGATCGTGACCTTCTCCGAATAGGTGCCGGCCGCAACCTGCACCGTGACCCCGGGGACGACCTTGCCGGCGGCCCCGTTGATGGTGCAGTAGGGAGTGGCGGCGGAACCCGCGCCGGTGCCGGTGGTCTTGCATGCCGGGTTCGCCTGATCCACGAAGAGGAGTCGGGTGGCGATGGTCTCGATGAACACGGGACTCGCACTCGTCGCAAAGGTCGGGCTTCCGGAGTAGGTCGCGACGATCGAATGCGGTCCGAACCCGAGCGCCGTGGTCGTGAGGCTGGCCTGTCCGGCGACCAGGGTTTCGGTCCCGAGTGGGGTAGACCCGTCGGTGAACGTCACGGTCCCGGTCGGCACGCCGAGCGCGGAGGTGACCGACGCCGTGAGGGTCACGGGTTGGCCGGTCGCCGCGAGGGCGGGGTTTCCGACGAGGCCGGTCGCCGTGGGTGCCAAGGTGATGGTCTGCCCGATGTCGGCGCTGACGCTCGGGAGGTAGCGACTGTCTCCGTCGTACCCCGCCGAAATGGTGTGGGTGCCGGCGGTGTCGAAGTTCGCGGCCAGGCTGGCCTGGCCGTTGACGAGCGCACTGGTACCGAGCTCGGTCGGACCGTCGCGGAAGGTCACCGTGCCCGTGGGGGTGCCTGCGGTCGAGGTCACGGTCGCCGTGAGCGCCACGGGGTCGGTCGCGATCGCCGGGTTGGGTGTCACGGTCAGGTCGGTGGTGCTGGCGGTCCGATCGATGGTCAGGCCGAGGCCGGGACTCACGCTCGACGCGAACGAGGCGTCACCGGCATAGGTGGCCGTCACGTTGAACGCTCCCGGTTCGAGTCCGGACGCGGTGAGGGCGGCCTCACCGTCGACCAGATCGACCGTGCCGAACACCGTCGGTCCCGACGCGAAGGTCACCGTGCCCGACGGAGTGCCTCCCACTCCGGTGACGTTCGCCGAGAAGATCACCGGTGTTCCGTACGGTGCCGGATTCGGAGTGGCCGTGATCGTCGTGGTGGTCGGGTTCGACGCGACCGTGACCTCGACGGATGCGCTGGTACTCGGGAGGAAGTTCGCGTCACCGGCCAACGACGCGGTGATGGAGTGCGAGCCCAGGTCGAGCGTCGAGACGGTGAACTCGGCAGCGTCGTTCTGTATTGTCGCGGTGCCGATCGCCGTGGTGCCGTCGAACAGGACCACGCTGCCGGTCGGTCCCGGGTTGATGGGCGTCACCGTGGCGGTGAACACCACGGGTTCACCGAAGGCGCTGGCCGTCGGGCTCGCGCTGAGCGCGATCGCCGTTGACGCGCGGTCGACCGTGTGGGTGAGCGTTGGGCTGGTGCTCGGGCTGAACGCGCCGTCGCCGGCGTAGGTCGCCGTCAGCGCGTGGTCACCGGTCGGGAGCGCGGCCGTCGTGAAGGAGGCCTGGCCATTGATCAACGTTCCGGTAGTGATCGAGGTGGGGCCGTCCGCGAAGGTGACGGACCCGGTTGGTGTCCCACTCACGGAACTGATGGTTGCGGTGAACGTCACGCTGACCCCGAAGGCCGATGGGCTGAGGTTGGCGGTGAGGGCGGTCGCCGTACCGGCGGTGACGGTATGGGCGACCGGGGAACTGGAACTGGCAGCCGATGTGCCGTCGCCGGCGTAGTTGGCCGTGAGGCTGTGAGCACCGGCGGGCAGGCTGGTCGTGGTCAAAGTCGCGTCACCCCCAGCGAGCGGAGCGACGCCGACGGTGATCGCGCCGTCGGTGAAGGTCACGGTCCCGGTCGGAGTACTCGTCGCCGAACTCACGGTGGCGGTGAAGGTGACCGGGTCGCCGACGAGCGTCGTCGCGGACGACGCGACCATCGTGGTGGTCGTGGGCTCGGGCTCGACCGTGTGGCCGATCGATGTGCCACTTGGCTGGGTGACGCTGTTTCCTGAGAACGATGCTCCAACCGAGTGGGTGCCGACGGCGAGCGCGGCGGTCGAGAAGGTCGCGGAACCGTTCGACACGGACGCGACGCCGAGCGTGGTCGGTCCGTCGGTGAAGGTCACGGTTCCGATTGGTGAGCCGGTCGCACTGGCGACGGTCGCGGTGAACGTCACGCTGGTGCCGAAGATCGTGGAGTTCGAACTCGAACTCAAGGTCGTCGTGCTCAACGCAGGGTTGACGACCTGGGACAACGGTGGACTGGTACTGCCGAGGTAGCTCGCGCTCCCCGTGAAGACGGCGGTGATCGTGTGCGTACCGATCGCCGGGGTCACCAGCAACGTGGCGACGCCCGCGGCGGGAGTACGAGACGCGAGCAACGTCGTCCCGTCGTAGAACTTCAGTGACCCCGACGATGGCGCGCCGGTGCCCGGCAGACTCGCCGCGACGGTCGCGGTCAGCGTGACCGGACCGCCGAAGTTCGCCGGGTTCGCGCTCGCCGTGACGGTCGTGGTCGTCGGCGTTGGGTTGATCACGAGGTTGAAGGGACTGCTGGAGCTGATCGCATACGTGGCATCGCCGGTGTACGTCCCACTGATCGACTTCGTGCCGACCGAGTAGGTGGTCGAATAGCTCACTACGCCGCCGACGAGCTTCTTGGTGGCGAGTCCGGTCGTCCCGTTGAAGAACGTGACGTTCCCGGAAGGTGTCGGTCCTCCCGGTGTGCTCGGCGCGACGGTGGCCGTCAGGGTGACGGACTGGCCGTAGACCGCGGGGTTCGCACTGGCGGTCACGGTGATCGTGGCGGGCGTGATGCCCACGGCGCGCGCCGACCGAGTGCCGGCAGCACTGAGCATCAGCGCAAGGAATCCGAAGGCCAACGCGCCGATGAGCCACCCGGCCCGGCGCAACCGTGCAGTGTTCATGATGGTGCCACTCCGCCCATTTCCGCCTCCACGCGAATAACGCGTTGATTCTGTCGTGTCGTCCGGGTATCGGGGCGGCTTATTCCGACTTTTCTCGGGCAAGGCACCCAAAATCTTGTCCTGATCGGGGTATTCGTCGGAATTCGGAGGTTCTCACGTCGTTGATGGCGTCGGTCATAGGCTGATTCGGTCGCTCGATCGGTCGGCCGACACGGAACGAGGGGAACCGGCGTGGCTCGAGGCCCGATCGGGGGACGGTCACGACGAGTCGGGGCGGGGATCATCGCGATCGTGATCGCGATGCTGGCCCTCGCAACGCTGGCCGCCTGGCGAATCGTCGCCGACGATGCTCCGCCTCGGCGGGCGTCGGTGCCGGCGACCGATTCGTTACCACCGAAGGCGGATCCGGATTCGGTCACCTTGGCCGCAACGGGAGACCTGGGGAGCAGCGCCACGGAGTTGGCACCGGTCGCCGAGCAGATCCAAGGGCTCGCGCCGGAGTACGTGCTCGCGCTTGGTGACCTCGTCTACCCCGATGGGCAACCGTCCGGCTTCACGGGGTTCTTCGCCGAGACCTGGGGTCCATTCCTGCAACGGGTGATCGCAGCGCCAGGGAATCACGACTACCACACGCCGGACGCGCGTGGCTTCTACGACACCTTCCCGCAGGCTCCGTTTTTCGCTCGAGACCTCGGTGCCAGCCGTTGGCGGGTGTACGTCCTCAACTGTGAGATCGACTGCGGCGCGGGTTCCGCGCAATCGAGGTTCGTGAACGATGACATCACCGGGAATCCGAACCGGCATCGGTTCGCGATCGTGCACCGACCTCGCTTCACGTCGTCCAAGCACGGCGACCACGAGGAACTCGCCGAGATCTGGGACACCCTCGCGGCGCACGGTGGAGAGTTCATGCTTGCCGGGCACAACCACGTCTACGAACGGTTCGGGGCGATGTCCGGAGACGGAACGGTCGCGCCGAACGGGATGCGTCAGTTCGTCGTGGGTACTGGTGGGAACGAGTTGTACTCGTTCGGCGCGATGCATCGTGGCGAGGAGTTCCGCGACGACCAACACCATGGTGTCCTGTGGATGACCCTCGGCGCCGAGGACTACACCTGGAAGTTCCTCGCGACCGACGACACGGCCATCGACTCGGGTCGCCAGGCCACCAAGCCGTTGGGCTGAGTGACCGACCGCGCTACCGCTTCGGGTGGGCGAGCAGGAACTCGAGCATCTGATCCGCGAAGTCGTCGGTCCACTGCGGGATGTGGACACCCCCGGGCTGGGTCCACAACTCGACGTGGCCGGACCCCTTGCACCCCGTCGAACGCGCGAGCACCGTGGCCGGCGGGAGGTCCTTGACGATCGCGCGTGTGGGTGGTGCCGGCGTGTCGACCGCCGCCGCGCAGCCGTCGTACTTGGCCCAGGTCTTCACGGTCGTGGCTGCGCTCGGATAGTCGGCAATGCCGGTGTTCCCGCCGTCGTACTTGATCGTGGTGTCGGCGGTGCCGTGGACCGCGAGCACGGCAACCGGCTCGGACGGCGAGCACTTACTCGGATCCAACCAGGTGGCGCCTTCGAGGCTGACGATCGCGGCGATCTCGTCGGCGTGATCGCAGGCCATCCGAAACGACATGAACGCACCGTTACTGTGGCCGATGAGGAACACGCGCTTGGGGTCGACGGCGTGGCGCGCCTTCACGTCGGCGATGACCGCTTCGATGTAGGCGACGTCGTCGACCTTCGGGTTCCCGAAATCACAACACGCATCGGTCGCATTCCAGAATTGCTTGTCCATACCGTTCTTGGTGCCGTCGAGGTGGACGTACAGCATGCCGGCCTTCTCGGCGGCAGGCGTGAGCTTGAGGTACGCGTCTTGCACCGCTCCGCTTGCTCCGTAGCCGTGCAAGAGGACGAGCAGCGGCGCGCGCGTGGTGGGGCTGCCCGCGGTTGGAACTTGGACCGTGAACGGCCGTTCGGCGACGAGCGCGGATTGGGCAGCAGTCGGTGCGGGTGTGGTCGTCGTGGTGGTGGTGGACGCAGTTTGCTTGGGCGCGGACGCCGTTGATGCCGCCGATCCGCTGCAGGCCGTCACGCCGAGGGCGAGGATCAATGCGCTGATGGCGACGCGACGGCGGGTTCCGCCGAAGCGACCGGTGCCGGATGGGGTGCTGGGGTTCATAGTGCCTTTGGTCGTGGAAACGGATTGGACCGTCCCGAGGGTAACCAGGCGGTCTCGGTTGGTGGGCGCGTCAGCGATCGCAATGCGCAAATACCTCGATCCCGACTCGGACATCGGGGTGGACACGGAGGAGACCGAGCCGGGGCAGGCGCAGGTTCCAGTCGCGCACGTCGAAGGTCTGGGAACCCCGTACGGTGATCGTCGCGTCGGCCACCGCGACGTCCACCTCTCCTTGCACCGAGCGGGTTTCGCCGCGGAAGGTCAGGTCGCCGGTCACGGCGAGGCGCGTTCCCGACACGTTTTCGGCGATGGTGACGACCCCGATGATCTCCGGAAACCGACGCGCGTCGATCCGGCGGCGCGTTTCGCGGTCGACCAGTGGGTTTCCCGAGGCCAGCCGATCGACGGCGATCCGGAGTTCGGATTTGAGCGACCCCCCGACGAACGGTCCGTCCGATGATCCTTCGATCTCGATCCAGCCGGTCAGGCCCGTTGCGCTGGCTCGGATCGGGTGCACCGAGGAACTCCCGACGATGTCGACCCTCGACGTTGCCGGGTCGATTTCATAGCGCGCCATACCCCGATCATGCCCGTGATCCGGGCCGCGTTGTCGACGGGGCCGCGGTGAATACCGGAATTTGATGCTCGATCACCTAACCTGAGCGTCCGAATCGGTGAGTGCACCCCAGTCGGGCGTAGCGCTCCCACCCCCAAGGCAAGGTGAGCCGACATGGCCCAAGCACGAGAGAGTTTCGAGAAGCGCGCGCGTGCAGCACAGCGTCAAGCCCGCGCCGCGGCCAAGCGGGAGCGTCGCGTCGAGCGCGGGAACGCCGAAGACGATGGCCCCGTGGTGGACGAAGAGGCCCTGATGGCCCGCTACGGCGAGTTGAGCCAGCAGCGCGAAGCGAACGAGATCGACGAGGCGACCTTCGAACAGGAACGTATCGCGATCTTCGTGGAGCTCGGCCTCGTCCCCGCTGGCGAGAGCTAGCAACCCCCGACGCCACGGATGTGGTGCACCGACCGTGTCTCACAGGTGCGGATGGATCCGTCGGACAGGGCGCGCCCTTCATCCGGAGGTGCGAGTTCCCAGCCACATGGTGTAGCGCAACAGGCGTAGGTATCCGAGCGATTCGTAGACGCCCAGTCCGTCATCCGACGCGATGAGCATCGATGGCACGCCCGGGTTGGCCATGCTCGCTGCGCACGTGACTGCCGCGCCGTAGCCGCGACCTCGGCATTCGGGCCGGGTCGACACGAGTTCGACGATCGTCAGTCGCGGACCGAGGTACGACGCGGCAGTGGCCACGGGACGGCCCGATTCGTACCCGACGAAGCACCGCCATGGGGAGTCGAGGACGTCGGGATGGAGATAGCAGCCCCGCTCCCACGGTTGGAGTTCGGGCACCGGGTACGCCTCGATGAGGGTGCGTTCGAAATCGGCGAGGGCGATCTCGTTGTCCACGGTGACGATGTCGAGTCCCTCGACGGTCGGACCGGTACCTCCGGCCGGGCGCAGCATCAGCGGGGGATGCCCGACGCGATGAAGGCCGTGAGTGCTCCAGTCCGTTGTTCGCCACGGCGAGAAGACCAGAAACGGCCCGCCCTCCCGTTGGGAGTAGAAGTTCGTGAGTCGGCGGATGACCTCCGGTGTCGCGGAATCGACGATCGGGTGCGTCACCAGGGCGACGTTCCCGAACGGTGTGGCGATCGCGAGATCGCACATCCGGAGGCCGGCATCGGGGTCGTCGAGAATCCGGCCGCCCCGAGATTCAACGATCGACGCAAATGCGTCCGCCTCGAGCCGTGCGTAGTCGAGCACCAGATTGTCGCCGGAAGGAGTGCGCACTCGGGTTCCGTCTTCGAGGTACTCGTCGCCATCTGCCGCGAGCGATGTCATCGTCACTCCTCGTTCGGTGGCCACGTTACCGGCATGCCGGCGATGAGGCGACGAGGGCGCGGCATCAATGGGCGGGTGTATGTGAGGATCAGCGGATGCGGTTCGAGGAGGCGTGAGGTTGCCCACGGTGCTGTCGGTCAATGTCGGGCTCGTGCGCCCGATCGCGTCGAAGTCGGGAACGTCGGGAATCGACAAGCGCCCGGTGGCGGGGCCGGTCGGCGTGTTCGCGCCGGGTCCGAAAGGAATTGGCGGCAGCGGGCTCTTGGGCGACGCGATCGTCGATACCGCGAACCATGGTGGGAACGACCAGGCGGTCTACGCGTACGCCAGGGAGGATCTCGATTGGTGGGAGCCGATCGTGGGTCATCCGCTGAGCCCGGGCAGCTTCGGCGAGAATCTCACGACCGACTCGCTCGACGTGACCGGCGCGCTCGTGGGCGAGCGCTGGCGGATCGGAGACGAGCTGGTGCTCGAGGTGACATCGCCGCGAATTCCCTGTGGCACCTTCGCCGTGTGGCTTGATGATCACGGGTGGGTCAAGACGTTCCGGCGGGAGGCCCGGCCCGGTGCCTACCTGCGGGTGGTCACACCCGGTCCGGTGGTCGCTGGGGATTCGATCCAGGTCGTGCATCGGCCGGATCACGACGTCACGATGGAATTGATGTTCCGAGCATTGACGACCGAGCCCGCGTTGATGCCGCGACTCGCGGCTGCGGGCGATGCCATCCACGAAGAGCTGCACGGACGCGTGCCACCGATCGCGCCTTAGGTGGATTCGGCGTCCGGCGCGCCGAGGCCGCGTCGAAGTGCGCCGATCACCTCGTCGTGAGCGCGCCGGGATACCGCGGCGAAGGGGATCATCGCGGAGCCGTGGAAGGTGCCAGGGTACGAGTGGAGCTCGACCGCCACGCCGGCCTCCATCATCCGGAGCGCGTAGATGATCCCTTCGTCGCGGAGCGGATCGAACTCCATCGTCGAGACGTAGGCGGGGGGCAGGCCGGCCAGATCGTCGGCGATGGCCGGCGAGGCGTACGGAGAGACCTCCGTCACCCCGGGGCCGAGGTAGTACTGCCAGCTCAAGACCGCGTTGGGACGGTGCCACAGTGGTGTGTCGACGAAGGTGCGCATGCTCGTCGTGTCGAGGCGATGATCCAGCTCCGGGATCCCGAGGAACTGGAAACAGATGGCCGGGCCGCCGCGGTCACGGGCGAGGAGCGCAGTCGCGGCGGTCAGTCCTCCGCCCGCGCTCTGACCCCCGACGGCCACTCGGGCGGTGTCGATGCCGAGCGCGTCAGCGTGTTGGTGCATCCAGGTCAACGTCGCGTAACAATCGTCGAGCCCGGCGGGAAACGGGTGTTCGGGCGCGAGCCGGTACTCGGGTACGACGACGACGGCATCGAGGTCGCGAGCGACCTGGGTCGCGAAGGCGTGTTCCATGTCGATGGACCCGAGGACGAATCCGCCTCCGTGAAGGTCGAGGAGGGCGGGGCGTCCACCGGCGGGTGCGGGAGTGACCGGCCGGTAGATCCGGATCTCGACCGGTGGCGCATCGTCGGAGGTGATCGATTCGTCGTGCACGTCGACGCCTTCGGTATCGACGCTCTCACTGAGGGGCGCGAGCATGGCCGCGATGCCGGCGCGGGCGGCGCTGATGTCGGTGAGTTCCCCCGCGGGAAGCAGCTCGACGAGCGGTGCGAGTTCGGGGTCGAAGTTGTAGGTCATGGCGCCACTCTTCCACGACTCCGGCACCCGGGGGTGCCACGCTCGGCCCGCGCCGAGCGCGAGGATTCGCCCATGACTGAACGTGCATGGAAGAGCCTGTGGCACCGTCACCCCGGTGTTCGTTCTGGTGACCAGTTATCGGTCGGCGAACGCGCCGCGGACCGAATGCGCAACACCATGGGCTCCTGGCCCTTCGTCTTCGGCTTCTTCGCATTGATGATCGCGTGGGCCGTGGCGAACTCGGTGTTCTACGTGGGGGGCAACAACGGTAAGCACGGGTTCGACCCGTACCCGTACATCCTGCTGAACCTGTTCCTCTCGATGCTGGCCGGCGTCCAGGCTGCGGCTCTGTTGATCGCCGCGAAGCGCTCTGATGCCATCTCATCGGAGATCGCACTGCATACCGAGAAGAACACCGATGAGCTCAAGGCGCTCGTCGAGGAGAACACCGCGCTCACCCAACAGGTGAAGCTGAACACCGACCTGCTCAACGAGATCCACCGTCACCTCCAGGTGCTCGTACCCGACCTGGAAGCTGACGCCCCCGTGCCAGACTGCCGCGGTGGATGACATTCGGGACCTGCGTGACGAGCACGGGGGTCTCGCCTACGCGGTGATGGGTTCGGGCCCGCCGCTCGTATACATCCCCGACCTGTTCATGCCGATCGACGCGCTCGACGAGGATCCGCCCTATGCACAGTTTCTCGATGGGTTGGCATCGTTCTCGACGTTGATCATCTTCGACCGGCGGGGTGTCGGGTTCAGTGATCCGATCGACGATTGGGATCGGCCGCTGTTCGACACCTGGGCCGACGATGTGGTCCGGGTCATCCGCGGCGTCGTCGGCGGACCCGCCACTGTGCTCGGCAACGCAGTGCAGAGCGGCGCGACGGCATTGCGCGCCGCGCAGATCGCGCCCGAACTCGTCGAACACTTGATCCTGCTCAACGTGATGAGTGTCAACCGCGGGCTCGCGGCCGGTCCGGCCGACGAACTCGTGCGTAACGTCGATGGTGAGAGCACCTTCGACTTCGGCAGCATCGTGTCACCCAGCCGCAGCGGCGATCCGGCGTACGTCCGATGGATCGACCGGGTCGGGCGGCGCGGCGCGAGCCCGGCCGACGCGCGGCGCATGTGGCAATCGATCCTGAGTTCATCGGATCCAACCGGCCTCGACGCGTTGCGCGTGCCCACCACTGTGGTGGTGCGGCCAGGGTTGGCGTGGGCGCCGATCGTCGAAGGGTCGAGAGAACTGGCCGAATCGATTCCCGATGCCGAGCTGGTCGAGATCTCCGGCGCCGACCTGTATCCCAACGGCGGAGACGTGGACGAACTGGTGCACGCGCTCGGCGCGGCCATGGGGGCGGCGTCGGTGCGATCGGGCGGGCCGGCTCTGCTCACGTTGCTGTTCTCCGACATCGTGGCGAGTACCGAGCGATCTGGTGAGATGGGCAACGCCCGCTGGCGCAGCCTCCTCGACGTGCACGACGAGTTGGCCGGCAAGGTCGTGGCCCGCCACGGTGGAACGCTGATCAAGCACACGGGTGACGGTGTGCTCGCGACGTTCCCGATGCCCACGCGAGGCCTCCGGGCGGCCCGAGCGCTCAGAGAGGAACTCGCACGGTCCGATCTCGATGTGCGGATCGGCCTGCACACGGCGGAGGTCGAGCGACGCGGTCACGACGTCAACGGCGTCGGCGTCAATCTCGCGGCGCGGATCATGGATCGGGCGGGCGGCGGCGAGATCCTCGTGTCGGCCGCGATCCCGCTCATCGTCGCCGGTTCGGAGTTTTCGTTCGCCTCCCGCGGCCGTCACGAGCTGAAGGGCCTGCCTGCCGACCAGGAGTTGTTCGCGCTCGACGGTCCGTAGCCCCCGGGTCAGTCGCTCCGGGCCAGGTCGGTTCGCATCAGGTCCGGTCGAGTTCCAGCATGCGGATGGCGTTGCCGCGCAGGATCTTGTACTTCTGCTCATCGGTCCCGACTCCGGCGAGCATCTGCTCGCAGTAGTCCTTGGAGTTCGGCCAGGTGGTGTCCGTGTGCGGGTAGTCCGTCTCGAAGCAGATGTTGTTCTCGCCCACTTCGTCGAGCGACCGCACGCCGTGTCGATCCCAGGTGAAGCATCCAAAGACGCGGTCGTAGTAGTAGGTCGACGGCGGCTCGGGGCAAAGGCGCTTGGAGTTCTGCCATGCGTTGTGCTCTTCCCAGACGGTGTCGGCCCGCTCGAGCGCGTAGGGCAACCAGCCGATCTGGCCCTCCGAGTAGGCGATCTTCAACTTCGGGAATCGGTGCATGATGCCGCCGAAGAGGTAGTCGCCGAGCGATGCCATCGAGTTGTTGAAGCCGACCATGCTGCCCACGCCCGGGGGCGCGTCACGAGACGAGAACGGATCGGTCGACGACGAGCCGACGTGCATGCACAGGGTCGTGCCCGTGTCGTTGCACGCAGCGAGCATCGGATCCCAGTGACCACTGTGGACACTCGGCAGGTCGAGTCGCGTCGGTAGTTCGGAGAAACACACCGCGCGCATGCCGCGCGCCGCGTTGCGTTGGATCTCCTGCGACGCGAGGTCCGGGTCCCACAGCGGGATGATGCCGAGCGGGATGTTGATGCCGATGGCCGGATCGCACCACTCCTCGACCATCCAGTCGTTGTAGGCCTGCACACAGGCCAGCGCGAGTTCGCGGTCGTCGGCCTCGTGGAAGGTCTGTCCGCAGAAACGGGGGAACGTCGGGAATGGGAGTGACCCGTCGACCCAGTTGAGCTCGAAGTCCTTCTTGCGTTCCTTCGCGTCCCAACATCCGGGGCGCATGTCGTCGTAGGTGGTGGCCGTCATGGTCATGACCGTCTTGTCGAACGTCGACACGTCGTCGCCCTGGGTGGCCGCCTTCGGGATCGCGACGAACTTCTTCTGGACGTAGATGAGCTTGTCCTCATAGATCCAGGCGTCGCCCCACTCGCCCTCGGGATCCTCGGTCATCTCGTACTTGGCGCCCTTCTTGAGGCGGAACTTCCCCCATCGCTTGCGCTCGACGCGCGGCCCCTTCTCCCGATATCTCTCGGGCAACCACGTTTGCCAGACGTGGGCCGGCTCCACCACGTGGTCGTCGACGCTGATGATCTTGGGCAGCTCCACTGGATCCCCCGGGCGCTCGGTTCCTGACGTGCGTGTCAGGTTGCCACGGTACCGCGGGGGCGCCGCGACTCACAGGTACTGGTGCTTCACCAGATCGCGGGTCGCGAACCAACCGGGGATCGCAGGGAGGTAATAGAAGACGAGTTGGTTGGCCAGGGCCGCGGCGACCGCGATGTCGCGAGGGACGCCGAAGGAGACGAGCGCGGCGGAGAGGCCAAGGGTGCCGACCGCGGTGGACCCGCCGGGAACGGGCACCGAGTTGGCGATGGCCACGACCGCGATGTTGGCGGCGAGGAGCGCCCAGTACGACGTGTGCCCGCCCACGGCGATGAGACACGCCTGGAGACACCAGGTCGCGAGGAGGAGTGCCGCCGCGTTTCCCACCACCAACAACACGAGATGTCGGGGTGAGCGCAGCGCGTCCCAAATGGTGCGAGCGGCCCGGGTGATGGCAGGAAAGGCGAACCGGCGGACACGAGGGAGGATGACAATGACCGCGCTGACGAGGGCGGCGATGACGATGATGAGGATGAGCGTGGCCAGGAATCCATCGGTCGGGATGAGCGAGAGGTCGACTCGTTGCGGATCGAGGGAGAGCGCGAGGACGAAGAGGATGCCGGACGCGATGATGGCGCCGGCCGCGCCCAGGATCCCACTGGCGGCGACCGCCGAACTGAGGTCGACGCCGACCTTCTGGAGATAGCGCACCTGCATCGCCTGTCCACCGATGGCCGGGATCGCCAGGTTCGAGAACGACATACCGAGTTGGACCTCGGTGGTGCGCCAGAGGGGGAGGCGGATGCGGACGGTGCCCTGCAGGCCGATCGCGTACCCGACGTTCGAGACCAGCGCGTACCCGACCGCGAGGAGCAGCCACTCCCACTCCGCCGAACGCAGCGTTGCCCACACGTCGCCGGTGCCGCCGAGTTCGGAGAGCAGCACCGCGATGGCGACGAGTGCACCGAGGGCCATGGCCGCGCTGCGCCGACTGATCCGGTACATCCGGGTGAGTTCGGGTGCTTCGATACCGACGGCCGCGGCGCCCACGGTTCGGAGCCGCCCGAGTCCGCCGACGACCTCGCGCCGCCGGGCACCGACGCGGGGTGCTGCGGCGAGTGCCGCCGGCTGTAACCGCGGCAAGGCCTCTTTGACCACCGACGCGCCGACCACGTCGATCGCAGTGTGTACGGCGCGCTCGGGGCCGACGAGCGCGGCCGTCGTCGCGAGCATGGTGGCGACGTCCTTGGCGATGGCTTCCGGTCGACCGGTTGAGGTGGCACCGTCGAACCCGACGACGTACGGCTCGCGTCCCACCATGATCACGTGGTTCGTGTCGAAGTCGTTGTGCGCGATCCGAGCGCGATGGAGTGCGCAGACGTTCTCCCAGACCCGCGTGAGTACCACGTCGTCGATCTTGTCGGGATCGACGTCGGCGAGCACCTGACCCACGACGGGACGCTCGACGAGGACCGCGGCTCGGGGGCCGGCCCGGCCGGCGGCGACGATCTCGGGCACGGTCACACCTGCTTGCTTCGCGACCAGCATCAGGAACGCTTCGTGTTCGACCTGTTGCACGCGCGTGAGCGCCAGCCGAGGCCCGGAGTCGCGGTACAGGAGCAGGCTCCACAGCTTGGCGAAGAGGCGGGAGTGGGCTTCGTCACGCCCGACCACTTTGATGCGCAGCGGCCCGTCGTCGTCTTCGGCGTGAACGACCGTCGACCCACTGGGCTGGTGGTCCGAGAGGCGCGCGTGACGGGCTTGGATCCCGAGCAACTGGAGCGCGGCCATCACATCGGGGATGGTGGGCCGCATGCCCGGCGATCCGAAGATCAGGTGGACGCCGGATCCGACGCCCCACCCGAGTGCGACCCCGGCGAAGAGCCCGACGGGAATCGCGTTCCCGAGGTAGAGCGCGGACGTCGCGAATCCGCCGACGAGGAGCCAACCGAAGATGCGGGTGGGGCGACGGACATACGGCGACGCCGCCGTGATGATCGCGACGATCACCGCGATGCGCACCGCCGGGAATGACGGTGACTCGCCGAGCCGGGCCGCGTTCCGAACGCTGCGGAAGATCGACTCGTTCTCCACGACGAGCCCACCGACCGCGCGGGAGATGGCCCACGCGAGCACGCCCGCGATGAGGAGATCGCGGGCGAGACTGACCCGCCGGATCACGATCGCGGCGACCACGACCAAGCCGACGGCCCAGAGCGCGCCCAACCGGTACAAGGTGCGGAAGAACGGCGCCAGCGCGTTGGGCAACGTGTTGAAGAGGTCGAACACCGCCTTCTCGGTGGCGGTCGTCGATCCGACGTGGCGGGTTGCCGCGACGACCAGGATGACCGAGATCGAAACCGCGACCCAATCCGACGTCCGCCGGCGTCGACCACCTTCACCGGCCCGACGGAAGTAGCGACGTCGCCAGCTCGGAACGTCGATCGTCGGTTCCGTTGAGCGGGCCGGTGCTGCCTTCATTCGGGACCAGTCTGTCTCGGGACGGGTGCTGCGACTGTGAGGGCGCAGTTTCAGGGGGTCAGCCACTCGATTGCGCGAAGTATTCCGAGCGGGTCTTGATGGTCGCGAGGAGGCGCCGCACCAGGACGACGTGACTGCCCGTTCCGATGATGAGGGTTCGGTAGAACGTCCCTGACCGGCCGGGGACCACTTCGGTGACGTGAAACCCCGGGACCGTCGATCTTGGGGATTTCCATGCTCAGCCCGCGTCGACCGTCTCGAATCGGCCGAGGCCGTAGTCGCCGGCGATGGTGGTGCGATGCATGCACCGGGTGTGCTCGGGTGCCATGCCCGACACCGAGTGGAGTACCCGCCAGTTGTCCCAGATGACCATGTCGGTGGGTCGCCAGGTATGGAAATAACTCAGATCCGGCGCCCGGGCGACGATCTCGTCGCAGACTGCTGAGAGCAGCGCGTCACCCTCGGCGTCGGTGTGCCCGGCGATGCCTTTCGCCATCCAGGGCGATACGTGTAAGACCTTCTCGCCGGTGCGTCGGGTCCACACGGCGGGGTGGAGTGCCCGCGGCCGCTCGGCGAACTCGGCCATGACCGCCGCGGCTTCGCGCGAAGGCTCGATTTCGATGAAGTCGGCCGGTCGACCGTAGCGGAGGTTGTCGAGCACCACGTCCATCGCGTAGAGAACGGTCTCCCCCTCGATGCGGTCGCGCAGTTCCGGCGAGATCGCCCGGTAGAGCGCGATGCCGTCGACGAAGCCGGTTCGGCCACCCTCGGGGGGACCTTCGACTGACCGCAGCACCCCGGCGCGGTTGAGTTCGTCGTTGTAGCAATGGTCGAAGTGCCAGGGCAGCCACTGCGAGAGCTCGACCCCGTCGAGCCGGACTTTGCCCGGCTGGTTCGGTTCGTGACGGATCTCGATCACGCCGAGTTCGCCACCCGCACGCGGCGTCGCCTTGCTCGGATGGTCCTTCAACGGGCCGAACACCGTGCTGAGCGCAACCTGCATCCGGGGGTCGGGTTCGACCGCTTCGAATACCAGCAGTCCGTAGGTCTCGAAGAGTTCGTTGAGTTGGGCCCGCGCGTCGCGATCGTCAGTGGTCGCGCGGGTCACGCCCCGGATGCGTGCGCCGAAACCGAGATCGGCGCGGATGGGTTCAACGGTGAGACTCATGAGCGGCTCCTGTTGCCGGTTCGGATCATGATGGTGGCCCCGCATCGATGGTGCGTTCCGACCATTCGACGAGCTGAGGTACCAGCCGCGGCCAGCGCACGAACAGCGAGCCCGTCGTCTCGATCGTCTCGCGACGCTCGTTCCACTCGTCGTCGCCCCACGGGGGCTCGACGAGTTCCGCGCCCGGCAGGCCCGCCGCGATGGCCTCGGAGGTGGCCCGCGTATGCGACATGTCCGATGGGCCGCTGCGGAACACGACAATCGGCACGCGGAGTCGCGCGATGTCGGAGTCGTCGAGGCCGGGAACGAGCGAGTCGTCACACGGGCAGTAGGCGAGCGCCCAGCGATCCATGACCGCAAGGAACTCGGCGCGGTCCATCGCGAGGATCCGGTCGCGGTTGGCCGGGTTGAGTGCTTGGGGCTCCTGCCACTGGTCGAGCGCGGCGACGGCCTCCATCCCGCCGTGCCACGCCGCGTCGGCGGAGGGCATGCAGTAGTAGTTCGCGAGTTGCAGCAGGCCGGGCACGCCCCCGCTGATCCACCACATCGCCAGTCCCGCGGTCACGTCGGGATTGCGGGCCGCGGTGAGGAGCGAGACGCGTGCTCCACCGGATCCGCCCGCGATGATCGTCGGGCCGAGGTCGAGGTGGCGGAGCAGTGCGGCGAGGGCATCGGCCTGGAGTTCGGATTCGGACGGCCCGGCGAAGACGACCGACGAAGCACCGCAGTTGGGACGATCCCACAGCAGGACTTGGTTGCCGTGCTCGGCGAGGGTTCGGGCCATCTCGGGGAGCCCGCCGACGTCTTTGGGGAACCGACCCCCCGGGGTGAGCACCCAGGGCCGACCCTCGCCGATGAGCTCGTACGCGATCTCGATCCCGTCGAGGACTGCGACTGGCATCTGTGACCCCCTTGTGCCCTCGCCGGTCTATCAGGGTTCGCCGGTCGGGGGCTCGAGCGGGGTCCGCGGCCGAGCGTGCCCGCCGTCCTCGGTCAAGTGATGGCCCGGCGTGGTCGATGCCAGGTCATGGATCCCCATTCCCGTTTTTCGATCGTCGTTCCCGCGCACAACGAGGAAGCCCTCCTCGGACGCGCGCTGGAATCGATGCGAGCCGCGATCGTGCAGTCGGGCGCGGTGACCGAGATCGTGGTCGTCGCCAACCGCTGCACCGACCGGACCGAGGCGATCGCCGAGGCGGCGGGTGCGATCGTCGTGCGCAATGACGACCGGAACATCTCGGCGATTCGCAATGCCGGAGTCGCGGCATCGACGGGTGAGGTCGTGGTCACGCTGGATGCGGACAACGTCATGCATCCGGGTGCGCTCCGTGAGGTCGACCGCATGCTCGTGACGGGCCGGTTCGTGGGCGGCGGGTGTTCCTTCGTTCCCGAGCGACGTTCCTTGGGCCTCGCAACGAGCAGCGCGCTCGATTCGATCGCTGTGTGTCGTGGCCCGCGTGGGCGGCGTGATGTACTGGTGCCGGCGAGAAGACTTCGATGCGATCGGGGGCTTCGACGAATCGTTGACGGTGGCCGAAGATCTGGACTTCGCGCGCCGGCTGCGACTGCACGGTCGTGAGCGCGGCCGACGGTTCCGCAACCTGCGCGGCGTGCCGGTGACCGTGTGTTGTCGGAAGTTCGACTCCTTCGGCGACTGGCACATCTTCACGCTCGCCGGCCGCGGCCGTGAGGTCTGGGCGTCGCTCAAAGGCACCGACACTCGCTTTGCCGACGAGTACTTCTACGACTACGACCGGACCCCAGTCACGAGGTGAGCGGGTTCGGCCCGGATTGTCTTGGTGCCGTCGTAGGCTCGGCCGATGTCATCTTCGAGCCCCGCGTCGCTCGCCGAACTGCTCGAACTCGAGCGGCTCGACCGCGATCTGTTCCGCGGTCAGAACGAACCAGGGGCGCGCGATCGGTTCTCCCTCTACGGCGGGCAGGTCGCGGCACAAGCACTCGCGGCGGCGGGCGCGACGGTCACCGACGACCGGTTGCCACACTCGTTCCACGGCTACTTCCTCCGGCCCGGGCAGGTCGACCGACCGGTGATCTTCGATGTGAACCGCGATCGAGACGGCGGTTCGTTCTCCGCCCGCCACGTGCGCGCCGTGCAGGACGGTGAAGTCATCTTCTCGATGCTCGCCTCGTTCCACACCGAGCGCGACTCGCCGGTGTTCGACGCGGTGCCGGCACACGACGCACCCGATCCCGAGACGCTGCCGTCACGCCCCTCGATCGCGGCGCTCGTGGAGGTGCGGGAGGTGACGCCTACTCGGATCGTCGGCCGGCAGATCCGGCATCCCGATTGTGTGTGGGTGCGGACGGTCGCGCCACTGCCCGACGATCCGCTCGTACATGCGTGCGCGTTGGCGTACGCGTCCGACCTCGGGTCGGGATTCGGTCAGACCTACGTTCCCGGTCTGGCGACAGGCGGGCCGAGCATCGACCACGCCGTGTGGTTCCACGCGCCGTTGCAGGCCGATGAGTGGATGTTGCTCGACCTCGCGCCGCGGAAGGCGCGTTCGTCGCGGGGCGTGTACGACGGGTCGCTGCGCAATGTCGATGGCGAACTCGGTGCGGTCATTGCCCAGGAGATGCTGCTGCGCGAACTCATCCTCGACGATGAGACTCTCCAACGGGTGGCCGATTTCCTCGGTGTCACGCCGGAGGAGTAACGGGCGCGGCGGGCGTGCGTTCAGCGATGGGCGTCGCCGCGCCAGGGTTCAGCCTTGAGATCGGGGTCGTACTCACGGAGCGGATGGCGGTTCGGGTCGAGCCAAGCGTCGGTGTCCCACGGTTCGAATGCGTTGGTCACGTTGGCGAGACCGGTGGTTGCCAGTTCGGGGTGGTGACGCAGGATCACCGACTTGAAGTTGTTGTCGTCGACCCACTGGATACCCTCGTCGCTGTAGACCTCGGGCCGGTAGTCGTCGGTGTAGAAGCGATCCGCCTGGAGTCGACGGCTCGCGTTGAGAATGAAGATCTGGAACATCGTCTCGCCAAACCCGAACTTGGTCGGTCGGTGGGATTCGGCGAGTGTGCCGATCATGAGGTCGAGGTTCTCGACGTTGTCGCCGTAGACCTCGGTCAGCGTGCGAACGACGTCCGTGTCGTCGGTGAGGTCATCGAACGTTCGGATCGGGTTGAGTCCGAGCTGACGGCGGAACTCGTTGTAGCGGGGCACGCCTCGCTCCCGGGCCCGCAGGATGTCGATCGCGCCCATGTCGAACACGGGGTTGCCCGGAATGCTGAGTTCCTGCATGAACTTCGGGAAGTTGTTGAGGACGAGTTGGCCGGGGTGCTGGTTGCCGAAGGAATAGAAGAGGCTCGCCATGCCGATGGCATCGGTGACCTTGGGTGAGCCGGCTTGTCGGCTGGCGACGAACGGCAGGGAATCGATCAGCGCGCCCGAGCGGAAGTCACGCAACTCCAGAGTTTCGGGCAGCAGTGAGTGGAGCCGGTAGACCTCGACGAACTCCTCGGAGAGCCCGTACGCCACGTTGTGCCGGTTGATCGTGTTGCCGATCAGCCCGCCCAGTTCGGGATTGGAGATCTTGAACTCGGCCACGGCCTTGCGATGGTCGGGCTTGCGGAACTTGTACGTGAGGATGCCGTACCAGTTGGAGTTGAGCGCGATGGTCAGGCCTTGGTTCGGCAGGATGGCCGGGGTCCACTCGGTGGAATGGATCTTGGCCATCACCGCGGCGTTGACCAGACGCGCGATGTTGAACAGCCGGTTGTCGTCCCAGTCGGGATGCGCGCGCTTCAAGTGGTCACAGATTGCGTTGTGCTC
The DNA here is from genome assembly GCA_963765075.1 of uncultured Acidimicrobiia bacterium. Lineage (GTDB taxonomy): Bacteria > Actinomycetota > Acidimicrobiia > IMCC26256 > JAENVU01 > JAENVU01. Next base: position 269,927 of record CAVXVA010000008.1, read on the forward strand.
GCGGGCGAACAGCGTGTGAAGCATCGACAAGCCGACCCACCAGTTGCGGATGAACCCGCTGTCCTCGACGCCGTTCGCGGCCCGCGGCAAGGTGTCGCCGTCGAGGCGGAGCTTGCCGTCGACACCGCTGCGCAACCGGTCCTGGGTCGCCTGGTTGCTTCCGTAGATCTGCGACCCGTCCCACCAGTGGGTGACCTCGTTCAGGTGAGTGACCGGCGTCGACTCGCCGAACTCCTGTCGTGTCGGATCGGGTTGGGACCTTCCGATGAACATGTTCGACTGGCGGAATCGTTGACGGGCCGGATCGTCCTCGTCGAGGGGGATCTCGATGAGGTCGCGCTGGAGGATCTCGCCGTGGGTGACCCAATCGTGATTCTGGAACTGGATCCACGAGGCGGCGAGCAGATTGAGGAACGGAACCTCTTTCATGGTCTTGCCACGCGTCAACAACTTGCGACTGATCGTGCGCGGGTTCGGGGAGAGGAGTTCTTCGTCGGTGGGTCGCCGGATCGAGGAGTTGGCGACGTTGCGCAGAAAGCGCGTGCCGGCGGCGCCCTCTTTGGGATTGTCGAGCCGGTTCCAGCTCCCGTCGGCGGTGCGGAAGTGGGTGACGCCCGCCGGTGGGGTGAGGTCGTCGGGTACGAAGCCGGTCTTGACGCTCGCGGGATAGGACGACCGCAGGTTGTCGGCGTTGAGTTTGTTGCGCATGTAGGCGAGCGTGAGTATCCCCTGCGCGAGCTTCTTGTTGTACCAATTCGTCCACACCTCGGCCCGGTAGTTCTTGCCGACGATTTGCGTCGCGGCATCCCAGACCACGTTGCCGACGGCGCCGCCGGCGTGGCCGACGACGTACCGAAGTCGTCGCCAGCGGGGGTCGGACCGATCGGCTTCGGTCGGCGTCGGAAGCTTCGGTTCGGGCGGAGGCGCGAGCACGACACTGGCGTCGAAGAAATGGAGTTCGGGAACGAAGACGTTCACCTCGGCGTGTGCGTTGGCGCGGGCCGAGTTCAACAGTTCGACCCATTCGGCGTGGTCGGGTTGGCGATCGAGGGCGCGGGCGAGATGGTCCGTGGCCTCCTCGTAGCGCTCGCCGAGGAAGTGAGCGAGTCCCAACAGCGCCTCGCTCTCACCCGTCGGGTCGTCGGCCGCGAGGTCGGCCAACGCGTCGACCGCGCCATCGAAGTCGCGGGCGCGCAGATGCTGCACTGCCTTCTCCCGGGCGCCGTCCCAGTCTCCCTGCGCGTCGTGTGGGTTCATTGACCTCTGCCTCGGGTTCGATGAGCGATACGGCGTTCCCTACCCGTCGCGTGCGGAAGGTACCACCGACGCTCGCCGGCGGGCACGGGCGACTGGGTTCGGTCTACCGTGCGATCCCCCGATGAAAGGACCGACTCCCGTGCCTCCTTCCGTGTCTCTCGGCTGGCGGGTGAAGCGCTGGTTCTGGAACACGCTCACGACGCTCAAGTACCACGGTGAGGTCCCGACTGTCATCGGTGCGCCCCGCCCCGAGGAACGCGAGATTCGGCTGGTCCCGTTCCGGTCGAAGTATCCCGAGATCCCGATCAACGGCGCCCTCGTGGCCGACGAAGTGCCCGCCGATGAGGTCGAGCGGAAGAAGGTGGTGTTCACGAAGGTGCAGCACCGACTCCTCGATTGGATCCCGCCGACGACGGAGGGGCTGCCCTCGGTCGCTGCCTCGGCGCAACTCGCACTGGACGAGGCCTACACGCCCGCGCACCGCCGGTGTTTTCCGAAACCGGTGCGCCCATCGGAACGGGGGCTCGGCGCGCTGGCCGTCGCGAGTCCCTACGCGAGCTATCTCCACGCGACGGGGCCGGGCACGTTTCGGTGGGACGTGAGTGTTCTCGCCGACTTCGAGTGTCATGCCGGTCTCGTGCCCCCTGGTGCCGTGGTCGACTTCACGCTCGACGTGAGCACCGGCGCGCTCGAGCCGATCCGGATCGAGACGAACGGGGTCAGCCTGGAACCGGGAGCCGCCGGGTGGGTCGACGCGGAGCGGATGGCGGTGTGCTCGGTGACGACCCACGCGGCCATGGTGCGTCACTTCAACTGGCTGCACCTGACCGCCGGACAACCGCTCGAGGCCGCCACCCGGAATCGGCTCCCGGCGAACCATCCGATTCGACGGGTGCTCTGGCCGCACGTCTTCGGGACTCACGCCGGCAACGCACTGGTCACGGACGTGTTGTTGTCTCCGGGCGGTGACTTCGAGGGGATCTTCAGCTTCACGCACCGCGGCATGTGCGAACTGTTCGATGCGACCGCGACGAGTTTCGATCTGGCCTCGATCAATCCAGTCCTCGACGCGTCCCGGCGGGGGATCACCCAGAGTGCGGTCTCCACCCCGGCATCGGACAACTGGAGCAGCCTCTATGCGGTGATGTTCGACCATGCGCAGCGATACCTCGCGGTGTATTACGCGTCAGACGAGGATGTGGTCGCCGACCAGGCACTCGGTGCCTGGGTCGAGGACCTCGATCAGAGCCTGCCGAACGGCACCCGCGGGGTGCTCGGCGAAACGGTGACGGCGGCGGGGGTCGCGTCGTTGCTGGCCACGGTGATCTATCTCGCGACCGTGGAGCACGAGATCACGGGCAGTGGTCTGTGGGATTACCAGTTGTGGACCGACACGTCGCCGGTCCGGATCTACGAAGACGGCCGCCGGTTGCCCGTCGATGTGTATCAGCGACTCGTCAACGCGAACCTCACGCTCAACGTCCATCGCACGATGTTGCTGAACGACGCTGTGATCGGCGTCGCGCTCGACGAGCGAGGGGCCGGGGCATTCCAGGAGTTTCAGCAGGACCTGCTGGGACTCCAGGCGCGCCTCGATCGGGGCACACCGGCACCGTGGCGGCTCGAGCCGCGCCACCTCAAGGCGAACATCAACGCGTAGGGGTATCCGTCCCTGCGCGGGCGAAGGCGGCGTCCGGATCGGCGAAGAATCGCAACGCGGTCACCGACGGACAGAACAGATAGATCGAACCTACGGTCTGGGTAAACCGTGGGAATCCGGTGAGCACAACGGGCTCGGCGTCGGGGAGCGGGATCTCGAACGAGCTGGTCGCTTCGCGGTTGGCGCCGATGATCGGATCGTTCGTCCGGGTCACGCGCGGATCGTGCAGGCCGATGTTGATCCAGTCGTACATGACCGCCTCGAACTGCGCGACGAGGCTCGCGCACATGAAGTGGCCGAGTAGTCCGCGACGGTGTCCGTCGTTGGGGTTGGCCGGGTCATACGGTGGGCCGTACGGCACACCGCGCCGAACCAACGGCCGGGTGAAGTTGGCGCTGCGCTGGACGATGCGCCCGTCCCTCGGGTTCGCGCGTCGGATGTGGGACCCGATCGGGCAGTGGGTGCCGTCGGAGTCGTCGAGTGCCGCGATCTCGTCGTCGAGGAAGTCGAAGTCGTTGAGGTTCTCGTCCGCCAGGGGCGGTGGGAGTCCGGGGCCGGTGAATGACGACTCGGAATCCCCACCGACCGTCCAGTGCGACAACGACAGTGGAACACCATTGCGCCACCTCCCCATCAACTTGGCCGCGATTCGTTCCTTGTCCCACACGATCTCCGGCGGGCCCGCGGGTTCGCCCACCGCTCGGCGCCGCTCGAGTTCGGTGGTGACCTCGCGGGCACTGCGCTCGAGGAACTGCTCGAACCCGTGGACGTCCTGTTCCATCATGCGGAAGGCGCTAAAGCAACCGTTGACCCCGAGTTCGATGGTGGCCGACTCCTTGGTCGCTTCGGGCATCTGCCAAGTGACGCCGGGGAAACTCGTCCGGTAGTGCTCGGCGGGCACGTCGGCCGCGCCGGTCTCGTTGATCCGGCCGAGGAGCACGGTCCCGACGGACGCGATCGGCTGGGCGTCGGCACGGCCGGCGTACTGGTCCTTCACGACGAACCGGGGTTGGGAGATGCTGTCGCGGTAGCCGAAGTGGACCGTGTCGCGGTCGGCGGCGTCACCGGTGTAGGTATCGAACGTCGCGCCGTCGATGCGGGTGACCACGGTGAACGCGTGCGACTCCGCCCACGCGGCCTCGAGGCGGGCGGCGACCTCGTCGAGTGCGCCTCGGCTCTCGAGCGCGTGAATCGTCCACATCAGATGGACGTGGTCGGCGTCGCCGAGCCCTTCGATCCAGTGCTCGGGTGCGCTGTCGCCGACATCGCCGACCTTGCGGGTCCGGTGTGGTGCACCTTCGAGATACTCGTCGGGGAAGGTGGCCAGCCAGTCCTCCCGCAGGCCGAGGGCCCGGAGCCCGGCCGCCGCGATGCCAACGTTCACGCAGGTGGCCGGCTTGGTGCCCTCTTCCCAGACCTCGGCCGTGGTCAGGGTCGGCATCCCATCGGTGCCGGCGACGATCGCGGCGATCGATGCCCGGGCCGCGCCGGGGTTCGCGACTCGCACCACGATGTGGCGCACGAAGCGCATGTTGTAGCCGCGCAGGATGTTTCCTTGGATGTCGGCGAGGATCGCGTCGTCCGAGATCGTGACGCCGGGTGGGAGGTCAATCGTGGTCATGGTTCACCAACCGATCTCGAGCGCGTGGCGGATCTGGGCGACGGTGTATCCCGGGTAGGAGCGGTAGGCGAAGAGCTGCACGTTGGTGGGCGGATCCGTCCGCTGGCACTCGTCGATGAGGAGGACCAACCGTCGACTCATCTTGACGATGTCGCGGTCGTCGGCGGGACCGAGCGCCAACGCACTCGCCGGGTAGTCGAGTTGGAGGGCGTCGCGGGTCCGTACCCACTCGATGAAATCGTCGGGATACTGCTCGACCGGCAGTGGAGGCGCGTCCTTGATGAAGGGGAGCAACGCGTCGAATCCCGAACCCACGTTGTAGATGAAGTCGCGGATGTAGTTGGCGAAGTCACCGTCGTAGAAGCTGAACATGCACAGGTTGTCATCGACGATGGTGAACCGCGCGAAGTGCACGATCTGGGTGTTGTCCAGCCCGGCGATGACCTCTTGGACGGCGCCGGCCAGGGCCTGGATCAATTTCGCCCGACCGAACGGAGAGCCGTCGGCGAGGGGCATGACCAGGTTCATCGGGATCTGGATGTTGTCCGACGGATTCGTCGAGAACGCACGGGCGGGGATCTGCGGCGGGTCACGCCGACGCCAGATCGCAGTCAGCGCCCTGATCAGCAGTCTTTCGCCCAGTCCTGGGGTGGTCATGGTGGCTCCTCAAACTCCGGCCCTGCACCGGCTCGGACGACGGACGGTACCCCGCGCGCTCGGGACGCGGAATTCGGTACGGTGGGCCATGACCGCGATCTCGCCCGCCTTGGTCGGCGCACTCATCGACGCGATGGGTCCGTCGTTCCCCGAGCACGTTGCCGGAACCCGCCCGATCCACGCCAAGGGGATCGGAGTCGGGGGCAACTTCGTGGCGAGCCCGGTCGCGTCGAAGTACTGCGTGGCGAAACATTTCGACGGCCGCGTGGTCCCGGTGACGGTGCGATTCTCGAACGGCAACGGTCAGCTGGATCCGGACTTCCGGCTCCAGGTGCGGGGTATGGCGGTGAAGTTCTTCGCGGGCGGCATGCAGGAGACCGGGTTCGCCGGCGCTCGCGCCGACCACTCCCGTGTCGGGATGCACTACGACGACGGCCCGATCGTGGCCCGACCGGGCGAAGAAATCGCCGAGACCGACCTCATCTGTATGTCGGCTCCGGTCTTCATGGCCCAGAGCGTCGAACGGCTCCTCGAGTTCGAGCAGAGCTACCGTGCGGTGAAGGTGCGACGCGCCGGTCTGGTGAAGCGGATCAAGTCACTCCTCACGATGAGTCCGTTGCTCCCGCTGGAGTCCGGGGTCACGATGTCGGGGAACGAGGGGTTCCTGCAGTGGGCCCGGACCTACCCGCCGGCCCAGGCGTTCCTGCTTGCCAACGCCGGGCAGCGGCTCCCGGCGAGTTACGCGCGGGTCGTGTACGACGCGGTGCACGCATTCGAGGCTCAGGGATCGATCGGCACCCGTCGGATGGTGCGCTTCACGCTGGAACCGTCCGACGGCGTCTTCACCGCCGGTGAACCCGACCCGACCCAAATGCCGATTGCCTCGTTTCTCCGGCCGGCCGACCTCAACGCTCACGGGTCGGAGCTGGGCGCCGACTACCTCCAGCGCGAGTTGCGAGAGCGCCTCTCGTACGCGCCGGGCCGGTTCAACCTGCGCATGCAGATCGCCGACCCGTCCGACGCCACCTCGGACCCGACGGTCGCGTGGCCGATCAACCGGCGCCGGGTCCTGATGGGCACGCTGACGTTGACCCACGTGCTCGCAGATCAAGTCGAGGGCTGTGAGCTGTTGAGCTTCAACCCCGGGCGCCTCTTGCCGGGCATGGCGATCTCGGACGATCCGGTCCTCGCCGACCGGTCTGCGGTGTACGAGGAGTCGTACCGTCGTCGCATCGCGGCGAGGGCAGGTGGCTCGATTGGCCTGAATCCGTCGTCCCCGGGTTCGTCGTCGTCGGGTTGCCCGATGGGGTTGTCCTGACTATTGGTGGTCGGACTCGGCGCTCATGAGGTCGCGGCGAACTCGCGCGATCTCGCTGCGGACGTATTCCATCGCCTCATCGAATTCCATCGCCCGTCCCGCGTCGACGTTGGCGTCGAACTCCGCATCCCCGAGTTTGGCGCGTAGGTCGTCGAGGACCTTCGGGAGGCGGACGGTCATGCTGATGCCCTGGCGGGTGCTCATGCCGTAGATCTGCACTGCGACCTCGGGCTGGTCGAGCCCGTCGAACAACACCGTGCCGAGGGCGAGCGTCGTGGCGACGCTGCCGTGATTGCCGGCTCGGTGGTACCGGGTCAACGCGGTGTCGAGGAGCTCGAGGGCCTGTTCAGGATGGCCCAGGACTCCTTCGAGCCCGGCGATCTCGCGGATGAAGTTGACCTCGAAGAATGCGAGGCGCTGTCGGCGGGCGTATTCGAGCGCGTCACGCATGATGACCATCGCCCGTACCGGGTCCGAGTCGGCGTAGGCGCGGCCGTGGCCCACTTCGGCGAACGCGATCCAGTAGGGATTGCCGAGTTCGCGCGCCGCCGAAATCGCCGCGCCCGCGAGGGCCTGGGCTTCGTCGGATCGACCGATGCCGGGCAACACCGCGAGGGACAGGACGAGACCGATGACGCGGGTGAGCCCGGGCCGACGAGCGGCTTCGTCACAGATCTCGAACATCTTGTCGAGCCGTCCGGCGTACCGGCACGCGAACGCCAGCCAGGCGTTGCTCCATCCGATCTCGAACGTGTCGTACTGGGGGTCCGCTTCGAGGGCCAGTGCTTGTTCGGCGTACTCGACGGCAACCTCCGGTCGACCGGTGAGCGCGCACACGCAGGCCGCGGTGTAGAGCCGGGGGAGCTGCACCACGTTGGCCGCGGTGGCCGCGTGGAGGATGTCCTCGACCCAGCCGAACGACTCGAAGCGCTGGAGGGCCATGGTCAGCATCGTGGTGTGGGCGGCGATGGTGACGGCGGTATCCAGTTCGTCGTGGGAGGCCGCCCACCGGAATGCGATACGGAGATTGGCGAACTCGCGCTCGACCCAGTCCAGCGCGTCCCGTTGATCGGGGCTGTTCCACTGCGACCAGCGGACCATGGTCTGTTCGGCGAAGTGCAGTGCGTGAACGCGACGCACGTCGTTCCGGGTCCCGGTCCCCTCGAGTTGTCCGTCGCCGAACTGGCGGATCGTCTCGAGCAGGGCGAAGCGCATCCGCCCGGCGGACTGATCGGTGGTGATCAGCGACTTGCGGACGAGCGAGTCGAGGAGATCCAGCACCGTGTACTCGTCGATCCCCGCCGACGCGACGATCGCGGTGGCGGCCTCGAGGTCGAAACCGTCCGCGAACACCGAACACCGGTCGAGCACAAGTCGTTCGTCGTCGGTCAGCAAGTCGTAGGACCACGACACTGCCTTGCGGAGTGTTTGGTGGTGTTCGAGGTCGTGACGCGACCCGGACAACAGCCGGAACCGATCCGAGAGACGGTCGCGAACATCGGCCGGGCTCATCGAGATCATGCGGGCAGCCGCCAATTCGATTGCCAGCGCGAGACCGTCGAGGCTCCGGCAGATCTCGAGGACCGCGGCCGCGTCCGTGGGGTCGTCGTCGCTGAACGCCGGGTTGACCGAACGGGCCCGTTGGCGGAACAACTCGACCGCCGCCGACGTGGATCCCGCCGTGACGTCGAGGGTCGGGACGGGCCAGACATGCTCGGCGCCGAGGCGAAGGCTCTCGCGGCTGGTCGCGAGGACCTGCACCACCTGGGTGGTTCGGAGCAACGCATCGACGAGATCGGCCGCGGCGGCGTGGACGTGCTCGCAGTTGTCGAGCACGATCAGGAGTCGGCGACCCGTGACGGCCCGGGCGATGCATTCGGTGACGGTGTGTCCCGCCATCGGCGTGACCCCGAGCACGGCGGCGACGGCATCGGGAAGTGACTCGGAGGCACCGATCGGCGCGAGGGCCACCACCCAGACCCCGTCGGTGAACTCGTGGGCCAACTCGGCCGCAGCCTGCAGGGCCAGGCGAGTCTTGCCCACGCCGCCCGTCCCGGTGAGGGTGACGAGCCGGTGTTGGTGCACGAGCGCGCCGACTTCATCGATTTGGTCCTCGCGACCAATGAAGCTCGTGGTCTGGATCGGCAAATTCCCGAGGGTCGCGCTGAGGGTGCGCGGCGGCTTGAAGCCCGATCTGAGCCCGTCGGCGTGGATCTCGAAGAGGCGGGTCGCGTCCCCGAGATCACGGAGGCGGTGTTCACCGCAGTCGACGAGTTGGATGTTCTTGAGGTTTTCGATGACGCTCGCGGTGGAGTTGTGAACGAGGATCTGGCCGCCGTGCGCGGCGTCCATCACCCGAGCCGCACGGCTCAGGCTGAGTCCGAAATAGTCGCGGTCCCGCTGCTCGGCGTCCCCCGTGGCGATCCCCATCCGTACGGGGAGGCTCAATGCGTGTTGGGCCTCGATCGCGGCATCGATGGCCGCCCGGGCCGAGTCGAATGCCGCACAGATGCCGTCGCCGGTGTGCTTGAACAGGTCGCCACCGTGGGCCGCCACTGCGGTGCGCAGCACGGTGTCGTGGTCGGTGAGCGCGGAACTCATCGCGTCGGGATCGTCCCGCCAGCGCCGCGTCGAACCCTCGATGTCGGTCAGCAGGAAGGTGACGAGCCGTTGCGGACGTTCGGCCACGCCCCCAGGATGCCATACCTACTGGTTGTGTTTTCCAGTTCGAGGACCTCGGCGCGGTGCGTGTGATGAGAGGTGCAGGTCGAGCCGCCGCCCGAGTACCGTCCGACAGGGCAGTGGGGGTGCGGGTCACTCCCAGCCTGCCGCGGGAGGGCAACGGTGTTGGAGGCGACGATGACCCGACGGATTTCCGCGATCCTGCGTGCGCTCACGCCGGTGTTCGCGCTCCTGCTGCTGGGTACGTCGCTGATCATGGGCCAGCAGACCGACGTGATCGGGGCCATGCATCCCGAGGGGTGTCCGGCCGGAACCCCGGTCGAGTTCCAGTGGTCGCCGACGGGGACGCGCGACGAGCAGGAGTTCGTCGGCGTTGTCGAAGCGTGGAACTCCCACCGCCTTGGGCGGGTGCCCGCCGGAACGGGTGGCGTCGCCGCCGGCAACCCCTGCAAGGTGGCCCTCAAGGACTCGGATGAGGTCGACCTGACCGGGCGAGTCAAGTCGCCCTACAGCATCGCCCGGCAATGGTTGTGGGCCGACATCGTCGGCTTCACGTCGCTCTACGGACTCTTGCTCGTCGGGCTCCTGCTCAACGAGCGGGTGCGCGCGCGAGACCGCGGCCGCGCCCGACGAGCGCCCGCGCCCGCTGGGTCGGAATCTCGCGCGCACTGAACGGGAACTCAACCGGTGGTTGCGGCACGGGTGGTGGTTCGCAGCCGTCGGGATCGCCGTGGCGATGGACTGGGCAGAGAATGCCGCGCTGCTCGGCCAGTTCCGCCGAGCCTGGGATCACGTGGTCCAGTTCGGAACGGTGTCCGCCGCGCAGGTGGACCTCGGCCGGGTCCACGCGTTCGGGGTGGTCAAGTGGGCGGCGCTCGCCGCGCCGGTCACGCTGCTGGTGGTGGTCTACGCAATCCGGGCCGCGCAGCGATTGATCACTCTGCGGACCGTGATTCGGAAGCAGCTCCCGCTCCTCGTCGTCGCGACGGTGTTCGGGGTGATCCTCCTCGTGCCGCCCCAAGGCCTCGACGCCGTCCGCGGGTTGTCGATCGCGCGGCTCTTCGGGACGCTCGCGGTGGTGCTCGTTCTGGGCCAGGTCCTCACCCTCGCCGGAGCGACCGCGTTGCGGAAGCAGAATCTGGAGGGGCAGGACGCCCCGGTTCGTTCGACCGCCGAGTCACGGCGCCGCCGGCTTGCACCGTCGGCCGCGCTCATGGCCGTGGCCGTAGCCCTGGCTGTCGTCGGCTCCTTGCTCGGATGGAAGGGTCTCCTGGTTCCGGCGGTGCTGCTGGGCGCGCTCGCGCTCGTGTCGGCGTTCATCGACTTTCGTGAGCCGTCCGGCGCCACCCCGCCGGAGCGCAGGTTCGGTGACGCCACGATCGCCGACTTCGACCGGCGGGTCTCGCTGTCGAGTGTGGCCGGTGCCTTGGTCGTGGTCGGGTTCGGCGCCGCGCTCGTCGAGACGGCGGCGTTGGATTTCGCCTACTTCAGTTCGGCCGACGGCGTCGCGGCGCGGATGGGGATCGGTCTGGCCATCCTCGGCGTGGCGCCGTTCGTGCGTGGGTGGTTCCGACGGGTCGGGTGCTGGGTCGAGGCTCGATCCGACGCCCGGAAGACGCTCGTCGCGGTCCTTCTCACGCTCCTGGTCGTTCCGGGATTGATCTTCCACGACCCGGATCTGAACCTTCGCTTCGCGCCACAGTTCGGCGCGGTGGTAGTACTCGCCATGTTCCTCGGCGGGATGGCGCTGCTGCTCGTGTGGGCCGATCGGTTGGCCTTCTACCTGGCTCGCAATGAGCAACGGCGAATGGTGTTCCTCCCCACGATCCTTCGGGAGTTCGGCGTCTCACGGCCGCCCGTGGTCAGCTTCGTGGTCGTGTGGGCTGTGGTGGCCGGCATCGGATTTCGCGGAACCGGTCACGAGGTACGGGTCGTCACCGGGTCGTCGGTCGCCGAGCAGTCGCTCGACTCGATCGTGGGCGCGTGGATCGAGCGCCATCCGAGTCTGGCGGCCGCGAACATGCCGAACGCGGCCGTGCCGGCGTTGCTGGTGAGTAGTTCCGGAGGCGGGATCCGCGCCGCGTACTGGACTGCTGCGGTGCTCGACTGCGTGACCGAGGGAAGGACCGTCGGTTCCAACCCATGCGCTCGCGAGACCGACCCCGCCGCCGTCGCGCGTCGACGAAGCGCGCTCCTGGCGATGTCGGGGGTGAGCGGTGGCAGTGTGGGCATCGCGGAGTACGTGAGCGAGACCGTGCCGGTTGGTCCGGGCGAACGACGACCCGTCGCGCCGGTGCACTGGTACGACGAGAAACTCGGCGTGGACTTCCTCTCGTCGACCCTGGCGGCCTTGTTGTTCAACGACGGTTTGAACTCACTCATCCGGCCGGACCACCCAGTCGATCGGGCGGCGATCACGGAACGGTCCTGGGAGAAGCCGTGGTCTGATGGGCGCTTGGGCCGTCACTACCTTGCGGACCAGGCCACCCAAACCCAGCCGCTCCTGTTGCTGAGCGGGTACAGCGTCGAGGACGGCTGTCGGTTCTCGGCGTCGATCCTCGCAGTCAACGCGGGGCGGACCGCACAGCAGTGCGCGAAGGCCGCGACCGGCCGTGACGGCGAGTTGCTGGCGAGCACGGACCTGCCCGATGTGCTGTGCGCGGGGACCGATGTTCGGTGGTCGACCGCGGCGTTGCTCTCGGCGCGGTTCCCCTGGATCAGCCCGACCGGCTCGATCGGCCGGGGTGCCTGTGGCGACCCCGCCGCGCACACACAGGTGGGTGACGGCGGGTATCACGAAGCGTCGGCGGCGAGCGCGGTCAACGAACTGATGCCGCGGGTGCATGAGATCATCGACGAGCAGCAGCAGGGCTGCGTCGTTCCGCTCTTCCTGCAGATCGACAACGGGTATTCCGGACCGTCGTCGACGGCTGATTCTGCGGTCGGCCAGATCACCGCGCCGATCACAGGGATCCTGAAGTCCACCGCCGGTTGGGAAGCGGCGGCGCGGGCCGACTCGCGGCGGATCTTCGGCGGTGCGTTCGGGAAACATCCGCAGGCGACGGTGAGCGGCACGCCGGTCGCGCGGTGGTTCCACATCGAGACCCGCGCCCATCCCGGCGCGAAAGCCCCGCTCGGTTGGGTGCTCTCCAAGACCGCGACCGACGATCTCAAAGACCAACTCAAGGGCAATCGCGCCGAGATCGAGCGCCTGCGGAAGGTCCTGGACGCAGGGACCAACCTCGAGTGTGCGGCCTCACTGGTCGACGGTTCGAACCCGGGCTGATCTCGGGGCTTCCGACCCTGGTTGCTGCGCGGTGATGTCCCTACCGTGGGCGGCACCGACGGATGGGGGAGCCTCCATGACCCAGACCAAGGAATCCTCGACGAAGACGCGGATGCCGCCGCGCTGGTTCATGAAGGCGTTCTGGCACACACACCGCTGGGTGTACCGGGTGACGCGCGGGCGGTTCGGCCTCTGGCGGCCGGGGCGACGCTTGGGGTGGGGCGCGATGTGTGTCCACGCTGTCGGTCGCCGGTCGGGCCAGCCGCGCGATGTGATGGTCGGCTACTTCGAGGATGGGCCGAATGCAGTCGCGCTCGCGATGAACGGTTGGCAGGACGGCGAGCCTGCGTGGTGGCTCAACGTGCAGGCCCACCCCGACATCGACGTCGATCTGCCCGACGGATCCAGGCAGGTCACCGTCCATGCCGCGCGAGGCGAGGAGCGTGATCGGCTGTGGACCCGGTGGTGTGAGATCGACAAGAACCTTGATGCCTACGCCGCCCGACGCTCGGTCCCCACTGGCGTGGCGGTCTTCGCACCGCGCGGGACACCAGCTGGAGACGGCGGGCCCACGGATCCGAACTGAGTACTCGCGACCCGAGTCCACGTCCTGTCCGGAAACTCCGGCACACTGGTCGGGTGACTCTGATGAGTGCCGCCGCGTGAGTGCCCAACTGCTGAGTGTCGACTGGTGGTTCCGGGATCGGACCACTGGCAGGATTGTCGTCGCGCAGTTCCCGAACCTCCCGCTGTGGATCTTCGCAGCGAGCGCGGTGGTTGGCTGGTTCGTGCCCGATCACTCCGGTGCCGGTGACGTCGTGGCTGGGATCGGCACCGCGGGCTTGGCGTGGTGGGCGCTCGATGAAGTGATTCGGGGTGTGAACCCGTGGCGCCGCGTGCTCGGCGTCGGTGGCGGTGCACTCGTCGTGGCCCGGGTCGTCGGCGCGATCGGCTGACACTGCTGCGGTTGGCGTCAACTTGATGTGAAGGGTGACCGAACTCCAGCGAGGTCGGCCAAACGCGCCAGGCCCGGTTCGGTCACCGCTGCCACTCGCGCGGCCGCGGCGAGCACTGCCGCGTCGTTGCTTCGCGATGGCTTGATGCGGGCTGGGTTCAGTGCGCAGGCGTTGGCCCACTCGGCGATGTCGGTCTCGGCGCCGAAGGCCCGGCTCGCGCGCGCGCCCAGCACCTGCATCCGCGCCCAACTGGACAGCGTGTCGGGCAACACGTTCGGCGGACACAGCCGATTGCGCTCGCGGTCGTCGGCGCGGGTCGCCTCGACGTAGCCGATCAGCGCCGCGTTGAAGCACGGGAACCCGGCCCGGCTGGTCTGGATACGAATCGCATCCGGACTCCAGATCGGAACCACTGGCGGATAGGCAAGCCCTGAGGCCGCGCAATGCACGATGACCGCGCCCGGCGCGAGGGCCGCCGCCCCGCGATCGCACACGATCTCGGAGTCCGTGACGTGTCGGATGTGTCCCAGGCGCACGACGTGCTCGATCGTGCGCAACCGATCGAGCTCCCAACGACCGAGTGTCGGTGTTTTGGCCATGGTGGGTGCAACGCGCGGGTCGATGCGCATCATCACGTCGGCGGCTTCGAGCCGGAGAAAGAGGTCGTCGAGCGACTCCGCCTCGGTGGCTGCGGTCATCGTGTCGGCCGTGAGCCCGAGCGCGACGACCGGGTCGGGCTGGACGCCCGCGCGGTTGAGCATCCACGGCTCTCGTGGTCGGATCCACGTGATGTGATCGGGTGCGACACCGTTCGTGAGCAACCACACGATGCCGTCGGTCGCGGTCTTCCCCGAACCAACGATCACGTAGTTGCTGGCTGCGACCTCGAGCCGCGCGAGATCGTTGATCGGGAGAACGCGCACGCCGTCGGCCACGACGAACGGTGGCGGTGTCGTCGCCGGGATCGTCGGCGCGAGGTAGGTGGCGTCGACGAAGCGGCGGCGGACATCGACCTCGGTGGCCTGACCGGACTGGAGCGAGGTGACGAAATGGGTCGTGCCGTCGGTGTGGTACTCGTGGCCGCCGAGGAAGCGCACCCGGCCCGAGCCGAGGAACCGACGCTGCAGGATGTCGTCGTAGTAGGCCTGGATCTCGGACTGGTCCGCCCGTTCCTGGAGCCCGCGCTCGGGACCGTGTTCCTGGATCGCGCCGTGACCAAGCTCGGTCGACGCGACGCCGTAGAACAACGACGCCTGATGCAACTGCACGAAGGGATACGCGTCGTTCCAATGGCCGCTCGCCGCCTGACGCCGATCGACGATCGTGACGTGCACGTCGGCGTGATCGATCAGTGCATCGGTGAATGCCATCCCCATTGCCCCCGCCCCAACGACGAGGTAGTCGGTTTCAATGGCCATACAGGGGCCGTTCAGGTCACGGTGAGGCAGGGGCACAGGGTCGAGGCACTGACCGCCGAACCGGCGCCCGTGCCGGGGAGCACGACCCAGATCGTGGCGGTCCCCGTCGTCGCATCCGTCACGGCGGAGATGGGCACGGTGAGTGCGGTCTCGCTCTGAATCGTCACCGGACCCACGTTGATCCCGGGTGTCGGGATCACAACGGTCGTTCCCGGGAAAAAGCCGGTGCCGTTGATCGTGAGCGTCGTGCTCGCGCCACGTGCGATCGAGCCCGGCGCCGTGCTGCTGATCGACGGGACCGTGACCGAGCGCACGAACACATCGTCGGTCTGGTTGGTGTCACCGGAGACGAAGTCGGGTGAGATCGACTGGAACGCGATGGACCGACCGTCGCCGCTGAGGGACGGCTTCTCGTTCGGCTCGTTGATCTCCCCACCCGTGGGGGTTGTGCTGATACGCCGGGTCTTCTGCTTGGAGCGGTCGCGCACGTAGATGTCGTCACCGAAGTTCTCGTCTTCGGGAACCAGCTGACCCCACGAGACGAACGCGACGTAGCGCGCGTCGGCGCTGATAGTGACCGTGTGGGACGAGCCTTGAGTCGGGACGGATCCGTTGTCGACGCTCGCCATGTTCGTGGTCTGCGTGGTGACGTTGCGGACGAACACGTCAGTCGAGTCGTTGGCGTCGACCGCAATGAGGTTCGTGGCCGTCGACTCGTAGGCGATGACCGACCCGTTGCCGTTGATCGCCGGTCCGGAGCTGCCGGCCTGGGCTTCGGTCCCGGCGGTCGTCACACTGAGGCGGATCGTGACGCCGGCGGTGCGATCGCGGCGGAACACGTCGGACCCGGTGTTGGTGTCGCCGCCGACGAGGTTCGCGGCGGTGGAAGCGAACGCAACGTACCGACCGTCCTGGTTGATGGCGGGTTGGGAGCTGGGACCGTTGCCCACTGCGCCACTCGTCGTCACGCTGACTGCCGTCGTGGTGCTGGTCACGAGGTCGTGGACGAACACGTCCGACTGCTGGTTGCCGTCGTTGGCCACGAGATTGTCGGCGCTGGAACTGAACGTGACGTAGCGCCCGTTGCCGCTGATCCTCGGTCCCTCGCTCGCGCCGTTGCCGACGGTGCCGTTGGTCGCGACACTGACCCGGGTGGTGGTGCCCGCCGAACGGTCACGCACATAGATCTGGGTGACGGCCGGCGCCGCAGTCGCCACGAGGTTCGATGCCGTGGAACGGAACGCCACGCGGGTGCCGTCGTCGCTGACCGACGGTTGGTCGCTCGCTCCGTTCCCCGAGGCGGAAACGGTCGTCGTGCTCACCAGCTGCACTGCGCCGGACTGTTGGTCGCGCACGAACACGTCGGGCGTGTTGTTGGCGTCGGTGTTGGCGGTGAGGTTGTTGGCCCACGACTCGAACGCGACCCACCGGCCGTCGAAGTTGATGCTGGGTGCCCGGCTCGCGCTGTTCCCCTCGACGTTGTCGACCGACTGGCTGACCCGCACGAGCGTCGCACACCCCGTGAGCGTGGCCAATGCCAGTGCGGCGGTGAGCGCGGTGACGCCTCGGCGGGCGGTCAGCGGCAGACGAATCGGATTCACGGCGGAACGAGCCTCCCAAACGGCGACCCGCCCGATGCGGACACCGAGCAGGAAACAGTACGAGATCAAGCCGGCGGTGCGCCGGTCGGGGTGTCAGGGCCCTGAGATGGGAGGGGCGTGATCGCTTCCCTTGTCGTGGGAGTCCTGGTCGGTGAACGCGGCCGCGCCGACCTGGTCGAGCCGGGCCCGAAACTCCTCGAGCTCCTCCTCGATGTGGTCATCGTCGGGCATCTCGGGGATCACGAAGTCAACCTCGGCGAGAAGCGGTTCCGCGACGAAGATCGGAGCATGGACCCGGAGGGCAAGGGCGATCGCATCCGAGGGTCGACTTTCGAGTCGCACGTCGCCGATGGGTCCGCGGAGCGCGAGTTCGGCGCAGAGGGCACCATCGCGCCGGTGCGTCACCTCGACCGCGTCCAGGTGGGTGCCGCTCGCGGCGAGGAGCGAGACCATGAGGTCGTGGGCCTCGGGTCGGGGCGGCCCGTCTCCGTTGACTGCCGCCGCGACCGAGACTGCCTCTTCCCCGGCGATCATGATCGACAACGCCCGGGCGGGTCGGCCGTGTTCGCGCAGGACCATTGCGACCCCACCCGTACCGGGGTCGAGTTGCATGCCGGAGAACTCCACTCGCTTCACGAGGGATTCAACGAGTCCGGGAGCGCATTGGTTCCGGGCGGTGTCGCCCCCGGGTCGATGATGTCGGAGCCTCCCGGCCCGGCCTCAGGCGCGCTCGGCGGTCGGGTCCGGGATTGCGGCGAGTTCTTCGTAGCTTTCGCGGAGGGCCGCCGTGAGGTCCCAGACGTCATCGATGTGGTGTCCGCACGTGAGGATCGCCACGGTGAAGTCGCCGGCATAGCTCCAAGCGGTGAAGTTCACGCCGATTCCCTCCACGAGCGGACCCACCGAAATCAAGCGCTCCAGTCGCGCGCCGTGACGGAACAGTGGTTCCTCGGATCCACGCACGCTCGAGACGATCACGTTGTAGCTGGGCCTCGCCGAGAAGCGCCGGACCAGCCTCGGTACGCCGAAGGTCACGAGGCGGAAGAGGCGCCAGTACTCGGCCCAGGCGTGCTGGAGTTCGGGGTCGGATGCCTCGAGCTCGGCCCGCGCGTCGCGTGCGCTGGCGGCGACGGTGCGGAGCCTGTTAGCGGGATCTCCGACATTGGTCGCGAGGGGGAGGTACCAGGACGCGATTCGGTTGCCCCAGGTGTGCGACTCGTTCGGGCGGCGCACGGAAACCGGTACGGCCGCGGTGAGGCTCGCGTCGGGGAGCGCGCCCTGCACCGAGAGGTGGCGGCGTAGTGCACCACTGACCATGCCCAACAACACTTCGGTCACACTCGCATCGTTGGCCCGACCGATGGACTTGATTGCCGCCAGATCGAAGGTCTCATAGGCAAACGCTCGGCGAACCGTCAGGGGTTCGTCGAACGGGGTGTGCGGACCGGCGAATGGTCTCGCCTGGGCGCTCTGTCCGCGGCTGCGTCGGAACCGGCGTGCCCGTCGCGCGGCGCGGATGGTGTGACCGAGCAGTCTCGGGAAGCGGCGGCTCATGGCCGCGAACTCGTCGAAGATGTCGTGCCATTGCTGCCGCCGGGTCGGGAGGTCATCGACGACGGGTGGGCGTTCCGACACTGAGGTGTGGTCCGCTTCCGCAGTGAATGCAGTCGCGAGGAGCTCGCCGCTCGAGATCCCGTCGGCGAGTGAGTGGTGGATCTTGGCGACGTAGGCCACCTGACCTCCCGCGAGCCCGTCGACGAACCAGACCTCCCACAACGGTCGGTCACGGTCGAGCGGGAATTCGGCGATCCGTGAAATCGCCGCACAGAGTTCACGCCGTCCGCCTGGTAAGGGAAGGGTGAGGTGATGCAGGTGAGGAGAGAGGTCGTCGACCGCCGTCTCGATCCAGGAAGGGTGGCCGAGATTTCGCGGCGTGGTCACCAGGCGCCAGCGCAGGGGTTCGAGAAGATCGACCGCCTCGCGCATCTGCTCGTAGAACGCCTCGAAGGTCACCGGCACTGCCGCGCTCGTCGGGTCGATCAGCGCGACCTTGAGCGTGTGTTGTGGGTGCGCGTCGGTCTCGTTGAAGACGAAGAGACTGTCGGCTCCACTCAGGCGGTGCACCTCACCCGGTCCTTGGTTGCGATTCTGCGACCGCGGCGCGCGCCCACGCGTAGTCGGCCTTACCGTTCGGCCCGCGTTCGACGGCATCCACGAACACAATCGTCCGGGGCAGCTTGTAACCGGCCAGGTGAGCCCGGCAATGCTCGCGGAGTTGTTCGGCCGACACTTCGTGATCGGCCCGACGAGAGACCACGGCGGTGACCCGCTGCCCCCATCGCTCGTCGGCCACACCGATGACCACCGCGTCGTACACGCTCGGATGGCCCTTGAGTACTTGCTCGACCTCTTCGGGATAGACCTTCTCTCCCCCGGTGTTGATGCTGACCGAACCCCGGCCGAGCAGCACGACGACGCCGTCGGCTTCGACCATCGCCTCGTCCCCGCTGAGGGCCCAGCGCTCGCCGTTCCGGGTCACGAACGTCGCCGCGGTCTTCTCCGGGTCGTGGTGATACCCGATCGGTAGGCGACCTCGTCGCACGAGGTGGCCGACGACACCGCTGCCGGGTTCGACCGGGACGAAGTCGTCGTCCACGACGCAGACCGAATCGCTGGCGGAGAACCGCGTCGATTGGTCGACCGGTGCGCCGGGAAATCGAGCGCGCGTCCCGCTGACTCCGGTTTCGGTCGAGCCGTAGCCGTCGATCGTGATGACGTTCGGCAGCAGCGCTCCGATCTGCTCTTTGCTGGCGGGGCTGAGTACGGCACCGCCGGACGCGAACACGAACAGTGAGCTGATGTCGTGATGGTCGGGATTCGCGACGAGGAAATCGAGGAGCGGGCGCGCCATGGCATCGCCGACGACCGTGAGCACGTTGACCCGTTCCGCCTCGACCATCGACCACGTGCGGTCGGGATCGATCGGGCCCGGCGGCGGGAGCACGAGGGTGCCGCCGCCGAAGAGTGTCGAGAACGCGCCCCACTGCGCGCTGACGTGTACGAGAGGCGGCGACGACAGCATGACGATGCCGTTCTCGGGGAGGCGTTCGACCAGCTCGTCCGGAGTCGAGATCGGACCGAGCGCCGTCGTGGGGTCGCCGCCTCCCATCGCGGCGAAGAAGATGTCTTCGTGCCGCCACAGGACTCCCTTTGGGAGGCCCGTGGTTCCGCCGGTGTAGGCCAGATACAGGTCGTCGCCGGAACGACCGGGTTCCGCGGCCGGCCTGGTTGTCGATTCGAGGACCTCCTCGTACGCGGCCTCTCCGGCGTCGATGACCGGCGCCGCGGTTCCGATCGTGAGGACATAGGCGATGCGATCGGTGGTGCGGGCTCTCGCCTCGTGTACGGCCGGGAGCAGATCGGCGTCCACCATCAAGACGGTGATCTCGGAGTCGGCATACAGGTGGGCGAGCTCGTCGGCGACGTAGCGATAGTTGATGTTCACCGGGAGGGCGCGCAGTTTGAATGCCGCCAGCATCCCCTCGACGTATTCGGTCCCGTTACGCAGTTGGAGTCCCACCGAGCTGCCGGGACCGATACCGCGGTCGGACAGTGCGCCGGCGAGGCGGTTGGCCCGGTCGTCGAGTTCGGCGTAGGTGAGTCGGCGTGTGGGCGTGACGATCGCGGTGCGACCGGGAATAGCCCGGGCGACGCGCTCGAACAGGCTGGACAAATTGTAGGTCACTGGGGTGATCGTTCCGTATCCAGGGCAGGCTGTCTACCGACCAAAGGCCCGACCTGATGCAGCCGTCCCGCGTCCAACCGGTTATCCGAGGATCGGGTGACGGCGCTCGGCGGCGAGTCGGTCCAGCATTGTCTGCATGGTTCCGGTGATCTCGTCGTAACACGCACGAACGATCGTGTCGTCGTCGGCAGCCTCGGGTCCGTACCGCGACGGCCAGTCGATCGGTTCGCCGAGTTCGACCGTGATCTTGGCCGGCAACGGCCAGGTCGGGATTCCACCCGGCACGACACCGAAGGGGGGACCGAATACGAGCGGCATCACTTTGATACGGAACATCCGGTCGATGCCGGAGCAGCTTGGCGATGGGTTCGCCCCGGCTCAGCACCACCACCGTCTCGTGCGCGCCGACCGACACCGCGGGGATGACGGGGACCTGCGTGCGCAGCGCGAGCCGTACGAAGCCGAGGCGCTCACCGAAGTCGATCCGGTTCCGTTGTGGCCAAGGGCGGAAGACGTCGTAGTCACCGCCGGGATAGTCGATCAGGATGCCGCCGTCGCGTAACACGGCTTCGGCCGCGACGGGCCCCGCCTCGACCGCGCCCGCCCGCTTCATCACTGCGCCGACGCCGGGGAGGGCAAGAAAGAACGAGTGGAACAGTGCGTACACGGGTTCGAACTCACTTCGGTGCTTCCACCACGCGGTCAAGAGCACCGGCAGGTCAGGGGGCATCTGGCCGCCCGAGTGGTTCCCGACCACGAGGAACGGTCCGTGGGTCGGAAGCCGGTCGAAGCCACGGACCTCGGCCCGGAAGTACGACGCGTAGCGTTCGAGCACGGGCCGGATGGTCCGCAGGAACGCGGGGTCACGCAGTGCGCCGATGCGCTCAGTAGCGGTGGCTTCGTGGTTCGGCACGCTCGGGACTAGTTCCCGAAGTCCCAGCCGATGCCGCGGCTGAACTGAGCGAGCACGTTCTTTGCAATGAGGATTCGATGGACTTCGTCGGGTCCGTCGGCGAGGCGCAACGTCCGCGCGCCCTGGTACATCGCGAAGAGCGGAACGTCGCCCGAAACGCCGGCCGCGCCCCAGACCTGGATGGCCCGGTCGACGACCCGCTCGTACGCGGCGGGGACGAAGACCTTGATCGCGGAGATATCGGTGCGCGGGTCCATGTCGTTCGTCATCTTCTCGGCGCAATGGATCGTCATCAGGCGAGCGGCTTGGATGTCGATGTAGGAATCCGCGATGAAGCCCTGGATGAACTGTTTGGTCTGGAGCAACCCGCCGTGGACCTCGCGCACGCGGGCGCGCTCGACCATCAGATCGAACGCCCGCCACATCTGCCCGATGGAGTTCATGCAGTGGTACACGCGGCCGGCGCCGAGCCGGTCCTGCGCGGCTTGGTGGCCGCTGCCGCGGCTTCCGAGTTGATTCTCGACGGGAACCCGAACGTCTTCATAGACGATCTCGCAGTGGTCGCTCTCGACCCCCCAGACGTTGATGTTGCGCAGGATGTTCACGCCCGGTGCAGAGCGGGGAACGATGATCTGGGTCATCCTCCCGTTGCCCTCGCCGGGCCCATCGGGGTCCTCGGTGCGGCACATCACAATGAAGAAGTCCGCCCGTTTGCCGTTCGACGTGAACCACTTGTGACCGTTGATGACCCACTCGTCGCCGTCGCGACGGGCGGTGGTCCGGAGTGCTCGAGGATCCGAGCCGGCGACGTCGGGTTCGGTCATCGAGAACCCGGATTCGAGTTTTCCCTCGATGAGCGGGATGAGCCACTGCCGCTTCTGGGCTTCTGAGCCGTACTTCACGAGCAGCGATTGGTTGCCCGAGTTCGGTGCGACCACACCGAAGAGCGCGGCGGCGCCTGCCGCGTAGGCGAGCACCTCGTTCATGTATGCGAGTTCGAGGAAGTCGAGCCCGGCACCGCCGTATTCGGTGGGCAGGTGCGGCGCCCACAACCCCGCCTGCCTGACGGCATTCTTGATGTGATCGCGCCGTTGGTGCGCCTCGGCGCGATCGGCTTCGGTCACGCTCGGGTTCATGCGCGACGCCCACAGGAGATTCTCGTACGGGAGGATCTCCTTGTTGACGATCTCGGCCGTGAGCGCGCGGATCTCGTTGATCCGCTCCGACATCGTCGTGATGGGTTGGACGTTCATCGCCACGGCGGTCTCGCTCTCTGGCCGCGCGGTCGGTCAGGTGAAGATGATCTGGCCGCCGGCGGCCCGCTCGTAGAACTCGCCGACGGTGATGATGTCCTGGATCGGGTCGATGAAGTCGTCGGCCGACAGGCCGAACATGTCGACCGACGCCTTGCAGGCGTACATCCCGGCGCCGGTGTCGCCGATCATCTCGAGGAACTCCGGAATGGGCGGGATGTCGAGTTCGGCCATCTTCTTCTCCATCATGTGGGTGGCGAGCGCCGACATGCCTGGGAGACCGCCGACCAGGGTCGCCATGTGCATGCCGGGGTTGCCGACCGTGGCGACCTTGATGTGTTCGATGCGCTTGCGGTGGATCGCGTCGAGGCCGAAGAACGTGAAGAACAAGTTCGCTTCGATCCCTTCGGCCCGCGCGCCGTTCGCCATGATCAATGCTGGGTAGATCCCTTCGAGCGAGCCCTTCGAGACGATGATCGAGACCTTGGTGATCGGGTCAGTCATGGAGTGTCCTTCCGACATTCGACATTCGACATTCGACGGGTCCAGTGCTCAGATACAGCCGCGGGGCTTCGGGATACCGGCGATCTTCGCGGCGAGCTTGGCCGGTCCCTTGGGGAATAACTGGTAGAGCTCTTTCACCGAGACGCCGGAACTCTTCCCGAGCGCGCGGACCGTCGGCCCGGTGCCCTTCTCGAAGTACTCCTTGCGCATGTAGTGGATGACGTCCCAGTGTCGGTCGGTCAGCGGCTCGATCGATTCGCGTTGCGCGAGTTCGACGGCCATCTCCTCGGTCCACTGTTCGGGATGCTCGAAGAAGCCTTCGTCGTTCACGTCGACGTCGACTCCGGCGAGGGTGGTAGCGGTCACGGTTTCTCCTCGGAACTGGCGGGCGGTCAGGACGGAGCGGACGAGTCGATGCGTTTGCCGGCGCGGGGCATGTCGGGGGTGATACCCGGGATGTCCCGACCCGGCAGCAGTGCGTGCCAGTAGAACCACTGGAACATGAGCTTGCCGAGGTGGTTGAGCCGCGACTCCTTCAGCAGTGGCACTCCCACGCGCGTCGGGAAGTTGCCAGGGACCGGCTCCTGCTCGTAGTTGAAGTCGATCAGCATCGCCTGGTGGAATCCGGTCTCGATGAAGCAGTTCGCGTGCCCGTCGTACGACGCGTCGAGTGGTTCGCCGTTCAGGAACCGCTGAATGTTCTCGACGAGGATCTCGCCTTCGAAATGGGTGACCGATCCGGCCTTGGAGATCGGGAGGTTGGCGGCGTCTCCGATCGCGAAGATGTTCGGCTTGGCCTTCGATTGCAGGGTGTGCTCGTCGGTCGCGACGAAGTCCAGGTCGTCGCCGAGGCCCGGTGAGCGACCCACGAACTCGGCTCCGCTGTGCACCGGGACAACGACCGCGAGATCGAACGGGACTTCACGTTCGTCGTAACTGATGAGCCGTCCGCCGGCACCGTCGACCTCGCCGGTGTTGAACTCGGTGACGATCTCGATGTCTCGGTCGGCGAGCATCCCGCCGAGTGCCTGCGCGGCCACTGGCTTGGTGAACGCAGCGTCGAGCGGGGTGACGTAGGTGATCGTCACCGCGTCACGTATGCCACGCTCGTGGAAGTACCAATCGGCGAGGAAGCAGAACTCGAGCGGCGCCACCGGGCACTTGATCGGCATGTCGATCACGTTGACGACCATCCGCCCGCCGGTGAACGCCGCGAGCCGGTCGTGGAGTGCGCTGGCACCGCGGAGGTCGTAGAAGGTGCATACCTTCTCCATCCAGCCCTCGCCAGTGAGGCCCTCGGTCTCGTCGGGAACAAGGCGCGTTCCCGTCGCGACCACGAGCACGTCGTAGTCGAGCACGGCCCCGTTCGCGAGATGGACCTGATCGGTCGAGATGTCGACGTGGTCAACTGCGTGTTGGTGGTAGTCGATTCCGCGGTGGAGTTGACGTTCACGTGGACGCACGATGTCGTCCGGCTCGGCGAGACCGAACGGGACGAACAACAGGCCCGGCTGATAGATGTGGTCACCGTCGAGGTCGACGACCGTGATCTTGGCTTCGGACGGCAGCGCTTTTCGGAGGCGGTTGGCGGTCAGCGTGCCACCCGTCCCGCCACCAAGGATGACGATCCGCGCGCTCATGGACGCGCCCACTCAAACGATTCGTTCATCACCCGTCGAAGGTTGGCAGGCGCGGTTGCGACGACGTAGGGCCGAAGGGCCCCGGTGGCCCGGGTCGGACGCTTGATGTCGGTCACCCGGTCGCGACGTCGACAACGAGGCGCGGAGGCGCGGTGAGCCTGGTGACGGTGAACGGGCGAGTCCTATCGAGACCCAGAGCCCAGGCGCTCTGACCTTCGAAGTCCTCGTTGAGGCGGTACTCGAGGATCGAGCTGACGTTGGTCGGCACGACCACGCGCGGACCCTTGTACCCGTTCTGCTCCGGGCCGTCCATCCATGAACCCAGCGACACCATGAGTACGGCGTCGCCGCGAATGGTCACCGGGAGGTCACTCGGCGATGCGGTGATGGGCTTGGGCACGTACCGGACCCAATAGCCAGGGAACTGGATCGCCGGATCCGACGGTTGGAGTTCGACGACGAATCGGTCGAAACACGGGTGCGCACCGGTGCGCACGTCCTTGCCCACCAACGCGCTCATCCGGTTCGGGAAGCCGTCGCGGACGTCCGCCGTTCCACCGCGGGTCGGACATCCGCCGGTGGTCGGAGGGGTTCCCGTCGTCGACGAACTCGGTGTCGCGGTGGTCGTCGAGGTGGGCCGACTGACCGGTGGACGGGGCTTGGTCGTCGTCGTCGACTTCGGCCTGCTGCTGCTTCCACTGCACGCGACGAGCGACACGGCGGCGATGGCCACCAACACAATGGATTTCCTCATGCCCGAAGTGTGCCGGAGTTGCGGGCCCGCGACCAGGGTATGAGGTCCCTGCCCGAGCGATTTGGGACCACCGACCCTGCCGTGATCGCGGCTGACGGCGTGGAATGAGATGGACAGCGACGGTGAGCCAGGAGTGACGATGGAACGCATGGGTCCGCTCGACGCAATGTTCCTCGCGGTCGAGGACCGGGTGAACCATATGCACATCGGCTCCATTGGGATCTTCGAAGGTCCGGTTCCCGCGTTCTCGCTGATTCGTTCTGTGGTCGCGGCCAAACTGGTTCTGGTGCCGCGCTATCGGCAGCGGGTTCGTGAAGCGCCGCTGAGCGTTGGTCGCCCGCTCTGGATCGATGACGTGCACTTCGACGTGGATCATCACCTCCGCCATACCGCGGTTCCCGCGAGCGAGCCCGATGGACTCGAGGCACTCGTCGAGCGGGTGATGTCCCAGCAGCTCGATCGGCTTCGACCCTTGTGGGAGATGTGGGTCGTCGAGGGGCTGCCCGACGGCCGGTGGGCAGTGATCAGCAAGGTGCATCACTGCATGGTCGACGGGGTTGCGGGCAGCGATCTACTCGGCGTCGTCATGGACCGCTCGCCCGACCAGTCGGCGCCGGATCCGCAACCGTGGGAGCCCGATCCGGAGCCGACCCGGCTGGACTTGGCGCGCCTGACTGCGGCGAACTCTGCCGCGGTCGTCGCCGACGTCGCCGCCGGTGTCGCGGATTCGGTCGTTCACCCCCTGCGGGCCTTCGCCCGGTTGCGCGAGGTCGCGGTAGGAACCGAGCAACTCTTGGCTCCCCTCGAACACCACAGTGCGACGTTGACGGGGCCGATCGGACCCCACCGACGATGGCTCCACGCCCGCGCGTCACTCGACGACGTTCGCTTGGTCCGCACCGCCTTCGGCGGGACGGTCAACGATGTCGTGCTGGCGGTGGTGACACGTGGGTTTCGATCACTCCTCGAGCACCGGGACATCGAACTCGTCGACCAGGCCGTCTCGTCGCTGGTACCGGTGTCGATTCGCAGCGAAGACGCACACGGTGTGCTCGACAATCGAGTTGCGGCGCTGCACGCCCGCCTGCCGCTGGAGATCGCGGACCCGGTCGAGACCCTGGCGGCAATCCGCGCGCAGGTCGATGCACTGAAGCGTTCCCATGAAGTCGATGCGTCGAGCACGGTGCTTGCCGCCGGGGACGTCGTTCCCGCGGTGGCGACGGCGCTGCTGGCCCGAGTCCTGGTTCACTCACAGGAGTGGTTCCAGACCATCACGACCAACGTGCCTGGTCCCCAGTTTCCGTTGTACCTCGGTGGCCGCCGCATGATCGCCGCGTACCCGTTCGTGCCGATCGCAGGCCACATTCGGATTTCGATCGCGATCTATTCGTACTGCGGCACGCTCTATTTCGGGGTCACCGGGGACGGAGATACCACCGACGACCTCGGGGTCCTCGTCGAGGGAATCGATACCGCGGTCGATGAGCTGGTCGATCGGGCCGGGGCGGTATCAGACTGATTCCTCTGCGGTGTCGGCGGCTCGGGGCCACCTTGGGGTGGGACTTTCGGCCCTTCGATTAGGGCCATGCTCTTGTTTCTGCGCTCGGGGCCATTCGTCATGATGGTGAAGCGTCGGCAATCACCGATGCTTCGAGTCGATCTCAGGGGCCATTCATGCATCGTCGCACGCTCGATCTCTTCTTCGTTGTCGGAGGATTCGCACTCGCGGTCCTCCTGCTCGTCCTCGGGCTCGTCCTGCAATCGAACGCGAACTTCGCCAACGATTACGTGAAAGAACAGCTCTCTGCGCAGCGCATCACCTTTACGCCGGCCGCCAACCTCGCGCCCGAGGAGAAGCAGGCCGGCTGTCTCGTGACGAACGCGGGTCAACCGTTGACGAGCGGCCCCGAGGCCGAGTGCTACGCGAACGAATACATCGCCCTGCACCTCATCGAGGTCAACGATGGCAAGACCTACTCGGAGACG
Organism: uncultured Acidimicrobiia bacterium; assembly: GCA_963765075.1. Taxonomy (GTDB): domain Bacteria; phylum Actinomycetota; class Acidimicrobiia; order IMCC26256; family JAENVU01; genus JAENVU01. Next base: position 297,178 of record CAVXVA010000008.1, read on the forward strand.
AGTGGCGCGGCGCGGGCGGCGAAGACCGCAGCGACCGCGGCGAAGGAGAAGGGCGCGCCCGACGCCGCTGCGCTCGACGAACAGGCTCAGGTGCTCGACGGAAAGGTGCAGACGCTGTTCCGGGGCGAGACACTTCGAGGCCTGCTCCTCACGTCGTACGGCTTCAGCGAGTTCGGACGCAAGGCCGGGCAGGCCGCGCTGGTCTCCTTCCTCGTGGCCGGGGTCCTGATGCTCGCGTCGATCGCCGGCATTGTGCATCTGACGCGCACCCCGAAGAACGAGGTGGTCGAGTGATCGACACCGGTGATGGTGCGCTCTGCGGACCGGCAGGTCCATGCACGAGGTTGACGACCTGGACGTGGCCGAGTCGGGTGTGCGCCGTTGTGCGACCCGACCGGTGAACTGGGTTCGCGCTCAGTCGTCGGGATCGAGGCGGAAGCCGACCTTCATGCTCACCTGAAAATGGCCGACCGCTCCGTCCTGCAGGTGCCCGCGGATCTCCGTGACCTCGAACCACTCGAGGTTCCGCAGCGACTCGGCGGCTCGGCTCACGCCGTTGCGGATGGCCGCGTCGACACCCTCCGGTGACGAACCGACGATCTCGGTGACCTTGTATGTGTGATCCACCATCGCGGTGTGCTCCTTCTCGTGCCGGGCCAACTCGGGCCTTTGGGCCGCGAGAGTACCGATGGGTTGGTCAGCCGCCGGTCTGATGCCCGCGGATCACGAGCACCGGGCAGGGGCTGTGGTGGGTGACGTAGCTGCTGACCGATCCGAGCAGGACGTCGACGATCGCCCGGTGACCATGGGAGCCGACGACGATCAGCGCGGCGCCCTGTTCCTCGGCGAGCGCGCAGAGCCGCGCGCCGATCGATCCGGATCGCTCGACGATCTGCTGGCGGATGGGACGGGGGCCGAAGGCCTGCGCCGAGCGCGCGAGCGCACCTTCCGCCGCGACGACCGCCTCGCGATATTCCGCCTCTGCTTGTTCGTAGGTCTCGACCGGTCCCTCGAATCCACCGGCGTCTTCCTGTGGGTCGTGGAACGCGTCGACCACCATGACCAACGACAGCTCGGCATCTGCCGGCACCAGGTGGGTGGCCTCGTGCACAGCGAGCAACGACGCGTCGGTCCCGTCGGTCGCGACGATCACGTGGATCGGAGTCTCGGCGCTTGGTTCGGTCATCGGTCGGGCCACCTTCGTCGATTGGTTTCGTCAGGACATTCGATCAGCGACCGCGGCGGCGCCTTTGGGTCGCGACCTCAGAATGCGTGGTCGACTCACGATGGGCCAGGGTCGATGGTCCCCATCTTCGACGGGGAGTCCTCGCGGGGTGAACGCGCGACGTACTTGCCGATGGCGTTGTCGGCCGCGACGAACTCGACCGTTTCGGGGATCTGATCGTGACCATATCCAAGGCTCTCCCACGAGTTGGCCGACTCGTTCTGATCGCCTGCGCAGATGGGACCTTGGTCCCTGCCCAGGATCGTCGTGACTTGTGATGCTCTTCGTACGAGTTCGTTTCGAACCTCGGGAGAGGAGGGCTGAGCGGTGCGAAGAATGTCAGGCACCGACTCGCTGTTCCTGGCGGGGGAGACGCCGAACTGGCACCAGCACATCGCCGGGCTGGTGGTGCTCGATCCGAGCGACATGGAAGAGTTCGGCTTCGAGACGGTCTTCCGCAACATCGAGCAACGGCTCTCGCTCATACCGAAGCTCACGTGGAAACTGAAGACGGTTCCCCTCGGATTGGACCGGTCTCATTGGGTGGATGACGACACCTTCGATCTCCGCCGTCACTTCCACCAGATGACCGTGCCCGGTCCCGGTGGTCCCCGCCAGACTGCGGATGCGATCGCGCCGATCCTGGGCCGGCAACTCGATCGACGGTTCCCGCTCTGGGAGATGTGGTACCTCGACGGCCTGGCGCACGGCCGGGTCGCGATCCTGATGAAGATGCATCACTGCATCCTCGACGGCGGCGCCGGCAGTGTGCTCGCGACGTTGCTCTTCGACATCGAGCAGAACCCACCGGCGCGCGCCGAGGCGCCACCGGCTGTAGAACCGGAGGCTCCGCCGAGCGATCTGAGTCTCATCGCGGGGAGTCTCGTGTCGGCGATCGGGTTGCCGTTGCGGCGGGCGCGCTACTTCGGCCAGCTCGCGCTGCGGGGTGTCGACCTCATCGGACACTTCCTGTCGGGCCGCGACCGGCCGAATGTCGGGACGCTGCTCCAAGCGCCGAAGACCTCGTTCAACGTTCCGATCGGTCCCCGTCGTTCGCTGGCATTCAGCAGCGTTGCGTTGGCTGATGTCAAGGCCGTCGCCCGGAAGTACGACGTCAAGGTGAACGACGTCGCCCTCGCGTTGTGTTCGGGCGCCATCCGCGCGTACCTCGACGCGGCCGGCGAGCTTCCCGAACGGGAACTGACCGCAGGCGCGCCGGTGTCGCTGCGTCAGTCCGGTGATGCCTCCATGGACAATCAGCTTTCGTATCTCGTCATGCCCCTCGGCACTCAGTATGCGGATCCGATCGAGCGCCTTCACCACATCGCCCGGCAGAGTCGTGCCGCGAAAGACATCCACCGAACGATGCGTGCCCACCCAGTCAGCTCGATTGCCGAGACCGCGTCCCCGTTCCTCCTCGGATCGCTGATGCGCCTTGCCTATGAGACCCATGTGCTCTCGTTCATTCCGGGGATGATGAACACCGTGATTTCGAACGTTCCCGGGCCGCCGATGGATTTGTATCTGGCCGGCGCGAAGCTCTCGGGGATCTTCTCCGCGAGCGTGTTGCTCGATTGCATGGGACTCAATGTCACCCTGTTCACCTTTGGTGATCGCGTGGACTTCGGACTCCATGTCGATCCCGATCTGATCGCGGACCCCTGGGTGTTGGCCGAAGCAATCCCGAACACGTTGAGGGAGTTGATGCTCGCCGCGGATCTCGGTGAGCCCACCGAGGTCGCCGACGCGTTCGGGTTCTCCTCGGTCGACCTCGTCGCCGAGGACGAGTCGGACGACGGGATCGCCGACCATGCAGCCGCGGTCGGCGACACCGCATGATCGGATGGCCGGCGCTGCGGCGGATCGGTGACATCGGTGCAGACCTGTCCGCGGGAATGACCCGGGCCGGCCAGTTCATCGGATCTCTGCGTCGCCAACGAGACCGGTTCCCGCGCTGGACCGTCGCTCGTATGGGTGCGGCGGCCATCGTCGACGAGGCGCTCCTCACCACCTTTCAGATCATCCGATCGCCGACCGATCAGAGCCACTTCGCATCGAATCTCGACGATGCCCATGAACTCCTCGGGTACTTGCAGCGCGTTGAACCGGAGGCCGATCCCGCGAACTATCACCAGCGGCCGGGTCCCGCCGAGTTCGCCGGCGTCGAGCGCCGGGTCGGACACGTTCGTTTCCAACACGCATCGTTCCCGAGCCGGTACCAACCGTCGGATTCGGTGCCCGGATCCGAACGGTTCCGCGAGCAGACCGACAACCGGGTCGCGCACGCGTGGATACTCCGCCACGATGAGCCTGCACCGTGGATTGTGTGCGTGCACGGCGCCGGCATGGGCGACCCGCTCGCCGACATCTTCGCGTTTCGTGCCGGTGCACTCCACCGCGCCGGATTCAATGTGGCGATCCCGGTTCTGCCGCACCACGGGCCGCGCGGGATGGGTCGGTTCGCGGTCGGGTTCCCGACCGATGACCCGGTGATGAACTTCCATGGCGCGGCGCAGGCGATTGCCGATGTGCGTGCGGTACTGGTCGCGATCGAACAGCGACACGAACCGGCGATGCTCTTCGGGATCTCGCTCGGCGGATACGTCGCCGCCGCGGTCGCAGCATTGGAACCGTCGGTGCGCGGGGTCCTGGTCGGCGTGCCGGTCGTCGATCTCTCCTCGCTGATTCGCGGCCATGCGCCCGAGCGCTTCACCCGCCATCCCTCGTTCGACGATATGTGTGAAGTGTCGCAATCGCTGGAGTTCTACAGCTCACCGCTCGAACTTCCTCTTCCCCAGACGGCGGTCCGGCGGGTCTGGGCCGGGCAGGCCGACCGGCTGGTCCCGCCCGACCAGGTCGGACGGATCGTCGACCGGTGGGAAGGCGCGCCCACCTATTGGTATCAGGGCGGACACATGGGATTTCTGGGTCTGCCCCGAGTCAGGCGCTGCACCCGTGACGCCATCGTGGATTCGGGTCTGGGCGTGATCCGGAACGGCCGGCTCCGTGCCCGGCCGATTGCCGACCAACCGGGGTCACAAACTCTGGTACCGAGTGAGGAAGGGTGGTAGCCCGTGGGTATGACCTCGGAGTTTGACCTGAAGCGTGTGTCTCTCCATGGCCACGATCTCGTGTACCGCCAGGCGGGCCAGGGCCCCACGCTCCTGCTGATCCACGGTATGGCCGGGAGTTCCCGAGCGTGGAAGGCCGTGATGCCCGAACTGGCGCGGTCGTACCAGGTCATCGCACCGGATCTGCCTGGTCATGGGCAGTCGGCGTCGCCGACCGGCGACTACTCCCTCGGCAACTTGTCGGCGACCTTGCGCGATCTCCTCGCGGTCATCGGTATCGAGCGCGCGACGATTGTCGGGCAGTCGCTGGGTGGTGGTGTCGCGATGCAGCTCGCGTATCAACACCCGGAGATCGCCGAACGGCTCGTCCTTGTCGGCAGTGGCGGTCTGGGCCGTGAGGTGAGCTGGATGATCCGCGCGTTGTCGCTTCCTGGCACCGAGTACGTTGCGCCGGCGCTGTTCCCCGGGTTCGTGCGCGAGGCCGGCAATCGGGTGTCCGAACTTGCGCTGCGGCTCGGGGTCCGAGCGCCCCGTGTCGCCGAGATGTGGGATGCCTACGCGTCGCTCACGATACCCGAGCATCGGGTCGCGTTCCTACGAACGGTGCGTGCCGTGATCGAGCCGGGCGGGCAGGCGGTGAGCGCCTCGGGTCGGCTCTACCTCGCGGCCGCAATGCCGACCCTCATCGTTTGGGGAGACGCGGATTCGATCATCCCCGTCTCCCACGCCCATTCGGCGCATGCGGCGATGCCCGGGAGCCGACTCGAGATCCTTCCGGGCGTCGGCCACTTCCCCCACGCCGAGGAACCCGATCGGTTCGTCGAGGTGCTGCTCGACTTCCTCGCGACGACCGAGCCCGCGGTGGATCTTGACCCGGCGTCGGAACTTCAGCGGCGGTCCGGCCACGCCGTCTGAGCCGGCAGTGGCGCGCCGGCCGAGGGCGCGCGTTACGCGGTCGAGCCGAAGGGGCCGATGGCGCCGGTGGGGTGAAGGGGTGCGGGATCGCCGGACCCGTTCAGGTCGATGACATCGCTGTCGATCGCCGCGTCAGGTTCCAGTAACGACGGATCCACGCTGCCACCGATGACGGTCGGTCCAGTTCGGACTTCGGCCACTTCGGGTTCAGCGTTGGACGTGCTCACGAGGGTGGTCAAGAGTTCGATTGCTCGATCGATCCGGCCGTGGTGGTCCCGATCCTGTTCGTTCTGGATCCGAAGTTGATCGGTGACCGTGGCCACCCGCGCCATCGCGTCGATGAGTTCCACATCGCGCCGGGCCAACTGATGGTGCAGCTCGGCCAGTTCTCGGTGCAGTGATGCGATCTCCGCGCGCGTCGCATCGGAGTGCTGTTGCGCGGTCTCGGATTGCTGCATAGCAAACTCGAGCGCTCGCGTCCGCTGGCTCTTCCAGCTCACCCGGTCCCCTTCCCGTCCGCTGGCCGGTCCACGAACTGTACGGCCCACGCGGGAGGCATTGGTGGACGTTCAGTTCTCATGGGTGGGTGTCTCTGACAGCAACTCCGCCCGAGCACAAGAGAGCGAGTGCTCGACGATGCGTACGAGTACCGCCGCGACCGACGATCGCTCCCGGGCGTCGTAGAACTCGATCGGAATGTCGGGCCCGAGTGCGAGGGCGTCGCGAATCTCGTCGATCTCGTGGAGCCGAATGCCCTCGAAACAGTTCACGGCAACCATGAATGGGATCGCGCGGATTTCGAAGTAGTCGACCGCCGGGAACGAGTCGGCGAGTCGGCGGGTGTCGGCCGAGACCACCGCTCCGACCGCGCCACGCGTGAGTTCGTCCCACATGAACGCGAACCGTTCTTGTCCGGGTGTCCCGAACAGGTACAGGACGAGATCGTCGAACGTGATCCGACCGAAATCGAACGCGGCAGTCGTCGCCGTCTTCGCTGGTGTCTTGTCAAGTGCGTCGACCTCCACGCCGAGTTCGGTGATAGGCACATCGGTCGAGAGCGGTTCTATCTCGGAGATCGATCCGACCGTGGTCGTCTTGCCGACGCCGAACCCACCCGCGACGACGATCTTGAGCGCAACCGGCGGCGGCGTCGGTTCAGAGATCACGGACCCGCTCCAGCAGCCGTTCCAACGTCCGAACCCGTTCGTCGAGGCGATCCGGCGCGGTCACTCCGATGGCCAGGGTCCGCTCCTCCGCGAGGTCGCCGACCAATACCTGGACCACGCCGATCGGCAAGCCGAGGTGGACGGCGATTTCGACGATGGAGTGCGGTGTGGTGCAGAGGTCGACAATCGCTCGCACCTCCGGCGCGGCCCCGCGAGTCAACGCCCGCGACTCGGTCACGACCAACGCCTCGATGGGCAGGTCGGCGCGGCCGCGGGTGCGCCCGCCGGTGAGGACGTACGGGCGCGTGAAGGAGGGCGCGCGTCGGCCCTCTCCCGATGCTGTCATGCGGGTAAGGATTCCCGGAGTTCGGTCAGGAGCTTGGGTGTCAACGCCGGTCCGACCCGCTCGGCGAGTGTTGCCATCTCGTACGCAACCAACCCCATGTCGCACGGACGTCGCGCGACGACCGCGAGCGCGGATCCGTCTGAGATTCCCATCACGACCGCCAGTGCGTGCTCGTACTCGACGATCACTTCGTGGACCGCGCCAGCCTCCATCGGTGCGCCCGCGCCGCGCGCAACGCTCATGAGACCAGCGGCGACCGCCGAGAGCCGGTCGCCGGCGCTGCGATCGATGCCGGCTGAGAGCGCGACCAGCAGACCGTCCGAGGAAACGACGACCGCTTCGCGGATGCCCGGGACGTCGTCGACGAGACCCCGGAGCAAGAAGCTCAGATCCGTTCGTGCGCTGATCATGTGTCGTCTCCTCGAGAAGCTTCGGCATCGGGACCGTGGTCGGCATCGGAACCGTGGTCGGTGCGCGGCGCTTCTTCTCGTGCGCGTTGTCGGCCGGTCTCGTAGCGAGCGACGAGTTCGAACACGGCCTCGGGCGCTCGTTGCGGCGGTGTCTCCAGGCCGTGGTCGGCCGGATGCTGGGGCTCGGGCGGCGTCCGCTGGGGAAGGTTGGTCGCGTCCGGCCGGCCGGCGGGTCGAGGCAAAGAGGGCGTCGGCGCGTACGCCGGCCGCGGGAGTTCAAACCGCGGCGCGGGTACGTCGACGAGCGCCGAGTCTGTGTCCACTGCTTCGGCCGCGCTGAGGTCGACGACGGATCCCTCGGCGTCGGTAATCAGACGACTCGGTACGACAACCATCGCGGCGGTGCCGACGTCGCGCGCACTTCGAAGTGTCACCGAGACGCCGATTCGCTTTGCGAGCCGGCCGACGACCACGAGCCCGAGCGCGCGGGAGTGCACCAGCCCGGGCGCCGGTGGCACCTCCAGCACCTCGTTCAGGGAGGCGACTCGGTCGGGCGGGATCCCGATGCCCTGGTCGGACACTGTGATCTCGAGGCCGTGCTCGGTGGGGTGGGTCATCACCGTCACCCGAGTACCGGACGGAGAGAAGGTCGTGGCGTTGTCGAGCAACTCCGCGAGCAGATGGGCGAGGTCCGAGGCGGCGTAGCCCTTGATCGCGAGGCCCTGAGGGACCGCGGCGATGTCGATTCGACGAAACTCGCCGCATTCGGACGCCGCGCCGCGCACAACGTCGAGGAGCTCCACCGGAACCCGGCGACCGTCGTCCGGCGCGACGCCCGCGAGCACCAACAGGCTGTCGGCGTTGCGGCGGATACGAGTCGCGAGGTGGTCGAGAGTGAAGTAGGCGTCGAGGCGGTTGGGGTCCCGCTCGTCGGCCTCGAGCCGCTCGATGACCTCGACCTGCTGTTCGAGCAACGGTTGGTTCCGCCGTGCGAGGTTCACGTACAGCTCACTGATCCCGGAACGGACCGCCGCTCGTTGCAGCTCGGCCACATCGACGGTCGTCCGCTCGACCCGGTTGAAGGCCCGGGCCAAGTCGCCCAGCTCGTCCTTCGTGCTCACCGTCAGGGGTGTGATCAGGGGCAGCGGGGCTTCGGGATCCTGCAACGTTGCGACGAGCGCAGGGAGCTGCGTCGTCGCGACGTAGTTCGCGTTGTCTGCGAGACGTCGGAGCGGCCGAGTCGTGGCGCGTGCCAGGAGCCACGCAATCACTCCGGCGAGGAGCAACACCGCCGCGGACCCGCCGGCGACCCAGATCAATCCGGAGCGGGCGTCGGCATGCTTGGCTTCGAGGAGGTCGTTGGTCCGCGTGGCGACGGTTTGTTCGACCTTCCGCCATTGGTCGAGTTGCGCAGTTGACGCCGCGAACCATTCGGCTGGGTCGAAGGTGTCGGGAAGGAGACGCTGGGTGAGTGCGCTCGACCGCCGCCGCCGAACATCGTCGCCGACCGTCCGCAATGCCGACTGTGCTTGCGTGAGAGCACCGACCGTTGCCGGATGGCCTTGCGCGAGGGAGTCGGCAGCGATTTTTTGGCGGGTTGATGATGCGGAGAGATCGGATGCCAGCGCGTTGGTCAAGGCATTGCGCCCGTACGCGAGCGCCAAGATGCCCCGTTCGTCGGCGAGGGCTGCACCGAGTCGCGCGAATGTCGCTTGGTCCCGGAACAGCAACGCGGCAAGCGGTCGACGCGGCGCGCGGGCGAGCGCGTCGAGCGCGATCGTCGCCGTGTCGACCAGGTTGCGGTACTCGACGAGCGTCGAATCGTTGGCGATGCGCAGATCGACGAACTGGCGTTGCTGTCCCATCAAGGAGGCGGCCTCCCGCAGGTCGTGAATCCGCGCCGCGGCCGCCGCACCTGCCGTACCCGCCTCCCGTTCGGCGGCGCGGAGCTTGGCGACGGCGATATCGGTCTCGGTGCGCGCCTGCTCGAGGCGGGCCTGGACGGACTGGTCACCGGTGCCGAGCCACCAACCGGACAGCGAAGCTTCGTCGGCGATACGGCTACCTGCCGCGCGCACGTCGGCAATGGAGGCCACCAAGTGCTGGGCCTGCTCGATGGAGTCGAGGTCCTGCTGGCGTGACCGAATACCGGGGATGGCTGCGGCCAGTGCCGCGATGAGCGGTACCGCGACGAGTGCAGCGAGCTTGGTCCGGAGACGCAGATTCGAGAGCATGCAGTGTCTCCTAGAGGTTGCGGAAGTCGCGTGTGAGTCGGACCACGCCGTTGCGCGGGCAGCTGAACCCGCGAGCCGGATGGGCCCGGACGAACTGGCCCCGGCTCACTCGCAGATATGCGAAGCAGCTGCTCATGCGATTCGCGCCAGGGTCCGACGGAACCTGGATCCCGTTACCGTCCCATTCGTGGATACCGCGCAGTTCCTTGAGCAGGCTGGCGCGATCGAGCGCGGGTCCGGCGCGTCGTGCGCCCTCCGCGAAGAGCAGCGCCGCTGACCATGCGCGAACGCCCTGCGCGGTCGGCACCGCCGAGGGCACGGTCCGAGCGAGCCAAGTCCGGTATCGCTCGAGTTCGGGAACCGACGGCGAGTCCTCGAGCGGGGTGGTGAGCGCCTGGATCCATGTCCCCTCCGCACTTGACTTGGCTTGCTCCAGGTAGGAGGGGTCGTAGAAGAGTGGCCCGGCGTCGACCACCGGCGGCATCGCATCGGCCGCGGCGAGCGCAGTCTGGAGTGCGGCGAGGTCCGAGACTCGTGCCTGCACGCTCAGGTAGCCGGGATCCCGCGCGGCGATCCGGTCGGCAACCCGCTGGATCTCGCCCGGTGATGCAAGCGCGGGGAACGCGTCGGACGCAATGAAGCGGTACCCGATAGAGCGGCTGGCTTCGATCTGTCGTTTGGCCCGGAGTGCGGTCACCCCGACGCCGAGATAGGCCATGGCCGCGCGGCGCACTGCCTTGGGCTGCGTTCGGGCGAGGTAGGCCTGAGGAGCAACGAGAAATTGGTTTTGTGGGTTCGGGAATGGTGTCACGAGTGACGGCACGCGGGCGTGCGCTGGTTCGGCGACCACGGCCGAAATGTCGGGGATGGCGCAATCGGTTTGGAGGTCCGACCCGGCGCCGTCGAACACTGCGGCGGAGCCAACCAGCGCAAACGTCGAGCTGCACGCGTTTTCGATGGCGCCTCGTCGATCCAACACGTTGGTGTTGAAGAGACGGACTTCGAGCGTTCGCCCGCCGATCCCACCCCGGTCATTGCATGCCGCCGCGAAGGCTTGCATCGCGTCCCAGTTGGCGGCAAACGACGCACGGGGCCCCGTCACGTCGGCGACGACCCCCACGACGACGCGGTCGGGAGTGATGCCGATATCGTCGACCGGCGCGGGCGTACCGGCGCGACAGGGTTCTTCGAGCGGCGCGGGATCGCGCACCGCCGCGCTCTGGACCGGGCGGGGGGCACGATGCGCCGCCGGTCGAGCCGAACCGCAGGCAACCAGCACCACTGAAACCGCAGCCAGGGTGAAGACCAGTTGCGCGCTCGAAACGCGCGCACCGCGCGCAAACATCGCACTCCGCACTATTCGACTCCGCCGTCGTTGAGAACGCAGGGTTGCACAAACACGACCCTCGGTGGCCATTGTGGTTGCCCAATGCGGATAAATGCAAGAAGTAGCGGGTCGGGGCCCGCAATAATCCCACGGAGAGTGTCCGTATGGTCGCGTCCTGGGTTCTCGGTCGATTGGCGACGGGGAGTGGTCAGGCACCCGAGTTCGTTCCACCACGCCGTTCTGATCCGGTGAGCATTGGTGCCTCCGCCGTGGTCAATCCGGACGCGAGACTTTGGTGCAATGACCGCCATGCTCGGGAGGGATGTCCGATGACGAGCGATGAGGATCGCCCATTCCACGGCCCGCCCAAACCCGACGTTGGATTGCTGCACGCGGCCGCGGACCAACTCCACGAGATGTTCGGCGTGCATCGCCAACTCGATCGGGTGCTCTACGAATCAGCCCAGCGAGTCGGCGGGGTGGAGTTCGAGACGATCTTCAACCCGATTCCGCGGGCAACGATCAACGCCTCACCGCGCAAGGACGCGATCAATCACGATCAGGCCTTCCTCCGGTCCACGCCGATGTCGGCCTCCGAGACCGAAGGATCGCTCGCGCTCTTGGAGATCCTGCACGGCGAACATGCCGCCGCGAACGTCCGAGCGTTCGTGGAGTTCACGGAGCAGGAGAAGTTCTTCGAGCGACTCGTCGGCGGGCAGTCGTTCATCTTCGTGGGTTCACACCTGGAGTTCCAAGACGTCGGCTTCAACCTCGGGTATTTGACTCGCGCCGCGCAGCAGCAGGGATTCGACCGCATCGATACGCGCACAACCCTCATGATCGGACGACTCCTCGGCTATCTCGAAGTGATGGGACTCAACGTCATCGACGATGTGCTCCGCAAGGCGGGGAATGTGTTGAAGACGTTCCCGGTCAGCGGTGGGGAAGCGGTCAACGAAGGTGACATCACCGACGAGGACCTCAACCGTCGGGTGAGGAACTTCCGCCGTCGCCAGAACGCACGCACTCGTTCGGAGTTCATGAATCTCATGACCTCCGATCACGGTCACATCGTCATCGAAGCAGGGAGTGGTTCACGCGACGCCAAGGACGGCCACGGATTCGTGGTGATGGAACCCTTCGCGACGGGCACCCGTGAAGACCTGTACGAGGCGGTGCGCGCCGGTGCGGCGGTGTATCCGATCTTCGGCGACTACGGCGACCGCGACGAGCCGAGCATCGTGGAGTTCGGTCCGGAGATTCGTCATCTGCGCAGCCCGCAGCACGCGCACGGCATCGGCGAGATCATCGCCGGGATGGGCAACCGCGCGCGCGGCGCCGCGTCGGAGAAGTATCCCGACGTGCGCCGGTTCAAGATCCCGATCCGGTACGGCAACTACGAAGATTGATCAGTCGACGCGGCGACGAATCGGATGCTCGGCCGGTACCTCGATCAGTCGTAACTCGACGCCGTCGGGATCCTCGATCGAACACTCGATGAGCCCCCAGGGCATGCGCGTGGCCGGCTGACGCACGACAGCGCCGGCCGCAGTGACGCGGGCTTCCTCGGACGCGACATCGCGGACCTGCATCCAGATGCGCACGCCGGTCGGCTGGGGTCCGCTCGACGTCAGCTCGAGGAATCCACCGCCGAGGAAATAGACGACGCCGGTCGTGACACCGCCGACGCCGTATTCGCGGTAGATGTCGAGGCCGATGGTCTCTTCGTAGAAGCGGCGACTCCGCGCGAAATCGGATCCGGTGATCAGGATCCGGCTGCTGAGCACCTGCATTTCCCCATGATCTCACGTCGGAGGGTCGAGAACCGGAGGGTTGCTGGTTCACCGACTCGGTCATGCGCCATAGTTGTCACCGCCAAAGGAGGGCCTATGAGCGTCGACTGCCGGACCCGACTTCAGAGAGACATTCGCGACCTGGACCGCGGCGTGGTGTTCGACTCGGTCGTTCCTGACGCGATCGCAGAGCATGGCGAACTCGCGGCGCGCGGTCTGAAGTACAAGGATCTTCCTGCGCTCGGTCTCGCCGTCGACGGACACGGGATCACGCTCGGAGCGTCCGATGGTGTGCTCGAGCTTCGGCCCGGCACCGATCAGGCCGGTGTTGTGGTCGAGCTCGGGGCCGACGCCCTCTCGGATCTGGTGCAGGACGTGCAGTCGACGATGGGCTTGATGATGACCTCGCGTGTGCGCATCGCGGCCGGGAACGTCAACGACTGGATCGGGTGGGAACCGGTGCTGCGAGCCCTGTTCGACGGGCGGAAGGTGCACGAAACCGGCGACGTGACATTCATCGATTCCGATGGGCGTCGCCTCGATCTGACGCGGACGTTCACCGTCGACGACGACCGCGCGGAAATGGCCCACTTCCTGGAACAGGCAGGGTTCCTCCATCTGCGTGGGGTCTTTGACGTGAGTGTCATGGACGCCATCAGCTCCGACATCGACGAGTGGATCGATCGGGCGACGCCCGACGACGGTGAGTCCTGGTGGGCCGAAGACGGTTCCGGTCACTCTCAGGCGGTCCGAGTGCTGTTCTTCTACGAGAAGTCTGCCGCACTGCGCGACGCCGTTGCCGACGAGCGCTACCGGTGGCTGGGCGAACTCACTGGTGACGCGCACGTTCACAAGGGTGGCGGTGAGGGTCTGGTGAAGCCGCTCGGGATCGTACGCGGCCTCTCGGATCTGCCCTGGCACAAGGATTGCGGGCAGGGCAAACACTCGTACACGTGCAGCGGGCTCACCTGCGGGATTTCGGTGACGGGTGCCGATCGGGTGAGTGGTGCTCTCGGCGTCATCCCGGGCAGTCATCGGGCCAACACCATGGCCACGAGCCGCGACCCTGATCTGGACCTGGCGCCGCTGATGCTCGAGACCGAGACCGGGGACGTGACGGTGCACTGCAGCGACACCTTGCACCGGGCCCATCCGCCGGTCGAACGGCCGCGGAAGGTCGTCTACTCCGGGTTCGGATTGGCACCGCTCGCCGGCGATGAGGTGCGGGACGACCCGCGGTACGGGCGGGCGGCGCGGGCTGATCTGTCGAGTGTGCAGGATCGCATCGAGGCGGCCGACAACGCCGAGGATCCCCGTCGCTACCGGGCGCGCCGTGGGTCGTGACCGCGCTGGGGTTTAGAGTGCCGGCGATGGTTGGGCACCGATCGTTACTCGGAGTGATGGTGGTATGCGTCGGGTTGTTCGGGGCGTGTTCCAGCGACGGAACGTCCTCGAGCACGCCGTCGTCCACGGAGCCGTCGGTGAACTCGACGACCACGACGACGTCCACCTTGGCGCCGACCACGACCACGATCGGCGTCGTGGTCCTCACGCGCGATCCCTTCGAACCCATCTCCTGATCCGGACCGACGTCACCTGATGTCGACGGACCGCGCCTACGGACTCTCCATCCTCGACTTGGCGATCGTCGAACGCGGGTCGAGCATCCGAGACGCGCTCGAAGCGACAGTCACCGTGGCTCAGCGAGCGGAAGCCCGCGGGTACGGGAGGGTCTGGTACGCCGAGCACCACAACATGGCGGCGATCGCGTCGTCGGCCACGAGCGTGCTCATCGCGCACGTCGCCGCGCACACGACGTCGATTCGGTTGGGCTCCGGCGGGATCATGTTGCCGAACCATTCGCCGCTGGTGATCGCCGAACAGTTCGGGACGCTGGCCACACTTCACCCGGGTCGTATCGATCTCGGACTGGGTCGAGCCCCCGGCAGCGACCAGAACACGATGCGAGCGTTGCGCCGTGATCCGAACTCGGCCGACGGGTTTCCCCAGGATGTGCTCGAACTCCAGGGCTACTTGAGGGGGGAGTCACGCATCGAAGGCGTCGCCGCGATCCCCGGTGCGGGCACCGATGTCCCGCTGTACATCCTCGGGTCCTCGATGTTCGGTGCTCAGCTCGCGGCGGTTCTCGGGCTCCCGTACGCGTTCGCGTCGCACTTCGCACCCCAGGCGCTCGGCCCCGCGGTGGCCGACTATCGCCGCAAGTTCCGGCCGTCGGAACAACTCGCCGATCCCTACGTCATTGCGGGAGTCAACGTGGTCGCGGCCGAGACCGACGAAGACGCCCATGAGCAGTTTGTGCGGGTGCGTCGATCGCGGGTCGCGCGCTTCGTCGGGCGCGGCGAGAAGCTCACCGATGAGCAAGCGGACGCCGTGCTCGCGTCGCCGCAAGGTCGACAACTCGCCGGCATGATGCGTTACACGGCGGTTGGGACCGGCCCGGTCGTCACCGAGTATCTCGATGGGTTCGCGGAGCATGCCGATGCCGACGAAGTCATCGTCGCGTTCGCCGGTCCGACGTTGGAGTCGCGGCTCCGCGCCCTCGACCTGGTCGCCGACGGTGCGCGGCTCACGCCCGTGACGGCACAGACGGGAACCCGTACCTCGACCTGACGTGCCTCAATGGGTGTTGACCCACCATAGGTAGATCAGATGGTCGGCGCCGACGTCGTGGAGTTCGGTCATGGTGAGACCGGTCCGGACCGCGAGTTGCTCCATGGCCGCGACCTCTGCAGGGTCGGTGTAGCGGGCCGTGAGCGTCCCGGGTCCCGGGTTGGGTGCGGGCGGGGTCAAGCGACCAACGCCCGCGGGTTGACGGAGCGCGTCGATAAAGCGCACGATCCGCGCTCCGTGACGCAACGCATCGGCGCGCGGAATTCCAAAGTAGTCGGCGGCCTGGTTGATGTATCCGAGTTCGGTCGCCGAGAAGGTCACCGTGAACGACATCGAGCGACAGCAGACATCGAAGACGAACACGCCGTACCGGAGCGGGTCACCGGATGAGCGGCTGTCGTACCCGTCGAGGACGAAGAGCTGATCGCCGATGACCTCGACCCCGCGCGAGTCGCGTATTCCGAACGGTTCGAGGTCGAGTCGCCAGCCGGTGCGGAGCCGCTTCGTCGACCAATCGGCGCGGAGGAGTTCGGTCGACGAGTTGACCACGAACAGGTCGCGTCCGTCGGCGGAGAAGGACATCCCGCGAATGCCCGACACTCCGCTGATGGAGAAGTCCGAGCCAGGAGTGTTGGTCCGGTATTCGTAGGTCCGGAGGTCGCTCCGCCCACCGACGTACACCGCCCCCGTCCCGGGATGCCATGCCGCCGCCGTGTAGTCCGAGTCGCTCGGAAGCGCTTGAAACGAGTCGGGGTGGAAGCTGCCGTCGCTGCCGCGTCGCAGCCGGAACGCAGTCGGAAGCACCGAGCTCGTGCAGCATTTCCCGCTGAAGGCGTACAACGTGTCGGAGGCGCGGTCGTACGCCAGGGATTCGAAGTCGGCATCGCGGTTCGATCCGGCCGTGGCCCCAGTGCCGGTGTCGGCGTTGGTGTCGTACTGCTTGGTCGCCCGCCAGGCTGCGTCCGGAATGCTTGATTTCAACGCGCCGGTTGCCGGGTCGACCTCCCACACTGTGCGACCGCTGTCGTCGGCCAGCCACAGCGAGTCGGTGGCACCGATGTTGGGGTGCGCGGCATCGTTGGGAACGTAGGCCGCACCTTCGGCGTCGCGCATCGACGACGAGGTTCCGGCGAACGGCGTGGTCCGAATCGTTCGGGTCAGTGCCAGTACCGGTTCGTCGGTGTTCGGAACCGCGCCTCGGGCCGAGGTCTGGAGGCCGAGCGACGCGGTCACCACGAGGCCGGCCAGCATCACATGGCGAACGATCGAAGTACCAGCCGATTCCACGCGAGCCTCCACCGCCACGGGGCTGCGCACCCGTCACAGTGCGAACGTACCCACCGGGCCGGAGGGAACGGTGGATACTCGGAACTGGTGGGGAAACGCGGTGCGGTATGCGGTGCCGGATCGGGCGTCGCCCCGGTGACGGGTCAGATCGTTGCGTGCTCGAGATCCATTGCCCACCACAGGAAGTTGCGGGTCTGCTCGATGATCTGATCGTGGTGCTCGGCGTAGGGCACGTGACAGGTTGCGTCCCACGACTCGAGGAAGGCCGGAAGGCCGGCGGCCTTCGCCCGGTCGATGGTGCCTGTCGCCCACGCGTAGTTGACCAGCGGGTCAGTGGTGCAGTGGAAGTCGAGCACGGGGGCGTCGCCGGCCGAGATCGTGCCGGTCACCAGCTGTGCCCCCGAGATGCCCACCGCGCCGCGCACGCGGGCAGTGGGGTCCTCCGAGGTCGAGTACGCCACGTTGATGGCGGCAATCGCGCCGGCCGATGATCCGCCGATCGCGATGCGGTCGGGATCCACGCCGTAGGTCGCGGCGTTGGTGCGGAGCCAACGGACCGCCGTCTGGGCATCGGCGGTCGCCTCTTGAATCGCCGGAATGCAGTTGGACTGGTTCCCCGAACAACCCGGCGTCTCCAGGCGGTAGTCGATAGAAACGTTGACATAGCCGAACTTGGAGAAGTTGTTCGCTTCGTCGACCAGCTCGCCTGAGGTGCGACTGCCGCAGCAGAAGGAACCACCGTGGACCCACACGATCGCCGGACGGTTGGTGACGGTGTCGCCGGTTGGCGTGTACAGGTCGAGCTTGAGATCGATGGTCTGACCGCTGAGGTTGGTGGCACTGGCGTAGGAGATGTTGTTCGTCACGGTGACGCCGGTGAAGATCTGGTCCCGATACCGGACCGGAGCGTCCCCGGGCGGGGCGGTCTGGGGCCAGTTGCACCCGGTGGCGAGGACCACCAGGAGCGCGGCGAGCGGGAGCAATCGGGTACGAATCATCCGGTGATGGTACTGGTCACGTGGTGAGTCCGGAAACGCGGGCCTACCGTGTCGGCATGGTTGGACACGAACTCATCGAGGAACCGCGGTGGCGGTCCGCACGTCAGGCGCGAGTGGCGGGCCGAATCCATACCGTCGGGGATGCTCGGAGGCTCGCTCGTCGCCGCCTGCCCCGCCCAGTCTGGGATTACATCGAGGGCGCAGCGGGTTCGGAGTCGACCTTCGCGGAGAATCATCGCGAGGTCGAGGCGGTCGGATTCCGCCCGCTCGTCGGCGCGTCGCGTCCCCCGTTCGGCCCCGACATCTCGACCACCGTGCTCGGGGTCCCCATCTCCATGCCCCTGCTCGTCTCGCCCGTCGGCTTCACCCGCATGATGGATATTCGGGGCGATGTCGCCGGTGCGCGTGGCGCAGCCGCGGCCGGTACGGGCTTCACCCTCAGCTCGATGTCTGGTCACTCGATGGAGGACGTCGCGGCCGCGAGTGCCCCCGCGAGTTGGTTCCAGCTCTACTGCCTGGGTGGTCGCGCCGGTGCGGAGCAGTTGATCGAGCGCGCCCGGAAGAACGGATTCGGCGCGCTGGTGGTCACGCTCGACACGCAGGTTCCCGGCAACCGGGAACGCGACGCTCGGTACGGCCTGTCGCCACCGTTGCAGGTCAACCGACAGACGGTGATGAAGATGGCACCGCACGCGGCATTGCATCCGTGGTGGACGGCTGATCTCCTCATGGACCGGTTCCAGCTCGACCTCGTCAACGCGACCGGGCTGGAGCGCGACGGCGCATCGATCTCGGCGCTTGAGGCGCTGATGCACTGGCTGGGCTCACCACCGGGGTGGGACGACTTCGGCTGGATGCGCGACCAGTTCGATGGGCCGATCATCGCCAAGGGTGTCATGACCGGTGACGACGCCCGTCGGGCGGTCGACTACGGGGTCTCGGCGATCATCGTCTCGAACCACGGCGGCCGACAGCTCAACTCCACACCGGCCACGATCACCGCGCTCGTCGACGTTCTCGATGCCGTGGGGGATCAGGTCGAGGTGCTGGTCGACGGCGGGTTCCGTCGCGGCGCCGATGTCGTCAAGGTGGTCGCGCTCGGTGCGCGTGCGGCGATGGTCGGACGGCCGTGGGTCTACGGCCTGGCCGCCGCCGGTGAGCCGGGAGTGACGAGGGTGCTGTCGATCTTTCGGGATGACATCGACCGGACGATGCGGCTCATCGGTGCCGCGTCGATCGGTGAACTCAATCCTGACTTCGTGACCGTGCCGGGTCGGTCATGAGCAGCATCGCCGAACTCAGTGATGCCGCGGCCGCAGTCGCCGCTGCACACCCGGGCGCGTCGTGTCAGTACGCCGTCGGTCTGGGCGGTGACGTGGTCGCGTTCGAGACCTTCGGGGTCGCCACGAATGCCCACCGTTTCTCGATCTTCTCGGCGACCAAGCCGTTCGTCGCCTCGGTGATCTGGTTGCTCATGGCCGACGGGCTGGTCGAACTCTCCGCCCGTATCGATCAGTACGTGCCGGAGCTGGGCGCGGCCGGGCTCGGTGGCGTGACCGTCGAGCAGGTGATGGTGCACACGGGCGGGTTCCCCAACGTGCCGATGGACACGGTCGAAGGCGGTGATGCACCGCGCCGGCGAGCGAGATTCGCGACGTGGAGCGCGGAGTGGGAGCCGGGGAGTCGCTTCGAATATCACGCCGAGAGCGCGCACTGGGTGCTCGCCGACGTCATCGAGCGGGTGACGGGTGAGGACTATCGGGACGTGCTCGAGCATCGAGTCTGCGCGCGACTGGGTGTACCGAGGATGCTCGGGATCCCGCTCGACGATCAGGCCGACATCGTGGCGATGGTCCCGACCTCCGATGCCGCCGGGGCGGACCCGCTTCGGCGGCTCGACGAACCCTTGGCGCGCGCGGCCGGGAACCCGGCGGGCGGGGGTTGTATGACCGCCGCGCACCTCGCGCGCTTCTATCAAGGACTGCTCCACAACTCGGGTGCGGTGTGGGATGCCGAGATCCTGCGCGACGCGAAGACCAACATCCGGTGCACGTTTCCCGATCCGCTCTTGGGCGTGGCGGCGAACCGGACCGCGGGGCTCGTGGTCGCGGGTGACGACGGCAAGCACGAGCTGCGCTACGCCATCTTCGGGCGCGGATGTTCCCCGGGCTCCTTCGGTCACGCCGGCGCGCACGCGCAAGTTGCCTGGGCGGATCCGGAGTCGGGGATCTCGTTCGCCTTCCTCACGAACGCGATGCACACCGACATGATGCAGTCGGGCATCTCGTCGAACCGACTGGCGACGATCGCGGCCGACCTCAGGCTTTGACGATCAGGCGCTGACTGGTCACCCCTGGTCGCGACCGACGATCGACACGAACGACACCATCTCGCCGGGATATCCGCCAAGGTTGTGGGTGAGTGCGAGCGGACGATCGTTCTGAATCTGACGCGCCTCGGGTGCCTCGCGGCGGAGTTGCAGCCAGCATTCGAACAGCATGCGCAGGCCCGACGCACCCACCGGGTGGCCGAAGCTCTTCAGGCCGCCGTCCGGGTTGATCGGCAGCTCACCGTCGAGATCGAAGGTCCCCGCCAGGATCTCCTGCCAGGCCGTGCCGCGCTCGGCGAACCCGAGGTCCTCCATCAGGACGAGTTCGGTGGGCGTGAAGCAATCGTGCACTTCGGCCATCGCCAGCTCGTGGCGAGGATCGGTGACCCCGGCCTGGGCGTACGCGTCGGCCACGCTCGCTTCGACCTCGGGGAAGTGGGTGTAGTCGTACTCCGGGTCGGTGAGACCTGCGCCGTTCCCGGCCACGAAGGACAACGCCTTGATGTAGAGCGGGTGGTCGGTGAAGCGGTGCGCGTCCTCGGCCCGGACGACGATCGCGGCCGCAGCGCCGTCGGCGACTCCCGCGCAGTCGAGGATGCCGAGCGGTCCGGCGACGCGCGGCGAGGCACAGATCTTCTCCATGCTCATCTCGCGTTGGAACTGCGCCCGCGGGTTCTTCGCGCCGTTCGCATGGTTCTTCCACGCGATGCGCGCGAGCACGTTCTTCAACTCGTCCTCGTCGACGCCATACTTCTTCGCGTACGCCGGTGCCACCATCGAGAACATCGCCGCGGCAGTGAGCGTGCGCGCGGTGCCGTCGTTGGGGATGGGATACGCGTTCAAGCCCGCGTACCCACTGTCCTTGACCTTTTCCGCGCCGACGGCCATCGCGATGTCGTACGCGCCGGATGCGACGGCATAGGACGCCTGACGCAACGCCTCGGAACCAGTGGCGCAGAAGTTCTCGACTCGCGTGACCGGCTTGTCGTGGAGCTGCAACGGTCGGGCGAGGGTGATGCCGCTCATCCCGCTTTGGGCCGTGCCGAACCAGTACGCGTCGACTGCGTCCTTGTCGGTGCCCGCGCTGGTGAACGCCTGATTGGACGCGTCGACGATCAGGTCGTCGAGGCCGGTGTCGAACCGTTCGCCGAAGTTGGTGCATCCCATCCCGACAATGGCGACGCGATCCTTGATGCCGTGTGAGCTCATGTCGTGTCCTCGGCTCGCGCCCGCACGGGGCGGGCTTTCCAGAAGTAGTCGTGGATGCCGTCGGCCGTGAAGAGGCGACGGAATGTCATCTCGACCCGGTCGCCGATCTTCACCTCGGTCGCGTCAACGTCGGTCATCTCCACCGGGAACCGACCTCCGCCGTCGAAGTCCACGACCGCGAACACGATCGGCGGGCTCGGCGAGTACGCGAGTTTGTCGATGGTGAACGTGACGATCGTGCCGGCGACGTCGGCCATCGGCGCCGGTTCCATCTCGACCCCCGGCACCGAGATCGCCGGGGGCAGGTGAAGCTCACCCGTGGCGGGGTTGCGCGAGCCGACGAAGCCGAACTTCCACTCCTCGGAACGCCCGGCGGCCGATGCCGAGACGCGCGCCGGTTCCGGTCGGCGCGGCGGTTCGACCGTGACCATGCCGCGCCAGCCCAGGAACTTGCCGTACAGCACGTCGGCACCGGTCGCAACCTGGGTGGCGACGGCGCGGGCCGGTGTGAAGTCGGCGATCGCATCCGTCGTGCGGAACAGCAACACGTCAGCACCGTCGGCGAGGGAGACGACGGCGATCACTGCACCTGGTGCAGCGGTCTCGAGTGTCGCCGCGAGCAATAGGGCCGGGTGCGCAGTGCCCGTGTTGCCGACGGTGGATGCGAGTCCGTCGACCAGCACGCCGTCGCGCAACGCGAGTTTCTTGGCCAGCGCGGCCGCCGCCCGCGTGTGCATACCGGTGACGATCGCGTGGTCCACGTCGGCCGCATCGATGCTTGCGCCTGCGAGTGCGGCGGTCCACGCCTGAACCCCGAGCGGTACGTACTTGGTCTCGCCGAAGCGTTCCTCCCAGACCTTCGACCGCCGCTCGCCAGGAGTGCGCCACCGATCGACGAACTCGTCGGTCGCGTTCCCGCTTCCCAGGTACTCGGCGATCACCGACGCACCCTCGCCGACGAGGATCGCCGCGGCGCCGTCACCCCCGGAGGCCTCATCGGGGCTGGTGGGAAGGCCGGTGCGGATGTCGGAACTGACCGCGAGCGAGGTCCCTGACCCTTCGAGCGCGAGTTGCAGGGCGCCGATGCCCGAGCGGACGGCTCCGCCGAGATCGAGCGCGATGCTCGACCGGTCGAGACGGAGGGCTGCGTGGATCGCGGTCGCGTTGGTCTTGTCGAGGTAGGCCGGTTCGGCGGTCGCGTAGGTGAGGCTGTCGATGGCGGTGTCGGGCGCACCGCGCCGGGCGAGGCGCGCGGCCTCGACGCCCATCGTGGTGGTGTCCTCGTCGTAGGACGCGACCGTTCGCGTGCCCTTGCCTCCACCCGCGCCGAAAGTCGCGGTGATCGCACTCCGTTGCAGCCGTCGGAACGGCAGGTAGCCCGCCGCGCTCACAATGCCCCTCACCTCGAACATCCCTTCACGCACGACTCCTCTCGGCCGGGTGCGGATACTAGGGCCGACCCTAGAGTGGCCGGCCATGAAGCTCGGAGACGTCGCGAACGAAGCTGCCTTGCCGTACGGCAAACCCCTCGACGGGGTGCGCATCCTCGCCGCCGAGCAGATGCAGGCCCTGCCCTACGCCACCCAGCTGCTCGCCCGCCTCGGCGCGGAGGTCGTGAAGGTCGAACACCCCGTGCACGGCGAGTCCGGCCGGGGATCGGCACCGGCGATGACCGACCCCGAGGGACGCGCCGTCGGGGCGACATACCTGCGCAACAACCTCGACAAGCGCAGCCTGGGTCTCGATCTGAAGGCACCCGAGGGTCGCGAGATCTTCCTCGCCCTCGTTCCGAACTTCGACGTCATCGCCGAGAACTTCAAGGCCGGGACGATGGATCGCATGGGCCTCGGATACGACGTGATTTCCCAGCTGTACCCGCGCACGATCTATGCGTCGATTTCCGGCTTCGGCAACACCGGCAACTCGCCGTATCGGGATTGGCCCGCCTACGCGTCGGTTGTCGAGGCGATGTCGGGCATCTACGACTGGAAGAACCCGGACCGCGCGCCGGTGACGATCCCGGTGGGCGCCCTCGGCGACATCAGCTCCGGCCTGTTCGCGGTCATCGGGATCCTGGCTGCCTTGCGTCATCGCGACCACACCGGTGAAGGGCAGTACCTCGACATAGCGATGCTCGACGCTGCGATTTCGATGACCGACGTCGTGACCAACTTCTGGTCGCTCGGCGTCCGGCCCGAGCCCGAGAAAGGGTTGCAGGTGATCTGTGAAGGGTTCCGCGCGTCGGACGGCTATGTCGTCGCGCAGATCGTGCGCGAGCCGCAGTTTGCCAAGGTCGCCGAACTCATCGGCCATCCTGAATGGATCGACGAGCCGCGGTTCGCGACCCGCGCCGGATGGGGTCCCAACCTCGAGTCGGTCATCCGCCCGGCGATCGACGCGTGGGCGTCCCAGCGGACGAAGCTCCAGGCCGCGCAGGAACTGACTGCGGCCGGCATCGCGGCCGGCCCGAGCTATCGCGCCCCCGATGTCATCGCCGACCCCCACGTGGCCGCCCGGAACATGCTCGTCGAGATGCCTCGCACCGACGGTGTCGCCGACCCGGTCCTGATTCCGGGGAACCCCGTGAAGCTGTCGAAGGTCGCTGAAGGTCCGGAGACGCGAGTGCCGTGGGTCGGCGAACACACCGAGGCAGTGCTCGGCGCCGAGCTCGGACTCGACGCGGCCGCCATCGCCGACCTCCGCACCCGCGGCGTCATCACCTGACCCCGCCAAACACTGAGATCCACTCGGACCGTTTGGCACCTGGTGGTCGTCTCCCGATCACCATCCGCCAATCGCTGAGATCCACTCGGACCGTTTGGCACCTGGTGGTCGTCTCCCGATCACCATCCGCCAAACGCTGGAGGCGGGTGCCTTCGTCCGGGAATCGGCGCTCCCTCTAGGATCTGACGCCCCGTCAGATTTGGCCGATTGGTCGAGGAGAAGGCATGGATTTCGAGTTCTCGCCGGAGCAGCAGGCCTTCGCCACCGAGGTCGACGAGTTCCTCGACGCGCACGACGATCCCGACGTCTTCGACCTGACCCGGGAGAACATGGCCCAGATCGTCGACACGCCGGAGCGGCGGGCGTTCATGGCCGAACTCGGTGCCAAGGGGTGGCTCGGCCTGACCTGGCCGGAGATCTACGGCGGCTCGGCGGGCGAGGGCGTCTACGAGTACCTCCTCAACGAGCGACTCGCGGGGCGGGGGGGTCCGCAGATCGGGAAGGGCGTCGGCATCATCGGTAAGACGCTCATCGCGCATGGGAACGACTTCTTGAAGGAGAAGTTCCTCCCGATGATCCTGCGCAACGAGGTGGAGTTCGCAGTCGGCTATAGCGAACCCAATGCTGGCTCCGACGCAGCATCGATGCGGCTCAAGGCGGTCCGGCACGAGCGAGACGGCGCGACCGGTTGGCTGCTCAACGGGCAGAAGACCTGGACGACCTCTGCGCATTTCGCCGAGTGGTACTGGCTCGGCACTCGCACCGACCCGAACGAGAAGCACAAGGGCATCACGCTCATGCTCGTCCCGCTCGACCAACCCGGCGTCACGATCAATGCGATCAAGACGATGGGCGGCGCGCCGATGGGCGATGAGCGCACCAACGAGGTCTTCATCGAAGATGTCTTCGTGCCCGACGAGTACGTCGTGGGTGAAGTCGGACGCGGGTTCCAGTACATCTCGCAGGCGCTCGATCTCGAGCGCTTCACGATGTTCACGTTCTCGCCCATCAAGCAGCGCCTCGACCTGCTGTGCGACTACGTGAGAACTGCGAAACGCGACGGCGAACCATTGCGGGAAGACCCGGTCATCCGTCGTGAGATCGCGCGGCTCGCGACCGATGCCGAAGTCGCGCGGGTCCTCGGGCTCCGGGTCGTGGCCGAGTCGATGAAGGCGGAGAAGACTCCGGGCACGCCGCCGCCGACGGTGGCGTCGTCCCAGTACAAACTGTTCGCCACCGAGTTCTCCCGCCGGCTCGCGAGCGCGTCCATGGACATCGGCGGTCCCGGGAGCCAGTTGCGAGTGAAGACGCCCGAGGCACCGATGGCAGGCCGGTCCGAGTCGACGTACCGCTACACCGTGATCGACACCATCGGCGGGGGATCGTCGGAGATCCAGAAGAACGTCATCGCCCGTCGCGGGCTCGGACTCCCGAAGAACTTCTGATCTGTCCGATGCCGACCGCTCCGCTCCTCGACGGGATTACCGTGCTCGACCTTGCGAGCGTCGGCCCCGCCGCGCGCACCTCGCGCTGGTTGGCCGACTACGGCGCCCGCGTGGTGAAGGTCGGCCCGCCGCCGAAGCACGGCAAGGCCCAGATCACGCCGCCGTTCTATGCGTACGCAGGCCATCGGGGCATGCAGCGGGTGCTGCTCGACCTCAAGACTGCGGCCGGGGTCGACGCGTTTCTTCGGCTGGCGGCGACCGCCGACGTCGTGATCGAGAGTTTCCGTCCGGGGGTGGTCGACCGCCTCGGTATCGGTGCCGATGCGGTGCACGCGGTGAACCCGGCCGCGATCTATTGCTCGACGAGTGGGTACGGCCAGACCGGCCCGCGCTCGCAGTGGGCCGGGCACGATCTCAACTACCTCGCGGTCGGTGGCTACCTCGACTGCTCCGGCCGGGACCCCGAAGGCGGTCCGGCCCTGCCCGGTGCGACCGTCGCCGACAGTGCCGGCGGCGGCATGCAAGCAGTCATCGCGATCCTCGCCGCGCTCGTCGCCCGTGCCGCGACTGGTGCAGGTACCACGCTCGACGTCTCGATCGCCGACGGCGTGGTGGCGCTGATGTCGCTGAACGTCGACGAGTACCTCGCGACCGGTGATGTGCCCGGCCCGCGCCACAGCCTCTTGACCGGCCGGTACGCGTGTTACGACGTTTACCCGTGCGGCGACGGGGAATGGATCGCGGTGGGTGCCATCGAACCGCACTTCTACGCCAACCTCTGCCGGGCCCTCGGCTGTGAGCAGTGGATCGCACACCAGAACGACGACGCCGTGCAAGATCAGATCCGGGCTGACTTTCGCGCCACGCTCGGCACGAAGCCACGCGACGAATGGGTCGCCATTCTGGGCCCGGCCGATACGTGCGTGTCCGAGGTCGCGACCGTTCCGGCCGTGACGACCGACGACCACTTCCGGGCCCGTGACCTGTTCGTGACGGCTCAGCGACCCGGCGGTGGGTCGTTCGAACAGGTCGGCTGGCTGCTCGCCGGCGCGGATCGTGACCAGCCGGGGCCGACCGTGCGCGAGCCGGCATTCGACGACACCGAGGCGGTCCTCGCCGACGCCGGCTTCACCCCCGCGGAAATCGCGACCCTGCACGACGGAGGAGTTGGTTCGTGAGTGGTTCACCAGATGCAACGCTTCCGCCCGAGGTGGCGTCCATCATCGGGCAGGTGCAGTACGAGGAGATGGGGGAATTCCCCGTCGAGCGCGGGTACGTGTGGACCACGTGCGCGTCGGTCGAGAACGGCAACCCACTGTTCTGGGACGACGCGGTCGCCGAGGACATCACCGACGGCCCGATCGCGCCGCCGACGATGCTGTCGGTTTGGTTCCGGCCTCACCACTGGAGCCCGGGGCGCGACGTGCAGCCGATGCCGCTTCAGATCCATTTCGATCTGAAGGCGATCTTCGATCTCCCGGAGGCCGTCATGAGCGACAACACGATCATCTTCCACGAGCCGGTGCGTATGGGGGACCGGCTCCGAACGCGCCAGATCTTGCAGTCGGTGTCGGAGCCGAAGACCACGAAGCTGGGCACCGGCCGGTTCTGGGTTATCGACGTCGAGTACCTGAACCAGCGTGACGAACTCGTCGGCATCGAGTCCTATACCGGCTTCGGTTATCGCCGCGAAGGGAGCCCTGCGTGAACGCGACGCTGACCTTCGATGCAGTGCACGCCGGCGACGAGCTTCCGGAACTGACGTATCCCGTGACGGCCACCACCATCGTGCTCGGCGCCCTCGCGGCGCGCGACTGGAGACCGATGCACCACGACTACGACTTCGCGGTGAATCGCAACGGCACCCAAGACATCTTCATGAACACGCCGAACCAAGCCGCGTGGTTCGAGCGCTACGTGACCGACTGGACCGGGCCGACGGGGCGCCTCGGTCGGATGACGTTCCGGATGTCGGGCTCGGTCTTCCCCGGCGACACGATGACTTTGCGGGCGACCGTCGAGTCCACCGAGAAGGACCGCGCGGGCTGCGGCTGGGTGAAGCTCGCGGTCGCGCTCACGGTCGCCGGCGACGTCAAGACCACCTGCTCGGTGCGCGTCGCGATCCCGACCGCGGCCGACGACAACCCCTGGACCCGACGCGGCGACCAGTGGATCCCATGACCGTTCGCGACACGATCACGTCGCGCCCCCGCCTCACGATCAGGAAGTAACCGATGGATCTCGATTTCTCTGCCGAACAGGACATGCTCCGCGAGATGGTGCGCGGCCTCTGCGCGTCGGCGTCGCCGCTCGACACCGTGCGCGACCTCGAAGACGACGCGGTCGGCTACTCCACCGACCTCTGGCGTCAGCTGAGCGAGCTCGACCTCATCGGACTCATGCTCCCCGAGGAGTACGGCGGCTCGGGAATGACCGCACTCGAAGGTTGCGTGGTCTACGAAGAGTTCGGCCGGGCCCTCGTGGCCTCGCCGCACTTCGTGAGCGCGGTGATCGGCGCCGGGGTCCTCCTGCGTGCCGGGTCCGGGGCCCAACGGAAGTCGCTGCTTCCCGGGATCGTGGCCGGAACCGAGATCCTCACGACGGGGTGGTTGGAGTCCGAGGGCGGCTTCGGCGCCCGCAGCGTGCGCACGACCGCCACCGCCGACGGCGGTGGATTCCGGCTCGACGGCGAGAAGTGGCACGTGCCGTTCGCCAGTTCGGCGACGCGCATCGTGGTCCTCGCTCGAACCAGCCCGGCCGACGACGCCGTCGACCTCTTCCTCGTCGACCCGGACGCGACCGGGGTGACCATGACCCAACAGTTCGCGCTGGCCTCGGACAACCAGTATGCGGTGACACTCGACGGTGTGCACGTGAGCGAAGCGGATCGGATCGGTGCACCTGGTTCGGGTTGGGCCACGTGGAACGCGACTGTGCTCGAAGGTGCGATTTTCCTCGCCGCGCAGGCGATCGGGGCGCGCGGGCCGCATTGGAGATCACCAACCAGTACGCCAAGGACCGGGAGCAGTTCGACAAGCCGCTCGGCGCGTTCCAGGCGATCGCCCACTACCTCGCGGATGCGTCGACGGCAGTCGAAGGCGGGGAGATCCTGGTGCACGAAGCCGCGTGGGCTCACGCGAACGGTCAGCCGATCGAAGCGGTCGCGCCGATGGCGAAACTCTTCGCGGGCCGGACCTACCGGGACGTGACGGCGATGGGCGAGCAGATCTTCGGTGGCGTCGGGTTCACGCTGGAGTACGACATCCAGTTGTACTTCCGGCGGGCCAAGCAGGCCCAGATCTCCTGGTGGGACGACCGCATCCTCGAAGACCGCATCGCCGCCACCATCCTCGACTGATCTCCTTTCGTACTCAGCGAATCAGGCCGAGGCCGTGTTGGCAGTGGGGGCCGCCCCAGTGTTCGACGATCTTGCCGTCGCGCATGCGCAGGATGCCGGTGCCGTTGATCTCGACCGGTTCACCCGATGGTGGCAGGTCGTAGAACGCGGTGCCGGTGTGGGTGCCCTTGACCGTCCAGTTCGACACGATGATGTCGCCGGACTCGACGAGCAGGTCGACGGTGAAGACCATGTCGGGGAACGCCGACTTCACCTGCTGCCACCATTCCTGTTCCTCCCCGCGCACATCGGTGCCGACTTTGCCCGGGCTGACCCGCTCGGTCACATGGCTGTGGAAGTCTTCGGACCAGAAGTCGAAGACCGCGGCGCCGTCACCGGATTCCATGGCCGCGCTGTACTGACCGAGGATGCGCAGGTTCTCAGACATTCGGGTTCCCTTCGCCACGACCTGGGATCGCGAACCTACCCGGCGAAGCAGTTGGTCAGGAAGGTCGTGAGGGGCGGTGTGATCCGGGTGTCGCCCGGTGCGCCGATGAGCCGGTTCACCTCGCCATGGGTCAGGCCCCGAGCGTCGATGGTCGTGGCGGCGATGCCCGCGTTGCGGATCGTCTCCAGGAAGTCCAGTTCGATCGACACTCGGCGCGGCGCACCGCGGAACACGCCGATCATCTCGGGTATCCCGATGCCGGGCTTGACGTTGAGGGTGGCCGATGTCGTCGTGAGGTAGTCCGGCTCGTTGCCCAGCGCCACCTTCCACTGCAGCTTCTCGCCGTCGGGATCGGCGGCACCCGCGCGCGCCTTGTCGAAGCCCTCGGTGTCGAGCGGGCCACCGCATCGCACTGCGCTGAGGTCGAGCCCTGCGCCGCGCAGGTAGTTCGGATCCACGAGCACGTTCGCGACGATGTCGGCGCCGGCCGAGTGACCGAGCACGGCGATCCGATCGGGATCACCGCCGAACTCGGTGATGTGGGCGTGGACCCACGCGATCGCTGCGGCGACATCGTCGTAGTGGTCGGGGTACTGGGCACTGGTCGCGCTCCCCGGGTCGGTCAGGCGATAGTTCACACTCACCAGCACCCAGCCGTGATCGTTGGCCCACTGCACCTTGTCGGTCATGGCGTTCGCCTTGTCGCCCACGCGATACCCGCCGCCGTGGACCCACAGCACCACGGGGAGGTTGCATCCCTCGCGCGGCGCGTGGACGTCGAGGCTGGTGAGATTGGCCGGGACGCCGGGCACCTGCTTGTAGACCACGGTCGCGCGTCGCGAAGCGACGGAACACCCGGAGGCGGGAGTGGACGTGGGTGTCGACGTGGAGGTGTCGGGCGGGCCGTCGCCGGGGAGCGCCGAGGCGCAGCCGGTGAGGGCGGCGGCGATGGCGAGCACGGTCAGCCGTCGGTGCAGTGCACTGGAAAGCATCGTTTCATGATGCCGGACGGATATGAGCGGTCGGTGAAGCCGGCGCGAGGGTTCGGTCGAGGCGCCTCCGGGTGCATGCGGGCCCTTCGGCCCTGTTCGAAAGCGTTCAGCTTTGTCAGGCTCTCACCACTATTGCCGGGGTGCAAGGGGCGAATCATGACGGTTGACTCTGCGTCGTCGGGTCGAAGCGAGGCTCTGACCGAGCGAGCGGATGTTCGAGTGTGGACGATTGCGATGACGGTGATCGTCTTCGGCGCGCTCATCGCGGCGATCACGGCCGTGGTCTTCGCGCAGGACGCGAAAAGTGCGACGCCCAAGGCCGGCACCGGTGGGGCCGCGGCGGCCACCGGGACCGGACAGACCATCAACTTCAACGCCGATCCCCCGGCCAACTTCAAGGCGCATGCGCCGGAGGCTCCTCCCACGCCGACGGACTCCGTTCACAACATCACACTCCACATGAAGGAGAAGCGGATCGAGATCTCTCCCGGGGTCAGCCAGACGGTGTGGACCTTCGGAGACACGGTCCCGGGGCCGGTGTATCGCGGCAAGGTCGGCGACACGTTCAACTTCACGATCGTGAACGACGGCGCCCTCACCCATTCGATGGACTTCCATGCGGGCATGGTCTCGCCGAGTATCGCGATGGTGCCGATCGACCCCGGCAAATCGCACACGTACACCTTCCGCGCCAACAAGTCGGGAATCTTCATGTACCACTGCGGGACCCCACCGGTCCTGATGCACATCGCCGCGGGGATGTACGGCACCGTGATCATCGATCCGCCCGACCTCCCGAAGGTCGATCGTGAGTTCGTGATGGCGCAATCCGAGCTGTATACCGGCGCCGAGGGTGCGCTCCCGGAGATGGATCGTCTGCTTGCCGCTGACTACGACGCCGTGGTGTTCAACGGGTACGCCAACCAGTACAAGTACTCGCCGATCCGGGTCGAGCCGAACGAGCGCGTCCGCGTGTGGGTGATCGACTTGGGTCCTTCGCAGATCAGTTCGTTCCATGTCATCGGGACGATCTTCGACACCGTGTTCAAAGAAGGGGTATATCTCCTCGGGCCGGGTGCGCCGGACGGCGGAGCACAGGCCCTGGACCTCGCACCCGCACAGGGTGGCTTTGTGGAGTTCGTCGCCACCGAGGCGGGTGCGTATCCCTTTGTGACTCACAAGTTCAACGACGCGTCGAGGGGCGCAGTCGGGGTGTTCCAGATCGGAGACCCTCCAAGCGACGCCGCTTCCCATTGAGTCACCGGTACGAGAAGGTGCGCCTGGTGGCTGGATTCGCGATCAGTGTTCGGGCAGTAGGTCGTCGGTCAGACTGGTGAACCAGGCGTCTTCGGCCGCGACCGTGGTCGCGGCGACCGGAGCAGGTTGGAACTCGACCGCGGCGTCGGGTGCGGTCAGATCGTCGGTCGTCACCGGCGGTGCCGCGGCCGCCGGGGCATCGGACTGCAGCAGCGCCAGCCAGTCGTCGTCGATGGCGTTCGCCGCCTTCGCCTGCCAGAACGCGTCGTCGTTGGTCGGATCGTTGGTGGTTTCGGAGCCGGCGGCGTCCACCGACTCGTCGTCGGTGCTGGTGGTTCTTCGCATTGGCGTGGTATCGGCAGATGATCGGTCGAAACTGAATCGAGTGTCGCCGGGAGGTTCCCCACCGATTCCCTACCGTTTCGGCGGCTTTGGTTCCTTCGGCAGGCCGAGAATGCGTTCACCGATGATGTTGCGTTGGATCTGACTCGTCCCGCCGGCAATCCGGGCGCCGGGGGCGGAGAGCAGTCCGTCGGCGGCGGGACCGGCGAGCATGCCATTGGCTCCGGCGGCCGCGCTGCGCTGGACTGCGGTGTCGAACATCAACTCGGTGGTACCGAGTTTTGCGATCGACGCGAGGACCGATGCCACGGGACCCTGGCGTTGGCCCATGACCTTCAGGCTCGACCCGCGGATCCAGAGATCGGTCAGCGCCTGGCGACCGATGGGATCGAGGTCGACGCCCAGCGCAAGCATGGCGTCGAGGCGGCGTTGGAACGCGATACCCGCCGCGCCGATGTACCCGCGTTCGTTGGTGAGCGCCGACATCGCGACCGTCCACCCCATGCCCTCGGGTCCCAGGAGCGCGTCCGCCGGGAGCTCGAGGTCGGTCAGGAATACCTCGTCGAACTCGGCGCCGCCGTTCATCTGGCGCAGCGCGCGGGTCTCCACGCCGGCCGCATGCATGTCGATGAGGAAGAACGAGATCCCGCGGTGGCTCGGGGCGCCGGGGTCGGTGCGGGCCAGCAGGATGCCGCGGTCCGCGATGCGACCGTTGGAGCACCACATCTTCTGCCCGTTGACGATCCAGCGGTCGCCGTCGGCCTCGGCACGCGTGGCCAGCGACGCCAGATCCGAACCGGCTTCGGGTTCGGAGAACAGCTGACACCAGACCCGCGCGCCGCTCAGGATCAGGGGAAGCTCCGCCGCACACTGCTCGGGCGTGCCGTACGCCAGGAGGGCACCGGCCGTCAGGACGTTGCCGACCATGTTCAGCACCGGCGGCACTTCGGCGATCGCACAGGCGGTCACCCATGCACCGGTGTGCTCGGGGGTCAGGCCGCGGCCGCCATATTCAACCGGCCAATGAATACCTGCGAAACCGGCCTTCAGGAGCTGGGCCTGCCAGGCCCGGCCGGCGTCGGCAAGATCCGCCGGGAGAATCGCGCCGTAGTCGCGAGGTGCTTTCGAACGGTGGGCGTCGAGCCAGTTTGTGGCGGTTCGGGCGAACTCGTCGACGGTGATCACGGCGCGCAGCGTAGGCCGATCGTAAGGGTCCATCAGCGGGGTCGAATCCGGGGTTACGTTCTTGCGGTTCGGGGCGACCGGGGAGACGGGCATGTTCGGATTCGGGCGACGGCGGCGACAAGAACGTGACGAGTTCCTACTCGTACACTCCAAGATCGCGGCGATCCACGGCGACCTCTTGCGACGGGACGAAGAGCTGATCGACGCGCTCTCCAACCTGACGAGCGCGACCGACCGGGTCGGCGAGCGGTTGGAGTCGGAGACGTCGGCGCTCGCGGTGCTGCACCGCATGATCGAAAGTCGCGACCAACCGGCGATCGATCTCACCAAGGAACGCGTGCTCGGTGGTTCGGTCTCGGTCGACGACGACCTCCCGGACAACCCTACGTTCGTCTCTCGCCGGATCTACTGAGCCATCTCCCGATTCGATCGGGACTTTCGCCACTGGTCCGGCGCGGGTGACGCGTCCAGAGTCGAGGGGACAACGAAGGAGTCCTCATGACTGATACCGCCACCGAACGCAGTGAAGCCGTCGAAGAACTGACCACGAAACTCCGTGAGGTCGAACACCTCATGGTCGAGTTGGGGCGCGACACGGTCGATGCTTTGGTCGATGCGGCGCGTGCCCGGGTCGACACACTCAGGGTGCGACTGGATCTTGGCCGGATGGAGGCGCGCGATGAGCTCGCCGCACCATTGGACGAGGCCGAGCACACGATCGGCCAGGTCCGGGAGCGCTTCGAGTCGCTGTCGCATGAATCAGCCGACGTGGGGACCGCACTGGCCGAGGGTGTGCGCAGCGCTCGCGCCGATCTGCAGGCCGCGGTCGAGATGGCCCAGGAGCGAATCGAAGCTGACGCGGGTTCTTAGGCCACTTCGACGGCCGGTGCGGCGAACTGCGCGTTGTACAAGCGGGCATAGGCACCGTTCGCCGCCAACAGGGTTTCGTGATTGCCCTGTTCCATGATCTGGCCGTTCTCCATCACGAGGATGATGTCGGCGTCGCGGATCGTCGAGAGCCGGTGCGCGATCACGAAACTCGTACGGTTCGATCGCAGCGCGGCCATGGCCCGTTGGATCAGCACCTCGGTGCGGGTGTCGACCGAACTCGTGGCCTCATCGAGAATCAGGATGGTCGGGTTAGCGAGAAACGCGCGGGCAATGGTCAGCAACTGCTTCTCGCCGGCGCTGACGCTTCCGCCTTCGTCGTCGACCCGGGTGTCGTAGCCCAGCGGGAGCGAGTGCACGAACCGATCGACGTAGGTGGCCCGGGCGGCTTCGAGGATCTCCGCTTCGGTGGCGTCGAGGTTCCCGTACGCGATGTTCTCGCGGATGGTCCCACCGAACATCCACGTGTCTTGGAGGACCATGCCCATGTTGGAGCGGAGATCCCGGCGGCGCATCTTCGAGATGTCGATCCCGTCGAGGGTGATGGCACCGCCGTCGAGTTCGTAGAAGCGCATCAGGAGGTTGACCAGGGTGGTCTTGCCGGCGCCGGTGGGTCCGACGATGGCGATCGTCTGGCCGGGTTCGGCCACGAGCGAGAGATCCTCGATGAGGGGTTGGTCCTTCAGGTACGAGAACGACACGTGGTCGAACTCGACCCGACCCTTCGGGTCCAGGTCCTCCAGCGGAACTGCTTCCTCTTCCACATCTTCTTCGGCATCGAGGAGTTCGAAGACGCGTTCTGCGGATGCGATTCCCGACTGCATCACGTTGATCATCGATGCGAGCTGGGTCATCGGTTGGGTGAACTGACGTGAGTACTGGATGAAGGCCTGGATGTCGCCGATGGTCATCTGGCCCGACGACACGCGCAGCCCGCCGACCAACGCGATCGCCACATAGTTGAGGTTGCCGAAGAACATCATGGCGGGCTGAATCGCGCCGGAGATGAACTCCGCGGCATAGCTCGCCTTGAACAACTCTTCGTTCTTGTCGTTGAACTTCGCTTCGATGTCGCGTTGTCGGCCGAAGACTTTGACGAGCGAGTGACCGGTGAAGGCCTCCTCGACCTGTGCGTTCAACGTTCCGGTGTGCCGCCATTGGTCGACGAACTTCTGCTTCGACCGCTTGGTGATCATCTTCATCGTGAAGATCGAGATCGGAATCGTGACCGTCGCGACCAGTGCGAGGAGCGGCGAGATCGTGAACATCATGATCAGCACGCCGACAATGCTGAGCGACGACGTGAGCAGTTGGCTCATGGTCTGCTGCAGGCTCTGCGCGAGGTTGTCGATGTCGTTGGTGACGCGGCTCAACATGTCGCCGCGGGGTTGGCGGTCGACATAGCGCAGCGGCATCCGGTGCAACTTGTCTTCGACGTCGGACCGGAGGCGGAACATCGCCCGCTGCACCACGCCGGCCAGCATGTACGACTGAACGAACGACAGGCTCGCCGAGACGATGTAGATGCCGAGGACGATCACGAGGCGAGTGTGCAGGTCGCCGAAGGGGATGCCCTTCCCTCCGTATACGCCCTGCACGATCATGTTGGTGGCACCGCCGAGCAGCTTCGGAGCGATGACCATCAGGCTCACGCTGGCCACCGCGAGGCTGAGGACGGCAAACACGCCGAACGCCTCGGGGCGGAGGCGGGCCGCGAGGCGCCGGGTCGACGTCTTGAAGTCCTTCGATCGTTCGAGTGGCATCCCCGCCGCGCCGAAGCGGCCACCGAAGCCACCACGGGCCTCCTCGGCGGGTGGCTTCACCACGGGCTCGGCCGGTGTCGGTTCGCCCATCAGGCTGCCTCCTCCGCGGTGAGTTGGGAGGCCACGATCTCTTGGTACGTAGGACAGTGTTCCAACAGTTCGTCATGCGTTCCGAGCCCGACCTGACGCCCGTCTTCGATGACGAGGATCTGATCTGCAGTGCGAATCGTGGACACCCGCTGCGCCACGATCACCGTCACGGCGTCCTCGACCACGGGCATGAGCGCGGCGCGCAGCTGCGCATCGGTCGCGAGGTCGAGGGCCGAGAAGGAGTCGTCGAACAGGAAGATGCCCGGCCGGCGCACGAGCGCCCGGGCGATGGCGAGTCGCTGACGTTGTCCGCCGGACACATTGGACCCACCCTGGGCGATGCGAGCGTCGAGGCCGCCGGGCATCGAACTCACGAAGCTCTTGGCCTGGGCCACGCTGAGTGCGCCCCAGAGCTGCTCGTCGGTTGCATCCGGGTCCGCGTGACGCAGGTTGCTCTCGACGGTGCCGGTGAAGAGGTACGGCTTCTGGGGCACGAGACCGATCCGGCTCCAGAGCAACTCGGGCTCGATGTCGCGCACGTTCACGCCGTCGACGAGCACGTCGCCGCCGGTCGCATCGAACAGCCGCGGGATCAGGTTCAACAGGGTGGTCTTCCCCGCCCCGGTGCTGCCGATGATCGCAGTGGTCTGGCCCGCCTCGGCTCGGAACGAGATGTCACACAGCACCGGGTGTTCGGCGCCGGGGTACTTGAACTCGACGTTGCGAAACTCGAGCGAACTCCTCGGCGCCAGGGTCGTGACGGGGTTCGCCGGAGGTACGACAGAAGTCTCGGCGTTGAGAATCTCCTGGATGCGCTCGGCGCTGACCGACGCACGGGGGGCCATCACCGCGACGAAGGTCGCCATCATCACCGACATCAAGATTTGGATGAGGTAGCTGAGGAATGCAATCAACGCACCGACCTGCATGTGGCCGGCGTCGATGCGGTTCGCTCCCAGCCAGATCGCCGCAACGCTCGATGCGTTGAGCACCAACATCACGGTGGGGAACATGAACGCCATGAGCCGACCCGCGCGCAGTGAGGTCATCGTGAGTTCGTCGTTCGCTCCCGCGAATCGGTTGGCTTCATGGGGCTCGCGCACGAAGGCGCGGACGACGCGCATGCCGCTGATCTGCTCGCGCAGGACTTCGTTGATCCGGTCGATGCGCTCCTGCATCACCTGGAACTGGGGAACCATGCGCACGATCACGAGGCCCACCGCGATGATGAGTACCGGCACGCTCACGAGGAGCAGCAACGACAGCGAACCGTCCTCGCGGACGGCCATGATGGCCCCGCCGATGATGGTGATCGGCGCGGCGACGAGCAGGGTGCAGGACATCAGTACGAGCACCTGCACCTGGGTCACGTCGTTCGTGATGCGGGTGATCAGTGATGGCGCGCCGAACGCGGCGACGTCCTGGGCGGAGAAGTCTGTGACCCGGTGGAACAAGCCGTCGCGCACGTCGCGGCCGAAGGCCATCGCCGCCCGCGCGCCGTAGTACACCGCGGCGACCGCGAACACGACCTGCACCAGGGTCACCGCGAGCATGATGCCGCCCATGCGCCAGATGTAGCCGGTGTCGTTGCGCACGATCCCTTTGTCGATGATGTCGGCGTTGAGCGTCGGCAGGAGGAGCGTTCCCATCGTCTGGACGAAGGTGAGTCCGAGCACGACGAGCAACAGGCCGCGGTAGCGCACCAGGTAGGTACGGAGGAGGCCGATCAGCACGATGATCCCTTCGGCGTGTGCGATCCGTTGACGCGGATACCGTCGAGCAGGACGGTGACGATCTCTTCGGAGCTCAGCGGCTCATCGAGCAGGAGCGCGGGGTGGGTGCCGGAGATTGTGAGGCCGCGAAGCAGATGCGCGGCTTCGAGCGGGGTACGGCGCAGCTGGTCGCGATCGGGTTCGAAGACCGCGGCGATCTTCCCGAGGTCCGTCGATTTCGCCGCCATCGGAAGGTTCGCCGGGGTCGAGCTCATCATCTCGATCGCGGTGCGCAGCCGCATGACGTCGGCCACTCGTCGGCGCAGGATCTCGACCGCCGCGATCAGCCGGGGTTCGAGGGGCAGGGAGGGGTTGATCGCATCGAGTGCGGCGTCCACCGCGCGGGCATCCAGCGCGGCCGCCAAGACCGCAGTGAGGAGCGCGTCCTTGTCGGGAAACGCTCGGAAGATCGTCCCTTCGGCGATGCCGGCGGCCTCGGCGATCTGGCGGGTCGTGACCGCGGCGCCGTGGTCGAGGATGAGTGGCAGCGTGGCCGCCACGATCCGGGCCCGACGCTCCTCCGGCGGCAGTGCGGCGGCGCGCGATCGGGCTGGGCCCTCCACGAGGGTTTCGGGCGGTTCGCGCAGTGTGCGGGGGGAGGACACGGAGCGTGAACTTAGATGAGTGAGTGCTCACTCATCCACTTCAGCACCCCCAA
This sequence comes from uncultured Acidimicrobiia bacterium, assembly GCA_963765075.1. Lineage (GTDB taxonomy): Bacteria > Actinomycetota > Acidimicrobiia > IMCC26256 > JAENVU01 > JAENVU01. The sequence goes on from CAVXVA010000008.1 coordinate 335,020, forward strand.
TGGTGTGGTCAAAGGTCACGTTGGCTCGGTCATGGCGGCGACGGCGGCCGCCATCTCCTCCATGCTGACCTCACGGATTCTCGAGTGGAACGCCCACTCATGACCGAACGGATCGGCGACGACCGCGGCTCGATCGCCATAGAACTGGTCCTCGGGGGGCCGCACGACCGTCGCGCCGGCCGTGACGGCGCGGCCCACCACCGCGTCGACGTCGGCCACATACAGGTGGAGCATGACGCTCGTACCGCCGAGCCGTTTGGGATTCGCGGCATTGCCCGGCATGTCGCTCGGCGCATCGGCGAGATACACCGGCGCTCCGTGTACGACGATCGCGGCGTGTCCGATGGAACCGTCGGGCATGGCGAGGCGGCCTTCCTCGACTGCGCCGAACGCGTCGACGTAGAACGCGATGGCGTCGGACGCGCCGTCGATCATCAGGTACGGAATGACTCGGTGGTCGAGTCCGGCGGGGATGGGATCAACCATGGTGGCCTCCTGGGTGGATGAGTCTTCGAGCTTGCGGGTCGGTGAGTCGATCGGTCAATCGCTCGCGCCCTGGGCCAGGGTCAGCGGAACGACGGCGTCGACGCCGGCAGCCCGTAGCATCGCGCCGGCCTCGGTGAGTGTCCATCGGGAGTCGACGATGTCGTCGACGAGCAGTACGGCGCCGGTCGGAAGTGGCGCGAGCGTGGAGAAGGCACCGCTCACGTTGGCGTGTTGCTGCGGGCTGTTCTCCATGCGCGTCTGAGGTGCGGTGTCGCGTTCCAGCTCGAGTGATGCGCGATAGGGGAGCCGCAGCCCGATGGCGACGCGCTCGGCGAGCGAGGCCACCAAGGTGGGTGCTCGTCGGGACGGTACGGCCGTGACCCACTTCGGGCGCGGGCTCGGGTCCCAGTTGCGGACCAGCCGAACCAGCGCGTCGACCAACTCGTCCGAGTACGCGCCCTCGGCGCGTTGATCGCGCACCATCCCGCCCCACCCACCGTCGCCGTGAAACGCGAGCGCGCGCCCCGGTTCGAGTTGGAGGTCGGCCGGGATTCGTCCGCCGGCCGCGCGCATCTTGCGCGGGTCGATCGTGAGTGGCTGACTCCGCAGGAACTCGCGGGCGCGCACGACCTGCTCGTGGTCGAGTTCGACCGGCAGGGTGGTCCCGGTGCACCGGGAACACCGCCCACACGCCGTCGCCGTGGGGTCGTCGAGCGCCCGCCCGAGCAACTCCATCAGGCACGTGTCGCTCGCGAGGTAGTCGTCCATGACGCGTTGCTCGACGCGGCGCTGCTCGGTGATCGTCTCGATGCGCTCGGTGGGGTAGGTCCAATCGAGGCCGGTCCGGCGGTACTTTGTGCCGTCTCGGGCGACGACTCCCTCGACCTCGAGGATCTTCAACATCGAGGTCAGCCGGCCGCGCCGAATGTTGACCTCGGCTTCGATATCGCCGATGCGGGTCCAGTCGCCGCGGTCGGCAAGGAGATCCACAATCGCGTTGGCGATGCCGGCCGGCGGGAACGCCGTGCGGATGAAGTAGTCCTGGATGTCGCGGTCTTCGTGACCACTCATCAGGATGCCGTGCGCGTCGGTGAGCGCCCGCCCGGCCCGCCCGACCTGTTGGTAGTACGCGATCGGCGATCCCGGCGACTGAAAGTGGATCACGAACGCGAGATCCGGCTTGTCGTACCCCATGCCGAGCGCGGAGGTCGCGACGAGCACCTTGAGTTCGTTGGCGAGCAGGCGGTCTTCGAGGACACGCCGCAACTCCGGGTCGCTGTCGCCGCTGTACGCCGCCGCGTCGATGCCTTCGCGAGTGAGCCATCCGGCAACTCGCTGACAGTCGGCGATGGTGAGGCAGTACACGATGCCGGTTCCTGGCAGGGTCGGGATGACTGCGGCGAGCCACGCCAGCCGATCGGGTTGGCTGGGCATGCGCAACGTATCGAGCACGAGACTCGGGCGTGCCAGCGACCCGCGAATCGTGAGCATGTTGTCGCCGAACTGGGTTTCGATGTCGGCGACGACGCGGTCGTTCGCGGTCGCCGTGGTCCCGAGCACCGGCACACCCGTCGGCAGCAGCTTCAAGACGTCGGCGATGCGGCGATAGTCGGGCCGGAAGTCGTGACCCCAGTCGCTGATGCAGTGCACTTCGTCGACGACGAGCATCCCGACGCGCGGGGCCAAGGTCGGCAGAATCGACTCGCGAAACGACGAGTTCGCGAATCGCTCGGGCGAAATGAGGAGCACGTCGATCTCGTCCCGATCGAGCCGGGCCGCGATGTCGTCCCACTCGTCGCGGTTGTTGCTGTTGATCGAGACGCTCACCACTCCGCCGCGCTGGCCGGCCTCGACCTGGTTGCGCATCAAGGCGAGCAGTGGTGAGACGATCACCGTCGGGCCGGCACCTCGGTCGCGCAACAATCGGGTGGCGACGAAGTACACGGCGCTCTTGCCCCAGCCGGTTCGTTGGACGACCAGTACCCGGCGGCGTTGCTCGACGAGCGCAGTGATGGCTTCGAGCTGACCGGTTCGGAACTCGGCGGTCGGCGCGTTCACCAACGAGCGGAGGGTGCTCACGGCAGCAGTCGCGATGTCGGTGGCCACGACGACGACCGTACTGGCGGGGTGAGACAGCCGCGAAGGGGGGTTCCGACGTGACGCGGTTCACGCGCGCACCGGCGATGACCTGGGCTAGAAAACCGACACCGACCACATGGGGGATCAGGCGATGCGCGTCAGAGTGGATCAAGAGAAGTGTCAGGGCCATAACCGTTGCTACGCCTTGGCTCCCGAGGTGTTCGACGTCGACGACCTCGGCTACGCCTTCGTGCTCGTCGAGGGTGACCTGCCCCCCGACCTCGAGGACGGCGCCCGCGCGGGTGTCGCCAACTGCCCGGAATACGCAATCACGATCGAGGACTGAATCATGGCCGGCCAGCACCCACCCGTCGAGGACTTCGCCACCGATTTCGATCACACCGACCCGGCGTGGGTCAAGGATCCGTTCCCGATTTGGGAAGAGCTACGCGCGACGTGCCCCGTCGCCCACTCGAATCGCTACGGCGGCACTTGGCTGCCGACGAGCCACGCCACCGTCAGTGCCGTGGCCTACGACACCGAGCACTTCACGTCGCGATCAGTCGTCGTGAGCGAACTGCGACCAGGGCCCTTCGATCTGCCGGCACCGATCGGCATCGCGCCTCCCATCACCTCGGACCCGCCGTTTCACGCGTCGGCCCGTCGGTTGCTCCTGCCCGCGTTCGGCCCGAAGCCGATCGCCGCACTCGAGCCGTTCACGCGGGAGTTGTGTCGCGAACTCCTCGATGCCACCGATCCGACCTCGACGATCGACGCCGCGGTGCAGTACGCGCAGGACATCCCGCTCCGAGTCATCGTCGGCATGCTCGGTTTCCCGCAGGAAGACGCCGACATCTTCCGTCGATTCATTCGGCTCATCATCGAAGACGTCGACATGTCCGAGGACGAACGAGCCGCCGTACAGAACGCGGGTGAGCTCGACACCTACATCTCGGCCCGGATCGAAGAGCACCTCGCGGAACCGCGCGACGACCTCACGACGTTCCTCCTCGAAGCCGAACTCGACGGGCAGAAGCTCGAGATGCAACACGTGTTCGGCACGATGGTGCTGTTGATGGTGGCCGGGATCGACACGACGTGGTCGGCGATCGGTGCGTCGTTGTGGCATCTCGCCTCGCACCCCGAGGACCGACGCCGACTCGTCGAGAACCCCGACCTGATCCCGACGGCGGTCGAGGAGTTCCTCCGCGCGTATGCGCCGGTCACGATGGCGCGGATGGTGTCGCAAGATTTCGAGTTCGACGGCTGCCCGATGAAGGAAGGCGACTGGTTGCTCCTTCCGTTCCCGGCGGCGAACCGCGATCCCGAGGTCTTCGACCGGCCCGACGAGGTGCTGATCGACCGGGCCGAGAACCGCCACGCGGCCTTCGGCCTCGGCATCCACCGTTGCCTCGGCTCCAACCTGGCCCGGATGGAACTCACGGTTGCTATTGAGGAGTGGCTGGCCCGCTACCCCGACTTCGAGTTGGCCGACGCCGATGCCGTGACCTGGTCGGCCGGCCAGGTACGCGGCCCGCGGTCGATTCCCGTCACCGTTTCGTAGCGCGCGGCCGCGTTCCTCGCGGAAAATTTCAAGCTTCGTCCCTGAATCGGTCGAGATACGGACAAAGTCCGCGAACCAACCGTCAGGGATCGCCCATGATCAACACCCATCCTCCGAGTGAACGCGGCGCGCACCGAAGGGGGTCGGGATGGTCGTGACCTCGTCCGACCCGGACTCCGCGACGATCGCCGGCGGCACCCTTGAGCGGCTGGCGGAGCGGATCGCATCCCGACACGTCCAGGTTGCGGTCATCGGTTGCGGCTACGTCGGAGTGCCTTTGGCCGTAGCCGCGGCCGAAGCCGGGTTCCGAGTGACGGGCTTCGACGCCGACCGCGTACGCATCGCCAAGTTGAGCCTCGGCCACTCCGTCACCGACGATGTCTCCGACGAGCGCCTCACCTTGTTGCGCCGCCTCGACCAGCTGAGCTTCACCGCGGAAGCCGAGTTGCTGGCCACGGCCGACATCGTGGTGTTGGCCGTGCCGACGCCCTTGCGAGAGGGCGTTCCGGATCTGGGTGCCGTCGAGGCCGCCGCGACGGTGGTCGGCGCGCAGCTGCAGCCGGGGTCGCTGGTCGTGCTCGAATCCACGACGTATCCAGGTACGACCGACGAAATCCTGCTGCCGATCCTCGAGTCCGCGTCCGGCCTCCGCGCCGGGATCGATTTCGCGCTCGGCGTACGCGCCGGAACGGATTTCTCCGGGCGACGGTCATGAACTGCGGGGTGTGCCGCGCGTCGTGGGTGGTATCGACGCGGTGAGCACTCGATGTGCTGCGGCGTTCTACCGAGTGCTGGTCGGGGAGGTGTACACGACCCGGTCCTGCCGGGAAGCCGAGATGGCCAAGCTCGTGGAGAACACGTTTCGGCAGGTGAACATCGCGCTGGTCAACGAACTCGCCACCGTGGCGAACACGCTGGATGTCGACATCTGGGACGCGCTCGATGCCGCGAGTACCAAGCCCTACGGATACATGCCGTTCTGGCCCGGTCCCGGGGTCGGTGGACACTGCATTGCGGTCGACCCGTCGTATCTCTCGTGGCGAGTCGAGAGCCGGCTGGGTTTCGGTCTCGGGTTCGTCCAACAGGCCCGCGCCATCAACAACCGCATGCCGACCTATGTCGCCGGTCGGGTGCAGGCCGCGCTCAACTCGTTCAGCCGGTCGGTGCGCGGCGCCCGGGTTCACGTGGTCGGCGTCAGCTACAAGGCGGGCATCAGCGATACCCGGGAATCGCCGGCGATCGCGGTGATGGAACAACTCATCGACGCCGGCGCGACCATGACCTACACCGACGACCATGTGCCGGTCCTGGTCATCGGGGACCACGCCATGCGGCACGTGTCGATCGACCGGGCGTTCGACGGCGACCCGCCCGACATCGTGGTGCTCCTCGCCGCGCCGTCGACCTTCGACGTGGACGCACTGGCGGCCCGAGCGCAGTGCATCTTCGACGCGCAGGGGTTGACGCGGGGGCGCGACCTCCCCGAGGTCGTCCGCCTGTGAGCGCGCCGGGAGTCTCGAACGGCGATATCGATCTGGCCGGTGAGTACGCCGAACCGAGTTTGGTCGATCCGACGCTCATTCCGCGCAGCACCGAGCGGCCGTGGTCGGGGGCACTCGGGGTCATGGTTCGTGCGGTCGTTGTCGCCTACGCGGCGCTCATCTTCGGGTTCCTCTGGATGACGAAGGATCTGACGCTGGCGAGTCTCACGCGTGACCCCGTGTTCGCGGCCTACTCCGTCGCGGTTCTGTGTTACCTGTTGATTCGGTTCGTGATCTCGGCCCTCTACCGTCCAGCTCCCGACTCCGGTCATCGGCCGAGTATCTCGATCATCGTGCCGGCGTTCAACGAGGAAGACGGGATCATCGCGACGATCGAGTCGTGCCTCGGGGTGGAGTACCCGACCGGGCTGCTCGAGGTCGTCGTCGTCAACGACGGATCCAGTGACGCGACCTGGTTGCGGATCCTCGAGGCCAAGGAATTCCACGCCGGTGTCGTCGCGATCGACCTCGGACGCAACCACGGCAAACGTGCGGCAATGGCAGAAGGCATTCGCCGCTCGACTGGCGAGATTCTGCTGTTTGTCGACTCGGATTCGTACCTCGACCGCGGGGCCGCGATCGCCATCGCCGCGCCGTTTGCCGACGAGCGCATCGGTGCGGTGGTCGGGCACGCCGATGTCGCCAACGACATGGACAGCTGGCTCACCAAGATGCAACAGGTCCGGTATTACGCGGCGTTTCGGATCATCAAAGGGACCGAATCCGTGTTGTCCGGCACGGTGACGTGCGCATCGGGATGTTGTTCGGCATATCGGCGCAGCGCAGTGCTCCCCATCCTGGACGAGTGGGAGCACCAGACCTTCCTCGGGCGGGCCGCGACCTTCGGCGACGACCGGTCACTGACCAACCACATCCTGCGGAAGCACCGGGTCGTGTACCAGAGCACCGCAGTCGCCGCGACCATTGCGCCCACGACGTTGCGGCGATTCCTGGTGCAGCAACTCCGGTGGAAGAAGTCGTGGCTGCGCGAGTCGCTCTACGTCACGCGCTACTTCTGGCGGAAGAACCCGATCGCCGCCGCGCTGACCTACGCGTCGATCGCCTTTCCGTTCATGGCACCGTTCGTGGTCGCGCACGCGGTCATCGGCCACGTGACCCACGGCGTGAACGACGGCTTGTGGTTCTACTTGGTCGGCACCTATGCCGCGGCGGTGCTGTACGCCCTGTATTACGCGTACCGACGGCGGTCGGGCATGTGGCATCACGGGATGACCTTCGTCGCGATCTACATGGCCATCCTGGTGTTCCAGACCTATTGGGGGATCGCGACGATCCGCGACAATCGGTGGGGCACTCGCGATGCGACCGTCGACGAGAGTCACGTCGACCTCGAAGGGGTGCGCGTGTATCTCGCCGGCGAGGTGCCGGACGAGCCCGCGCCGGTGAGGGCTCCATTCGGCTCGGCGACCGCGAGTGATGACTTGTTGCCATCGCTTCTCGGGGCGCGATGAGAGATCGCAGACGGTTCCAAGTCGTCGTCGGAATCGTGATGATTCCGGTCTCACTCGTCCCGTTCGCGCTCTACCTCCGCAATACCGCGGAGGGTCGCCTGTTGTGGACCCGGGCGACATTGCAGTTCTTCCCACCTCGCCTCCCCGAGGTGCGGGCCGCCGCCGCGGGATCATTCCGGCCATACGGCGATGGCGTCGCGGTGCTCGTGTACCACGGCATTGGCGGAACGACCGATGCCGAGGGTCGGTACACGCTTTCGGTCACCCGCTTCGGCGAGCAGCTTGCCGCGATGCGCGCCGCCGGGATGAACTTCGTCACCGCCCGTGATCTGGCCCGCCTACGTCGCCGCGGCCTGGCGCCGCCGCCGAACGCAGTGATGATCACCTTCGATGACGGTCGGGCGGAGGCGATGATGTTGGCGGATCCGCTGCTCGCGCAGGCCGACGCGCGGGCCACGATGTTCGTGATCGCCGACGCCTTGGACGACCCCGGGATCTTCTACGCATCCCGTGACGCGCTTCAGCGGTACGCCGACAGCGGGCGCTGGGATCTCGAGAGTCACACTGCCGGTCTGCACGATACGCAGTCGACCGCGTTGGGCGAGCTGCCGCAACTGACCAGCCTCGAACCCGGCGAGTCGTTGCAGGGGTACTCCCGGCGGGTGCGCCGTGATCTCGACCGCGCCGATAGGACCGTCAAGGAGATCACGGGCCTGCGGCCGGTTGCCTTCGCATATCCGTTCGGTGCGTACGGCGGTGATCGCACCAATGACGTGCGGATCCGATCGACCTTACGTTTGATCCTCGCTCAGCGATATGACGTCGCGTTTCAGCAGGATGATCAGCGAACCGTGCCTCTCGTTCGCTGCTCCGACCCGCAGTTCGAACTGCGTCGACTGGATATCGAACCGTGGTCAGGGTCCGAATTGTTGGCGCGCATCGGCGGTATGCAGTCGCATACCTGGCCGATTCCGTCGTGTCCGAGCGCGGCAGGAGTTGGCGTCGGCGCGCGATGACGTTGATCAAGCAGCGCGGACCAGCGAGGAGTCGGGCTGGTACTCAGCGCGGCCGAATCCGAGGATCATCACGAAGATCGGGCCGAGGAAGATCAACCCAAGCGTGGTGCCAGTGTCGCGTCCGAATGCCTTCGACAGGCCCGACGCGAGAAAGCACCAGGCGACGATGTTGACAACTGGGATCATTAGCGCCAGCAGCATCCAGGGCGACTTCCGGGCAATCTTGATCATGAAGTAGGTGTTGACGATCGGGATGACGCTCAACCAGCCCTTTTCGTCCGCCTTCGTGAACATCTTCCAATACCCGGCGATCGTCAAGACCATGACACCGACGAAGATGAAGAACGGGATGGTGACGTTGGTGCTTTGGTTCGAACCGGCTGCGGCCAGAGTGGACAACATTGCGGATTCTCCTTGCGTGAAGTCCGCCTATGCCTGCTGGCGAGCGGTGATGAACCATCGACATCTCCGCGTCGGAGTTGAGTGAAATCCCTGCGTACTACGGTGCCGATCCGATTCCGAGGAGGTCCCCGTGGGCGACGATGTCCTGAATGAACTGTTCTCCATCCGCGGCAAGACGGCTGTCATCACCGGGGGGACCCGTGGCATCGGTCTCATGATCGCCGAGGCCTACGTTCGCGCCGGGGTCAAGGTCTACGTCTCGTCGCGCAAGGCCGAGGTCGTGGCCGAGACCGCAGCGGCGTTGAGTGAGTTCGGCGAGTGCATCGGCATCCCTGCGGACCTTTCGACCGAGGCCGAGTGTCGACGCCTGGCGGATGAGATCGCATCCCGTGAGGACCGGCTGCACATCTTGATCAACAATGCGGGCGCGACGTGGGGCGCGCCGATGGCCGACCACGACGATGCCGCGTGGGACCGGGTCCTCAGCATCAACGTCAAGGGAGTGTTCCACCTCACGCGCTTTCTGCGGCCGTTGCTCGACGCGGCGGCGACCGACGCCGATCCATCGCGAGTCATCAACGTCGGATCCATCGACGGGATCCAGGTCCCCATGATGGAGACCTATTCGTATTCAACGGCCAAGGCCGGCGTGCACCAACTCACGAGGCACCTCGCGAGTCAGATGGCACCGAAGGTCACGGTCAACGCGATCGCGCCCGGCCCGTTCGAGTCGAAGATGATGGCCGCAACCCTCGATGCGTTCGGTGATCAGATCGCGGCCAGCGCACCCATGAAACGGATCGGCCGGCCCGCCGACATGGCCGGCATCGCCGTCTACCTCGCCGGGCCCGCGTCGAGCTACGTCACCGGCGCGATCATCCCCGTGGATGGCGGCATCGCCACCTGCAAGTGAGCTAGAGCTCGCCGCGGCGAATGAGTGCGTTGGTGGCGAACCAGCCGGGGATGGCGGGCAGGTAGGACACCACAAGGGTGTTGGTCACGACGGCCGCGGCTGCGACCGGGCCATCCACTCCGACGGCGACGAGCGCGCCCGAAAGGCTCAGGGTCGAGACCGCCGTGTCGAGGCCGGGGATCGGCACGAGCCCCGACACCACCGAGATCCCCACCCACAGGGCGAGCAGCGTCCAATAGGAGGTGCCGCTCCCGAATGCATAGAGGCACGCCTGGAGCGAGACGGTGTACATCACCTGGGCACCGACGTTGCCGACCACGAGCAGCCCCAGACGCCGGGGTGACCGGATCGCTGCTCCGGTCGCCTGCCGGGCGGCGTGGAAGTGCGGCGCGACGCGTCGGCGGAGTCGTTCGACGCCCAGGGTGACGCCGATCGCGGCGGCGGCGGCGACCGCCAGCACCGCGAACGAGATGACGATGCCCGACACCGGCACATCGCCGACGTCGACGGTGCGCGGCGCGACGAAGGCGGCGACGCCGAAGATCGCGGCCTGCACGACGAACTCCGACACGGTGCTGTAGACGCCGGCGACCGCGAACGCGGACGCCAGGTCGACCCCCTGTTTCTGGAGGAACCGCACCTGGACGACACTCTCGGCCCCGGCGGGCAAAGTCACATTGGAGAAGCCCATCGCCACCTGGAGCCAGACCACGGACCAGAAGGCGACTCGGGTGTGGACGGTGCCGATGAACGCGAGCGCGAACGGGAGACTCGTGAGGAGTGACGCGGCGAGCGCGACCGCGACCCAGGCCCAGTCGGCACCCCGGATCGTCTCCCACAACTCGTCCGGGTCGCCGATGCGCCAGACGATGATCCCGATCGCGCCGAACCCGGCGAGGACCATGACCATGGTCCGGACCCACGCGCGCGGCGGTGTCGCGTCGTCGTCGATCAGTCCACTCTCGGCGGACGGGGCCTCCATGGTGAGAAGCCTCGCAGTTCGACCGGTGCGCGGCGCGCCGTTCGAACCGGTCGTCAGTCACCGGCGACCAGCGGGTCAGGCGAATGCAGCCTTCTTGTACATGGCGACCACACACGCGCCGCCGAGGCCGAGGTTGTGCTGAAGCGCAAGTTTGGCGCCGTCCACCTGTCGAGCATCCGCGGTGCCCCGCAGTTGCCACGTGAGCTCGGAGCACTGGGCGAGGCCGGTCGCGCCAAGGGGGTGACCCTTCGAGATCAGCCCGCCGGACGGGTTCACGACCCAGTCCCCGCCGTAGGTGACCGCGCCCGAATCGATGAGTTCGCCCGCACCACCCTCGGCGCAGAGGCCGAGGCCCTCGTACGTGATCATCTCGTTCGCCGAGAAGCAGTCGTGCAGTTCGATCACGTCGACGTCGTTCGGGCCGTACCCGGACTGTTCGTAGACCTCGTTGGCCGCGGCGCGGGTCATGTCGAACCCGACGAACTTCATGTCGCTGCCGGAATCGAAGCTCGACGGGAAGTCGGTCTTCATCGACATCCCGATGATCTCCACCGCCTGGTCTTCGAGGCCGTGGGACCGCACGAAGTCTTCCGACGCGAGAATCGCGGCGGCGGAACCGTCGGAGGTCGGGCAGCACTGCAGCTTGGTCAGCGGTTCGTGGACCATCGGCGACGCCAGGATCTCGTCGAGCGTGTAGATGTCACGGAATTGTGAATATGGATTGTTCGCCGAGTGGCGGTGGTTCTTCTCGGCGATGCGTGCGAACGATTCGGCCTTCACGCCGTAGCGCTCCATGTACTCACGACCGGCGTTGCCGAACATCTGCGGCGCGGGCGGGGCCTGGGTGAAGCCGCGCTTGTCGTTCATGGCTTCGAAGGTGCGCTGCATCGGTATGGCGCGATCCATGTACTTGATGCCGAGCGAACCCTTCTCCATTTTCTCGAATCCGAGTGCAAGGGTGCAGTCGGCAAGACCGCCTTCGATGAACCGCTTCGCGAGGTACAAGGCCGACGAACCCGTCGCACAGTTGTTGTTGACGTTGACGACCGGCACACCGGTCACGCCGATTTCGTACAACGCCCGCTGACCGGCGGTGGAGTCCCCGTAGCAGTACCCGACCGCGACCTGCTCGATCTCGTCGTACGCGATCCCGGCGTCGGTCAGCGCGTTGGTGCCCGCTTCCTTGGCCATGTCCGGGTAGTCCCAGTCCTTGCCGCCCGGCTTCTCGAATTTGGTCATGCCGACGCCGATCACGAACACCTTGCGAGTCATCGCGGGTACCTCTCTCGTGCGTGCGGTCCGAGGCGGTCGCGCTCGGGCCGGCGCCAGGGTAGGAGGTGACCCCGCTCGCACCCCAATCTCGTCCCTTCGGGCCAACCGCGACTGGGTCTGGACCCGTAATCTCTCCGAATGCCTCGGATCCGTGTCGCTGGCGCGCAGCTCAACCTTGTGGTGGGCGACATCGACGGGAACGAGGCGCGCATCCTCGACGCCTACGAGCGGGCCGCTCAGGCCGACGCCGACCTCGTGGCGTTCCCCGAACTCGCAGTCACCGGCTACCCGCCGGAAGATCTGCTGCTCCGACCGGCGTTCGTCGCGCACGCGGCCGAATCCTTGGCCAAGCTCGCCGCCCGCACCACGAATGTCGCCGCGGTGATCGGATTTCCCGAGCTGATGCCCGACGGCACCCTCGCCAACGCGGCCGCGCTGTGTGCCCGGGGCGAAGTGCGAGGCATCTACCGCAAGCACCTGCTCCCGAACTATTCCGTGTTCGACGAGGAGCGGTACTTCGAGCCCTTCGCTGCCGACGGGCCCCTCTTCGTCGTGGCGGGACTGCGGGTCGCGCTCACCGTCTGCGAAGACGCGTGGAGCGCGACCGGGCCGATTCTCACGCAGGCCGACGCCGGTGCCGAGGTGATCGTGAACATCAACGCGTCGCCCTATTTCGCCGGCCGCGTCGGTGAGCGCGAGGCAATGCTCGCGACCCGAGCCATCGATGCCCAGGCACCGATCCTCTACGTCAACCTCGTTGGCGGTCAGGACGAACTCGTCTTCGATGGCGCGTCCATGGTCATCGACGAACACGGGACCCTGGTGGCGCGTGCACTGCAGTTCGAAGAAGACCTGCTCGTCGTCGACCTCGACGTGCGCCGTCGGGTGCACCGCAAGCCACCAGCCGGAAGACTCAAGCCCGAACCATTGGCCGAAGTCGCGATCAGCGAAGGTCATCTCGGGCTCCCGGCGAAGCCGCCCGCGTTGCGTCGTTGCTCGAGCCGGTCCACGAGGTGTACCGCGCGCTCGTGCTCGGCACGCGCGACTACATGGTGAAGAACGGCTTCACTCATGTGCTCCTCGGCCTGTCGGGCGGCATCGACTCGTCATTGGTCGCCGCGATTGCGGCCGATGCGCTCGGTCCCGACAAGGTGACCGGAGTGATGATGCCGTCGCGGTTCTCGAGCGCAGGAAGCATCTCGGACTCCGAACGCCTCGCCGAGAACCTGGGGATCGGCACGCTCACCATCCCGATCGAACCCGCGCACGATGCATTCATCGAGATGCTCGCCGAGCCGTTCGCCGGAACCGAGCCGGGTGTGGCCGAGGAGAATCTCCAGGCCCGCATCCGCGGCACGATCCTGATGACGATCTCCAACAAGTTCGGTTGGCTCGTGCTCACGACGGGCAACAAGAGCGAGATGGCCACGGGCTACAGCACCCTCTACGGCGACATGGCCGGCGGGTTCGCCGTCATCAAGGACGTGCCGAAGATGCTCGTCTACGGGCTCTGCGAGGACCTCAACCGTCGGCTGGAGCGCGAGATCGTGCCCCGGACGGTGATCGAGAAACCGCCCAGTGCCGAGTTGCGTCCGGATCAGAAGGACGAGGATTCGTTGCCGCCCTATCCGGTGCTCGACGCGATCCTCGAGGGATACGTCGAAGACGACCGGTCCATCGCCGATCTCGTCGGCGACGGTTTCGACCGCGAGACGGTGGTACGGATCGCGGCGCTCGTCGACCGGAGTGAGTACAAACGCCGGCAGGCGCCGCCGGGCGTGCGCGTCTCGCCGAAAGCATTCGGAAGGGACCGACGCCTCCCGCTCACCAACCGCTGGCCGGGCTGAGCATGGTCGGGGCGCCGCCGGCTCCGCCGAACCGCGCCGTCGAGGTACCCGCCGAACCCTCACGAGACTCGGGATCTGAGTCGAACGTGACGTGACTCCCGTCACGTGTGCTTGACCCTGAAGCTCGGAGGGACGAAGAATGCGCGGGATCCCTGTTTTTCGGGCCTGCAACGACGTTCGGAGCCGCTTTCACATGGCCGACCCCTACAAGCCCCGCGCGGCATTCGCGCCCTGGGACCGTCGAGAGTTGCCGGGGATCTTTTCGGTCGAGGAATCTGCTCGCCGGGTCGGCAGTTATAAGTGGCTCGAGATGCGGCTGTTCGAGTCGCTCGGTGGGTGGGTCGCCACCGTTCCCGAACTCGACGTCAAGCTCGTGCTCGGTCGGCACTGCTACCACCACGCATGGCACGCCGAGCTGATGGACAAGCGCTTGCCCGAACTGCGGGAGATGGACACCGATCGGTTGTGCGAAGCCCCGAACGCTCAGATGGAGGCGTTCGTCGAGGCGCTGCGCGAGCCCGAGGCCCCCGAGCACACGATCGAGAAGCTCGTCGGTGTGTTCCGGGTGCTGCTGCCCCGCAAGATCGCGGCGTACACGTATCACCTGAACGGCACCAGCCGAATCACCGATTCGCCGACCCAACGGTCCTTGGGGTTCATGCTCCAGGACGAATTCGAAGACTGGCGTGAGGGCGAGATGCTGCTCCAGTCCCTGATCGAAACGCCCGAGGAAGTCGAGCGGGCGACCCGGAGGCAGGCGGAGCTGGAAACGCTCATCCTGGCGGCCGGTGGTGTTGCGGGGCCAGGTAGCCTGGGACCCGTCGTTGCAACCGAAGGAGCCTCGCAATGAGGAAGCAACTGCCCCCCGACATGCTGGCGCGTGACTCGCGTTTCGTGCGGACCTCGATCATGGATCAGGTCATGGATCCCCGGAACCAGAAGATCGGTGAGCGTGACCTCGGGTCTGCTCGGCTCCAGCCGGAACGGCCGGCCGCGGCCGACCGGGCTCGCAACTTGATGCACGGGATCTTCACCGGCGAGATCCAGGCGCTCGAAGGCGCGGGCCGGACCACCTTCGACTTCGATGAAGACGAAGCCCCGTTCGCGCTCAAGCTCGACATGGCCCGCCAGTGCTGGGACGAGAGCCGACACGTCGAGATCTCGGTCAAGCTCGGAGACTGGATGGGCACCGAGATCGGTGAGTACTCCGAGGCGGTCTTCCTCTACGAGGCGGCCTGCGCGCCCGACCCGATCCTGCGGCTCTGCGGCGTGAACCGCGCCCTCGAGGGTCTCGCGATCGACGTCTTCAACACCATGAAGGAGTTCGGCGACGCCTCGGGCGACCCCGTCCTCGAGTTCTGCGAAGACTGGATGCTCGCCGACGAGGTCACCCACGTGAAGATGGGATCGGACTGGCTGCGGCGTATGACCAAGGACGACCCTGAGCGGCTCGAGAAGGCGCTCGAGTTCCAGCGCACCGTCGACAAGCTGTTCAGCCTGGGCGGGTTCCGCGGCGAGACCGAGGAGAACCCGATCCAACTCGCGCGCAACTTCCGCGCGATGGCGGGCTTCTCGACCGACGAGATCGACGAGATCGCCGAGCTCGCCGCTCAAGCCAAGCGGGACGCCCAGGCCTTGGTCGCGGGCTCGGCCTAAGCGATCCGAACGGTCCGAATCCGTCGGGCCAAGAGGGGACATGCAGTGAGTGTCACGTTGATTCCGGCTGAGTTCACGCTGGTCAAGTTCGACGCCGACCAGGTGCGGACGATCATCGACCAGACGATGGCCGAGGTCTCGTTTCCCGCTGGTGTCGACGTCACCGTGGAGGTCGACGAGGTGCTCCCGCACCCGTTGACGGCTTCGGCAGTCGAGATCGTCGATGGTGCGGCCAAGCTGTGGTTCACCGGTGGGTGTTTCGAGAGCCCCCAACGCCAGACCGGCCTGTCGGTCGACAACACCCGGGTCGAACTCGGTGCGGGGCTCCTACGGGCGATCGACCGGCTCACCGGTGGTTTCGAGGACGCGCCGGCGGACGACGAACTCGACGAGCGGCAGCGGGCGATCTGGGATACCTACGCCGAAGGCCGCCTGGTCGCGCTCGGCTACCCGGTTCGGGTCCAGCGGCGTCGCTACACCTTCCGTCTCTTCGGTGGGTTCAACGATCTCGCCGACGCCGAGTTCGAACGGCTGTGGTCGGGTGCGAGTTTGACCTGGGACGAGCTCGCAGCGATGGCCGACGCCCTCGCCGCTGCCGATACCCGGCCGGAGCGCAAGAAGTCGTTGCGCAAGGAATCGCTCCGCCGCACGGCGACCACCTGATTCCTCGGAGCGCTCCCAGCTCGTTCGGCTATTCCAGATCGTGGGCGGAGATCACGTCGTAGAGATCGAGGTCGGGCGGACCGGTCAACAGCTTCGACGCCTGGCTCGCCATCGTGATCATCGCTTCACTATTGAGATGCTCGCGCTGCGCGTCGGCATCGTCCCACTTCTCGACGATGAGAAAACGGCCCGGAGTGGAGGTCGATGTGACGAGATCGATGTTCCGACATCCCGTCACGGACCGGCTCACCACCACGTAGCGCGCGAGGACGCCGGCCAGTTCTTCCTCGTTTCCGCTGCGAGCCTGGAACAACCCGGCGACTACGCTGATCTCCACATCTGACACAGAGCCTCCTCGGACTGACGTTATCCACAGACGTATGTGGAAAAAGCGCCTTGACGGACTCTGTATCGTACAGAGACCACTTCCGCCGGTCCGGGAACGAAACTTCCCCTCCCGACGTTGTGCACTTATCCACAAGTTCGAGTTTCGGAGACCGATTTTCTTGGCAAAAGAACGCGTGGAACGGGATGAAGAAGACCTGGTTCGGCTGTATCTCACCGATATCGGTCAATACCCGCTCCTAACCAAGGACGACGAGGTGCGCCTGGCCCAGCAGATCGAGCTGGGCAAAGAGGCCGTGGCCGAACTCGAAGCTGGCGGGAAAGGTGTCACGGCGACGAAGAAGCGCGAACTGCGCAAGAACGTCCGCGTGGGCGACGACGCCGAGCGCACCTTCGTGCAGTCGAACCTCCGGCTGGTCGTCTCGATCGCCAAGAAGTACCAGGCCTCGGGCCTGCCGCTCCTGGACCTCATCCAGGAAGGCAACCTCGGCCTGATGCATGCCGTCGAGAAATTCGACTGGCGCAAGGGCTTCAAGTTCTCCACCTACGCAACGTGGTGGATCCGTCAGGCGATCACTCGCGGTATCGCGAACACCGGCCGCACGATTCGGCTCCCGGTCCACGCGGGCGACACCCTCGCCCGGTTGCAGAAGGCCCGTTCGCGCCTGGAGCTGAAGCTCGGCCGTCCGGCGACGCTGGCGGAGCTCTCGGCCGAGGTCGAGATGCCCGAGGACAAGGTCACCGAGGCACTGCGCTTCGCAGCTGAACCGCTCTCGCTGTCGGAACCACTCCGTGAAGACGGCGACGCCGAACTCGGCGACATCGTCGAGGACCGTTCGGCCGAGTCTCCGTTCGAGGTTGCGGCCACGGCGTTGCTGCCGGCCGAGATCGAAAAGCTGCTCTCCCCGCTCGACGAGCGCGAACGTCAGATCCTGGCGTTGCGGTTCGGTCTCGACCGAGGTGAGCCTCGGACCCTTGAAGAAGTCGGCGAGTACTTCAACCTCACCCGGGAGCGGATCCGCCAGATCGAGGCTCGGGCGATGAGCAAGCTGCGTCACCCGTCGGCCGACACCGGCGCCCGCGACCTCCTCGCCGTCTAACCACCCCGCACCAGCGAACCCGCGCCGGTATCGCACCCCAGGGGGTGCGCTCCGCGTGTCGGTTCGCTCAGTCGGGGGTGACAACGTCACCGATGGTGACGACGCCCGGCGTGGTCACGAGCGCGCCGACGCCGAGGTTGGTGGCGCGGTCGCGGTTGATGGTGCGCAGGACTTCGAGGTCCCGCTCGATGCCGCCCGGTTGTGGACGCGTGGTCATCACACACCGGTCGATCAGCTTCACGACGTCGAGTTCACTCTCGCCGATCCTCAGGGTCGAGCCGACCCAGGAATCCTCATCGGTCCCCTCGACCACGATGTTCGGTCGAAAGCGGCGCATGTCCCACTCACCAACTGTCGCGGTGCCGATGATCGAGACCTGGGTGCGGGTCGAGTCGTGGAAGGTCCCCGCCGGCCCTTGCCACTGGAACCACTCGATGCTCGGGTCGCGGTCGGCGTCGTCGTCGTTGGCGAGACCGATCTCGTAGGTGCCGATCGTCGTGGCGGTGGCCTGAGTGAGGGCGACGGGATGGCCGAGCCACGTTGAGAGTGCCGTGTCGTCGTTCGCGATCGAACCATCCGGCAACGTGATCTGTACGCCCTCGTCGACCACCGCGGCCTGGGCGAAGAGCAGCTCGGGTTCGCGACGCCCGGTGAGCGCGAGGCCGGTGTCGGAGTCGACGATGGCCCACCCGCGGTCGCCCACGATGCCTCTTGGACCGATCCGAGCTTCGGTGAGCGTCTCGCCCTGCATGGACTTCACGGGATAGCGCCAGAGTGCGGTGACCTTCGTCATCGGGTGTGGATCCAGTCGATGAAGTTGTAGGGGTACCCCGGGTCGATGGCACTGGCGTCGTCGAGCGCGGCCAAAGAGTCGGCGTCGAGGCGCCAGCCGATCGCGCCGAGGTTGTCTTCGATCTGGGCCACGGTCCGCGCGCCCAAGATGGGCGCAGTGACTCCCGGCCGGTGCAGGACCCAGTTGAGCGCGACCTGGGCCATGGTTTTGCCGAGGCCCGCGGCGAGATCGGCGACGGTCTGGGCGACCTTGAAGTTCCGCTCGTCCTCGATGCGCAGGCGCATCAAGACGGCCGACGGTGTGGTGTCGGCGGCGCGGGTGTCGGCCGCCGGAGCTTCGCCGGGGCGGTACTTGCCCGACAGTAGGCCGCCGCCGAGGGGACTCCACGGCAACACCGCAAGCCCCGTGTACTCCGCAAGTGGGATGAGTTCCCGCTCGATGTCGCGGGTCACGAG
The DNA here is from genome assembly GCA_963765075.1 of uncultured Acidimicrobiia bacterium. Lineage (GTDB taxonomy): Bacteria > Actinomycetota > Acidimicrobiia > IMCC26256 > JAENVU01 > JAENVU01. The sequence continues at coordinate 353,606 of CAVXVA010000008.1, forward strand.
CGAGTACTGGGGTTGGATCGAGACGTACGGTTCCCAACCGTGCTCGCGAGCGACACCGAGCGCGGTCGCGAGCTGCCAGCCGGTGTAGTTGCTCGCGCCGAGGTAGCGGACCTTTCCCTCGCGGACGAGATCGTTCAGCGTCGAGAGGGTCTCCTCGAGCGGCGTGTTTCGGTCCCAACAGTGGATTTGGTAGAGGTCGATCCAGTCGGTTTGGAGCCGGCGAAGCGAGGCCTCGACCTGCTCGCGAATGACCCGGCGGGAGGCGCCCTGTTCATTCGGCCCGCCGCCCATGGGCATGCGGCACTTGGTCGCGAGCACGATGTCGGCGCGTCGGGCACCGAGGGCCCGCCCCAGGATCTCCTCCGACGCGCCGCGGTTGTACACGTTGGCGGTGTCGATGAAGTTGCCGCCCGCGTCGAGATAACGATCGAGGATCTGGCGGCTCTCGTCCTCGGGAGTCTCCCGCCCGAAGGTCATGGCTCCGAGGCACGCCTCGGTGACCCGCATGCCGGTGTTCCCGAACTGACGCGTCTCCATGTGGTTGTCTCCCTCTCGCTCACGAACTTGCGTCAATAACCCGCCCGAAGGGCGGGGTTACTGTTGCAAGTTCGGTGGTGGGTGGCTCAGCCGGCGTATTGCAGGAACTCGTAGGGGTAGCCCAGTCGGAACGCACTCGCCCACGACAAGGCCTTGCCGGTGTCGTCGTCGAGCTGCCACCCCGTTGCGCCGAGGTTGTCCTCGAGTTGGGACGAGATTGCGGGCACCGATGATCGGCGCGGTGACGCCGCGGCGATTGAGGACCCAGTTGAGGGCGATCTGCGCGGGGCTCTTCCCCGTCTTGCTCGCCGCGTCTTTGACCGCATCGACAACGGTCCACGCGCGGTCGTCGAGGCGGTACGTGAAGGTGATCGGGTTCTCGGTGTCGGCGCCGCGGGTTCCAGCTGGAAACTCCGCATCCCGCGTGTACTTGCCGGTGAGGACACCACCGCCGAGCGGGCTCCACGGGATGACGGCGAGACCTTCGCTCTCACATAGTGGGAGCAACTCGCGCTCGATGTCGCGCGTGATCAATGAGTACTCGGGTTGGAGGCAGACGAACGGTTCCCAGTTGTGGAGGGCACTGACGCCGAGCGCCTTGGCGAGGTGCCATCCGGCGAAGTTCGACGCCCCGATGTAGCGGACCTTGCCTTCGTGGACGAGATCATCGAGGGTGGACAACGTTTCCTCGATCGGCGTGTGTTTGTCCCACATGTGGACCTGGTAGAGGTCGATCCACTCCGTGCCGAGACGCCGGAGCGAGGCCTCGCACGTGCGCGCGGAAGTTCCGACGAGAGGAGCCGACGGCATTGGTGTCGCCGCCCATCGCGGAACCGGGCCTTCGTTGCGAGCACGATCTGGTCGCGCCGGCCGGCGATGGCGCGTCCGGTGATCTCCTCGGACACCCCCTGCGAGTACAAGTTGGCGGTGTGGATGGAGTTGCCACCGGCCTCGACGAACCGGTGACGATCGCCTGGCTGGTGGGCTCATCGGCTTCATTGCCGAAGGTCATGGTGCCGAGACACAACTCCGAAACCGGTACCAGTGGGTCGAGCTGACGGTATTCCACTGGTCGCGGTACTCCTGATGGCGTGCGCCGACCTTACGGCCGACGGTGACTGGAGAGCCACTGTTCCCCTCGATCGGCGGTACGGTCACGGTGATGCGTACCGACCTGGCCGAGCTGCTCGCTGCCCGTGGTGTCCTCCTGGCCGACGGCGCGACGGGAACCAACTACTTCGACATGGGCCTGCACTCCGGCGAGGCGCCGGAGCGGTGGAATGTCGATCATCCCGAGCGGGTCCGGGACCTTCATCAACGGTTCGTCGACGCCGGTGCCGACATCATTCTGACCAACACCTTTGGTTGTAACCGTCACCGGTTGGCGCTGCACGGCGACGAAGCGCGAGTGGCGGAACTCGCGAGCGCCGCCGCCGCGATCGCCGGCGAGGTGGCTGACGGAGCGGAACGGCCCGTCGTGGTCGCTGGCTCGGTCGGGCCGACCGGTTCTCTGTTCGAACCGCTCGGCGCCCTCACCGAGACCGAGGCGATCGACGTCTTCACCGAGGAGATCGCGGCACTCGCCGCGGCTGGTGCCGACGTCGCCTGGATCGAGACGATGTCTGCGGTCGAGGAGATGCGGGCGGCGGCCCGTGCGGCCATCGCCGTCGGGATTCCGTACGTGGTCACGGGCTCGTTCGACACCGCCGGCCGCACGATGATGGGGTTGCGGCCGGGCGAACTCGCGGGGGTGTTCGCCGGCCTCGATCCCGCGCCTCTCGCCGTGGGCGCGAACTGCGGAGTTGGCGCGAGCGACATCATCGTGTCGCTGCTCGCAATGACCGAGTCCGATCGCGAGACCGCGTTCGTGTCGAAGGGTAACTGTGGCATCCCCGAATTCCGGGGCTCGGAGATTCACTACTCCGGCACTCCCGAGCTCATGGCCCGGTATGTTGGCCTGGCCGTCGACGCCGGCGCGCGGATCGTCGGCGGGTGCTGTGGTACCTCGCCGGAACACCTGGCCGCCATGCGCACCGCCCTGGACACCGCACTCGAGGACCGGGCCCTCGACGGCCCCGGGGCGCGTCCGACGCTGGAGTCTGTCGTCGCTGCGATCGGTCCGTTGGCTAACGCGGCGCCGTCGAACTCGGAGAACCCGCGCGTGCGCCGGACCCCGCGTCGGCGGGAGGAACAACGGTGACCACCGGCATCCTGACGCTCTCGTGTCCCGACCGACCGGGGCTCGTGCACGCGGTGAGCGGATACCTGGTCGACGTTCAAGCGAACATCGTGGAGAGCGCGCAGTTCGAAGATCTCTCCGAACGCCGCTTCTTCATGCGCGTGCGCTTCGACCTGCTCGACCCCGGGGTCACACTCGACCGCGTGCGCGCCGGCTTCGGCGCAGTGGCTGACGCCCACGCGATGACGTGGGAGCTCGTCGACGCCGCCACCCCGACGCCTACGTTGGTGATGGTCTCGCGGCTCGGGCATTGTCTCAACGACCTGCTGTACCGCGAGCGGGCCGGGCTGCTCCCGATCAGGATCGCGGCCGTGGTCTCCAACCACGAGGACCTGCGCGGCCTGGTCGAGTCGGCCGACGTCGCGTTCCATCACCTCCCGGTCACGGCGGTGACCAAACCTGCGGCCGAAGCGGCACTGCTGGATCTCGTCGCCGGGCTGGGCGTGGAACTCGTCGTGTTGGCCCGGTACATGCAGGTGCTCTCCGATCCCACGTGTAGCGCGCTGGCCGGCCGGGCGATCAACATCCACCATTCGTTCCTGCCGGCCTTCGTCGGCGCCCAGCCGTACCAGCAGGCGTACACACGCGGCGTCAAACTGATCGGCGCCACCGCCCACTTCGTCACGCCCGAACTCGACGAGGGTCCCATCATCGAGCAGGACGTCGCGCGGGTGGACCACGCCATGGATCCGACCGCGTTGGCGGCCGCCGGGCGCGACGTCGAGGCGCAAGTCCTCGCCCGTGCGGTCAAGTGGTTCGCCGAACGACGAGTCCTGCCGAACGGCAACCGTACCGTCGTCGTTCGATAAGCGCGCCGAAGGCACGCGTGGCGGTTCGCGTGCGGGTCTATGAGGTGGGCGGACGGAACCGGTCGGCGACGGCCTGGGTGTAGCGATCGAGGATCGTGGCCATTGCCACGATCGCGATGCCGACTTCCACACCGAGGCCGGTATCCGGTTTGGTGAGCGCCGCCACGGCCTCGTAGCCGAGCGCTCCGCCACCCACGAGGCCGGCGATGATCACCATGGCCAGGACCATCATGATGACCTGATTCACCGCGAGGACGATCGCCGGCAACGCCATCGGGATCCGGACTCCGAGCAAGGCCTGCCGCCGGGTCGCGCCGAACGTCTCGGCCGCTTCGACCGCCGGGCCGTCGGTGTGGCGGATCCCCAGTGCGGTCAGGCGAATGCCGACCGGCAGCGCGTACAGCACCGAAGCGATGATCCCCGGGATCGGCCCGACCGAGAAGATCATGACGAAGGGGATCGCGTACACGAGCGACGGGACCGTCTGGAGCGCGTCGAGCACGGGGGAAAGCAGTACCTCGGCCCGCCGGGATCGCCCGATGCCGACGCCGATCGGCACGCTGATGATGACGGCCACGATCACCGCGATGAGTACTTGCACGAACGTCTCGGCCGCCTGGGCCCACAGCCCCACGAACCCGATGGCGAAGAGGCACGCCGCACCCGTCAGGGCGAGGCGCCAGCCGCGCAGCCACCACCCGATGGCCGCGGTGATCACCACCAGTGACGGCCAGACCGCAGTGTCGAGCATCAGTTCCTTGCCCCGCAGGATGAACTCGCGAATGACGAAGTCGTTCACCCACTGCGTCTGATCTCCGAAGGAGTCCCGGATCCAGACGATGAAGTCGTCCAACGGGTCGGCGAAGGTGGCGTCGAAATCCCCGGGGAACTCGATCCAACCGCCGAGGCGCCCGACCACGATGGCGCCGACCACGAGCCCGACCACAGCGAGGAGCAAACTCCGGGGCCACCGCCGCCGGTCCTCGGGTGCGGGGCGCTCGACAAAGGAGCGGCTGACCCGGTCGAGCATGATCGCGATCGCGACGATTGCGAGCCCGGCGACCATCCCGCGGCCAGGGGCTCGGAGGCGAAGGGTCTGGATGACCTCTTGGCCGAGTCCGCCGGCGCCGACCAGCGCGGCAATGACCACGATGCCGAGGGCCATATTGATGGTTTGGTTGATCCCGGTCGCGATGGACGGAACCGCGAGCGGGATCTGCACCTTCGTGAGGAGTTGTCGACGCGTCGAACCCGTCATGGTGCCCGCTTCGGTGATGGCCGTCGGCACCTGGCGAATCCCCAAGGTGGTGAGCCGCACGATCGGAGGCAACGCGAACACGACGGTGGCGATGGCAGCCGGCACCGCGCCGATCCCGAAGAACAACACCGCCGGGATCAGATACACCGGCGCCGGGACCGTCTGCATCGCGTCGAGCGTGGGTCGCAGCACGGTGTCGAAGGGCCGGTTGAGCGCCGCACCGACACCGAGCGGCACACCGATGAGGACCGCCACGAACACCGAGACCAGGGTGAGGGCGAGCGTCTCCAGACTCGGCTCCCACAGCCCGACCAACCCCGGGTAGATCGCGCACGCGGCGGCGATCAGGCCCGCGCCCCATTTGCCGTGACGGGCAACGATGACGAACACGATCAGCGGCAGGCTGAACCAGGGCAGCCAGGTGAGGAGGTCCAGCACCTGGGTGAGGGCCCAGTCGATGGCGTCCGAGATCGGCGTGAAGACGGCGGTGAACACCACATGTGACGAGCGGTTGCGCGCCACCCACGTCTGGAACTCGTCAATGGGATCCCGCAGACCGAGATTCCAACTCTCGGGGAAGAGATGGCTATCGGCGCGCGCGACCTGGAACGCCACGACGGCGATGAGCGCGAGGCTCAGCGGCCACCACCGCATCCATCCCGGCCGCGAGTGGGAGTCGGGGCGCGAGTCGGGGCGGGAGGTGGGGCTCGGCCGGAGCGGGTCGCGGACCGGCGTCGCCGTTGCGGTCACGCCGAATGTCCTCCGGACCGCGCGGGTTGGCCGGCGAGCATCCGGGCCACGAGCGCCCTGTCCACTTCACCGATCAACGTTCCCGCCGCATCCTCGACCCCGAGCGCATCATCGTCGTCGAGTAGCGGCGCGATCAGCGAACCGATCGTGGCCGTGACCGGCACTCGCCGCCCGGGCACCGTGGCGCCGACCGGGCGGAGGACCGCGTGGGCGGTGAGCACCTTCTCCTTGGGTACGTCGTTGGTGAACTCCCGCACGTAGTCGGTGGCCGGATGCGCCACGATCTGCTCGGGCGTCCCCACCTGGTCGATCGCGCCGTCCTTCATCACCGCGATGCGGTCGCCCAATCGCAGGGCCTCGGCGAAGTCATGGGTGATGAACACGATGCTCCGCTGCATCTCCTCCTGCAGCCGGCACAGCTCGTCCTGCATCTCTTTGCGGATGAGCGGGTCCAACGCCGAGAACGGCTCGTCGAAGAACAGCACCTCGGGGTCGAGCGCCAATGCCCGCCCGAGACCCACCCGCTGCTGCATGCCGCCGGAGAGCTGCTGGGGGTAGTGGTCGGCCCACGCGCTGAGCCCGACGACCTCGAGGACCTCACCCGCGCGCTCGCGTCGTTGCGCCTTGCCGATGCCCTGCACTTCCAGCCCGTACGCCACGTTGTCGATGACTCGTCGGTGGGGGAACAGGCCGAAGTGTTGGAAGACCATGGCCATCTTGGTGCGGCGGAGCTCGCGGAGGCGGTCCGGATCGCAATCCAGCAGTGCCTCGCCGTCCATCGTCACGGTGCCCCGGGTGGCATCGACCAGTCGCGCGATGCAGCGGATCAACGTGGACTTCCCGGATCCGGACAGGCCCATGACGACGAAGGTCTCTCCTCGACCCACACTGAACGAGACGTCTCGTACCGCCACGGTCTGGCCGGTGCCCTCGAGGATCTCCGCCCGCGACGCGCCGCCCTCGGCGAGCTGAATCGCCGATTCGGCTCGCCCCGGTCCGAACACCTTCCAGAGCTGTTCGACGTCGAGCATGCCGCCCGATCCACCACTTTTCGCTGTCACGCGCCAACCGCTCCTTCGGTCCCTCGAGATCGGCGGGACCCTACCGGCCGCCGGCTCTCAGGGGTAGGGTGCGCGCCAGTCGGGCCTGGCGTCGACACCACGTCGATCACCCGACACCGGAGGAGGGGGAATGCAATCCAAGCGGCTGGCCGTGTTCGCGGCCGCAGCGGCGCTCGCGTTGTTCGCGAGTGCGTGTAGCAGTGACGGTTCGAAAGCGTCTGACGGTGGTGACGGTGGCGGCGCGGAAATCACGCTCGCCCGCAACGCGTGGACGGCGTCGGGCGTCAACGTGGAGATTGCCAAGCAGCTCATCGAGTCCGAGCTCGGTAACAAGGTCAAGATCGTCGATATCGACGAGAACGCCCAGTTCGCCGGCATGGAATCCGGTGACATCGACGCGACCCTCGAGATCTGGCCGTCGGGCGTCGTGGAGGAAGAACAGGCGTTCATCGACGACGGCAAGGTCGTCAAGATGGGCGAGCTCGGCGCGGTCGGACAGATCGGCTGGTACGTGCCCGACTATGTCCTGAAGGACCACCCCGATCTCGCCACGTGGGAGGGTCTGAAGGACCCGAAGACCGCCAAGCTGTTCGCGACCGCCGAGACCGGCGACAAGGGCCGGTTCCTGGCCACCGACCCGTCGTACTCCCAGTACGACGAGGCCATCGTCGAGCAGCTTGATCTTCCCTTCGAGGTGAAGTACTCGGGTTCCGAAGCGGCCACGGTCGCCGAGCTGGACACCAAGGTTGCCGCGAAGGAGCCGGTGATCATGTACTGGTGGACGCCGACCGCGGCGTACGCGAAGTACAAGCTCAAGGAAGTCGAGCTCCCCGAGTACACCGCGGAGTGTTACGCGGATCCGGAGACGGTCGACTGTGCCTACCCGGAGGACGTGCTGTTCAAGGCGGCCTCCGCGAAGCTCAAGACCAAGGACCCGAAGGTGTTCTCGTTCATCGAGAAGTTCCAGCTCACCAACGATGACCAGCTCGGCATGCTGCCGGCAGTGGAGATCGACAAGGAGCCGGCCGAGGACGTGGCGGCCCAGTGGATCAAGGACAACGAGGCCATCTGGAAGAAGTGGTTCAAGTAGTCGGGCTGCCGGCCTGGTCCGGCATCACGTGAACGCGAATCAGCGGGGTCTTCGGGCCCCGCTGATTCGCGTCAGTACGGCGAGTCGACGCCGCCAGTTTCGACGTAGACGGTCTTGCGTTGGGTGTAATGCTCGATGGCCGCGAGGCTGTTCTCCCGGCCGAGGCCGGATTGCTTCGACCCTCCGAAGGGCACTTCGATCGGCGTCAGGTTGTACGTGTTGATCCACACGATGCCGGCCTCGATCGCGGCGGCGACCCGGTGGCCGCGGGCCAGATCCCGCGTGAAGACCCCTGCGGCCAAGCCGTAGTCGGTGGCGTTGGCCCGGGTGACCGCCTCGGTCTCCGTGTCGAATGCGAGCACGCTCATGACCGGGCCGAAGATCTCCTCCCGCACGATGCTCATGTCGTCCGTGCACCCGGCGAAGACCGTCGGCTCCACGAACGAGCCGGCGTCGAGCACGGGCGTCCCCGTCGCGCGACGGCCGCCGCACACGACGCGCGGCACCGGCCGCGATCCCGGCCTCGATGAAGCCGAGCACCTTGAGCAGATGTGCCTCCGAGATCAGCGCACCGACGTCGGTCTTCGGGTCGAGCGGGTCGCCGATGGTCATGGTGGCCACGCGGGCCGTGAGCCGGTCCAGGAATTCGTCGTGGACCGCCCCCGCGACGAAGACCCGGGTGCCGTTCGAACAGACCTCGCCCTGGGTGTAGAAGTTCGCGAGGAGCGCCGCGGAGACTGCGGCGTCGAGATCCGCGTCCTCGAAGATCACGAGCGGCGACTTGCCGCCGAGTTCGAGCGTGACCGCCTTGAGGGTCTGGGCGGCGATCGCCATGACGGCCTTGCCGGTGGGCACCGACCCGGTGAGTGAGACCTTGGCCACGCCCGGATGGCGCACGAGCGCCTCGCCGGTGGACCGGTCGCCCTGCACCACGTTGAACACACCGGCGGGCACGCCGGCCTCGGTGTAGATCTCCGCCAACTTCATCGCGGTCAGTGGGGTCAGCTCGGACGGCTTGAACACCATGGCGTTCCCACACGCGAGCGCGGGGGCCGATTTCCAACAGGCGATCTGGATCGGGTAGTTCCACGCGCCGATGCCCGCGCAGACGCCGAGCGGCTCCCGTCGGGTGTACGCGAACGAGCCCCCGAGGTCGTAGTGCTCGCCTGCAATCGTCGCGGCCGCGCCGGCGAAGTACTCGATGCATTCGGCTCCCGAGATCACGTCGACGGCCTCGGCCTCGGCGATCGGCTTGCCGGTGTCGAGCACCTCGAGCCGAGCCAACTCGTCGTTGCGTTCGCGCAGTAATGCCGCGGCGCGCAACAGGATCCGGCCTCGGGCCGCGCCGGTCAGCGCCGACCACTCCTGGAATCCCGCCGCCGCCGACACCACCGCACGGTCAACATCCTCCGCGCCCGCACACGCGACCTCGGCGAGCACCTCGCCGGTGGCCGGGTTGCGGGTCACGAACGTCGCGCCCGCCGCGGTCGGGGCGGAGACGGATTCCACCTCGGCACCATTGATATACAGGCCAACTCGGGTCATGAGGGCTCCGGGGTATGGCGGAAGAAGGCAACGGACTCGGGCGGCAATGGCGTGTTCCCGCAGATCAGGTCCGCAGCCTTCTCGGCCAGCATCATGACCGGCGCGTAGATGTTGCCGTTGGTGACGTACCGCATCGACGACGCGTCCACCACATGCAGTCCTTCGACACCGTGCACCGCGAGTGAATCGGGATGGATCGCCGCGGTCTCGTCGACACCGAGGCGCGCGGTGCATGACGGGTGCAGCGCGGTCTCGGCGTCGCGGGCGACCCACTCGAGGATCTGTTCGTCGGTCTCGACCGTCGGTCCGGGGGAGAGCTCACCACCGTCGAACGGCGCGAACGCCGGTTGGCGAAGGATCTCGCGTGCCGCACGGATGGTCTCGATCCACTCCCGCCGATCCGTCTCGGTGGACAGGTAGTTGAAGCGCAGCGCGGGTTTCACCCGCGGATCACGGCTGGTGATCCGTACGGTGCCACGCGAGTCCGAATACATCGGCCCAACGTGCACTTGGTACCCGTGGCCGTCGCCGCCCTCGGGGACCGTGCCGTCGTACCGGATGGCGATCGGCAGAAAGTGGAACATCACGTTCGGGTACGCCACCTCGGCGTTCGACCGGATGAATCCCCCCGCCTCGAAGTGGTTGGTGGCGCCCGGCCCGCGGCGAGCGAGCCACTCGAGCCCGATGAACGGGCGGCGCCACATCGCCAGCATCGGGGCCATGGAAACCGGTTGCGTGCACGCGTGTTGGAGATACACCTCCAGGTGATCCTGCAGGTTCGCGCCCACCGCGGGCAGATCGGCCACCACGTTCACGCCGACCTCGCGGAGGTGCTCGGGATCGCCGACGCCCGAGAGTTGCAGCAGCTGGGGCGAGTTGAGCGACCCGCCACACAGGATGACCTCGCCGGCGTGGATCTGTTCGCGGCGACCGCCGCGGGTGCGCTCGATCTCGACGCCGACCGCGCGCGTCCCCTCGAAGAGCACCCGGGTCGTGAGCACCCGGGTACGCACCTCGAGGTTCGGGCGCTTCATCACGGGGTGGAGGTAGGCCCGGGCCGCGCTGAGCCTCCGGCCGCGCCGGATGTTGCGGTCGAACCGCGCGAATCCTTCCTGCTGGAACCCGTTGACGTCGGCCGTCAGCGGGTGTCCAGCTTGCTGCACCGCCTCGAAGAACGCGCCGAACAACGGGTTGTCGGCGGGGCCGCGTTCGAGAACGAGCGGACCGTCGTCGCCGCGGTACTCGTCGCCGCCGGCGAGACAGTTCTCCATCCGCTTGAAGTACGGCAGACAATGCGCGTAGCTCCAGTGCTCCATGCCCGGGTCGGCCGCCCACCGTTCGAAGTCCAGCGGATTCCCGCGCTGGAAGATCATCCCGTTGATCGAGCTGGACCCGCCGAGCACCTTGCCGCGTGCGTGGTAGATCCGCCGACCGCCCATGTGTGGCTCGGGCTCGGACTCGTACTTCCAGTCGTAGAACTTCGAGCCGATGGGAAAGGACAACGCCGCGGGCATGTGGATGAACACGTCGAAGCGGTAGTCGGGCCGCCCGGCTTCGAGGACGAGCACTCGCGTCGAGGGGTCCTCGCTGAGCCGGTTGGCCAGGACGCACCCCGCCGAGCCCCCGCCCACGATGACGTAGTCGTACCTGCTCATGGATGGCGCGTCTGCATCAGAAGCTGAACGATACGGGTTCGGCGTACGACGAGCGAGAGGGGACCGGTCACAGTCTGGCCGCCGCCGCGACGACCGCGTGCTGCACCCGCCGATCCGCCGGGTCGAGGCGATAGCTGGGCCCATGGACATGGAGCGCGGCGGTGACGCGCCCCGCCGCATCGTGGATCGGCGCAGCCACGGAGCAGATCCCCTCGGCGTACTCCTCGTTCGTCCACGCGTAGCCCTGGGCACGGATCTGGTCGAGGCGGCGCCGGAGATCTCGGGCCCGGGTGGTTGTGTGCTCGGTGAACCGTTCCAGGCCCCCGGCGGTGTAGGCGGAGATCGATCCGGCGTTGCGATGGGCGAGGAGTACCAGCCCGCTCGACACCACGTGGAGCGGGAGGCGCTCACCGTTCCAGTCGCGCAGGGTCACGTCCTGGTCGGTGGCCTCGACGCTGTCGAGGTAGAGGACGTGGCGGTCGCCGTCGGCGGTGGAGATCCCGGCGGTCTCACCGACCTCGGCCACGAGCGCCTCGAGGTGGACGCGAGCGCGAGCGACGAGCCCGGCGGCCGGATCGGCGACCGCAGCCAACTCGACCAGTGCCGGACCGATCCGGTAGATCGGCCCCGGATCGTGGCGCACGACGGCGCCCTGGGATTCGAGCGCACCGAGGAGGCGTGCGGTGGTGGTGATGGCCAGCCCGGTGCGTCGGGCTAGGTCGCTGATACCGCCGTCCTCGGTCGCCACCGCGCGCAGGACGGCGAAGGCGCGGTCCACCGACTGGACGCCCGCCGTCATCGCCGTTGCCCGGGGAGGTGGGATACGCTTGCCACAATGCGGACTCTAACCGCATTGTGGTAAGCGAGACGCGACGACGATCAAGCGGGGGCCATGTCTGACGATGCCGCGGGCAGCGAGGAGATCGACCTGTCGAGCCTCGGTGACGACGATCTGGTTCGTCAGATGCACGACGACCTCTATGACGGCCTCGCCGATGAGATCGCGGAGGCGACCCAGCTACTCCTCGATCGAGACTGGGGCCCGAAGCGAGTGCTCGATGATGCACTGGTCGAAGGCATGCGCATTGTCGGCATCGATTTCCGGGACGGCATCCTCTTCGTCCCCGAAGTGCTGCTCGCCGCCAATGCGATGAAGGCCGGGATGGCGTTGCTCCGCCCGTTGCTGGCCGAGACCGGCGCCGAGTCGATCGGCTCGATGGTCATCGGAACGGTGAAGGGCGACATCCACGACATCGGCAAGAACCTCGTGGCGATGATGATGGAGGGCGCGGGGTTCGACGTCGTGGACCTCGGCGTTAACACCTCCGTCGACGAGTACCTCGCGGCGTTGGACGAGCACCAGCCCGACATTCTCGGGCTGTCGGCCCTCCTCACCACCACGATGCCGTACATGAAGATCGTCATCGACACGCTGGTGGAGAAAGGCCGGCGCGACGAGGTCATCGTGTTGGTGGGTGGTGCGCCCCTGAACGAAGAGTTCGGCGTGGCGGTGGGGGCCGACGCGTATTGCCGTGATGCGTCCGTGGCCGCCGCGACCGCGACGGCGCTGGTGGCGGCGCGCCGGGCCGGTGGCTGAACCGAGCCGGCCGGCCACGCTGGTCATCGCCTGTGGCGCCCTGGTCCGGGAGCTGCGAACCGTGCTGGATCAGCTCCCCGGACCGCCGCCGACAGTCGTCTATCTCCCGGCCAATCTGCACTCCACGCCGAGCGCGATCCCCGCGGCCGTCGCGGCCGTGGCGGCGGAACACCCCGAGGCGCGCGTCGTCGCGGCGTACGCCGATTGTGGGACCGGCGGCCGGTTGGATCGAGAACTGGAGCGGCTCGGCGCAACGCGTCTGCCGGGCGCCCACTGTTACGAGTTCTTCGCGGGGGCGGACCGGTTCGCGGCCTGGCACGACGCGGAACCCGGGACGTTCTATCTCACCGATTTCCTGGCGCGACACTTCGACGCGCTCGTGATCGGCACGCTCGGGCTCGACCGCCATCCCGAGCTGCGGGACCAGTACTTCGCGCACTATCGGCGGTTGGTCCTGATCTCCCAGTCGGGCAACTCCGAGGTGCGGGCGTTGGGACGAGCCGCGGCCGAGCGGCTCGGCTTGGAGTTCATCGACGAGCCCGTGGGCCTCGCCCCGTTCTCGGCCACCATGCGCGCCGCGCTCGGCCAACCCGCGGCGGTGTGAGATGGCCCGCGTGCAGCTCGTCACCATCTGGTGGCGCGACATCCCCACGCAGGTGAACGCGCAGCATGGGCGTGATCGGTACCAGGCGTTGCTACCCCGTCGCTTCCACCGTGCCGTCGACGAGGCCGCCATGGCCGCCGGACTCACCCAAGCGTCGGACTATGTGGCGGAGTGGCGCCGCGCGGCCGAGCCCTGGACCGGCGCCACCGATCCGGAGAGCCTTCAGGCCGCGGCCGACGCGGCGGCCGCCGGGTTCGACGCCGATTACCCGAAGGAACGGCTGACCGCGATCGCCGCGCAGCTCGGCTTCGACGAATGAGCACCGCCCGAGTGGTCTTCACCCCGTCGGGTCGCCAGGGCGCGGTGGCGCTCGACAGCACCGTGCTCGACGCGGCTCGGGCGCTCGGCGTGGACCTGGACTCCGTGTGCGGCGGCCGCCAGATCTGCGGCCACTGTCAGGTGCACGTGAGTACCGGCGAGTTCGCCAAATGGTCTATCCGAAGCGACCGCGACGCGCTCAGCCGACCGGGACCGGACGAGCGCGCTGCCCGTCTCTCCCGACCTTTGGGCCCCGAGGCGCGGCTCGGGTGCGCGGCGCGTATCCAACGCGACGTGGTCATCGATGTGCCCGCCGCGAGCCAGGTGCATCGCCCGGTGGTGCGCAAGGAACTCCGGCTGGACGAGTTGCGGATCGACCCCACGGTGATGCTGGCCTACGTCGAACTCGGCACCGCCGACTTGGATGCCGGCGACTTGGGTTCGGTTTCGGAGTCACTCGGTCGCGCGCTCGTCGCCGAGGTCGCGGCCACGCATGGCGTCACGGTGGTGGTCCCGTCCCCCGAACTGGCACGCGAACTTCAGACGGTGTTCTCGTCCGTACCGGCGGCGGGCACGCTCATCCTGGCGCTCCCGCGCCGTTCGCGGGACGCGACGGACGACGCCCGCGAACCCGCTCGCATCGTGGGTGCATTGCCGGGGTTCACCGACGTCGCGCTCGGCATCGCCGTCGACGTGGGCTCCACCACGATCGCCGCGCACCTCTGTGATCTCACCACCGGGGAGGTCCTCGCGACGGCCGGTGCCATGAACCCGCAGATCCGGTTCGGTGAGGATCTGATGAGTCGCGTCTCGTACGTGATGATGAACCCTGGCGGCGAGACCGAGCTGACCCGAGTGGTGCGCGAGGCCATCAACGACCTCGTGACCGAGCTCATGGCCCGATCCGATGCCGACGCCGACCATGTCCTGGACCTCGTGGTGGTCGGCAATCCGATCATGCACCACCTGGTGCTCGGGCTGGATCCCACCCCGCTCGGCGTCGCGCCGTTCACGCTCGCCGTCGACGGCTCGGTCACCACGACGGCCGCAGCGATCGGCATCCATCTGCCCCACGCGGGGTTGTACTGCCCACCGTGTATTGCCGGCCACGTCGGCGCCGACGCGGCCGCGGCACTTCTCGCCGAGGGGGTCGACCGCGCGCCGACCCCGCGGTTGCTCGTGGATATCGGAACCAACGCCGAGATCCTGCTCGGTACCCCCGACGGGATCTGGGCGGCATCCAGCCCGACCGGACCAGCCTTCGAAGGCGCGCAGATCAGTGCGGGCCAACGGGCGACGGCCGGGGCCATCGAGCGAGTGCGCGTCGATCCCGACACCCTGGCCACCAAGGTCAAGGTGATCGGCTGTGATCACTGGAGCGACGAGCCCGCGTTCGATGACGACGCGCCGGCGGTCACGGGCATCTGCGGGTCCGGCATCGTCGAGGCGATCGCCGAACTCTTCCTCGCTGGGGTGATCCACGCCGACGGCACCATCGACGGCGACGCGGCCGCGCGCAGCGATCGCGTCGTCGCCGAGGGACGCACCGCGGCGTACGTGCTGCACGACGACGGCCACGCGCGAGTTGTCATCACCCAGAACGACGTGCGGGCGATTCAGCTCGCCAAGGCGGCGCTGCGAGCCGGGATCGATCTGGTCCTCGAACAGGCGGGTCATCCCGACGTGGTCGACGTTCGCCTCGCGGGCGCGTTCGGGGCGCACATCGACCCACTCCACGCGTTGGTGCTGGGCTTGGTGCCCGACGCACCGGTGGCTGCGGTCCATGCGGTGGGGAACGCGGCGGGTGCCGGCGCGGCCCGGTTGCTGCTCTCGAACGCGCAGCGGCAGGAGATCGAAGCGGCGGTGCGCCGCATCACCAAGATCGAGACGGCCACGGAGGCAAGATTCCAGGAACTGTTCGTGGCGGCCATGGCCATCCCCCACGCCACCGACCCCACCCCGAACCTGGCCGAGTTGGTCACGTTGCCGACCCCCGTCGTCCGGCGTCGACGCCGGGGCGCCCGAAGGACGGAATCCGAATGACCAGTGAACCCCGAGCCCGACGCAGCGGCGGACGCGCCGGTCGCCAGGCGGCTCGCGCCGCCCGGGTGGTGGAGCGCGAACCGTTCCTCACCCGCCGCCTCGCGCCGTTCGAGATCGTGTCGGCCGAGGGCCTCGAGATCCTCGAACTCAATGCCGACATCATCCTCGAGGAGGTCGGCGTCGAGATCCACGACCACGAGGTCGCGCTCGAACTCTTCCGGGCCGCCGGCGCCGACGTGCGGGGCAACCGGGTGCGTTTCCCGCGGGGTCTCTGCCGTCAGCTCGTCCAGGCGAGCGCGCCGACGGAGTACATCCAGCACGCCCGCAATCCGGCGAACAATGTCCGTATCGGTGGTGATGCCACCGTGTTCGCGCCCAACTACGGATCGCCGTTCGCGTACGACCTCGATCGCGGTCGGCGCTACGCCACGCTCGAGGACTTCGAGAACTTCGTCAAGCTCGCCTATCTCTCGCCCAACCTGCACCACTCGGGCGGGACCGTCTGCGAACCGGTGGACGTACCGGTGAGTAAGCGCCACCTCGACATGGTCTACGCCCACCTGCGCTACAGCGACAAGGCATTCATGGGTTCGGTGACGGCCGGCAGCCGAGCCGAAGACAGCTTCGAGTTGGCGCGCATCGGCTTCGGTGGCGACCTGGCCGACCGCACGGTCATGACCAGTCTCATCAATGCGTCGTCACCGCTGGTGTGGGACGCGTCCATGCTCGAAGCGGCCCGGGTCTACGCCGAGCGCAACCAGGCGACGATCATCACACCCTTCATCCTCGCCGGCGCGATGGCGCCGACCACCTCGGCGGGCGTCGCCGCGCAGACTTTGGCCGAGGCGCTCGTCGGCCTGGCGTTCGTGCAGCTCGTGCGCCCGGGTGCACCGGTCATCTTCGGTTCCTTTGCCAGTTCGATGTCGATGCAGACCGGGGCGCCCACCTTCGGAACACCGGAGCCCGCGATCGTGCTGTACACCTGCGCCGCACTCGCGCGTCGGCTCGGGGTGCCGTTCCGATCCGGAGGCGCGCTGACGGCGTCGAAGGTGCCGGATGCGCAGGCGGCCTACGAGTCGGCATCGACCCTCATCCCGACCCTGATGGCCGGAGTCCATTTCGTGCTCCATGCCGCGGGTTGGCTCGAAGGCGGGCTCGCCGTCGGGTACGAGAAGTTCGTGATCGACGACGATCAGTTGGGGATGATGGCGACGTTCGCCCAGGGCCTCGATCTCTCGGAGAACGGGCAGGCGCTCGACGCCTTCCGAGCGCACGAGCCCGGTGTCCACTTCCTCGGCACCCCGCACACACTCGCCAACTTCGAGACCGCGTTTGCTCGGTCCGAGGTCGCCGACAACTCGAGCTTCGAGCAATGGACCGAAGAGGGCTCGCTCGATGCCGCGCAGCGCGCCAACTCGATCTGGAAGAGCCGGCTCGCGAGCTACGAACCGCCGCCGATCGACGAGGCCGTCGACGCCGAACTCCGCGACTTCGTGGCCCGCCGCAAAGCCGAACTCCCTGACGAGTTCGCGTGACCCATCCCGAACCACCATGTCGTCCCTGACCCGTCCCATCATCTCCGTGCTAGGAACCGAATCGTGACTGACTTCCCAACCCGCGCCCGTGTCGTCGTGATCGGAGCCGGCATCGTCGGCAACTGTCTCGTCGGACATCTGTCCCGTCTGGGCTGGACCGACATGGTGCTGCTCGACAAGGGCCCGCTGCCGAATCCGGGTGGCTCCACCGGTCACGCGTCGAACTTCATCTTCCCGGTCGATCACAACAAAGAGATGGCGATGCTGACGCTCGCGAGCCAAGCGCAGTACGAGGCCATGGGGGTGAACAGCACCTGCGGCGGGATCGAGGTGGCGCGCCACCCGGACCGGCTCGAGGAGTTCCAGCGCCGGATGACCTCGGCGAAGGCCTGGGGCATCGAGGCCGAACTGTTGACGCCCGCGCAGGTGAAGGAGATGGTGCCGTTCCTCGACGAGTCGGTGATCCTCGGTGGCTTCCACACTCCGAGTGTCTCGGTCGTGGATTCCTTGCGGGCGGGAACGCTGATGCGGGAGGAAGCGGTCGATGCCGGGAACCTCGCGGTGTTCGCCACGACTGAGGTGCTCGACGTCGAGGTGGTGGACGGCGTCGTGCGTGCCGTCGTCACCGACAAGGGACGCATCGAGGCCGATCACGTCGTGATCGCGTGTGGGGTGTGGAGCCCGCGGATTGCCGCGATGGCAGGCGCCACCATTCCGCTCACTCCGGCGGTGCACCAGATGGCCGATGTCGGCCCGATCGACGTGCTCGTGGAGTCCGGCCAGGAGGTCGCGTACCCGATCGTGCGAGACATGGACACGTTCATGTACGAGCGGCAGTCGGCCGGGTCGATGGAGGTGGGCAGCTACGCCCATCGCCCGATCTTCCACCGGCCCGACGAGATCCCGAGCAACGACGAGGCCGCGTTGTCGCCGACCGAGCTCCCGTTCACCGACGAGGACTTCGACGACCAGCTCGAAGACGCGCTCGAGCTCATGGGCGAGATCCTCGAGACCGCGGAGATCCGCTACGCGATCAACGGGTTGCTGTCGCTGACCCCCGACGCGATGCCGGTGCTCGGCGAGACGATCGAGGTGGCCAACCTGTGGTCGGCCGCCGCCGTCTGGATCAAGGAAGGGCCGGGCATCGCGCAGCTCGTCGCCGAGTGGATGACCCACGGGTACCCGCACGTGTGCGACGGTCACTCGTCCGATATCACGCGCTTCTACCCGCACGAGCGCACGGTGCATCACATCGAGGCCCGTTGCGCCGAGCACTTCAACAAGACCTATGGGATCGTGCATCCGCGTGAGCAATGGGCCACCGAGCGCGGCATGCGCCGGTCACCGTTCTTCCCTCGTGAAGAGGCGCTCGGCGCCGTGTTCTTCGACGCTCGCGGCTGGGAACGGCCGCAGTGGTACGAGTCGAACGCGGCGCTGTGCGACGAGTTCCCCGGCCAATGCGAGCCGCGCCCGCACGAGTGGGACGCCCGGTGGTGGTCGCCGATCACGAATGCCGAGCATCTGGCGATGCGGGCGCGGGTGGGCATGGTCGACCTCACCGCTTTCTGCGAGTTCGACATCACCGGGCCGGGCGCACTCGACGCGCTGCAGTACCTGACCGTCAACAGTGTGAATGTCCCGGTTGGACGCTCGGTGTACACGCCGCTCCTCACCCCCGACGGTGGGTTCCGCGGTGATCTCACGATCCTGCGCCTCGGCGAGGAGCACTTCCGCGTGGTCACGGGTGCGTTCGACGGTGGTCGCGACCAGTACTGGTTCCGCAAGTACCTGCCCACCGACGGCTCGGTCACGTTCACCGACATGTCGGCCGCGCTGTGCACGATCGGAGTCTGGGGCCCGAAGGCGCGAGACCTGGTGGCGTCGGTCTGCGACGCCGACCTGGCGAACGAGGCGTTCCCCTACGGATCAGTGCGCGAGGCACTGATCGACGGGATCCCGGTGACGATGTTCCGGATTTCCTACGTCGGTGATCTCGGCTGGGAGATCTACACGAAGATGGAGCACGGACTGCGTTTGTGGGACACCCTGTGGGACGCGGGCCAGGCTCACGGCGTCGTGCCCGTCGGCATCGGTGTGTATGCGGTCACGGGTCGCATCGAGAAGGGCTACCGCCTCATGGGGGCGGAACTCGAAAGTGAGTACAACCCCGTCGAAGCGGGGTTGGCGCGGCCCAAGGTGAAGGCCGCGGACTTCATCGGCAAGGCGGCATATCTCGCCGCACGGGAGCAGGAACCGGTCGCGCAGCTGTGCACCCTGGCGATGCTGTCGCACACCTCGGCGGACGGTACGGATCGGTTCCCGACCGGCGGCAACGAGCCGATCCTTACGCCCGACGGCGAGCGGATCGTCGACGCCAAGGGTCGGGTCTCGCGGGTCACCACGGCCGGCATGGCACCATCGCTCGGTCGGTTTCTCCTGTTGGCCTACTTGCCACCCGAGCAGGCGGTCGAAGGGACGGAGCTGGCGGTCATGTACATGAACGAGCTGTTCCCCGTGCGGGTGGAACGCGTCGGCAGTCAGCCGCTGTTCGACCCCGACGACGCGCGGATGAAGGCCTGACGCGCGTGCGGGTCCTGGTCTGTCTCAAACGCGTCCCGGCTCCGGGCGCGCGGATCAACGTCACCGAGGACGGCCAGGCCGTCGACTCGGCCAACCTCGGATTCACGATGAGCCCGCACGAGGAGTGCGCCCTCGAAGCGGGGCTGCAACTCGTCGAGGAGCACGGCGGCGCGGTGACCGCGCTCACGCTGGGTCCGGTCGAGGCCGAGGAGCAACTGCGGTACGCGGCCAGTCTCGGCGTGGGGCAGCAGGTGGTGCTCACCACCGACGGCTCCGACTGGGACCCCATGCGTACGGCACGGGCGATCGCCACGGCAGTCATCGAGATCGAAGGCGATGCCGGCGCATTCGACCTCGTGCTCGTGGGGAACGAGTCGGCGGACTCCGGCGGGTTCCAGGTGGGGGTGCGCGTCGCCCGGGCGCTCGGGCGCCCGATGGTGACCGGCGCCAAGGGCTTGACCATCGCGGGGGAATCCGCGCGTGTCCAACGCGAGATCGACGGGGTCCAGGAGGTCTACGAACTGCCGTTGCCGGCGGTCGTCGGCGTCAAGGAAGGCATCAATCTGCCGCGCTACCCCACGATGAAGGGCCGTCTGGCCTCGCGCAAGGCCGTCCCGGAGTCGCGCGAGACCGCGGGCGATCCGGGACCGCAACAGATGATCCGATTGGTCTCGCCACCGGAACCCGAATCACGGCTCGTGGTGCTCGGTCACGGTCCGGATGCCGCCGCCGCAGTGGTCGACGTGTTGGTGGAACGAGGGGTGCTGTGACCATCCTCGTCTTCATCGAACACGACCGCGGCACGCTCGTGCCCGCAACGTTCGAGGCGCTCACGTTCGCGCGCGAGCTTGGTGGTCCGATCGGCGCAGTCGTGGTCGGCGCCGCGGGCGATCCGCTGGCGGCCGATCTCGCGCCCTTCGGCGTCGACACGGTCCACCAGGCGCACCACGATCTGCTCACCGATTACGGCGCCGACGCCTCGGCGGACGCGGTGACCTCGCTGGTGCGCGAGCTCCAGCCGACCGTCGTCATGGCGTGCGGCACCGACCGTGGCAACGAGGTGCTGGCCGGAGTCGGCGCGCGCCTCGACGCGCCGTTCGTGGCCAACGTGTTGCCCGTCGACGCGATCGGCGTCGGCGACTCGTGGGAACTCTCGCGGGTGCGCTGGGGAGGGTCGCTCCACGAACGGGTCCAGGTCCGCCGCGCCGATCATCCTGCTCTCGACCGCACTGCACGCCATCGAGGCCGTACCGGCTGATAGGGCGGGCCCCGCCACCCCGCGCCCGTTCACTCCGGAGATCGAACCGACCGCCGCGCTCACGATGGTCCGCGAACGGGTCGAGCGCGAGGCGGGTCAGACGCTCGCAACCGCAGCCGTCGTCGTGGGTGGTGGTCGCGGCGTCGGAAGCGCCGAGGGCTTCGCGCCGCTCGACGAGCTGGCGGCCGAACTCGGCGGGGTGGTCGGCTGCTCGCGTGCGGTCACCAACAACGGCTGGCGCAACCACACCGATCAAGTCGGTCAGACCGGCACCCGCATCGGCGCCGACGTGTACTTCGCCTGCGGTATCTCCGGTGCGATCCAGCACTGGGTCGGAGCCTCCGGCGCGAAGTGCGTCATCGCCATCAACACCGATGCGGCGGCCAACATGGTCACGAAGGCCGACTTCGCCGTGATCGGCGACCTCCACGAGGTCGTCCCCGCGATCACCGCCGAGATCCGCGCTCGCCGGGGGTAGCCGATCGGCTCGGTCCGGTCAGTCGTGCTGCGGTGGCGTGGCGGAGGTGGCAGGAATCGAACCCACCGGACAGGGATCACCCGTCCCACTCGTTTTGAAGACGAGGGAGGCCACCAGACCTCGTTCACCTCCGAGCGCATCCTGACAGGGCTAGTGTCCTGGCGTCACCCTCAGGCGGAAAGGGATTCCCATGAAGAAGTTGCTCCTGCTCATTGTCGTGTTGGCGCTCGGCGCTGCGGTCGCGTACAAGGTGCGTGGCGACGCCTGAGCCCATCCGGCAGGGCACATCTGAAGAGTGAGCGGACCCTTCGGGGTCCGCTCTTCTCGTTCACGGCCCGGTCAAGGCCGATTCGTAGTGATGCGCGAACAGGGCCGGGGATCCACCGGTCGCCCAGAAGACCACGGTGTCCCCGTTCGAGATCCGGCCGTCGCGCACCGCAGTGAACATCGCGGCCGCGGCCTTGCCCGAGTACACAGGATCGAGAATCAGCCCTTCGGCGCGGGCGACGGTCCGCAATGCTTCGAGACACGCGGGGGAGAGGTCGCCGTAGCCGCGTCCGATGTGGTCGTGGTCGATGATGGTTCGGCGGAGAGGGGCGCCCCGGCCGAGATGGGTGGCCGCGGCGGATCGCGAGTTCCGGGCACGCGGTCGTCGAGGTCGGGACGCGTCCCCACGTCGACGCCGACGACCGTGGTCGGTGACTGCGTCGCCCAATCCCGCGAGGATGCCCGCGTGGGTTCCGCCGGAACCATCGGCAACGAAGATCCAATCCGGGTCGTCACCGAGTTGGTCGCGGAGTTCGTCGACCGCGAGCGCGTAGGCGACGACGCCGAGCGTCGAGGCGCCCCCGACGGGGATCGCGTACGGACGGCGGCCGGTGGCCCGCAGCGAATCGGCGAGGGTCGTGATTGCCTGCTCGATGTCGTAGTAGTCCGAAGCCCCGTCGAAGTGGAGCTGCGCGCCGAGAAGCTCGTCGAGGAGCAGGTTGCCGTCGCGAGCGGCCGACGGCGGTCCGGCGAGCGCGAGGTGACAGTCGAGCCCGATCTGGTTCGCGGCGGCCGCGGTCATCCGGGCATGGTTGCTCTGGGGGCCTCCGCCGGTGACCAGACAGTCGGCATCGTTGGCGAGTGCATCAGCGGCGAGGAATGCGAGCTTGCGTGCCTTGTTCCCGCCGAGCGCGAGACCGGTCAGGTCGTCGCGCTTCACGACCAGGTGGGCGTCGGTTCCCAGTTCGACGGCGAGTGCGTCCATGCGCTGCACGGGTGTGGGCAACACCGCGAGATTGTCGATCGACCTCACGACGAGAGGCGTGCCGCGTGGCGGCGCCACCATGCGTATCCGGCAACTCCCGCGCCGGTGATCGCGACCATGGTGCCGACCGCGATCGTGGGACCTTTCGGGGGCACCGGCACTCGATCGCGTAGCCGTACCGGGCGGGCGAACTTTCGTACTTCCCAGCCGCGCCGATTGGCTTCGTGTTCCAGCTCGCGATCGGGATTCACCGCAACCGGATGGCCGACGGTCTCGAGCAGCGGCACGTCGGTGATGGAATCGGAATACGCGTAGGACTCCGAGAGCTCGATGTCGTTCGTGGCGGCGTATTCGTGCAAGGCCTCGGCTTTGTACGGGCCGTACGCGTAGAAGTCGAGTTCACCCGTGTACGCACCCTCGGCGTCGATCTTGGCGCGAGTTGCGATCACATCGTCGACGCCGAGGAACGCGCCGATCGGCTGCACGACCTCCTCGGGCGACGAGGAGACGATGATGACTTTGCGGCCGGCCGCGTGATGTTCGTCGAAGAGTTCCAGAGCCTCGGCGTAGACGATCGGAGAAATCATCTCGTCCATCGTCTCGGCCACGATTGAGGCCACGTGGTCCTGCTTCCAACCCCGGGTGAGTGCGAGCATCGACTCGCGGACCTCTTCCATCTTGGATTCGTCCGCGCCCACGAGCATGTAGAGGATCTGTGCATACATGCTCTTCACGATGATGCGTTTCGAGAGCAGACCCTCTCGGTACAGCGGCTTGCCGAACGCCAGCACGGAACTCTTGGCGACAATGGTCTTGTCGAGGTCGAAGAATGCGGCACCGGCCATGCCGCCGAGACTACGGCGGATTCCGACGGGCATCGGGAAGTTCGAAAACTCCCTCTTGACACATTTGTCGGGATCTGCCAGAGTCCAGCCTCTTCCCCTCCCCACTTCCCCGGGCTGATTCTTCTGCGCGCCGTTCGGGCGCCGACCCGATGGGAGGGGAGTTGTCACTCCTCACGTTCTGGTCACCCAAAGGTGGCTCCGGTACTTCAGTGATCGCCGCGGCGTGTGCGCTGCAGGCGAGCCGCACGCTTCGCTCGGCCCGACTCGTTGATCTTCGCGGCGATCAACCCGCGATTCTCGGTTTGGGCGCCGATCCGGAGACCGGTATTGCAGACTGGTTGGCTGCGGGACCCACCGCACCGACCGACGCGCTCGATCGGCTCGGGGTCGAGATTGTGCCCGGTCTTTCGTTGGTGCCCGCCGGTGGCGCGCCCAGCGTCTTGTCACCTGCCATCTCGGCCGAAGCCGGTGCCGCGTTGGCCGTTGCGCTTCGGGATGGGCCACTCACGCTCGTCGATGTCGGCGTGCCGGACGACGCCGTGGCCCGGGCGATGCTCGAAGTGAGCGACGCGACGATCATGGTGCTGCGGGAGTGTTACGTCTCGTTGCGCCGGGCGGTGCGGAACCCCTGCACGGCGAAGTCGTTCGGCCTCGTCGTCGTGCAGGAGCCAGGCCGTTCACTGGGTCCCTCCGACCTGAGTCAGGTGCTCGGCCGGCCGGTCATCGCCCGGGTGCCGACCCGTGATGCCGTGGCGCGAGCGGTCGATGCGGGCACGCTGCCGGCTCGGCTGCCGGATGCGTTGGCTCGGGCGGCGACCCAGATCCTGCGCGACCTCGGGTACACGGGGAATCGCAAAGGGGTTGCGGCATGACGACCATCGTCGAGCCGGACCTCTCGATCCGAGCCGCAGTCCATCGCCGGCTCGTCGAGTCGGATGGCGCCGAGGCACTGTTGGGGGTGCCGGCGCCGGAGGTGCGGCGCCGCATTGCGAATCTGGTCGCGGCCGAGCATCCATTGCTCGCCCTCGACCGTCGCGAGCAACTCGTCGGTGAAGTGCTGAACGACGTGGTCGGGCTCGGTCCGCTCGAGCCGCTGTTGGCCGACCCGACGATCGACGAGATCATGATCAACGGCGGCGGCCGCTGTTTCGTCGAGCGCGGTGGTGTGCTCGAAGCCATCGATCTTCAGATCCGCGACGACGAACTCCTTCGGCTCGTCGATCGCATCCTCGCTCCGCTGTCACTGCGGCTGGACCGCTCGTCGCCACTCGTCGAAGCCCGGTTGGCCGATGGATCCCGGCTTCACGCCGTCATCCCGCCACTCGCCATCGATGGGCCGTGTCTGACGATTCGGCGGTTCGGGGCGCGGCGGGTCGACGTGGAGGACTTCGGGGTGGGCGACTCCGGCGTCGCCCTCCTGCGGGAAGTGCTCGTCGACGGCGCCAACGTCGTGATCTCCGGTGGCACCGGCTCCGGGAAGACGACGTTGCTCAACGCGCTCGCCGGGGCCATCGACGACCGTGAACGCATTGTGACGATCGAAGAAACGGCGGAGCTGCGGCTCGGTCAGCCACACGTGGTTCGCCTCGAGGCCCGACCTCCCAACGCCGAAGGCGCCGGAGCCGTCACCGTGCGCGAACTGATCCGTGCCTCATTGAGGATGCGCCCCGACCGGCTGGTGGTGGGCGAGGTCCGAGGGGCCGAAGCCCTCGACCTCGTTCAGGCGCTGAACACCGGCCACGAAGGATCGCTGTCCACAGTGCACGCCAACAGTCCGATCGACGCACTGCGTCGGTTGTCGACTCTGGCGCTCTTCGGTGGCACCGGCCTCCCTCACGACGCGATCTGCGAGCAGCTCCGAGCGTCGGTGGATGTGATCGTGCAGGTGGCGCGGTCGGGAAGCGGCGCTCGGCACATCGTGTCGGTCGTGGAAGTCGTCGAAGCGGCTCACGGGTTCGAAGTGCGATCGTTGCTGGAGCGTCGCGCCGACGGCATCGAGACGGTGGGAAGCCGCATTCGGATCCCTCGTCGGTGGGTCCGGCCATGATGGTCTTCGCCTTGGTCACGGTCGGCGGTGCCGCGCTGGCCGGTTCGCTCGCCCGAGCCGCGGTAGCGGCACCGGCGCGGGGCCGGGCCCGTCGGTCATCGGCGCGGACTGAGCTGCTTCCGAGCAGTGTCCGACCGCACGTCGAGCGGCGCCTGATGGATGCCGGCCTCGATCTGACGCCGGAGACGGCTGCGGGTTGGTGGTGTCTCGCCATCGTCAGCGCCGCGTGGTTCGCGCTCGTGCTCGCGCCGCCGCTCATGATTCCGGCGATCCTCGCGGCGATCGGCGCGGGGCCGATTGGTCTGCGAGTGCGATCAGGGCATGCCCGTCGAGCCGTGCGGGCGGCGCTGCCCGGCGTGCTGGATCTGATCGTGGCGCACCTGCGCGCCGGAGGCACCGTGCCCGATGCCGTCCAGACGGTGGCCGGCCGCCCCGGCCCGCTCCGACCCGACTTTGCCCGGATCGCGGCCCGCTGCTCGTTGGGTGCAGGGATCGAGTCGGCATTGGCTCAATGGGCGGAGGACCGCCCGCTCCCCGGTGTGCGGGCTGCGGCGGGTGCGCTCGCCATGGTCACTCAGATCGGCGGATCGGCCGCCACCGCGCTGGAAGGGCTCGCCGTCTCACTTCGGCACGACGACGCGGCCTTCGGTGAGGCCAAGGCGCTCTCCGCCCAGGCCCGGGTGTCGGCCATCGTCGTCGGTGCCGCACCCCTTGCGTACTTGGTGTTCGCGGCCGCGACGGATCCGGAGTCGATCGACGTGCTGATCTCGACGACGGCGGGCCGGATCTGTCTGGTGGTCGGGCTCGGGCTCGAGGCACTGGCCGCCGTGTGGATGCGAGCGCTCGTGGGGCAACCGACATGAACGACATCGTGATGGTCGGCTGTGGTGTCGGTTGGGGTCTGGTCGTGGCATCACCGCTCATCGCACGCACCCGCCGCGTGCAGGTGGTCGAGCGGTGGGCGCCGAGTTCGTCGAGGCCCGGGTTCCGCTGGCCGCGTGTGCGCGGGCCGGTCGGCCGGGTCATCGGCGGCATCGCGGCCAAGCGGCGCGCCCGCCGCGACGCGGGGGCGTTGCTCGCCGAGTTGCCATCGGTCATCGATCTCCTGATCGTGGCCGTCGGCGCCGGGTCCACGCCGCGTGGCGCACTCGAACTCGCGACGCGCTGGGGGCCGGAGCGAGTGAGTGTTCGACTGCGCGAGGTCACGGTCGTGACCGAACTCGGCGGGTCCTTCGTCGACGCATTGCGAGAACTGGGCCGCTCGACTCCACTCCTGGCGCCGATCGTCGACGCGCTGGTGGCGAGCGCCCATCTCGGTGCGCCGGCGGGATCGGCACTGGCTCGGGTCGGCGACGACACGCGTCAGGCACTGCGACGCCAGGCCGAGGCTCGCGCGCGCACGGTTCCGATCAAGCTCTTGTTCCCGCTGGTCTTCCTGGTCCTTCCCGCATTTGGGTTGTTGACCGTGGTGCCGGCGGTGCTCTCGGCGTTGTCCCGGCTCTGACCGGGATGACCCCGCACTTCCCCCGTCACAACTCACGACTGTTCAAGGAGGAACATCCAATGTTGCGTCGATTCTTCACAGCACTCACGTCGATGGCGACCAGCGTCCGGGACGCGGCCACTGAAGCCGGCCAGACCACTGCGGAGTACGCGCTGGTCATCCTGGGCGCAGCGGCGATCGGCACCCTGGTGATCACGTGGGCCACCAAGAGCCACACGATCGGCAAGCTGTTCGACACGGTCATCGGCAAGATCCTGCCCGGCTAATGCGTCGAGCTTCTCGACGAGTTCGATCGTCGGCCTGCCTCCGGGAACGGGGGCAGGCGACGGTTGAGTTCGCACTCATCCTGCCGCTCGCAGTGTTCCTACTGTTGGCGGTGCTCCAAACGGCATTGGTCGTGCGTGATTACGTCGGAGTGGTCCACGCCGCTCGTGAGGCAGCACGAGCGGTCAGCGTCGATCCGGATCCCGGCGCGGCCCGAGCGGCGGCGCGGCGGGTGATGGCACACGCCACCGTGAACGTCGGCCCTCGTCCGTCCGTGGGCGGTTCCGTGCGCGTGGACGTCACGGTGGTCTCGCACACCGATCTGCCGCTCGTTGGCCCGTTGTTCCCGGATCCGGTCGTGCACGGGACCGCGGTGATGAGGACCGAGCGATGAAGCGCTCCCAGCGGGGATCGGTCACCGTATTGAGCCTCGCGGTGGTGGTCGTGGCAATGGTCGTTGCGCTCGGAGTGGCCCATGCCGGTCATGCCGCCGGCGACGCCGCCCGCGCCGACACTGCGGCCGACGCGGCGGCACTGGCCGCCGCCGATGCCCTCGCTCGATCCGAAGGGTCGGCGGTGGCGCGGGTCTCGGCGGCCACCGTGGCCGCCGAGAACGATGCCATCCTCCGCCGCTGCGACTGTGTTGGTGACCATGCCGAAGTCGTGGTTCAAGTCGGGCACACGTTCGGCTCGGCGCGCGCGGAGGTGCTCCGGCGCTGCCAGTTCGCAGGTTCCGGCTGCGGGTGATGGTCCACTCGGGCTGTGGCCCTCGCGCCCCGCTGACCCGATCGCCACCGACCTGCTTGCTACGGTCCCGGGATGCGCCGTGTCGGAATCCTGGGTGTGGCGGTCGCCGCCGCGATCATCGGCGTCGGATGTTCCAGCGACGGCGCCGAGTTCACGAATCGGCTCGGCGACTGCGTGTTCGAACCTCGTGCCGTGTGTTTGAACCAGGACTTCACCGCGCTCAACCTGGATTCGACCGATCTGACCGGCGCCAACTTCTCGGGATCGAGTTTCCGAAATGCCGAACTACGCGACGTGGTCTTTCGTGATGCCGATCTGTCCAACGTGGTCTTGTCCGGTGCCGACATGACTGGTGCCGATCTACGGGGCGCGAACCTGCAGGGGGCCGAGTTGTTCGCGGTGACGATGGATCGGGTGCGATGGGGTGGCGCGAATCGCACCGGCATCAAGTACTGCGAGACGTTGCTGCCCAACGGCGATGTGTCGGGTTGTCCCTCGCTCGAAGTGACGGTGACCACCGTGCTGAAGGGACCGCCGGCGATCGTGACCTTCGCTCCGCACGCGCCGGCGCGTTGCATCGTCGATGCCATCGGCGAAGGCATCGAAGTGGATTGGAAACTCCGGAACTCGACCAGCGCGGTGTTCCTGGTGGACGACGACGAGGTGAGTACTGAGGTCGGTGCGGGTGGGGTCAAGCGGATTCCGTTTCCCTGTGACCACCGCACGCACACCGTGTCGATCGAAGCCACCGGCGATACGCCGCCCGATGCCTCCCGGAGCTTCAGGCTCAAGCTCGGCCCGACGGCACCACGCAAGGGGATCTAGCCGTCGCTGCCCGTTGGGGTCAGCAGGTCGAGGAGCGTGATGGCCGCGTCCTTGTCGAGGAATTCGTTCCAGTTCCCGCACTTGGGCGATTGCACACATGACGGACACCCCGCCGCGCACGGGCAGGCCCGCACGAGCGCGGCGGTCGCCCTCACGTGTTCGACGACGTCGGCAAACGCGAGCGCGGCGATACCCGCTCCGCCGGGGTAGCCGTCGTAGATGAAGATCGTGGGCGTGTTCGTGGCCGGGTGGATCGCCATCGACACTCCGCCGACATCCCAGCGGTCACAGATCGCGAACAGTGGGAGCATGCCGATGAGCGCGTGTTCGGCGGCGTGGACGGCACCGAGCACCTGCGGGGGCGCGACACCGGCGTGGAGAAGGCGATCGGGCGCGACCGTGTACCAGACGCCGAGAGTGGACAGGGTCCGCGGCGGGACGTCGAGGGGAACCGTCTCGACCACTTCGTTGGTGGACGCACGCTTGCGTTGGTACGCGACGACCTGATTCGTCACCGTGACGGAGCCGACGTGGACTCGACCCGCGCCGCACGGAGCGGTGTCATGGACCTCGGCGATGTCGATGTCGGTGTTCTCGCGAGCCTGGGTGTACGCATCCTGATCGTCGGCCGGTGTGAGGTGGGCCTCGCCCGCCTCCACGTCGAGTCGTTCGACCTGCCACTGGCGGCCCTGGTGGACATAGATCGCGCCGGGGTGGGCAACGCTGAAGATGCGGGCGCCGTCCACCGTTCCGATCATCGGGCGACCGGCTTCGGTGCTGATCAGCGCGAACTCGCTGGTGGTGCCACTCCGGAGCCCGATCCCCGGGGCCGGCGGGCGCCGGGCCGCCCAGTACATCTTCCCGGCGCGTGGTTTCAGCCGATCGGTCTGGACGAGTCGCCGTACGACGTCGTCGAGCCCGTCGCCGAACCACTGATCGTCGGTCGGTTCCAACGGCAGCTCGTGAGCGGCACAGGCAACGTGGGGTTCGAGCACGTACGGATTCTGGGGGTTCACGACCGCCGCCTCGGCGGTGCGGGTGAACAGTTCCGTCGGGTGCGCGGCGTACCACTGGTCGAGCTGGTCATCGCCGGCGATCAGGACGGCCGCCGCCCGTTGGCCGGACCGCCCGGCCCGACCCGACTGCTGGCGGAGCGATGCCAAGGTTCCCGGGAAACCGTTCAGGATCACGGCGTCGAGTCCGCCGATGTCGATACCGAGTTCGAGTGCGTTCGTTGCCGCAATGCCGACGAGGTCGCCGCTCACCAGCCGCCGCTCCAGCTCTCGCCGCTCCTCGGGGAGGTACCCGCCTCGGTAGGCCGCGATGCGATCGGTCGAGTCGGGGGATCGCTCGGCCACCTTGCGTCGGGCATGGGTGGCCACGAGTTCGGCAGCTCGGCGGCTCCGCGCAAACGCCAGGGTCGGATGGCCGGCCGCGACGAACCGGCTCAGGAGTTCCGCCGATTCCACGTTCGCGGATCCGCGCGAGCCGGTCACCGCGTCGAGGAGCGGCCGCTGCCAGAGCGCGAAGCCCCGTTCGGCCTGAGGCGATCCGTCGTCGTCGATCAGCGTGACGGGCGCGCCGAGCATGGTGCTGGCGAGCCCATCGGGATTCCCGATGGTGGCGCTCGCGAAACAGAACGTCGGGTCCGATCCGTAGTGGGCGCACACGCGGCGCAGGCGACGCAGCAGGTTGGCCACGTGACTCCCGAAGATGCCGCGAGTCGCATGGACCTCGTCGATGACGACCAGGCGAAGCCGCATCAGGTAGGTCGACCACCGCTGGTGATACGGCAGGATGGCTTGGTGGAGCATCTCGGGGTTCGACAACACGACGGTGGCGTTCTTGCGGGCCCACGCCCGATCATCGGGCGGGGTGTCCCCGTCGTAGGTGACGGCGCGCAAGCCAGGGACGAGCCAACCACGGAGCGACCGGAGCTGATCGTGCGCGAGGGCCTTCGTCGGGAAGAGCAACAAGGCGGTGTCGGCGGCGCCGCGGACGGCAGTGTCGACGATGGGGAGTTGGTAGCAGAGTGATTTCCCTGACGCGGTTCCGGTGGCCACCACGATGTTGGTGCGCTCGGCGATCGCATCGATCGCGGCCGCTTGATGGGTGAACAGCTCGGTGATGCCGCGGCTCTCCATCCGCGCGCGGGTGTCGGGATGCAGCGCGGTGGTCAGCTGGCCGAAGCGTGCCTCGCGGGCGGGGAGGTTGGTCCGGAAGACCGCCCGTTCGAAGAACTCCGGGTCCCTGACGATCTCGTCAAGAGTGTCGACCGCGTCCATACGCCGAGCATGTCACGCGCCTGAGACGGTCAGTGATTCTGGAGGATGGCGTCGTCGGCGAAGTCTTGGAACAGGCCGGTCGCGTCGGCGGTCAGCGCCAACTGGGACCCGCGACCGCTCGCGACGGGGACGACCACGTTCTTGACTTGGAGCGGATCGACGGACAGGCCGAGTCGCCCGAGCGTGTAGAGGTCCTTCAGGCCAACTCCGTCGAGTTTCGCGTGCCGACCGAGATTGGCGAGGAGGGTCAACGTGTCGATCGGACCGGTGTTCTGCGCGCGGAACTGGGTGAGGGCTTGCAGGATCAGATAGCCCTGGTTCTGAGTCCGGGTCAGGTCGCTGTTCGCGAACTGGTGGCGGTTGCGGGCGTACGCGAGCGCTTGATGCCCGTCGAGCTTCTGGATGCCGGCGGGGAAGTCGGCACCGGAAAACGAGTCCTTCATCGGGAACGGAACGTTCACCGTGAGGCCGCCCATCTCGTCGACCATGCCGATGAAGCCGTCGAAGTCGGCGCCGACCACATACGGAATCGGGACGCCGACCGCCGCCGAGACGGTGTCGGCTTGGAGACGCGGTCCGCCCTTCGCGTGCGCGGCGTTGACCCTGTCGAGTCCGTGACCCGGAATGTTCATCGTGGTGTCGCGTGGGATGTCGAGGATGGTCGCTTGATGCGTGGTGGGGTTCACGCCGATCAGGTGGATGGCATCGCCCCGGGTGACCGTGTCGCCGGTGCGGCCGTCGTTGCCGATCGCGAGCAGGAACACCGGACCACCCGGAGCGGGTGCGTAGTCGGCGTTGGCGGTCTTGGTGATGGTGAACCAACGAGACGCCGACGCGCCCGGAACGTCGACACCACCGAGCCAGAGCCCGACCAGGCCGGCGCAGCTCAGCACGGCGACGAGCGGGATCGCGATGAGCAGTGTGCGGACCGGGTGGCGGCGGATCATGGTGCGGTACTCCCACTCGTGGTGGTGGTGTCGGGTCCGAGGCCGGCGCCATCGCGGGTGACCGCCAGTTTGAAGCTGAGGAGGCGCCACACGCTGCCGTCGCGCGTGAACATCAGTTCGCCGGTGCGATGGATATTGATGGGTCCGAGTTTGTTGGTGGCTGACACCGTGAGGTCGACCGTCGCGCCGATGAGATCGATGGCGCCCGCCGGGTCGGCGAGTGCGACCAGGCTGACCGGTTCCAGCGTGGCGGTGACGGCGCCCGTCGCCTTCGGCACCGCAGCATCGGTCAAGGCGTCGTATTCGAGATCGGTGGCCGGGGGTGCGGTGTTGGCCGCGAAGAGCTTCGCGACGTCGACGGTGGTCCCGCGGAGTGGCGCGAGCGTCGCGTCGTGCACGTACGACTCAACACCCTCGAGGACCGCATTCTTGTCGGCCTCGGGGAAGGGAACCTCGGCGCCGGCGCTCTTCACCACAACGAGGGCCGTCGCCGCGCGGACCTCGCTCACCTTGGGTGGGTCTTGCTTCCGGGGCGCGCTCGTCGGGGTGCTCGAACTCGAACAGGCGGCCAATGCGGCACACGCCACCGCGGCGACGGCATTGGCGATGGATGGTCGGGGGAAGCACATCAGCGGGTCAGGATGCCACAAGGTCGGTGCCTGACCGGAGCTGTGCGACGCGAGGTCGGCTGATCTCCCGCCCACCACCAGGGACGCCGCGGCCGCGGCAAGGGCCTTCGACCCTGGTGGGGTGCGGCGGGAGCCGCGATCGTGGTGGAGAGACGCCTACCGAGGCGCGTGCCCGGGAGGAGGATGGACGTGGGTATGACGACCGAGCAACACGTCAGCGATGCCGACGCCTTCACGATGCAGCTGGAACGGGATCCGCTGCTCCGGTCGACCGTCGTTGCCGTTGCGCTTCTCGACCGCGCTCCGGATTGGGACATCCTGCGGGATCGGGTTGACCGTGCCACTCGGCTTTCCCCGACCTTCCGGGAGAAGTTGGTACGGGTCCCGTTCCAGCTCGCGCCGCCGCGCTGGGTGATCGACAAGGATTTCGATCTTTCCTGGCACCTTCGACGGGCCCGGGTTCAAACCGGTGGTGGCGTACCCGCGGTCTTGGCGTTTGCGCGGAACGCAGGGATGAGTGCGTTCGACGCGGAGCGACCGTTGTGGCAGATCACCGTGCTCGACGATCTCCCCGACGGCCGGGCCGCCCTGGTGATCAAGGTCCACCATGCCCTGACCGACGGCATCGGGGGTATCCAACTCGCGGCCCACGTCGTGGACTTCGAGCGCCGGCCGACTCCAAGTGGCCCGCTGCCGGAGCTACCGATTGGCCAGGATCGCGGCCCGCTCGATGCATTGATCGACGCGCTGACCTACAACGCCTTCCGGCTCGGCGGAGCCGCGCGCCAGGTCGTCGGGGCCATTCCGCGCACCGCCGTGCGCACGATTCGTCACCCGATCGAGACGATCAACGAGACCGCGACGACGGTCGCCTCCATCAGCCGGTTCGTCCGTCCGGTCACCTCGACGCGGTCCCCGTTGATGCGCGACCGACGACTCCGGTGGCGATACGACACCCTGGATGTTCCGCTCGAAGGTCTACGGAGCGCGGCGCACCGGCGGGGCGGGACGCTGAATGACGCGTTTCTCTCCGCGATCACCGGCGGGCTTCGCCATTATCACGAACACCATGACACCAACGTCGAGGTGTTGCGACTCACGATGCCGGTCAGCATCCGGGAGGACGACGACCCCGAGGGTGGCAACAAGGTGACCTTGGTGCGCTTCGAAGTTCCCATCGACATCGCGGACCCTACCGAGCGCATGCAACTGATCGGCGAGCGGTGTCGCTCGTTACGCCACGAACGCGCGATTCCCTTCTCCAACGCGATCGCGGCGGTGCTCAATCTGCTTCCGGTCGCGGTCACCGGCGGAATGCTCAAACACGTCGATTTTCTTGCGAGCAATGTGCCTGGCTTCCCCAACGATGTCTACGTCGGCGGTGCGCGGGTGGACGCCTTCTACCCGTTCGGCCCCACCCTCGGCTCCGCGGTCAACATCACGCTGATGTCGTACGGAGCCGAGTGCAACATCGGTATCAACGCTGATGCCGGTGCGATTCCTGACCCCGAGGTACTCGTGGCGTCCCTTCGGCGCGGATTCGACGAGGTGCTCGGCGGTGCCGACTGATGACCGATGACGGGCCTTCCGACCCTGGACCCACGCGGCCCGGGGACGTAATCCTGGGTCGGTGACCGATAATTCGTCGACGCCCGAACCAGGCGGGGAGACCATCGACGGAAACGAGGCGGCCGCCCGTGTCGCGTACGCACTGTCCGAGACCGTCGCGATCTACCCCATCACACCGGCGTCGCCAATGGGTGAGTTGGCCGATAGTTGGGCGGACTCCGGCCGCCCGAATCTGTGGGGCTCGGTGCCCGAGGTCATCGAGATGCAATCCGAGGCCGGCGCGGCCGGTGCCCTGCACGGCGCAACGACTCGCGGGGCCCTCGCGACGACCTTCACGGCATCGCAGGGTCTGCTCCTCATGTTGCCCAACATGTACAAGATCGCCGGTGAACTCAGTCCGGCCGTCATCCACGTCGCGGCCCGCACCGTCGCGACGCACGCACTGTCGATCTTCGGGGATCACAGCGACGTCATGGCGGCGCGCCCGACCGGTTGGGCGATGCTCGCTTCGGGCTCGGTCCAGGAAGCCTCCGACTTCGCCGCCGTCGCCCACGCGGCCACGCTCGAGTCTCGGGTCCCTTTCCTGCACTTCTTCGATGGCTTCCGAACGTCTCACGAGATCGCTCGTATCCGACCGGTCCACGCCGATGACCTGACGGCCATGATCGACGAGACCTGGATTTCGGACCACCGCCGGCGAGGTCTGGATCCGGATCGTCCGATGCTGCGCGGCTCTGCCCAGAACCCGGATGTGTTCTTCCAGGCGCGTGAAGCCGCGAATCCCTTCACGAACGCAGTCCCCGACATCGTGGATCGGGCGATGGCGAGACTCGGTGCGCGGACCGGGCGTCGATACGGACTCGTGGACTACGAGGGCGACCCGGACGCGGAACACGTGATTGTTCTGATGGGATCGGGAGCCGGTGCCGTGTCCGAGACCGTCTCGGCGCTGCGAACCCAGCGCGTCGGTCTCCTCCGGGTTCGCCTCTACCGGCCGTTTCCCGCGGCAGCCCTCGTCGACGCGTTGCCCGTGTCGGTCCGGTCGATCGCGGTGCTCGATCGCACGAAAGAACCCGGCGCCCCGGCCGATCCGCTCCACCTCGATGTGCTCGCGGCACTCGTCGACGCGAACCTCACCTCCGGTCGCCCGCTGCCTCGAGTGATCGGCGGTCGCTACGGACTCTCGTCGAAGGAGTTCACCCCCGCGATGGTCCGAGCCATCTTCGAACACCTCGCGGCGGAATCAGAACCGCGCCGGTTCACGGTGGGAATCGTGGACGACGTCACCCACACGAGCCTCTCGGTCGACCCGGCATTCGTGACCGATCACGCGGCGCTCCGGGCCGTGTTCTACGGACTCGGGTCCGACGGTACCGTCGGCGCGAACAAGCACTCGGCCAAGATCGTCGGTGAGCACACGGACCTCCACGCCCAGGGCTACTTCGTCTACGACTCGAAGAAGTCCGGCGCAATGACCGTCTCCCATCTGCGTTTCGATCCCGCTCCGATTCATTCGACGTACCTCATCGGCGCGGCGAACTTCGTCGCTTGTCATCAGTTCGGTCTGTTCGACCGGACCGACGTGCTTCGGCTCGCACAGGCGGGAGCGACGGTCCTGGTGAACAGCCCGTTCGGTCCCGAGACGTGGGAGCACCTGCCGATCGAGGTTCAGGAGACCATCCTGGAACGGGATCTGGAGGTCTGGACCGTCGATGCCCACCGCGTCGCCCGTGATGTCGGGTTGTTCGGTCGCATCAACACGATCATGCAGGCGTGCTTCTTCGCCCTCACGGATCTCATGCCTCGTGTCGACGCGATCGCCGCGATCAAGGCATCCATCGAGCAGGCGTATGGACGTCGGGGTGGTCCGGTCGTGTCGGTGAACCTCGAAGCGGTCGACCGTGCGATTCCTGCGCTCGCCCGACTCGACCACCCGCGGACCGTCACTGCATCGCGTCGTCGCCGTGCCGTCGTTCCCGACACGGCATCCGACTTCGTCCGGAGCGTGACGGCGCGCATGCTGAGCGGTGACGGCGATCTGCTTCCGGTCAGCGCGCTCCCACCGGACGGCGCTTTCCCCACGGGGACGGCCCGCGAGGAGAAGCGCGCGATCGCCTCCGAAATTCCCGTCTGGGATTCTGCACTCTGCATCGATTGCGGGCGGTGCGCGATCGTGTGCCCGCACGCGGCGATCCGCATGAAGGTCTTCACGCCCGACGTGCTGGGCTCGGATCGGCCGTCGACCTTCCTCACGAAACCATTCCGGGCTCGTGAACATCCCGGCCTCGTCCTCAGCCTGCAAGTGGCACCCGACGATTGCACCGGCTGCGGGGTGTGTGTCGACGTGTGCCCGGCGCACTCGAAGCGCGAGGTCAAACACCGCGCGATCAACATGGATGACATTGGGCCGCACCTCGAGGCCGAGCGCGCGAACTTCGACTACTTCCTGTCGCTCCCGGAGACCGACCCTCGGTTGCTCGAACCCGATACCGTGAAGGCGACCCAGGTGCGGGAGCCACTCTTCGAGTTCTCGGGCGCGTGTGCGGGCTGCGGTGAGACCCCGTACCTCAAGTTGCTCACCCAGCTCTTCGGCGATCGGGTGATCGTCGCCAACGCAACCGGCTGTTCGTCGATCTACGGCGGCAACCTCCCGACCACTCCTTGGGGAGCGAATGCGGCGGGCCGCGGACCAGCGTGGGCGAACTCGCTGTTCGAGGACAACGCGGAGTTCGGGCTCGGTATCCGGGTTGCACTCGAACACCAGATCGCAGACGCGCGAGATCTTCTGCTCCAGCTGAGGGAATCGGTCGGCGCGGAGCTCGCCGACGCGATTTTGGGGGTCGATCCGCGGGAGCCGGCCGATGACGCCGCCATCGGCGAGCAACGCGAGCGGGTCGATGCGCTCGATCTTCAGTTGGCTCGGCTCACCGTCCCCGGCGTGCGCGACGAGGCTCAGGCCCAGATGGCACGCCGTCTTTCACCTATCACCGGGGCCTTGGTCCGTAAGAGCGTCTGGCTGGTCGGCGGCGACGGCTGGGCCTACGACATCGGCGCCGGCGGCCTCGATCATGTGTTGGCGTCCGGCCGGGACGTCAACGTGCTGGTGCTCGACACCGAGGTGTATTCGAACACGGGCGGTCAAGCATCCAAGGCCACGCCGAGGGCTGCGGTGGCCAAGTTCGCGTCGGGCGGGAAGGCAACGTCCAAGAAGGATCTCGGTGTCGAGGCCATGGCGTACGGGAACGTCTACGTCGCTCAGGTCGCGATTGGCGCCAACGACATCCAGACGGTGAGGGCCTTCCGGGAGGCGGAGGCCTGGCCCGGACCGTCGATCATCATCGCCTACTCCACCTGCATCGCTCATGGAATCGATATGCGCACGTCGATGTCGCACCAGAAGGATGCGGTCCGCGCCGGGTACTGGCCCCTCTACCGATACCGACCCGGCAACGACGAACACCGGCACCCCTTTCAGCTCGACAGCTCGGACCCCACGATCCCGCTCGCCCAGTTCACGTCCTCGGAAGGTCGGTTCGCGATGCTCGCGCGCTCGCGTCCCGACCGTGCCCGCGAACTACTGGCGTTGGCGCAATCCGATGTCGACGAGCGCTGGCGCTATTACCGGCAACTTGCTGGTCTCGAACGCAGCATGCCGTCTGCTCCTGACGAACCGCGATCCGCCGACGTCCACGTGCCACCGGAGGCCGAATGACTGATATCTCTGTTCACTACCTCGGGCTCGAACTCGAGAGTCCGCTCGTCGCGTCGGCCGGACCGCTGACCGGGTCGCTCGACACTCTGAGACGACTGGAGGCCGCCGGTGCCGGTGCAGTCGTGTTGCCGTCACTGTTCGAGGAGGAGATCTCCAGCGCCATCCGAGAGCAAGAACGATTCTTCGCGGCGAGCACCGACCAGTCCGCGGAGGCGCTGAGCTATCTGCCGGAGCCGGACGTGGATCCGGCCGGCGTCGATCGACACCTGCACCTCGTCGCCGAGGCCAAGGCCGCGATCGACGTGCCGGTTATCGCGAGTCTCAACGGGAGTTCGACTGGAGGATGGACCTGGTACGCACGTGCGCTGGTCGACGCCGGAGCAGACGCGCTCGAGCTCAATGTGTACTCCATCGCGGCGGACGTCCATGACGATGCGCGCGAGGTCGAGGAGCGATACGTCGAGCTGGTCAGGGCGGTTCGCAGTGCGGTCCGTGTCCCGATCGCCGTCAAGGTCTCCCCGTTCTTCACCGCGATGGCCAATGTCGCCCAGTGCCTGGTTGAGGCCGGGGCGGACGGACTCGTGTTCTTCAACCGCTTCTATCAACCCGACATCGATCTCGAGACGCTCGACGTGACCCCGAGCATCACCTTGAGTACGTCGGCCGACCTTCGCTTGCCGCTCCGATGGATCGGATTGCTCCATGGCCGCGTTGATGCCTCGCTGGCCGCGTCGGGGGGCGTGCACACCCCGGCAGACGTGGTGAAGGTGCTCCTCGCCGGGGCCGATGTGGCAATGACGACCGCAGCCCTGCTCCGTCACGGTCCCGAATACCTGACGGTGCTCCGAGACGGCCTACTCGAATGGGTCGAGGCGCGCGGATACGAGTCGGTCGCCCAGTTGCGGGGGAGTGTGAGTGCACGGGCGATTCGGCACCCCGATGCTTACGAGCGCGCCAACTACGTCGAGACTCTGCTGCGTCACGCGACGCGAACTGAGCCGTCGAGTTGGCAGTGATCGGCGCGAAGCCGGATCCCGAACCTTCACAGGACCGCAGTGGCGACGGGTCGGGTGTTGATCGGAGGACGGTGGGAGAGGGCCTGACGTGACGGTGTTGGTGACTGGAGGAACAGGGTTCGTGGGCTCCCACGCCGTGGCGCGCCTGGTTGGACAGGGTCACGCAGTCCGTCTCCTCGTGCGAGACCCGGCGAAGTTGGAGAGGGTTCCGGCCCTACGTGGCGTCGCGATCGACGACCTCATCACCGGTGATGTCACCGATGCAGCAGCGGTGGAGCGCGCGCTCGACGGCTGTACCCACGTGGTGCACGGTGCCGCCCACGTGTCGCTCGCCGAACGCGATGCTCACCACGTGCACGACGTCAACGTGCGCGGCACCCAGCTCGTGATCGGGGCGGCGGCCGACCGGGGTCTACCCAGCGTCTACGTTTCGAGCGTCTCGGTATTCGGTGTCGGCCATACATCGGTTGCGACGACGACCCCCTTGACCGACGCCCGCGCGTCGTACACGCAGTCGAAGGTCGAAGCGGAGCGGTACGTGCGGGCCCGGCAGGACGAGGGCGCACCGATCGCGTCGGTCTACCCCTCCGGAGTCTTGGGGCCGGATTCACCGGATCTCAGTGCGAACCACGTTGCGCTGGTCGCGTGGTTACGCACACCGCCCCGCACCACATCCGGCGCGTCCATCGTGGATGTCCGCGACGTGGCGTGCGGGATCGAACGAGCGCTCGATCTCCCCGGCCGGTGGATGCTCGGCGGTCACTTCCTGACCTGGGGCGAACTGCACGACGCGCTCCAACGGGTCACGAGAACCCGGACTCGTGCGGTCCCCATGCCGGCCGGTGCGCTCCGGTTCGCCGGCCGGGTCGGCGACATCGTGAAACGGGTCATTCCCTTCGAGTACCCGCTGACCCACGAGGCGATGAGCATGGCGACCCGTTCGTGCCCCTACGACAGCGACGCGGCGTGCCAGGCCCTCGATCTGCACTGGCGGACCGTCGACGCGACCCTGACGGATTCCATTCGCTGGCTCGCCGCCGGTCACCATGTCACGCCGGAGCGGGCGGGCATCCTCGGAGTTGATTCCCGATCGACAGGAGCGAGTACGTGAGATTGGACCGACAGCAGCAGGCCGGATGGGCCTACCTCGCGGTGTCGATCAATGGCTTGGGCTACACGTTGAACGCGTACCGCCCGACGCGGACGAATCGTCTGCTCTTCTTTTGGAGCTTCTTCGCATCCTGGATCACCATCGAGTTGGCACCGTTCCATCTGATGTGGCAGATCGCCGCGACCGGCATCTTTGCCAGCCAGGGCGCGCTGCGCACCCGTCCGGGCCGGGCCGGGCTGGCCGTGACGCTCGCGTCGTGGGCCGGGCTCGCCTGGTCGATCCGTCAGAGCATGGCGGCGCGACACGAAATCCGCGCCGCGCTGAGGGAACTTCAGCACGACGAGCCGGAGCCGGATCTCCAACCTGTCGAGGTTCGTCGGAACATCACGTTCGCACGGGCGGGCGGTCGCGCCCTCCGACTCGACGTGCATGCGCCTGCGTCGCCGGCCGCACCGGGGACCCGTCGGCCCGCACTGGTGCAGGTCCACGGCGGCGGGTGGGTGATCGGGTTCAGAGACCGTCAGGGCCAATTGCTCATGCGCCGGCTGGCGGCACAGGGATGGGTCTGCTTCAACGTCGACTACCGATTGAGTCCCGCCGCCACCTTTCCCGATCATCTCGTCGATGTGAAGCGCGCAGTGGCGTGGATTCGTGACCATGCCGAGGACTACGGCATCGATCCGGAGTTCGTGGCCATCACCGGCGGGTCCGCGGGCGGACATCTCGCGGCCCTGACCGCGCTCACCGCGAACGATCCGGGCTACCAGCCCGGCTTCGAGGGAACTGATACCTCCGTACAGGCGGCGGTGCCGTTCTACGGCGTGTACGACTTCACCAACCGCAATCAGGTTTGGCCCGACGAGACGCTGCCCTGGTTCCTGGAGCCGATCGTGATGAAAGCCGACCTCGCCGATGCGCCGGAGGCATTCGCGAAGGCGTCGCCGATCGACCAGGTCAGGCCCGACGCACCGCCGTTCTTCGTTATCCATGGCGAACTGGATGTTCTGGCGCCGATCGAGGACGCCCGGGAGTTCGTCGACCGGCTCCGCGCGGTTTCGACGTCGCCCGTGTACTTCTTGGAGTTGCGCGGTGCCCAACACGCCTTCGAGACCTTTGCGTCCATCAGAGCGAACGCCACCGTCGACGCTGCCGCCCGGTTCCTCACGGCGATCTGGACATCACATCAAGTCGAGAATGCGCGCACCGGGTCGGTGGATGACATCAGCGACGTGGTCGAGAAGGAACTTGGCCCTGGGGTCGTCCAGGTCATCGACTGATCGGGTTAGTGGTCGGGACCTTTGGCCAGCTTGGATTCGAGCGCGGGGAGCGCGGCCAGATCAGCCATCACATGCAGGACGTCGCCTTCTTGGCCGACGAGGTCGGGCCGAACGACCTGCGCGGCGCCGAGTCGGGTGACGGCGGCGAGCGAGAACACGCCGGGCTCGTCCATGCCCGCAAGCTTCTTTCCTGCCCACGCCACGGGCAGGTTGCGCTCGACCAG
The DNA here is from genome assembly GCA_963765075.1 of uncultured Acidimicrobiia bacterium. Classification (GTDB taxonomy): domain Bacteria; phylum Actinomycetota; class Acidimicrobiia; order IMCC26256; family JAENVU01; genus JAENVU01. The sequence continues at coordinate 395,217 of CAVXVA010000008.1, forward strand.
ACCGACGCCACCCGCCGAGTCGGTCCAGTCGGCGACGCTCGGCGTGGGGAGGAGGCGGCGCAACACCTGGTCGGTGGTCCAGGCAACGGTCGCGACGGTCGGGATGCCGAGCCGCTGGTAGATCACTGCGCGGCGCGGGTCGTAGATCCGGGCCACCACGTGCTCGACTTCGAACGTCTCCCGAGCGACCCGCGCCGCCATGATGTTCGAGTTGTCACCGCTGGTGACGGCGGCCACGGCCCCCGCGTCGCGGACGCCGGCGGCTTCGAGGGTGTCGCGATCGAAGCCGAAGCCGACCAGGCGGTACCCGCCGAAGCCTTTCGGGAGTCGACGGAAGGCGTCCTGCTTCTTGTCGATGATGGCGACCGTGTGATCCAGCCGCTCGAGCGCGCCTGCGAGTTCACTGCCGACGCGACCGCATCCGATGACGACAACGTGCACGTCTGGCTCACCTTCTGTGTTGGTTCCGGGATTTCGTGCGGGCTCGGACGATGCTACCGGCGGTACCGTAGAGGGGACGGCTTCGGCCGGACCGCCGTACTCGTGGAGGGCGACATGGGTGTTCGCAACGTGATGAAGCGCATGGGTCAGTCGGTCGAGGAGGCCGACCGCGAGAAGCTCAGGGAGTTCTGTAGTGGCCTGGATGTGTCGCCGCTCAACGACCTCCCCCTACGGACACCGGTTCGACTCGCAGGTGAGGTGACGTCCATCCGGATCGTTCCGCACGCCGGCGCGCCGGCGGTGGAGGCCACGATCAAAGATGGTCACGGCGCAGTGGTCGCAGTGTTTCTCGGACGGGGCCGGGTCCGAGGAATGACGCCCGGGCGGCGGGTGAAGCTTCAAGGCGTGGTGCTCGCAGAAGGCAACGAGCAGTTGGTGTACAACCCGACCTACGAGCTGTGCCCGTAGATCATCGGGGGCTCAGCTGGCGGCGGCACTCTCACCAGTGAGGATCTGGCGGATCTGATCCTCTGATTCGGGAGTCACCAGGGCCAACACTTCGTCGCCGGCCTCGAACGTCGTCTCACCGCGCGGTACGACGAGGTGTTCGTCGCGCAGGATCGCGACAATCGTGGCTTCACGGGGAAGCGGAATGGTCGCGATCGAGCTGCCGACGACCTCGGCGGTGTCGGCGAGGGTGACTTCCACGAGGCGGGCGAGGCCGCCCTCGAAGCGCAGGATCTCGACGAGCTTGCCGACGCTCACTGCCTCTTCGACGAGTGCGGTGATCAACGTGGGTGTCGAGACGAACAGGTCGACTCCCCAGTTCTCCGTGAACATCCATTCGTTCTTCGGGTGGTTGACCCGCGCGATGACCCGCGGAATCCCGAACTCCTGCTTGGCGAGCAGCGACACAACCAGGTTGTCTTCGTCGTCGCCAGTGGCGGCGACCAGGACTTCGCACTTCTCGAGGCCGGCTTCGCGGAGCGACGCCACCTCGCAGGCGTCGCCGATATACCACTCGATGCCTTGATCGACCGTGGTCCGGTCCTGGACGGGTTGCTTCTGCTCGATGAGCAACACCTCGTGGCCGGCATGGTGGAGGGATGCGGCGACATGTTGTCCGACGTTGCCGGCCCCGGCGATAGCGACTCGCATCGGAGTGAACCTAGTTCTCCGGAGCCCTAAGTTGCGGGCTCGGCCGTGACAGACTCGTCGAAATCTGTGAGTCGCCGGGAGAGGGATTGGGGTCTGGTGTCGGTCGTCAAACGCATCTTGGTCGGCCGGCCGTTGGCCACGACCGAGCAGGAACACCAGCGGATCAACAAGGTCACCGCCCTCGCGGTCTTTTCGTCTGACGCGATCTCGTCGACGGCCTACGCGACGGAGGAGATTCTCTTCGTCGTCGCGCTCGGCTCGTCGAGCCTGGCGCTGGGGTTGGAGACGTTGGTCCCGATCTCGATCGCCGTCGCGATCATCCTGGCCATCGTCATCACGTCCTACCGGCAGACGATCTTTGCCTATCCAAGTGGCGGCGGCTCCTACGTGGTGAGTCGAGAGAATCTCGGCGAGATGCCGTCGCTGGTCGCGGGTGCGTCGCTCCTGGTTGATTACATCCTCACCGTCGCGGTGTCGATCTCGGCCGGGGTTGCGGCGATCATTTCGATTCCGTCGCTCCGCGACCTGGCGAACTACCGGGTGGAGATCGCGCTCGTGCTGATTGCCCTGATCACTCTGGCAAACCTGCGCGGGATCAAAGAGTCCGGCCGGCTGTTTGCCGTACCCACCTACGTGTACATCGTCATCCTCGTCACGCTGTTGGGCTTTGGGCTCTACCAGGCCTTGTTCGGCGACCTCGGCCGGGTGCCGTTCGACGCCAAGGCGTTCGAGGAAGCCGGGGGGCTGCGGGAGGTCGGTGGGTCGCTCGGGCTCTTCTTGCTTCTGAAGGGTTTCTCGTCCGGCGCCGTCGCCCTCACCGGCGTCGAAGCGATCTCCAACGGAGTACCCGCATTCCGGCGGCCGGAGTCGAAGAATGCGGCGATCACGCTGGTGTGGATGGGCCTGATTCTCGGCACGCTCTTCTTCGGGGTCTCGGTGCTTGCCCACCACACGCACCCGTATCCGAGTCATGACCAGACCGTGTTCTCCCAGATGGGCCTGCTCGTGTTCGGGAATGGCCCGCTGTACTTGGTTCTTCAGGTCGCGACCGCCCTGATCTTGATTCTCGCGGCCAATACCGCCTACGCCGACTTCCCCCGGATCTCCTCGATCATCGCCCAGGACAAGTACTTGCCCCGTCAACTGGCGAACCGCGGCGACCGGCTGGTGTTTTCGAACGGCGTGGTGATTCTGGCGGTGTTCGCTGGCATTCTCATCGTCGCGTTCGGCGGCCTGACCAACGCGCTGATCCCGCTCTACGCCGTCGGCGTGTTCACATCCTTCACCTTGAGTCAAGCCGGCATGGTGCGTCACCACCTGAAGGAACGCGAGCCGCGGTGGAAGTTCAATGCGTGGCTGAACGGTGTCGGCGCGGTCACAACGCTCGTCATTCTCCTTGTCGTCGCCACCACCAAGTTCACCGAGGGCGCGTTTCTTCCGATCATCGTGATCCCGCTCATCATCTGGCTGTTCAAGTCGATTCACACCCACTACACGACGATCGAGAAGGGTCTCGAGGCGGCACCCGACTACAAGGCGCGGCCGATGAACCACACGGTGGTGGTGCTGGTCGGCAGCGTGCACCGAGGATCCTTGGAGGCGCTCGCGTACGCGAAGTCGCTGCGGCCGTCCCGCCTGCTCGCCGTCACGGTCGTGACCGATGAAGACGAGCAGGAGAAGATCGCGCGCCAGTGGGCGCAGTACGAGATCGACGTGCCCCTCGAAATCGTGTTCTCGCCGTACCGTGAGCTGGCGCGCCCGGTGCTGCGGTTCGTGGAGGAGCTTGACGCCACCCGGTCCAACGACATCGTCACGGTGGTGATCCCCGAGTTCGTCGTCAGCTCCTGGTGGGGCCAGCTGCTCCACAACCAGAGCGCCCTCTTCTTGAAGGGGCGTCTGCTGTTCCGGAAGGGCACCGTGGTCACCTCGGTCCCATATCACGTGTGATTTGCGGTTCGCGCGGCCGAGTTCGGGTTCTCGCGCTCGCTTCGATCAACACCCTGCTCGCTTGGCTAGATTGACGGCCTTCGCGACGGACCTTTAGCGTCGCCGGGCTTTGGGGTACCACGACGGCGTGAGCGCGCCCGTTTCAACCAGCAAGGAGCACCGCAGCACATGAGCACTGTCATTGCCGAAGGCAGCTACCAGGTCTTCAAACTGGGATCCACCGAGTGGTTCTGGCTCGTGTTCTCCGCGGCGACCGCGGTGTTGGCGATCCTGGTCGGGTTCTTCCTCATGAAGGGGGTCCTCGCCTCAGAGACCGGCACCCCGAAGATGGTGGAGATCGCGCTGGCGATTCAAGAGGGCGCCATGGCCTACCTCAAGCGCCAGTTCAAGACCATCGCGGTCATCCTGATTCCGCTCGCAGTCATCGTGTTCGCGACCGCGACCGAGGTGGCGAAGCCGGTCGGCGTCACGATCGGGATAACCCGACCGGCGCTGGTCGGTCTCTCGTGCCTCGGGCATTGTTCCGAACCTTGGCGTTCATCGCCGGCTGTCTGATGTCGGGCCTCACCGGTTTCATCGGGATGAGCCTCGCGGTACGTGGCAACGTCCGCACTGCGGCCGCAGCGAAGAACGGCTCGCTTCCGGCCGCACTCAAGGTCGCGTTCCGCACCGGCGGCGTCGCCGGGATGTTCACCGTCGGGCTCGGGCTGCTCGGTGCGACCGTGATCATCATGATCTTTCAGAACACCGCCTCGGCCATCCTGATCGGGTTCGGCTTCGGTGGCTCGCTCCTTGCCCTGTTCCTGCGGGTCGGTGGCGGAATCTTCACCAAGGCCGCCGACGTCGGTGCCGACCTCGTCGGCAAGGTCGAGGCCGGTATCCCCGAAGATGACCCTCGCAACCCCGCCACGATCGCCGACAATGTCGGCGACAACGTGGGTGACTGCGCCGGTATGGCGGCCGACCTCTTCGAGTCCTACGAGGTCACGCTGGTTGCGTCGATCATCCTCGGAGTCGCGGCCTTCGACTCGATCGGTGCCAACCCGGCCCTCGGTCTGGTGTTCCCGCTGGCTGCCCGCGCGATCGGTGTGCTCGCATCGATCGTCGGCATCTTCGCGGTACGCGCGACCGACAAGGACAAGTCGGCCATGGCCCCGATCAACCGCGGGTTCCTGACCGCCGGTCTGCTCACCGTCGTCGGCACGGCGGTCGTCGCCTTCGGGTATGTGGGGAATGACTACTTCGATGCCGGCTGGCGCTGCTTCGGTGCCGTGGTCGCCGGTCTCGTACTCGCCCAGGGCCTCAGCCGCCTGACCGAGTACTTCACCTCGACCGAGACGTCGCCGGTACGCGAGATCGCCGAGGCGACTCGGACGGGTCCGGCGACCGTGGTGCTGTCGGGTATCAGCTCCGGTCTCGAGTCCAGCGTCTACGCGATCATCGCGATCTGTGCGGCGCTCGGCCTGGCGATCGGCATGGGCGGCGGCAACATCCAGTTCACCTTCTACCTCGTCGCGCTCACGGGAATGGGCATGCTGGCCACCACCGGCGTGGTCGTCTCCGAAGACACCTTCGGGCCGGTCGCCGACAACGCAGCGGGTATCGCCGAGATGTCGGGCGAGTTCAGCGGTGAGCCCGAGCGGATCATGGTGAGTCTCGACGCGGTCGGCAACACGACCAAGGCGGTCACCAAGGGCTTCGCCATCGGTTCCGCGGTCATCGCCTCGGTGGCGTTGTTCGCCTCCTATATCGAAACCATCGGCCAGGAACTCGACCTCGGCACCGGTTCGAAGATCTTCAAGTCGCTTGCGACGCAGATGAACGTGGCCGACCCGAAGACCTTCATCGGTCTGCTCATCGGTGGTTCGGTGGCATTCCTGTTCTCGGCGCTGGCCATCCGCGCCGTCGGTCGTACCGCCGGGGTCGTGGTGCAGGAAGTGCGGAGCCAGTTCGCCGACGGCGGGATCATGGCCGGCACCAAGAAGCCCGACTACGGACCGGTCATCGACATCTGCACCGCGGCGTCGCTGCGGGAGCTCGCCACGCCGGCGCTGCTGGCGGTGTTGACCCCGGTCATCGTCGGGTTCGGCATCAACTACTTTGCACTCGGCGCCTTCCTCGCCGGTGTGATCCTCACTGGCCAGCTCATGGCCAACTTCCTCTCCAACTCCGGTGGCGCGTGGGACAACGCGAAGAAGTACATCGAGGATGGCAACGAGGGTGGCAAGGGCTCCGAAGCTCACAAGGCGGCCGTCATCGGTGACACCGTGGGTGACCCGTTCAAGGACACTGCCGGGCCGGCGTTGAACCCGCTCATCAAGGTGATGAACCTGGTGTCGCTGTTGATTCTGCCGGCCATCATCTCGCTTCGGAACAACGACGTCCGGTACGTCATCGCCGGTGTGGCCACGCTGGTGCTGGTCGGCGCCGTGATGTTCAGCAAGCGCAAGGCCGCCTCGATCGGCGACGAGGCGGTCAACGCCCCGGCGACCACGACCGCGTAGCTCCGGCCCCCTCGAAAACGAGCGATCGAGATGCCCCGCGGCTCCGGCTGCGGGGCATCTACGTTGCGTTTCCCTGCCCGTAGCCCGTCAAGAGTGGTCGGATCGGCGTTAGGAACGCGTCAAGGCCCTTCCCTTCGTTGGTCGGTCGCCGTACAACGGTTCCATGAAGGGAAACAGATCCACACCAGCTCGGGTTGCGGCGGGGCTTCTCCCGATCGTGGCGGCCAGCGTGTTGGTGACGTTGCGCGGCGTCCTCGATCGCGCTGATCTCGTCCTCATCCTTGCGTTCGTCGTCGTCTCGGTCGCGACGACCGGCGATCGAATCGCGGCGGCGATCGGCGCTGTGAGCGCCGCGGCCTCGTTCGACTTCTTCCTCACCCAACCCTACGGATCGTTGCGGATCTCGTCCGCGGCCGACCTCGAGAACACCGCGCTGCTCCTCGTGATCGGCTTGGCCGTCGGCCAGATCGCGATCCTCGGACGGGACCAGCAGCGCAAGGTCGTCCAGGCCCAGCAGGAGCTGGAGCGGCTGGAGGTCGTGGCGGCGCGGATCGCATCGGATCCGAACGTTTGGCCGCTGGTGGACCTGGTGCAATCCCAGATCGTTGACACCCTGAGTTTGGACTCGTGTCGGTTCGGTCTGCGCGCGACCCGAGCTCCCCGAGCTGGACGCCGACGGGCGGGTGTCCGTCGACCGGCGCCGGTTCACCGCCGGCGAGTTCGCGCTCCCTGCCGAGGGCGTCGCCCTCGCCGTGGTCGGAGGCGGTGCGACCGTCGGATGGCTACGGTTGGTTCCCGGCCGGGCAGTGGGTGTCTCCCTTGAGGCTCGCAAGGTGGCCGTCGCACTTTCCAGCAGTTGGGTGCCGTACTGGCCCATACGGGAACGGAGCGAGTGGATGGGTGATGTCGTGTTCGTCGTGACCATCGTGGCGTTCTTCACGCTGATGGTCGGGTTCGTTCGAATGTGCGACCGGATCATCGCGGTGAGCGACGGGGCCGCCGAGCCGGGACCCGATCCCGCGGCGGACCGAGCAGGCCTCGGCATGAGTGCGGACAACGTGGTCGGCCTCGTACTCGCGATCCTGCTCGTCGGCTACCTCGGCTTCGCGCTCGTCGCACCGGAGAAGCTCTGATGACCGCGGCGGCATGGTTGGAGCTCGTCGTCCTGGTCGTCGCGCTCGCGGTATCGATTCCGTTCTTCGGCGGCTACCTCGCCCGTGTGTTCGGTGGCGGAGCCGCGCCGGGCGACCGCGTCTTCGGGCCGGTGGAACGGCTGGTGTATCGCGTCGTGGGGGTCGATCCGGATCGGGAACAGCGGTGGAACGTCTACGCCCTGTCCCTGCTGGCCTTCAGCGTTCTGTCCGTCCTGGTCGTGTATGTGCTCCAGCGGGTGCAGGGTCATCTCCCGTTCAACCCCACCGGCGCGACGGGCGTCCCCGATCCGGCGTTGGCGTTCAACACTGCGGTGAGTTTCGCGACGAACACCAACTGGCAGAACTACGCCGGTGAATCGACATGAGCCACCTCACCCAGATGGTCGGGCTCACCGTGCAGAACTTCGCGTCGGCGGCGGTGGGCCTCGCGGTCGCCGTTGCCTTGATCCGAGGCTTGGTGCGTCGTCAGTGCGACACGGTCGGCAACTTCTGGGCCGACCTCGTGCGGGGCATCGTGCGGGTCTTGCTGCCGCTCGCGTTCGTCGGCGCGCTGGTCATGGTGAGCCAGGGCGTCGTGATGAACACCCACGGCTACACCCGAGCGACGACGGTCGAGGGACGATCCCAGCAGATCCCGGGCGGGCCGATCGCGAGCCAGGAGGCGATCAAGGAAGTGGGCAACAACGGCGGTGGGCCCTACAACGCCAACTCGGCGCATCCGTTCGAGAACCCGAACGGGATCACGAACATGCTCCAGATGTACTTGATCCTGGTGCTGCCGTTCTCGTTGACCTGGATCTTCGGCAAGCTTGCCAAGGACCGCAAGCAGGGGCTCGCGGTGCTCGGTGCAATGGTCGTCCTGTTCCTCTCGACGACCGTGCTCGCCGCGGTCTTCGAGACGAACGGCAATCCTCGTCTCGCTCGAGCCGGCGCCGATCAGGCGGTGACGTCGACCCAGGGCGGCGGGAACATGGAAGGCAAGGAGACGCGGTTCGGTTCGGCGACCTGCGGCTACTACGCGTCCGTCACCACGCATACCTCGACCGGCTCGGTGATCTGCGCGCACGACAGCATGACGCCACTCGGCGGGATGATGCCGCTCGTCAACATCATGCTCGGTGAGATCAGCCCGGGCGGGCTCGGTGCCGGGCTCTACGGGATGCTCACCTTCGCGTTCTTGTCGGTGTTCATCGCCGGGCTCATGGTGGGTCGGACCCCGGAGTTTCTCGGCAAGAAGATCCAGGCCGCGGAGATGAAGATCGTCGTGATCTACCTGCTCGCCGTGCCGCTGGTGATCCTCGTCTTTGCCGGCGCGTCGATGGTGATGACCACACCCCAACACTCGATCCTCAACCCGGGTCCCCACGGCCTCAGTCGAGGTCGTCTACACGTTCACGTCCCAGGCCAACAACAACGGCTCGGCATTCGCGGGTCTGTCGGGCAACACCGACTGGTTCAACACCACCGGTGCGATCGCGATGTTGATCGGTCGGTACGTGCTCATGATCTCGGCGTTGGCCGTTGCCGGTTCGCTGGTCCGCAAGCAGGCGGTTCCGACGTCTTCGGGCACGTTCCCGACGAACACCCCGCTCTTCGCCGGCCTGCTCACCGGGGTCGTGGTCGTGGTCGTGGGCCTCACGTATTTGCCCGTCCTTGCGCTCGGCCCCATCGTCGAGCACCTCAACCTCTGATCGGGAGCGCACGTCATGGGAGCACCCCCCACCAAGACCCGTCCGCTGTTCGAGCCGAGATCGTCCGCCGGCCGCTGACCGACGCGTTGAAGAAGCTCGACCCGCGAGTACAGGCGCGCAACCCGGTGATGTTCGTGGTCGAAGTCGGGAGTGTCTTTACGACGGTGCTCTTCGTGCGCGATCTCGGCCGATTCGGCACCCAGGAAGACATCTTCAGTGGTCTCGTCGCCGTGTTCCTCTGGTTCACGGTGCTCTTCGCCAACTTCGCCGAGGCGATCGCCGAGGGTCGGGGCAAAGCTCAAGCCGAGACGCTCCGCGCGACTCGGAGCGAGACGTTGGCCCACCGTCGATTGGCGGACGGCACCATCGAGGAGTGTGTGAGCACCGCGTTGGACGTCGGCGATGAATGCGTGGTCGAACGCCGGCGAGTTGATTCCGAGCGACGGCGATGTGGTCGAGGGCATTGCGTCCGTGGACGAATCGGCGATCACGGGCGAGTCCGCGCCAGTCATTCGCGAGAGCGGTGGCGATCGATCAGCCGTCACGGGCGGTACCCGAGTGCTCTCCGACCGGATCGTCGTGCGGATCTCGGCCCGCCCCGGCGAGACGTTCCTCGACCGCATGATCCTGCTCGTCGAGGGCGCCGATCGACAGAAGACGCCGAACGAGATCGCGCTGAACATCCTGCTCGCAGGGCTCACGGTGATCTTCCTGCTGGCGGTCGTCACCCTCCAGCCGTTCGCGGTGTACTCCCACGCGGAGCAGGCCGTCATCGTGCTGGTCGCGCTGCTCGTGTGTCTCATCCCGACGACGATCGGCGGCTTGCTGTCGGCCATCGGGATCGCCGGGATGGATCGGTTGGTGCAACGCAACGTGCTGGCAATGAGTGGTCGCGCGGTCGAGGCCGCCGGCGACGTGAGCACACTGCTGTTGGACAAGACCGGCACCATCACCTTCGGCGCCCGCCAAGCGGCCGAGTTGCTCCCCGTTCACGGCGCGACCGAGGCCGAACTCGCGGTGGCCGCGCTGGCGTCGAGCCTCGCGGACGAGACCCCGGAGGGTCGATCGATCGTGGTCCTGGCCCAAGAACGGTACGGAGTTGCCGTCCCCGAGCATGGTCGGCGCGGAACTGGTTCCCTTCACCGCCCAAACTCGAATGAGCGGCGTCGACTACGACGGCCATTCGATCCGCAAGGGCGCGGCCGAGGCCGTGGCCAACTGGGTGCGCGAGCAGGGTGGGACCGTGCCGGAAGAATTGGACACCCTGGTGATCGGGATTGCCGAGCAGGGCGGCACTCCACTCGTCGTGGCCTCCCGGAACGGCGGCGTGCCGAAGGCGCTCGGCGTCGTGTACCTCAAGGACACGGTGAAGCCCGGCATGGCGGAGCGATTCGACGAGCTGCGGGCAATGGGCATCCGCACCGTGATGATCACCGGCGACAATCCCCGCACCGCGGCGGTCATCGCTCGCGAAGCCGGCGTCGACGACTTCCTCGCCGAAGCCACCCCGGAAGACAAGATGGCGCTCATCAAGCGGGAGCAGCAGGGCGGTCGGCTCGTGGCCATGACCGGTGACGGCACGAACGATGCCCCGGCACTGGCCCAGGCCGACGTCGGCGTGGCGATGAACACGGGGACCCAAGCGGCCAAGGAAGCGGGCAACATGGTCGACCTCGACTCCGACCCGACCAAGCTCATCGAGGTCGTCGAGATCGGCAAGCAGCTGCTCATCACGCGTGGGTCGTTGACGACGTTCTCGATCGCGAACGATGTCGCGAAGTACTTCGCGATCATTCCGGCCATGTTCGCGGTGTTCGGTGGACTGTCGACGCTCGACCAGCTCAACGTCATGGGGTTGGCCACGCCGCGTTCCGCGATCTTGTCCGCGGTCATCTTCAACGCGTTGGTCATCGTCGCCTCATCCCGCTGGCGCTCCGAGGGGTGCGATTCCGCGCCGTCGGTGCTGCGGAGATCCTGCGCCGCAACTTGTTGATCTACGGCGCCGGTGGCTTGGTCGCACCGTTCGTCGGTATCAAGGTCATCGATCTGTTGATCTCGGCGATGGGAGTGAAGTGATGCGTCGCCAACTGTTGCCCGCGCTCGGCGTACTCGCGATCATCACGGTGCTCACCGGGCTCGTCTACCCACTCGTGGTGCTTGGTGCCGGGCAGGCGGTCTTCTCCGATCGCGCCGACGGATCGCTGCTGCATCGGCAATGGTCGACGTGATCGGATCCAGCCTCTTGGCCCAGGAGTTCACTCGAGCCGCGGTACTTCCACCCGCGGCCGTCGGCGGGGGACTACGACGGCGCCGCAAGCGGAGCGTCGAACCTGGGACCGAGCAATCCGGACCTGGTGAAAGCGGTTCGCGAACGCGTCGCCGCGTACCGCGTCGAGAACCACCTCTCGCGGTACTGCCGCGGTACCGGTCGACGCGGTGACGACTTCGGCGTCCGGGCTCGACCCCGACATCAGCGTGGCCAATGCGCGGGTGCAAGCGGCTCGCGTGGCCCGAGCCCGGGGGCTCGACATGACGACGATCGATCAACTGATCGCCGCCCACACTCGTGGTCGGCAACTGGGGTTCCTGGGTGAATCGACTGTCAACGTGCTCGATCTCAACCTCGCGCTCGACCGAGTCTGAGTCCGTAGGATCCTCGCCATGGCCCGGGGGACACTGCGGATCTACCTCGGTGCGGCGCCCGGCGTCGGCAAGACCTTCGCCATGCTCAACGAGGGTCGGCGGCGCGGCGCACGCGGGACCGACGTCGTCGTCGGCTTCGTGGAGACGCACGGTCGGGTCAACACCGAGGCCCAGATCGGCGACCTCGAACAGGTGCCGCGCGTCCGCCGTGAGTACCGCGGCACCACCTTCGAGGAAATGGACCTCGAGGCGGTGCTGGCGCGGCGCCCGGCGGTCGCGCTCGTCGACGAGCTTGCTCACACCAACGTGCCCGGCGGTCGGAACGAGAAGCGGTGGGAGGACGTCGAGGAACTCCTGGCGAGCGGCATCGACGTGATCTCCACGGTCAACATCCAACACCTCGAGTCGTTGAACGACGTGGTGCAGGCCATCACGGGCATCGAACAACGCGAGACGATCCCAGACGCCGTCGTGCGCGCGGCGGATCAGGTCGAACTCGTGGACATGACCCCGGAGGCGTTGCGTCGGCGGATGGCTCACGGCAACATCTATCGGGCCGAGAAGGTCGACGCGGCGCTCAGTCACTACTTCCGAGCGGGCAATCTCGGCGCGCTCCGAGAGCTGGCCCTCATGTGGGTCGCCGACCGGGTCGACGAGGCGCTCGAGGAGTACCGCGAACTCCATGGCATCACCGGATCGTGGGAGACGCGCGAACGCGTGTCGTTGTCGCGGTATCGGGCGCGCCCGGCGGCGAGGATCTGATCCGGCGAGCCGCCCGCATGGCGATGCGTACCCGTGGTGAACTGATTGGCGTCTACGTCCGGACGAGCGACGGACTCACCGGACCCCAACCGGAACGCCTGGCGGAGATGCGTTCGCTCATCTCCGAGCTGGGTGGTGCCTACCGCGAGGTCGGTGGCGACGACATCGCGGACGCGCTCGTGCGTTTTGCCCGTGCGGAGAACGCGACCCAGTTGGTCATCGGTGCCAGCGGCCGGAGCCGCTGGACCGAGTTCCTCCGGGGTTCGGTCATCCACGACATCGTGCGGTCATCCGCGGGGTTCGACGTGCACGTGATCGCGCAGTCCGACGCGCGGGTGGATGAGGCGACCAGCCGGCATCCTCGGGTGACCACGCTGCGCACTCCGGGCCGACTCCCACTACCGCGACGACGGCTTCAGATCGGTTGGTTCGTCGCCGGGGCCGGACCGTTCGTCCTCACCGCCGTCCTGGCGGCAGCCGGTGACGGTCTCAGCCTTCCCGGGCGAACTCCTGCTCTACCTCTTGCTCGTCGTCGTGGTGGCCGCCGTGGGTGGGCTGGCGCCGGCGCTGTTCGCGGCGGTGAGTGGATCCGTTCTCGCGAACTACTACTTCACTCCGCCGACGCACACCTTCACGATTGCGGATGCCGAGAACCTCTTGGCGTTGGCGGTGTTCCTCGTGGTCGGTGTCGTCGTGAGCACGTTGGTGGCGGTCGCGAACCGCCGCACCGTCGACGCCGCCCGAGCGCGAGCCGAGGCGGAGACCCTCGCGGCGCTGAGTGGAACGCTGGCCGCGTCAGACGATCCGCTCGATCAGATCGTGGAACAGCTGCGGATCGCCTTTGCGGCCGAGGCGGTGGCGGTCCTGCGGGAATCCGGCAAGGGCTGGGCCGTGGAGGCCTCGGCCGGCACCCCGGTGCCGGAGGTCCCCTCTGACGGTGCGGTGCAGTTCCCGGTATCGGGATCCGAGGTGCTCGTCGTCGCGGGCGCGGAGGTGGGCGAGGTACACCTCGACATCGCGCGACTCGTTCGCGTCGCAGGTGCACGTCGCGCTGCAACGCCGGAGACTCGAGGCTGACGCCGCGAAGGCCCTCGGGCTCGCCGAAGCGGATGCGCTCCGCACCGCACTCCTCGCGGCGGTGTCGCACGATCTGCGCACGCCGCTTGCGTCGATCAAGGCCTCCGTGACGAGCCTTCTCCAGGACGACATCGCCTGGACCGAGGACGCGACTGCCGAGTTCCTCGCGACGATCGACGAGGAGACCGATCGACTCAACAATCTCGTCGGGAATCTGCTCGATATGAGCAGACTCCAAACCGGCGCGCTGCAGCTGGTGCTCCGTGATGTCGGGCTCGACGAGGTCGTCCCGCGTGCCATCGCCGGTCTCCCTGACCGGCCCGCGCCGCTGGTCGTGGATGTCCCCGAGGACCTTCCGAGGATCCGCGCCGACGCCGCGCTGCTCGAGCGGGCCGTCGCCAACGTCGTCGACAACGCGCGGTCGTGGTCGCCGCCCGATCGTGAAGTCCGGATCGAGGCGGGCGCGGTGGGCGACCACGTGCTCCTGCGAGTGGTCGACCGCGGACCGGGGGTCCCGGCGGAGCAGCGCGTTCGAATGTTCGAGCCCTTTCAGCGGCTGGGAGACAACCCGGCCAACGGAACCGGCGTCGGCCTCGGCCTCGCGGTCGCGCGCGGATTCGTCGAGGGCATGGGCGGGGAGATCTCGGTCGAGGACACTCCGGCCGGGGGGCTCACGATGGTCATCGCACTTCCGGTCGCGGAGGCATGATGCCCGACGTGAACGAGGTGCGGGTGCTCGTATGCGATGACGAGCCCCAGATCCGACGCGCGCTCGGTGTCAATCTGCGTGCCCGCGGGTATGTGGTCGATCTGGCCGAGACAGGGGAGCAGGCGCTCGAGCTCGCGGCGCGTCATCACCCGGATGTGGTGGTGCTGGACCTCGGCTTGCCCGACATCGACGGCGTCGACGTCATCCGCGGACTCCGAGGCTGGAGCGAGGTCCCGATCATCGTGCTGTCGGTGCGCGAGGCCGAGCCCGACAAGGTCGCCGCACTCGATGCCGGCGCGGATGACTACGTGACCAAGCCGTTCGGTATGGACGAGCTGCTCGCACGCCTGCGGGCGGCGATTCGGCGGGCGACTCCGGCCGAGGAGTCGGCCACGGTCGCCACCGATGCGTTCTCTATTGATCTGGTGTCCAAGAAGGTGCGCGACTCCTGCGGCGACGAAGTGCGCCTGACGCCGACCGAGTGGCAGATCATCGAGGTGCTCGTACGGCACGCCGGCAAGCTCGTGCCCCAGCCTCAGCTGCTGCACGAGGTCTGGGGTCCGGAGTACGAGAAGGAGACCAACTATCTCCGGGTGTTCATGGCCCAAATTCGCCGCAAGTTGGAACCGAACCCGTCACAGCCCCGCTACTTCATCACCGAGCCGGGGATGGGGTATCGCTTCGAACTGTGATTACTGGCCCGCCTGTTTCCGCTTGTGCTTGCGGTACTCGAGGAACGGTGGGATGAGCGAGAGCAGGATGACTGCACCGATGATCGGGAGCAGGTACTTGTCGATGTTGTCGGCGCCGATCTGCGAGCCCAGGAAATAGCCGAGCAGCGTCACGCCGACCGCCCAGAGGAACCCGCCCGCAATGTTGTACACGAGGAACGTGCGGTAGGGCATGGCCCCCACGCCGGCCAAGATGGGAGCAAAGGTCCGGACGACGGGAACGAAGCGTGCCATCACGATGGTCTTGGCGCCGTGCTCCTCGAAGAAGGCGTTGGCCTTCTCCACGTGCTCCTGCTTGAACAGGCGGGAGTTCGGGCGTTTGAAGATCGAGGGACCGACCCGCTTGCCGAAGGCGTAGCCCACTTGGTCGCCGGCGACGGCGGCGATGAAGCATCCGATCAGGATCACCCAGATGTTGAGGCTGTCCGGCCGTGACGCGAAGAGGCCCGCCGTGAAGAGGAGCGAGTCGCCGGGGAGGAAGAACCCGATCAGCAGCCCGGACTCGGCGAAAATGATGAGAATGAGACCAATTGTTCCGAATGATCGAAGCAGCTGCTGGGGGTCGATGGAGTCGGTGATACTGGCAAGCATCAGGGCACACTAGAGCGGGGATCCGGGCGTACCGGGTCCAGCGGGCGCTACGTTCGGCCCGTCCCTTGTTCCATTCACAGAAAATTTGGCCGTGCCGAAGTCGCTGGTGATCGTCGAATCCAAGACCAAAGCCGACACGATCGGTCGCTTTCTCGGCGATGATTTCACCGTCTTGGCCAGCTTCGGCCACGTCCGTGACCTGCCTCGGAAGGGCCTCGGCGTCGACGTCGACGATCACTTCAGGCTCGAGTACGCCCCACCGGAGGGGCGAGCCAAGGACGTTGTCTCCACGCTGCGCAAGGCGATGAAGAACGCCGACGAGCTGTACCTCGCGACGGATGAGGATCGCGAGGGAGAGGCCATCGCCTGGCATCTCATCGAGGTCCTGAAGCCGAAGACGTCGGTGAAGCGAATGGTGTTCCACGAGATCACCAGGGAGGCCATCGACGCGGCGATCGCCAACCCGCGCGAGCTCGACATGAAGCTCGTGGAGGCGCAGGAAGGCCGGCGGACGCTCGATCGGCTCGTCGGGTACGAGGTCTCACCGGTGCTGTGGCGTCGAGTGGGCGGTGCTCGCTCCGCCGGTCGGGTGCAAAGCGTTGCCGTGCGACTCGTCGTCGAGCGCGAACGCGAGCGGATGGCGTTCCGTACTGCCGAGTTCTGGGATCTCGACGGCCGGTTCGCGGCGCGCGGTACCGAGTTCTCGGCGCGGCTGGTCGAGCTCGACGGGCGCCGGGTGGCGACGGGTCGTGATTTCGATCCCGCCACCGGCCTGCTTGCACCGGATGCCGTGGCGGCGCACCTGCTCGAAGACGGCGCCCGTGCGCTGGCGGGTCGGCTCGCGGATTCGGCGTTTCAGGTGCGCCACGTCGAGGCCAAAGACTTCACCGAGCGCCCGAAACCGCCGTTCAAGACCACGACCATGCAGCAAGAGGCCGGCAACAAACTGCGGTTCAGCGCCGGTCGCACGATGTCGGTCGCGCAGGGTCTCTACGAGCGTGGCTACATCACGTATATGCGGACCGACTCGATCAGTCTCTCGAATCAAGCGGTCGACGCGGCTCGGGCCCAGATCGTGGAGCGGTTCGGCCAGGCCTACCTCCCGCCGGCGCCGCGGTCCTACGCGAACACGACGAAGAACGCGCAAGAAGCCCACGAAGCGATCCGCCCGGCGGGTGCGCGCTTTCGGACTCCGGAAGCGGTGCGGTCCGAACTCTCACGCGACGAACTCGCGCTGTACGAGCTGATCTGGATGCGCACCGTGGCCAGCCAGATGACCGACGCGCGTGGGCGCCGGGTCACGATCCGGCTCGGGGGGACGTCGAGCGCCGGCGAAGATGCGGTGTTCCGCGCCTCGGGGAAGTCGTACGAGTTCCTCGGCTTTCGCATGGCCTACGTCGACGTGTCCGACGATCCGAGCGCGGCCGACGAAGACGAGGCGGTGCTTCCCGCCGTCGGCGAAGGCGAGGGAGTGGCCTGCAACGCGTTGGACGCGAACGGCCACACCACCCAACCTCCGGCCCGCTACACCGAAGCCACCCTGGTCAAGGTGCTCGAAGACTCCGGCATCGGTCGCCCGTCGACCTACGCGTCGATCATCAACACCATCACGAGCGAACGCGGGTACGTGTGGAAGAAGGGCAACGCACTGGTGCCGTCGTGGACGGCCTTCGCCAAGACGCAGTTGCTCGAGCGCTATTTCGCCCATCTCGTCGACTACTCGTTCACCGCGACGATGGAAGAAGCACTCGACGCCGTCGCGCGCGGCGAAGGCGAGTCCGAGAAGTGGCTGCACTCCTTCTACTTCGGCAACGGCACTGCGGGGCTCCGCGAACTCGTGTCCGAGGACAACCTCGCGCAGATCAACATGAGCGAGGTCAACAAGGTCCTGATCGGTCACGACGACACCGGCGGCGAGTACGTCGTGCGCGTCTGGAACACCGGCGAGTCGCTGCATCACGGCGATGAGAAGTGTCCGCTGCCGGCCGATCTGCCTCCTGACGAACTCACCGTCGAACGATGTGCCGAGTTGATCGCAAAGGGCGCGGCCGGGCCGCGCGAACTCGGCACCGATCCGGCGACCGGTTTGACGGTGCTCTCGCTGAACGGTCGGTTCGGTCCGTTCGTGCAACTCGGCGTGCTCGAAGACGGCGCGAAGTCGAAGGTCAAGCCGCCCCGCGCCTCGCTGTTCAAGAGCATGGATCCGGAGACGGTCGATCTCGAAGCCGCGCTGAAGCTGCTCGCGTTGCCGCGGATCGTGGGTGCCGATACCGAAGGCAACGAGATCACCGCGCAGAACGGTCGCTACGGCCCGTATCTCAAGAAGGGCACGGACAGCCGGAGTCTCGAGGCCGAAGATCAGATCTTCACCTGCACGTTGGAACAGGCGGAAGCGATTTTCGCCCAACCCAAACGCGGCCGCGGCCAAACCGCGAAGCCGCCGCTCGCCGAGTTGGGCGAGAGCCCCGACACCGGCAAGCCCATCCGGGTGCTCGACGGTCGATTCGGTCCGTACGTGACCGACGGGGCTACCAACGCGACGATCCGACGCGGCCTGGATCCGGAGACGATCACGTTCGAGGACGCACTCGACCTGTTGCGCGAGCGCGCGGCGAAGGGCCCGTCGACCAAGGCCAAGAAGACCGCCAAGAAAACTACGAAGAAGACCGCCAAGAAGACCACGAAGAAGCCGGCGAAGAAGCCGGCGAAGGATCCGCTGACCGGAACGACTCGCGTGGTGAAGAAGGGTCAGAGTTCGGTGGCGAAGAAGGCGGCGGCGAAGAAGGCGGCGTCGGTCGAGGCACTCGGTAGCGGTGACGCCCCCTTCTGAGTCGGGCGGGTCGTTGCCGGACCGCCGGCCTGGCGCAGACCCCGCACCGTTCATTCCGAGCGCCGGCGAGGAGACCCCCGTCCCGCCGGAGTCGTTCCGACTCTTCGGATCGAAGCCGTTCTTGCGGCTCTGGATCGCGCAGGTGTTCTCGAGTCTGGGGGACTGGGTCGGGTTCGTTGCCATCCTCGGTATCACCAAGACCCTGACCACCGGAAACGCGAGTTATGCAATCGCGATCAGTCTGGTCATGGTGGCGAGAATGCTCCCCGGTTTCTTCCTCGCCACCGTGGGGGGTGTCATTGTCGACCGGTTCGATCGGCGCAAGGTCATGGTGCTCTGCGACCTGGGTCGGGCCGCGCTCATCTGCACCTTGCCGTTCGTGACGAGCTTGTGGCAGCTCGTCGTGGTGTCGTTCTTCATCGAGATCATGACCTTGTTGTGGGGGCCGGCCAAGGACGCATCCGTCCCGCATTTCGTGCCCGAGGAAAACCTGGCGTCCGCCAACACGTTGTCGCTCGTCGCGTCCGTACGGCACGCTTCCGTTAGGTGCCGCGATCGCGGCCGCGCTCGCAGTCGTCGCGACGTGGCTCGGCGGGTTCGACGCGTTGAAATCGCTGAAGGTCGATCGAGACGTCGTGGCGTTGTGGTTCGACGCGCTCACCTACGTCACGTCGGCCTTGATCGTCCTGCGCCTGCCGATTCCGAAGCCGACCCGCCACGTGAGCCAGAAGATCGATTTCGCATCGAGTGTGCGCGAAATCAAGGAGGGCGTGGCCTACATGCGCTCGGCGCCGTTCAGCCGGGCCGTGATCCTCGGCCTCGGTGGAGCCATTATCGGTGCCGGCGCGATCGTGCCGCTCGGCATCGTGTTCGCGACCGACGTGCTCGGATCGAGTGCGCAATATGGAGTGATGCTCCTGGCGCTGGGGATCGGCGCGGCGGTCGGGCTCTTTGGGATCCTGGCGTTTCAGAAGCGGTTGCCCCGGCCGCTGGTGTTCCAATGGGCGTTGATCGGCAGCGGCGGGTTCCTCATCGGCGCGGTGTCGTTCAACGTCGCCGGGATCACCGCGTTGCTCATCGCGGCCTTCGGCGCGTGCGCGGCGAGCGCCTACGTCACCGGGTTCACCATGATCCAGGAGACAGTCAGTGACGAGTTGCGGGGGCGGACGTTCGCGACGATCTATGCGGTGATCCGTCTGTGCCTGCTGTTGTCGCTGACGATCTCGCCGCTGCTGTCGGGCCTCGTCGATTGGATCCTCTCCGAGATCAACGGTTCGCAACACATCCAGTTCGGCGGCTTCGGATATTCGTTCCCCGGCGTACGCGTGTCGCTGTGGGCAGGTGGGTGGTTGACCGTCGCGTCCGGCCTCTATGCCCGCCGACAACTCGCGCGCTTCTCGTCGGGTCATCCGGCCATGGCGGGCATGGCCGCCGACGGTTCGACCCCGGCGCCGGCGTCGCCGTCATCGGACGATGAGGCAGCCAACCCCGACCCGCCGGAGCACGCGGGGGAGGCAGCATCGTGACCGCGCGATTCATCGTGCTCGAAGGCGGCGACGGTTCGGGGAAGTCGACGCAACGGAGCCGGCTGGTGAGCTGGCTCCGCAGTCAAGGCGTCGACGTGGTCGAGACGGCCGAGCCCGGTGGCAGCCGGCTGGGCGCCGAGTTGCGCAGGCTGCTCCTCGACGGCGAGGACATTTCCCCGCGGGCCGAGGCGTTGCTGATGGCGGCCGACCGGGCGCAACACATCGCCGAGGTGGTCCGTCCGGCTCTGGAGCGGAGCGCATGGGTGGTCAGCGACCGGCACGTGCCGTCGTCGTTGGTGTACCAGGGGATCGTGCGGGGCCTCGGCGTCGAGGCGATCGCGGCACTTTCGGACTTCGCCACCGACGGCGTGAAGCCCGATCTCGTGGTGATGCTGGATGTCGACGACGCGACCGCGGAGGTGCGCCGCGCGCCCGAAGCCGACCGGATGGAGCGCGAAGGCGATGCCTTCCACCGGGCGGTGCGTGCCGCATACCGGGACCTCGCCGCGCGGTTCGGGTGGACGACGGTCGATGGCGGCGGGGCGGCGGACGACGTCGCCCAGCACGTCCGTGAGATCGTGAGGCCGCTCCTCGGAGCCGACTGAGGCCAGACTCCTAGGATCAGCGCCATGTGGGAGACGATCGTCGGGCAGGAGCGGGCCGTGGCCACGCTGCAAGGTGCAGTCTCCCGACCGTCGCACGCGTATCTGCTCGTCGGCACGCGCAGTTCCGGAGTGATTGATGCGGCCCGGGCGTTCGCGGCGGAGCTGATCGGCGCGCCGGATGACCGAACCCGGATGATGATCGCCAAGGGCGCCCACCCCGATGTGGTCGAGTTCGAGCCGACGACGGCGACCTACACGTTGGCGAACGAGATCCGGAGCCCCCGCAGTAACGAGACGGCCCGCCGAGACGCCGCGCTGCCGCGGGTACTGCCCGAGATCCACAAGGCGCCGCTCGAGGGCGACCGCAAGGTGGTGGTGTTGTGCGATGCGGACCGCATGGAACCGACCGTGGCGAATGCGCTGTTGAAGAGCATCGAAGAACCTCCACCTCGCACCATCGTGATGTTGATCACCGACCGACCCGACAGCCTGTTGGCCACGATTCGGTCGCGTTGCCAGCGCGTGGACTTCGCGTATGCACCACCGCGCCGGAGTGCAGCAGCCGATGCGCTCCGCCAAGGGTTTTCTGGAATCGTCGGCCGGGTCGACGGCCGGGGCGCCACGACCGTGGCACTGGTCGAGGAACTCGAAGCAGCACTCGACGCCGCGGGTGCTGCGTCCGAGGCGGCGGCGGCCGAGGAACTCGAGACGCTGGACGCCGACATCGAACGGCGTGGGTATCAGCCGCGCACCGCGGCCGCGTTGCGAAAGCGCCTGGCCGAGCGCCACAAGCAGGAACTCCGCCGCGCGAAGACCGACGCGCTGATCGAAGGGATCAGCGCGATGGAAGAGGTCTACCTGCGGGTCCTCACCGATGATCCAGCTGCCCCGACGGTGCAGCCGGCGCGAGCGTCGGAGGCGATCGACGCCTGCCGGGCGGCCCGGCAGGCCGACGAGTTCAATCCCAACGTCGGGACCCTGCTCCTGCACTTGGTGTCGCATCTCCCGGCGGTTGCGTAAGCGAATCTGTTTCGCTCTGGGTTTCGGTCCGAAGTCCGGGAATCCGCGGCCGGTACACTGCTCCGTCCCCGCCGGGATAGCTCAGTCGGTAGAGCAGCTCACTCGTAATGAGCAGGTCAGGAGTTCGAATCTCCTTCCCGGCTCCACTCCGCCCAAGTTCCGCGGACTCGCGCCAGAGGCCATTCTGCGGCGCCTTGCAACCGCAGAGCAACCCTGTGGATGGAGGACGCTAGCGTCCGACCTCTCGGGGATCTTCGGAGGATGGACGCCAGATGGTCAGTGTGCGCGCGGCGGTGATCCAGGGGACTCCAGTGTTCCTCGATCGTGAGGCAACGACAGCGAAGGCGTGTCGCCTCATCCGGGAAGCGGGTGCCGACGGCGCCGGGTTGATTGTCTTCCCGGAGGCATTCATTCCGACCTACCCCGATTGGGTGTGGCGTCGGACTCCATGGGACGACGGCGAAGCCG
Source organism: uncultured Acidimicrobiia bacterium (assembly GCA_963765075.1). Taxonomy (GTDB): domain Bacteria; phylum Actinomycetota; class Acidimicrobiia; order IMCC26256; family JAENVU01; genus JAENVU01. Next base: position 417,074 of record CAVXVA010000008.1, read on the forward strand.
ATTGGTTCGGTCGTCTCGTCGAGAACTCCGTGACCGTTCCGAGCGCCACGACCGATGCGATCGCGGGCGCTGCCCGAAACGCGGGTGCGTACGTCGCGATGGGTGTGAATGAACTCGAGCCGAGGGGCGGGACCCTCTACAACACCCTGCTCTGGTTCGGGCCCGACGGTTCCCTGCTCGGTAAGCATCGCAAGTTGATGCCCACGGGTGGCGAACGTCTTGTCTGGGGCACCGGCGACGGTTCCGGTCTTCAGGTCTACGAGACACCGTTCGGTCGGATTGGCGGGCTGCTGTGCTGGGAGAACTACATGCCTCTCGCCCGCGCCGCGCTCTATGCCTTGGGTATCGATATCTACGTCGCGCCAACCTGGGATAACAGCGATGAATGGGTGGCGACGCTGCGCCACATCGCGAAGGAAGGCCAGTGTTGGGTGCTCGGAGCGACTCCGTGTTTGCGAGGCTCGGACGTCCCGGCAGAGATTCCCGGTCGAGACGAGATCTACGGCGGTGAGGACGATTGGATGTCGAGAGGGAACAGCACCATTGTCGCACCGGGCGGTGCGATCGTCGCCGGACCCTTGATTGGCGAAGAAGGCGTGGTCGTCGCCGAGCTCGACCTCGCGAGTGTCCGGCGAGCGAAGCGACAGCTCGACGTCGTCGGGCACTACGCGCGGGCGGACATCTTTCATCTTGACGTCCGGCCCAACCCACGCGGTCCGGTCAGCCAAACGCAGATAGATGGGTATGGGGAGTCGAGCGGCAACATTGTTCCAACCTCTGGCCTGCCGTCAACCGGAGAGTCGTAGACGCTCCTCGTGCCGGCGCGAGAACGTGGTCCCCACCATGGCGGTCGCCGCTGATTCGCCGGGAAGGTTGCACGGGGTGCAGTACCGGCGTGGGTTCCTTTGCGTAGTGCTCTCTCTCGGGGACTCGCAGCGAGGTCTCGTCAACCTTGGGCCCGGCAGCTTCAGGAGATAAGTGTGCGTCCTACGCTGAGACGAGCTGGGGGTTGCGTCAAGGCCCCGACCGCTCGGCTACAACGCTATGATCCGCGCTTCGGCGGCACACAGGGCGCCATGATTCGGGGGCCGGGGAATGACTCCACGTCGAACGTCTGCGATGTGTGTTCTCAGCGTTGTCGCGCTTGCCGCGGGAGTTGTTCCCGGCATCAGCGGCACCGCATCGGCCGCGGCAGTGCCGACGTTTGCGGTGGGATCGGCGTCCGTCGTCGAAGGGGATAGTTCGACTCGCGTCGTGTACTTCCCGGTCACCTTGTCGGACCGAGCCACCACCCAGGTCACGGTGCAGTACACGACGACCGCGAATTCGGCAACGGCCGGTGTCGACTTCGCGACGAAGTCGGGCACGCTCGTCTTCAAGCCCGCGACCGCGAGCAACCTGACCCCGGTGCGGAAATTCGTTCCCGTCACGGTCTACTCGGACACGGCCGTCGAGGGTACCGAAACGTTCACGCTGTCATTGTCGAACCCCACCGGGGGTTCTGCGCTCGGGAGCTTCGTGGGAACGGGCACAATCCACGATGACGACAGCGGCACGGGCGTGCGCGTCTCTACGGGTGATGCGGCGGTCAACGAGGGTGACTCCGGATTGAATCGTCCAGCGAACTTCGCGGTGACGCTCTCGCAACCAGCGACCGCCCAGGTATCCGTCGGGTACACGCTGACGGCGGGCACTGCCGGCGCGGGCTCGGATTTCAAGGTCAAGTCGGGCACGCTCATCTTCAAACCGGCCGCCGGTGGTGTTTTGACGCCGGTGAAGAAGACGGTCTCGGCGATCGTGTATCCCGACCTCGACGACGAGGGCCACGAAACCGCGTTCCTGACCCTGACGTCGGTCAGCGGCGGCGACGCCAGCTTGTTCCGTTCGGCCGGGACACTGACGATCCTGGACGACGACGGCTCGTTGACCGATGCAGACGGCGATCGGCTGGGCGACAGCGTCGAGACGAATACGGGGGTCTTTCTGGATGTCGGGGATACCGGAACCGATCCCAACAACCCCGATACCGATGGTGATGCGATTTCGGATGGTGACGAAGTACTCGGCACGTTGGCTGGTCTGAACCTTCCCGCGATGGGCACGAGCCCGGTGAAGCGGAACATCCTGCTGGAGTTCGATTGGTTCAACGACGCCAACGAATGCGGCGCCCATAGCCACCGACCGACTGCGAACGCGATCAGCGGTCACGAGGCCGCATTTTCGAATGCGCCCACCGCGAACCCCGACGGTTCGACCGGCATCGACGTCATCTCCGACTACGGCCAAGGTGGCGCGTTCACGGGCGGCAACCTCATTGCTGACGCCGACGGCGTCATTGCCGGGGGAGTGTTCAACGCGGATTACACCAACTACAAGGCGGCCAACTTCGCCGCGAACCGCAACGACTACTTCCACTACGTCTTGATGCCGCATCGGTACAACACCAACAGCGGTAGCTCTGGTCAGGCCGCGATCTTCGGTGACGATCTGATCGTCTCGCTCCAGTGCTTCGGGAGCGACGTGAACGTCCGGAACACGATCATGCACGAACTCGGCCACAACCTGAACCTGCGTCATGGCGGAAATGTCGACACCAATTACAAGCCGAACTACAACTCGGTGATGAACTACGCGTACCAGTTCCCGGGCGTCGACAACAACTGCACACCTCCCGGTGACGGAGTGCTCGACTATTCACGCGGGACCCGCGTCACGTTGAACGAGAACAGTTTGAACGAGAACCTCGGGACGTGTGGTGCGGGATTCCCATGGGACTGGAACGGGAACGCGACGATCCAGTCCAGTGTGGCGTTCGACGTCAACAGCGACAGTGTGTTCAGCGTGTTGACCGATTCCAATGACTGGGCGAACATCACCTTCCAGGGTCTCGCAGGAGCGAACGCTGGGAACCGGGTGTCGGCGCCGGAACTGGTCACCGAGCAGCCCGTGCCGTTCGGGTCTCGGTAGGGAGCACGGGACCGGTTTCGCGGCCGGAAGCCTGGTCCTCAAGGTGGGGTCGGGGCGGTCGCCTCGCTGTCGGTCATCGCCGCGAACCGCGCGAGCGCAAAGTCAGCCCGCACGACCGGCGGCATCGTGAAGGCCGGATCGGCGACGAGGAGAAAGCCCAGGCTCGACTCGCGGTCGAGACCACCGTGGGTGCCGTTCAGTCGGCCTCCACGTATCCACGAACCGACCACGGCCGAATGCCAGCCGCCCGCCCACGCCGGGCCGAGGGAATACAGAACGCTCGCCCGGTTCTTGATTCGGTCACCGGTCATCGCCTGGCGGAGCCGTTCCAGCGGATCGGGAAAGTGCTCGAACGCGGTCTCGACCAGCCAGTCGTCGTCGGCCGCGAACCCGTCGCCGTCGAGTCGACCAGTTGCCGCGAGTCGCTTCATCGCTGCGGCCAGCTGCAGCGGGTCGCCGCCGTCGTCCTCGTAGCCCGATCGCGTTCCTCCGCCGGGTTCGTCGCGCCAACGCACCCGGCCCCGACCACGTTGCGACACGACCTCGACCACGTCCGGAGCGGGGGAGTACGCCGCAAGCTCGACGCCCTCGTGACGGGCAATCGCCGCCGCCGCGGCGGCCGCCCGATCGCCGTCCTGGAGGAACAACGCGCCGAAGTTGACCAGTCCGAACTTCGGCGCGACCACATCGGCCGGTTCGGCGAGGTGGTGGACGACGTGCAGCCCGGCGTTGCGTAGTAACCGGTCGATGCCCTCGGCGTGGTGCACCTTGGTGTTGCCGCACCCGTGGTCGGAGAAGAGCACGATACGCAGGGGTCGGCCTCGTGTCCGCTGATGCCGGTCTCGCAGCTCGGCGAGCATCCCGGCGAGCTCGACGAGGAGTTCGACCATGTGCTCGTCGCCGGCGAGGTGCATGAGGCCGTCGGTGGCGCCGACGTACGCGCTCACGACGTCGGGGTACGCGAACAATGCCGTGCGTTCGATCTGGTCGAACGCGTTCGAGCGCGGCCCGGCGAGGGGTCGCGTAGTTCGCCACCTCGGCGGTGAGGCTCCGGTGCGGCAGATCGAAGAACTCGAACCACGGTGGGACCTCCTCGGCGTATTCGATCGCCCCGCCGCCGACGGTCGTATTGGCTGTTGTGTCGAAGTGCCGGAGTTCGTAGCCGTGCGACGGCTCCACCCCGAATGGTTCGAACAACGATGCGAAGGCCACGTGGGTGACCGTCGGGAACGGCGCGATCACGGCGGTCGGCGGTCCCCACCCCCGGAATGCGCCCCGCCGGACGGCCTCGATTACCACGCGGTACGGCACCGCATCGAGCGCGAGGAACAGCGTCCGAGGTGCCGGCGTGGTACCCGAGGACGTCATCGACGGAGCCTACGGGGAGTGCCGAACGGCCCTGCCGGTGGGCCGGGCCGTTCGGTACCGTGAAGCTCGTATGTCCACGGCTGCCGACCGGTTCCTCGCCGCCCACCCGCAGGCCGGTCCGGCCTGGTACCGGATGGTCGCGCGCGCTGCGGGCACGGTCATTGCCCTGCCGGGAGTTCGTCAGCTCCCTCCGTTGGCCCGGCGCGCGCACGCGGTGACCAAGGGTGCGGGCCAGGCGACGGTGCAACACGAGCCGCGAGTTGTCCGACCGACGGCGACGACATCGCTGACGATCTTGTGCGCCAACCTCTGGCACGACTGGCCCCGCCACCAGCGGTGGCCGGACCGCGTCGCGTCGTTCGCGCAGCTCGCCGAGTCGGTCGACGCCGACATCCTCCTGCTCCAGGAAGTTGCCCGCACCCCGACGCTGTCGGCCGACCGCTGGCTCGCAGACCGCCTCGACTTCGCACTCGCGTCCACGCGCGCGAACGGTGACTTGGACGCGATCGGTTTCGAGGAGGGCCCGGCCATTCTGAGCCGGTTCCCGATCGGTGACGTCCATGTCCGGCAGCTGACCCACGGGCACAACCCGTTCGTGCGCCGCGCCGCGCTCGCCGCGCCGGTCGAGACACCGTGCGGTCCGCTCCTCGTCGTCTCCGCTCATCTCGGGTTGGTGCAGCGCCACAACGCGGGCCAGATCCGTCGGCTGCGTGAGTGGGTCACCGAAGTGTCCGCCGGCGCGGTGGCGGTTGTGGGTGGCGACTTCAATGCGACCGAACACGGGGCGGAGATGACCGAGACACGCGCGACCTGGACCGACACGTTCCGAGCACTCCACCCGCACGCCGACGGCGCGACCCACATGCGCCGGACCCGCGACCGGCGGGGGTGGGTGCACCGACGGCTCGACTACGTCTTCGTGGTCCAACCGAATGGCGCGCCGTGGCAAGTCGTCGAATGCGCGCATCTCGACGCGCCCGGCGGACCGCACTCGGACCACCGAGCCGTGCTCACCCGTCTGGTACCGGCGGCCACGCTGTGACCAGCACCACACCCGACGACGCCAGCATTGAACCCCCACCGCCACCCCGTCGGCGGTGGCCCTGGGTACTCGGCGCGATCGCGCTGGTGCTCGCCGTCGGCGGTGGCGTGATCGCCTACGCGTGGGGTGGCCGTGGCGCGGACGAGGCGTCGGTGAGCGACGCGCTTTCGCGCTTCCGCCGCTCGGACGACCAGGGAACCGCGGGTTTCCTGCAACCCGAACCCGGCGTCTACACCTACCGGGGTTCCGGCACCGAGACCCTGTCGATCCTGGGCGTCGAACAAGATTGGGGGCCGCGGGTGCCGGCCACCGTGTCGAAGACGAGCCCGCGCTGCTGGCGGCTCGGCATCGAGTACAGCACCAACCACCGCCAGGAGTTCGACTATTGCGCCCGGGGTTCGACGCTGGTCGAGATGGGCGGTCGCACTGCGCAACGTTTCGACTTCGGGGTCACGAAGGTCGACGATCTCACCGAGTTCAGCTGCACGCCACCGGGCGTGGCGATCCGCGTCGAGGCGGTGCCCGGCGACCGCTGGAAGCAGACGTGCACGGGTGGGAGCAAACAGCAGGGCACGACCGTGACGTCGTCGGGTTTCAACCGATACCTCGGTATCCGCCGCATGAAAGTCGGGGGGCAGGAGATCGAGGCGTTCGCCTACCGGGTCGACCGTAGGCTCAGTGGCGACCAGTCCGGCACCGAGCGTAACGAACTGTGGTTCGCAGTCGGCAGCGGCCTTCCCGTCCGGTACGTCCGCAATGCCCACGTGGACTCGCCGTCTCCGATCGGTTCGGTGACCTACGCGGAGCAGGGCACCCTGACGCTCGCCACCCTGCACCCACGCCGGTAGCGCGGCTAACTGCGCGGTGGTGGGGATGCTCGATTGACCCAGATCGTCATGGGGCTGGGGCCTCGGTTGGCCCACGCGTAGCACGGGATGGCCGTCGCGGTGACCGGACCGGTCGGGGGCTCCCCGGCGGTGACCGGGCGGTAGAGGCCGGTCGGTTCGGTGACGGTGGCTGCGCACTGCAGCTTGGTGATCCCGCCGAGCGTCGACTCGTCCACGGGGTCGAAGGTGGTGTCGTCGGCCAGGGTGACGTCTCGAAGGTCGTCGACGTCGGGGTTGTCGATTCCTTCGAAGCAGTAGACGAACGGACCTCGCCCGATCGCGACCGACCCGCGCGTCGGCTTCGACTCGCGGGCTGGCCGCGAGCAGATGCGGTGCGACCTCGAGATCCAGTTGGATGACGTCGCCCGAGCTCCATACCCGCCGTTCTTCGCGGTAGCGACCCGCGAACGTGGCACACGACCACGCGGGTTCGCGGACGAACAGCGATGCCTCGCCGGCCGGTGCCGAATGCACGGTGATGGTCACCCGACCCGACCAGGGCATGTCGGTGTCGAGGTCGAGCTCGAAGTTGCCGGCGCGCACGTGTGACGACGCGAACAGATGTATCCAGAGGCCGCCGTGTGCGTCGGTGCTGTAGATCTGACCGGGGAGGGTAGCGATCGCACGGTTGACGTTGGGCGGACAGCACGTGACATCCCGCCACGGTGCGCGGCGCAAGGGCAACGGACCGGCGATCTGTGCCGGAAGCTCCTCGCCGATCCAGGGGTGTTCCTCGGGTCGGCAGGTCGTGGCGTGCGGATTGGCGTAGAACCACTCGTCGCCAACGAGAGATACGCCGGCGAGCAGGGCGTTGTGCAGCACCGTCTCGAGCGCATCGGCGGCGCGGACGTCGCCGTCGAGTTGCAGCATCCGTGCGTGCCACTGCGCGGCCGCGACTGCTCCGCACGTCTCGGTGTACGAGCGGGCGAGCGGCAACTCGTAGGGCTCGCCTATCGCCTCTGCGGTCCACCGTCCGCCGACCGCGCCGGTGACGTAGGTGGAGGTCGAGACCAGATCGGCCCACCACCGCCGGACCGCGTCGATGCGCGTCTCGTCACCAGTCTCGATCGCCACATCGGTCAGCCCGGACGCGAAATACAGCGCACACACCGTGTGCCCCCACAGCCGATCCCAGCTCGGCCACGGCACCTGGTCGCAGAAGAACGTCGCCAGGTCGAGATACCGCGCCGTGCCGGTCTCGCGATACAGCTCGACCAGTGCCATCTCGACGACGGGATGGCGATCTCGCTCGTTGCGGCCGTTCGGGCCGAAGACGCGTCCCATCAGATCTGCGCACCGCACGGCTGCGTCCAGTAGGTCGTTGTGGCCTTGTGCCCGCTTGCGCGCGACCGCGGCCTGAAGGAAGTGCCCGAGGCAATACAGCTCGTGGGACCAGTCGAGGTGCGCGAAGCGTTGGTCGCCGCCGAAGTTCGTATTGAGGTAGCCGTCGTCCGCCTGCGCCGCGAGGACGACCGGTACGACATCCTCGAGCTCCGCTGCGCCCACCCATGCGGCCGCCTCCATCCACTTGAAGAGATCGGAGTCGGTGAACCAGAAGCCTCGACGCGCCAGCGTCGGCGCACTGGAGAGCCGGCGGAAGTTGTCGACCACACCGTGGGTCTCGAGTTGTTCGTAGAGGCGAGGGATGCCGCGCTGGGCGTTGGCGTCGTACCGGTCACGCCAGAATCCGGCGTGCAGCTCCACACGATCGGTCGGGACGGCCGTCAACCTCACCACGAAGCGCGACCCTAGGTGACAGCCTGAGAACCCGTACTGGCCGGAACGGATCCCGCGTCTTCACCGACCGGAACGAAACCGTCAGGGCACGCGCGACTCGGGGTCGTGGATCGGCGATGATGCGCGGATGAGTGATGCCGCGCCAACCCCCGAATTCTCCGTCGACGTCGCGAAGGTCTACGACGAACTCCTTGTTCCGATGTTGTTCGAGCCGTACGCCAACGCAGTGGCCGATCGGCTCGCCGATCTCGAACGCGGTGCTCTGCTCGAAGTCGCCGCGGGCACCGGCGTCGTCACTCGGGCGCTGGCGCGGACACTCCCCGGCACGGTCGAGATTACGGCCACCGATCTGAGCCCGGGGATGCTCGAACGGGCGGCCGCCATCGGCACGGCACGACCCGTTGAGTGGAAGGCGGCCGACGCGATGTCGTTGCCGTTTCCCGACGCCGCCTTCGACGCGGTGGTGTGTCAGTTCGGCGTGATGTTCTTCACGCCGAAGGGCGCGGCCTTCGGCGAAGTGGTCCGGGTCCTTCGGCCGGGAGGCCTTTTTGAGTTCAGCGTGTGGGACGCCATGGCCGACAACGAGTTCGCCGACGTCGTCGTCCGGTCACTCGTGAGCATGTTCCCGGATGATCCGATCACCTTCGTCGAACGGATACCGCACGGCTACCACGATGCCGACACGATCCGAACCGATCTCCGCGCCGGCGGGTTCACGGCCGAGCCTTCGATCGAGCGAGTGCCCCTCACGAGCCGCGCCGCGACCGCCGTCGACGTTGCGACCGCCTACTGCTTCGGGACTCCGATGCGGGGTGAGCTGGAACGTCGGCAGCCGGGGTGTGTCCCGGAAGCGACTCGGATCGCGACCGCGGCGGTGGAAGCCGCCTTCGGCACCACCGGGCTCGAGTCCTGCATGAGTGCGACGCTCGTGAGCGTGACGAGTCCCGAGTGACCAGCTCGCAGATCTTCCTCGGCCTGGGCCTGTTGTTGGCGCTCGGCGTTGGTTGTCAGGTGGTTGCCCACCGGATCCGGCTGCCGGCGATCGTGCTGCTGCTTCCCGTCGGATTTGCGGTCGGTCAACTCACGGCCGCCGTCGATCCGCGCGAACTGTTCGGTCGCACGTTCTCGCCGATGGTGAGTCTCGCAGTCGCGGTGATCTTGTTCGAGGGTGGGCTCAACTTGAAGGTGCGCGACCTCGAAGGGCACAGCCAGCGCGTCGTTCGGCGCCTGATCTTCTGCGGTGTGTCCATGACCTGGTTCGCGGCGGCGCTGATCTCGGTCCCGTTGTTTTCGGTGTCGACTGGCACCGCGGTCATGTTGGGCTCGATCCTCATCGTCTCGGGACCGACGGTGGTCGGACCCATCCTGCGGATCGCGCGTCCGGGCCAACGGCTCACTGCCATCCTCGAGTGGGAGAGCACCACGATCGACCCGATCGGAGCGATCATTGCCGCGCTCGTCTTCCAGGCATTGCAACATCAGGTCGGCCTGCACCTCGGCCGGGAGCTGCTCGAGTTCGGCGGCAGTGTCGGATTCGGTCTGGTCGCCGGCCTGTTCGGTACGGCGCTGCTGTGGCTCGTCGTGGAGCGTTTGGGTCTCACCGGAGTGGTGGCGACCGAGGCGACGATCGCGGTGGTCGTGGGGATTGCCGCGATCTGCAACTCCATCCGCGACGACACCGGGCTGATTGCCGCGATCACCATGGGGATCGCGCTGGCCAACCTCCCGGCGATCGAGGGGCCCGAGGACCGTCCCTTCTTTGGCACCATCGTGGAACTGATGATCGGCGTGCTGTTCATCGCGATTTCGGCCACGGTCACGATCGATCAGGTCTCGAAGGTGTTGCTCCCATCGATCGCGCTGGTCGCGTTCCTCGTCCTCGTCGTCCGACCGTTGGTCGCGCTGGTCGCGACGGCCGGGACCGATCTCACCGTCGGAGAACGGGCTTACCTCGCGGTCATCGACCCGCGCGGCATCGTGGCGGCATCGGCAGCGGCGACGTTCGCCGGGCCACTGGCCGCCTCCAAGGTCAGCGGCGCCGAGGCACTGCTCCCGGTGACCTTTCTTGTGATTGTGGGGACGGTCACGATTGCCGGGCTGCTTGCAGTTCCCGCGAAACGGGTGCTGGGACTGGATGCTGTCGGCCCGGTTGCCGGCGAGGACGAACCGGATCAACCGCCGCCCTCGTTCGCGGAATAGGCAACGGGTCGCGGTCGCTCCGACTCAGGCGCATGAGGCCGAGCACGCTGAGGAGCACAACGCCGCCGATGACACCGAGGTCGGCCACATTCACGATCGCCCACGGGGTGCGAATGAAGTCGCGCACGACCCCGAACCGGGCGCGGTCGAGCGTGTTCGCGAGTCCGCCGCCGATGACCAGCGCCGGGATCCAGGTCGGGATCCCGAAACGCACGGCGATGGGCACCACCACCAATGCGAAGCACGCGAGGACGGCCAGCGTGATCACGATGAGCCCGGTCGCAGAACCTTGCACTACTCCGAGGGCCGCGGCGGGGTTGTAGGCCACGTCGACGGCCCCGTCCTGGGCCCGTTCGGCCCAGAGCTTCGTGGACTGGTCGGCGACTACGACGCCGAGCATCGAAGCCGCGGCGATCCACCAGCCGGTGGAGACCGAGAGTCGTTGGGGGCGGGCGCCGAGCGCAGTGATGGCGATGACACTGCGTCGACCGGTCTCTCGGAGTTCTGGAGGCCCGAAATCGCGCGAAGTTACGAATTCGGTCCGTCGGTGTCGATCAAGGAGAAGACAGCGGCGTCTTGGCGCTCCTCCCGGACGCGCAGTCGATTGCGCAGCACGCCTTCCCGTTGGGCACCGAGCCGACGGGCGACGCCCTGGCTCGGGAGGTTCTGGACCGCCGCCAAGATTTCGATTCGGCCGAGGGCAAGTTCGGAGAATCCGAGGTCGACCACGAGTTGCGCGGCCCGTGTCATGTAGCCCCGCCCCGTGTGCGGCGTGGCGAGCCAGTAGCCGAGATTCGCCCACCGGTTGACGCGGTCGATGGTGTTCAGCCCGACCGTCCCGAGCAGCTGGCCGTGTTCCAGTTCGCGAGCAACGAACTGGAACTCGACGCCATCGGCGAACGCCCGCGCCGCCCGACGGACCCATTCGCTGGCCTCGTTGTCGGTGTAGCCAGGATGCGCCCATGCCATCCACGGCAGCAGTTCGGGCATCGACGCGTGGATGGCGCGGTGGAGTTCGGTGATGTCGGACCGCCGTGGCGCCCGCAACTCCACTACGCCGTCATTCAGCCGCATTGCCCGAGCCATTGGTTGATTCTTCCCCATCTGCCACACGCGGGTCCGCGTGCTGAGCAAACATGGGGGAATGCGGCGCCTGGCTCGAACTGCACTCACCTGCTTGATGACACTCGGAATTCTGACCGCGATCGCACCCGCCGATCGGGCCGTCGCGGCAGCACCGGCGGTGCCGGTCGGGGTTCCGTACTGGCCGGGCTGGGACATCGCGCGAGCGGTCGCGGTGACGCCCGACGGCACGGCCGGCATGGTGCTCGACGGATTCGGCGGCTTGCACCCGTTCGGACTGGCTGGGCACGCGGCTCCGGCAACTCCGCGGACGGGCCTCTATTGGCGGGGCTGGGACATAGCCCGGGGTTTGGCGCTCACGAGCGCGTCGAGCGGCTACCTCCTCGACGCGTACGGCGGGGTCCACCCGTTCGGCGGCGCGCCGGCGGTCAACCCGGCGACGCCGGCTCCGTACCTTCCGGGTGCCGACTGGGCGCGCGGCATCACCCTCACCGGGCTGGGCACCGGCGCGTACATCGTGGGCCCGACCGGAGGGTTGTCCGGATTTGGCTTGGGCACCGGTGCCCGACCTCCCGCGTTGTCGTTTCCCGTCTCGTTGGGGATCCCGATCGCCGCCGACGTCGCCATGGTGCCGGACGCCAGCGGCGCGCTCGTGGTCGACGGTTACGGCGGTACGCACCGGTCCGGTGTTCCCAGTGTCGTTCCCATCGGAAGCCTGCCGTACTGGCCGGGATGGAACATCGCCCGGGGCATTGCGGTGCTTCCGGACCGGTCGGGAGGCTTCATCCTCGATGGGTACGGGGGCATTCACCCGATAGCACTCGGGAGTGGCACCCCGCAGCTCAACCAGTCGGTGTTCCTCTCCGGTCTTGCGAATCCGTGGGACCTCGGGTTCAGCCCGGACGGCTGGTTGGTCGTGACCGAACGCCCCATCGGGATCTCGGCGGTGCGGGCCGATGGGTCGGCGCGTCGGCTGCTCCACTCGCCGGCGGATCTCTTGGTCGCGTCCGAAGCCGGCATGATGGGGCTCGCGATCGACCCGAACTTCGGGGTGACCCGCCGGATCTACGTGTGCTTCGGCTCTCGGGCCGCCGGTCGTGGCGACGATGTTCGGCTGGTGCGGTTCCGGGTCAACGACGACTGGTCAGGGGTCAGCCAACGCGCCGACATCGTGACCGGGTTGCCGATCAATCCGGTCGGCCAACTCGGTCGTCACTCGGGCTGTCGGCCCCGCTTCGGTCCTGACGGCTACCTCTGGGTCGGCACCGGGGATGCCGCCGTCGGCACCGTGCCTCAGGATCTCCAATCGCTCGGGGGGAAGGTCCTGCGGGTCGACACGAACGGCACCGCCGCGGCCGACAACCCCTTCTCCTTCGTCTCCGGCGACTCGCGGATCTTCAGCTACGGCCACCGCAACGTGCAGGGCCTGGCCTTCTCACCGGCCCGGCCGTCGTGGAACGGACTGTCGGTGGAACACGGTCCGGACGTGGACGACGAGGTCAATCGCCTGGTCCCCGGGAACTTCGGCTGGAACCCGGTGCCGGGCTACAACGAATCGGTCCCGATGACCGATCTGAGTCTGTTCCCCGGAGCGGTGCGTTCGGTGTGGTCGTCGGGGTTTCCCACGATCGCGCCATCGGGCGCCACGTTCCTGACCGGATCGCAATGGCGCTCGTGGGAGAACGCGATGGCGGTGGCGGTGCTGAGGGCTGCGCATCTCCGAATCTTCTTGGTGCAAGCCGACGGGTCCATTCGAGCGACCGTGGTGCGTATGGCCGCGGGAGTGCGATTGCGTACTCCTGTCGAGGGGCCTGACGGCAACCTCTACGTGACGACCGATGCCCGTCCCGGCGGCGACGTGATCTACCGGCTCGTGCCGAGTTGAGGTCCGAATCCGAGGCGTCGGACTGGGTAGTGTCCGCCCGTGGCTGATCAGGCGGACTTCGCCGAACTCGCGATGCCCTTCATGTCGGGCCTCTACGCGGCCGCAATACGCATGACCCGGAACCCCAGTGATGCCGAGGACCTCGTCCAAGAGACGTACCTACGGGCCTATCGCGGCTTCGAAGGCTTCAAGGAGGGAACGAACCTCAAGGCCTGGCTGTACCGGATCCTGACCAACACGTTCATCAACATGTATCGGGCCAAGAAACGACGCCCTCAGCAGGAAACCCTCGACGATGTCGAGGACTTCTATCTGTATCGACGGATCGGCGGGCTCGAAGCGGTCGATGCCGAGAAGACCCCGGAGAACGAGGTCCTGGACTCCATCCCGGAAGAGTCGATCAAGTCGGCCCTCGAAGACCTGCCGGAACAGTTCAGGATGGCCGTGATGTTGGCCGATGTCGAAGGCTTCTCGTACAAGGAGATCGCCGAGATCATGGAAGTTCCGATCGGGACGGTGATGAGTCGCCTCCACCGGGGAAGAAAGCAGCTGCAACGACGGTTGTGGGATCTCGCGATCGAACGTGGGCTGGTACCAAGCGGGTCCGTGCCCGCCGGAGACTAGGAACCGAATCGAGACGATGGACTGCGACGGCGCAATACACCGGGTGTATCACTACCTCGATGGTGAAATGACCGTGTGGAAACGACGGGCGATCAAGCGCCATCTCGACGAGTGCCCGCCATGCGCAGACGGGTTCGAGTTCGAGATCGAGATTCGCCGCGTGGTGGCCGTCTCGTGCCGTGAAGAAGCCCCAGCCGAACTCCGCCACCGGATCGGGCGGGCCCTCGGACTGGAGTGACCCGGGGCGAGAACTCGACCGACCCGGACCGGAGTTGCCGATCCGGTCCGGCGTCCCTCTACGATGGCGGAGCCCGATGAACCCAGGAGTCTGTCCGTGTCGAAGTTGAGCCTGTCGATCCGCAACCTCGCCCTGCTGGCGACGCTCGCGATGGTCACTGCCGGCTGTGGCAAAGACGCCGCGTTGCCGTGGCACTACTGGATCGCCCCCGTCCTGGCGCTCAGCGCGTTGGGCATCGTCTTGTTGGCGATGCCCGCCGCGTATTACCTCAAGGTGTGGCGCCTCAAGCACCGGGGCCGCTGAGCCCCATGGCCCTTCCGGCCCGGGACTCCGTAGGACCCGAGCCGATCGATTGGCGCCTCGCGCAACGGATCGCGCGGACCGTTGGGGGTCGCGACGCGTTCGCCGACTCGTACTTGGCCTCATCGCTGACCCGGGACTTCTCGACCGCGACGTCTGAAGCGGAAGCCGCGGTCGCCGATTACACCGGGCTGCACGCCCCGGATCTCGCGACGGCCGAAGTCGTGGATCGGGCCGGTTGGGTGCACGCGAATGTGCGGTCGATGCAGCGGATGCTCGCGCCCCTCACCGATCGGGTCGCGGAACGGATGGCCAAGAGCCCGTTCTCTCCGGTTGGTCGTCGGATCGCCGGCACCGAACTCGGCGTGCTGCTCGGTTACGTCTCGCAGCGAGTGCTCGGTCAGTACGACCTGCTCGTCCCCGACGAGGACGGCGCGCCCACCGACGATCGTGTGTACTACGTCGGCGCGAATATCCTCGGCCTCGAAAAGCGATTCGCGTTTCGTCCGGGCGACTTCCGGCTGTGGATTGCGCTGCACGAGGTCACCCACCGCGCCCAGTTCACCGGCGTGCCGTGGTTGCGCGACTACTTCCTCGCCCAAGTCCACGAACTCATGGTCGGGATCGAACCGGATCCCGGGATGGTCTTCGCCGCCATCGGTCGCGCCGCCGATGCCATCCGCGTCGGGAAGAACCCGGTCGACGAGCGAGGGCTCATGGGTTTGTTCGCCAACGAGGAACAACGCGCGGCGATGGACCGAATGCAGGCACTGATGTCGTTGCTCGAGGGGCACGGCAACGCGGTGATGAACCATCTCGGCGCGCAGATGCTCGATGGGCAGGAACGGATGGCCGCGGTGCTGTCGGCCCGCCGCAACGCGCGTGGCCCGACTGCGCTCTTCCACAAGCTGATCGGGCTCGACATGAAGATGCGCCAGTACGAGGTGGGGGAGGCGTTCGTCGAACGCGTGACCCAGGAGGCCGGCTTCCGAGCCTTGGATGCTGCGTGGTCGGACTCCGAGTCGTTGCCGACGCTCGCCGAGTTGGTCGACCCCACTGCCTGGCTCGATCGAGTCAGTACCGTCGCGCGGCGTTGACGGTGGGGTCCACCGGATCCGGGTCCGGGCCGGCGGGCCTGCGACCTGATTTCACGGGGGTCCATGCGCCGACGGTGGTTGCGTGTTCGGGCGGTCCCGATTCGGTGGCGTTGCTGATCCTGGCTACCGAAGCCGGGTTGAGCCCGACCGCGGTGTACGTGGATCACGGGCTACGGGTCGACCGCGGTCGGGATCTGGCGGCGGTCAGGGCCGCCGCGGACCGGCTCGATGTGAACTGGCGATCGGTGGCGGTCGACGTCGGTGATGGTGGCAACCTCGAGGCCCGCGCGCGATCGGCGCGGTACGACGCGCTGCGCAAGGTCGCGGCCGAGATCGGTTCGGCCACGATCCTCGTGGGTCACACCGCCGACGACCAGGCCGAGACGGTGATACTCAATCTCCTGCGGGGCTCGACGAGTGCCGGGTTGTCCGGGATGGCCCGGGTACGCGACGACATCGTGCGGCCGCTCCTCCACGAGCGGCGCGCCGTGGTTCGCGAACTGGTCGCCGAGCGCGAGTTCGAGACGATCGAGGATCCGATGAACTCGGATCTGAGCTTTCGCCGAGTGTGGGTTCGCCATGAAGTGATCCCGATGTTGAATGCGGGCGCGGCGCGAGATCTCGTTCCGATCTTGGCGCGCCAGGCCGATCTGTTCCGCGCCGAGTCAGACTTCATGGAAGCGCTGGGTGCGCAACTCCTCGACGCCGCGACCGATGGTGACGCGCTGCGGGTGAAGGTGTTGGCCGAGGCGCCGGTAGCGGTGACTCGCCGGGCCATTCGCCAATGGCTCGGGCCGCGTCCGCCGTCGGCCGACGAAGTCGAGCGGGTGCTGACGGTGATTCGCGGCGAACGGGTCGCCGCGGAGATGGGCGGCGGCGCGCGAGTATCACGGTCTCGGGGTCGGATCACTCGGTCGCCGGACGACGCACTACCGTGACGCCCATGTCCGACCCCTACCTCGGTGAGACCGTCGTGTCGGCCGAGTCGCTCCAGCAGCGGATCGCCGAGCTGGGTGCCCAGATCACGGCCGACTATGCCGGTCGTGCGCCATTGCTGGTCGGGATCCTCAAGGGTGCGTTCATGTTCATGAGCGACCTCTCACGCGCTATCGACCTTCCAGTGGAGTTCGACTTCATGGCGGTCTCGTCGTACGGGTCCGCCACGCGTTCCTCCGGAGTGGTCCGCATCATCAAGGACCTCGACCTGGATCTGCACGATCGACACGTGCTCATCGTGGAGGACATCGTCGATTCCGGGCTGACCCAGGGGTACCTGCGTCGAACGCTGATGGCCCGTGACCCGGCGTCGCTCGAGGTCTGTACCTTGCTCCTCAAGGAGGGGCTTCAGAAGTCCGACCCGGACCTCAAGTACGTCGGGTTCACGATTCCGCCCCGGTTCGTCATCGGGTACGGCCTCGACGTGTCGGAGCGCTATCGCAACCTCGATCACATCGTCGAATACCTGCCCTAGGTTCGGGCCTCCGCTACTCCAAGAATGGGCATTTAGGATATTCCGGACGAACGGGCTAGCCTCCCCGAACCATCGGGAGGCTGGTCATGAAGATGTCACGGCGAGTGGTAGCAGTGCTGGTCCTGGGCGTGATCGCGCTGGCGGCCGTCCTCTGGTGGCCCCGCTCGAACCCACCCGTCCCGATGGACCTCTCCCAGTTCACACGCGAACTCGATGCCGGTCGGGTCCGCACCGTCACCCTGTTGGACCGGGATCACGAACTCCGGGCCCGCCTGGCCGACGGGCGCGAGGTTGCGGTGCGGTTCCCCGAACAGTCGACCGACCAGATCACGACCGCGATCGCTCAGGCCGACGTGTCGTCGTTCAAGGTCGACCCGCAGAGCGACAACCGAGTCGTGTCGACGCTGCTCGGGTTGTTGCCGCTGGCGCTGATCCTCGGCGTGCTCCTCCTCGTCCTGCGCCAGACCCAGGGTGGCGGCCGCAAGGGCCTGCTCGGATTGTCGGGCAAAGGCAAACCGCTCAAGGATCGACCGAGCGTGACCTTCGCCGATGTCGCCGGCTGCCCCGAGGCCGTCGACGAACTCACCGAGATTCGCGACTTCCTCACCGATCCGAAACGGTTCGAGATGATGGGGGCGCGGATTCCCAAGGGGGTCCTGCTGTTCGGACCGCCGGGAACCGGGAAGACATTGCTCGCTCGTGCGGTGGCGGGTGAGGCCGGGGTCCCGTTCTTCTCGCTCTCGGGGTCGGACTTCGTCGAGATGTTCGTGGGCGTCGGCGCGTCTCGGGTACGGAAGCTCTTCGAGGAAGCGAAATCGGCGGCGCCTGCGATCATCTTCATCGACGAACTGGACGCCGTGGGTCGCCAGCGCGGCGCCGGTGTCGGCGGCGGCCACGACGAGCGCGAGCAGACCCTCAACCAGATGCTCGTCGAGATGGATGGTTTCGACGCGACTTCCGGGGTCATCGTGCTGGCGTCGACGAACCGGCCCGACATTCTCGACCCTGCACTGCTGCGCCCGGGCCGATTCGATCGCCAGATCGTGGTGGACCGTCCCGACCTCGACGGTCGGATCGCGATTCTGCAGGTCTACGCCCGCCGGGTCGCGCTGGCCGACGACGTGGACCTCGCGGTCCTGGCTCGGCGCACTCCCGGGTTCACCGGTGCCGACCTCGAGAATCTCATCAACGAGGCGGCGTTGCTGGCGACGCGCCGGCACCTTCTCGTGGTCGGCGCCGAACACCTCGAGGAAGCCATCGACCGGGTGGTCGGCGGGCCCGAGCGGCGCAGCCGCGTGCTCTCCGACGCTGAGCGGCGTGTCATCGCCTACCACGAGGGCGGCCACGCCCTCGTGGGCCACGCGTTGCCCGCGACCGACCCGGTGCACCGGGTGACGATCATTCCGCGCGGGCGGAGCCTGGGCAGCACGTTGTCGTTGCCGACCGAAGACCGGTTCCTGGTCCGGCGGAGCGAACTGATGGCCCAACTGGCCATGTTGTTGGGCGGTCGGGCGGCCGAAGAGTTGGTCTTCGTGGACCCGACGACCGGCGCGCAGGACGACATCGCGCGTGCGACCACGATCGCCCGTCAGATGGTCACCGAGTTCGGCATGAGCGACGAACTCGGGCCGATGCGCTTCGGTGAGCCCGAGGGTGAGGTGTTCCTCGGTCGCGACATCTCGAAGCGCCGGGACTACTCCGACCCGGTGGCAGCCCGGATCGACGACGAAGTCCACGCGTTGATCCACCAGGCCCACCAGGTCGCGTTGGGGCTGCTGGTTCGGCACCGGGCTGCGTTGGATCGACTGGTAGCCGGTCTCCTGGAACGAGAAACCCTCCAAGCATTCGAGGTCGACCAGATCCTGAGCGACGTGAAGCGCGATGATGCGCCGGAGCTGGGGAGCGCCCGTCCGACGGCGCTCGGTGCCAGCCAACGTTCGTCGCTCGGGAGGATTGTGTGACCAAGGCTGGAGAGACGGGGACCGTCGACCTCGATCGGATCGCCCGCGCCGTGCGCGAGATCCTGATCGCGGTCGGAGAAGACCCGGAGCGCGACGGTCTGCTGAAAACGCCAGCACGGGTGGCGCGGATGTACGAGGAGATCTTCGCCGGGCTCCGCGAGGACCCGGCCAAGCACCTCACCGTGACGTTCGAGGCCAGCCACGACGAGATGGTCATGGTGCGCGACATTCCCTTGTATTCCGCGTGCGAGCACCACCTGGTCCCGTTTCACGGTGTGGCTCACGTGGCCTACATCCCCGGAGAAGACGGCCGGATCACCGGTTTGTCGAAGCTGGCCCGCTTGGTCGAGGGCTTCGCCCGGCGCCCGCAGGTGCAGGAGCGGCTGACCGCTCAGGTGGCCGATGCCATGATGGAGACCCTCAGACCCAAGGGTGTGTTCGTCGTCATCGAATGTGAACATCTCTGCATGTCGATGCGCGGGGTCCGCAAGCCGGGCAGTCTCACGGTGACGTCGGCCGTTCGGGGGATTTTCAAGGCGAATCCGGCCACCCGGGCCGAGGCCATGGGCCTGATCGGCCCGCCCCGCTCTCGGGGCTGAGCCCGCTCAGCCCTGTACGCTCAAAGGCTTGATGTTCCGGTGGGCGACGATCTCGGGACCGGTCATGGGCGTGGTGAACGTCACTCCGGATTCCTTCTCCGACGGCGGCCAGTTCGTCACGCCCGGTGCCGCGATCGCCCACGGAATCAGTCTGGCGGCAGCCGGCGCGGCAGTCGTCGACGTTGGCGGTGAGTCCACGCGCCCCGGTGCCGAACCGGTCGGCGCGCCGGCCGAACGTGACCGGGTTCTGCCGGTGATCGCCGGGTTGGCCGCCGCGGTCGACGTTCCGATCAGCATCGACACTACGAAGGCCGCGGTCGCGGCCGCAGCGATCGACGCCGGTGCATCCATCGTCAACGATGTTTCGGCGGGTCAGGCCGATCCCGACATGCTACGAGTCGTTGCCGACGCGGGAGTGGGATTCGTTGCGATGCACATGCGCGGCGAACCTCGCACCATGCAGCGCGACCCGCAGTACGGCGATGTTGTCACCGAGGTGATCGCCGATCTCGCTCAGCGCCTGGACGCGGCACGCGAGGCGGGAATCGCCGACGACGCGTTGATGGCGGATCCTGGAATTGGATTCGGTAAGACCATCGATCACAATCTCGCGCTGCTCGCGCACCTGCCCGAACTCATCGCGGGGCTGGGCGTGCCCGTGCTGGTCGGGACCTCCCGCAAGTCGTTCCTCGGTCGACTGATCGATGTCGACGACCCGGCGGCCCGTGACGACGCCACGTTGGCGACGGTGGTGTGGGCGCTCGAACGGGGTGTGACCATGGTGAGGGTCCACGACGTGGTCGGCGCAGTACAAGCAGCCGCAATACTCGGAGCATTGGCGTGCGCAACGGTCGCGCGCCGGGAAGTGGTGGAGTCACGATGACGACGTTGCGAGGCCGCTGGGCTCAAGGCCTCGAGCCGCGGATGTTCAGTTGGATCATCAAGGACCGGTTGGCGGCATCGGAGCGTCCGGGTGGATTCGCTCGGAACCATCGCAAGATCCGCCGCCAGGAAGAGTTGATCTGGTTGGCGCAGAATGACTTCACCCGGGTCATCTCACTGCTCGATTCGCCCCACAACCTGCATGCCTACGGTGAGGCCGGCATCGCGTGCGAACACGTGCCGCTCGGTCGCCATGACGAACTCGGCGATCGCCTGCCCTACATCTACGAGTCGTTGGCGCGACGACTCGACGTACCGACCGAACGCATCTTGTTACATCACGAAGAGTTCGGCGATCGGCTGATCGGGATCCTGGCGGGCTACCTGCTCTATTCCGGGCTGGTCGACGAAGGGCCACACGCCACCTTGCTCATCGAACGGCTGACCAACCGGGAGCTCGGTGCGGTGGGTCGGGAGATCGTGGCCGTCACCGTCTCGGACCGGATCGTCCGCTCCGGAGCGGCGCGTCCGTCGACGTCCTGATGGGAACGATCCTCGTCACCGGGTTGGAGATCCTTGGCGTGCACGGAGTGCTGGCCGAAGAGCAGACCCGGGCCCAGCCGTTCGCCGTCGACCTCGAACTCGACGTCGACCTCAGTGCGGCGAGCGCCTCCGACGTGTTGGCTGACACCATCGACTACGGGGCCGTCATTGACGCCACCGTACGCGTCGTGCAGACCGAGCGGTTCCAGCTCCTCGAACGGCTCGCGGCGCGTATTGGCGAAGTGTGCCGGGAAGACGTCCGGGTCACCCGCGTGACCGTGACGGTGCGCAAGCTACGACCCCCGGTGCCGGCTTCGGTCGAGCACGTCGGGGTGCGGCTCTCGGTGTGACCCGGGCCTACCTCGGCATCGGTTCCAACCTCGGTGATCGCCGGGCCGAGTTGCAACGTGCTGTGGACGGTCTGGCCGCCACCCACGGGATCACGGTGCTCGGGGTGTCGCCGGTGTACGAGACCGACCCCGTGGGTGGCCCCGTGCAAGACGACTTCCTCAATGCGGTCGTCGCGGTCGACACGGTGCTCGCGCCCTACGAACTCTTGGCCGCCTGCGCCGCGCTCGAACGGGCGGCCGAGCGGATTCGTGACGTGCGGTGGGGGCCCCGGACGCTCGATGTGGATGTGTTGGCCATGGATGGGGTGACGCTCGACGCCGACGACCTGACGATCCCGCACCCGCGCATGTTCGAACGGGGGTTTGTGCTCGCACCGCTGCACGACCTTTCGCCCGATCGCATCGAGCGACCGGCCGACGGCTGGCCCGGTGTGCGGCGCAGTGACGTCACCCTCACGGTCCCGACCCGATGAGTCCCGACCCGATGAGTCCCGACCCCGCTCGCTCCGAGGTTCGTACCGTCGGTCTGGTCGGGCCCGGCCGGGCCGGTACCGGGATCGTCACGGCCATGACCGAGGCGGGGTGGTCGGTCGGGCCCGTCGCGGGGCGGAGCCCGGAGAGTGATGCGGTGCGCGAGGCCGCGTCTCGTTGGGGTGGCGAGGCGGTGCGGGTCGACGCCGCCGGCCGAGCCGACGTCGTCGTGATCGCGACTCCTGATGCCGAGATCGAATCGGTCGCGGCCGCGCTCGCATCGACGGTTCGACCCGAGACGTTGGTCGTGCATCTGTCGGGCGCGCGAGGACTCGATGCGTTGACGGCGTTGTCGTGCCGGGTCGGCGCGCTGCATCCTCTCCAGAGTTTCGCGGCCCGGTTCGATGCCACGCGGGTCGCCGGGTCCTGGTGCGCGATCGCGGGCGATCGGCAGATCGAAGCCTTGGCCGCCGAGTTGGGAATGACACCGTTCTCCGTGGAAGACGGGGACCGCGCCGGCTATCACGCCGCCGCGTGCATCGCCAGCAACCATCTGGTCGCACTCATGGCCCAAGTCGGAGCGACCACGACCGTGCCGCTCGAGGCCTTCGGGCCGCTGGTGCGCGCGACGGTCGACAATGTCATGGCGATGGGGGCTGCGCGCGCTCTGACCGGCCCCGTGGCGCGCGGTGACGTCGAGACAGTTCGTCGTCATCTCGCGGCGCTGCCCCTCGCCGAGCGGGATGCCTACCTGGCAATGGCTCAGCGGGCGGCCGCGCTCGCGGGTCGCGACCTCGATCTGGGGGTGCCACTCTCATGAAGATCGTCGAGACGGTTGCCGACCTGCGAGAGCAGTGTGATCGGGCCCGCGCGGCCGGCCGGCGAGTCGGATTCGTGCCGACGATGGGCTTCTTTCATGTCGGCCATCGATCGCTGATGGACCAGGCGCGGGCCGAGAACGACTTCGTCGTGGTCTCGCTGTTCGTGAACCCCACGCAGTTCGGGCCGGGTGAGGACCTGGGCGCGTATCCACGCGACCTCGAGGCCGACACTCGAACTGCGCAGGACGCAGGCGTCGATGTCATGTTCGTTCCGACGGTCGAGGTGATGTATCCCGATGGCGCGCCCCGCACCACGGTGCATGTCGCGGGCCTCACGGAAGGCATGTGCGGAGCCTCGCGTCCGATGCATTTCGACGGAGTGACCACCGTGGTCGCGAAGTTGTTCTCGATGGTCGGGCCGAGTCGGGCGTACTTCGGCCGGAAGGACTTCCAGCAGGTTGCGGTCGTGCGGCGCATGGCGGTCGACCTCGAATTTCCCGTCGAGGTCGTGGGGTGCCCGCTCGTCCGGGAGGCCGACGGCCTCGCGCTTTCGAGCCGAAACGCCTATCTCACCGAGGCCGAACGGGCGGCCGCTCCGGGACTACACGCGGCGCTGCTCGGCGCGGCCGACCGGATCCGGGCGGGGGAGCGCCGGGCGGTAACGATCCGGGACCTGATTGCGGCGGCCGTCACTGCTCCGCTGGAGCTGGAGTACGTCGAGGTGCGCGATGCCGGTGATCTGTTTGCGATCGACCAGCTCGCGGGGGCCTTCGTGGTCGCGGTGGCGGCTCGCCTCGGCCGGGCCCGCCTGATCGACAACATCGTGGTGGACATCGATGGCACGGATGTCCGGGTCGACGTCGGCGTGCGAGTCGGTCCGTGAGATCGCGCTTCCCACTGGGCGGGCTCGCGGTGGCCTCGACCTCCTAGGCTCCGCCGCCATGGATCTCCTGGTGTTGGGGAGCGGAATTGCGGGGTTGTCCGCGGCGATTCACGCGGCGCAACGCGGCTGGACGGTGGGCGTGGTCACCAAGGGTGAACTCGCGACGTCGGCCACTCGGTACGCCCAGGGCGGGGTCGCGGCCGCGCTCGGAGCTCCGGACTCCACCGAACTCCACGAGACCGACACCCTGACTGCGGGTGCGGGTCTCTGCGACACCGACGCCGTGCGGGTGCTCGTGACCGAGGGGCCGCGCCGAGTGCGTGAGCTCATGGCCCTCGGCGCGAAGTTCGACGAGCGCGACGGGGAGTTGCAACTCGCCATCGAAGGCGGGCACTCGCTCCCTCGTGTGGTGCACGCCGGTGGCGACGCCACTGGCGCGGAGATCGAACGGGCGCTGGCCGACGCCGCCCACGCCCTGCCCAACATCGACGTGCGCGAACGCTGCTTCAGCGTGGACGTCATCGTCGAAGCCGGGCGATGCGTGGGTATTCACGCCTTGGACCCCACGGGGCGGGCGACCGAGATCCGGGCCCGGCACACGGTGCTCGCCACCGGCGGGGCTGGGCAACTCTTCTCGGTCACGACGAACCCGGCGGTCTCGACGGGTGACGGAATCGGCATGGCGCTGCGGGCCGGCGTCGCGGTCGCCGATGTCGAGTTCATGCAGTTCCACCCGACCGCGCTCGACAACCCGAGCATGCCGAGGCCGTTGCTGTCCGAGGCGCTGCGCGGCGACGGTGCCGTGCTGCGGGACGAGGACGGCGTGCAATTCATGCTGGGTGAGCATCCCCTCGCCGATCTCGCGCCGCGCGATGTCGTTGCCCGCGCGATTGCCCGTCGCCTGGTCGAACGACGGTTGCCCCACCTCTGGCTCGACGCCACCGCGATCGACGAGTTCCCGAGCCGGTTCCCGACGATCTGGGCTTCGGCGCAGGCGGTCGGACTCGATCCCCGGACCGATTTCCTGCCCGTCGCCCCCGCGGCCCACTACCTCTCCGGCGGTATTGCCACCGACCTCGACGGTGCCTCCACGTTGCCCGGTCTCTGGTCGTGCGGTGAGGCCGCGTGCTCGGGCGTGCACGGCGCCAACCGGCTCGCGTCGAACTCGTTGCTCGACGGGTTGGTGTTCGCGCCGCGGATCGTCGAGGCGATTGCGGCCGGTAAGGACGCACCCGAACCGACAGGTGTGCTGCGGGGCATCGATCCGGGAATGCTCGATCCCCCCGAGGTGTCGATTCGGCCGGAGGGTGCAATGAGCTTGGCCGACCTGCAGCAGGTCATGACCACCGGTGCCGGCGTCCTGCGCGATGGGTTCAGCCTCGAGACCGTGGCTCGGTCCGTCGCGATCGACGTCGAAGCCCACGACGTCGCCGGATTCGAGGTGCGCAACCTCTTGTCGGTCGCGCGGGCGCTCGTCGCGGCCGCGTTGGCTCGACAGGAGAGTCGTGGGACCCACACCCGACTGGACTTCCCGGAGACGTTGGCCGAGTTCTCGGGGCGGTTCTTCGGGTGTGGAGGGCCGCCGGTCTATGTCCCGTTGCCGGCGGAGGTGCCCGCATGAGTGGCGATTTCGATCCGCCCATCGTTGGCCTGCGAACCCTGGTTGCCCAGACCCTGGCCGAAGACTTCGGGGCGCTCGGCGACCTGACCTCGATCGCGACGATCCCGGACGACGCGGTCGCAACGGGCGCCATCGTGGCGCGCCGATTCGGTGTCCTCGCCGGCGTTGCCGCGGCGAATGAGGTCTTCCGCCAGGTCGACCCTCACCTGTCGGTGCGGTGGCAGGCCACCGACGGGGCCGCGATCGAAGCGGACCAGACGCTGGCCACCATCTCGGGCAATCTCCGATCGCTCCTCGGCGCCGAACGGAGTGCGCTCAACCTGTTGCAGCACGCGTCCGGTATTGCGACGCTCACCCGCGAGTATGTCCAGGCGGCCGCGGGTCGGACGCGTATTCGAGATACGCGCAAGACCCTGCCCGGGCTCCGGGCGGTCGAGAAGGCCGCCGTCCGCGCCGGCGGTGGCTTCAACCATCGTGAGTGTCTCAGCGACTCCGTCTTGATCAAAGACAACCACCTGGCGTTCATGGATCTCACTGCTGCGGTCGAACGGTCGAAGGTGCGTTGGCCCGGCCGCACCGTCGAGGTCGAATGCGACACCCTCGCCCAGGTCCATGAGGCGGTCGCCGCCGGTGCCGACTTCATCCTGCTCGACAACATGACCCCCGATGAGGTTCGTGTTGCAGTCGACGCGGTCGACGGCATGATGCCGCTCGAGGTCTCGGGGGGCGTCACGTTCGAAACGATCCGCGAGTATGCGGCGACGGGCGCGGAGTTCGTGTCGATCGGTGCGCTGACCCACAGCGCGCCGGCGCTCGATATTGCGCTCGACATCGTGCCGACGGTGGACTGAACCCATGTTGCTCGCGATCGACACCGGGAACACTCAAACCGTGATCGGCCTCTTCGAGGGTGAGGAACTCGCCGACCACTGGCGCATTGCGACCGTCGCGTCCCGCACGTCCGACGAACTGGCCTTGATGATCCAGCAGTTCCTCGGGTTCCACGGCTTCTCCTTCGACGATCAGGTCACCGGGGTCGTGATCTGCTCGGGTGTGCCGAGTGTGACGGCGGCCCTCCGACAGATGACCCAGCGGTACTTCGGGTTCGAGGCGCTGGTGGTCGAACCCGGGGTTCGCAGTGGGATGCCCATCCTGTACGACAACCCGAAGGAGGTCGGCCCCGACCGCATCGCCGACGCGGTCGGTGCGTACGACCTCTACGGCGGGCCGACGATCGTGGTCGACTTCGGCACGGCCAACACGGTCGAGGCCATCTCCGACAAGGGTGAGTACCTCGGCGGTGCGATCTTCCCGGGTGTCGAGATCTCGATGGAGGCGCTGTTCGGCCGAGCCGCCGCGCTGCGCACGGTCGAACTCGTCCCGCCCCGAAACGTCATCGGCAAGTCCACCGTCGAATCGATCCAATCCGGTGTGCTGTATGGGTTCAGCGGTCAAGTGGACGCCATCGTGGACCGATTCAAGGTCGAACTCGGCGAGTGCACGGTCGTCGCGACCGGCGGGCTCGCCGAGCTGATCATGCCGTTTTCTCGTACGATCGAGCACCACGAACCCTGGCTCACCTTGCGGGGATTGCGGATCATCTTCGAGCGCAACAGTTTGTAACCCGAGCCCGATCCGTAATACTGGACGGTTCCAGCGAGGGGAGACGCGGGTATGCGAGTACTGATCACGGGCATGGGTGGCGAGTTCGGCACTCGCGTCGCGCAGCTGCTCGAGGCCCGCAGCGACGTCACCGAGATCGTCGGGGTCGACTACGTCCCTCCGCGCCGGCGCCTCCGTCGGAGTGAGTTCCGCCGGATCGACCCGCGCGATCGTGAGAAGTTGGCTGGGTTCGTCGGGGAGTTCGCGCCGACGGCCGTCGCCCATGCGGGCGTCTACGAACCGGGCTCCCGCCTTCCCCCACGGATGGCCGCGCAGTACACGAAGTCGGCCGGCGTGGTTGCGTTGGGCGCCGCCGCACGCGCGGGTCAGTTGGAACGGGTCGTGGTCCGCAGTGCGATCTCGGTCTACGGGCGCGGGCGCGGCCGTCCGGGCGTCCCCGACGAAGATGCGCCGGTCGCGCCGACCACGCCCTTTGGTCGGAGCGTCCTCGCCCTCGAAGCACTGGCCACCGACATCGGGCGACGCAACGACCTCCCTGTCGCCGCGCTACGGATGGCGACGATCGCCGGGTCGCACATGCCGAGCCCGCTCGGTCGCGTGTTGCGTCTGCCCGCGGTCCCGGTACCGGCGCTCGCGGATCCGGTGTTCCAGTTGCTCCACGCAGACGACGCGGCGCGGGCGATGGTGGCCGCGCTCGTCGCGGGCTTCGATGGCCCGCTCAACATCGTCGGTCCCGGTGCTGCCAGCGTCTGGCAGGCGGTCAGGCTCGGTGGCCGGATCCCGATCCCGATCTCGGGCCCGGCATGGAACCTGGCCGCCTACGCCGCCGAACTCGCGGGTGCGCCCGCGCCACCGCACGTGGTCGAGCTCCTCACGAAGGGCAGTGCGGCCGATGGGTCCCGGGCCCTCGACCTGCTCGACCTCTCCGGGTTCCGTTCGACGCGGGACGTGTGCACCGAACTCTACGAATGGGCGACGGTCACGCCTTTGCGGCCAATGGCGCCGATCGCGGCGGTGTCTCGTGGGTGAGGTCGCTGCGCTCCCCACGCTCGGAGCCGATCTCGATCGTGCCCAGTCGATCGGTGGGACCAACGTGTTCCGCCAACGCCTCCACGGCGAGTACGCGATCGACCCGTTCGGTGCGGATCCGCAGCTGCAGGATCTGGTCGCGCCGATCGTCACCCGGCTCGCGCCGGTGCGGGTCACCGGTGCGAGCCATATCCCGCCCGACGGCCCCGCGCTCTTCGTATCGAACCGCGGACTCGGGGTGCTCGAACCGACCGCCTTGTCAGTGGCGGTGCGCCAGGAACGCGGCCGCCGGCTTCGTGTCGTCGGCGCGGCGGAGCTGCCCGTGATCGGTGATCTGCTGAAGAAGTTCGGAAACGTCTCGAGCTACCCGGGTGATCTCGGAGCGGTCTTGCGTGCCGGTCATCTGGCGGTGCTGCCGCTCGGCCCCACCTGGCTGCGCACGGGTGGGGGGGCCGCGCCGACGGATCTGCTCGTCGCCGCGCTCGGGTACCCGGTCATTCCGGTGTTGATTCGACCGGGTGGCCCGCTGGGCCTGCCGCTGACGCCGTGGAAGGTCGTCGTGGGGGAACCGATTCAAGTTGGCGAGGTGGGTGATCGCGATCCGTTGTCGGCCGCCGAGCTGGCCGAAGCTGTGCGAGAAGCGGTCCAAGGCCTCTCCTGACCCTGGCGGGTGGTGGCCGCGAGGTTTCGGCCTTGATGTCCGGTTATGGCGCCACCAGAGAGCTCCCCCTGACTAGCCTTGTGGGTTCACGTTCGCCGGCGACGGTGGGCGCACATCGGAGGGAGTCCCGTGTCTGAGGTCGTCGTCGACGACGGTATGACCATCCACTACGACGTCTTCGGGCGTCGGGATGGCATCCCCCTGCTGATGATCCAGGGACTCGGAACCGACTCGCGTGGCTGGGCCCTCCAGCGGCTGGCGCTCGGACGTCGGTACCGCTGCATCACCATCGACAATCGCGGTGCGGGGCGCACGGGGGCGGCACCGGAGCCCTACTCGTTGGAGCGAATGGCCCTCGATGCCATCGCCGTGCTCGACGCCGAAAAGGTGGACAGGGCGCACGTGATGGGCGCGTCGATGGGCGGCGTGATCACTCAGATCATCGGTGTCCTCCACCCCCAACGGACCCGCTCGCTCGTACTGGCGTGCACGGCCTGTCGGCACCACGAGTGGCGCCGCGAGCTGTTGACCGAGTGGGCCGACGCGGTCTCGGCCGGTGGGATGGCCGCGCTGGGCGACGAGGCGTTGCAGTGGCTCGTCGGCCCTCGGTTGCGCCGTCGGTTCGGGCTGTGGCTCAACCTGATCGCC
The DNA here is from genome assembly GCA_963765075.1 of uncultured Acidimicrobiia bacterium. Taxonomy (GTDB): domain Bacteria; phylum Actinomycetota; class Acidimicrobiia; order IMCC26256; family JAENVU01; genus JAENVU01. The sequence goes on from CAVXVA010000008.1 coordinate 446,064, forward strand.
CGGGTGGTGTTGCAGCAGCCGCCGGAATTGTTCGTGGCGCAAGTCAACGCGATCCTGGATGCGCCCGACAGTCTGCGCGCGGAGCTGAACACCGTGCGGGTGCCGGTCCTCGTCATCACTGGTTCACAGGATGCGCTGACCCCGGTCGGCGACGCCGAAGAACTCGCAGAGTTGATTCCCCACGCGCGCTTGGAGGTGCTCTCCGGCGCGGCGCACGGTTTGATGGCCGAAGCTCCCAACGGGTTCAACGACGCGGTGCTGCGTTTCCTCAACGAGGTCGACGCCGCGGAACGTGCCTTCGAAGCTCGCGCCGAATCTGCCTGAGTCGCGGTCCTGATCGGTGCGGACACCGCAACTCGGTCGGACGATCACCCGGCTCGCCGACGCCACACCTCCAACACGCGACCGCTACGTCGACTTTCTGCGCGCGGTCGCGATCCTTGCGGTGGTCTGTGGTCACTGGTTGATTGCCACGATCCACCGATCGCCGCACGGGATCGAGATCGGCAACGTGTTGAGCCGTTCTCCGGGTCTGCGGCCCGCGACGTGGGCGTTCCAGGTGATGGGCGTGTTCTTCGTGGTCGGCGGGTTTTCCACCCGCCGCACCATCGAGGCGAAGGTCCCCTTCGATGCGGGCGCGTTCTTCGCGTCGCGCGTCGAACGCTTGTTGCGCCCCACGCTGGTGTTCGTCGTGGTCTGGATCGTCGGCGCGGCCGCGCTTCTGGCGGTGGGTGTCGACGCTCGGCTCACGCACGCGATCGCTCGGATCGCGGCGCAGCCGCTCTGGTTCCTTGCGGTCTACTTGGTCGTGACCTTGATCGCACCGATGCAACTCGCGATTCATCGCCGGTGGCCGATGGCGCTCCTCGTCGGGCTACCGCTCGCGACCCTCGTTGGCGATTGGCTGCGATTCTCGGACCACGCGCCGGGAGTCGCCGTCCTCAACTATCTCTTCGTGTTCGCCTTCGCCCAAGAACTGGGCTTCCATCTGGCTGCGGGCTGGGACCGGATCACGCGCCGGGGCGCGGCGAGCGTCGCGGTCGGTGCGTTCGCCGGCCTCGTGGTCGCCGTCACCCTGGGTCCGTACCCCCTGTCGATGGTGGGGCTTCCCGGAGCACGCGTGTCGAACATGAGCCCTCCGACGGTGTGCATCCTCTTGCTCACGATGATGCAGACCGCGGGGTTCACGTTGCTGCGCCCGGCCGGCCGACGGTGGCTGGCGCGGCGCTGCCCGTGGATCGCGACGGTCACCGCGAATGCGGGGATCATGACGATCTTCCTGTGGCACCTCAGCGCGGCCGCGATCGTGGGCGCCGGCTTCTACGCGATCGACGTGCTCCCCGCTCCCGGGTCGGCGCAGTGGTGGCTCCTCAAGATCCCATGGCTCGCGGCGTGTCTGATCCTTCTGGTGATCCTCGCGGTGGTGTTCGTCGGGTTCGAGCGACTCCCGGCGTGGACCGGGCGTGAGCAGGGCCGCGCGGCGGTCCGGGCGGTGGGGATCGTCCTCGCGGTGCGAGGCTTCGCGGGTTTCGCCCTGACCGGTTTCGACCATCCGTTCCAGACGGGCGGAAGTGCGTTCCTCGGGCTACGGCTCAGCCCGGCGGCGGACCTGGCTCTGCTCGTCGCCGGCTACCTGCTCGCGTGCGGCGTTCCCCGTCCAACCCGGCGGCGGTAGCGTGAAGAAATGTCCGGGCGTCGCCTCAGCCCGACGGTGACCGACGAGGAACTCACCCAGATTCTCGAAGACGCGTTCCGAGTCGGCGCGCCGAAGACGCTGGTTGCTCAGCTCGACGCGCGTTGACGCGCCGATCGGTCAGCGAGGTTGGAGAACGATGAGCGGGATCGAGCGTTCGGTACTTGCCTGGTAGTCGTCGTAGGACGGCCAGACTGCGGTGGCCCGCTTCCACCACTCGGTCTTCTCGTCGCCGTCGACCACCCGCGCGGTGTAGTCCTTCAGGTCGGGCCCGTCCTGCAGTGAGACCTCAGGGTTGGCGACCAGGTTGAGGTACCAGACCGGGTGGTTCGGTGCGCCGCCCATCGACGCCACGACCGCGTAGTTCCCGGCATCGTCGGTCACGCGCATGAGCGGGGACTTCCGGATCGCGCCCGAGTGCCGGCCGCGGGTCCAGAGGATCACGCAGGGCTGACCTTCGAGCAGTGTCCCTTCCGTCCCCCCGGACGATTCGTACAGCGCAACCTGTTCGGCGATGGGCGGCCACGGGCTGGGTTCGTAGTTTCCTTCAAGCGCCATGCTGTGTTTCTACACCCCCTCGAACTTGCGTCAATAACCCACGCGATCGGCGGGTTATGACGCACGTCGAGAGCCGCTCTTGACATGGGGATACTGGGTATGCATACTAAGTATCTATGGCCGTGCGAGAGGGACTCCTGGCGTTGTTGGTCGACGGGCCTCGTCACGGGTACCAACTCAAGACCGAGTTCGAGTCGGCGACGGGAAGTGTGTGGCCGCTCAACGTGGGCCAGGTGTACACGACGCTCGATCGGCTGGAGCGGGACGGTTTGGTGCATGTCGAAGCGCAGGACGAGACGAAGACCTATCGCCTGACCGCGGAGGGCAGGGAGGCCCTCGGCGACTGGTGGTCCGCGGTTCCCGCCGATGAGCCGCCCCCGCGCGATGAGCTGATGCTCAAGGTGCTCATGTCGATCGAGGTCGGTCATGACCACGCCGTCGACGTCATCACGCGGCAGCGGACCGCACTGGTCTCGCTTCTCCAGCGCCGCCGCCACGATTCGCGGGTGGCCGACGAGAGGCCGACGGTCGCGGCCGCGCTCGTCGACGACGCGCTCGTCATGAGGGCCGAGGCCGACCTTCGATGGTTGGACCGCTGTGAAGCTCGTATCACCAAAGACAGGGGACAGTGATGGCTGAAGGACCGGCGTTGCAGTTCGTCGATGTTGTGAAGAGTTTCGGTCGCGGGGTCGCGGAAGTGCAGGCGGTGCGCGGTATCTCACTTGCGGTCGCGCCCGGTGAGTTCGTCGGGATCATGGGTCCGTCAGGGTGTGGCAAGTCGACGCTCCTACATCTCGCGGGCGCGATCGAAACGCCGACGTCCGGTCGAGTCATCGTCGATGGCCGCGATCTCACCGACCTCAACCAACGCGACGGTGCCGACCTGCGTCGGCGCGACGTCGGATTCATCTTCCAGAAGTTGAATCTCGTTCAGTCGTTGAACGCGATCGAAAACGTGATGTTGCCGCTGGAGCTCGATGGTTCGTCGACCCGCTCAGCTCGGCGGGCGGCCCAGGACGCACTCGACTCCGTGGGTCTCGCAACCCATCTCGATCGCTTCCCCGACGATCTCTCCGGCGGGGAGCAGCAGCGCGTCGCCATCGCTCGGGCGCTGGTACGACCGCGAGCGTTGATCTTGGCCGATGAGCCGACGGGCGCACTCGACTCGCTGACCGGCGATTCGATCATCGACCTGCTCGCGTCGCTCCCTGCGTCGACGGGGGCCGCGGTGGTCTTGGTCACCCATGAACCGCGATACGCGGCCTGGGCAGATCGGGTGGTCTTCCTACGCGACGGAGTGATCGTCGACGAGGCGCGGGGCGCGCCCGCGGTGACCGAGGCGGTCGAGGCATGAGTGGCAGCCGCGGGTCGTGGCGCCTGGCGGCTCGGCTCGCGTCGCGTGAGGTTCGGCATCGGCCGGTGCGGGCTGCGCTGGTGGTTGCCCTCATCATCGTGCCGGTTTTCCTGCTGTCGATCGCCGACGTACTGATCGAGTCGAACCAGACGATGACTGCGGAGCAGCGGTTCCGGCGTGAATACGGCGCGGTCGACGCCACGTTCGAGTACGAGGGCGTCGCCTCGACCACGTTCGTGCCCGCGCTGCCGGAGGCGTCGCGCACCACACGGTTCCGGTTCGCCGATCTCCCGCTGACGCCCCGGAAGTCGGTTGGGCAGCGTTTCGTGAACGTGCGCGACGTCGGCAAGGGACTCGGTCCGACCGATCTGGAACTCACCACCGGGCGTGCGGCCGGCCCGGGCGAGATGGTCGTGAGCCGCGGGGTCGCACACTGGCTGCGCGCTGCTGTCGGCGACACCGTTCGGTTCGACCGTCCCGAGTTCGCCGCTCGGATCAGCGGCATCGTCCGGTCCCGCGCCGACTTCAACCGTCCGATCCTGAGCGCGCCCGCCTTCCCGTTCGCGATCGTGGTGCAGCCGGGCCTGGTGCGGACCCGAGTTGGTGTGGACCTGCCGCCGGGTTGGTCAGCGATACGAACCTACCGTGACAGTCTGCAATCGCCGGCCGAAGGCGGTGCGCGGGTGTGGCTTCGGCCGCCGGCAGGCCGGGCGCGACCGGTCAGCGTGCAGTCGGCCGATGGAAGTGAACTCTTCAATGTTTCGCCCGTGACGCCGAGTCAGTTCGACGACCGCGTGATCACGACGCAGGCCAAGGTCTGGACCTGGGTCGGAGTCGTGCTGGTGCTGGCCATGGTGAGTGTGCTCATCGCGGCGGCGTTCGCCACGACGGCGCGACGCCAGTTGGTCACCCTCGGCCAGCTCGCGGCGAACGGTGGTGACCAACAGTTCCTCCGGCGGATGCTCACCTTGCAGGGAACGCTGCTCGGCATCGTCGGTGCAACGGTGGGTGTCGGCGGCGCGCTCGCGGTCTTGGCGCTCCTGCACGGCTGGATCGAGCACGTGTTCCGGCACACTGTTCCGTACGTGGTCGGCTGGGACCTCGTGATCCTCGGCGTGACTGCCGTCACTGCCGCGACGTTCGCGGCCCGGTTTCCGGCTCGATCGACGAGCCAGGTGCCCGTCCTTGCGGCGCTCGCTGGGCGCCGACCGCTGCCCCCGGTAACCCGGCTCCAAACGCTGCGCGCGGTGATCGTCTTCGGCACCGGGGTCGGGTTGCTGATCATGGTCGCCACGAGCTCGAGTGGGCGAGGCATCGGACCCCAGGTCGCCGCGGCCGTGGGCATTGTGGGCGGGGTGTTCGTCATGGCCGGGGTCGCGTTCATGACCCCGATCGTCGTGACGCTATTCGGCAGTGCGGTCGGCCGCTTGGGCCCGTCACCGCGGATTGCCGGACGCGGACTGGTCCGGGTACGCAGCCGCAGCGCCGCGATTGTCACGGCCGTCGCGATCGCGGGCACGCTCGCGATAACGGTGGTGACCGGCATGCTCGGACTCGGTGTCAATCGCGACATCCCCGAGTTCGTGAGCTTGCCCAAGAACCAGTTGCTGATCGAAGACAACGCGATCCGGTACGGAATTCCCATTGGGAACGGGCCGCCGCAGGCCACGGCTGACGACTTCGCGGCGAAGCAGCGCGACGTTGCCCGCGTCGTTCCCGGGATCGAGTTCCAGGCGGTCCGCGGCGTGGTCGCCGAGTCCGTCGTCGGCCCCGGCGTCGCAGCCAACGACGGCCCGAACCGCGTCGACCCCTACCCCGCGACCGTGCTCGCGATCGATGGTGCGGCGGCGCGGTCGCTGCTCCATCTCGACGACGGCACGATTGGCGTGCTCGAACGGAGCGGCGGGGTTCTCGTCAACTCGAGCTCCGTGACGCCCTCGTCTTCAGGCCGTGCCGTCACCGCAACACTGCGCGTGGGCGAGAGCGCGCCCTTCGTTGTTCCTGTGGTTGGCACACCGAACGTCGTCGGTTCCACGGGGATCGGCGGCATCATCACCCGGGCTCGCGCCGCGGAACTCGGCGTGAACCCGACCATCGTCTCGTCCCTGGGTACCGCCCCGAAGCCGATCGACTCGGGTCAACGCAACACCCTGGATTCCGGCGCGTCGGATCCGTATCAAGCGCCGCTCGTGGTCGGGCCGGGCTCTGGGGCGTCGTTGCAGGTGACGACCGGGCAGGACGTCGCCGCCCTCAACTTCTGGCGCGGCATCTGGAGCCCGTGGCGACTCCAAGCGTGGATCGCCGGCGCGGCATTGCTGTTCGTCTTGACCGTCGTCGCGATCGGATTGCTGCTCGGCAGCACCGAGAACCGCGACGAACAGAGCGTGCTCGAACGACTCGGGGTCCGACCGCGCACCGGCCGACGCATGGAGGCCACCAAGGCGGCGCTCCTCGCGTTCTGCGGAGGACTGCTGGCGGTGCCCGCGGGATTCGTCCCGATGGCGTTGATCTTCCGGGCGGTTCAGGAGCCGAGCCGTGTGGGGACCTTCTTCGGGGAATCCGCCTTGGTGCCCTATCCGCGCATCGTGTTCCCGTGGATCACCGCGATCGGCGTCATCGTCGCGATTCCGGTGATCGCCGCGCTCGGTGCCTGGAGTGCCTCTCTCGTGGCCCAACGCACCCGAGCCTTCCGCGGAACGCTCGCCTTCGACGCGGACTGACCCGACCGCGTCCGAACTTGCGTCAATAACCCAGCCGATCGACCGGGTTATTGACGCAAGTTCGAATGAGCGGGGGTCAGAACTGGCGGGTGACGAGGGTGTCGACGAGGCGGGTGAGTCCTTCGACGACTTCGGCATCGAGCGCGGACGTCGATGCCAGCACGGCCGACGCGTCGGCGGCGTGGCTGCGAGCGACTTCGATCGAGCGGTCGACCGCATCCCCGGCCTTGACCAACGCCCGCGCCGCGTCGAGTTGGTCGCGGTCGATCTTGCGTCCCAACAGGTCCCGCAGCTCGTCCGAGCCCGCCAACGCGTGGATCACGGGCAGCGTGTACACGCCCTCGATGATGTCGTTGCCGGCGGGCTTGCCCAGTTCCTCGTCGGTCGCGGTCACGTCGAGCACGTCGTCGACGATCTGGAAGCACATGCCGAGATGGTGGCCGAACGCGGTGAGTGCCTCGAGGGTGGGGTCGTCGACCGCGGACACCATCCCGCCGACCCGACACGCGGTGCCGAAGAGCGACGCGGTCTTCCCTTCGATCGCCGACGTATACGCCTCGACCGAGCGGTCGGCGTCGAACAGGTGCTGCAGTTCGAGGACCTGACCGCGGCACAACTCACCGATCGTGGCCGCGAGCAGGGCTGCCACATCAGCGCCCAGTGACGCCGCGAGGGACGACGCCCGGGCCAGGAGATAGTCGCCCGCGAGGATCGCCACGATGTTGGACCACCGGGCATTGACCGAGGGAACGCCCCGCCGGGTCTCGGCTTCGTCGATGACATCGTCGTGGTACAGCGAACCGAGGTGGACCAGCTCCACCGAAATACCGCCGGTGATCGCGTCCTCGGACGCTGGGCCCACACCCTTGGCTGCATAGGCCGCACAGAGAGCGAGTGCGGGGCGGAGACGCTTGCCGCCCGCGGAGACCAGATGGCCGGCAACGTCGGAGAGAAACGGGTCCGACGAGAGGACGGAGCCGCGCAATGCGGTCTCCACGCGCTCCATGTCGGCAGCCATCGGCGCGAGGCCGAGCGCGTCGAGAGGTGACATATGGCGCAGGGTACGGCGTGACGGGAACAAAGACCAAGCCGGAAGCGCTGAACACCGGACACGTTCTGTCTCCGCTCCGGCCCGATATTCCTGCTGGCGGTCCGGCCGAGTCGACCGCGCTCCGTGGCCAAAGCGGCACGAAGGCGGGCTTCAGGCCAATGCGAGACAGGTCGATGAGTCATGACCAACGCGACCAGGGCGAAAAAGGCCTGGCCGATAGAGTGTTGATTGAGTTTCGGGTCGCGATGCTGCGGGCCGAACCCAACCGACGAGAGGCGGATGCCACGTGTTCGAACGCTTCACCGACCGGGCTCGACGAGTTGTCGTGCTGGCTCAAGAAGAAGCGCGCCTGCTGAACCACAACTACATCGGGACCGAGCACATCCTGCTCGGGCTCATCCACGAGGGTGAGGGTGTGGCGGCGAAGGCGCTCGAGTCCTTGGGCATCTCGCTCGAGGCTGTGCGTGCGCAGGTGGAAGAGATCATCGGTCACGGCGGTTCCGCGCCGTCCGGTCACATCCCCTTCACGCCCCGCGCGAAGAAGGTGCTCGAGCTGTCGCTCCGTGAGGCGCTCCAGCTGGGTCACAACTACATCGGGACCGAGCACATTCTCCTCGGACTGATTCGCGAAGGTGAGGGCGTCGCCGCGCAGGTCCTCGTCAAGCTCGGCGCCGACCTGTCTCGCGTCCGCCAGCAGGTCATCCAGTTGCTGTCGGGCTACTCCGGCGGCAAGGAAGGTGCGCCCGCCGGTGCCGGCGCACCGGTGGAGTCGGGCGGCGGACCGTCGGGTTCGTTGGTGCTCGACCAGTTCGGCCGCAACCTCACCCAGCTCGCGCGCGAAAAGAAGCTCGACCCGGTCATCGGACGCGAGAAGGAAATCGAACGCGTCATGCAGGTGCTGTCACGCCGTACGAAGAACAACCCGGTGCTCATCGGTGAGCCCGGCGTCGGCAAGACCGCGATCGTCGAAGGTCTCGCCGCCGACATCGTCGAAGGCATTGTGCCCGAGACCCTGACCGACAAGCAGCTCTATACCCTCGACCTCGGCGCGCTGGTTGCCGGGTCGCGCTACCGCGGTGATTTCGAGGAGCGCTTGAAGAAGGTGCTGAAGGAGATCAAGACCCGCGGGGACATCATCCTGTTCATCGACGAGCTGCACACGCTCGTCGGTGCCGGTGCCGCCGAAGGTGCGATCGATGCGGCGAGCATCCTCAAGCCGATGCTGGCCCGTGGTGAACTCCAGACGATCGGTGCGACCACGCTCGACGAGTACCGCAAGCACCTCGAGAAGGACGCGGCGCTCGAACGTCGGTTCCAGCCGATCAAGGTGGAAGAGCCGACCGTCGCGCACACGATCGAGATCCTGAAGGGCCTGCGCGACCGCTACGAGCAGCACCACCGGGTCACGATCACCGACCAGGCGGTGGTGGCCGCGGCGAACCTCGCCGACCGCTACATCTCGGATCGCCACCTGCCCGACAAGGCCATCGACCTCATCGACGAGGCCGGATCGCGTCTGCGCATCCGGCGCATGCAGGCTCCGCCCGACTACCGCGAACTCGAAGACGAGATCTCGGCCGTCCGCAAGGACAAGGAAGCCGCGATCGAGGGTCAGCAGTTCGAGCGAGCCGCGTCGTTGCGTGACCGAGAGAAGGAACTCCTCGAACAGCGCGCCGCCAAAGAGGTCGAGTGGAAAGCCGAAGGCGTCGACCTCTTCAATGAAGTCAACGAAGAGTCCATCGCCGAGGTGCTCGCACTCTGGACCGGCATCCCCGTCTACAAGCTCACCGAGGAAGAGACCGCGAAGTTGCTGCGCATGGAGGACGAACTCCACAAGCGCATTGTCGGTCAGGAACTCGCGGTCAAGGCCGTGAGCCAGGCCATCCGCCGGACTCGTGCCGGGTTGAAGGACCCGAAGCGCCCGAGCGGTTCGTTCATCTTCCTGGGACCGTCGGGTGTCGGCAAGACCGAGCTCGCCCGCACGCTGAGCGAGTTCTTGTTCGGCGACGAGTCCTCGATGATCTCGCTCGACATGTCCGAGTACATGGAGAAGCACACGGTCTCTCGGCTCGTCGGTTCGCCTCCCGGCTACGTCGGCTACGACGAGGGTGGCCAGCTCACCGAGGCCGTTCGCCGCAAGCCGTTCTCGGTCGTGCTCTTCGACGAGATCGAGAAGGCCCACCCCGATGTGTTCAACGCGCTGCTCCAGATCCTGGAGGACGGTCGCCTGACCGACGCGCAGGGTCGCACCGTCGACTTCAAGAACACCGTCATCATCATGACGTCCAACCTCGGCACGCAGAACATGCGCAAGTCGGCGGTCGGTTTCGGCAAGGCCGACGACGCGGTGACCTACGAGCACATGAAGGACAAGGTCACCGAGGAACTGAAGCGCCACTTCCGGCCCGAGTTCCTCAACCGCATCGACGACGTCATCGTGTTCGCGGAACTGACACGGGAAGACATCCACAACATCGTCGACCTGCTGATCAAGCGGGTGCAGACCCAGCTGGCGAGCCAGGGCCTCACGCTCGAACTCACCGACGCGGCACGGGACCTCCTCTCGGTCAAGGGCTACGACCCGGCACTCGGTGCACGACCGTTGCGGCGGGCGATCCAGCGGTACGTGGAAGACGCGCTGTCCGAGAAGATCCTGTGGAAGGAGTTCCACGCGGGCGAGACGATCGTCGTCGATGCCGAGGGCGAAGAATTCGTCTTCCGCACCATCGAAGGGATCGAACCTCCGCCCGTCGAAGAACTCACCGCCAGCGGCCCCAGCGAAGGCTGATCTTCGGTTCGGTGCTCCCGGCGTCATGAGGTTGTGGCGCGAGCGGTGGCGACACGTGGGTCTTCGGCGGTCGGCGATCCTCGCAGTGATATGCACCGGCATGCTCGCGGCGTGCACTGTGGACGCGACGGTCACGGTGCGGATGCGAGAGAACGGCAGCGGCGTGGTGTCGGTGCGGGTCGTGCTCGACCCTGCCGCGGTCACCGCGGCCGAAGTCGGTGACGGCACGCTCGAAACCCGGGTTCGCCTCGACGACCTGCCCGGCGCGGATTGGACCGTGACGCCGTGGACGCGCACCAAGGGCGGTTCCGCCGTGCTGGCCGTGCGCAAGCCATTCGATCGACCGGACCAGGTCGCCGGCATCGTCCGCGAACTCAGTGGCCCCGATGGTCCGCTCCAGAAGTTCTCGGCCTCCCGCGAGCCCGCGACGTTCGCGACGAAGTGGCGGGTGACCGGTGAGGTGGACCTCCGTACCCCGAAGCTCGGCATCGGTTCCGACCAACAACTGGTCGCGAATCTGACCGCCGAACGGGTCGATATTCCCAAGATCGAATCCGATCTGGTCGCCAAGCTCGATGGGCTCCGGGTCCATGCGGTCGTGCAACTTCCCGACGGTGAACGACGCGAGGTCTCGGCAACCGGTGGGAAGCGCGCTGCGTTGTCGGCCACGAGCGAGGCGACCGATGTCGGCCGGCTGGGGTTGCTCGTCGTCGGCATCGCCGTCGGGGTGCTGGCCGTGGTGATCCTGGTGGTCGGGGAACGCCGAGCCCGTCGTCGTGTTCGTCGACCAGCCCGAACCGCCTGAGCCGACACGCGTATCGTGACCGGACCCCGGAGCGGATGAGGAGCACCATGACTGCGGTTGTCGACGAAGCGTTGGTCGGGCGGGCGCGGGCGCTGGCCCCGCTCATCGAGTCCGAAGCCGATCAAGCCGAGGCCGACACCACGACCACCCAACCGGTGGTCGACGCGCTCGTCGAATCGGAACTGTTCTGGATCCTGGTGCCCGAGGAGTTCGGGGGGCTCGGCGGCGACCTCGCCACCTCGCTCGCGGTCTTCGAGGAACTCGCGTACGCCGACGGTTCGGTGGGCTGGTCGCTCATGGCCAACTCGACATCGTCGGCGTTCGCCGCGATCTACACGGGCGAGGACGCGGTCCATGCCATGTTCCCGGCGGGGAATCGTGGCATCCACGCCGGCATGCTCGGACCGGTCGGCACCGCGCGTCGGGTCGAAGGCGGATACCGAGTCACGGGTCGCTACTCGTTCGGCTCGGGCTGCGCCCACGCCAACTACATCGGCGCGGGAACGATCGAAACCGACGACGACGGGAACCAGCTCACGACCGAGTCGGGACTCCCGGCGATGCGCGTCGTGCTCATTCCGCGCGAGGAAATCGACTTCCACGGCAACTGGGATGTCATCGGCCTCACCGCCACGGGCTCGTACGACTACGTGATCGACGACGTGTTCGTCCCGGAGGCGTTCACGTACTCACTGCTCGAGCACACCCAACTGCGGGGTGGGCCGGGTCTCAGCGTCGGGCTGTTTTCCATCACCGGTGCCGGCCATGCCGGCATCGCTCTCGGCGTCGGGCGACGGGCGATCGACGAGATCACCACCCTCGGCAACACGCGCATTCGGATGGCCGGATTCGCCACGATCGGGACCGAGCAGTTGTTCCAGTACGAACTCGGGATGCACGACTGTGCAATGCGCGCGGCGCGCGCTCTCGTGTACGAGGCGGTCGCCGACGCGGATGCGAAAGCCCGAGCCGGCATCGTCGACGCGACGGCACAGAATCGGTTGCGGGCCGCCGCGACCTACGCCACCAGAGTCGCGACCGACGCGTGTCAGTTCGCGTTCTCGTGGGCCGGTTCGGCGGGGCTGCGGCCGAGCGTGATCCAACGGTGCTTGCGCGACATGCTTGCGGCGTCCCAGCACATCTACGTGGACAACAACACCCTCACCGGGTACGCCCAGGCTTTGCTCGCCGACCGGGCGTCGCTCAGCTGATCGGACCTGCCCCGCGGAATCACGCGTGGGGTGGTGGGGCCGCCGGGCCGGTCGAATCGAGCCACGCGGGGAACTCCGTCAGCGAATCGAGCACCGCGTGTGCGCCGGCGGACTGGAGGTCGGCGCGGCTCACCGGACCACTCGCGACCGCCACGGCGCGCGCACCGGCGCTGAGCGCGGCCTCGACATCGGGCACGGTGTCGCCGACGTAGATGTGCGCGCCGTGATCGCGAAGGGTCTCGGCCTTCTGAGGGCCGTGGCGCCATCCGATCACATGGTCGACGGCGATGCCGACGTGTTCGAGGCAGCGGTGTGCATTCGGTTCGTACTTGGCGGTGATCACCAGGGTGGTGGCCCCGAGCCCGCGGACGTATTCGACCGCACCGACGGCGCCGGGAAGCGCATCACAGCCTCGGACGCCGTGATCGACGTAGAGCGCCCGGAAGCGCTCGCACACCGCGATCGATCTGGTCGGGTGGGAAGTACTCGGCCATCTCGCGCTCGAGGGGCGGGCCGAGCCGTGACGCGATCGCCAACCCATCGATGGTGGTTCCGAGCTCCGCGTTCAAGGCCTCGAAGGTCGCGATGACGCCGGATCGGGAATCGATCAGGGTCATGTCGAGGTCGAATCCCACGATGAGCGGAGCCATCGCCGGACCCTACCGGTGACTGGGTCGATTTCCAGAGTGCTTGACGGTACCGGTCGCGGGCGGAACAAACTGCCCGATGCTCTCCAAGCGCATCCTCGTGATCGGCGCCGCGCTCCTCGTCGGAACCGCCGCTCTAGTACCCGTCGGATCGGCCGTCGCGGCACCGCTCGGTCGCCCCGCCGACCCGGTCGTGGTCGCTGGCGCCGACCTGCCGCAGCTCGTCAACGGGTCCAAGACCGACATCGTCGGGTTCCGCTGGACCGGCGCGGCCTGGGCGCAACTCCCGATCCAGATCGACGAACGCGCCGTGGTCAACTTCGGCAAGATCTACAACAACCCGGCCGCGGTGTTCTACAGCAGCCAGCCCGGACTGGTGAACCAACTCGTCTACACGTCGGGCAACACGTGGACCGGGAACGACCCGAACCTGAAGTTCGACGGTGACGACGAGTTGGCGTTCATGGCCCGCGATGCCGGCGCGCTGGCACCTTCGGGTTCCCAGCCCGTGGGTACCAAGTTGGGAACCGGCGTGCGCATCCGGATCACCGATCCGCTGGACCCGACGGCCGAGGGCTACGTGTATCTCTACCGGAAGGCGCCGTTGAGCGGGCTGGTCCAGGGTGCCCGCGTGAAGTACCTGACCTACCGATTCAAGGTCAAGAGCGGTGGCTACAAGACTACGTACAAGCTCACGAACGGTCCGAACCTCGAGGACTCGCTGGTCACCGCGGGTACCTACAAGCATCACTTCTCCGACCGGTGGGCGAGCGACGGCCTCTACGTCACGGCGCCCGGCGCGACCGGTGTCGACCTGCTCGATCGCCACAAGGCGCTGTTCAGCCCGGGTTTCTGTGGTCGGAGCGAAGACACCTTCGACATGCCAATCGCCGGAACGGTCGAGGGAGCCTTCGTCACCAGCAAGGCCGGGCCGGTGCGCGTGATCCGCTCGTACATCGGTGCGAACAGTGGCCCGAACACCCAGCGCACCCACATCTTCTACGACCGGCGCGAAGACATCATCACCGATCTGCGGGTGCACACGATCCCGTCGATCATGGACTTCATGGACTACTCGCCCGCCGCGTCGGGGATGACCTACCGCAATGAACTCAACCCCGGTGGGGTCACGGTCGACGGTTCGCCCGACACCTTGACCGCCGGCGTGTCGTCCTGGGAACAGATCACCGGGGCCCAGGGAACGATCAACCAGGTCGCGCAGCTCCAGACGAGTTGGACGCCGGCGAGTATCACGTCGTACTACCTCGACAGCACCTCACCTCCGGTCGCCCAATGCACGGGTGACGCCTTCGCGTACGGCTCGAGTGGGCTCTACATCAACAGCAACCTGCCGAACACCGACCCGGGCACGGGCGGCACGGACACGTTGCGCGGGGTCCGATCGATGTACTTCGAGGGCCCCGGCGGGACCGCGGCCGATGCCATTGCCCGGCGCGACCAGGTCGTCTTCCCGTTGGCCACCAGTGTGGTGACTGCTCCGTAGGACCCCGGGAGCACCTCGGTGGTCTCACCCGACGGGTAGGGTGATTCCATGAGCCGAACAAGTGTTCGTGGAAAGACGGTCTACGGCTGCACCGAGTGCGGTGCCCAAGCGCCGAAGTGGCTGGGTCGGTGCCAGGAGTGTGGCGCCTGGTCATCGCTGGTCGAGGAGCGGGTCGGCTCGTCGAGCGCGGCCGGCCGATCGCCGGGGGCCACGGGCACCGCCGAGGCCGTCGTCGCGCTGATGGATGTGGATCCCATCCAGGCGATGGGGCGGCCGACCGGTGTGGCGGAACTCGATCGGGTCCTCGGTGGGGGGCTGGTCGCCGGTTCGGTGACCCTCCTCGGAGGCGAGCCCGGCATCGGCAAGAGCACGCTGTTGCTCCAGTCGCTCGGCCGGATGGCGGGCGCGGGTGCGCGTTGTCTGTTGGTGAGTGCGGAGGAGTCCAAGGAGCAGGTTCGGCTCCGCGCCGAGCGGCTCGACGCGCTGCATCCGAATGTGCTGATCGTGACCGAGACTTCGTTGCCGGCAGTGCTCGATCGCATCGCCGAGGTCAATCCCGACGTCGTGGCCGTCGACTCGATCCAGACGCTGCTCGATCCGGAACTCAACGGCGTTCCCGGCTCGGTCGGTCAGGTTCGCGAGTGCGCACATCGGCTCGTGCGCGCGGCGAAGGAGCGGTCCATGGCCATGGTGCTCGTCGGTCATGTCACCAAGGACGGGGCCTTGGCCGGGCCGCGCACGCTCGAGCACATCGTCGATACCGTGCTCGCGTTCGAGGGCGATCGGCATCACTCGTTGCGGATGTTGCACGCGCTCAAGCATCGCTTCGGTACCACGAACGAGCTGGGTGTGTTCGAGATGACCGAGGCCGGCATGAACGAAGTCGGCGACCCGTCGTCGTTGTTCCTTGCCGACCGGCGGAGCGGGCTTCCCGGTTCCGTCGTCACCGCCACCATGGAGGGGGTGCGGCCGCTCCTGGTCGAAGTACAGGCGCTCCTGGCGTCGACGTCGGCCCCGTCGCCGCGGCGGTCCGCACGCGGTCTGGACAGCGGGCGGCTGGATCTCATCCTGGCGGTGTTGCACGCCCGGATCGGTCGGCCGGTCAACTCGTTCGATGTCTACGCGTCGGTCGCGGGTGGGCTCAAAGTGCACGACGCGGGTGCCGACCTTGCGGTGGCGCTCGCCGTCGCGAGTGCACTCACGGGTGAGGCGCTCCCGGAGGGCATCGTGGCGATCGGGGAGGTCGGCCTCGGTGGCGAACTCCGCCAACCCGCCCAAACCGCCCGCCGCCTCCTCGAAGCGGCGCGAATGGGGTTCTCCACTGCCATCGTGCCGGCGTCGACCCCGAACGTCGACGGAATCCGCCTTCTCCGCGCCGAGGCCTTGGCCGACGTCATGGACCGGTTCGACCTCACATGACCGCGCTCCAGATTGTGGCGCCAGCCGCCGATATCGGGACCTTGGGCCCGAGAATTGTCGACGGAGCCGCTGGTATCGTGTCGGCCCCGTCCCGGGATCTGCGGATTCGCCGAGCGTGCCCTCCTGATCCCCGAACCGAACCTGAGGACCACACCGTGGCCGTAGCAGCACGATCGGAAGCGATGCTCTCGGCGCTCCGGTTGGTCGCGCCGGGTCGACCGCTCCGCGAAGGGCTGGACCGCATCCTGCAGGCGAAGATGGGCGCGCTCATCGTGATCGGCGATGGTCCCGAAGTGCTCTCCTTGTGTTCGGGCGGATTCCTGCTCGACGCCGAGTTCACCCCTCAACGGCTTTCCGAACTGGCGAAGATGGACGGCGCAATGATCCTGTCGTCCGATTGCACTCGTATCGCACGCGCCAACGTGCACCTCGTGCCCGACCCGGGAATCCCTACGAGCGAGACGGGAACTCGCCACCGGACCGCTGAGCGCGTCGCCAAGCAGATCGACGCGCCGGTCATCTCGGTCTCCGAGGAACTCTCGTTGGTGGCGGTGCATCGCAAGGGCCAGAAGCGGACGCTGGAACCGGTCGGTCGCGTCCTCACCCGCGCCGATCAGGCACTGCAAATCCTGGAGCGGTACAAGATGCGGCTCGATGCGGTCGGGGGTGCGCTCTCGGCGTTGGAGATCGAGGATCTTGTCACGGTGCGCGATGTCGCCGCGGCGCTCCAGCGGGCCGAGATGGTTCGTCGGATCGCCGAAGAGATCGAGGAATACGTCATCGAGCTCGGCGCCGATGGCCGACTGATCCTGCTGCAGCTCGAGGAGCTGATGGGCGGCGTCGAAGACGACCGCCGGCTCGTGGCGCGGGACTACTTCGTCGAGAGCGAGGACGTCGACGTGCACACCGTGCTCGGTGTACTTGCCGAACTCGACACCGACAGCCTGCTCGATGTGCGCGATGTCGCCGACGTGTTACGTCTCCCGCGGGATGCCGGTCTCGATACCGCGGTGCAGGCTCGCGGGTACCGGCTTCTGAACAAGGTTCCCCGGCTTCCGGAGGCGGTAGTCGATCACGTGGTAGCCCGGTTCGAGTTGTTGCACAAGGTGTTGCGGGCCAGCGTTCCCGACCTGGTGGAGGTCGAAGGCGTCGGCGAGGCTCGCGCGCGATCGATCAAGGACGGTCTGGCGCGACTCGCCGAATCGTCGATTCTCGAGCGCTACGTCTGACCGACTGCGCTCCGAGCCAAGAACTTCAGCCGATCAGACCTTGATGGGCGCGGGGGGTTTCCTGCCAGGGGTCGATCTCGGACGGCGAGAAACTACGGTGCGGGGATGGCTGCATTGCGAGAAGGTCCTCAGGACGTCGAGACGGAATCGGTCACGCTCCGCGGGTACGACGGCGACGCGGTTCCGGCATTTCACGCCCGACCCGACGGCATGCCGTCGCGAGGTCTCGTCGTGCACCCCGACATCATGGGCGTGCGGCCCTTGTTCGAGGACTTGGCGCGCCGGCTCGCGAGCCACGGTCTCGCGGTGCTGTGTCCGGAGCCGTTCGCACGGGCCCAGACCGATGGTCTGGATCTGAGCGATCTGGACACGCGCATGGCCGCGGTGGCTGCGCTCGATGACGAAACTCAGATCGGTGACCTCGAACTGGCCGCCGACTACCTCGTCGTGCAGGACGACGTGAGCGAGGTTGCGGTCCTCGGCTTCTGTATCGGCGGCATGTATGCGCTCAAGGCCGCGACCACCGACCGCTTCGATCAGGCAGTCGCGTTCTACGGGATGATCCGCCTGCCCGAAGATTGGCACGGGCCCGGTCAGGCCGAGCCACTCGCCAACATCGAACAAGCGTGTCCGACATTGGCGATCTTCGGCTCAGCCGACCCGTTCACGCCGGCCGCCGACATCGACGCCCTGCGCACGGCGTGGGCCGACCGCGATGATTGCGAGATCGTCGTGTATCAGGACGCAGAGCACGGCTTCGTCCACGATGCCGATCGCCCGGCGCACCGTGGCGACGATGCCGCGGACGCTTGGAATCGCGTCTTGAGTTTCCTCGGCGTCGGCTGAGCCGCGTGGGCTGAGCCGCGCCCACTGAGCCGCGCCGGAGGCGCCGCGGTTACGGGTTGGCCCGAAGTTCGAGTTGCTCGCGGTCGAGAATGCGATAGCGGCTGCGGCCTGTCGCCGCGACCCAATCGAGCCGGACGAACATCGCAATGGCCTTGTTGACCCGTTCACGCGACGCCCCGACCAGGCCGGCGAGGTCCTCCTGAGTCATCGGCAACTGGAACTCATCGGCATCGCCGGCCAGCTCCAGGAGGCGCTTCGCGGTGCGGGCGGGGACGTCGAGGAACACCGCGTCGGCCAAGGCCTCGTCGGTCGCGCGAATCCGTTGGGCGAGCAGGCGGACAATCGCCCAGAGCACCTCGGGTCGCTCGTGGACGGCAGCCCGTACGTCGTCGAAGGACACCTCGATCAGGGTGGTGTCGGAAAGTGCGCGGGCTTCCGCCGAGCGCGGACCCCCGTCGAACAGGCCCATCTCGCCGAAGAGGCCGCCGTTCTCGAGCACGGCGACCATCGATTCGCGGCCGTCGGATGAGCGGGTGGAGATGGCGATCCGGCCGTCGATCACGACGTACAGCTCGGAGGATTCGTCGCCCTGGCCGAAGAGCAGTTCGCCCTTGACCAACTGGCGGTCCCGGGCCTGGCTCCGGAGCTTCTCGACCATTTCTTCGGGCAATGACGCGAAGAGTTCGGTCGAGCTGAGGAGTCGGCGATCAACCACGCCGTCACCTTACCCACGGATCCCACAGGGGGTGCTGACTCCGGTACAATGCCGGACTCTCCCTTTGCCCTGCTGTAGGAGCACTCCGCCCCATGCCGTTCGACGTCGGTGACAAAGTTGTGTACCCCCACCACGGGGCCGCGACGATCGAGAAGCGCGAAAAGGTCGAGGCTTTCGGCAAGAAGCAGGATTACCTGATTCTCCGCCTGGCCTACGGCGACCTGACGCTGAAGGTGCCCGCCGAGGGCGCCGACGAAATCGGCCTCCGAGACGTCATCAACGACGAAGAGGTCGAAGAAGTCTTTGCCGTGTTGCGCAAGACCGAGGCCCGCATGCCGACCAACTGGTCGCGGCGGTTCAAGAACCACGTCGAGAAGCTGAAGAGCGGTGACATCTACCAAGTCGCGGAAGTGGTTCGGAACCTCACGATCCGTGAGAAGGACAAGGGCCTTTCGGCCGGCGAGAAGCGCATGTTGGCACGGGCGCGGCAGATCCTCGTGTCGGAACTGACCTTCGCCCTGGCGGTTGACGAAGAGGTGGCCGAGGACCGGCTCGACGAGGTGCTCGGAAAGCCGCTCAACGTCGGGCGGCGCAGCTCGATCGACTTCGACGACGACGGCGCCCTCACCAAGCCGCCGCCGCCGACGGTCCCGTCGAAGCCGCGAAAGGCGCCCGCGAAGCCCGCCGCCAAGAAGGCCACCAAGGCGACGAAGACGCCGGCCAAAGCCGCGGCCACGCCGGCCAAGGCTCCTGCGAAGAAGCCCGCGAAGGCGACGAAGGCCACAAAGAGCAAGTAACGCCGATTCTCCGGCCGCTTGCTGACGAGCGGTCAAGACTGGCCCTCCGGGCGCCGATCCTCCCAACCGGAGGAATCAGTGTTCGTCGAGATCGTTCGTATGTTCACCGTGGTGCTCGTCACCGCGGTCGGATTCATGACCGCCCGAGATTTCGGCGCGCCGCCGAAGCTCTCCGGGCTGTTTGGCATGGTCGGATGCCTGGCGGGATATCTCATCGGTGGATTCCTCGGTCGGCTCCTCGAGCGCGCCGTCGGCGTCGCCGAGCGCAGGGCCGACCGGGTCCCGATCCCACAACTCATCGCCGGCATTCTCGGTGGCGCGGCCGGCGGAGTCATTGGCCTGGCGATCGCGATTCCCGTCAGTTTGTACGTCTCACCAGAAGTCGGTCTACCGGCCGCCGGGCTCGCGATGTGGCTTTGCCTGTACCTCGGGTATCGAGTCGCATCGCGTCGCACCGAGGAACTCTTTGCGGTGGCGGGGCTCTCGACGCGTCCGCTCGTGCGAGCCCGGGCCTACGACGACGCCGATGGGTTCCTGGTCGACTCGTCCGCGGTGATGGACATGCAGCTCTTGCCGCTGTGTCGCTCGGGTCTGTTCCGAGACGATCTCCTGGTGCCGCGCTTCATTCTCGACGAACTCCAAGGCATGGCCGACGCCGGGGACGAGCGCGGCCGCCGCGCCCGGCGCGGACTCGAAACCATCGAGGTCATCAAGCGCGAAGCACCGAACCGCGTCTACGTGATCGACGACGAACTCCCCGAGATCGCCGAGGTCGACGCCAAGCTCGTCGCGTTGGCGCGTCGGTTGCAGCTGCGACTGCTGACCAACGACGTCAACCTGGCGCGAGTCGCGGAGGTCCAAGGCGTGCTCACCGTGATTCCGCGTCGGCTCGCGGCCGACCTCGTGCCGGGCGTCTTGGCCGGTGAAACGATCCAAGTGGCGCTGACCCGGGTCGGTCGGCATCCCGGTCAAGGTGTGGGCTTTCTCGAGGACGGCTCCATGGTGGTCGTCAATGGCGGTGTTGATCTGGTCAATGCCGGACCGATCTCGTTCGTGGTGTCCTCGATCGTTCCGACCAGCGCCGGGCGGATTGTCTTCGCTCGTTCGGACGACGCCAGGAAACCGGTCGAGGCGCCGGCCGGCCCGACCTCCTGAGTGGATAGGTGACCGTTGGTCGACCGGTGGATCGCCCGCGTGGGGCATCATGCTCCGGTGTCGGTCTGGACGATTGTGGTGGCTGCGGGTTCCGGTGAACGGTTCGGCGGCCCGAAACAGCTGGTGGCCTTGGGCGGTCGGCGAGTGCTCGACTACGCAGTCGCGGCGGCCACCGCGACGAGCGACGGGGTTGTGGTGGTCGTCCCACGCGGCGCCGATTGGGATCTCGGGTCGACCACCACGGTGGCGGGTGGGCTCACCCGGTCGGCGTCGGTGCGCTGCGGGCTGGCCGCGGTGCCGGCCGACGCCGACATCATCGTGGTGCACGATGCCGCCCGACCCTTGGCCGACACTGACCTGTTCGGTGCGGTGATCGACGCGGTGCGGACGGGTGCCGACGCCGCGGTTCCGGGCTGCGCGATTGCCGACACCATCAAGCGCGTCGACGGCGATGTCGTCGTCGCGACGGAGTCGCGCGAGAACCTGGTCACGGTGCAGACGCCGCAAGCGTTCCGGGCCGAGGTGCTGCGGGCGGCGCACGCCAGCCAGCCGGAGGGGACCGACGATGCCGCGGTCGTGGAGGCGGTGGGTGGCCGCGTCGTCGTCGTGAGCGGGCCGCGCGACAACCTCAAGATCACCGAACCGGAGGACCTCCGTCGGGCCGAGGCACTCATTCGAGACCGGGAGACGAGCGCATGATTCGAGTCGGACTCGGGTACGACGTCCATCCCTTCGGCGAGGAGGGCGCGTTGGTCATCGGCGGGGTCGACATCCCCGACGCCCGTCGGCTCGTCGGGCATTCCGACGCGGACGTGGTCGCCCACGCGGTGGCCGACGCACTGCTCGGGCCGACGGGGATGCCGGATCTCGGCGAGTTGTTCCCGGCGTCGGATCCGGCCTACGCAGGCGTGTCGTCGATTGGACTGCTGGCCGATGTCGCCGCTCGAGTGGCGGCGGCAGGTTGGTGGATCGGCAACGTCGACGTGGCGATCGCCGCGGAGCAGCCGCGCCTCGGCCCGCACGTCGCGAAGATGGTGAAGAACGTGACCGACGCCCTGCGGCCCGCGCGTGAACCGATGGGGCCCGGGATCCACGTGGCGATCCGACCCAAGCGGGGGGAGGGCGTCGGATTCGTCGGCCGGAGCGAAGGCATCGCCTGCTGGGCGGTGGCCCTTCTGGAGAAGGGATAGCGGGCTCCCCCTATTACCCTGGGGCGATGGTCCGGATTTTCGACTCCTTGGCGAAACGCGACGTTGCATTGACAACGCGCGTCGATGGCGCGGTGTCGATGTACGTGTGTGGGCCGACGGTGTACGACGTGCCCCACGTCGGTCACGGTCGCACCGCGGTCGTCTACGACGTGATCCGACGGTACCTGGAGTGGATCGGCAACCACGTCACGTTCGTGGGGAACGTCACGAACGTCGAGGACAAGATCATCGCCCGCGCGGCGCGCGAAGGCATGACCGAGCAGGACCTGGCCGACCATTACGAAGCCATCTACTGGGCTGAACTCGAACGCCTCAACGTGCGCCGGCCCGACGAGGTGCCGCGCGCCACTGAATTCGTTGCACCGATGATCGACCTGATCGCCGAGTTGATCGAGCGCGGGCGGGCGTACGTCATCGAGGGTGAAGGCGTCTACTTCTCGGTGGAGAGCTACCCCGAGTACGGGGACCTTTCCGGTCGTCGGTTGAGCGATCTGCTCGAGGGTGCCGGCGCGCGGGTCGAAGTCGACGAGCGCAAACGCAGCCCGGTCGACTTCGCCGTCTGGAAGGCGGCCAAGCCGGGTGAGCCGGATTGGGAATCGCCGTGGGGGCGCGGCCGGCCCGGCTGGCACATCGAATGCTCGGCGATGTCGTTGGAGCTACTCGGCGAAGGGTTCGATCTCCACGGCGGCGGCGACGACCTCGTGTTCCCCCACCACGAGAACGAGCGAGCCCAGGCCGAAGCGGCGGGTCACCCCTTTGCGCGGCACTGGATCCATTCGGGCATGGTGATGGTCGGCGGCGAGAAGATGGCGAAATCGACCGGCAACTTCACGACGCTCGGTGATGCGCTCGATCAGTACGGCCCCCGGGCGTTCCGCCTCGCGGTACTGCAGGTGCATTACCGCTCGCAGATGGAACTGACCGCGACCGAGTTGGGCGCGGCGGCCGAAGGGTTGTTGCGGATCGACAACCTGCTGCGGCGGGCGGCGCGGGAGGGTGTGGCCGCCGGCCCGCCGGCCCCGACGGTCGTCGCGGCGTTTCGGACCGCGATGGATCACGACTTCGGAACGCCCGGTGCGATGGCCGCCGTGTTCGACGCGGTCCGGCGGGCCAACTCCGCGCTCGACGCGGGCGATCACGTCGGCGCGAGCGGCTACGTCGCGGCCGTACGCGACCTGCTCCTCGCAGTGGGGTTCCCGGCCGAGACCGAGACCAGCGCCGACGACGCCGCCGAGGTCGATGCGCTCGTGGCCGAGCGGGAAGCGGCGCGCGGTGCTCGGGATTTCGCGCGCGCCGACGCGATCCGCGACGAGCTCGCGGCGCGAGGCATCACCATCGAAGACAGCGCGCACGGCACGACCTGGCACCGATGAGCGGCCGGCCGCCGCGGCGAGGTAGCTCGGAGCGCGCCGGCGTGAATCGGGGTGGCGCGTCGCGTGGCGAGCGGCGGAGTCGTCCGCCTCGCGGCGACGACGCGGACGATGGCATCGGTGGTGATCAGATCGAGGGGTTCCACGCGGTGCGAGAGTTGCTCCGGGCGGGCCGACGCCGCGTCCATGAGATCTGGGTCGTGGAGCGCGCCTCGGGCATCGACGAGATCGAAGACCTCGCCCAGCGGGCGGGAGTGCGAGTCCGGCGAGTGAATGCCGTGAACCTCGGCGAGCGGGCCCGGTCCGAGGCCCCGCAAGGAGTGATGGCCCGCGCCGATCCCGTCACGCCCGCCCGGGTCGAGGATCTCCTCGGCGCCGACGATGCGTTCGTCGTGGCCCTCGATGGCGTCACCGACCCCGGGAACCTCGGTGCGATTCTCCGCACTGCCGAGACGGCCGGCGTGACGGGTGTCGTGTTCCCACGTCATCGGTCTGCCCGACTGAGCCCGAGCGCGCTGAAGGCCGCCGCGGGCGCGGTCGAGTACCTCCCGATCGCCACCGTCGCAGGCATTCCGGCGTTTCTCGACACCGCCCGCCGGGCCGGCATCTGGACGGTCGGGCTCGACGCCGATGGTTCCACGACCGTTTCGGATCTCGCGGTGGCCGAGGGTCCCGTCGTCATCGTGCTCGGTGCCGAAGGCCGGGGAATCTCGCGGCTGACCCGGGATCGTTGCGACGTGATCGCGTCGATCCCGCTCCATGGACGACTCGAGAGCTTGAACGTTTCCGCGGCTGCCGCGGTCGCTCTCCACGCGGTCGCACAACGCCGTCAACTCGGGGCGGACCCGACCGGCTTGTAGCCTCCTCGGTCCCGCCGGAGTAGCTCAGTTGGTAGAGCAGCGGTCTTGTAAACCGCAGGCCATCGGTTCGATCCCGATCTCCGGCTCCACGTTCCCCGTTCCGGCACTCAGAAACCGGTAGGGTCGAGCCGTCAGGATCGAACTCCCGGGACCCGATCATCCACTACGGATCGAGGCACCCGGGCTGGATTTTCGAGGCAGTCGTTGATGAGCGATCCGAACGGGATGGGGAACGAGGGACGCGGCACCAGCGGCGGACGCTCGGCCGGCGCGTCATTCTCTGCGGCCCGCGGCGCCGCACTCGTCGCCGCGGCCGTCATCATCGGCATCGTCCTCTTGCAAGTCATCGACGACGGCAACGACGGCCCGGTGGGTGACGGCGGCGTGACCACGTCGAGCACAACGCCGTCAACCTCGACCCCGCCGGGCTCCACTCCCGGCGGTACGACCGCGACCACCAAGGCCGCGGCGACACCACCGGCGGAGGTTTCGGTGCTGGTGCTGAACGGTTCCGGCCGCGCGGGCGTGGCGTCGACGCTGACCAACGAGTTGAAGGCAAAGGGGTACAAGACCCTCGCGCCGAGCGACGCTCCGAACCAGGCGGGCACCGATGTGCTCTTCAAGGCGGGCAAGACCGCCGAGTGCACCACCTTGGCCGAGTCGGTGGCGAAGGCGAAGGTCAAGTCGATGCCGACCCCGCCGCCCGCGGGGTCCGATGCTGATTGCATCGTGATCATCGGAACCTGATCACCGGCCCGACGCTCGTGGTCCACCAACACGGTGCACCCTGATGCGCGACGTTCGTACCGCGATCGACGCAGTTCGCCACGACCCCGCGCACGCCGCGGTCCTCATGGACTTCGACGGCACACTCTCGGAGATCGTGGATCACCCGGACGACGCAGTACCGGTTCCCGGGGTCGTGGAGTTGTTGCACCGGCTGGTGGGTGCGTATGGCCGTGTCGGGATTGTCAGCGGTCGACCGATCGCCTTTCTGCGTGATCGACTCCCGGTCGCCGGACTCGCGCTCGTCGGTCAGTACGGGCTCGAACGATGGCTGGATGGGACGGTGGTCATCGACGATGCCGCGCAGCCCTATGAGGCGGCAGTCGCCGCCGCCGCGGACTGGGCCGAGACCGCGCTCCCCGGGGTCTACGTGGAGCGCAAAGGCACGATTGCGGTCACGCTCCACTGGCGCACGCGCCCAGATCTCGGCGCCGCTGCCGAGGTGTGGGCGCGCGGTCGGGCCGCGGAACTTCGGGCTCGGGATCTATCCCACCAAGATGGCCGTGGAACTCCGCCCGCCCGTCGCGATCGACAAGGGCCATGGCGTCGAACGCCTGGCCACCGGAATGCGAACGGCGCTCTTCGCCGGCGACGATCACGGGGACCTGAGCGGGTTTGCCGCCCTGGACCGAATGGTCGGCCTCGGCGTGCTGGATGCCGCAATCAAGGTTGCGGTGTATTCGGCGGAGGCTCCCGCTGAGCTGATCGCGGATGCCGACTTGACCGTCGACGGGCCGCGTTCGCTGACCGATCTTCTGGCCTCGCTCGTGAAGAACTAAAGCGGAGTCGCCGTCCGGGCGTGGGATTCGAGCTGGTCGAGCCACGCGTGTGCGGGTCGCGCCAGCGACTCCCGGCGCAGGAACTCGGCGCGCCGGTGCCGTTCATCGGGGGCCATGGTCAAGGCCTCATGCATCGCGTCCGCGGTCCCGAGGATGTCGTACGGGTTGAGGCCCAGACACCCGTCGGCCAAGAAGTCGAAGGCGCCGGCGTCGCGCGAGAGGCACAGCACCGGGTCGCGCCGGCCCAAGATCGGGCCCTCCATTGCGACCAGGTTCAAACCGTCGCGCACCGGGTTCACGAAGGTGACGTCGGCGCGTTGCAGCGCGGCCACCGAGCGGGGAAAGTTGTCACGGGTGTCGAGGATGATTGGTTCCCAGTCTCGGGTCTGCCACCGCTCGTTGATCCGCTCGACCGTCGCCTCGACCTCGGTTCGGTACTGGCGGTATTCGGCGAGCGCCTCACGGGACGGGTTGAGGACCGCAAGAAACGTCACTGCTCCTCGCCACTCGGGATGACGCTCGAGGAGTTCGTCGTACGCGAGGAACCCGCGGACGATGTTCTTCGACAGCTCGACACGGTCGCAACGAACGATGCAGTGCCGATCACCGATGCGTTCATCGAGTGCCGCGGTTGCGGCCGCGACCTCGGGTCCGGCGGCGATGGCGGCGAGTTCCTCCGGGTCGGGTCCGAAGGTCGTCACGAAGGCCGCCGTGTCGACCGCCGCACCCAGCACGAGTGCCGACGAGGCCTCGTAGGCGCGTGCCCAGCGGCGGCTGTGGAACCCGGCTGCGGTCGCCGGCCAAGGACTCACAGAGCTGAGTGGCGATGGTGTCGGGGAGCACTCCCATCGAGTTGGGCCCGCAGAAGGGGGTGTGGGTGAAATACGAGATCCGCAGATCGGGTCGGATCGCGTGGAGGAGCCCCGGGACGAGGAGCAGATGCAGGTCCTGCACCAACACCACGTCGTGGTCGGCGGCGGATTCGGCAATCGCGTCGGCGAAGGTCGCGTTGACCGCGTGGAACGCGTCCCAGGCCTCGTGCAGTGACCGGCCGAACGACGGTTCACGTGGCAGGTCGAAGAGCCCGTGGAAGAGGAACCACAGTATGCGGTTCGAGATGACGTCGTAGTGCATCCGATGGAGTTCGGGATCCAACACGTGGAGTTCGACGTTGATGTCCGAGGCGATGTGGGTCCCGGCCGCCACGGCCGCGCGGTCGTCGGGCCCGATCGCGGCGGCGATCCATCGTGTATCAGCACGATCGCGGAGCAGCGGCGCCAGCGCGCTGACGACGCCCCCGGCACCCCGACGGGTGGTGAACGACCCGTCGTCTTCACGCCGAAAGCTGACCGGACCCCGGTGGGAAGCGACGATCATGCGGTCAGTTGGTGAGGCTGGTGAACAAGTTGACCCAGTCCTCGAGCTCGCGGGTCGAAAGGAAGTTCTTCCGTACGTGCTCCTTGCCGGACTCGCCCATCGCGCTCGGCGCGCTCGGGGTTCTCCAGCAGTTCGATCGAATACTGCGCGCACTCCTCGATGGAATCGACCAGATACCCGTTCTCGCCATGGTCGATCTGCAGCGTGATCCCACCGGCGCGGCCGCCGATGACCGGGCGACCCTTCCAGAGCCCTTCGCTGACGGTCAGGCCGAAGCCCTCTCGGAGCGATTTCTGGATCACGACGTCGGCCGCGCGTTGGAACGCGTTGATCTGCACGTTGCCGACCTGCTGGATGTTCGAGAGCAGATGGATGTCGTGGTCGCCGTGGCGAGCTGCGTCCACCTCCTCCCAGACCTGGAAGCCTTCGGGGTCGTCGGTGGCCATCGAACCCGCGAGCACGAGCTGCACGTCGGGAATCTCCTGCTTGACGATGCGATAGGCCTCGATGACGCCGAGCGGATCCTTCCAGGGGTCATACCGGCTGACCTGGCACAGCATCGGGCGATCGGGATCGATGCCGTACTGCTTGCAGATCTCCTGTATGAACGGCGCGGGGAGTTCGAGGTTCTTCACCGAGAGTGGGTCGATGCAGGGCGGTGCCTGCACGATGCGGTCCATGGCGAGCGACGCCGGGACGAACTCGGGCATGGTCCACACCGAGGCGTCGTGCAGCTCGACGTACGGGCGGAAGAACTCCCACACCTCTTGGTTCGCCGCAGTCAGGTCGATGTGACACCGCCACACCCATTTGGTCGACGGGCCGTTGACGCTGGTGGACCCGGCGAGCGCGAGGAGTGCAGCCGGTTGCGGGTCGTGGATCACGACGTAGTCGTAGGTGCCTTCGAGGAGTAACGCGTTGTCGAGCACCTTCTCGAGGTAGACGCGTTGCATCTCGGTGGTCCACTCGATCGCCGCCCCTTGGAGCGCGTTGTGCACGTTCTTGGTGATGGCGAAGAACTCGTCGCTTCCGTGGATCACCTGCCATTCGGCGTCGATCCCCAGGTCGCGCAGCAACGGCACGTGGGTGGCGAGGAGCTCGGCGACGCCGCCGCCGTACGCCGTCGCGTTCACGTGCAGGATGCGGGCGCCGTCGAGCGGTGCGGCCGCCGCCCGAATGCGTTCGATGGTGTCCTCGCCCGCCACCGCGGCGTAGTCGGCGAGGCTCTTTTCCAGGAGGGGGACGCGTTCAAGCACAGGTGATTCCTCGGGGGGAGTGGGGAAGGACCAATCTATCGGTGATGATCGGCACGGCGATCGCTTGTCCTGACAAGTTTCGCGGCACCCTGAGCGCGGCCGCGGCAGCAGCCGCGATGGCGCGCGGCCTGCGGACCGCCGGCTACGACACCGTCATCGAGCTCCCGCTGGCCGACGGCGGTGAGGGCACGCTGGAGGTAATTGCATCCCTCCGGGGCGGTTCGTCCCGCGTGACGCAGGTGACCGGGCCGCTCGGTGACCCGGTCGACGCCGAGTGGGCGGTGCTGCCCGACGGCACCGCGATCATCGAGATGGCCCGAGCGAGTGGCCGTGCGCTCGTCGACCGGGATCGACGTGATGCGCTGGAGGCGAGCACCCGGGGAACGGGCGAGCTGATCGCGGCTGCGATTCGGGGCGGGCGCCGATGCGGGTCGTCGTCGGCGTCGGTGGGAGCGCCACCACCGATGGCGGACTCGCCGCCGTGCAGGCGCTCGATTGGTCGCTCGGCGGGGTCGAGGTCATCGTCGCGTGCGACGTGCGCACCGAGTTCCTCGACGCGGCGACGATCTTCGGGCCGCAGAAGGGCGCGTCGGCCGCGCAGGTCGGGTTGCTCACTCGCCGTTTGGAACAACTGGCGTCGGTGTATCACGACCGAACCGGGGTCGACGTCACGACCATCCAGGGTGGCGGTGCGGCGGGCGGACTCGCCGGTGGCCTGGCTGCGATCGGCGCGCACATCGAGCCCGGGTTCGACGTCGTTGCCGACATCGTCGGCCTGGAATCGTTCTTGGAGACCGCGAACCTCGTCGTGACGGGCGAAGGCAAGCTCGACGCCACGAGCTTCGACGGGAAGGTGGTCGGGAGCGTCCTGGAACTGGCGACCGGGTTTGGTGTTCCCCGCCTCGGCGTGATCGCGGGGCAGGTCACCGACGATGCCCGGGCGGCAGCCGCGGAACTCGGTGACGCGACGGTCCTCGCGTTGACCGACCGCGTGTGGCAAGGCGGCGAGGCCTATTCGACGCGCCGCCGTGCTCGTCGAGGAGGCGGCCCTCGAAATCGCGCGGCGGCTGAACATCAGGTCGGCGTGGTCCCGCTAGCGCTCGAACCGGTCCTGGTATTCGGGGATCGTGGCGATGGGCGGACGTTCGCGTACTTCGACGTCGACCGTCTCGGGTTCGAACGCTTCGGTGAAGCGGGTGAGCGCCGCCCGTTCGATGTGGGACAGACCGGCCCGGCGCAGTGCAGTCGCCAGGATCGCGGTGGCCTGAGGGCCGAGGTCGTCGAGCGGGCGGTTCCGATGCTCGCGCACACCGAGATCCACTTGCGCGGTCGCGCCGAGGCCGACGCGTTCGACGATGTCGACCAGTAGCCCGATCTCGACCCCCCAGCCTTCGACGAACGGCACCTGTTCGAGGAGCGTCCGACGGCCGGCGTATTCACCGCCGAGCGGTTGGATGAACCCGGCCAAGTGCGGGAACAACACCGAGAGAATCGGGCGCGCGACGAGCTCGGTCACCCGACCGCCGCCGGTCGGTTCACCGTGGAGCGGTCGGCGGTAGTACCCCTTCACGAAGTCGATGGCCGGGTTGGTGAGCAGCGGGCCGATCAAACCGGTGACGAAGTGGTGGCCGAAGTTGCGGATATCGGCGTCGACCCAGCACACGACGTCGCCGCTCGTCACCTGGAGCGACTTCCACATCGCGTTGCCCTTGCCGCTTCCGGGTCCGGCTTCCGGGAGGATGTCGTCTGCCGGGACCACCCGGGCGCCCTCCCAGGTGGCGACCTCGGCGGTCGAGTCGATCGACCCGTCGTCCAGCACGACGACTTCGTCGACGAGCGGAACCGCCTCCATCAGGGTCCGGCGAACGGTCGCCACGATTTGGCCGACGGTGGCCTCCTCGTCGCGGGCGGGGAGACAGACCGAAATCGTCAGGCCCTGTTCCTGCTTGACCCGTAGGAGCCGGGTCACGTCGAAGTCTTCGGCGCACACAGGGACCGGCAGGAGCACGGGGGGCGTCGCCACGGCAGAGAATCGTAGGGGGCGGGAGGGGCCGCCCAGGGTTCGCGTTGGAAGCAGACCTCATGGCGGGTCTAATATGGTTGCTTCACGCGCTTATCAAGAGCGGCTGAGGGACGGGCCCGATGACGCCGCGGCAACCAGCGAACCGCTGTCGATGTTGACAGAGGGGAGCCAGGTGCCAATGCCCGAACGATGAGAGAGCCCAAGGCGTGGGTTGTGCCGGTTTCCGGTTCCCACTCGTAAGGCGCTCGAACCGAGGACCCCAATGGTCCGAGCCAGAGCGCGGCGAGCAAATGAGCGGGAACCGCTCCGGAACCCAGGAGAACGAACCAATGAGTCACGTGCAGTCCCTGCGCTGTCGAGAGTGCGGACGCGAATACGAGGTCGCGCCGATCTTCACCTGCGAGTGGTGCTTCGGCCCGCTCGAAGTGAGTTACGACTACGACGCGATCGCCGCGTCGGTGTCACGCGAGAAGATCGCAGCCGGCCCGCTCAGCATCTGGCGGTACGCCGATTTCCTGCCGGTCGAACGCGATCCCGCGGTCGACCTCGGTGCCGGCTTCACCCCGCTCGTGCGCGCCGACCGGCTCGCGTCCGAACTCGGGCTCGGTGAGGTGTGGATCAAGAACGACACCACGAACCCGACCAACTCGTTCAAGGACCGCGTCACCGCGGTGGCGTTGAGCAAGGCCCTCGAGTTCGGATTCAAAGTCGCGGCGTGTGCCTCGACCGGCAACCTCGCCAACGCGGTGGCCGCGCACGCCGCGCACGCGGGTCTGCGTTCGTTCGTGTTCGTGCCGGCCAACTTGGAGCAGGGCAAGATCGTCACGACCGCGGTCTACGGCGGCAACGTCGTCGCCATCGACGGCAATTACGACGACGTCAACCGGCTGTGTGCCGAACTCGCAGGTACCTACCCGTGGGCGTTCGTCAATGTGAACCTGCGGACGTTCTACGCCGAAGGTTCCAAGACGCTGGCGTTCGAGACCGCCGAACAACTGGGGTGGCAGACTCCCGATCACGTCGTCGTGCCGGTGGCGAGTGGATCGCTGCTCACCAAGATCCGCAAAGGATTCGACGAGTTGTACAAGGTTGGCCTGCTCGACGAGGAGCCGTCGGTGCGCGTCGAGCGGCGCGCAGGCACTCGGGTGTTCGCCGGTCGCGACCGCGTGGCTCGGCGAGTCCGACACGATCAAGCCGGTCAAGCCCGACACGATCGCGAAGTCGTTGGCGATCGGGAACCCCGCCGACGGGTACTTCGCCCTCGACGCGGTCCGCACGACGGGCGGCGGATTCGCCGCAGTCACCGATGACGAGGTCGTGGACGCGATCAAGTTGCTGGCCCGGACGGAAGGCATCTTCGCGGAGACCGCGGGCGGCGTGACCATCGCCACGCTGAAGCGGTTGGCCGCCGACGGCGTGATCCGACCCGACGAGCGCGTCGTGGCCTACATCACCGGTCACGGACTCAAGACGCTCGATGCCGTGGTTCCCACCGTCGGGCCGACGGCCACGATCGCGGCCAACCTCGATGCGTTCCACGAAGCGTTCGCTCCCGAAGATCTGTTGGCCTAGGCGCTCGACCCACCCCCGCTCACCCGCGCGAATCGCCCGCGATTCGCTCACCCCGGCCCGTGAGGCCAGGAAGGCTCGTCATGACTGTCACTGTTCGAATCCCCACCCAGCTGCGTGAACTCTCGGGCGGTGCCGCCGAGGTGGCGCTCGAGTCGGGAACCCTCGCCGAGGTACTGGCCGCACTCGATGCCACGCACCCCGGCTTCCGGGGCCGGCTGTTCGACGACGGCGGCGACCTGCGCCGGTTCGTCAACGTGTTCGTGGCCGAAGAGGACATCCGGTTCCTCGATGGCATCGACACCACGGTGGCCGACGGTGACGTCGTCAGCATCGTGCCCGCCGTCGCCGGGGGATAGACGAGGCGGCCCCGGCCCTTGCTGATGGGCCGTTCGCGCCAGTGAGAGGCTCGGGGTTGACGCCGTACCCGCCCATTCGGTAAGGTAAGGTCTACCTTACTTACCCAGCAGGTGGAACGTGTTCTCGAACTTCCTCATCGGACTCCGTGAAGGCCTCGAAGCAGCACTCGTCGTGGGCATTCTCGTCGCGTACCTGGTCAAGACCGAACGCCGGGACCGGCTCGGGCCGATCTGGATCGGCGTGGGCGGCGCAATCGCGATCAGTCTGGGTTTTGGTGCGGTGCTCACCTACACGTCGAACTCGTTGAGTTTCGAAGCCCAGGAGGCATTCGGCGGGTTCATGTCGATCCTCGCGGTGATCTTCGTCACCTGGATGGTGTTCTGGATGCGCCGGGCCGCCCAGTCGATGCGTCATGAACTCCACGGTCGCCTCGATGCCGCGTTGGCGATGGGCACCGGCGCGCTGGTGGCCACGGCCTTCATCGCGGTGGCGCGCGAGGGTCTCGAAACCGCACTGTTCCTCTGGGCCAACGCCCAGGCGACCGGATCGTCGTTGCAACCCCTGAGCGGCGCGGTGCTCGGGTTGGCCAGCGCGGTCGTACTCGGGTACTTGATCTACCGGCGGGCAGTGGCGATCGATCTCGCCCGCTTCTTCACCTGGACCGGGATGGGGCTCATCATCGTCGCCGCCGGCGTGTTGGCATACGGCTTCCACGACTTGCAGGAGGCGGGGATCATCACGTTCGGAACGGCGACCGCCTGGGACTTCACCGGGTGGTACTCGACGTCGAGTTGGTACGGGGCGATTCTCAAGGGCGTGTTCAACTTCTCGCCGAATCCCACGGTGCTCGAAGTCGTCGTGTGGTGGGCGTATGTCATTCCCACGATGACGTTGTTCTGTCGCGGGTTGGTCGGTACCCGGCACCCCCGAGCCGCGACGGTCGTCGCCGAACCGGACGCGCCGGCAACCCACGCAGGCATTTCCGCCTGAACCGTCCTCTTCTTTCCAGCAGCTTCGTTTCTCCCGAAGGAGTCATGTCATGTCAATGCTTCGCGTCGTCACGCTGGGTGCTGCGGTGGTCGTCGGAGCCGCGGCGTGTTCGTCGAGTGCGGATTCGAAGGACGCGATCGCGGTCGAGTCGACGGACTCGAAATGCGTCGTCGCGAAGACCGACCTCGCGGCCGGGCCGGTCACCTTCCGGGTGACCAACGGCGGGAGTGACGTCACCGAGGTGTACGTCTACACGCAGGCGGACGAGATCGAGGGCGAGGTGGAGAACATCGGGCCGGGAACGTCTCGCAACTTGAATGTGAACCTGGCCGCAGGGTCGTACGAGGTTGCCTGCAAGCCCGGTCAGAAGGGTGACGGGATCCGCACGCCGATCACCGTGTCGGGTGCGGGTGGGAAGAAGGCGCTGACGCCGACGGCCTCGGTCACCGTGCAAGCGACCGACTACGAGTTCGCCGGACTCGGCGTGAACTTCAAGGTTGGTGAGACGGTCGAGTTCCGCATGCGCAACGACGCACCGGTGGAGGAGCATGAGCTCGAGGTCTTCGGGCTGAACGGCAAGGCGATCGGCGAGGTGGGACCGACGAAGCCGGGAGCCACGGGCCGGGTGGTATTGAAGCTCGACGGGCCGGGTATTTATCGCGTGGTGTGTGGTATCGACGACCACGAAGCCAAGGGCATGGTCGGCAACTTCACCGTCTCGAACTGACCTGAGTCTCAGGCGGCGCGGACCCAGATCAGCGCGGCGAGTTCGCGGGTCACCTCGTGCAAGCCGGTGCCAGTGCGAACCTCGCGGCCGGCCGGGATGGAGCCGACGACCTCGACCGGCTCGTTGGGAATCAGCGCCGCGCCCGCCAGGAATGCCAGCGCGTCGTCGTCCAGTTCCAGCTTCTCGCTGATGCGCGCAACGACGAACGATCCGGAGGCAGCATCGGTCAGCGCGATGTGAGCCGAGGTATCGGCACGGTTGGCCGAGCCGGGGATCGGGTTGCCGTGCGGGCAGGTGCCCGGATCGCCGAGGAGGGCGATCAGCTTCTCCTCCACGTCGGCCGAGATCGCGTGCTCCCAGAGGTCGGCCTCGCGATGCACCTTCTCCCACTCGAGCCCGATGATGTCGACGAGCAGCCGTTCGGCCAGTCGGTGGCGACGGACCACCGTCGTCGCCAGGGCCCGGCCCTTGTCGGTCAGGCGTAGCGAGCGGTCACCCATGAGCTCGGTATAGCCGCCGTCGACCAGTCGGTTGACGTGCTCGGAGACCGCCGGCGCCGAGACGCCGAGCCGCTCGACCAGCCGGGCCCGGATCGGGACGATGCCCTCTTCCTCGAGTTCGAGGATGGTTTCGAGGTATTCCTCGGTTGCGTCGTGCATCTCCGCCATTGACCGGCACACTACGCCCACCCACCCAATTTCCATCGTTTGGCAGATGGTGGTCGTGAGCGCGCCACCAGACGCCAAACGGTGGGATCTCGAGGGGGACCAACTTGCACTCGGGGTCCGAGAGTGCCAACATGGGTTAGCACTCGTTTGAGGCGAGTGCTAACGGATCTGAAGAATCGGTCCGGACCCCAGTCCTCGATCCCCCAGGGGGTACCCCACAATGTCGAAGCAGATCGCGTACGGAGAAAATGCCCGTCGGTCACTGGAAGCGGGCATGAACAAGCTCGCCGACGCCGTCCGAGTCACGCTGGGGCCAAAGGGCCGCAACGTCGTCCTGGAGAAGAAGTGGGGCGCGCCCACGATCACCAACGACGGTGTATCGATCGCCAAGGAGATCGACCTCGAGGACCCGTACGAGAAAATCGGCGCCGAGCTCGTCAAGGAAGTCGCGAAGAAGACCGACGACGTCGCCGGTGACGGGACGACGACCGCGACGGTTCTGGCCTGGGCGATGGTCCGCGAAGGTCTGCGCAACGTCGCAGCCGGCGCGAACCCGATGGTCCTGAAGAAGGGCATCGAGGCCGCGGTCGAGGCTGCGGTCGAGTCGATCCACTCGGTATCGAAGAGCGTCAAGACCGACCCGGCGCAGATTGCCAACGTTGCGGCCATCTCCGCGGCGGACAACGAGATCGGCAAGATGATTGCCGAGTCCCTCGAGAAGGTCGGCACCGACGGCGTCATCACCGTCGAGGAGAGCCAGACCTTTGGCATGGAACTCGACCTCGTCGAGGGCATGCGCTTCGACAAGGGCTACATCTCGCCGTACTTCGTGACCGACCCGGAGCGTATGGAGGCCGTCCTCGACGATGCCTACGTCCTCCTGGTGAGCTCGAAGATCTCCGCAGTGAAGGACATGCTGCCGGTCCTCGAGAAGGTCATGCAGTCGGGCCGTCCGCTGGCGATCATCGCCGAGGACGTCGAGGGCGAGGCTCTGGCCACGCTGGTCGTCAACAAGATCCGAGGCACGTTCAAGTCGGTTGCCGTCAAGGCCCCGGGCTTCGGCGAGCGCCGCAAGGAAATGCTCCAGGACATGGCGGTCCTCTGCGGCGGTCAGGTCGTCTCGGAAGAAGTCGGCCTCAAGCTCGAGGGCATTGGCCTCGAGCTGCTGGGCAAGGCTCGCAAGGTCGTCGTGACCAAGGACGAGACCACCATCGTCGAAGGTTCGGGCTCGCGCTCGGACGTCGCCGGTCGGATCAACCAGATCCGTGCCGCAATCGACAACACCGACTCGGACTATGACCGCGAGAAGCTCCAGGAGCGCCTCGCCAAGCTGTCCGGTGGCGTGGCGATTATCAAGGTCGGCGCTGCGACCGAGGTGGAGCTCAAAGAGAAGAAGCACCGCATCGAAGACGCAGTGCAGACCACCAAGGCAGCCGTCGAAGAGGGCGTCGTTCCCGGTGGTGGCGTGGCGCTGCTCCGGGCCCAGGCCAAGGTGCTCACGCTGGCCAAGACGCTCGAGGGTGACGAGGCCACTGGCGCCCGGCTGGTTGCCCGTGCGCTCGAGGAGCCGCTGAAGCAGATCGCGGTCAACGCGGGTCTCGAAGGTGGCGTCATCGTGGAGAAGGTGCGGAGCCTCAAGGGTTCCAACGGTCTCAACGCTCGCACTGGCGAGTACGAAGACCTCGTGAAGGCCGGTGTCATCGACGCCGCGAAGGTGACGCGCTCGGCGCTGCAGAACGCAGCTTCGATTGCGGCGCTGTTCCTCACCACCGAGGCGGTCGTGGCCGACAAGCCCGAGCCCGCAGCCGCGCCGGCGATGCCGGGTGGCGACATGGGTGGCATGGGCGGTATGGACTTCTAGTCCATCCGAATCAAAAGCACTCCAAGAACGGGCGTCCTTCGGGGCGCCCGTTCTTTTGTGCCCGTGGCGCCGGTTATTTTCGCTGTTCTCTCGACTCGCCGATGCCGATCGAGAGTTGGCAGGTTGCCGATCCGAGGAGTTTCGTATGCGCCGCGCCTTCGTTGTCAGCGTGATCGCCGTGCTGGCCTTGGCCGCGTGTGGCAGTGGGACCAAGCAGGCGGCGTCGAAGGTGTCGACCCTCGACCTCGTGGCCGGATCGCCGGCGGCCGCGGAAGCTGCCGGTACGGCCCACTTCTCGGGCACGATATCGATGTCGGGTGACGGTGAGTCGTTCGCGATTCCGATGAGCGGAGACCTGGACTTCCAGGCTCCCGCGTTCTCGATGACGATCGACATGTCCGACCTCCCGGGCGGTCCCGATGGGGCTGGCCAGATGGAGGCCCGGCTCGTCGACGGTGTGATGTACATGAAGATGGGCACATTGCTCGGCGGTCTCTCCGGTGGTGGCAACTGGGTGGCGCTCTCGGTGGATGATCTCGAGGGCTCGGCCGGTCTCGGCGCGACCCAGAACCCCGCCGACATGATGAAGGGCCTGGGGGAGGCCGGCGCGGTGAAGACCCTCGGTCCGGAAAGAATCGACGGCGCCGAGACGACCCACTACCGAGCCGAGGTCCAGACCGGCGACGTGATTGGGAATCTGTCGGGGGACCTCAAGCAGTCCGCGAAGAGGTTCCGCGACTCGATGCCGGCCACGATCCCGCTCGATGTGTGGATCGACGAGAACGGGCTGCCGCGCCGATTCGTGATGGCACTCGAGATGGGCAACCTCGCGTCGATGTCGGTCAAGCTCGACTTCATGAACTACGGCGCCCCGGTCTCCATCGAGGCGCCGCCCGCCGATGACACCACGAGCATGGACGACCTGAAGTCGCTCGGCGCGGTCTGACCCGCCCCCTCGCCGGTAGATTGCCGGTATGGCGTTGGACCCGGTGATCCCATCGATTGGCTGGGGTGTGCTGCACCTCTACTACCGCGTGGATCGGGCGCGCATCGACGAGCCGGGCGGGATCAAGCGGATCGTCGATGCCATTGGTGCCCTCGAAGCCGATGATCACCAGGCCATCACGTTCTCGGTGCTGGGGCACAAGGCCGACCTCGGCGTCATGGCCGTCGGGCCCGACCTCGCTCGGTTGCAGCGGTTCCAACAGGAGCTGCTCGACGCGCCACTAATCCCCGAGTATTCGTACGTCTCGCTCACCGAGCAGTCCGAGTACGCCCAGACCGAAGCCGACGAACGCGCCCGATTGGTGGCCGACGAAGGCCTCACCGATGAGGGTGACCTCGGCGAGCGGTTGACCGTGTGGCGGGACCGCATCGAGCACTACCGCGAGCA
The DNA here is from genome assembly GCA_963765075.1 of uncultured Acidimicrobiia bacterium. Lineage (GTDB taxonomy): Bacteria > Actinomycetota > Acidimicrobiia > IMCC26256 > JAENVU01 > JAENVU01. Next base: position 483,786 of record CAVXVA010000008.1, read on the forward strand.
GCGGGTGCACCCGCGTCTTCCGGTCAAGTCGGCGATGTGTTTCTACCCGATGTCGAAGCGGCGCGACGGCGCGGACAACTGGTACGCACTCGATTTCGACGCGCGCAAGCATTTGATGGCCGGCCACGCTCGGGTCGGGCGCACCTATGCCGGTCGGGTCGTGCAGCTGATCACCGGATCCACCGGCATCGACGATTGGGAGTGGGGCGTGACCCTGTTCGCCGACGACCCCGTCGCACTCAAGGAGATCGTCTACGAGATGCGGTTCGACGAGGTGTCGGCTCGGTACGGGGAGTTCGGTGAGTTCCTGACCGGCCTCATCGGCGATCCTGAATCGGTATGTCGGTCGGTTGGTATTCAATGAGTGGAGCAGGAGGCATCGCATGAAGGTCCGGTTGCACGTGTCGTTTCCGGAGGATCTCGTCGATCGGCCGATGCTCTACGAAATGATGCAAGCGCACGACGTGATCCCGAACCTGCGTCGCGCCGCGGTCGAGGCGCACTCGGGGTGGGTCATCCTCGAACTGTCCGGGGAGGACGACGCCGTCGCCGGTGCCATCGGCTACCTCGAAGGCGTCGGCTGCACCGTCAATCGCATGGAAGGCGACGTCCTCGAAGGCTGATGGGGTCTGGTGGTTGAGGACGTTGCCGACCGGGGTGATGGAAGGCGACGTCCTCGAAGGCTGATCGTGTGATCGCCGAAGGGTCGTATCAGGTCTTCGAGGTCGGCGTGGATTGGCCGGTCGTCGTCCTGGTTCTCGCGCTGATACTCGCAGCGATCACCGTCGTGCGGTGGTGGCGGCGTCGATAGGGCGCGGTAGTGACACCCGCGAGCCAGCCGATCACAGGGCTCGACCGGTACCGGTGCGCGGTACTGGATGGACGTCGCTGGATATCGCGATCCCGCCCACCCAGGTGTCAGTAGGTGTCACCCGGGCGTTGCGACGGACCCCTCATCGGAATCGGCCTGCCGACTGCTGCGGCACTCGACGCGGGTCGCACGAGCACGTAAGCCGCGGATCCAGGTAGCAAACCGATCGTCTCGTGGACGAGCGATCGGGCAACCTGAACCGGTAGTAGCAGTTCCAGTAACTCGTCACCCTGCGCGGAGGTCGTCTCGACACGATTCGGCATTCTCCGCGGAGCGAATCGTCCGTAGCGCACGCGAGTCGGCTGACGCCGTGACGAGTCTCAAGATCGAGACGATCGGCGAGGACTCCAAGGATCTCCACGACAGACTCACCCATCAGTTGCACGACGTAGAGAACTACCCACAGGAAGGAGCTGCGATCACCTGCTCCAGATGCCGTCTGACGGACGAACCCATCGTGATGACGTGTATACAAGCAATGGAGAACGGTCTGCTGTAGTGGTGTCAGGCGCGCCACCGATTCCTCCGTGGGCTCAGCGTTGTAGATCCGGTACGGGATACGCACGCTCTCACCGCTCGACGCTCGCAACGAACCACCCAGGGGTTTGCGCTCGGTGTCGGGGAGCAGATCAAGCATTACCCGAGCCTCCGAGTTGAGACTCTCGAGGTAAACGCACCAGCAAGATCGGGCGTTTCGTCTGCCGCCATGAAGAGACCACCGTGACTCGCGAGCGCGGCTCGGTAAACGTCGCTCGATGATGCCGAGCCCTACACGCCTCCAGTGCTCACTGGCAAGGTTTCGCCCAAACACGGCCGTTACTGACGAGCTTCGGCGAGCCACCCAATCGTGTGTTGATGTCCCTAGTGCGAGCAGGCGGGACGTGAGCCCTACATCTTCATTTGACAGCCGGACGACGTGGTACGGCCGCCGACTTTCGAAATGTAGTGAGAAACCGCGCAAAGGTCTTCGTTCGAGATTCGCGACTCGAAGGTCAAGCGGACGTACACACGGAATCCGGCGTCGATTGCTTCCAAGGACGACGGGCTCCCGCATGAGTGCTGGTCCAGCCGGTTGCGCCAAGCCCTCGAAACCGTCTGCCACTTCTCGGGGCGGAACTCCGCGTTCACGTCGGTGCCGGAGCGCGCGCCACGTTCGCACATCACATCAAGCCCGCGATCTCGTGCGACCTCCGTACATCCCGCCGCGAACGAGACCGTGAGGGTCACGGCCGCGAACAGTCTCGCCGTCATGCCTACGAGTCTTGTCGAGATCGTCGAGCTAGCCCACCCGCCGCACCCAGGGCCACGGTCGAGGAATGTCACTCGTTCGGAGAGGATGACCGCCGAATCACGACCCCGCATCTGGTGGTTCCGGTGCGCGGCCGTGATCGACGGATCGACATCCGTCCGGGGACCGGCGCGGCCGGGTTCACTCATCACGGGCAGACGGCTCAGATGACGTGACGCCTGAGTGGCTGGCAATCGGCCGACCTTTGTACGTTCGTCCACTTCTCGGGTGGAGCAACGTACGAACGTGAGAGCGCAAGGGACATTGCGTGACGCGCTGGGCTGGGTCGCGCACCGCAGGAGCGGGACCGGCTGCTGTGCGCTGCGCTGCCCGGCTGATCGGGTCGATCAGTCGCTCGTCGGCTGCCAGAGCGGGAAGTTCAGGTACTCGACGCGGTCGACGGTGGTGAGTCGGCCCGCGTCGCGCAACGCCGGGAGGTGCAGGCGCGCGGTCGGGAAACCGACCATGCGCTTGTAGTCGGCGACGCTCACCAGGAGCGGTCCGTCGGCGTCGCCATCTCGGAGCAGCGCATCGACCTCGAGGGTCGGCCGGCCGGGATCCGACACGTCAATGCAATGGCAGTGGTACACGATGCGTTCGAAGACGGAGAGTGCGACGATCCGCATGGCACCATCTTGACCGTGGACGACCCCGAGCTGGTGGAACGACTTGCCGCGACGAGCGCGGAAATCGTGGATCGAGTCACCGTTGCCCTGCCGGACTGGGTGGAGCGGTCCGTGGATCGCATCGTTTCGGCCTGGGGCCGGCTCGATGCGACCCAGATGCAGCGCGTCGACCTCGAAGGCCCGGCGCTCGGCGCGGCGGTGCGGGACCGGGTGGTGGCCGACCTCGTCGAGCTGTTCTCGCGTGATCCGGCCGCCCAGACCACCACGCCGCTGGCGATTCTGCGCGGTGCGTACCGCGAACCCACCGGTTTCATCGCGGAGTTCGACGTGCCGGGTGTCGTACGGGACCCGTTTGACGAGCGGACCTTTCCGAACGATGTCTACGACCTGGCCCCCAAGGCGGCGGGGGATATCGGGGACACCGACCTCGGTCCGGTGTTCCTGGCGTGGGGGTTGACGAAGGCCAAACTGCTGCGGGCCCGGGGTTTCTCGAGGGAATAGGTCGTTCGCCCCTCAAGGCGGACAGTGGTTGCGCCGAGATTGAGGCCGTGGAACCCCTGCCGTCGTTGTCACCCGATGAGACCGTCGCGCGTTCCGTCGGCGACGGTGGATCACGGGATCCGTTGGACGTCCTGACCGAGTTCGACGTCCGCGCACTGAGTTGTCCGGTCGGCGTCTTCCGCGGCACGAGCGTCGATGGGATCCTGAGGGTCAACCAACACTTCCTCGAGATCACCGGTCTGACCCCCGGTGCGGCGCGCGGGTGGGACTGGCTCATCGCCGTGCATTCCGAAGACCGGGATCGCCTGCGACGAGCGTTGGACGCCGCCGGAACGACGGGCGCGAAGTCGGCCTTCCCGATCCGTATGCAGATCGCGGTCGGTGTCGTCGAGACCTTGCGTATCAATGTGGGCGCCACTGCGAGTCCCGACCGTGGTTGGGTGTTCGTGGGTGCGGTCGAATCGGAGACGAATCCGCCGCCGCTGCCGGCAGCCGTTGAGCATCCCGTCGCCGTCGACTCGACGGACCCGTTCGAAGTACTGGTCGCGTCGCTCCCCATTGCCCTGGCCTACGCCGCGCCAGACGGCATCATCGAGTATTCGAACGACACCTGGAACCTGATGACAGGGGTCGGAGTCGATGGCCGCATCGCCGACGCGCTCGATGCCGATCCCGCAGATGGTGACGCCCCGTTGATCGCGGCGATCAATAGCGACGCCGCGGTCACGGTGGTCGACACGCTGGGCGATCGGGCAGTTCAGCTCTCGGTCGCAGTCATCGCGCCGCGTCTCGGTGGCGGTCGCGTCGTCACGCTGACCGAACTCCCGACACCGGTGGAGCCGGATGTCGTCGGCGACCCGACCCAGCCCGAACCCCTCGTACGCCCGGATCCTGTCGATTGCGATTCGACGGCGTGGGACGACAGCGAGACCGCGTTGCGGACTGTGGTCCGGGCGGCGCCGGCCGCGATCTTCGCGGTCGACATGGACGGCAGGATCCAACTGTGGAATCCCGGATGTGAAGAACTGTTCGGCTGGTCCGCCGACGATGTCATCGGCGAACGTCCGCCGTTTCTCACCGACGACCAGCGCCCCGAGGTGACCGGCGCGAGCGCTGAACTCAAGGCCGGCCGGGACATTGCCGGACAGGCAAGTTTCCACCGCCAGGACGGATCCCTCGTGGTGGTGGCTTTGTCGGCCGCCCCGATCACGTCGGCGGACGGCGAGGTGACCTCGGTGGTCACGGTGGCGGTCGACGTCACCGAGCAAGTCGACGCGACCACGGAACTCGAACGACATGCCCAGGTCGAGCAGCTGATCGGTTCGCTGTCGCGGTCGTTCATGGACGCATCGTCCGACACGATCGCCGATCGCACTGTCGAGGTTCTGGGCGCCTTGGCCCGCAACTACGGGGCGCGCCTCGCCGCAGTGTTCGCGTCTGGTGCGGAGAGTCCCGACTATCAGTGGCCCCTGACCGCCGACGCGCCGGTGCTGAACATCGATGCGCTACCGGAGGCGGGCGGGTTCGTCCAATGCGATGAGGATCCTTCGGCGCCCGCCCTGGGAGGCTGGGTCATCGCCGGTGACGTCGGGCCGCTCGCGGTGGTCGTGCTCGACTTCGAGGATGCCCATGACCTGGCGCCGGTCGATTTCGCGCCGGTGGAACGAATCGGCGGATCGATGGTGGCCGCGATCCAGCGGGTGCGCGCGGAGCACGAGGTGCGGACGAGCGAGCTGCGATTCCGTCGGTTGGCCGAACACGCCAGCGATTGGGTCGTGGTCGTCGGTGCCGAGCTCGAGCGGCGCTACCTGAGCCCTGCGGCGGCCCGGTTCCTCGGAGTGGCGGAGGACGCAGAGTTCGATCCGACCAACTCCGTCGTCCACCCGGACGATCGAGAGGAGACCCTTGCGCGGATGACCGAGATTGCGACCCAGCCGCTTGGATCGCAGTCCGAACCGTTCGTGTCCCGATTCCTGCGAGCCGACGGCGAATACCGCTCGGTCGAACTCCAAGTCACCAACCTGCTCGGCGATCCGATCGTCGACGGACTGGTGATCAACGCGCACGACGTGACCGACAGCTACCAGGCCGAGAGCCGCCTGCGCGAGTCCGAGAGCCGATTCCGCTCCTTGGTGCAGAACCTGGCCGAGGGCCTGATCGTGCTGGCGCCCGACGGGAGCGTGAAGTACTCCAGCCCGTCAGCGGCCCGGATGATGGGCTTTGAGGAGTACTCCGGCCAAGGGTCGATGGGGTTGGAGTTCGTGGTCGAGGAGGATCGCGAACGCGTCGCGGCGATCGTCGGCTCCGCATTCACCGAACCGGGGATTCACGGACCGATCAAGCTCCGAGTCCGGGGCGCGGAGGGCGAGGTTCGCGTCGTCGAAGCAATGGGTCACAACCGACTCGACGACCCGGACATCGAGGGCGTCGTGGTGACGGCCCGAGACATCACCGAAAGCGTCGAGGCCGAAGCCGCGGCCCGGCGGAGCGATGCCCGGCTCGGCGCCCTCGTCCAGAACCTCTCTGATGTGGTGACCATCGTCGGCACCGACGAACAGATCGTCTACACGAGTCCGGCGGCGGCCGAACTCTTCGGGTACGAGGAAGGTGACACCAGCTGGACCGACCCGACGTCTCGGATCCATCCCGAGGATCGCGATCGAGCGGTCGAAGCACTGTCCGCCCATATCGGCGCCGGCAGTCTGGAGCCGGTGCGGTTCCGGCTGAAGGGCAATGACGGTGTCTGGCACGACGTCGAGGCCATCGCCCGGGACCTGACCGGCGATCCCGACATCGCCGGAATCGTCGTCACGACGCGCGACATCTCGGCACGAGTCCGGGCCGAAACCTTGGTCTCGGACCAGGCCCGGATCCTCACGCTGATCGCTCGCGGCGCCCCGCTCCAAGCAACACTCTCCACGTTGTGCGAAGTGCTCGAACGTCACGTCGACGGTGCAACGTGCGGTGTGCTCCTCGTCGATCACGAGCGCAAGGTGCTCCAGGTCGGGGCCGGTCCTCGCATTCCGATGGAGCTCGCGCAGGCGTGCGAAGGCATTCAGATCGGGGGGACCGAGGATGTCTTCGGATCTACCGCCGCCCTGGGTTCGACCGCAGTGGTGCTCGACATCGACGCGGACCCGCGCACCATGTCGTTGCGCGACGTCGTCCGCCGGGTGGGCGTGGCCGGCGTCTGGTCGACGCCGGTCTTCGATTCCAACGGCCAGCGAATCATCGGAACCCTCGCGATCTTCTTCGGTCACTCCCACGAGCCGTCGCCGCACGAGCGTGAAGTCGTGCAGATGTTCTCGCAGACCGCAGCGATTGCGATCGAGCGTCAAGTGGCCGAGGATCTGCTGGCCCACCGGGCGAACCACGACTCGCTCACCAGCCTGCCCAATCGGGCTCTGTTCCTCGAGTTCCTGTCGATGTCGTTGGCGCGCTCGCAGCGCGACGGCGGCACGCTCGCGGTGCTGTTTCTCGACCTCGACCGCTTCAAGCACATCAATGACGGACTCGGCCATGACGCAGGGGATGACCTGCTCGCGGCGCTGGCCCATCGACTCCAGGACGCGATGCGTCCGAGTGACGTCGTCGCCCGTTTCGGTGGTGACGAGTTCACAGTGCTGTGCGACAGCCTGGATCCGGAGCGGGCCGAGGCGCAGGCGCGCGAGGTTGCCCGTCGGTTGCTCGACGCAATCGAACAACCCATCTCGATCGACGGCGAGGACCGCAAGCTCTCGGCGAGCTTGGGGATCGCCATGGCGGCGCCGGGCTCGACCGCCGAGGGCCTCCTGCGCGACGCCGACGCCGCGATGTACAGCGCCAAGGAGCATGGCAAGGCGCGATGTGAAGTCTTCGACGACGCGATGCGTTCGCACTTGGACGCCCGGCTCGATCTGGAAAGTCAGTTGGAGCGAGCACTCGAGCGCGACGAGTTCCGGTTGTTCCTCCAACCCATCGTCGACCTTCGTACCGGCCGCTGCACCGGCGCCGAAGCGTTGTTGCGTTGGCAGAACCCCGACCGCGGGTTGGTCACGCCCGATGCCTTCATCGGCCTGGCCGAAGAGTCGGGATTGATCATCCCTATCGGGGAATGGGCGCTCGCCGAAGCCTGTCGCACCGTGGCGCGGTGGGAAGAGGTCGGATTGCTCAGCCCCGAGTTCACGATGGCGGTCAACCTCTCGGCCCGGCAGGTGGCCCAGAGTGACCTGGCGGAGAAAGTGCGAGCGGTCATCGAACGCAGTGGTCCCATGGCGTCTCGTATCTGTCTGGAGATCACCGAGAGTGTCCTCATGGAGGACTCGTCCGTCAGTGCGATGCAGTCACTGCGGGATCTCGGGGTGCGGCTCTCCATTGACGACTTCGGCACCGGATACTCATCGCTCGGATACCTCAAGCGATTCCCGGTCGACTCGGTCAAGGTCGACCGCTCTTTCGTCGACGGGCTCGGCACCGATTCCGAGGACTCGGCCATTGTGACCGCCGTCGTCAGCCTTGGTCACGCGCTGGGTCTGTCGGTGGTTGCGGAGGGCGTCGAGACGAGCGGGCAGTTGCAGGAACTCCTGCGACTGGGTTGCGATCGAGCCCAGGGCTACTGGTTCTCGGGGCCGCGCGACCCGAACGAGTTCGCCGGGCTTCTCCACGCCCAGCCGTGGATCGACGAACGCGGCGCGTGGGGAAGCTGACGTCTTCCTGACGGCGCGTTTGCGTCTCGTGCCCTGAGTATTGGCAGAATGCCGTCACCTAGACATGGGAGGGTGACGGTGAAGATCGATTCTGGCGATACCGCGTGGGTCCTTGTGTCCGCGGCGCTAGTGATGTTCATGACGCCAGGGCTGGCGCTGTTCTACGGCGGCATGGTCCGGGCCAAGAACGTGCTGGGCATGCTCATGCAGAACTTCTTCGCGCTGGGTCTGATCAGCGTGTTGTGGGCGGTGGTGGGTTACTCGCTTGCCTTTGGTGGGACCGGCGGCTGGATCGGGAACTTCGACTTCTTCGCCTTGCGTCACGCCGCTACCGAGGTGGCACCCGGACTCGAACTGACCATCCCGCCGCTTGCGTTCATGTCGTACCAGATGATGTTCGCGGTGATCACGCCCGCGTTGATCACCGGCGCGATCGCCGACCGCATGCGGTTCTCGGCCTGGGTGTGGTTCATGGGTCTCTGGGCGATCCTCGTGTATTCACCGGTCGCGCACTGGGTCTTTGCTCCGAGCGGCTGGTTGTTCAAGCGCGGTGCGCTCGACTTTGCCGGTGGAACCGTGGTGCACGTCAACGCCGGCATCGCCGCGCTGGCCGCGATCTTGGTTCTCGGCAAGCGCAGGGGTTGGCCGAAGCACCCCATGCCACCCCACTCGCTGCCGTTGACCCTCATCGGCACGGGAATCCTATGGTTCGGGTGGTTCGGATTCAACGCGGGTTCCGCGCTCGGCGCGAACGGGTTGGCTGCCCAGGCCCTCCTGAACACACACCTCGCCGCCGCGGCCGGCATGCTCGGGTGGCTGGTGCTCGAGAAGATCCGCACCGGTCACGCGACCACGTTGGGCGCGGCCTCCGGAGCGGTCGCCGGGCTGGTGGCGATCACGCCGTGTGCAGGGTTCGTCGGCGGACTCGAGCCGATCATCATCGGCGCGATCGTCGGCGGTGTGTGCTTCCTCGCGGTCAGCATGAAGTTCCGGTTTGGATACGACGACTCGCTCGATGTCATCGGTGTCCATTTGGTCGGCGGAATCCTCGGCTCGGTGCTGTTGGGGCTGTTTGCCGACTCGGCGGTCAACGCCGCCGCGCCCGACGGCGTGTTCCACGGCGGTGGGTGGGGGCTCTTCGGTGAGCAGGTGCTCGCCGTCGGCGCCACGATGGTCTTCTCGTTCGTGGTGACTGCGCTGATCTGTCTCGTACTGAAGGCCGTGCTGCCCGGCGGAATTCGCGTCCCCGAAGAGGACGAGGAAACTGGCCTCGACCTCACGCAGCACTCGGAAGTGGCCTACGCCATGGACCGGGTTTAGCCCGGCCCTACGGATTCGATCGGAGAACCATGAAGCTCGTGACCGGAATCATCAAGCCGTTCCGTTTGGACGACGTCAAAGACGCGTTGAAGACGATCGGGGTGCAGGGACTCACCGTGTCGGAGGTGCAGGGGTTTGGTCGCCAGCGCGGCCACACGGAGGTGTACCGCGGCGCGGAGTATGAGATCGACTTCGTCCCGAAGGTGCGCATCGAAGTGCTCGTCGACGACGCCGATGCCGATGCGATCGCCCAGAAGATCGTCGAAACCGCGCGCACGGGCAAGATCGGGGACGGCAAGGTCTGGATCACGCCGGTCGACGCCGTGATTCGTGTTCGCACCGGTGAGGCGGGGCCCGACGCCTTGTGACGGCGACGCAGGGTGCGGCATGGATTCGTGCTCAGCGTGACGCGCTCGTCGCCGACTCGACCCGGCGGGGTCGGGCATTCGGCGAAGCGTTCTCGGCGGTCATCGATACCGCCATTACCGATGTACTCGCCGCGGTGGGGGGACACGATGTCGCGGTCGTCGCCTTGGGTTCGTACGCTGCGTCGCGAGCTGTGCCCGGGTTCGGATGTCGACGTGTTGCTCTTGCACGACGGGCGTACCGACATCGCGGAGGTGGCTGATGCGCTGTGGTATCCGCTGTGGGACGCCGGACTGGTCCTGGGCCACGCGACCAGAACCCGGAAGGAGTCGATCAAGCTCGCCGAAGGTGATCTCGACACGCTGACCGGCCTGCTCGACGCGAGAGTGGTCGCCGGCGCCGCGACCGCCGACGCCGGGGACCTCATCGATGGCGGGCGCCGAGTCGCACGCCGGCGCGCCGGTCTCGTGCGGGACCTGCTCAACGCAACGATGTTGCGACGGCGTCGACCGGGTCCGGTCGCCGAGATGTCCGAACCGAACCTCAAAGAGGGCGCGGGTGGCCTGCGCGATGTGCACACCTTGGTCTGGGCGGGCTGGAGCCGGGGTGGGGCCGGCGGACTCACCGCGCTGACCGAAGCCGGGGCCTTGCTCCCGGGCGACGCGGAGTTCCTGAATGATGCGACGACACGGTTGTTGGACATTCGGGTGGGGTTGCATCGGACCACGGGCGGCCGTTCCGACGTCCTGGCGTTGCAGGACCACGACGGAGTTGCCGGACTGCTGGGCTTCGACGACGCCGACGCGATGGTCCGCTCGCTGGCCGCCACCGCACGGCGGGTCGCCTGGTTGGCCCAGGATGCACTCAGCCGGCTCGCCGACGAGCCGCCACCCGGTCGGAGGTTTGGCCGTGCGCGCGCCACCGGCGCGGCCGGCATCTCGGGCGCAGCCCGGGAGCCGTTCCCGGTGGTCAAAGGTCGGCTGACGCTCAGTGACACCGGCGCGGCCGATGCGGACACGCTGTTGCGGCTCGCCCGGACGGCGGCGGAACGCGGACTCGCTATCGATCGCGCGACGTTGGTCGCGTTTCGTGACGTCGGTGAGCCGGAGTGGTCGTCCGCGCAACTCGACGACTTCCTCGCGGTGATGCAATCCGGCCGGCGCGTCGTCGAGGTGTTCGAGGCACTCGATCACGAGGATCTTGTCCGTCGGATCCTTCCGGAGTGGGGCGACGTCCGATTCCGACCGCAACGCAATGCGTACCACCGCTTCACTGTGGATCGGCACCTCCTGGAGACGGTGGCCGAAGCGAACGACCTCTCGACCGACGCGACCGGAGTCGAACGGGACGCGGTCGATTCGTTGGACCACCCGGAGCTGCTCGTGCTCGGCGCCCTCCTCCACGACATCGCGAAGGGACAGGCCGGTGATCACGCGGTCGTCGGGGCGCGCACGGCCTACGACATCGCGCGACGTATCGGGCTCGACGAGGTTCGGGCCGAGACCTTGGGGTGGCTCGTCCTCGACCACCTCTTCATTGCCGACACGGCCACGCGGCGAGATCTGGCCGACGCGGTGACGATCGAACGCTGTGCGGAGCGAGTCGTCACGCCTGAGCGTCTGCGGCTGCTGACGTTGCTGACCATCGCCGACTCCCGGGCGACCGGACCCGCGGCGTGGGGGCCGGCGAAAGCGGCGCTCGTGCGCGAGCTCTACGAACGGACCCTGGCCCGGCTCACGGGTGCCGACCTCGGAGGGGCAGTGTCGGTCCCCGATATCGACCTCCCGCTCGAGGATCTCAGTGGCGCGGCAGTCGTCGTCGTGTGGGAAGAGCTCGAACACGGTCAGTTGCGGTGTTCAGTGGGAGCGTCGGATCGGCCGGGTCTGTTGGCCGGGGTCGCGAGCGCGCTGAGCATCGAGGGGTTCGACATCATTGCGGCCGAGGGGCATTCGTTGGCGGGTGGCCGGGCGGGCGAAGTGTTCGTCGGGATGGACCAGTTCGACCGGCTGGGAGACGACGCCGGTCGGGACCATGCCGAACGGACGATCAATCGGGTGCTGTCCGGTGAGCTCTCGGCCGCCGCGGCGCTCGCGGAGCGGCGTGCGGTCTATACGGCTCGCCGGCCGGAATCGCTCGGTGATCCCGGTGTCCGAATCCGGATCGCCCAGGACGAGTCCGACGACGCCACCGTGGTGGAGGTGTTCGCTCCGGACGATGTCGGTCTGCTGGCCACCATCGCGTCGGTTTTCGCCGAGCTCGAGCTCGATGTTCGGGTCGCGCGAGTCTCGACCACCGGCGAACAGGCGGTCGACGTCTTTTACGTGCAGGACGCAGGCGAGAAGGTCACCGACCCCGAACGGGTGGCCGGGCTCCGGGCCTCGCTCCTCGCGGCCCTCCGACGCGATTAGGTTCCGCGGCGATGGATGACGCGATCGCTGCTTCGGATGTATTGCGGTGGGCCGAGACACTCTCGGCCATCGCTCGAACCGGCCTGGGTTTCACCCAGAGTCTGTACGAACAGGAACGGTTCGAGGAGGTGCTCAAAGTTGCCTCGGACATTCGCGCCGCGGCCATCGAAGAAGCCGAGGCCGAGGCGCTCTACGAGGAATGGCTGAGCACCGTCGGCGAGGGGGTTGCGGGCTACGTCACCCCGAAGGTCGCGGTCGCGGCGATCGTCGGGAACGAGGCCGGCGAGATCCTGCTCACGCAACGGGCCGACAGCGGCATCTGGCTCTACCCCGTTGGGTGGGCCGATGTGGGGTACTCCCCGTCGGAGATCGCGATCAAGGAGGTCTACGAAGAGACCGGGATCGAAGTGGAGGTGCAGTCACTGATCACCGTGCTCGATGGTCTCCGCCTCGGGTTCGCCCGGATCCCGATGTATTCACTGGTCTTCCACTGCCGCATGATCGGCGGGGAGCTTCGTGGTCATCCGCTCGAGACCCGTGCGGTTGGTTTCTTCCCCCGAGACGGGCTCCCGCAACCGATCGCGGGGATCCACCGGTGGGGCGAACTCGCATTCCGAGCGATCGACGGTGAGACCTTCCCCGCCGATTTCGACCTGCCTCGGACCCCACCGTGGCGGGGCGACTGACGACACGGGCCGCGGCCGGGACCTCGTCAGCGAGCGGTGAGACCGAGCTGTTCGCCGAGCAGGCTGACGATCGAGATCGCGCCTTGGGTGCGCTCCCACTCGTTCCCGACCACTTCGTGGTCCACCAGGCCGCAGGCTGCCGGCGCGATGGTCAGGACCTCGCGGACCCGCTCGGCGAGGGTCGCAGGTTCGAGTTCGTCGCCGTACGCCGGGAAGCATTCGAGGCCGTCCCAGAGATCGGTCAAGGCGCGCGCCTCCGAACCGAGTGGAATCGCGGTGGGATCGTTGTCACGTTCGAGCGAACCGACGACGATTTCCCAGAGGTCGTACGGGGAGAGCCCAGGGGGCGGCTGATATCCCCTCACCGGATGCAGGCGCCACTCCAGGACTGGCTCCCCGGTGAACCAGGTCTGGGAACCGTTGACGTAGCTGTCGACGGGGAGACCGAGGTCGGCGTCCATCGCGAGTACGAGTTCGGGAGAGATTCGCCAGAGTGCGGCCGCCGTCTGCATGAGGCGACGCTACTGGCACCCTGACCCGACTTCACCGCCGGCCGGTACGCTCCGCCCCGTGACGGTGTACCAAAGGTTGAGCTCGCTCGACACCTCCTTCCTGCACCTGGAGTCCATCGAGACCCCGATGCACGTGGGAACGCTCGTCACGTTCGAGGGGGCGCCGTTCTTCGATGCTTCTGGCCGGTTTCGACTCGCAGAGGTGCGAGCGCTCGTCGCCTCTCGGTTGCACCAGATCCCCAAGTTCCGCCAACGCCTGATGTCGGTGCCGATGGAACAGGGTCGCCCGGTCTGGGTGGATGACGATCGCTTCGACATCTCGTATCACGTGCGGTTGACTGCGTTGGCGCGTCCCGGTTCGTGGAGTCAACTGTTGGAGCTCACGGCCCGGGTCCAAGCGCAACTCCTCGACCGCTCGCGTCCGTTGTGGGAGCTGTGGTTCGTCGAAGGGCTCGAGGATGGGTCGGTCGGTCTCCTCCACAAGACCCATCACGCCATGACCGACGGTGTGTCGGGCGTCGATGTGGCCACGGTGCTGCTCGACATCACGCCGGGCTTCGTCGTCGAGCCGGCGCCACCGTGGACTGCCGAGCCCGCACCGTCGAGTTCTCGACTGCTCGCCGACACGCTGGTCGAACGTTCGACCGAACCCTCGGAGATCGCGCGCACGATGCGCGGCCTCGTCCGCGCGCCGCACCGAGCCGTCGAGAAGACCGGTCGGGTGGGTCAGGGGATCCGCAGTCTCTTCGACCGTTCGCCGATCGCGCCGCGCACATCGCTCAACGTCGAAGTGGGCCGTCGTCGCCGGTTCGTCGGCGTGCCCATTCCACTTCCCGAGGTCCAGGCCATCCGCGCTAGGAGTGGTGGCACGGTGAACGACGTGGTGCTGGCGATCGTGAGCGGTGCGTTGCGGCGGCGGTTCACCGACCGGGGAGACGACCTTCCGGAGCACGTGCGCGTCCTGTGTCCGGTGTCGGTGCGCGATCCCGGCAGCGATATCGAACTCGGGAACCAAATCTCGGCCCTCTTCGTCGATCTCCCGATCGCCGAGCCCGATGCCGAGACGCGACTGCGCGAGATCAGTTCGTGCACGCGGGCCCTGAAGGATCGCGAGCAAGCGGTTGGCGCATCGTTCCTGCTCGACCTGACCCACTTTGCGGCGCCCACGATCTTGGGTCTGGCCGCCCGGGCGATTCATCGCCAACCGTTCGTGAACCTCGTGGTCACCAACGTCCCGGGACCGCCCGTGCCGCTCTACTGCCTCGGCGGGCGCATGAACGCGGCCTACCCCTTGGTGCCGCTCACGCACAATCTGAGCCTGGGAATCGCGATCTTGTCGTACTGCGACACCTTGCACTTCGGGCTGTACGCCGACGCTGATGCGAATCCTGATCTTGATGAACTGGGCGACGATCTCCGGACCGCGCTCGCCGAGCTACGCCACGCCGACCAACCCGTCGCCGTGACCAAAGGAGCCGTCGGATGACTCAACTCTGGCAACAGGATGCGTGGCAGCTGGCTGACGCCGTTCGCGGTGGGGAGATCTCGTCGACCGCGATCCTCGAGGAGTCGTTGGCGCGGATCGCCGATCGTAATGGCGAACTCAACGCGGTCTGCTTCCTGGATGAGGAGGGTGCGCGGGCTCGCGCGATCGAGATCGACGCGGCGGTGGCCCGCGGTGAAGATCCGGGCCCGTTCGCGGGTGTGCCGCTCGGCGTGAAGGAACTGGCCCAGGCGAAGGGGTTCCCGGACACGCACGCGTCGGTCGTGTATCGCGACGAGATCGCGCTCGAGGATTGTCCCGAGGTGGCCGGCCTGCGTGGCGCGGGCGCGGTGGTCACGGCGTTGACCACGGCCCCGGAGTTCGGGATCCCGAGCTACACCGCGAGTCCACTCCACGGCGTAACTCGGAACCCGTGGAATCCCGACCGGACCCCGGGTGGCTCGTCGGGCGGGTCGGCGGCGGCGATCTCGGCCGGCCTGTTGCCGCTCTGTACCGGGAGTGACGGTGGTGGTTCGATTCGGATCCCGTCGGCCTACACCGGGTTGCCGGGCATGAAGCCCACGTTCGGACGCATCGCGCACGGCGGCATGCACGACCCGTTCGACACCGGCCTCACCTCGGTCAGTGGTCCCATGGTGCGGTCGGTCCGCGATGCGGCGCGCTACCTCGACGCGACGAGTGGCCCGCACGCGGCCGATCCCACCTCGCTGCCCACGCCCGCTCCCTACGAGCCGCTCGTGGCCGACGTCGACCGTGCTCGCGATGTTCTGCGGGGTCGACGGGTTGCTTGGACCTCCACCCTCGGGTACGCCGAAACCGATCACGCCGTGGAAGCCTCGACCCACGACCTCGCGATGGCGTTGGTCGAGGCGGTCGGCCTGGAACTGATCGATGTGCCGATGGCGTTCCCGAAGCCCGGCCGCGCGTGGGGGATGCTGGGCGCCGGCGACATGGCCGCGTGGAAGCTCGATCGGTGCACCGAACAGATCGACGAACTCGATGTCCTGGCGCGGATCTCGATCGAGGGGTTGCCGAAGCTGCGGGCGCGTCACCTCGGCGCGGCGGTACGGCGTCGCCAGGAGATTCTGTGCGCGTCGGCCGAGGTGTTCGACCAGGTCGACCTCCTGTTGCTCCCGACCACGCCGACCACCGCGTACCAGGCCGAGGGCACCCTCGTCGGCGATCTCAACGGTCGCGAGGTTGATCTGTTGTACCTCTCGGCACCGTTTACGGCACCGTTCAACATGACCGGGCAGCCCGGAATGTCGATACCGTCGGCGCGGGTTGGTGGGATGCCCTGCGGACTCCAGATCGTGGCCCGTCGGCACGAGGACGAGCTGTGTCTCGCGGCGGGCGCAGTGC
This sequence comes from uncultured Acidimicrobiia bacterium, assembly GCA_963765075.1. Taxonomy (GTDB): domain Bacteria; phylum Actinomycetota; class Acidimicrobiia; order IMCC26256; family JAENVU01; genus JAENVU01. The sequence goes on from CAVXVA010000008.1 coordinate 499,915, forward strand.
TCGAGGTCGTCCGTCCGTGGCCCAAGTTCGCCCCGGGTACGCTCCCGGCGTGACCGACACTGCCAGTCGGCCGGGCGACCCGCGGGCGTCCAGGCCGCCCAAACAGGAACAGGAACGCGCTTCGGAGGAGATCGCCGAGGTGGCACCCGGGGTGTTGCGCATGCAATTGCCGATCTGGCTGCCGGGCTTGGGCCACGTGAACATGTACGGCCTGATGGACGACCGCGGCCTGGCGGTGGTCGACCCGGGCCTGCCGGGCCCGTCGAGCTGGAAGGCGTTGAAGTCGCGTCTCGCATCGGCGGGATACAAGGTGAAGGACATTCACACGGTTCTCGTCACCCACTCACACCCCGACCATTTTGGGGCGGCGGGTCGGATCAAGAAGGAGTCGGGTGCGCAACTGATTGCGCACAAGGCGTTCACGACGTGGTCGCTCCAACGCCGCGGCGCGACGTTGAGCGAATCCGACGCCGAGCGTCTGGAACAAGAGGCGATCGCCGAAGCCGCGCACTATCACGGACCGTCGCTCGACGAATTGCCGCCGATGACCGACGACGATCACGCCGCCCTCGACGACATCACCGCCGAGACCCAGCGCATGTCGGTCCCGTGGGGTGGCACGACCCCCTGGGGCGGAAGTACCCATCCCAACCCGCCGCTCTCCCGACGCATGATGATCCGGGCGATGCGGCTGTTGTTCGCACCGCCGGATCCGACCCGCCGAGTGCGTCACGGTTCGCCGATCCGGTTGGGTGGTCGAGACTGGCTTGCGGTACACACGCCTGGCCACACCTTGGATCACCTGTGTCTCTACGATCCCGAGCACGGCGTACTGCTCTCCGGTGATCACGTGTTGCCCACGATCACTCCGCACGTGGCCGGGTCCGGACAGGGCGACGCGCTCAGCTCCTATTTGGCCACCCTGGACCTGGTCGGCTCCCTCGATGGCGTTCGGTTGGGTCTGCCGGCGCACGGTCACCCCTTCGACGATGTGCCCGGCCGGGTCGAGGCCATCAAGGATCATCACTTCGAACGCATGGAGAAACTGCGGGAAGCGTCGCTCGCGCTCGGCCCGGCGAGCGTGGTGGGCCTCTCCCACGAACTGTTCCCGGAACGCCACTGGGGTGTGATGGCCGAGAGTGAGACGTTCGCTCACCTCGAACATCTCCGTCAGTCCGGCCAGGCCGAACGATGGGATGACGACGGCACGTTCATGTATCGGGTCGCGGCCGCGAGCTGAACCCGGCCGGGAGGACTACCGTCCTTTCGATGGTCGACGATCTCACCAGGGAAGCCACGGCACTCCTCCAGGACTTGATCCGGAATGAATGTGTCAACGACGGTGCGGTGGAATCCGGCCACGAGATTCGCAGCTCGGATCTGCTGACTGGGTATCTCGAAGGCTGCGGCGCCGACCTCGAGCATTACGAGCCTCAACCGGGGCGGCGCAGCGTGCTGGCCAAGATCGAAGGGTCTGATCCCGACGCTCCCACCCTGATGTTGATGGGTCATACCGATGTTGTGCCGGTGAACCCGGATGGCTGGACGCGTGATCCCTTCGGCGCCGAACTCGACGACGGCATGATCTGGGGCCGGGGCGCGGTCGACATGCTCAACCTGACGTCCACGATGGCCGTCGCGTTCAAGCACCTCGCCCGCTCGGGGTTCACTCCCAAGGGCACGCTCATGTTCCTCGGTGTCGCCGACGAGGAAGCACTCGGCACGTGGGGTGCGAAGTATCTGGTCGAGCACGAACTCGATGCGATGCGCTCCGATTACGTCATCACCGAATCGGGCGGGTACCAGGTGCCCACGCCGATGGGAACCCGGCTGCCGATCATGGTCGAGGAGAAGGGCACGTTCTGGTCCAAGATCGTCGTCCACGGGACGCCGAGTCACGCCTCGCAGGCGTACAAGACCGACAACGCCTTGGTGACGGCGGCCGAGATCGTGCGCCGGATCTCCGAGTTCCGACCGGAGGTACAGATCGGCGAAACCTGGCGTCGCTATGTCGAGGGCTTGGGGTTTCCGTCGGGGCTCACCGACCCGGAACAGATCGAGGGTCTCATTGCCGACCTGCCGGTCGCGCTGGGTCGCATCGCCCATTCGTGCACCCACACCACGATGGCGCCCACCGTCGTACACGGCGGTACGAAGACGAACATCATTCCGGATCGTGTCGAACTCCAGGTCGATGTGCGCACGATGCCGGGCCAATCCGGCGCGGCCGCCGAAGCGTTACTCATGGAGGCGATCGGCGACCTCGCCGACCGCGTGGAGATCTCCTCGAACGACGATCCCGCCACTGCGTCACCCGTCGACACGCCGCTCTGGGAATCGCTGAGCCGGGTGACCGGCCGATTGTGTGAGGGGTCGGCTCTGGTCCCCACGATCATGACGGGCGGCACCGACAACCGGTTCTTCCGGCGGGTCGGCTCCGTCGGATATGGCTTCGGACTCTTCAGCCGACGGATCGGCTTCGAGGACTACGCCCGCATGTTCCACGGTCATGACGAGCGGGTCGATCAAGAGAGCCTCGAGCTCTCGACCCAACTCTGGCTCGCCCTCGCCGACGATCTTCTGAACTGAACCGAGTTCCCGGCCGGACCGGGCCGATGAGGTTGGTCACGCGCCCTGGTCGCGCAGGTACTCCTCGAACGCTTCGGCGATCGATTCGCCGTCGGGCAGCTCGTCAGGGTCGACCGCATCGTCGACCTGGTGGGCTTCGAGATTGTCGACGTACTCACGCAGGTCGTCGTCGGCAGCCAGCGCGGCATCGACTCGAGTCCGCCATGCGTCCGAGGCGACGCGCAACTCGCGCAGATCCAGGTCGAGTCCGACCGTGCGGGAGAAGCCTTCGAGGAGTGCGGTAATCGCCGGGGGGTTGGGCGGGGCGGCCACGTAATGCGGCACCGGAACCCACAGCGATGCGGAGGCGAACCCGGCCTGGCGACACGTATCGTGCACGACGCCGACGATGCCGGTCGGGCCCTCGTATCGGGACCGAGTCAGGCCGATGCGATCCATGATTTCGGGATCGGTCGCGCTGCCGGTGATGCGCGGCGCGTGCGAATGGGGACTGTCGGCCAGGAGCGATCCGAAGGTGACGACGGTGTTCGATCCGATGGTGCGGGCGACCTCCATGATCGCATCGCAGAATCCCCGCCAGTCGTAGTTCGGCTCCGGGCCGGTGATGACGACGAGGTCGGGTTGTCCGTCGGGCGTGGCCGCGGCGCGGATCGAGTACTGCGGCCAGGAGAGGTCACGCGTGACGCCGTCGATCAGGGTGACCACGGGTCGCTGCGCCTGGAAATCGATATGGACCTGTGGGTCGATGGTCGCGAACTCCACGGCTCCGTAGCGGGCGGCCACCCAGTCGGCGGCGTCGCTGGCGGCGTCGGCCGCATCGTTCCAACCGGTGAAGGCCGCGAGCACCACGGGGTCGACGAGGACCGGTTCGTGGTCCCACTGCAACGAACTCATCCCCCGATGGTAGGGGCTCGCCCTCGGAGATCGGCACGCGGACCAGCCTGGGGGTCGTGATGCGGGCGACCGGAGCTCAGCGAGCAGTGAGGCTGACTCCGACGGCCGCGAGCACCAGCCCGCCACCGATGCTTGCGCTGAGATAGCCCAGGCGGGCGGGGAGCCGGAGGCGGGTCGCCTCGACCATGAAGGTCGAGAAGGTGGTGAACGCGCCGAGAAAGCCGATCCCGGCGATCCGGGCCAGGTCCGGATTCACCTGGTGAATGTCCGCGCGGCCGGCGAGCAACCCGAGGGCCGCCGCGCCGAGGAGGTTCACCACGAGTGTTCCCCAAGGGAATCCGGCCCCGAACCGCCTCGACAGCGATCGTTCCAGCAGGTACCGGCTGGGCGCTCCCAGGGCGCCGGCCAGGGCAATGGCAATGGTGATCACTGCTCGTCCTCGACCACGAGCCAAGGGGAAATTCGCGCGCACCGTTCACCGGCGAACGCGGCGATGAATCCGCCGACGACCGACGCGGCGATGTAGGCCATCGCGAGCGAGATCCTGTCGGCCCGGAGGAGTTGCACGGTGGCCACCGCAAAACTCGAGAAGGTCGTGAACCCCCCGAGTACGCCGACCCCGAGGAACGGCCGCCACGTTTCGTCGTGCGGACGGTGGCGCGTCAACGCGCCGAGGAGGAGCCCCAGGCAGTAACTTCCGACCAGGTTGATCGCCAGGATCATGGTCGGGAAGGTGCCGGGCCCGGCCGGAGCGACCCGTCCGAGACCGTCACGCAACAGCGTGCCGATTGCACCGCCGAGGGCCACGAGGCCGACGGTGCGCGCCGCGATCATCCGCGCAGGGCGACGATCTCGGAGCGGTTGGCTTGTTCCAGGGCACTGTCGATGAGCCCGGACACCATGGCGCCCATGGTCTCGAAGCCCTCGCCGAGGGTCTTACCCATCTGGTATCGGGCGTTGATGCCTTCCACGATGATCGCCAGCTTGTAGGACGCGAGGATCTGGTACCAGTCGAGTTGGTCGACGGCGCGACCGCTGGCCAACGCGTACCGGGCCACGATGTCGTCCCGGCTCAGGAAGCCGTCCTGACTGCCGATCGCGGCGCCAGTCGCGATGATCTGCGCGTCGGCCTGACCCCAGTACAGGAGGAAGAGACCGAGATCGGTCAGCGGATCGCCGAGGGTCGACATCTCCCAATCCAGTACCGCGACGATCTTCCCGGGGTCGTCCTTCGCCATCATCGTGTTGTCGAGGCGATAGTCGCCGTGCACGATCGTCGGCGGACCCGAATCGGGCAGCGCGTTGCGCAAACGACGAGCGAGTTCGTCGACGTTGGGGAGCTCACGGGTCTTGGACCGTTCCCACTGTTCGCCCCAGCGCCGCACCTGCCGCTCGAGGAACCCTTCGGGTCGGCCGAAGTCTTCGAGGCCGACGGACTGGTAGTCGACCGCGTGGATGGCCACGAGCACGTCGACGAGGGCTTCGGACGCGCGCCGGGCGTCGGACGCGTCGAGCGTGGCGAGCGCGTTGCCGTCGCGGTAGATCGTTCCTTCGACGAGTTCCATCACGTAAAAGGGCGCACCGTTCACCGCAAGGTCGTCACACATGGCCAACGTGCGCGGCACCGGAACCGCGGTCGCAGCGAGTGCCGACATGACGCGGTACTCGCGCGCCATGTCGTGCGCGGTGGGCAGCACGTGTCCCAGCGGTGGACGCCGCAACACCCAGGTCGAGGCACCGTCGGTGATCGAGTAGGTGAGGTTCGAGCGTCCGCCGGCGATCAAGGTCGCCTGCAGCGGCCCGCCCGTTGCTCCCGCGACGTTCGCCGCGAAGAATGCTTGGAGTCGATCGAGGTCGACGCCCTCGGTGGTCTCAGTCATCCGCATGCTCTCATAGAGCCGCGGACACTAGTCAGCGCTCAGGCGACCTTGGGCGTGCGAGGGGCGACCGGGACGCCGTTCCCCTTGGGGTAGCGGGCGACGCGGCCGACGGGCATGTCGACCCGGAAACCGGCTGCGGCGCGGTCTTCCTCGGATTCGCCACCCCAGAATCCGTACTCGCGGTGCTCGCGGGCCCAGTCGCGACAGGCGATCAACGCTTCACACTCGGCGCAGACAGCCGCGAGCCTTGCCCTCCCGGACGGCTCGGGCCTCGGGGCGCTCACCCGCCGGAGCGAAGAAGAGCTCCGTGCGACCTTCGCATGATGCGTCGGCCGTCCATGAGAGTGGGCCGGTGAAGATCAGGGTGGAAAGGCTTTCGGCAGCCATGATGTCCTCAAGTTCGTGTGGTCCGAGTGGGACCGATGCGGGAGATGGGGTCAGGGGAGCCGGCGGGGGGCCCCGGCTCCCTGACCTCAGTACGTCATTAGGTAACACCCTCTGGTAGTGATCTGTCCAACAGGTAGTTGTGATGGGTAGTATCTAAAAATCAGATTGATGAGCCGTGACTTGCTGGAGTACTGGTGCGGGCAACTCGATGTGACCAAACGCACCAGCCTCGGAGGGCCCTGTGGAACTTCGCCATTTCGACACTCTGATCGCCATCGATGAAACCGGAACGTTCACGGCCGCGGCGGATGCCCTGCGAACTGTCCAGTCGAACGTGTCCGAACAAGTCCGTCAGCTCGAGCGCGAACTCGGCGTCACGCTGCTCGCCCGAGGTCGAGGCGGTGCCCGACCGACCGAGTCCGGTCGGGTGGTGTTGGAGCACGCGCGTCGGGTCCGGCGGGAGATCGAGCTGCTGCACGAGGAACTGGCCGCGCTGCAAGGACTGCGCGTCGGGAACGCGTCGTTCGGGGTCGTGGGGACCGCGAGTCGCTGGTTGGTGCCCCAGCTCGTGGCCCATCTGCGAGAGCAAGCGCCGGGCCTTCGACTGCTCGTGCACGAAGGGGCGTCGGAGCGGCTCCTCGGCGAGGTCGTCTCCCAAGACCTTGCCCTGGCGTTGGTGACCGCGCCGGTCCACGACCCGCGCATCGTGTTCGAACACCTGGCCGACGAGCCGATGGTGGGGCTCGCGCCCGCCGATGCCGATCTGCCGCCGGGACCACTCAAGGTCAAGGACCTGGCGCGGATGCGGCTCGTGCTCCCGCCGGAAGTGAACCCGCTGCGGGCCGAGATCGAGAACGCGGCCGCCGCGCTCGGGGTGCACCTCGAAGTGCCGGTGGAGGTGGAGGGAATCCGGCTGATCGCGGACCTGGTGGCCGCGGGCGCCGGCATTGCCGTCCTCCCCGAGACCGCGGTGCCTCCGAGTCTCGAAGGCATGCGCACCTTCGACATCGTCGACCTCCCTCGGCGGCAGTTGGGTCTCGCCACCCTGAAGGGCGCGCCGATGTCGTTGGCCGACCTCGCGGTGCGTGATGCGGTCATGGGCATCGTCGGCTTCACCCGACGAACCTGACCTGCGGGCGGCGCCCGGGGCTCGGTGCGTTCAGGGCATGCGGTACGAGACGATCCGAGTGCCGTACGGCGCGCTCGGGTTTCGATTCCGTACCCAGATCCGCTCCGTGGCGTGCCCGACCCGGTCGAGCGCGCGCCAATGGACGATGTCGCCGGGGTGGCGATAGATCGACGCGATCAGCCGACCTCCGGGCACGACCAATCGGCCCACGTCGGCGATGAAGGTCATCGGGTCGGCGACGAGGTAGGCAACCTCGTTGAGCACCACGGTCTCCGCTGGATCCTTGGGCTCGGTGCTCGCGTCGGCGCAGGCGAACGTGCTGCGTTCGTATCCGACGGTCGCGGCCCGTTCGATCGCACTCGGCGCGATGTCGACGCCGCGATAAGACGTGAAGCTGTCGGGGTGGAGATGGCGGCGCAGGGTCCCCGAGCCGCAGCCGATGTCGAGCACGGTGCCGGGCGAACCTTGGGAGAGAATGAGCCCTGCGAGTAACGCGTACCGCGGCGCTTCGGCAGTCTCGGCCATGTAGTCCCATATGCCGGCCTGCCAGTCGTCGTTCCAGGTCCCGGTGGGCCACGGTCGAACGTGCGTCGCGTTACGCACACCGACTCGGTAGGCCGCGAACCGCGCGGCATCACGAAAGCGAGTCCGGACCCTCATGCCGGCCCGCCGGAGGGCGAAACGAGCGGCTGGGGACGACCCGCCCGAGTGACTGCACGCGCGGCCACGTACCCGATGCCGAGGATGGCAAACCCACCGACCGCATCGAGGACGTAGTGATTCGCAGTGACCACGATGACCGCGACCGTCATTGCCGGGTACAAGCCCGCGAGCACCTTGGCCCAGGTCGAGCGCAACCGCGGGACCAACACGCACGCGCACCACAGTGCCCAGCAGCAATGCACGCTCGGCATCGCCGCGAACTGGTTGGAGATCTTCTTCATCGCCCCCGAGTTGAAACTCCAGAAGGTCGGGTACTTGGCGAGCGTGTCGACGAACCCGTAGTGATCGGGAAGCAGCCGGGGCGGCATGAGCGGCCAGAATCGGAAGCCGATGAGCGCGAGCGCGGTGGCGATGGCAAGCGTGTTTCGCCACAGTGGATAATCGTCCGGGAACTTCCAGAAGAGGAAGATCGCGACGCCGATCGTGACCACGAAGTGCAATGACCCGTAGAAATAGTTGGCGGTCACGATCATGGGCTCGATCTGGATGGCCCACTTGTGAATGGCCTGCTCGTGGTAGATGCGGAGGGTCTTCTGGAAGCTGATCAGCTGCAGGGCGTGTTGGCGTGCGAGTTCGGGCTTGTCGGCGTCGGCATTCCGGACGGCGCTGTAGATGAAGTAGAACGACTGCACCGCGATGATCTCGAACCACCAATAGATCACCCGGCCGCCGGTCAGGGTACGAGCGCCCGGAAGGCGTCGGAGTCTCGCCGAAGGTTCCTGGAGGGTGATGTCGCTCATGGGGCCATCGGCGAGTTCTCGGAAGCAGAGGCTGGTGCTGCAGGTGTGCGGTGACCCACTGCGAAGGCCGGGGCGCCGAACAAGCTGACGATGAGCATCGTCGCATACCAGGCGAGGCCGATACCGACAGCGTGTCCAGTCGAGACGCCGAGCGGGTGGAGCAACAGGACCAACATGCCTTCCCGGACGCCGAGACCGGACAACGAGATCGGAACGACCTGGGCCATCGCAACGATCGGGACGAACGCGATCAGCGCCGCGGCGGGTATGCCGGCGTCGAAGGTGAGGACCAGGAATCCGACCATGACCACGACGGAAGCTTGGTAGATGAGCGCAGTACCGACGACGCCGACGATCTGGTTCCGGTCGCGGCGGAGGTGTCCGACACCGACGTGCACCGCCCCGAGGAACCGGGTCCAGTTCTCGTTGTGCTGAAAGCGCCCGGCGGCATTCGGGTGGCCGGCGAGCACCAGGATGACGCTGAGTGCGGCGAGGGTGATCCCGGAGATGAGCAGTGCAACCCACGCTTTGTCGGACGAGAGCAAGCTCGGGTCGATCCCGAACCCGAGCGCACTGATGAGCGGGAGGGCGAGGAACCCGGTCAGACGTTCGAGCGCGACTGCCGCGAACGCGGTCTCACGAGATCCGATGTTCTTCGCGCTCCGGGTCACACGCAGGACGTCGCCACCGATGGTGGAGGGCAGGACGTTGCCGACGAACTGGCCGGCGAAGTAGTGCGTCGTCAGGGTTTGGAGCGGCACGTGGATCCCGAACGCCCGGATCACCCGTTGCCACCGCCACGCCGACAGGACGATCCCGATGCTGGCCGTCGCGAGCGCCAGTCCGAACCACAACAGGGTCGTGAAATGGCGTTCGCGCGGGACGGCGGAATCAAAGTCGATCTTCGAGATCAGGAGGGCGAGAAGAGCGGCGCTGACCACCAAGCGGATTCCGAGGCCGACCCGGCCCCGTCGGGTGGGGACGCGGTGGGTTCCGGCGTCGAGGTCCTCCATGAGGGCCTAGCCTATGGGGTCCTTCGGTGCCTTCCGTGGCGTCTCGGAGGCGGAGGAGGGGAACGTGCGCGTCATTGCCGATGATGGTGTCGAGTTGGAAGTCGTCGATCGCGGCGCGGGGCCGGTGCTGGTTCTGGTGCACGGATTCGGCGGCGCCAAAGAAGACTTCTTCGATCAGATCGACGATCTGGCGGGCGACCACCGGGTGGTGGCCTTCGACCTACGCGGCCACGGGGCGAGTGGTGGACCCGAGGACGAGGATGCCTACTCCCTCGATCGGTTCGCGATGGACCTCGAGTGCGTGGTCGACCAACTCGGCATCTCGACGTTCCGAGTGTTGGGTCACTCGATGGGCGGGATGCTGGTGCGCCGGTTTGTGCTGCGCGCCCCCGAGCGGATCGACGCACTCGTGTTGATGGACACGTCATCCGGCCCGGTGCCGACGCTGGACTCCGAGATCATCGACCTCGGGGTCCAGATCGCGAACGAGCAGGGCATGGACGAACTCAAGCGGGTCATGGACGCGTTCTCTCCGCTGGGGACGCCGGCGTACGAGCAGATGTTGCGCGAGCGTCCCGGCTATCGGGAGTTCGGCGATCGCAAGTGGGCGACGCTGCGCCAGGCGATGTTCACGAAGATGCTGATCGACGTGCGTGACCAACCCGAGCAACTCGACCAGCTGGCCGCCGCGGTGTCGTGTCCGACTTTGGTGATGGTCGGCGCGCAAGACCAACCGTTCCTTCCGGGATCGCACGCGATGGCCGCGGCCATTCCCGGTGCGGAGCTGGTGGTGATTGCCGACGCGGGTCACTCACCGCAGTTCGAAAACGCTGACGCGTGGCTGGCCGAGCTGCGCCACTTCCTCGCGTCGATCGACGCCGCCGCAACGGTCGCCTAGCACGGGCCCCCAAACCCGGGCCGCCCGGCACGGAGTGCCCGCTACGGGGTGCCGGCGGCGCGGGCGAGGAATCGGGCTTCCTCCACGGCCACCCGGGTGATGCGACCCGCGGCCACGAGGCCGGCGCGGTACTTCACCGACACCCGAAACGTCAGCCGCCGACCTTCGATCGTCTCCAGGACGGCTTCGGCAGCCAGCGATTCGCCGACCGCGACGGGGGCGAGGTGATCCAGCTGCACCCGGTAGCCGACGGTGGTGTGGCCGTCGGGGACATGGCCCTCGACCGCCGCGACGGCGGCCTGTTCGGCCAGCCGGACGACTTCGGGTGTCGAGATCACGGCAACCGAACCGGTTCCCTGCGCGAGCGCGGTGTCGGACTCCATGACCACATGGGAGACGAACCCGGAGAGACCTGCATCGAGCGGCACGGACGTACCATACGCACTCGCTGGACGAACTGAGCACATCGGAGGTGAACGGGTTGATCGAGACGCGTATCGTGGAAGCCACGCTGGACCGAGCGATGGCGGGCGGCGGCGATTTCGCCGACGTCTTCGTCGAGGATCGAGCGTCGACCTCGGCCACCTTCGACGACGGCAAGGTCGAGGAGATGCGGTCCGGGCGCAGCCGCGGTGCGGGGATCAGGGTCGTCAAGGGTGAGACCACAGGATTCGCCCACACGTCCGACCTCACCGAAGCCGGTCTGGCCGCAGCCGCCCAGGCGGCGTCGGCCGCGGCCAGCGCTGGTGGCCCCGGGACTCGGGTCGCGGCACTGACACCGAGCGTGACCACCCCACAGGCGATCGCGACGCTGCCCGAGACCGTGTCGAAGCAGGCGAAGGTCGAGATGCTCGCGCGGGCCGACGCCGCCGCCCGCTCGCACTCGGACTCCATCACCCAGGTCACCGCGAGCTACGCCGATGGCCGGCGGCGGTTCCTGGTCGCGAACTCCGACGGTGTGCTGGCCTCGGACGACCAGGTGCGGACCCGTTTCGTTGTGAGCTGTGTCGCCGCGGCCGACACCGGGCTCCAGACCGGGAGCGAGGCACCGGGACGAACCGTCGGATTCGAGTTCTTCGACGAGCACCCACCCGAGGAGATCGCCCGCATCGCTGCGGCCCGCGCGGTGTCGAAGCTCGAAGCTCGACCCGCGCCGAGCGGCAAGTTGCCGGTCGTCTTGCGTCGAGGGGCCGGCGGTGTGCTGTTCCACGAAGCATGTGGTCACGGTCTGGAAGCCGATCTGGTGGCGCGCGACGCGTCGGTCTTCGCGGGTCGCGTGGGCGATCGGGTCGCGGGTCAGGGGGTCACGCTGGTCGACGACGGTGGCCTCGCCCACGATTGGGGTGCCTGCACGATCGACGACGAAGGCGCACCCGCGCAACGCAACGTGCTCATCGACGACGGCATCCTCACCGACTACATGTGGGACCTGCTGCGCGCCCGTCGTGACGGACGGGCGAGTTCGGGGAACGGGCGGCGCGAGACGTATCAGCACCTCCCGATGGTGCGGATGACGAACACGTACATCACGCCGGGGGAGGAGGATCCGGACGAGATCATCCGCCAGACGCCCTACGGGCTCTATTGCGTCGCCCTCGGCGGTGGGCAGGTCAACACCGCGACCGGCGATTTCGTCTTCGGGATCACCGAGGCGTACATGATCGAGAACGGTGAGATCACCTACCCGGTGCGTGCGGCCCAGCTCATCGGAAACGGCCCCGAAGCGCTGCGCGCGGTCGACGTCGTCGGCAACGACTTCGAGACGTGGACCGGCATGTGCGGCAAGGACGGTCAGAGCGTGCCGGTGTCGTCCGGGCAACCCACCCTGCGGGTGGCCGAACTCACGGTGGGCGGGACCGCCGCGTGAGCACCTCCGACCTGCACGCCATTGCCACGCGCGTCGTCGAGGGTGTGCAGCGCGGCGAGCAGCTCGAGGCCTACGTGATCCAGTCTCGCGAGACCGAGATCAAAGTCTTCAACGGCAACGTCGAGTCACTCGCCGTCGCCGAGGTCGCGGGGATCGGTGTTCGGGTGATCGTCGACGGGCGCCAAGGCATCGCGTACGCGGGGTCGCTCGAACCGGACGTGATCGCGGCGACAACCGCCGACGCCCGCGACAACGCGGCGTATGGATCACCGGATGACGGCTACGGATTGACTGAGCCCGCCGATGTGGACGGCCGCACGCCCGTTGAACTCGACCTCTGGCGCGACGACGTCGGATCGACGCCCACCGAAGACAAAGTCGCGCTCGCCATCGCGTTGGATCGGGCCGTGCTCGCGGCCGACGCTCGCGTGCGCGGCGTCGAATCGACCGACTACGGCGACGCTTCGCTCGAGATGGCAATGGTCGCGTCCACGGGCGTCTCGGCGTCGCTGGCTCGCACGATGACGTCGGTGAGCAGTGCCGCGCTCGCGGGTGAGCGGGATGCCACCCAGACCGGGTACGGCTTTGCCGTCGGCCGGGCCTACGCCGATCTCGATATCGATCACGCCGCGACGATGGCGGCCGAGCGAGCGACCCGGCTCTTGGGGGCGACCCAACCCAAGACCCAGCGGCTTCCTGTGATCCTCGACCCGCTCGTGACGTCGTCGTTCCTCGGGTTGCTCGGCGCGGCACTCAACGGCGAGGCGGTACTGAAGGGCCGTTCCATGTTCGCCGACCGAATGGGCGAGATGGTCGGCGCCGCGCAGGTGACGATCGTCGACGACCCCACCAACCCTGCCGCCTACGGCGCGAGCCCCGTCGACGGTGAAGGGGTCCCGACGCGACCGACCACGCTGGTGCGCAATGGTCGGTTGGAGAGCTTTCTCCACAACCTCTACACCGCGCGCCGGACCGGCGCGCAGACCACAGGCTCCGCGGTGCGGGGCTACGCCTCCACCCCGGGCGTCGGTGCCCGGGCACTGCATTTCCTTCCGGGAACGATGAGTGCGGCCGAGGTCATGGCCGGGGTGCCCGAGGCGCTCTACGTCCAATCGGTGTCGGGACTGCATTCGGGCACCAACACCGCCAGCGGAGACTTCTCCGTGGGAGCGGAGGGCCTGATGGTGCGCGACGGGCAGTTCGCGGAACCAGTGCGAGAGATCACGATCGCTTCGACCTTGCAGCGGATGCTGCTCGACGTGCTCGCGCTCGGATCCGATCTGACGTGGCTTCCCGGCGGAACTGCGGGCCTCACGATCTTGATCGGCGACATGACCATGGCGGGTGGTTGACCCGCACGAACCTGCTCGCTCGGTAGGCGGCGCGGCTCATCCCCGACCCGTCGCGGCTTCGGGTGGTGCCAGTGCGAGGCTGAGGGTCCCGGTGGCACTCGCGAACGCCAGCCGGCTGGCCGTGCGGGGCCTCACCAGCACCGTGACGGCGACGGTGTCGCCGGCGTCGGTGCCCGACTCGACCGCGAGCACCGGCACGGCGGGTGCGATGACGATCGTCGGGTCCCCGCCGTCGCCCAAGGTGGCGGGATCAAAGGTGGCCAGAACATCGACGAGGTCGCCGATCGCGGGCTCAAGCCCGTGTTCGATCACCAGGCGCACGGCCCGCCGATCCGGGGGGACGACTGCGCCGAGGCCCCCGCGGTCGGCCGGTGCGACATGCCGACCGGTCAGGACGCCGCCGCGGAGGAGCGGCGTCGTGAGCGTGCGGCCGTCGGCGGCGGCGGTGGAGCGCAGGGCATCGGAATCCGGTGCTTCGCCGCGAATCTGGCGGACCGCCAGATCCTCGGGCGTGAGCCGAGTGCCGAGCGGGAGATCGCGGCGCGCCACCACGATCGAGCTGAGCGCGCCGAATGCCTGATCTTGGTGGCGGAGCGAGGAAAGCGTGCCGATCACCGTGGTAGCGGTGACGACGGCAACGAGTGTGGCCGCCACCCACAGCATCGCGGCGCGCGGAGAACGTCGGAACATGGAAACCCCCGGACAGGAGAGATGAACACCGTCGGGGAAGGGGGAGGCGGTCACGCCTCACGCGGTTGGTGCGGCGGGTCGTCACCCGCCCGGCAATGTTACGCCGATTTCTTGGTGCTGGATTTCTTCGCGTCGGATTTCTTGCTGCTGGATTCCGACGTGGTCGAACTTCCCGAATCCGACGACTTCGATCCCGAGGATTTCGAGTCCGAGGATTTCGAGTCGGAGGACTTCGAATCGGTGCTCGTCGACGACGAGCCGGACGAACTGTCGGACTTCTCGCCGCTGCGGCGGGATGAGGACGGGTTGTCGGTGCGGTAGAACCCGGAACCCTTGAGGACGATCCCGACCGCGCCCAACACCTTCGTGAGCTTGCCGCCGCAGCCCGCGTGGCGCTTCAGCGGCTCTTCGGCGAAGGTCTGGTACACCTCGATGTGTTGGTCGCACTTCGAGCAGACGTACTCATAGTTGGGCATTTTCGGTGCGACCTCAACGGAGAACGGGGCGAATGAGGAACCATCCATGCTACCCGACACCCCCGTCGCCTTGAATAATGGGACCTATGAAGACCGGCCCCGATGACTGAGCCCCTCGCGATCGCGATTCTGGCGGTACTGGCGTACCTCCTGGGTACGTTCCCGACGGCGATCCTGGTGGCGCGCGCCGGTGGACACGACGTCACCGCCGAGGGTTCCGGGAATCCTGGTGCTTCGAACGTTGCTCGCATCATGGGGTGGAGGGCCGGACTCGTGGTCATGGCCGGCGACCTCGCGAAGGGTGGCGTCGCCGCAGGTGTCGGTCTGGCGGTGTCGGGCCGACCGGCCGCGTATCTCCTCGGCTTCTTGGCGGTGATCGGTCATACCTACCCCGTGACGCGAGGCTTCCGGGGCGGCAAAGGGGTCGCGACGGCCGGGGGGATGCTCGCGGTCCTGAATCCCCTGGTGTCACTCGCGTTGGCAGTGGTGTGGTTCTTCGCGGCTCGGGTGTTGAAGTTGGCGTCGGTGGGATCGATGCTCGTGGCGGTCTTGTTTCCCGTCGGTTGTGCGCTCACGGGGCGAGCCGGATGGGAAATCGGCATCACCAGCCTGCTTGCGCTGCTGGTGATCCTTCGTCACCTTCCGAACCTGCGCCGACTCCTGCGCGGGGCCGAACTTCGGACGGATGGGACATCTCCACCGGATTCAGGGGTCAACTGAACCGTTCGACCTGCCGAAACGACCGGGGTAGGCAGTACCGTCAGCTCCGTATGAGGTGTGAGTCCCGATGAACCCCCGCGTCCGTAAGGCCGTCATTCCCGCGGCAGGAATGGGCACCCGATTTCTCCCCGCGACCAAGAGCCAGCCGAAGGAGATGCTGCCGGTCGTCGACAAGCCGTCGATCCAGTACGTGGTGGAGGAGGCCGTCCGCGCCGGTCTCACCGACATTCTCATCATCACCGGTCGAGGCAAGCGCGCAATCGAGGATCACTTCGACCGCAACTTCGAGCTCGAGTACTACCTCGAGCAGCAAGGCAAGACCGACCTGTTGAAGGAAGTCCAGGAGTCGTCCGAGCTGGGCAACATCCACTTCATCCGCCAGAAGGACCCGCTCGGTCTCGGGCATGCGGTGTCGGTGGCGCGTGAGCACGTTGGTGACGAACCCTTCGCGGTGATGCTCGGTGACGACATCATGGTGGACGACAGTGCGCTACTCCGGGCCATGCTCGACGTGCACGACCGCTACGGCCGGTCGGTGCTCGCGTTGAAGCAAGTGAAGCCCGAGGAGATCTCGTCGTACGGCTGCGTCGAGCCCGAAGAGGTCGAAGAGACCTTGGTGCGGGTGCGATCGATCGTCGAGAAGCCGAAGCAGGAAGACGCGCCTTCGAATCTGGCGGTTATCGGTCGTTACGTGTTCACGCCCGAGATCTTCGAGGCGCTGGACCGGATCGAGCCGGGTGCCGGCGGCGAGCTGCAGTTGACCGACGCGATCGGGTTGCTGAATCAGGACCAGACGGTCTACGGCCAGGTGTTCACCGACGGCCGGTTCGACATCGGTCAGAAGGTCGATTTCCTGCGCGCCAACGTCGAACTGGCGTTGGACCGGGAGGACCTCGCGCCCGAGCTGGAACGGTTCTTGCTCGAAACCCTGTCTCGACGCGGCATCATCTGACCGGGCGCCGCCCTGAGTGCGGCGCGCGGAGGGAGATGGTCGTGGAGTCATTCGAGGTCGTGCAGGCGCACATCCGCGCGGCGGTCCCGGCCCCACACGCAGGGATGGTGCCCGTGCGGGATGCGCTCGGACTGGTGCTGGCCGGCGACATCGTGGCCGGTGAAGCGGTGCCGCCGTTCGCGAACACCGCGATGGACGGGTACGCGGTTCGGGCGGTCGACACCGCCGGTGCGCCGGTGCGGTTACGAGTCGTGGGGGATCTGGCCGCCGGCCACGCGCCGACGATTCCCGTCGGATCCGGTGAAGCCATTCGCATCATGACGGGCGCGCCGATGCCACAGGGTGCCGACGCGATCGTCATGGTCGAACGCACCGACCGTGACGGCGATGACGGCGTCATGATCCAGGTCGCGGCGACGCATGGCGATCACATCCGCCACCCCGGCGGCGACGTGGCTGAAGGCGATCTCGTCTTCACCAAGGGTGCGGTGTTGAGCCCGGCTCACCTTGGAGTGTTGGCGTCGCTCGGGTTGGCCGAGGTGCCGGCCTATCCGCGGATTCGCGTGGGCGTGATCTCAACGGGTGACGAACTCCGTGAAGGCCCGGGCGTGCTCGCGCCCGGACAGATCCGCGACTCGAATCGACCGATGATGTTGGCCCTGGTGGCCGAGGCCGGATGCGAAGCGGTCGACCTCGGTATCGGCCGGGACGACGAATCCGCGGTGACGGCGATGTTCCGCGACGCCGCGTCGGCGTGCGACGCGATCGTGACGACCGGAGGAGTCTCGGTGGGGGACTACGACGTCGTGAAGGCGGTGCTCGAACAGCTCGGCGTGCTCGAGTGGTGGCAGGTGTCGATCAAGCCGGCGAAGCCGTTGGCCTTCGCCCGGATCGACGGGACCCCGGTGTTCGGGCTGCCCGGGAACCCGGTGAGTTCGCATGTGAGTTTCGAGCTGTTCGCCCGCCCGGCGTTGCGCCAAATGATGGGCCACACCGGGCTCGACCGGCCGGTCGTGGCGGCAGTTGCCGGCGAAGCCATGCCCCGACGCGCCGACGGCAAGGTCTACTTCGACCGGGTGCGGGTCCACTACGACGGTGATCACTACGTGGCCGTGCGCAGTGGCACCCAGGCCAGCAATGTGCTGTCGGGGATGGCGCTCGCCAACGGGCTGGCGATCCTGCCCGACGGTCCCGGCCTCGATGCCGGCGCGCTCGTCCAGGTCATGCTCCTGACCTGACCCGAACCCGAACTTGCGTCAATAACCCCGCGGATCGCGCAGGTTATTGACGCAAGTTCGAGCTGGCCGGGGCGCGGAAGTGCCCGAGGGCAAACCCTCGGGCACTTGGCCTCCCGCACGATCTGGATGGAGGTGCAGCGCCTGGCTCAGTGAGCGCGGGGCTCCCGTCGGGTGAGTGTGAGCGCGTAGGCCGCAGCTCCGCAGATGAGGACACCGATGCTCGCGATGACGAGCGCAGTTCCGGTGCCAGATGGATCGGGCAGCGCGGCCGACGACGCCGTTGTCGTCGACCGAGCGGCTGCGAGTGCGACGGGTGCTGCGGCGGATGCTGCACCATCACTCCCTGGCAGCGCAGGCGGTGTTGAAGCCGCGCTGCCCGAACCGGTCGCGTTCGTCGCGTCCAGCACCGTCGAAGACGATGCCGGCGCGGGAATCACGACCGGGATCTTGAACGTGAGGTGCGCTGTGACGGGGGTCCCCCGATCCACCGTCACAGCCACCCCACTGGCCTGCCCATCCGAACCGACGAGCGCAACGCCGCCGTCAACCGCATCTAGAAGGGCTGCTCCCAAGCCCGATGCGGTGACCGAGCAGGCAGTGCCGTCGGTGAGGTCAGAGATCTGGAGGGTGGCGAGGCCGTGTTCGGCCACGGCCACCGTGTGTCGCTCGGCTCGTGCTGCGCCGCCGATGTCGACGCCGCCCGTGCTCGGGACGGGCGTGCTCTCGCACATCACCACGACCTCGGCACCGAATGCGGGTCCGTTGCCGGAGACGACGATGGTGAGAGGCGTGGTCGTGGCGCCGGCAGTGCCTGGAAGCAGCAACGCACCGAAGCCCGCGACGAGTGCGGCAGCGGCGAATCGGTGAGCCCGGTGGGAAGGCAGTCGCAAGAGAAAACCTCGGGTCGTTGGTGATACGAAAAGACCGGCCCCGTTTGGGTGGGGCCGGTTTCGCACTGGCTCCCCGCAAGCTGCTGCGACCATATGGACGCTTGCGGATCAACGCCTCCCCGAGGTGTGACCTGGTCAATCTGTCAACGTTCCGATGCACCTGCCTCCCGAGCAGTGCGTGGAACGTCCCGTATGTAACCACTCTCCGCGCGCATTTGGAATGGTCCGGATGACCCAGCGTGGTCATCAAGGCTGGGGAGATTCGACGGGGACCGGGGCCGAACCGTGACCTACCCTGAGCAGGTGACCCACCCGACACCACTCGTCGACCCGTTTGCGCGCCGGGTCCGGGACCTGCGCTTGTCGGTCACCGATCGCTGCAATTTCCGGTGTACCTACTGCATGCCCGAAGCCGGGCTCCAGTGGCTCGACCGCTCCGAACTGCTCACCTACGAGGAACTGGCCCGGATCGCGGGCGTGTGTGTGGAGCGATGGGGGTTCGACGGTATCCGCATCACCGGTGGGGAGCCCACTATTCGCCACGGACTCGTCCGACTCTTCGAGATGCTCGCTCCGCTCGGCGTGGACCTGGCCATGACCACCAACGGCGTCAAGCTCCCCGAAATGGCGGTCGAACTCAAGGCCGCCGGGCTCACGCGGGTCAACGTCTCGCTCGACAGCCTGAAGCGCGAGACCTTCCTCGCGCTGACCCGCCGGGACGAACTCGATCGCACCCTTGCCGGGATCGACGCCGCACTCGACGCCGGTCTGGGCCCGGTGAAGGTCAACTGCGTGGTGATCCGGGATGTGAACGACGACGAGATCGTCGACCTCGCCGCGTTCGGACGGGACAAGGGAGTCGGCGTCCGCTTCATCGAGTTCATGCCGCTCGACGCGCCGGCCGAGTGGCGGATGGATCAGGTGGTCTCGGCGACCGAGATGCTCGAACGCATCGATGCGGTGTTCCCCCTGGAGCAGACCCACGCCGACGCCGCACACGTCGAACCTGCCGCCCGGTACCGGTACCGCGACGGCATCGGCGATGTCGGGGTGATCCCGAGCGTGACCGAACCGTTCTGCGAGAGCTGTGACCGGGTCCGCATCACCGCCGAGGGGAAGTTCCGCACCTGCCTCTTCGCGCTCGACGAAACCGACCTGCGGGCGATCATGCGCGACGGTGGCACCGACGACGAACTGGCGTCGGCGATCAGCCAGGCCGTCGGAACCAAATGGGCCGGCCACAACATCGGTGCGGTCAATTTCATCCGCCCCGACCGCTCGATGAGCCAAATCGGGGGATAGGTGGAAGTCCACACATCCTGAGGTGCCGGGAGGTGGGCTTCTAGAATCTCTCGATGGCTTCTGAGTTCACGCATTTGGATCCGCTCGGGCGCGCGCGGATGGTGGACGTCACCGCCAAGGACCCCTCGCACCGGCGGGCGATTGCCCGGTGCCGGGTGTACATGGAGCCCCACACTGCGTCCAAGATCGCCACCGGAGCCATCACCAAGGGCGACGTGCTCGCGGTCGCCCGGGTGGCGGGCATCCAGGCGGCGAAGCAGACCGCCATGATGCTGCCCCTCTGTCACCCCCTGTTGGTGGGTTCGGTCTTCGTCAACTTCCGGATCGAGGAACTCCACGTGGAGGTCGAGGCCCAGGTCGACACGGTGGACCGCACCGGCGTCGAGATGGAGGCCCTGCACGCCTGCGCAGTCGCGGCCTTGACCATCTACGACATGTGCAAGTCGGTCGATCGGGCCATGACCATTGGCGATTTGGCCCTCTGGGAGAAGACCGGCGGCCGCTCCGGCACCTACCGCCGGCCCGGGCGCGACGGCGACGAATTCGCCCTCTGACCCCGGCGCAAGCGCGGAAATCCGAACGTCTGTTCGTTCCGCGGCTCGACTCGTCCGGTTCGACCCGTCTAGGGTCCCGAGCACCTCAGCCGGAGCCCTCGGTGGTATCCACCGCCCAGTGTTTCCTGCTTGTTAGCGTCCGCGACACGGAAAGCGACCGGGAGCCTTGACGATCATCCTCGTGATCCTCGCAGTGCTGTGGGCGGCGTTCTTCATCTGGCCGTCCTTGCAGCGTCGCCGTTCAGGCGGTGGCCGAAGCTCTATCGGAGCCTTCTCCAAGCGCGTCTCGATGGTCGGTCGGGCCACGGGCCACTTCCCGAGCCGGCCGTCGGCCCGCGGCTCGATGCCCAACCTTCCGCGCCAGCCGACCGCGTTCGGCGCACCCGCGGGTGCCTCCCCCGGATTGCCGATGTCGCCAGTGGCCCAGCGTCGGCGACGCGACGCACTCGTGGTGTTCGCAGTGGCCGCGCTCGGAACGCTGCTGCTGGCCGTGGTGGTGGCCAACACCCTCATGTGGATGGTCAATCTCGTCGCCATGGGGCTGCTCGTGGCCTATGTGGGGCTGTTGATCTCGATCCGGCGTCGGGCCGATGAGCGCCGCGCCAAGGTGCATTTCCTGCCGGGACCATCGGTCCAGCCGCGGGCGCTCGTGCTGCACCGCAGCAGCGTCAACTCCTAGCGGTTTCGGCACGCGGTCATGGATCGTCGATCCGAGATCGCCGAGATCGCCGACACTGCTCGGCCGATTCTCGACGCCAAACATCAAGCCCGCGAGGTCACGCTCGGCGCCTGCCGACTGGCCATCCAGTGTTGCGCAGCGGCAATTCGGGCGGTGCAACGCGAAGAGTTCGCGCGGGCCGAGGAGCTCATCGCCGAAGCGGGTGACCACCTGGCGCGGGCCGATCTGGCCGTCGCCGACCAACGCGACGTGCGTCATGGCGGCTATCTGCACGATGCCAAGAAGGAGTTCGCCGAGGCTCACCTGACACTGGCGTTCGTGCGCGGCGATCCGCTGCCTGCGGCCGAGACGATCCACGTGGAGACCGCGGCCTATCTCAACGGCATGGCCGAAGCGGCCAGTGAACTGCGCCGACACACGCTCGATTGCCTACGCGCCGACCGCGTGAGCCGCGCCGAGGAACTCCTGGGCGTGATGGACGAGGTCTACGCGCTCCTCGTCACCGTCGACTACCCGGACGCCATTACCGGGGGACTGCGGCGTACGACCGACGCGTTGCGGGCCGTCATCGAACGGACGCGGGGCGATCTCACCAACGCCTTGGTCGCCCAGCGCCTGCGCGCAGCCATCGAGAGCAGCCGCATCGTCGACGCCTGAGACAGGCGGTCACCTCCCGCGCCTACAATCCGGACCTTCCGGACACCTGGGGAGGCGTTGGGGTCATGTTGAAGCGCATTGCGGTCGTAGCCGTGCTCGCGATGGTGGGCGCCGGGTGTCAATGGCTCGCACCTCGACCCGGGTACGGACCAGTCCTCGAGGTTCGAGTCAGCCCGCCGGGCGCGCAGGGCGCCCGCACGGTCACGGTGAGCGCGCCGGACCTGCCCGCCGGCACCGCCGCGAACACCACGGTGCAACTCGACGGCAAGGCCGGCCCGTTCGTGGCCAGTAGCGCGACGTTGCCGTTCACGTTCACCTTCGACGTCGGCGCAGCCGGACCGGGCACGCACTCGTTCTGGGTGCGCAGCCGGATCGGCGACGAGAAGCGCCGAGGGATCGGGTACTTCACCGGCGGGATTCGTTTGAACCAGATCCAGGCGCTCGGTTCGCACAACAGTTACCACACCTACCCCACGCCGGGGCTCGACGCGATCGCGGTCTTGCAGTACTTCGAGGATCCGCTCGACGTGCAACTCCAAGACCAAGGCGTGCGCCAGTTCGAACTCGACATCAACGCGAACAACGACGGGACCTTCAGCGTCGGGCACATCCAGGGAGTCGACGAGGGAACCACGTGCCGGGCGTTGCTCGACTGCCTGGCCACCATTCGCACGTGGTCGGACGCGCATCCCCAGCACGTCCCTCTCGCGATCCTGCTGGAGCTGAAGAACAACGACTACAACGTCGGCGGTCTCGACTACCACAACTGGACTTCCGCCGATCTCGACCCACTCGATGCGGCGCTGCGTTCGGTGTTCACGGAGGACCGGATGTTCACGCCGGACGATCTGCGCCGCCACCACGCGACTTTGCCCCAAGCCATCTCCATCGACGGCTGGCCCGAGATCAACGCCGTGCGCGGCCAGGTGATGTTCATGATGGACAACGGCGGCACGTTGCGGTCGTGGTATCGAGCCGGTCACCCGGGCCTAGCTGGTCGGGTGCTCTTCACCAACGCGAACCCCGGCGACGACGACGCCGCGTTCGTCAAGCGCAACGACGCCAAGGGCAGCCTCGCCGACATCCAGTCACTCGTGGCGCAGGGCTACGTGATCCGCACCCGGACAGATGCCGACACGCATGAGGCGCGGATCAACGACACCACGACCCGGGAGGCGGCGCTGGCATCGGCCGCGCAATGGGTGAGTACTGACTACGTCGTGCCCGGCCGGGCCTTCGGCACGGAGTACTTCGTGCAGATCCCCGGCGGCACCCCGGCGCGCTGCAACCCGGTCAACTCGCCGAGTTGGTGCACCTCGGACCTCGTCGAGTCGCTGCCGTAGCGCTGGGGTCAGACCCGCGATCGCGGATGGTGCTGAAGGCCCGCGTCGAACCCCGGCGCCCGAACCCCAGAGCGTCGGGTCGTGGTCCTGGTAGACCACGAACCATGAAACAGACGAGCATCGATCGTCGGGGTTGGATGAGCCTGATCGTCGTGGTCGGGGTCCTGACGAGCGCGTCCGCGAGCGCAGGGGCGGCGCTCCCGTCGTCGCCTGGGCGCGCCCAACTTCCGCAGGCCGATGCTGCGCCCGTGGCCCTCGATCGTCTGGGTGTCGATCCGGCGACGATCTCGCGCTGTGATCCGATCGGTCGTGGGTGCCTGCTCCCGCTGCCGAACGACACCTTCACGAAGGTCGACCCCGACACCCCGACCGGCCGCCGGCTCGCGCTCGATTCGGCCTCGATGCCCGCCAACACGGCGGGCGTGCGTATCGACGTGTCTGATCAGAACTTGGCCGACGGCTGGAGCCCGGGCTCGACGCTGCTGGCCCAGATCCCCCGGCTCGATGCTTCCCGGTCCCGGCTTCCGTCGATCCGGGATTGGTCACAGTCACTCGCGCCGGATGCCAGCGTCGTGCTCATCGATGCGACGACCGGGAAGCGCCATCCGTTCTGGGCCGAGCTCGACGCCCAGCCCGACCCGGGGGAACCGCCGCTGCTGATGGTGCACCCGGCGCGCAACTTCGCCGATGGCCATCGCATCGTGGTCGGCCTGCGCAACCTTCGTGACGCTCGGGGTCGACGGATTCGGGCCACGGCCGGCTTCGCCGCGTACCGCGACGGGCAGCGAACGACGAACGCGACATTCGAGTCTCGGCGACCACGCATGAATCGCGTATTCGCGAGCCTCACCCGGGCCGGGGTACGCCGGGGGAGCCTGCAGCTCGCATGGGACTTCACCGTCGCGAGTACGCAGAGTCTGACCGGTCGGATGCTGTCGATCCGTGACGACGCCTTCGGTTCGCTCGGCTCGGCGGCGCCACGCGTCACCGTCGACACCGTGACCGAGCGGCCGAACGAGTTCTTCGCCCGGAGGATCGAAGGCACCTTCGAGATGCCGCTGTACCTCACCGATGGCGGCGCGCCCGGTAGTCGGTTGGTCTTGGATACGGAGGGCGTGCCGCAACGCCAGCCCGGAACCTTTACGGCGCGCTACACGTGCAACCTGCCCGAGTCGACCGCTACGACACCCGCGCGGCTCGTGCTCTACGGGCACGGGTTGCTCGGCGATCAGTCCGAGGTCAACGGCAGCCTCACGCAGCGGATGGCCGCCGACCACAACATCGCCTATTGCGCGACCGACTGGTATGGAATGGCCGAGGACGACATCGGCAACGCCGCGGCGATCCTCCAAGATCTGTCGAAGTTCCCATCGCTCGCCGACCGGCTGCACCAGGGGATCCTCGCGTTCCTCTTCCTCGGCCGGGCGATGGTCCACCCGCAGGGGTTCTCGACGAACGTCGCGTTCCAAGTCGACGGCCGACCCGCGATCGACCGGCGCGCGCTCTATTACGACGGCAACAGCCAGGGCGCGATCCTCGGTGGCGCACTGACTGCCGTCGCGACCGACTTCACCCGGTCCGTGCTCGCCGAGGCCGGGATGAACTACTCGATCCTGCTCGACCGCAGCGTCGACTTCGATGAGTACCTCAACGTGATGCGACCGTCGTATCCGGCGCGTGAGGACCGCGTGATCGGCCTCGAGGTGGTGCAACTGCTGTGGGATCGCGGCGAGGCCAACGGATACGCGAACCACATGACCACGGATCCCTTGCCGAAGACGCCGCGTCACCGGGTGATGTTGATCGGTGCGGTGGGCGACCATCAGGTGAGCGAGTTCAGCCTCCGGGTGGAGGCAGCCACGATCGGAGTTTCGGCGCACACTCCGATCGCCCGACCCGGTCGGTTGGTCCAGCGCCGGCCGGAGGCCATGCTCGACACCATTTCGCGGTATCCGTTCTCCGGTTCGTCCTACTGGCTGTGGGACACCGGCTCACCGCGGTCGCCGGCACCGAACGTGCCGCCCCGGATGGGCCACGACCCGCATGACGACACCCCGAACATCCCGCGTGTGCGAGCGTTGAAGAGCGAGTTCTGGAAGCCCAACGGTTCCGTGTCCGACGGGTGCCGGGGGAGGGCGTGTCGCGCTTCGGTCCCGCCGGAGAACCGGGACTGAACCTCGGCTCCGCCCGCGGACATCTCGTGGGTGAGAACCGGCGTTTGCTACCCTCGCAGTTCCTTCGGGGGTGTAGCTCAGCCCGGTAGAGCGCTACGTTCGCATCGTAGAAGTCAGGGGTTCAAGTCCCCTCACCTCCACCATTGCGGTCTTACTAGAACCCCCGCCCGCAAGGGCGGAGCTCAGTAGGTCGGCCTTGGTTTGATCACCGGCAGAGACTGGGCGTTGGCCTCGGCCCACGTTGTCTTGTCCGATCAGAAGGCATTCCTGGGCTTCGTGGAGTTCAGCGAAGGGCTGGCGGATTATCTGCTTCGAGCCGGCCGTTTCGCCCCGGTCGGCGTCAGGCCGGGTGAGTGTGGCGATGGTGCACGTCACTTGCGTGATCGTGGGTATGGGTGACGATGTCGTGGCGATGCGGGTGGCTGTGCGGCTCCGACGGGTCGACGCCCGGTTCGTGTTCATGACGATGGTGATCGTCGTGGTGGTGGCGGTGGTCATGTTCGAGTGGTTCATGGGTGTGGACGTGGTGGTGCCGGTCGGTGATGAGCAGCATCACGCCGAACCCCATCACGCCAGCAGCGGCCACATCGACCGCGTTCCAACTGTCGGCGAGTAGTGGAACTGCGAGCAGGGCACCCGCGAACGGCGCCGTTGCGAAGATCGCGGCCTCTCGGGCGGCGCCGAGCAGGCGCAGCGCGTACGCGTCGAGGAGGATGCTGATCCCGTAGGCGAGCGCGCCGACCGCCAAGGCTCCGCCAAGCACCGTCCAAGTCGGAAACGAATCACCGCGGGTCAACGCGAGGGCGATGTTGACGACCGCGGCGCCGCCGGTCTTGATTGCGACGATCTGGACGGGATCCCGGATGGAAAGCCGTTGGGTCAGGTTGTTGTCGATCGCCCATCCGAGACACGCCGCGACGATCATGAGACCGCCGAGCGCGTCGGTCTTGCCGGTCGAACCTTGCACAGTGAGTAATACGCCAGCGCCGAAGACGACCGCTGATCCGGTCCAAGATCGTCGGCCGAGATACTCACCGGCGAAGACGACGCCGACGATCAAGGTGAGCGGGCCTTCGAGGTTCAGCAATAACGATCCGGTGACGCCGCTGACGCGCTCGAGGCCGAACATCAGCAGGACTGGTGCGACGATCCCACCGGAGATGACCAAGCTGGCGAGGAGTGTCATGTCGCTTCGTCGGACTCGGGCTTCGTGGCGAGCCGGGCCGAATCGTGCGAACGGAGCAACGGCGAGGAACGCCCCGAGGTAGAGGAGTCCGGCAAGCAGCTGCGGGCCGACATCGTCGAGGAGCAGCTTCGATGCGGGCGCGCTGGCTCCGAACAACAGGGCAGCGGTGAGACCGACTGCGTACCCGGAGTGTTCGCGACGCATGGTTCAGACGGTAATCCTGGCGGCGATGGCGGTCCTCAGCCCAGGTACCCCAGTCCAAGTTTCGGTGCCGTCAATACGTGCGATCCGTGTCGCTCCGGCCCGAGCACCCGCCAGCATCGCGGGTTGGGGGAGACTTCCTGTCAGCGACGCAACTGCGTCAGGAGACAGGAGACTCGAGTGTTCCTCACTGGTTCGGAGTCGAGCGTGCCTGGTCCGCCGGCCACCGTCCTCCCTGAAGCCCCGCCCGGACCTCTCCCGCGCAATGCGACCGCATCCGCACCTCCGTGGCACGCCGCCGGTGTCGATGCCGTGGTCAGTGGACTCCACTCCACCGTCAATGGCCTCGATACCTCCGAAGCTCGACGGCGGCTCGACGAAGACGGACCCAATGAGCTGCGAGCCGCGCGCCGACGGGGTTCACTCCGTTCGCTCTGGGAGCAGCTGACCGCGGTCATGGTGCTCATCCTGCTCGGTGCGGCCGCCCTCTCGCTCGTGCTCGGCAAAGCGTTCGAGGCCGGAGCGATTGCGGTCATCGTGTTGCTGTTCGTGTTGCTGGGGTTCATCCAGGAGCACCGCGCGGAACGTGCAATCGCGGCACTCCAAGCCATGGCCGAGCCGACTGTCCAAGTGCTTCGCGACGGTCTCGAGGTGACGCGGGCATCGTGTGAGCTGGTCCGGGGAGACGTAGTGATGCTCCAGGCCGGCAACGTGGTGCCGGCCGACGCCCGGCTGATCGACACCATCGGCTTGCGTGTGGAGGAGGCCGCGCTCACCGGCGAATCGGATCCGATCTTCAAGCAGACCGCGGCACTCGGCGTAGCCGAACCACCGCTTGGTGATCGAACCAACATGGTCTACGCGGGCACGCAGGTGACGCAAGGTCGAGGCCGTGCGGTCGTCACCGCGACGGGCATGACGACCGAGTTGGGTCAGATCGCTCGCATGTTGCAAGGAGTGACCACGGCGCCGACGCCGCTCCAAGATCGCTTGGATGCCGTCGGGAAGCAGCTCGCGGTCGTCGGCGTCGTGGTTGCCGCCCTCGTGATGATCATGGGTGCACTCGGTGGCGAACCGGTTGCGGACCTGCTCCTCACCGCCATCAGCGTCGCGGTCGCGGTCATTCCCGAAGGACTGCCGGCGGTAGTCACTGTGACGCTTGCGATCGGCGCCCAGCGCATGTTGCGGCGGAATGCGCTGATCCGAAAACTCCCCGCGGTCGAGACGCTCGGGTCCGTGACGGTCATCTGTACCGACAAGACCGGGACGCTCACGCAGAACCGGATGTCGGCTGCGGTGCTGGACACCGCCGGTCAGACGCAACGACTCGACGAGCCGATCGCTCTGCCCCTTCCGAGTGCCGCGGCGCTGGCCCTGGCTACGGGAGTTCTGTGCAACGACGGCAATGTCCAGGTCGACCACGGCGGAGATTTCTCGACCAGCGGTGATCCCACGGAGACCGCGCTGCTCGTTGCTGCCCACACCGCCGGGATCGACATCGACGCTCTGCGCGGAGCCGCGCCACGGGTCGGCGAGCTGCCCTTCGACGCCGACCGGAAGCGCATGAGCACCGTTCATGACCTCGGTGACGCCGCGACCGCGATGCTCCCGGCCGCGATTGCGGGACGCACGGTCTTCGTGAAGGGCGCGGTCGGTGGCTTGCTGGAGCGAACGGTCTCGGTCTGGGACGGCGAGGAGCCCGTGGCCGTGACTTCCGAGTGGCGTGATCGCATCACCGGGGCCGAGAGCGCCTTGGCCGCGGACGGGATGCGGGTGCTCGGCCTCGCCTACCGCGCGATCGACCCTGCGAGTGCCGACGACTTCGCCGAGGACCAACTCACGTTCGTGGGCCTGGTGGGCATCATCGACCCGCCGCGCCCCGAAGTGCGGGATGCGATCGCGACCTGTACGCGCGCCGGAATCCGCACGGTGATGATCACTGGTGATCACCCGTCTACCGCCAAGGCGATCGCCGACGATCTGGGCATCCCCACCGACGGTGGAGTGGTGACGGGTACCGAGTTCGATGCCCTCGACGACGCCGGCGTCGACCACGCGGTGCGACACCATTCGGTGTTCGCGCGCGTCTCGCCGGAACACAAGCTGCGCATCGTCGAGTCGCTCCAGGATCAGGGCCAGGTCGTGGCGATGACCGGCGACGGGGTCAACGACGCGCCGGCGTTGAAGCGAGCAGATATCGGCGTGGCGATGGGCATCACCGGCACGGACGTCTCGAAGGATGCGTCCGACATGGTGTTGCGCGACGACAACTTCGCTTCGATCGTCGCCGCGGTCGAGGAGGGACGAGTCATCTACGACAACCTCCGACGGTTCGTGAAGTTCGCGGTCGCCGGCAACATCGGCAAGATCATCGTGATGATCGGCTGGCCCCTACCGTTCCTGCTGTCCGGTGACGGTGCGGCGGCGGTGGCCCTCTTGCCACTCCAGTTGCTGTGGTTGAACCTGATGACCGACGGCTTGCTCGGCCTCTCGCTCGGCGTCGAACCGCCCGAGCGCGGGGTGATGGATCGTCCGCCCCACGCTCCGGGTGCATCCATGTGGGCCGGTGGACTGGGTCGTCAGGCGGTGTGGATCGGAGGGTTGATCGGCGGCGCGGCGCTCGGAATCGGCTTGGTCTACGAGGCCCGAGGGCACGAGAACTGGCAGACCATGATGTTCACCAGTCTGGCCTTCCTCCAGGTGTTCCAAGCACTGGGTACTCGATCGACCACCGAGTCCCTGCGCTCGCTCGGATTCCGGACGAATCCGGTGATGATGGCGCTCATCGGGGTCGTGGTGATCCTGCAGCTCGCGGCGATCATGACCCCACTCCGGGACGTTCTCGACCTCGATCCCCTCAGCGCGTTCGATCTCGGTGTCTGTGTCGGCGTCGGTGTGGCGCTCCTCGCCGTGCTCGAAGGCCACAAGGCGTGGGTCCGCAGTCGCGCTCACTCCGAACCGTCGGATGCCGGCATGGTGGTTGCACGATGAGTGCCGGACTCCATCACCCCACCGTGTGGCTGCGCTGGATTCTGCCCAACCCCCGGCGACTCGCGGTGCGGTTGGTCGGCGCCCCGGGATGGTCCAACAGCTCGGTCAACCGCGCAGAGCGGCGGCGATCGCGGCGTAGGCGGGCTTGGCCTGGAGCGACTCGTCGAACGGCAGGCCCGCACCGAAGCCGGGGAACTCGCCCGGGATCCAGGAGTAGCGGTCGGTGAATCCCCAGGTGGTGATGCCCCGGCACCGGCGTACCCGCAGGCAGGCGGTCACGACCTCGCCGTAGACGGTGGCCTGGTCGGCGAGCTTCGTCGCGTCGGCCGGCAGCAAGACCGCGACGTCCATTTCGGTGATCCAGACGAGAAACCGGGCGTCGGACAGGCGACGGAGGTTGGCCTCGATGTCGGCCGCAGATTCGGGCAGCACGAAGGAATCGGTGCATCTGGATACCGATGCCATGGATCGGTATCCCGTACGCCCGGACGAGCGATGCGTAGTCGTAGATGAAGTTCGACTTCGGGTTGATCGTCTCGCTGAGGTAGTCGTTGAGGAAGAGCTTGGCGTGCGGATCGGCTTCGTGCGCGAACTGGAACGCGAGCATGACGTACTCAGGTCCGATGCCGCGGAGCCAGAGGTTGTCGCGCAGACCGGACCCATCGTCGGCGACCACTTCGTTGACGACGTCCCACTGGCGGACTCGGTCTCGAAAATGGCCGACCACGGTATGGATGTGATCGCGCATGATCGCGATGAGCTCATCACGGCTGAAGGTCCCCGAGGTGAGCCAGGCGGGATTCTGGCGGTGCCACACCAACGCGTGGCCGCGAACGCTCATCCGGTTGGCCGCGGCGAAGGCGACCGTCTGGTCGGCGCCGGTGAAGTCGTACCGGCCCTGCTCAGGATGGATCTCGGCCCACTTCATGGCGTTCTCGGGCGTCACGCTCGAGTACTCGCGCGCCGCGACGACGAGGTGCTCCGGATCCGTCGTCAACTGGGGCAGGCCGATCGCGGTTCCGACCAACCGGTGCCGTACCTGCCCAAGACGACGCAAGGTCTCCTGGCGGTGGTTGGCGGCGGCCGGTTCCGAGAGGGCCAGGCCGCTGAGCGCGATGGCCACCGCGGCGACGGCGATCATCATCCCGCGGGCGCGGGCCCTGATCTCGTTGTCGGGTGGGTTTCGCATCGCCGAAATCGTACCGGGCCGATTCGTAGCGATCCGCGGGTTGCGCCCCTATCCTCCGGGTGAGGCGATGGCCCGTGCCGCGTCCCTGGCCGCTGCGAGGAGTGCAAACCGTGACCGACATTCACCAGCTGATCAGCACCGAGCGCGTCTCGCTCGCCGACACGCTGGACGGATTCACCGAGGAGCAGTGGAATACGCCGAGCCTCTGCGCCGGCTGGACGGTACGCAACGTGGCCGCCCATCTGGCGATGCCCTTCGAGGTCTCGCTGCCGCGCTTGATGATCAAGATGATCGGTGCGCGCGGGGACTTCAACCAGGTCGCGAACCGGGTCGCACTGGAGGACCCGCGGCCGGGCCCGGAACTCAGTGCCGTGCTCCGCGCCAACGCCCGAACGCAGTTCAAGCCGCCGGGGTTCGGTTTCGAGGCACCGCTCAGCGATGTGGTGCTCCACGGGCAGGACATCTGCCGGCCGCTCGGGATCGTCCGGCCGGTGCCGGCGGAAGCGGCGGCGATCGTGGCGGGCCTCTGTGTGTCGCCGAAGGCGCAGCGCGGGTTCGTCAAGAAGGGCATCACCGAAGGGCTGCGCTTCGAAGCGAGCGACGTCGACTGGTCCCACGGTGACGGTGCGTTGGTCCGGGGGCCGGCCGTGTCGATCGCCATGGCGATCACCCAGCGTGCGAGCGGGTTCGACGAACTCGATGGCGACGGCGTGGCCGTGCTGAGGTCCCGCACCTGAGTCCTCGTCGTGTGGTTATGACGCCGAGGTGAGCCGGTGGTCGTAGTCGGTGGCCAGGGCGAGGAGGGCCTGGGCGCAGTCGCCGTTGTAGGACGAGCCGTGCATGATGGCCAACGTGGTCGGTTCGAGCTCGGCGAGTCGACGTATCGTCGGCGCAGTGCTCGGGGTCAGGCAGGTGGATCCGAACATGTCCTCGGTCTGGGCCGCGGCATCGATGATGTCGTTCGCAGTGAGTGCCGGGCCGTCGCCGACCTGGGCGAGCAGGTCACCGCAGAACAACGTGCCGGTCGTCTCCTCGTAGAGCACGTGCGCGTCCCAACCATGGGGCACGTGCGGGGTGTCGATGTTGCGGAGTCGCCTGCCGCCGAGATCTTTGACGGTGTCGGAACCGAGAAGTTCTGGCTCGCGGTCGGCTAGGTCGTTGATCGAGACCATGCAACCGATGGCGGTGTGGGCAATCTGCGCGTTCGGCGCTGCCGCGAGGAACAAGTTCATGGCGCCGGACTCGTCGGACTCGAGGTGTCCGAAGGTGATCCAACGCAGCCGGTCGAGCGGCATCACGGTGGCGATGGCCGCCGACACCAACGGGAACATGGCTCGCGGTCCGGTGTGGAAGATGGCCGGCTCGTCGGCGTCGATGAGGAATTGGTTGAAGCTGAACCCGGTCGGTCCGATGTCGGGCACGTGAGTGGACAGGCGGTAGATGTGGTCGGCGATCTCGTCGACTCGAGTTTCCATGGCGAGGACTCGCTTTCAGAGATGAAGAGGACTGGTGAGGTTGAGGCGCCCCAATCAGGAGTTGCGGGACACGAGCGCCTTGAGCCGTTCTGGACCGAACTGCGATCGGAATCCGTCGACCGTATAGGCCCGCAGCTTGCTCGCGGAGACGGCGCGGGCCGAGGCCGATCGCGGGAGGTCGAACAATGGGCCCATCTCGCCGAACTGGTCGCCGGGCCCGAGGGTCGTGAGAACGTGGCGAGATCCGTCGGGTCGCTCCTGGATGATCTCGATCGCACCATCGAGAAGTTCATAGATCCGATCGCCGACGCTCTCCTGCTCGAAGAGGAACTCGCCCGCGGAGCATTCGACGTCGATGGCCGGACCACCGGGTGTGGGCGCCGCGTGGGGCTGCATCTCGATCAGCTGATCGGCGAGCGGAATCAGCCGTGGGTCGTGCGTCGAGACGACAACGGTGCGGCCCCGGTCGGTCAGGCTCCGCAGGATGCGGAGTACGACCTCGACTTGAACGTGGTCGAGGCTCGCGGTGGGCTCGTCGGCGACGATCAGCGGCGGATCGAGGGCCAGCGCCCGCGCGATCGCGACTCGCTGCTGCTGCCCGCCCGAGAGGCCATCGGGGTGGTGGGCGGCGCGGTCGGCCAGGCCGACATCCTCGAGTAACGCAGAGGCGCGACTCCGAGACTCGGCCCGGGAAACCGCGGTCGCACGCATGGGCACCTGGACGTTCTCGAGCGCGTTGAGCGACGGGATGAGGTTGAAGCCCTGGAACACAATGCCGACCGTGCCGCTGCGATACGAGTTGAGCCCCGCGGCATCGAGGCCGGTGACTTCGGTGTCGCCAAAGGAGATCGTGCCGTCCGTCGGATGCTGGATCCCGGCGACGCACGAGAGGAGCGTGGTCTTGCCGCAGCCGGATGGACCGAGCAGTACCGCGAGCGTGCCTTCCTGGACCTCGGCGGTGAAGCGGTCGAGCGGGGTGACGGCGTTCTCGCCCTGTCCGTAGCGCACGGTCAGTTGGTCGATAGTCAGTTTCGGCATCTCATCGTCCTCCGAAGGCTTCGACCGGATCGGCGGCCATCGTCTTGCGTAACCCGGCCAGGCTCGCCAGGAAGCCGATACCGATCGCGATGAACGGAAGGCTGATCGCGGCCGACGGTGGGATCGAGACGGGCATCGGGAACACCGGCGCGAGCAGATACGCGACGCCGATCGCCAGCAGCGATGCGATGACCGCGAGCACGACCGCTTGGAGGGCCAAGCCGAGCCCCATCTGCCAGGACTTCACACCCGTAGCTTTGAACACCGCGAAGTCGCGGCTGCGCTCGAGCGCGCTGAGGAAGACGACCGAGCCGATGATGCAGATCGCGACGAGCCAGAGGAGCACGTTGACGAAGGTGATCGATTGACTGGCGCTCTTCATCGGTCGGAGGAGATCCTCGCGTGCCTCGGCGAGCGAATACCGGGTGAGACCCTTGGGTGCCGGCGCGTCGGCCGGTTTCTCGTCGATGAACGCACGAGTGATACGCGCACCGCCGGCCAGCTGATTCTGGGCGTCCCCGATCGTCATGATGACCAACGGTTGGCCGCCGAACATCGTGCGCCCGCTCATCGTCCCGACCACTCGGTAGCGGTTCGGACCGAGCCGCAGCACCTCTCCCACCGACAGGCCGAGGGAGTCGTCGATCACCACTTCACCGGCGCGCCGGGTGGTGCGTCCCTCATCGATGGTGAGGGGCCAGCCGATGGGGAGGCCGAAGAGCCCGGCTTGGCGGTCGGCATCACCCACGCGCAGCGCCGCGCTCCAGTAGAGCATCGGAGCCGCGTCGGGAGCCTGGTCCGTGGGCACGATCGAGGCACTGGTGAACGGCCCGACCTCTCCCGTCGGCGCCAGGTAACTCTGCCCTCCGAGGGTGTCGACCAATCGGTTGATCTCACTCGGGAAGGAATCCGAGAGTCCCGACATCACGAGGCTCATGCTGAAGACGAGCGCGGTGGCGACGATCGCGATCGTGAACCGCTTCCACCGCCACTGAAGATCGCGCAGCGCTGCGAGAATCAATCCATGCCCCCGTCCTCGGACGTGCCCTCTGCGAGCAGGCCGGTCGATGGGAACCATACCGGGACGAGTGGGTGCTGGCGAAGTAGCTCAGATGTCCATGCCGATGGATTCGGCTTGGTCGGCGAGGGTGAGCCAGCGTTCCTCGGCGTGGTCGACCTCGGTCTGGGACTCCGCGAGCTCGGAGCTGATTCGGGCCAACGCCTCATGGTCGGTCGTCGCGGTATGGAGTCGCGTCTGGAGTTCATCGTGCGCGGCGATCGCCTCGGCGAGGTCGCGTTCCGCGACTGCAAGCTGACGGCGCAGAGTGCTCGGGCTCTTCTTGGACGGCGCGCGAGCCGGTACGACGGTCGGTGCCGCGGTCGGCGGTGCGGGGGCGCTGCTCGCCCGGGCGGTACTCGGCGGTGCGCTCGACGATGTGCGGTGGGCGAGCCATCCGGTGACGCCACCCCGCACCACCGCGGCATGGCCGTGCACGTCGATGGCCAACACGTCTTCGACGGTTCGGTCGAGGAAGACCCGGTCGTGGCTGACGACCACGACGATGCCCGGCCAGTCGTCGAGGAACTCCTCGAGCGCCCGCAGGGTATCGAGGTCGAGGTCGTTGGTGGGTTCGTCGAGCAGGAGCACGTTCGGCTGTTCCACCAAAGTCAGGAGCAACTGCAATCGCCGACGTTCGCCACCGGAGAGGGTGCCGATCGGAGCCATTTGGGTGTCATCGTCGAACCAGAACTGGCGCATCAACTTGCCGTCGGCCACCGACGGTGCACCCTTCTCGCCGGCCACGGCATCCCGCACACGTTGGCCGAGGTCCAGGTCGCGACCGAGTTGGTCGTA
Organism: uncultured Acidimicrobiia bacterium; assembly: GCA_963765075.1. Lineage (GTDB taxonomy): Bacteria > Actinomycetota > Acidimicrobiia > IMCC26256 > JAENVU01 > JAENVU01. Next base: position 534,997 of record CAVXVA010000008.1, read on the forward strand.
GTAGCCGATCTTCACGGTGGTGCCGATGGCGACCGTGCCACGCGTGGGCTGCCGGCGGCCCGCGATGAGATCGAGCAGGGTGCTCTTTCCCACCCCGTTCGCACCAACGATGCCGACGCGATCTCCGGGTTCGAACATGTGGTCGATGTGGTCGAGGACGAGACGCGGATCGCCGGGCCAGGAGAAGTCGACGTCGTGGAGTTCCATGCCGCGCGAGCCCAGGCGTGAGCTTCCCAAGGTCAGGCCGATGTCGCCGTCGCGTGCGGCCGCCTGGGGACCGCGTGCGATGAGTGCCTTGGCCGCGTCGACGCGCGCCTTCGGTTTGGTGGATCGGGCAGGCGCGCCGCGCCGGAGCCATGCGAGTTCGCGACGGGCGAGGTTCTTGCGCGTCTGTTCCGCGGCCGCGGCGTGCTCTTCGCGTTCGGTGCGGGCCGCGAGATAAGCCGCGTAGCCGGAACCGGCGGTCCGATTGAGCGGTACGTGCATGTAGCCCGTGCCCCGATCGATTTCGAGCACCTTCGTCGTGACCCGGTCGAGGACATGACGGTCGTGGGTGACGAGGAGCAGGCCACCGGTGAAGTCGGCCAACCATGTCTCGAGGAACGCGATCGCGTCGAGATCGAGATGGTTGGTCGGTTCGTCGAGAATGAGGGCATCCCACTCGCGGGCGAGCAACGCGGCGAGGGCGACCCGCTTGCGCTGACCACCGGAGAGCTGGTCGGTCGGTGCATCGAGCATCCCGGACATGCCGAGCCGGTCGAGCATCGCTTCGCCCTGCCATTCCTGACCGTCGAGCCCGGCGCACACCACCGAGCGCACGCGACCCGGGGGAAGGACCGGGGTCTGGCCCAGTGCCCCGACACGCGCACCGCGTCCGTACCGGACGACGCCGGCCTCGGGTTCCCGCTCGCCACTGAGCATGCTGAGCAGGGTGCTCTTGCCGCAGCCGTTGAGTCCGACGACGCCGATCCGATCGCCGTCGCTCAGGGTCAACGAGAGATCCGAGAACAGCGGTCGGTTCGGCCGGGTCGCCCGCAGGCCGCTGGCGTCGATCAGGATCACGGCAGCGCAGGCTACGGCGTGCCGCGGGTTCCGCTCGTAGCCTCTAGCGTGCCCGGGTCGGCCGTTCGATCGATCCCGGCTCCGGCCCGGGCCAACGAGGAGATTCCCCCATGGATCACGCCCAGCAGTTCTACATCAACGGCCAATGGGTCGCGCCGCTCACCACGCGACACGCTCGCGGTGATCAACCCGGCGACGGAACAGCCGATCGAATCCATCGCGATGGGTGGTGCCGGACGACGTCGACGCGGCGGTGGCCGCGGCGAAGGCGGCGTTCGAGACGTTCTCGCTCACCAGCAAGGACGAGCGCCTCGCGCTGCTCGACAGCATCATCGGCGTCTACGCCGGCCGCATGGAAGAGCTCGTCCGACATCCTCAGCCAAGAAGTCGGCGCGCCGCTGTGGCTGGCGCAGATCGCACAGGCGGCCGCCGGCCTCGCTCACCTGGCGACCGCCCGGGCGGTGCTGGCCGACTTCGAGTTCGAATCCATGCTGGGCACGACCCTCATCGCCCGGGAGCCGATCGGCGTCTGCGGGATGATCACGCCATGGAACTGGCCGCTCAACCAGATCGCCTGCAAGGTCGGTCCCGCGATCGCGGCCGGCTGCACGATGGTGCTCAAGCCGTCCGAGGTGGCGCCGCTGAACGCGATCCTGTTCGCCGAGATCCTCGACGCCGCCGGCGTGCCGGCCGGGCGTGTTCAACCTCGTGAACGGCGACGGCATCAACGTCGGCGCCCCGCTGGCGTCCCACCCCGATGTCGACATGGTGTCGTTCACGGGTTCGACCCGCGCCGGCATCGAGGTCGCTCGGGCCGCCGCGCCGTCGGTGAAGCGCGTCGCGCAGGAGCTCGGTGGCAAGTCGGCCAACATCATCCTCGACGATGCCGACTTCGCCGAAGTGATCGCACGCGATGTCGCGGGGATGTGCAACAACTCGGGTCAGTCGTGCAACGCACCCACTCGCATGCTCGTTCCCGCGGCGCGGATGGACGAGGCCGCCGCGATCGCGGCCGAAGCTGCGAAGAACGTCGTGGTCGGCGATCCGCGCGCCGAGGGCATCACCATCGGGCCCGTCGTGTCCGAGACCCAGTACGGCCGAATCCAACAGCTCATCGAGAAGGGGATCGGCGAAGGCGCGAAGGTCGAAGTCGGCGGAGCCGGGAAGCCCGACGGGCTCGACACCGGGTACTACGTGCAGCCGACAGTGTTCTCGCACGTCACCAACGACATGACGATCGCCCAGCAGGAGATCTTCGGTCCGGTGCTCGTGATGATCGGATACGAGGACGACGACGACGCCGTCCGCATCGCCAACGACACCGTGTACGGACTGTCGGGGTACATCTCGGGTTCGCCCGACCGGGCCAAGGCGATGGCGCGCCGGATCCGTAGCGGCAACGTGCACGTCAACGGTGCCGGACCCGACTTCAACGCTCCGTTCGGTGGCTACCGCCAGTCGGGCAACGGTCGCGAGTGGGGTGCGCTCGGCTTCGAGGAGTACCTCGAGACCAAGGCGATCATGGGCTACGGCACCTGAGCGAGCGAAATAGGTAGTTCAACCCTTTCACGGGCAAGCGGGGCGGGACGAAACTGCCGACGTGGTGTGGACGCCAACTCAGCGTGCGCTCGGTGGACTGGCCGCTCCGGTGATCCTGCTCGTGGCCGCAACCGCCGCGGGGAGCGGGCAGCCGACGGCGCTGACCGATCGTCGCGACCCGACACCGGTCGAGGTGCTGGGCGCGCGGGTCGTGAGGACGCCGCCGCCGACGGGGTCGGGCACGATCGCGACCGCAGACTCGCCGCCGACGCCGCCGACAACGACTGACCTGCCGCCGAGCGCGGACCCGCCACCGCGACCACAACCATCACCACCGGCACCACCGGCTTGGTCGACGACCTGTGCCGATGCAATGGCGTACCTCGTCGCCAACCAGGCGCCCGGCTTCGACTCGACGTGTGCCGACGGGAGTGCGCTCGGCCATTTCGGCTTCACGTGCGTCAACCAGCCCGGGATGTGCGAAGGAATGCGCATCATCCGCATCGCGTGTCCGGCACCGTTCGTCTACATGAACGAAGCGCACAACAGTTGGGTGCTCACCGGCGAGCGGAGTGGCATCGATCCGTACGGCCAAGGCAACGCGGCCGAACGCGCCGCGTGCGACGCCCACCGCTGACTCTCAGCCCGCAGGTGTCGACAGTGCGGGCAACACCCGATCGGCGACCAGGTTGAGGGTCTCCCACGCCAGGTCCGGCGGGCATCCGCCGCACAACGGATGGAGGGGGAGTGGGCCGTGGTCGCGTGCGTACGCGATCGCCTCATCGGGGGTCACGATTCGGTAGGCGCCGTGCTCGGCGCGGAGCGCCTCGATGGTGGGTGCGGTCGACTTGCTGGCCGCCGCGGAGTCGAGGAGCCACGACGCGTACATCTGGGCGTCGTGCAGCATGAAGGGGCCCAGTTGTTCCCAGCCGCGATCGACGTCCTCGGCCACGAACATCGTCGTGGCCGATCCGGGCGCCGGAATCATGCACATTCCCGGCTCGCGCCCTTGGGCCGCGCACTCGGCGAGGTAGGTCGCTTCGAGATCGCCCTCACCGGTCTGAGCGAAGAACGACATGCCCAGCCGTGCCGCGCGCCGGGCGGCGGCGGTGCTCCCTCCGCCGTACATGAGCATCGGACCGCCGGGCGTGAAGGGCGCAGGGGTCACTCGGACGGTGCGCCCGTCGTACTCGAATGCGTCTCCGGACCGCGCTCGTTGGAGTACCTCGATGCACTCCTCCATGCGCTGTCCACGCGTCGCGAGTGACTGCCCGAACATCGCGTATTCCTCGGGCCGGTAGCCGAGACCGAGGACATAGAGGACGCGACCGTGGCTGAGGATGTCGAGGACCGCCATGTCTTCCGCGATCCGCACCGGGTCGTGGAGCGGAAGGAGGAGCGCGGCGACGGTGATCGGGACCGACGTCGTGCGCGCGGCGATCGCGGCGGCGAGGACCATCGGGGAAGGGAGGTAGCCATCCGGTGAACCGTGATGTTCCGACAACACGATCGAGACCGCGCCGTTCGCTTCACCCCACTCGGACATCGTGATGGCGGATTGGTACAGGTCGCCGATGGCGGCCGGGCCGTCGACCGGCGCCCGCATGTCGAACCGGAGCATGAACATGGTCGGCAGCGTAGAGGCGTGGCTCCGAACGCGGCGTGCGAGGGAGTCGTAGAGTCGAGGGGTGGATCAGACCGAGAGTTATGAGTCTCACATCGCCCGGGACACCGCGTTCGCGTCGATGCGAGCAGTGGAGGCGGGCGACCGGGCCGGGTGGCTCGCGTTGTTCGCGCCCGAGGCATGCATCGAGGACCCGATCGGACCGTCAGGGTTCGACCCGACGGGCCAGGGCCACCGCGGCCCCGAGGCGATCGCGGCGTTCTACGACACCGTGGTCGCGTCCGGTCAGGTTGCGTTCTCGATTCGCGAGTCGTATGCGGCGGGGAACGAGTGCGCGAACGTCGGCAGGATTACGACGACGCTTCCCGACGGCACGCGCGCGATTGTCGAGGGCGTCTACACGTACCGAGTCGACGACGACGGTCGGATCGTCGCGCTCCGCGCGTACTGGGAACCGGCTCGGATGACGTTCGAGGTGCCGGGGAGCTGACTCGTCGCTTCCCGCGTGATCAACGCTTCGTGAACTCCACACCCTCGAACTCGCCCGAGTTCCGCCAGCGGTCGATGTAGGCGAAGTAGGCCACGGGTCCCTCGGGGTAACCGCTCCCGCCGAGCCAGTCCTTGCGGCCGATCTCGTGGCCCTCGTTGTTGTAATAGCCGGGCGTGCAGGTGGGGTCGCCGCCGAACGACCGGGGGTTGTCCTCCAACATGTGGACCCACGCCTGCTCCGCAGCCTCGGTGACCTCGACCTCGTCGGCGCCGACATCGATCGCGTGGCGGACCACGGTCGCGATCGTGCGGCCGCTATCGACCAGGTTCGATGTGATGTTCGAGATCAGGTTGGCAGCTTGCGAGATGGCGATGATGAACAGGTTGGGGAAGCCGCGCATGTGGATGCCGTGCAGGGTCTCGGTGCCGTTGGCCCACCGCTGGGTGAGGGTGAGCCCGTCGCGCCCGACCGTCTCGTAGCCGGACCGCCGTGCGTACTCCGTGCCCACCTCGAAGCCCGAGGCGAAGATCAAGAGATCGAGCTCGTAGTGCTCGTCGCCGACCCACACGCCGGTTTCGTCGATGCGCGTGACGCCCCGACCGTCGGTGTCGACGAGGTGGACGTTCGGCCGGTTGTACGCCTGCAGGTACTCGTCGTGGAAGCACGGCCGTTTGCAGAGCTGGCGGTACCAGGGCTTGAGCGCCTCGGCGGTCGTGGGGTCCTCGACGATCGCGTCGACCCGAGCCCGGATCTCGGTCATCTTCTCGTCGTCACTGTCGTGGTACGCCCGCTGGAACGCGTCGGCGTCGAACGGCTGGTCGACCGTCGCGTTGGCGATGTCGGCGATCACCCGGTCGCGGATGCGCTGAGCGATGTCGGTCCAGCCGTCCTTCACGAGATCCTCGTCGGCGAAGCCCCCGGTCTGGAGGGTCGCGAAGTTGATCAGCCATTCGTGCTGCCATCCGGGTTGCAGCGTGGCGAACCACTCGGGGTCGATCTCGTGGTTGGCCCGTACGTCGATCGATGACGGCGTGCGTTGGAACACGAACAGTTCCTTCGCGTCGCGACCCAACGGAGGGATGCACTGCACGGCCGTGGCGCCGGTGCCGATGATGCCGACGCGCTGGTCGGCGAGTTTCGTCATCGGTGCGTCGGGGCCACCACCGGTGATGCCGTAGTCCCAGCGCGAGGTGTGGAACGCGGGACCTGCGAACGCTTCGATGCCGGGGATCCCCGGGAGCTTCGGGCGGTGGAGCGGACCGGTACCCATCGCCACGAACCGGGCTCGGAACTCGTCGCCGCGATCGGTGCGGATGATCCAGCGGGCGACGGTGTCGTCCCAGACGAGTTCGGTCACTTCGGTGGAGAAGAGCGCGTTGTCGTAGAGGCCGTATTGGGTGGCGATGCGTTGCACGTGCGCATGGATCTCCGTGGCCGGCACGTACTTCATGGTCGGCCGGTAACCGGTCTCTTCGAGCATCGGCAGATAGATCATCGCGGCCGTGTCGCACATGGCGCCGGGGTAACGGTTCCAGTACCAGGCCCCGCCGACATCGCCGCCACCTTCGACGATGCGGAGGTCGTCGACGCCCGCGATCTTCAACTGCGCGCCGGTGCACACCCCGCCGAAACCGCCGCCGATGATGGCCACGGTGACCTCGTCGTGGACCGACTCACGCTCGACTCGCGGCGTGTAGGGATCTTCGAGCAGCGGTGCGAAGCGACCCGTGGGTTGCACGTATTGCGCTGTGCCGTCCGGGCGAATCCGCTTGTCCCGCTCCTCGGCGTACTTTGCTCGCAAGGCCGCGGTGTCGATGGTCGTCATGGCTCCTCCGGCGTCCCGTTGGTTTCGGGCCAGTGAACCAGGTTGTTGCAGTCGGTGTGAAATCAGCGGGGCGTGGCGAACATGGTCGTTCGGAGAGCCTCTAGGGTCGGCGTCCATGAGTGAAGCAGCAGCCAGCGCCTATCAGAAGTTCCTTACCGACGTCGGCAACGACGAAGGGACCGGGGAATGGTTCCAGGTCACCCAGGACCAGATCGACCAGTTCGCCGACGTGACCCAGGATCACCAGTTCATCCACGTCGATCCCGAGGCGGCGAAGAACACGCCGTTCGGCACCACGATTGCGCACGGGTTCCTGACCCTCTCGATGCTCACGCATCTCGCGCACGGTGCCAGCAGCGCGCCATCGGATCCGTCCCGTTACGAGGGTCTCCTCATGGGGATCAACTACGGCTTCAACCGGGTGCGGTTTGTGAGCCCGGTCAAGGTCGGCTCGCGCATCCGGGCTCGCGCGGTGACGGCGAACGTCGAGTTGAAGGGCAGCGCGATCGAGACGACGCGGAACTTCACGGTCGAGATCGAGGGCGAGGACAAGCCCGCGCTGGTGGCCGAATGGGTCACCCGGATGATCTACGCCTGAACCCGTGCGCCCGAAAGGGCGAGCGCGGTGCCACCGCCATCTCCGACGGTGGCACCGCGACTCAGTGCTACGGGATGGTGACTGTCCACGGGTCGATGCCGGTTCCGACGTCGGAGCCGTCGGACTGGAGGAGTGACATTTCGGCGATCGCCGCGTTGCCGGCCGACGAACCGCTGGCGGCGATGCAGTCGCCGGGGTTCAGGTTCTTCGCGCTGTTGGTCGGGAAGAGCGCCAACGTGGCCTTGACAGTCTCCGCCGAGCGCCGGGCCCTTGATGACGAGGCCGGTGACGGTCACGTCACCGTCGGTGTCGAGTGGGTCCGAACCCAGGCGGATGTAGGACTGCATCTGGATCTGCACGCTGCTCGCGTTCAGCTGGTCGAACTTGGTGATGACCTTGCCCTGCAACGGGTAGGCCGCGGGGTACGTGGTGTTCAACAGCGGGTCGCCGGCCCGACACGTGCCGCTGCCGGTCACGCTCAGCACGCTCTTGGCGAGCGCACCGCTCGTGGTCAGGATGGCCGCGCCGTTCGTCTGGTCGTCGAGGAGATACTTGACGTCCTGACCAGGCTGATTCGTGCGGATCCCGGCGTCGATGGTGCAGGCCTGCGTGTCGGCCAGAATCGGGGATCCGAGCAGACTGACCTTGGTGCCGTCCGAGTCTTTCGTCACCCACTTGGTGTACTTCGCGTTGCCGGACCCCGTCGCCGGGTTCAGGGTGATGATCGAACGGATGCCGGTACAGGACACGGCAACGGTCTCCGCGCCGGCAGGCTGGCCGCCGATCGGGAGAAGCGGCGAGCCCACGAGCGCTCCCGTCACCACAAACTTCATCAATCGACCTATCACGATGTTTCCCCCCAAGAGTGTCTGAATACTTGGACGGACTTTACACCGTTAATCACTGGAGAACAAGGCCCCCCTCCTGACGTGGGTCCTGGGAATCAGGGTTCAGCCCCATTGGTGATCAGTCGAGAGGGTGTCATGTCTCGAGGTGCTGTGCTCGCTCCCTTCCTGGTTGCCGCCATGACGATCGGTGTGCTCGGGTGTACCTCGGATGACTCGGACGCCGGCGGGCGGACCATCTGGGTGGCGCCTGACGGTCATGACAAGGGATCGGGGAGCAAGGATTCGCCGTTTCGCACCCTCGATCGTGCCCGCGACGAGGCCCGGTCGGGGAGTCGCGGCGATGTGACGGTCAACCTGCGCGGTGGCACGCTATCGCGTCGATCATCCGCTCCGCTTCGATGGTCGTGACTCGGGCCGTCCGGGCCACGACGTCGTCTACCGGTCCGCGCCCGGAGAGCACGCCACGATGTCGGGCGCAACCTCGGTGCCCGGCCGGTCGTGGTCGCGGGTCGATGGCCCCCTCGGAATCTGGAAGGCGCCGGTCGGACGCGCGGGGTCCCGCCAGCTGTACGTCAACGGCCGGCGGGCGACGGTCGCGCAGACCAGGGCGTTTCCCGTTGCGTTCCTGCCCCATTGGTCCGAGGTTCCGGATGAGCGCGGGATCCAGTACAAGGTGACCGATCTCAACCCGGCGGGCTGGCGGGATCCGATGACCTGGACGAACCCGCGCGATATCCGCGCGGTCTCGTACGACCAGTGGAAGATGACCAGCGTTCCGGTCGCGGCGGTCGCGGCTCCCGATCCTGAGACTGGCGTCGGGCTGATCACCATGCAACGGCCGGGCTGGGACAACGCGAACGTGTTTCGTCAACCCAAGACCGACGTGCCGGGGATCTGGAGCTTTTGGCAGGTGCAGCGGTTCGAGAACTCCCTGTCGTTCCTCGACGAGCCGGGCGAGTGGTATCTCGACCGTGAGGCGGGATCGCTCTTCTACCTGCCGCGGCCCGGCGAGGACCTGCGCACGGCCGTCGTCGAGTTAGCTCGCTCCGAGGGTCTGATCGTCGCCCGGGGAACGGCGAAGGCACCCGTGACCGACCTCCGATTCGAGGGCATCACGTTCACGGGCGCCACGTGGATGGAACCCAGCTCGGCCGATGGGTACGTGGATGACCAGAACGGCTTCCGCCTGGTCGGGCGCGGCCACCCGACCAACATCATCGGCCACGACCAACACGATGTCGCGACACCGGGGAGCCTGCAGTTCGATCGCGCTCGCCGGATCACCGTGCGGGGCAACGTCTTCGAACACCTCGGTGCGATCGGGGTGTCGTTCGGTTCGGGCGCGCAGCACAACCGGATCGAAGACAATGTGTTCTCCGATCTTTCGGCGGGCGGCATCCAACTCGGCGACGTGACCGAGGCCGACGCGCGCCCGAAGACCCCGGACCAGTTCACGACGCACAACACCATCGCGAACAACCTCCTCGAGCACCTCGGGCGCGAGTACGTGGACACTGCGGGTATCACCATTGGGTTTGCGGAGTACACCAAGGTCATGCGCAACACCATCGTCGACGTGCCGTGGACGGGGATTTCGATCGGGTGGGGTTGGGGACTCCTCGACCAAGGGAGCTTCCCCGGATTACCCAATGCAACGAGCGGCATGTGGGGCAAAGTCACCTCGCCGAGCCAGAACCGCTACAACGTCATCGCCGCCAACCGCATCGACGACTTCCTGAACGTGATGTGGGACGGTGGCGCGATCTACACGACCGGTGCCCAGGGTCGGGGCCCGGCCTCCGCGCTGCAGATCCGGGACAACCTCGCGATCAACAAGCGGCCGGCCGCCGGTGCCAACACCTTCTATACCGACGGCGGAACCCGTCACGTGGTGGTCGCGGGCAATGTGTCGATCAACAACCCGGTCGGCGTCTTGGACTTCGGGCCAACGCCGCCCGCCGATGACCCGCTGGCTTATTCGGGTCTGTTGTCGATGGCGAATGGCCAGCGCTACGGCAGTGAGATCGGTGGGTGTGTGACCTACGGCGATATCCGGTTCGAGGGCAACCACTGGTTCCAGCCACCGCTCGAACAGGACATCGCCGGTTACAGCGCCGGGTACGAGTCGTTGGTGCGCTTCACGCCATATAGCACCGAGCGCTTCTTCAACATCTGTCCGTATACGGACGCGAAAGGTGTGTCGTATCCGAAGAACCTGAGCTTCCGCGACAACCACGTGCTCACCGACGTGTCGACGGTCAGCTCGATCGTCGATCAGGCCGGTGTCGGTAGGCGGCCGGCGGCGATTCCCGCGGACCGGTGGGACCCGCCGCGATCGTGAGGAGCCGCGGACTCAGCCGTGCCGCGCGACCGGTGGAGACCCGCCGCGGCTTGACCGTGGGCGGCATGCATGCCGTAGGTTCCCCGTCACGCCGACAAGGGAGACACCGTGGCTTGGGACTTCTCGACCGATCCGGAATTTCAGAAGAAACTCGATTGGGTCGAGGAGTTCTGCCGCGAAGAGGTCGAACCGCTCGACTACGTGTTCCCGTACGCGGTGCGTTCGCCGGATCCGGTGGTCAAGGCGTACGTACGCAGCCTGCAACAGCAGGTCAAGGATCAGGGCCTGTGGGCGATCTTCCTCGACGAGGAACTCGGTGGGCCCGGCTTCGGTCAACTCAAGTTGGGTCTGCTCAACGAGGTCATCGGTCGGTACGGTTCGGCGCCGCAGATGTTCGGTGCGGCCGCGCCCGACACCGGCAACATGGAGATGCTCGCCGCGTACGGCACCGATGAACAGAAGGAACGGTGGCTCGGCCCGCTGCTGAACCAAGAGATGTTCTCGGCGTATTCGATGACCGAGCCCCAAGGTGGTTCGGACCCCAACCTGTTCAAGACCTACGCGACGCGTGACGGCGACGAGTGGGTCATCAACGGTGAGAAGTGGTTCACGAGCGCTGGTCGCGTCGCCGACATCCTCTTCGTCATGTGCACCAACGGCATGTTCGTTGTCCCGCGCCAGACGCCCGGTGTGGAGATCCAACCCGAGCCGCGCAACCACAACCACATCATCTACAACGAGGTGCGGATCCCCCTCGATCACCTCCTGGGACCCGAAGATGGTGCCAAGGTGCTCGCCCAGCGCCGGCTCGGCGGCGGGCGCATCCACCACGCGATGCGGACGATCGCCCAGTGCACGCTCGCCTTCGACATGATGTGTGAACGAGCGCTCAGTCGTGAGTCGCACGGCAAGATCATCGGCGAACACCAGATGGTGCAGGAGAAGATCGCCGACTCCTACGCGCAGATCCGGATGTTGCGCCTCTTCGTCCTCGAGACCGCCTGGAAGATCGACAACACCAGCACGCAGGAGTGCCGAACCGACATCGCCGCGGTGAAGTACACGATGGCCAAGGTGCTCCAAGATGTGAGTCTCAACGCGTTGCACATCCTGGGTTCGCTCGGCACCACCGACCTCACCCCGATCCAGGCGATGTACGCCGCGGCGCCCACCATGGGCCTGGCCGACGGCGTCGACGAGGTGCACAAAGTCACGGTGGCGCGCAACGTGCTCAAGAGCTACCGGCCGCACGAGGGGTACTGGCCGACGGAGTACATCCCGGCCAAGCGGGAGGCGGCCCGGGCGAAGATGCAGCCCAAGCTCGATGCCGATCCGGCGCTGGCGGCCTCGGCCGAGAACTACAAGAAGTACTTCTCCAACCGGCGCTGAGCCGCGATCGCCTCGGGCGGCGGCTCAGTTCGGCAGGGTGTAGGTGTTCTCCAGTTCGTCCTGGAGGACCGTCGCGATGGTCGCGCTCGTGTCGACGACGAGTTCTTCGTCCAAGATGCGGCTGCGGTAGGTCCAGCCTTCGGGGAGTGCCAGGCGCGCACCGAGTGAGGGGAGCGCGTCGGCGTGCAGCGTCGGGTCGACGCCGATGCAATACGCCTGCATCACGTAGGCGACACCCTCGGGGTTGATGAGTTCGTAGACGGGCTTCCCCGCATCGAAGAAGAAGATCGCCCCGCGGTTGACGTACCGCTCGGTGTAGGGGACCACGGCAGGGTTGTCGCCCAGATCAACCACGGCGATGCGGCGCATCATGAGGCCACTGAAGTCGTGGAACACCGGTTCGACCGGTGCGGTCTTCTGGCCCAGGCCGTCGAGCATCCAGTGGCGCGGGCCGTTCAGCTTCACGATCAACGCGCCGAGATCCTGCGCGATCGCCGCGGGGTCGAGTGTCTCCCAGAGCTCCTGCGGACAATCGTTCAGCATCTGCGTGCCGTAGACCTCGGCCTCGAAGGTGGACCCCTTCGCCGAAACGGCGAGCACCTCGCCGTACCGGACGCCACGCATGTCGGAGATCAAGCGTTCGGGACGGTCGTTGGTCATGTGGTTCCCCCGTACGGTCGATCTACGTGCCCGAGCCGGAGATAGCCGCGATGGGCGCGTCCCACCAGATGGTGGGCGCGCCGAGCACGTCACTGCGCGCCAGCCCCGGCGCGGCGCCGAACGCGTCGACCGAGATGACGCGCACGGCATCGAGGTACTGCGGCGCCAGGTCGGTGAACACTGCGCCGCGCGTGTGTGCGTCGAGCGCATCTCGTGACGCGTAGGCCTCATAGAGCACGCCGGTGGTCTGCGGCTCGTCGAGATACCAGTCGTAGACGACGGTGCCCGGCTCGTCGTGGCTGACGGCGGCCATCGCCGCGGTCATGTCGCGATAACGGTCGGCGTCGAGCACCTCGAACCGGATGACGAACCTGATCCACTCACCGTCGCGCATGGTCAGGACCGTAGTTCCACGGGCATGTGCACCAGGCCGTTCATCAGGCACGATTCGAGCGGTTCGACGTCGCCGGTGATGTCCCAGCTGGGCCAGCGCCGGAGGAGCTCCTCGAACATCACCCGGGCCTCGACCTTGGCCAACGCCGCTCCGAGACAGAGGTGTTCGCCGAAACCGAACGAGATGTGGTGATAGGCGTCGGCGCGGGTCACGTCGAACTGACTCGCCGTCGGACCGAACACCGCTTCGTCGCGGTTGCCCGACCCGTAGAACATCACCACGTACTCCTCAGCCTTGATCGGGGTGTCGCCGATCGTGGTGTCGACCTGAGCCCGACGCACAAAGCTGCGGACCGGCGTCACCCACCGCAGCATCTCGTCGACTGCGCCCGGAATGAGCGACGGATCGGCAGCGAGGAGCGTCCGCTGGTCGGGATGATCGGCCAGGGCGCGACCACCGCCGGCGATGAGGTTGCGGGTCGTCTCGTTCCCGGCGACCAGCAGGGTCAGCAGGAACATCAGGATTTCGCCCTTTCCGAGCCGCTCACCTTCCAGTTCCGCGTCGATGAGCATGGTGATGATGTCGTCGCGGGGCGTGGCATGGTGCTCTTCGATGCTCTCGGTGAAGTAGGCGAACAGTTCGCCCATGTCCTGGAGGGTCTGTTCGGTCACGCCGCCGCCGCCGGCCTCGATGATCGAGTCCGACCAGCGCCGGAACGCCGCGCCATCGCTGGGCGACACGCCGATCATCTCGGCGATCACCTGCATCGGGAGTGGCACCGCAATCTCCTCGACGAAGTCGACCTCGGCGGTCGGATCGCAGGCGTCGAGCGACTCGATCGCGATGTCGCGAATACGCGCCTCCAACTCGGCCATGTACTTCGGTCGGAACGCGCTCATGACCAGCTTGCGATGGCGAAGGTGATCCGGCGGGTCCAGCTGGAGGATCGACGCGGCAGTCGGGTCGTCGGGAGTAGGACCGTGACCGGCGTGGGCATCCGCAATCTGGAACATCTGGATTCCGTACGCGGAGGAGAAGATCGTCGGCTGGCGGGAGGCCTCCCGGATGTCGGCCTGACGGGTGAGGCACCAGAACCCGCCCGGCTCATACCAATGCACTGGTTCGTGGTTGCGGAGATAGGTGAAGTCGGCGTCGGGATCGCCCTGGTAGAACGCAGCGGTCTCGGGGGCGAAGTTGGTGAGCGGCACGGAGCGCCTTTCCGGGGGAAGGGTCTGATCCTTTCCATCCTTGGCATCGTTGGTCAAACGGTGATGGGGACCGGTACCCCGTTCCGCGGGCTGGACCGTTGGCCACGACGGGCCTAGCGTGGCGAAACCCGCTCGAAACTTGGAGGAAATGGTCATGGGCGACACGCAACTGTTCATCGATGGTGCTTGGGTCGACGCCGCATCCGGCGACACCTTCCCCACCTTTGCCCCCTCGACCGGCGAGAAGATCGCCGATATCGCCAAAGCCGGCCGCGAGGACGCCGCCCGGGCCGTGCAAGCCGCTCGCACGGCGTTCGACGACGGCCCGTGGCCGCGGATGTCGGGCAAGGAGCGCGCCGAGAAGCTGCGCACGGCGGCCGAGATCATCAACGGTCGCAGCGCCGAGATCGCGGAGATCGAAGCGCGCGACGGTGGTGGCACGATCAAGAAGGCGATGTTCGCTGACGTCCCCGGCGCGGTGGCCACGTTCAACACGTTCGCCGACTGCGCGGAGAACGAGGCCGACGTGATCGACCGCGGCGAGAGCCCGTTCCCGCCCGCCAAGAGCACCGTCCGGCGTGAGCCCTTCGGCGTGTGCAGTGGCATCGTGCCGTGGAACTTCCCGTTCCTCATGGCCGGCTGGAAGATCGCGCCGGCGATCGCGGCCGGGAACTGTGTGGTGTTGAAGCCCGCGAGTTTCACGTCGTTGAGCGCGGTCGAGATGGTCAAGGCGGTCGAGGAAGCGGGCATCCCGGCGGGTGTGGTCAACTTGATCACCGGTCCGGGAGGCAGCGCGGGCGAGGAGATGGCCCAGCACCCGATGGTCGACAAGGTCGCGTTCACCGGTTCGACCGAGGTCGGGAGCCGGATCATGCAGCTCGCGTCGGGCACGGTGAAGAAGGTGACCCTGGAACTCGGCGGGAAATCGGCCAACATCGTGCTCGACGATGCGGACCTCGACCTCGCGGCCGCGGGTGTGCTCTGGGGGACGTTCTTCCACAACGGCCAGGTGTGCGAGTCGGGCACGCGTGCGCTGGTGTCGCGCAAGATCTACGACGAGTTCGTCGGCCTCCTCCTCGAGCGCGTCGGCAAGATCGTCATCGGCGACAACATGGACATGAACACCGACCTCGGCCCGCTCGTCGCACCCGCGCAGGTCGACACCACCGAGCGATACGTGAAGCTCGGCCTCGACGAAGGGGCCAAGCTCCTCTGCGGTGGTTCGAAGCCGTCGGACTTGCCGGCCGGGCTCGATCAGAGCGCGTTCTTCAGCCCGACGATCTTCGAGGCCGACAACTCGATGAAGATCGCCCAAGAGGAGATCTTCGGACCAGTCCTCTGCGTGATCCCGTTCGACTCCGACGACGAAGCGATCAAGATCGCGAACGACTCGATCTACGGTCTCGGCGGCGGAGTGTGGTCGACGGATTCGGCCCGGGCCAATGCGGTCGCGGCGGGCATGCGCACCGGCACCGTGTGGATCAACGACTACCACATGATCACGCCGACCCAACCGTTCGGTGGGTACAAGCAGTCCGGCATCGGGCGTGAGTTGGGTGACTACGGCTACAACGAGTATCGCCAGATCAAGCACGTGTGGGAGAACACCGCGACGGACCGCAATGGCTACCTGCACTTCTCGGCGTTGAGCCCGAACATTTGAAAGTGACCGGGACCGCCGCGGCGGCGCGCATCGTCGAACGGGCGAAGCGTGACCGTCGCGGCGCGTTGGTCTTCACCATCGGTACCGGCTGCTGCGAGTCGACCGCGCCGTTCTTGTACGAGGACTACCTGCCCGGTCCTGACAGTGAACCCGTCGGTGAGGTGGCCGGCGTGACGGTGTTCGCACCGGCGTTTCTCCGCAACCTGTACGTGGGTGACGACGGCGTCGTGGTCGATGTCGACGAGATGATGGCCGAGTCGATGTCGATCGAGACCGAGTACGGGTACCGGTTCATCCTGCGGGATCCGTCCGGTGAGCCCGTCGAGGGTCAGCATCGCGAGGAGGCGTGCGCCGTGCCCGACGCGGTTTCGGCGTTGCGCAGTCGCGGCCCCCAGGAGTTGCCCGAGGCATTGCGCAATCTGCGCATGCGCTGACTCGCTTCAATCAGGCGGTGCTGGTGAGGCCGGCGAGGGCCAGACCGGCGTAGGTTGCGACCCCGGCGGCCAGGGCGGCCTCGTCGATCATCATCCGGTTGGAGTGACAGGCCGGAGCGGTGGCCGCGTCGACCTCCGGCGGACACACGCCAAGGAAAGCGATCGCGCCGGGGCGCTGTTGCAACACGTAGGAGAAGTCCTCGGCACCCATGAGTGGCGCCGGCATCTCGACGTAACGGCGGGCGCCCAAGGTGTCGTGCACCACCTGTGCGAACAGTTCGACCGGGCCGGGATGGTTCACCGTGGGCGGGTATCCCGGCGTCACCGTGACCTCGGCGAGCATGTCGTGCGCGGCGGCGATGCCCGCCGCGACGCGCTCGATGCCGGTGAGCGCCTGAGTGCGCGTGGCGTCGGAGACCGCCCGCAGCGTCCCGGTGAGATCCACGTGCTCGGGGATCACGTTGTTGGTGGTTCCGGCACGGATCTTGGTGATGGTCACAACGGCCGGGTCGAACGGGTTGATCCGGCGCGTGACGAAGGTCTGGAGTGCCGTCACGATCTCCGCCGCGACCGGGATCGGATCGTTGGCGAGGTGGGGGAGCGAGGCATGCCCACCCCGACCGGTCACGCGGATGTCGAGGACGTCGGCGGACGCCATGATCGGGCCGGATCGCGTCCCGACCAGGCCGGAGGGCAGGTTCGGGGTGACGTGCAGGGCGAATGCCAGATCCACGTCGCGCAACACGTCTTCCTCGATCATCGACCGGGCGCCGTGGAAGCCTTCTTCGCCGGGCTGGAACATGAAGCGCACCGTGCCGGCGAAGTCGTTCCGACGGCCGGCGAGCACGCGGGCCGCGCCGACGAGCATCGCGGTGTGTGCGTCGTGGCCGCACGCGTGCATTGCACCGCTGATCTCGCTGGCGAATTCGAGGCCGGTGTCCTCGGGCATCGGCAACGCATCCATGTCGGCACGCAGCAGGACCACCGGGCCGGGGGAACCGCCTTCGAGATCGGCGACGACCGACGTCACGGTGTCACCGCGAGTGATGCGCAGCGGCAGGCCATCGAGCGCGTCGAGCACCGCACTCTGGGTGCGTGGGAGTTGGAGGCCCAACTCGGGGTGGCGGTGCAGATCGCGACGCAGCGCCACGACGTCGTCGAGCACACCTCGTGCCGATTCCAGGAGGTCGTTGGCGGTGTCCACAGTCATTGGTCCTTCCGGAGTTGGGTCAGTCGATCGTTGAGGGCGTCGATGCCCCGGCCGGCTTCGGGGTCGGTGAGATTGCGCACCACGATGCGCGACCCATCAGCGCAGACCAGCACTCCGGTCTTCGGCCGGAGACTGGAGAGCCAGCCGACCGGAGCGGGTGGCTCGAAGTGATCGACCTGCGCCAGCGGAACCTGCTGGACCGGTTGGCGGTAGTTCGCGACCTCGACCCCTGCCGAGGTGACGCGCACCGAGCTGTTACGGATCGAGATCGTCGCCGCGATCGCCGCGGCCGCGATGAGCACGATCGGCAGGATGAGGGCGAAGAACGCGAACACAGTCCGAGCCTACGACCAGGGCGCGACGTCGAGGCCCCGTCCGGCGCCGGAGTTGGTGTCGCCCGGTGGTTCGGTCAGTCGCGCTCGCCGGTCTCGTAGACGTTCGAGGCCGGTCCGACGAGCAACGGGTCGAGCGGCCCGATGTTGTCGACGTCCTTGCCCTCGTAGGGCATCGTGTGCAGGACGTACCGAATGGCGTTGAGTCGGGCCCGCTTCTTGCAGTCCGATTTGATGACGGTCCACGGCGACTCCGCTGTGTCGGTGTGAACGAACATCGCCTTCTTTGCCTCGGTGTATTCGTCCCATTTGTTGAGCGACGCGACGTCGACTGGCGAGAGCTTCCATTGTTTCAGCGGGTGTTGTTCGCGTTCCTTGAAGCGCCGGCGTTGCTCGGCCTGACTGACCGAGAACCAGAACTTGATCAGATGCACGCCGCTGCGCGTCAGATTGCGTTCGAACTCGGGCGCCTGGCGGAGGAACTCAGAGACGTCGTCCTCGTTGCAGAACCCCATGACCCGTTCGACGCCGGCCCGGTTGTACCAGGAGCGGTCGAAGAGCACGAGCTCGCCGCTCGTGGGGAGGTGCTGCACGTAGCGCTGGAAGTACCACTGGCCCGACTCGACGGGCGTGGGCTTCTCCAATGCCACGACCCGCGCGCCGCGCGGATTGAGATGTTCCATGAACCGTTTGATCGTCCCACCCTTGCCCGCGGCGTCTCGGCCCTCGAACACGATGACGACTCGTTGGCCGGTGTCGCGCACCCAGGCCTGGAGCTTCAGCAACTCGACCTGCAGGTGGTACTTCTGGCGCTCGTACTCTTTCCTCGACATCAGGTTGCGGTAGGGGTAGACGCCGGTCTTCCAGTGCTTGACCAGCTCGTCGTCGGTGCTGAGCGGGATCGTTCCGTAGACGGGTTCGTCCTGCTGGAGGATGACTCGGCGCAGCGTCCCGACATCGTCGGGCGAGCTGCCGGCGAGAATCGCGTCGAGCCAGCGTGCGACCTCCGCCATCTCGTTGGGTTCCGCATTGGCGAGGACGTCTCGTACCGCGTTGACTTTCGACTCGCGGGCGCCGTCGGTCGACGCCGCGACCTCGTACTCCTCGATGCCTTGTGGTGAGAGATCGGGGGAGATGTCGCCGCGCTCGGTGGGGTGGTCGTGGTGGTGGTGTTTGTTCGACGAACCGGTCATCAGTGCACTCCGCCTGGTTCCCACATGGATTCCGCGTACCCCGATTCGAGGAGGTCATCGATGGCCTCGGCGGGGACGTCGGCTACGGAGGGGATCTGGTCACGCAGGATCGCACCGAGTGATGGCAATGCGTCGCGGTCGGGCCAGGTGGTGTGATCCCAGAGGGAACTGCGTCGAAATGCTTTCGGGCAATGCATGTATTGCTGGGTAACGGTCACGCCGATGGCAGCCTTCGGCCGCCGATCTTTGATCGCGCACGCCTCGAGGATCGTCGGGTCGGTGGTCAGGCAGGCGTGCCCGTTCACTCTCAGCGTCTCGTCCATGCCGGGTACGACGAAGAGGAGTCCGATCCCCGATCCGGCGACGATGTTGCCGATGGAATCCAGCAGGTTGTTGCCGGCCAGATCCGGGATGGCGAGCCGGTGCTGGTCGAGCACCACGACAAAGCCGGCGGGTCCTCCTTTGGGGGAGACGTCTGCCGTCCCGTCGGGGGAGGTCGTTCCGATCAGGACGAACGGCGCCGCACCGATGACGGCCCGAGCGTGGTCGTCCAGCTCTCCGATCACCTTCTGGGCGACGAGATCCGAGGGTGTTCGATACACCCCGCGGAGCTCGGCCTCCGTGGCGATCACGTGGTCGAAATCGTGGCGACTCATGGCGGGCAACCTACGCCGACCGAGGTGCATCAAGCGAGTACTGACTCCGCCGCGGCCTGGATCGCGGCGGCGGCCGCGGTCGGGGAGTGCCGGCCGCGGATGGCCGCCTGGAGAGCCGACCAGCCGGCGTCCTCCACCTCGGGGAAGCGAACGAGCGGCGGATACGTGATCATGGCATCGGTGATGGTCTGGCGGGTCAACGCGAGCCGGCGCTCATCGATGTCGTTGTCGGGCACGACCGACAAGAGCGCCTCGAGGTGGGCGCACATGCTTCCGCCTGATGCGTCGAGGCGCTGGGCATCGGAGCCGAGCAGTTCGGTGATGAGCGCGACGGCACCGTCGACGTCGGCGCACGTCGTGGGGATCGCCCACGCGTGACAGCCGGAGTAGGAGACCCGGCGCGCGGCGCCCGCGGGGTACAGGCTCGGGGTGAGGACCGCGGCGTTCTCGGATGAGCGGATGGCTCCCCACCCGCCGGGCCAGGCCGCGGCGGCATCGACCCGCCCGCCGAGCAGCGCCCTGTCGACATCGTCGTAGTGCCAGGTCGGAAGGTCGGCCGGCGCCCGGGTGGCGAGCCGGCACAGGGTGTCGATGGCCCACTCGGCGACGGGAGTCGCCAGCGTGGGTCGGAGATCGTCGTCGAAGAGGGAGCCGCCCGCGCCGACGACGAGTTCGAAGAACGTGCCGAAGAGCCCGGACTCGCGCCCGGGGAATCCGAAAGCGAGGTCGGAATCGAGCAGTTCGGCCCACGTGTCGGGGATGTGGTCGACCCGGTCGGTGCGGGTCCACAGGATCCGCACGTCGACCAGGCGGGGCGCGCACAGCAGCGTGCCGGCGAAGCGACAGAGTTCGACGGCCGGTGGCGCCAGCGGCGCCAGCGTCCCGGCGTCGAGCAGTGGCGTCAGGTCACGGAGCCATGCTCGTTGGGACGGCGCGTATTTCGAATGAGTCGCGAGCACGTCGATGCGTTCGCCGCCGCGGAGCATCGCGGCGACTTCGCGGTTGAGGGTCGGGTGGTCGGCATGGACGACGATCTCGATGCCGGGTCGGCGGAGGCGATCGGAGAGATGGTCGTACATCGGCCCGCCGACGAGCGCGACCCGCAGAGCGTCGGTCGCGCTCACGGGGTCACGATGCGAACGCCGGTGATGCCACCGTCGAGCAGGAAGTCGGCGCCAGTTGTGAACGTGCTCGGTGCCGCAAGGTACGCGACCGCGTCGGCCACCTGGGCGCACTGCACCATGTGGCCGAGGGGTTGGCGGCGACGGAGCGCCTCCTGAGCGGCGTCCGGGTCGGGGGTGGTGGCGACCAATCGTTCGACCCACGGGCTCCACACCGTTCCCGGCGAGACGCAGTTGACGCGAATGCCGTGGGCGATCTCGTCGGCAGCCATGGCCTTGGTGAGGGCGAGCACGGCGCCCTTCGACGCGCCGTAGACCGCCCGCTCGACCAGGCCGACCGAGGCGACCACCGAGCACGTGTTCACAATCGCGCCCTGGCCGGCAGCCCGCATCGCGGGCAGGAATGCCCGACTCATATTGGCGACGCCGAACACGTTGACCGCGAAGACACGTTCCCATTCCTCGGGAGTCGACGCCACGACGTCACCGACTGCAGCGATTCCCGCGTTGTTGCAGAGCACGTCGGCGGCGCCGTGATCCGCAGCGACCCGTGCCGCCGCGTCGACACACGCCTGCGGATCGGTCACGTCGAATCCATCGAGTAGATCCAGGCCGACGACGATGTCGTCGCGTGCTTCGAACGTGGCTGCGATGGCGGCGCCGATGCCGCCGCGGGCTCCGGTCACCACGATCACCCGCTGTGTCATGTCCGCGTCCCTCCGAGGCTTGGTGTCGTGGTCGTCATCATGGCGCGTCGCGCCGAGGCCTGTTTAGGGTGCGCTCATGACGCGCATCACGGGAATCCGGACGCTCGACCTGCGGGCTCCGACCTCACGCACGCTGGCGGGATCCGATGCCGTCCACACCGACCCCGACTACTCCGGCGCGTACGCCGTGCTCGAGACCGACGGTGAGCACGAAGGGTGGGGGATGACGTTCACCATCGGCGCGGGGAACGACTTGTGTTGCGCGGCGATCGAACAGCTGGCGCCGCTGATCGTTGGTCGTGATCTCGAAGATCTCATGGCGGACTCGGCCGGGATGTGGCGCCAACTGACGAATCACAGCCAGCTGCGCTGGCTCGGTCCGGAGAAGGGCGTCATTCATCTGGCGACGGCTGCATTGGTGAACGCGGTGTGGGACCTGTCGGCCAAGCGAGCCAGCCAGCCGTTGTGGCAGTTGATCGCGGATCTCACGCCGGAGGAGTTCGTCGGCCTCGTCGACTTCCGGTACCTCACCGATGCGCTGGACCGCGACGAAGCCCTGGATCTCCTGCGCGGTCTGGCGCCGACCAAGGCCGATCGCATTGCCGAGCTCCGCCGCGACGGGTACCCCGCCTACCTCACGTCGGCGGGGTGGCTCGGCTATCCGGAACCGAAGGTTCGCGAGCTCACCCGCGCCGCGCTCGCCGACGGTTGGCGATGCTTCAAGACCAAGGTCGGCGTCGACATCGCGTCCGATGTCCGCCGGTGCGAGGTGATGCGCGAGGAGATCGGCGATCTCCCGCTCATGGCCGACGCGAACCAGGTGTGGGAGGTCGACCAGGCGATCGAGTGGATGCGCCACCTCGAACCGTTCGACCTGCGCTGGATCGAGGAGCCGACGAGCCCGGACGACATCCTCGGCCATGCCGCGATCCGGCGCGGGGTCGCGCCGGTCGGCGTGGCGACCGGCGAGCACGCGGCGAACCGCGTGATCTTCAAGCAACTGTTCCAGGCCGAGGCGATCGACTACTGCCAGATCGATGCGTGCCGGATCGGTGGCGTCAACGAGGTGCTCTCGGTGCTGCTCCTCGCGGCCAAGTTCGGGGTGCCGGTGTGTCCCCACGCCGGTGGTCTCGGCCTCTGTGAGTACGTCCAGCATCTTTCGATCATCGACTACGTCTGCGTGTCGGGATCGCTCGATGACCGGACCACCGAGTTCGCCGACCATTTGCACGAACACTTCCGACACCCGGCGACGATTCGCGACGGGCGGTACGTGGTGCCGGAGGCGGCGGGATATTCGGCCGACCTCTGGCCGGAGTCGGTCGCGGCACTGGCTTGGCCGGACGGCTCGGAGTGGCGATCGTGATCACGACCGCGCCACTGGGGTCGCGGGGCGTCGAGGTCACGCGGCTCGGGTTGGGATGCGCGCCCCTCGGCAATCTGTTCGCACCGATGACCGACGCCGACGCGGATGCGACCGTCTCCGCGGCGTGGGATGCCGGAATCCGGCTGTTCGACACTGCGCCGCTGTATGGACACGGCCTGTCGGAGCACCGCTTGGGCGCGGCGTTGCGCCCGTATCCGCGTGACGAGTTCGTCGTGTCGACGAAGGTCGGTCGTCTCGTGCGGCCCGATGCGGAGTTCGACCCTGGGGTCTTCCGGATCCCGCGCGGCACGGCCCCACAGTTCGATTTCTCGGGTGACGGAGTGCGGCGCTCGATCGAGGAGAGCCTCGAACGGCTCGGGCTCGATCGCATCGACATCGTGTTGGTCCATGACCCCGACGATCATGAGCAGGCCGCCCTCGACGGTGCCTTCCCCGCGTTGGTGGCCTTGCGCGACGAGGGAGTCGTCCGGGTGATCGGCGCGGGGATGAACCAGCAGGAGATGCTCGGTCGTTTCGTCGCCCTCGTCGACCTCGACTGCGTGCTGCTCGCGGGGCGCTACACGCTGCTCGACCGCTCCGGTGAAGCACTGTTGGGGCACTGCGCGGAACGAGGCGTCGGCGTGATCATCGGCGGGGTCTTCAACAGCGGCATCCTCGCCGGCGCGGATCGCACTCCGACGTTCGACTACGAACCAGCCGATCCAGGGACCGTCGAACGCGTCGACGCGTTGCGAACGACGTGCGCACGGACCGGCGTCGCGTTGCCCGCGGCCGCGTTGCAGTTCGCGCTGGCGCATCCGGCGGTCAGCGCCGTCGTGATTGGCGCGGCCGACCCGGGCGAGATCCGGGCCGACGTCGAGTGGGCCTCGACGACCATCCCGCCGGCACTCCTGGCTGAGATCGCCTCCTGATCTGCGGAGTTTGGGGTATCACCGTCGGAATCCGACGGTCTGACCCCAGAGGTGAAGAAGTAGCTCGGCGGCGGGCCGGCGTGCTTTAGACGGGGAGGGGACCGCGGCCGGCGGTGCAGCGGTTGCGGAGTTCGCCGATCACGTCGGCGCCGGAGACGATCATCTCGCCCTCGGTGAGGAATCGACCGCTCGCCATGCCGACCCCGGCGGGGGTCCCGGTGAAGATGAGATCGCCGGGCTGGAGTCGGGTGATCGAGGAGAGATAGGCCACCAGGGTCGGGACCGGGAAGATGAGCAGACTCGTGCGGGCGTCCTGCATCCGCTCGCCGCCGACCTCACACCAGAGACCGATGTCGTCACGGTCGGCGAATGCGTCGAGTGACACGATCGCGGGTCCGGTCGGGCCGAACCCCGAGAAACTCTTGCCGAGTGAAAATTGCGGGGGCTGGCCCGTCATCTGCACGGCCCGGTCCGAGATGTCCTGACCGAGGGTGAGCCCGGCGACGTGATCCCACGCGTCGGCGACGCTCACGTGGGATGCCGTCGCGCCAATGACGACGACGAGTTCGACCTCCCAGTCGACCATCGCGCCCGAGAGCGGAACGTCGGCGGTCGGCCCCGCGATGCAGGTCGGAAACTTCGTGAAGGTCAACGGGGTGGGCGGGAGCGCCGCGCCCGACTCGCCGGCGTGGTCGCGGTAGTTGAGCCCGATGCCGAAGCATTGGCGAGGCAGCGGGATCGGCGCGCCGAGCGTGACTCCGCCGAGGGATCCTTCAGCCGGACGACCCCCGAGTTGTGTCGCGAGATCGTGCAACTCCGCGTGGCGGCTCACCGCGACGATCGGGTCGGACCATGCCGCCTCGCCGGTCACGGCCGCGAGATCGTGCCAGCCACCGTCGTGCTCGAGGGCGGCCCGCCCGTCGACGTTCACCAATCGGAACACAAGCACTCCTTCGGGACGTTGCGTCGGTTCATCCGGAACTCGAATGGGCGATTGCGTATCACGTTCCGCTGAGGCCTTGGCCCATGAGCCGCCACATCGCCTCGTCGTCGGAGTGACGCCAGAGGTCGAGCAAGCCGTTGCCGAGCGGATCGCAGCCGTATCGCATCGGCCCGTCGTCGTCGGCGATGGCGTCGGCGATCGCGGCGGCCGCGGTCTCGACCGGTTGGACCATCGGGTCCGCATGCTCGATCCGGGATTGTGTCGAATGTTCAGCCATGACCCGGTAGTCGGCGAATCGCGCCGCGGTCATCGGTCCCGCGCTGGTGCGGAACATGTCGGTGTCGATCGGTCCGGGGAGGATTTCCACGACTCGGATTCCGAACTGGGCCAACTCCACGCGCAACGTCTCCGCGAGCGACGAGGCCGCCGCCTTCGTCGCTCGGTACGCGCCGTAGAACGGCACGATGCCGAAGATCGAACTCGAGGTGATCGTGGCGATCACGCCGGGGGAGTTGCGCTTGAGCGTCGGGATCGCGGCCTGAGTCACGGCCAGGACTCCCATCACATTGACGTCGAACAGATGTCGCCACGTTGCGAGGTCGACGTGCTCGATCGGATCGTGGCCGTCGTCGGCACCCGCGTTGTTCACCAGCACGGTGAGATCGTCCGGGATCTCGATCGCGGTCGGATCGGTCACGTCGAGTTGGCCGAGTCGGATCCGGCCCGTACTCAGATCGGGGAGATCCCGGCCGTCTTCCAGGTTCCGCATTGTCGCGAGCACGGTGTAGCCCCGGTCGGCGAGTTCGAGTGCGACTGCCCGCCCGATCCCGCGACTCGCGCCGGTCACGAGTGCACTGCCTCGAATCTCCACGGTTGCCTCCCGGCCGACGCTCGGCAGCCAACGTTGGCAGGCAGCCGTCCTACCCGTCCAGTGGACTCCCGTGATCGGGCCTCGCCGCCCCCGTAGGCTGCGCGGGATGACCTCATCGCCCCCCGAGCAGTTGCACGAATACCGCAACCACCACCTCGACAGCACCCGCTGGGATCACTTCAACGTGCGGGAGGACGACATCGTCGTCGCGACTGCGTACAAGGCCGGGACCACCTGGACGCAGCGGATCCTCGCCGCACTCATCCTCGGCCCGGAGCCCGACGGGCGCGGTCTGACCGAGATGTCGCCGTGGATCGATGCGCGGTTCATGGGTCCGATCGACATGATGATCGAGTCGGTGGATGCCCAGACCCACCGCCGGTTCGTGAAGAGTCATCTCCCCGCCGACGGGATCCGGTTCTTTCCGGAGGCCAAGTACGTCGTGGTCGGCCGCGACACGCGTGACGTGTTCATGTCGCTCTGGAATCACTACTGCGCCTACACCGACCTCGCGTACGAGTTGTTCAACGACGCGGACCGTCCGGGCGCCGAGTTTCCTCGACCACCGGCGGAACCTCGGGAGTTGTGGGCTCGGTGGATCGGCGAGGGCTGGTTCGAGTGGGAACCGGATGGCTGGCCCTTCTGGTCGCATCACCATCACCTGTCGACATGGTGGGAGTTTCGGGATCTTCCCAACGTCCACTTCGTGCACTTCGGCGACATGTTGGGCAATACCGAGGGGGAGATG
Organism: uncultured Acidimicrobiia bacterium; assembly: GCA_963765075.1. Lineage (GTDB taxonomy): Bacteria > Actinomycetota > Acidimicrobiia > IMCC26256 > JAENVU01 > JAENVU01. The sequence goes on from CAVXVA010000008.1 coordinate 561,151, forward strand.
CGCCGACTCGCCGCGTTCTGCGGGATCGAGGTCGACGAGTCACAGTGGCCGGCGCTCGTCGCGGCAGTCCAGATCGACGTCATGCGGGAGGAAGCCCGCGGTCCCGCCGGCACCGACGATCCGAGCGCCATGATCTTCGAGGGTGGGATCGAGCGGTTCTTGTTCAAGGGCACCAACGGTCGCTGGCGCGATGTGCTGACCGAGTCTGATCTCGAGCGGTACGACCAGACCGCCGTCTCGCTCGATCCGAACCTGCGGCAATGGCTCGAAGGCGGTCGGCACGCGATCGGAATGCCATGAGCGTGACCGCGGTCGAGGTTGGTGATGTCGTGCTGACTCGGGTGTTGTACCTCGACGCGGCGATCGACCCGGAGTTTACGGGCCTCACTGCGCACGACGTGCGGTCGGTGCCATGGGCCGAGCCGCTCTGGGCCGACGGCGACCAAGTACGAGCGGCAGCCTGCCGCGTGGGTCATCCAGTCCGGCGGCCACACGATCGTGGTGGATCCCGCCGGCAACATCGACGACATCCTCCATGATCCCGGTACCACCGAAGCGCACCAGCAGGCGTTCGCCGCCGCCTTCGCCGCCGCGGGAATCGATGCGGGAAGTGTCGACACGGTCTTGCTCTCTCACATCGAGAGCGTCGGGCTCGCCGCGGTGCAGGCCAACGACGGGTCCGGTGGCTGGCGACCGTTCTTCCCGAACTCGCGGGTATTGATGAGCGACACGGCCTTGGCATCCTTCGGGACCCTCGGCGAGACCGAGATGGTGGCGGAGGCGTTCGGCGAGCTTCTGGCCGACGGGTTGATCGACACCTTCGCCGACGGTGACCTGCTCGGGCCGGGCGTGCGCGCCGAATGGACCGGCGCGCACAATCCTGGTCACACCGCGTTCCACGTCGGCGACCTCGACGCGCCCGCGGTCACGTTCGTGGGCCACCTCGCGGTGACGCCGCTCCACCTCGCGACGGGACCGTGCCGGCCGCAACACACCGAGCCGGAACGCGCGTGGGAGTGGCTCCAGGCCGCAGCCGTCGACGGCCGGTGGTTGATCGGCCCGCTGTGGCCGTCGCCGGGCGCGGTGCGGAAGGTCGGCGATCGCTTCGTGGAGTGGCGCGCGGCGTGACTACTTGGTGATCAGCCAGGTGGTGCGACTCTGGCGGAGGTAGTCGCGCGGCATCGCGTCGGAGCGCATCGGGATCTCGTACCAGGACGATGCGCCGAGATGTTCGAGCATGAGATCGACCGCGCTGCGGCTCGGCAGTGCGACGATGCCCGCGTCGGCCGCGGAGAGGATGTCCTCGGGGTTCTCCCAGCGGAGGAACACCGCAGGGTTACTCGTGACGTGCACGCCCGTGTCGAGGATGACGTGCTTCGTCGCCATCGGCAGGGTGCGGGTCAGGGTGTCGAGCGCGTCGGGCAGGTGATACAGAATCCCGAGGTTGAGGACGACATCGAACGTGCCCAACGTCTCCGGGGTCATGTCGAAGAAGTTCAACTGTTGGAAGTTGACGTTGTCGATGCCGACGAAATCCTTGATGAGGTTCGCCTGTTCGATGAGCTCGGGTCGCGCGTCGAAGCCGACGACCTCCGCGCCGAGGAGTGCACACTCGATCGACCAGAAGCCGGAGTTGCAGGCGATGTCGAGGATACGTACGCCCTCGAGCGAGCCGCCGCACGCATGGACGAGATCGGGCATGAAGTGCTCGAACCGCTGCACCGGCCGGTTCGGCGCCTTCGGCCGGTTGTCGTTGACGTGCTTGGCCGAAAACGTCAACCCACCCTCGAACGCGTAGGAGTAGTGCCAGTGCTCGAAGCGGGCGAAGCCGGCGCGGATCTCATCGTCGGTGAGGCCCTCGCGGCGAGGAAGCGGCCAGACCGCGGGTACCGCAGGTGGGGTGGGCGGTACGACCGATGGGCGGGCCGAGGGCGGCGGCTGCACCTTCAGCAGTTCGTACCCGGCGCGGGCGCTCATCGATTGGAGCAAGCGCACCACTTCGGGACGTGACGTGAACCGACCCATGTTTCGTGTCCCCCTTGAACGTTCCTGACAGGCGGGAAAGCGTAGTGGGCGCCCCGGCAGGCGCGTTCCGGCTCGGGTTACCGCTTGCAGATGGCCTCGATCTCGCGTTGTACGTCGGGCGTGAGCTGTTCCAACGCCCGGAGGGCGCCCATGTTCTCGACCACCTGCTCGGGCCGTGACGCACCCGTGATCACCGTCGACACGTGGGGGTTCGCCGCGCACCAACCGATCGCGAGTTGCGCGACGGACACGTCGAGTCGTTCCGCCACGGCCATGAGTTCCATCACCTGACCGTTGCGCCGCTCGTTCGTCAGGGAGTCCTTCAGCCACTCGTAGCCCGGGAGGGCGGCCCGGCTGTCCGACGGGATCCCATCGACGTACTTGCCGGTGAGCAGACCCGAGGCCAGGGGGCTCCAGGTGGTGAGGCCGAGACCGATGTCGTCGTAGAGCCGGGCGTACTCGCGCTCGACCCGACGCCGCTCGAAGAGGTGGTACTGCGGCTGTTCCATGACCGGCTTGCGCAGATTCCGACGATCCGCGATGTCCCACGCGGCGCGGATCTCGTCGGCCGACCATTCACTCGTGCCCCAGTAGTGCGCCCGACCGGACTCGATGATGTCCGACATCGCTTCGACCGTCTCTTCGATCGGTGTCTCGGGGTCGGGACGGTGGCAGTAGATGAGGTCGAGGAAGTCGAGCCCGAAACGGTCCAGTGAGCCGTCGATCGCGTGCATGAGGTACTTGCGGTTCAGCGTGTTACGGGTATTCGGGCCCTCGGTCAGGCCCCAGAAGAACTTCGACGAGACCACATAGGACTCCCGAGTCCAGTTGAGTTCGGCGATCGCGGTTCCCATGATGCGCTCAGACTCGCCACCGGCATAGGCCTCCGCGTTGTCGAAGAAGTTCACGCCGGCCTCGTGCGCGGCGGCGAGGCAGTCGCGAGCCATGCCGGTGTCGAGTTGGGCGCCGAAGGAGACCCAACTTCCGAAGGAGAGCGCGCTGACCTTCAGGCCGGATCGGCCGAGGCGTCGATAAGGCATGTCCAGAGTCGTCATACCCGGGGAACGTAGTCGGGTACGCCGGCCGGGTCAGCGGACGAGGCGTTGCTCGAAGGCGAATGCCGTCGCGGCTGCTCGCGACGTGACATTGATCTTCGCAAAGATGTTCGAGAGGTGTCGCGACACCGTCTTCTCGCTCAGGAACAGGGCCTCGGCGATTTGCTTGTTGGTCGCGCCGGTGGCGACGAGCCGCAGCACCTCGGCCTCCCGAGCAGTCAGCCCCGCCGGCAGTTGCGGGGTCGCACTCATCAGGCCCAGGTGGCGCAGGTCGAGTGCCGCTCCGAGTTGCTCGAAGATCTCGCGCGCGGTGGCTAATGAGGCGGCAGCCCCGTCGAGATCGCCGGCCTTTCGACAACCGGAACCCTGGAGCATGCGGGCGGTGGCGACTTCGTAGGGAACGTCGAGTTCGTTCCATCGCTCCGCCGCATGGTGCAAGGTTGCGCAGGCAGCCGGGTCGTCCGCCGCCAACTGCACTCGGCCGCGAGTCGTGAGCGCCGCGGCCATCGAGCGCGGGGCTGGCGAAGTCGGTCGCGGTGGTCTCGAGTTCATCGAGCGCCGTGGTCGCGCCGACGAGATCCCCGGCGGCGATCGCAATTTGGGCGCACGCAGAGAGCAGACGGGCCCGGGCGAGCCGATCCCAGGTGATCTCCGAGATCGAACGATTGATAATCGCCGCCGCCGCGTCCACGTTGCCTTGGGCCAGCCGGAGAAGTGCGAATCCGGCTTGAGGCTGGCCGCACAGCTCCTCGGCCCGCCGAAGTGCGGCTTCGGCCCCCTCCAGGTCACCGATCCTGCGCCGGATCTCGCCGATCTCCGCGAAGGCGGCGGCGGCGTTCCCGGCGTTGAGCGTCGCCAGCTCATCGCACGCGCGCCGAGCTTGCTCCTCCGCCCGATTCCAATCGCCGCGTGACCGAAGTGACGACGCAAGGTGGACGCGACACAGCCCGGGAAACACCGCGAGCGGGTGTTGCTGGGCCCACCGGGTGGTCGCATCCGCCCACTCGGCTGCCCGCGCCAGGTCTCCCAGGGACTCACACGCACTGATCAGACTGCAGTACACCTTGCCCGTCGAATACGGACGGAGTCGACCTTCGACGGCGAGGAGCATCGCCTCGTCGATGTTCGCCAGCCCTTCGCCGGGATCGCCACAGTCGATGAGCACCCGGCCGAGGGCCTGGAGGGCTTCGGCTTCGAGGTCGGGTGAGCGCAGGCGCCGTCCCAGTTCGAGCACGGCACGCGCCGTCGCCGCGCTCCGTTCCAAGTCTCCGGCGCCGTGGGCGGTTTCTGCCTCGCGCAGGAGCAGCGCGCCGTATTCGGTCGACTCCGGATCGGATTCGAGCGCTCGCCGGGCGCGGCGGAGCCAACTGCCGGCGATCGCCGGACGGCCCTTGAACGAATAGTGCTCCCAGAGCCAGACGGCACATTGGCCTGATTGACGCGGATGCCCGAGTTCTTCGAACCGCTCGTACGCCTGTTCGCGGGATTCGATGCATGCGTCGAGGCGGCCGAGCCACCATTGAGCCTCAGCGAGCGCGTCGAGCCCTTCGGCCGCCACGAGCGGTTCGGTCTCCGATTGGTCGATGACCGACGCCGCCTCGAGGGCACCCTGCCAGTCGCAGGTCTCCAGCGCTCGGCGTGCCGCCGCGAGCTGGTCGTCGCCGTTCACGTCTCGCTGATGGGCCGCGACATGACCAGCGACCGTAGCGGTCGCGGCCGCGCACTGCCGCCGCGCGGATTCAACTGCCCGCCATCTGGCGAGCGAGATGTTCCAAGACGGGCTCGATGGCCGCGGTGGGGCTGAACTCCGAGAACGTGACACCGTCGACCGTCCACCCCGTGTGCCCGCCCGGCCAGTAGTACACCTCCCCGGCGCTGGTGGTCTCCTCGGTGCCATCCGCATAGCGAACGGTGATGGAACCCTCGACGACTTGGCCCCAATGCGGGCAGTCACACAGGTCGCCGGGAAGGCCACGCAGCAGTGGCGTGAAGTCGGTACCGGCTGGAAGTCTGAGGTGGCGAATGGTCACGTCGCCGGCGGCGACACCTCGGGTTTCGATGCCATCGACGTTCATCTCGATCGGGATTTCGTGGGTCGCAGCGTGCATCAGGTCCTCCGTTCATGCCGGGTCGATCCCGGTTGAGTGACGAGTGTGCGCCTGATCCGCCGCGGTCGCATCGGGCGGAACCTGCATTTCGATGGGTCCGCCTTCTTGCGCGATGGGGTGAATCACCCATCGCTCGTTGGCGCCGATACATGATCTGGCCGATGCGGGTGCCGTGGCGATCCGTCATCATGGGACCATGAACCCGCAGGGCCCTGAGCCCGATTGGGCGGCCGATGTGCAGCAGTTGCTGCTGCACGGCCGCGACCGTGAAGCCGCTGAACTTGCCGCCCGGCAGGTGCAGGAGTCGCGTTCTGCGATGCACCACCCGACCCGAGGAGACCGAACCATGGGACCACTCGAACAGCTCGACCAGCTCGGACCGTTGCTGGGCCAGGTTGCCTCCGGCATCACGCCGGCCGACTTGGACTCGCCGACGCCCTGTGCGAACTTCACGGTGCGGGGAGTCCTCGATCACATGATTCGTGGTGCCTCGGGCTTCGCCGCTGCGTTCCGTGGAGAGTCGGCACCGCAGCTACCGGACGACATCGGCGACGGTCCGGACGTCGTGGCACTCGCGGGAGCCAAGCTCGGTGACCTGATCGCGGCGATCCAATCGCCCGGTGCCCTGGACCGGACGGTCGATGCTCCGTTCGGGGCGATGCCCGGCGAGGCGTTCGCCCGGTTCGTCGTGCTCGATGGATTGGTACACGGTTGGGACCTCGCGGTCGCCACCGGTCAACCCTATGAACCGTCCGATGAACTGGTGGCCGACGTCGAGGCATTCGCTCGCCAGGCGATCGCGGAGCCGATGCGCGATGGCGACACCTTCGCCGCCGCGACCACGGCCCCGGCCGGCGCGTCGCCGATCGAACGACTCGCTGCGTTGACCGGGCGCACTGTCTGACCACTCCCCGGCGTCGACCCCGACGTCGGTACGCTGCGTCGGTGGCCGAGCTGGGAGACCGACGCCTCCAGAACTCGTGGCAGGGGGCCCTCGCCGGCGGCGGTGATCCGGCGAGTTCACCGCTCTACGTCTTCGGGCCGTTCCTCTCGCTGATCGTGGCGGCGGGTGTGGCCGACGTGACCTTCGGACCGTCGATCTGGTTGGCGGTCGTCACGATCCTGGTCGTGTCCCTGCTGTACCGGTTGGTGATGCGCTGGATCGTCGACGGCAGTGGCGGGACCGGGCTGAGCGAGGAGGAACTCGGTCCGTGGGCCGCGAAGATCAGCGCGGCGATCACCTTCATCGAATACACCTTGACGTTCCTGGTCAGTATCGCCGCGTTGGTGACGTTCGTCGCCGACCGGGCCGGCCTGCGATCTGAGCTTCTCGGCGTCGATGCCCGCACGTGGCTCGCACTCGGTGTCGCGGTGATCTGTGGAGCACTGGTCAACCGAGGGCCGCGGATGGTGGCGTCGGTGTTCGGCCCGGCAACGGCGGCCGTGTTGGTGTTGCTGTGGACGATGATGATCGCCACCGTGGCGCGACGGGGTTTCCATCTCGCACCGTTCGACGTCGATGCGTTCACCGGTCGCTACCTCGGGTACACCCTCGGCGGATTTGTGCGCATCCTCGCACTGATGACCGGGATCGAGGTGTTCGCCAACCTGGTGGCGTCGTATGCCGGCCCGCCCACACTCCGCAGTCGACGGGCCTTCACGAGTCTGGCGATCATCATGGGAAGTACGTCCCTGACCATGGTCATCGTAGGACCGGCCATCCTGGCCGTTGCGAATCCCGCCAGGACCGATGTCTCGGTGTTCACCCAGACGATGGATGCGCTGCTCCCGCATCCACTCGCGCTGATCGGTACCGGGGTTGGAGTGCTCGTGCTCCTCTCGGCGGCTGCCGCCAGCGCGCTCGGAATCCAGAACCTGTTCCTCGGATTGTCGGTCCGTCACTACGCACCGGCGGCCCTCGCCTATCCCAACCGGGTGGGGGTGGCGGCGCGCCCGGTCTGGCTGGAGGTCGGAACCGCGTGCATCGTCTTCCTCCTGTTGGGAAGCGACGAAGCGACGTACCTCGCGGTCTACGCAGCCGGGGTGTTCGTGCTGTTGTCGATGACGGGCTGGGCCGCGGTCCTACGGGTGGTTCGTCGGCGACGTCACGGAGAGGATCTCGGCATCGGGACGCTCGTTGCGGTGATCGCGGCGGCACTGTTCACGTCGACGGCCACGGTCGTGATCTTCATCGAGCGGTTTGCCGATGGGGTGTGGATGTACTTCATATTGGTCCCGGCCCTCGCGGGCCTGTTCGGGCTGGTCCGGCGCGTCCGCGGTCATCCGGGCCCGACCGTCGAACGCATCGGCCGACTCCTCAGCCGCTGGAGCCGCGGCGACCACACGGTGCTGGACCTCGATCCGGACTCGGGCGCTCGAGACGTCGAGCCGTTGGTCCGAGCCTTGCAGGCTCCGTTGGACGCAGCCGACGGAGGAGGCTTCCCCGACTGGCGCGATCCGGCCGGTCCGATCCTCAGCCACATCCGGGCGATGCCCGAATCGGGGCCGTGGCGCGTGGCGGTGCCACTCGACGGTTCGGCGCTGGCAGAGCGAGCGTTGCCCTACGTCCTCGCGATCGGTCGGTACCAACCGATCGAGGTCCACCTGGTGCATGTCCACGAAACCGGTGACGTCGATCGGGCCCACGAGTACCTCGATCTCGTCAGCGTCGTGTTGCGTGACCGCGGTGCCGAGGTGATTCCGAACGTCGTGGTGGGCTCCCCCGCGTCGGCAATCCTGGCCCACATCGTCGAGCATTCGGTGGCGATGGTGGTCATGACCTCCCATGGTCGTACCGGCGTCCGGCGAGTGATCGCCGGCAGTGTCGCGCTCGAGGTCGTGAGCGCGGCGACGTGCTCGGTCCTCACCGTTCCCGCGGCCCGATCGGTGCGTCAGACCTCGGACGGCACGTCGTAACGGGCTTGATAACTCGCGAACCGTTCGCGGGTCTCGGCGAGATCGAGCCCGGTGTCGGCGAAGGTGTACTCGTGGTGGCCATGGCGGGCACGCGGCTTCTCGGTCACGTACCGAGCGACGAGTGCTGCGCTCGCCGATGAGAGGACTCCACCGGCGCGTTCCATCACGGTCGCGACGGTGGCGACGGGATCGGCGACGAGGTCGGCGAACCGAACGTCGATGATGCGTTCGTCCGGCAGGGTGCCGTCGGCGCGCCAACCGGTCACGAGATCCATCGCGATCGCAGTGCCGAACACGGCGCTCTTCACGATGGCGTCGACCACCACGGTGTCACTGTGCATGCGTTGGAGTGTGACCATGATGCTGACGAGGGAGGGCAGCACCTTGAGCGGGTCCCGATGGGTGATCACGACGTGCGCGTCGGGATACTCCGCGAAGAACGCCGGCAGTTTCACGAGGTACGACGGCGACTTGAGCACCCACCGCTCCCCGGGGCAGCGCCACTGGAGCAGTTGCAGGAACTGCCGATGGGCTCGGAACACCGGGCCTGCGTCGGCGCGCGACAACCACCGCGTGTAGCTCGGCACCGGGTACGAACCCATGAGGTGATCGGATGCGAACTCCAGCATGTCGATCAACGGGTCTTCGTTCGGGACGTCTCCGCCGTTTTCGTGCATCGTCCGGTACTCGGGCGCAACGAGATGCCAGAAGGTGTACTCCTGCTCGGCGGCCGATATCCGCGGGTCCGAGGTGTAGGTCGCGGTCTCGGGTGGTGGGCACGGATGGAGGAGTTCCCACGTCTGGGCGACGCGGTGCTCGGGGACGAGCGCGAGCAACTCGTGGAGGAGTGAGGTCCCCGAGCGACCGGTACCCACCACGAGCAGCGGCGCCGCGACGCGTTCGTCGGTGATCTCGGGATAGGCGGCGATCGTCGCCCGGAGTTCGAGGCGGTTGACCAACGCCCGGAGGATGTCGTTGCGCGCCATGAGCCGGCCGAGCAGGTTGAGGTCGGCTTCCTCGTCCAACGCGCGGAGGAAGACCTCGAGGCCCTCGCGCCATCGACCGTCGCCGAAATCGTCGAGACCGGTGATCTGGCACGCGGTCTCGAGCAACGACGGTTCGTCCAGTGCGACCAGTGCCGTGGGCGAACCGAGGTGCCGACCGAACGCGTTCAGTTCCTCGACCCACTCCGGGCGGGTCGGTAGCGCCCAGTCGCGGCTCACGTGTACCTCGCCAGCACCGCATCTCGCCGCGCCCGCAGCTGCGTCGCGCGGGTCGCCGCGTCGATCACCGGATGTGATGGCGGGAGGTGGTCGCGGAGTTCGGTGAGCGGAACAACGAAGGACTCGGGGGTCGGGCGCGAACGAGTGCCGATCGAGCGGTAGACGAGCATGCCCTCGGGTTGGCCTTCGGTGTCGATCCAGTTGGGGACGCCGGGATCGGCGGCCGCGACCACCAGCCGGACGCGGTCGTCGTCGTCGACATGCGCTTGAGTCAGGTTCAGGCTCGTTTGATGGTTGGCGAAGTCCCCGGAGTCGAGCCGGGACCGATGATGGACGGTCCATCCCCAGTAGTCAGCATCGGGACGATCGGTTTCGATGACGAGCGCCTGATCCGGGCCCAGGTCCCACCAGCCGGCGCCGTACGCGATGTTCGGTGCGCCACCCTTGGGCGTGCCCGGCGGCGCCACGGCGTTGTGGGTCAGGCCGGATCGTGCCCGTTCGACGTACTCGCGCCAGAACTCGACCGATCGTTCCACCCACGTGGCGGCGCGGTCGAGGGCCGCGCCGAGGGTGGCGGCCGTCGGTCCCGATGGCGTGGTGGGCGCAGGATCGACACGATCGATGGTGAAGGTCGCGATGCGGTCCCGTTCCCAATCGCATTGGTACTGGCGGAGAACGAGAAAGTGGGCGCCGGGATCCGACTCGAGCCAGTTGCCCTCGTGGGGCTCCGGCGAAATCCACAGTTCCATGGTTCCGTCGGGCGCAACCGTCAGGTCGGTGCTGGCGAGTTCGCCGAAGACGCCGTACTGACCGAGGTGCATGTCACCTTCGAGGAGCGAGAACAACGCGAGCCGAACGTCGGTGAGGTCACCGGCCACCCGGTACGTGCCGGTCGGGTCGATCACCGCGCGCGTGTACACGTTGTCGGGGTTGGGTCCGCCCCACTGCGTCCACGGTTCCTCGTACCGATGGAACGACGGATGGGCGGCGTCGCCGTGCTCGATCTCGCTCTGGAGCGCGAGCACGACTTGGCGGGTGAGATGGCGAACGTCGAGTGGGTCGGTCAGGCCGGTCGCCGCCGCGCCCACTCGGGTGCACCACGAGGTCCACGCTGCGGCCAGGTCGCCGTCGGGGTCAACCTTCATGCCCATCCGGCCCATCCTGCCAGAACCTCGTCCTGGCGGACTCGGTCTCACGACGACGCGATCTTGCCTAGTCTCCCCGGCATGTCCGGGGCAGCACGACGCGTCGATACCGCGACGGTGTTGTTCACCGACGTCGTCGGGTCCACCTCGCAGCGGGCGCGCATCGGCGAGGAAGCCGCAGATCGGCTGCGCAATACGCACGACTCGTTCGTGAACTCCGCGATCGAGACCAACCGCGGCGTGGTGGTCAAGCACACCGGCGACGGGGTGATGGCCACGTTCTCGGCGGCGGTCGACGCCGTTGGCGCGGCGGTCGCCATTCAACAGGCCGTCGATCTCCACAACCGCCGCGGGGAGACCGAGGCGATCGAAGTGCGGATCGGCATCAGCGTCGGTGACGTGACCTTCGAAGGCGAAGACTGCTTCGGGCTTCCCGTCGTCGAGGCCCAGCGGCTGGAATCGGCGGCCGACCCGGGCGGCATTCTCTGTGCCGACATCGTTCGCCACCTTGCGCGTGGTCGCGGCGGTTTCGAGTTCACCGAGTACGGCGATCTCGAACTCAAGGGCATCCCGGGCACCGTGCCGACGGCCGCGGTGCAATGGGAGCCGATCGCCGCGCCGACGATGGGGGCGGTCGATCAGGCCCCCTTACCGCCCGCGCTGGCCTCGCCCTCGACGTTCCCGCTGGCGGGCCGCACGGAAGTGTTCGATCAGCTCGTGACCGAGTGGAAGGAATCGGCGACCGGTTCCCGGCGCGTCGTGCTCCTGGCCGGCGAACCCGGCGTCGGCAAGACCCGCCTCGCCACCGAGCTCGCGCTCACCGCGCGGGAGCAGGACGCGCTGGTGCTCGCCGGCCGCTGCGACGAGGACCTCGGTCTGGCGTTCCAACCCTTTGTCGAAGCACTGCGGTTCCAACTCGAGCTCCCCGACGAGGTCGCTCCGACCGCCTGGCTCGGCCCCCTCGCGGGTGAGTTGGTGCGGCTCGTCCCCGAAGTCGCGGATCGGATCCCGGGCGCGGAGCCCCGACGGGGCGACGCCGAGTCCGAACGCGCGCGACTCTTCGAAGCGGTCACGGGCTGGGTCCGGACCACGGCCGCGGGTGCGCCGCTGCTCCTGGTACTCGACGACCTTCATTGGGCCGACCCACCCACGCTTGCGTTGTTCCGGCACCTGGTGCACGAGACCGCCAACGACCGCGTGATGATCCTTGGCACCTACCGAGATACCGACCTGGACCGGTCGCACCCCCTTGCCGCGGCGTTGGCGGAGTTTCGGCGCATCGGCGCAGTGCAGCGGGTCGCCATCGACGGTCTCGACCGCGACGGCGTGGCGCAGTTCCTCGAACGCTCGGCCGGGCACGACCTCGACCAAGCCGGGCTCGACCTGGCCGACGCGGTCTTCGCCGAGACCACCGGCAACCCGTTCTTCGTGGGCGAGATCATGCGCAACCTGGTGGAATCCGGTGCGCTGGTGGTGCGCGACGGGCGCTGGACCAGCGATCTCACGCTGGCGCAGGTCGGTCTGCCGGAAGGCGTGCGTGAGGTGGTCGGTCGGCGTATCTCCCGGCTCGACGAGCCCACCCAGCGGTCGTTGTCGGTCGCCGCGGTGATCGGTGCCGAGTTCGACGTCCGCGTCCTCGCCGATGTCGTCGGGATCGACGAGGACGACGCGCTCGACCAACTCGATCGCGCTCGCGCCACTGGCCTCCTCAACGAGGTCGGTCTCGATCGGTATCGGTTCGGGCACACGCTGGTGCGCACGACGCTGCTCGAAGAACTGACCACGACGCGCCGGGTGCGCACCCATCGCAAGATCGCGGAGGCGCTCGAAGCGCGCCACGGCGCCGATCCGGGCAAGGTCCTTCCCGAGTTGGCATTCCACTTCGGCGAAGCATCGGCCGCCGGCGTTGCCGAGAAGGCCGTCGAGTATGCGGGCCGTGCCGGTGACGCGGCGATGGAGGCTTCGGCGCCCGACGATGCGATCCGCTGGTATTCGCTCGCGTTGGAGCATCTCGAGGACGACGAGATCGATGTCGCGACCGAAGTGGATCTGCTGATCCGGCTGGCGCGCGCACAACAGCAGACCGCGCTCGGAGCTGTGCGCGACACGGTGGTACTCGCGGCCAGGAAGTGCCGGGAGCATGGCCTTGCCACGGCGATGGCCGAGGCACTCTTGGTGTCGGGCCGGATGTCGTTCGACCAAGATCAGCCGAGCGATCCCGAGAAGATCGAACTCCTCGAACAGGTCCTCCACGGACTCGAAGACCAATCGGCATTACGGGCTCGGGTTCTTGCCGCGCTGTCCGTCGAGCTGATCTTCGTGGGCGACACTCGTCGGTTCGGACTCCTCGACGATGCCCTCGCAACGGCGCGGGCGTCCGGTGACCGGGTCGCACTGGTCGAGGTCGGTACTGCTCGGTTCAACGCCCGCTCCCGCAAGACGTGGAACGGCGAGGTGTTCCGTCAGGAAGCCGAACTCCAGCGAGAACTGTGGGCCGCGGCCGCCGCGTTGGCGGACCCGATCTCGATGATGTCGGCCTGGATGAGCAATGGGTTCCATGCGCTGGTCAGTTGTGACGGCCCCGGCATGCGGGCGGCCTTGGCGGCGTTAGAAGATCTGGCCGCCGCCGGTCATGGCGCGGCAACGGACCGGGCGATCCTGATGATCGGCGAGATGATTGCGGCGTCGGACGGCGAACTGGTCGTCGCCGAGGCCCGGTCGGCGGAGTTGTACCGACTCCTGAGCGCGATGGGTCTGCCCGAGGCGATCACCTATCGGGCGACGATGGGATTGGCGGGTCGGCGCGAACAGGACCGGCTCGCCGAGATGATCCCAGTCTGGACCGAGTTCCGGGATTCCCGGCCGTTGGTGTTCGACGCGACCGATGCGGCGGTCATGTTCATGCTCGCGACGACGGGTGAGATCGACGAGGCCTCGGTGCTGCTCGACCGGGCGGCCGCGACCGACTTCGTCGGCGTTCCCGACGACGCCGGGTGGCCCATGGCCATCGCGCTCTACGCCGAGACGGCCGCGATCGTGGCCGACCGCCGCGCCGCGGCGACCCTGGCCGAGATCATTCGACCCCTCGCGGCTGACCGCGCGCAGCTGGGAACGGGCGGGATCATGTGCGGTCCGGCCACGCGGCTCGTCGCCTGTCTTGAAGCCGTGCTCGGTCAGGACGAGCAATCGAATACGTCCTTCGCGGCGGCGATCGAGGACGCCGACCGTTCGGAGTCTCCGATCTGGAGGGCCCGCTGCCGCCTGGATTGGGCCGAGACCCTGCTCGCACGGGGCGATTCCGAGCGGGCGACGGCGCTGATCGACGAGGCGGAGCACGCGATCGGCGATCTCGACCTCCCTGCGGTGCAGCGGCAGCTACGCGAAGTTCGCGCTTGAGTTCACCCGCGGAGCCAGGTCCGGGTAGAGGACCGACTCCTCCATCGCGCGCAGGTCAGTTGGGATGCTCATCGGGCGTCGCCGATCGATGTCGAACGCGAGGTTGACGACTTCGAAGGTGGTCAGCAGGTCACCGCGGTCGACGTCGTAGGCCCACTGGATGCGGTGCGAGGTCTTGTCCGGGATCGACAACACCGCGCTGAAACTCTGGATGCGGTCGCCGAGGCGCGGCACGCGATTGATGACCATACGCGTCTCCATCGACGCCCATCCCATCCGTTCGCCGTTCGGGCCGGTGTGCAGCATCTCGGGCATTCGTCGATGGACCGGTTCACCACCCCAGGTGAGCACGGGCGCGAACGCCCAGATGAACGAACCGTCGGGGTTGCATTCCTCCGGGCCGATCTCTCGGACTTTGCGCATGGCGAGGTTTCGCGTGTGCAGCTCGGCGAGCTCCGGCGCGGTGGCGACCGGGTCGGTGTCGAGGCTGATGCTGCGGGTGGCGCCCTGGGCGGGGACCGCGCCGACGAGGTCGCGTGCGCGTTCGAGCGGCGCGGTCGGCAGTGCGATCACAGTCCCGCCGGGGTCTTCGGCCCGCACCCGGTGGACGAAGGTGGCGGCCAAATCGTCCGTTTCGGTGTTGGCCAGCTCGTGGTAGAGGCGGAGGCCGTCGGGTCCGGCACCGACGACCCCGCTGCGGACCGTGAGGGATGCGCCGAGGAGTTGTTCTCGGTGGTGACGCGTGTAGACGTCGACCGGCCGCAGGACGAGGTGCTCACCCCCGAGGTGCTGGGCGAGCGCCGCAGTGCCCGCCTGGGCATTGACACCATAGAAGCGCACATTCATGTGGCCGAGGTGGTCGATCTGGTCTTCGGTGACCGAACTTCGGTGCGTGACGGTCAGAGGTGCGGGAACGGTCTGGAGGTCGATGGGCGCGATCCTGACGGAAACGGATTCAGTGGAGCAACTCTGCCGACCTCACTCAACGCGGCGGAGCGGGCACCAGGAGTATCCCCCCAGTTCGGATTCGGTGCCCGTATCGTCCCCGCCATGTTGAAATCCAGGAACCGCTCATCGATGCCCCGATTGACCCGGCGCCTCGCCGGCCGCGTCCTCACGACGGCCGTCCTGGTCGCCGCCCTCGGAGCGTGTGGCAGTAGCAGTAGCGAGTCCGACACGAACACGACCGACACCAAGGCGTCGAAGCCGAGCGACGGTCCGATCAAACTCACCAAGATCACGATCCGCAAACTCCAGGCCGACCTCGACACGGTGAACTGCAACGTCGGAGCCGACGATGGCATCTTCGGACCCGAGACCTTCGCCGGACTCCAAGCCTTCAAGCAGGCCGAGGACATGTCGCTGCCGACGGTCTACAACGAGGCGACCCGGTTGAAGCTCGAAGCGGCGGTCGCCGCCGGTGCGCCCGTGTGCCCCGACGCGCCGACGCCGACCACCACCTCGACCCAAGCCGCGGGGAACCCGCCGTGCACCGTCGCCGCGTTGCAGGCCGCGCTCCCGGCCGACCAGGTACCGGCCGGTACCGTCGATCCGTCGGCGTTCCAGTGCAGCGGGGCCTACGCGGTTGCCGCGGTGGACCTGGCACCGCCGGCCTCCGTCACCATCACGAACCTGTTCATAGCGAGCGGGAACTCGTGGGTGTCGATCGACCGGGTCCAGCCCTGTGCCGGCGGATCGGGGAATCCGGTACCGGCCGAGATCTTCCAGCAGGCCTGCAACACCAACTAGCCGGCCTCACTCGTTCTACGGCCGGCGCGAGCGGCCGAGTCGGTGCACCCACGCCCGCACCGACCCGGCCGCTCGTGTCGGGTTTGCTATCCCGTGGTGGTGACGGGCAAGGTCGTGAGTTGGCGGGTCACGAAGCTCGACCGCCACGACGGTCGTGCATCCACCAGCCGCAGCGCCGGGAATCGCCGAAGGACGGCCGGAATCACGACCTGACCTTCCAATCGACCGAGTGCCGCACCCACACAGAAATGCAGACCCTTGCCGAAGGCCACATGGCGACTGTGGTTGCGGTGCAGGTCGAAACGGTCGGGATCCTCGAACACCTCGGGGTCACGGTTGGCCGAGCCCAGGAGGACGCGCACCATGGTGCCGGGATCGATGCGGTGACCGTGCAGTTCGACTCGTTCAAGCGGCCAGCGCCCGCCACCGGATGCCACCTGGAGCGGTCCCATGTAGGTCAGTAGCAACACGATCATCGCCTGGAGCTCGTCAGGGCTGAGGTGCTCGCCGCCGTCCTCGGCCGCGATGAGCGCAGAGATGAGATCGTCTCCCGGCTGAGCCCGACGATGCGCGATGAGCTCACCGGTGTATTCGAGGAAGGCGTCCGCTGCTCGCGCCGCCTCGGGCAGCGCGTCGATATCGATGGGGATGTCGTCGAACGCGGTCAACCCGACGGTCCAGTCACGCAGCAGGTCGCGATCGGTGTCGGGGACGTCGAGCAGTTCGGTGATCGCCATGATGGGGAACGGCTCGGCGATCTCGTGGACCACGTCGAAACCGGACTCGTCGGCGAGGCCGTCGAGCATCGAGTCGATCATGTTGGTCAGTCGTGGCCGGAGGGCCTCGACGCGACGCGGCGTGAACGCCTGGGACACGAGACTGCGAATACGCGTGTGTTGGGGCGGGTCGACGAACAGCAGCATGTTCTCGGACAGCATCCGTACCGACGGCGGCGCCAATGCGGCGAAGGCCTCTCGCCACGCGCCCGGCGTGGCGACCCCGAACCGATCGTCGCGTAGCAGCGTGTCGACGTCGGCGTGGCGGGATAGCACGACCCCGACCTCGGGATGGACATGGACCGGCGCCCGTTCGCGCAGTGCCTGGTACCAAGGAAACGGATCGTGGCGAAATGCTGGATCGCGTGGATCCCAGTCCTTGGGATCAAGTTCGGTGACGGCGGCCATCGGCCGATCCTGCCACGCCCCGGCGGATGAGTGGTTCTATCCCGCGGCGTACCAGTTGGCGTGGAATCCGAGCGGCACGCGCCGCGGGATCATGATCCGGGCGACCGGTCCGGCCGCGACGTCACGGGCGTCGAGGACCGCGAGGTAGGACGTGTCGGTGGAATGGTCGGCGACCATGCTCACGAGCCAACCATCGTCCTCGGCCGTGCCGTTCGGATCGGCCGCGAAGACGTGTTCACCCGACACCTCGGACGCTCCGTAGAAGTATTCCTGGGAGGTGTCTCGTTCGGTGTCGTACTTCACGACACCGTGGAACTCGAACTCGAACTCCCAGGTCCGCGCCAGACAGTTGTAGTGGTAGCGAGTCTTGCGAGTCGCGAGCGCGTCGTTGACGCGGGGAAACTCACCACCGCGATCGTCGGTCTGGGCGTCGCGGATCGTCCCGGTCGCGAGATCGATGCTCCAACTCCACGGCATCGGGGCGTCCTGGCCGGTCGGATCGTCGAACTCGAAGGCGCCGGGCATGCTCGAGAACCGCGGCGCACGGACTTCGACGGTCGTGCCGTGGTCCCAAGCATTGAAGAAGTGCACGACGTACTGGTTCTCGATCTCGAACCAGCGCACGTCGGCGTTGGTGCCCATGCGCGGCATCACGCCGATGCGCGTGCCGTGCTCAGGTGCCCATCGCATCAGTGGTCCGCCCGCGGCGAGGGACTCGCCGTCGAAGATTGCCGGGGCGTCGAGGAAGACGACGTAGTGCTCGGTCACCGCGAAGTCGTGCATCATGACCGGACGCGGCAACTCGATGTCGGCCGAGTGGATCAGCGTCCCGTCGGCCGCCACCACGTGGTACCGCACGTACGGCGGGAACGGTCCGTAGCCGAAGAAGATCATCTCGCCCGAGACGGGATCGATCTTGGGGTGGGCAGTGAACGAACCGGTCAGGCGACCGTCGAAATCCCACTCACCGACCGTCTCGAGGTCCGGGGTCACCTCGGTGGGAAGCGCGGCCTCCAACAGTGCCAGCAACTTGCCCGCATGACGGACCGTGTTCGTGTTCGCGGTGTTCTTGATGAACCCGACCTCGGCCATCACTTCTGGCGGTGGGGTCGTCGTGAAGTCGGCGAGTCCCCCGAAGAGCGCGTGGCCGGCGGCGCGTTCGAACTCGAGTCCCTTCGACTCGACCCATCGGTTGCGGTACCGCGCGGCACCGCCCTCGAGGTAGACGGCGTGCAGCATGCCGTCGCCGTCGAACGGGTGATACTTGCCCCGGGGGGCGAACTGCGCGTTCGGCCCGTTCCGGAGGAACATCCCCTCCAAGCCCGGTTGGCAGTTCACCGATGATCTCGAGATTGCGGTCGTCGCGCTCGTCGGTGACGGGCGTCATCAGCCCGGTCAAGAAGGGGGAGGCAGGTGGGGAGGCAAGGCTCATTGGGGTCTCCATCGGTTACCGGGTGAACACTGTTTAGCACCGGAGCCCCGGCTCTCGATCCGGGCTAGGACGTCATCCCGCCGAGGCCGACCAGGCCGCGTGCCAACTCGATCTCTCCCATGTGGCGCAGGCCGTGCTGGTAGTGCCAGCACTCGAACCCGTCGAGCACGGTGATGCCTTCGGGTCCGGCACACCGAGCGCTGTAGGTAGAGGCCACCTGGTCGGGGTACGGCGGGGCGATGAGCACCCGGGTGAGGTCCTGGGAATCCATCGTCGCGAGGTAGTCCTCGGTCCGATCGAAGACGGCGTGTTGGTATTCCTTGAACGCGTCGTAGTCGCCGATGCGCTGGAACACCATCTCGTCCACGGTCCGATGTTTGCCATGGTCGTTGATCGACATGTCGACCCGGGCCTGCCAGTCGTCGTTCCAGATCGGTGCGATGCCGGTGATCACCGTGAACGTGACGTCCTGCATGTTGGTGTAGTGGAACAGTGAGAACGCAATGGGCAGGACGCCCTCTCGTTCGAAGTGATTGACGTGGTCGAGTTCCATCGAATCGACGGCTTGGTAATACAGCGAATGCATCGTGCGCATCCGCCGTTGCAGCGAGTCGAGGAGGATGTCGCCGATCACCGCGGTCATGGAGTCTCCGTTCTTCGAGGTCGGGCTCACGGTAGGCGGAACGGTTCGCTGCCGTCATGCGGGCACCCCATGCGGCAGACTCCGGGGAGATTCCCCACGAAGGAGTACTCCCATGGTTGGCGGCGCCCTGAAGATGGCGAGCATCGATGATCTGGATCTGCGGATGTCTGAAGGGGTGCGGCCGTTGTACGACGCGGTCGTCGCGTTCATCCGCGACGAGGTCGAGCCGATCACCGAGGAGTTCTATCGACTCGGCGCCGGTCGGACCGACCGCTGGAGTTGGGCACCGGGCCAACTCGAGTTGCTCGATGGCGCCAAGGCCAAGGCACGTGAACTCGGCTTGTGGAACTTCTTCCTCCCCGACGCCGAGACCGGTCAGGGTCTTTCCAACCTCGATTACGCCTACATCGCCAACGAGTTGGGCAAGAACCGGCTGGCCTCGGAGTGCCTCAACTGCTCGGCACCCGACACCGGCAACATGGAGGTCCTCGAGCGTGTCGGTACTCCCGAGCAGAAGGCGCAGTGGCTCGAGCCGCTCCTCAACGGGGAGATCCGGTCGGCGTTCGCCATGACCGAGCCCGGCGTGATGAGTTCGGATGCGCGCCAGATCCAGACCAGTGCCGTCCTCGACGGTGACGAATGGGTGATCAACGGCGACAAGTTCTACATCTCCGGTGCCGGCGATCCTCGGTGCCGCATCCTGATCACGATGGTCCGCACCAGTCCCGACGCCGACGCCTACAAACAGCAGTCGCAGATCCTCGTGCCGATGGATACTCCGGGCGTCGAGATCGTCGAGCCGATGCAGGTCTTCGGTTCTGATGACGCTCCGCATGGCCACATGCACTTGCGGTTCACCGATGTACGCGTTCCGGGCGCGAACATGTTGTTGGGCGAGGGCCGCGGCTTCGAGATCTCCCAGCTCCGGCTCGGCCCCGGCCGCATTCACCACTGCATGCGCTCGATCGGCGTGGCCGAACGGGCGATCGAGATGATGGTCGACCGTGGCCTCAGCCGCGAAGGGTTCGGGAAGAAGCTCATCAACCTCGGCAAGAACATGGAGGTCGTTTCGCGGGCCCGGATCGAGGTGGAGGCGATGCGGCTCATGGTGCTGCGCGCGGCCAAGGCGATGGACACCCTGGGCAACGCCGAAGCCCGCGTGTGGGTCAGCGCGGTCAAGGCGATGGTGCCGGAGAAGTGCTGCGACATCATCGACGAAGCCATTCAGATGCACGGCGCCGCCGGCATCTCGCAGTGGTTCCCGCTGGCCGACATGTGGCACGCCCAGCGCACCCTGCGCCTCGCCGACGGTCCCGACGAGGTGCATCACCAGGTCGTTGGCCGTGCCGAGGTGAAGAATCGCGCCGCCGATGTCGCGGCCGGAATCGCGGCTCCTTCCCCGAACGGTCCGCTGTTCACCGGGCCGTGACGAATCGAGTCCGATGAGCGACGTGCAGTCGGCCGGCGATTTTCGGGCCTGGCTGGCCGAGATCGAACCCGCGCGCCGCGGCGCCGGCGAGACCTCCGTGCCCTGCGCGACCTGCACCGCGTGTTGTCGATCGTCGCAGTTCATCCATGTCGGGCCCGACGAGACTGACGCCCTGGCTCATATCCCGCCGGAGGTGTTGTTCACCGCGCCCGGCGGAGCGCCCGGTCAGATGGTGATGGGGTACGACGAGCGCGGCTGGTGTCCGATGCTCTCCGACACGGGCTGCACGATCTACGACTATCGGCCGCGCACCTGCCGGAGCTACGACTGCCGGATCTTCGCCGCCGTCGGGGTCGGTCCCGACGAACGCGACCAGCCCGACCTGGCGGCGCGGGCCCGTTCGTGGGTCTTCGAGTTCTCCGATGACCCGACCGCGACCGACCGGCGTGACCACAACGCGGTCCAAGCCGCGGCGAGGTTCCTGCGCGACCACGCGGCGGAACTCCCCTCTGCCGTTCGTCCCGCGAACGCCACGGGCCTCGCCCTGCTCGCGATCGACATCCGCCGACTCTTCGAGGGGAACGACCCCACTCTCGGCGAGGTGGTGGCGGCATTGCGGTAGTGCCGCGACCTGAACGAGACTCGCCTGCATGCAGCCGTTGGATATCCACCACGTGTCGGTGAACGTCTCCGATGTCGACGAGGCCCGCACCTTCTATACCGAGGTCTTGGGCGGGGTCGAGCGCGGTGATCGACCGGACTTCCGTTTCGGCGGTGCCTGGATCGATTTCGGCGGTCGTCAGGTCCACCTGATCGAAGCCCCGGTGCCGGCTGAACTCGGACAACATTTCGCGATTCGAGTCGCGGATATCCGGGCCACGATCGACGAGTTGCGCACGAAAGGGCTCGAGGTCTCGGATGCGACCCCGGTCGCGACCAACCTACAGGCGTTTCTGAAGGACCCGGCGGGGAACGGGATCGAACTCCACGAGGTCGGTGCTTCGACGTGATCTCGTCGGGCCGGAATCGCTGGCTGGTCGTGCTGCTCGTTGGACTCATCGGGGCGAGCGGATGTCGTGGTCACGTGGCTCTCACCGCCGGGATCTCCACCGGCGCCGACTTCTTGGCGAACGCCGCGAACGATCAAGAGTTGGAGCTGGGCCGGCTCGCACAAACGGGTGCGCACTGGGTGAGGATCGATCTCGACTGGGAGTTGGTCCAACCGAACGGTGCCGGCGATTGGAACTGGGACGCGTTCGACACGCTGGCGCGGATGGCCGAGCGGCAGGGACTCGAGGTGCTCGCGGTACCGATCTGGACCCCACGGTGGGCCAACGGAGGTCGGGATCGGAACGCGCCGCCGACTGATCCTGCGACCTACGCCCAGTTGGTGCGCGAAGCCGTCGCGCGGTATCGCGCGGGTGGCACGGCCGGCACCAAGGTCCACGCGTGGGAGATCTGGAACGAGCCGAACAACCCGCCGTTCTGGAGCACGGCGCCCGATGCCGCCGGGTACGTGACCCTGCTCCGGCACGCGTTCTTCGCCGCCAAGAGCGTCGACCCCGACTCGATCATCATTACCGGCGGACTCGCGCCGAACGGCGACCTCAACCAGGATCCCCGCAATCCGCGCCACCCTGTCAACTACTTGAAGGCGATGTATTTCGCGGGGGCGCATGACCTCTTCGATGCCGTCGGCCACCACCCGTACGCGCCGGTGCCGTACTCGCCGCTGATCGATACTCCAGGATCGATCGGGTGGAACTCGTTTGCCTACACCGAGACCATGCACGACATCATGACCGTGAACGGCGATGGGTGGCGACAGATCTGGGGAACCGAGACCGGCCCGCCGACCGGCTTCTGCGCCGGATGTGTGACCGAGCAGACCCAGGTCCAGTGGTTGGAGCAGGAGTGGGTGCGATGGCAGGGATGGGGCTGGGCGGGCCCGTTGTTCTGGCATGCGGGTCGGGACGGCGCCACCGGGTCCGGCGACCCCGAGGAGAATTTCGGCTTGCTGCGATCGGACTTCTCACCCAAGCCGGCGTTCCATGCGGCCTCGGGCATCTGGTAGCGGAACCGCCGTCGCGCTACTCAGCCCCGACGCGACGAAGCCGCCGGACGAACCGGCGGCTTCAATCGGAAGAACTGGGAATCAGATGACGCGAACGTTCTGCGCCTCTTCGCCCTTGCGACCGGGAGCAGTGTCGAACTCGACGCGCTGGCCATCTTCGAGGGTCTTGTACCCATCGGCCTGAATCGCCGAGAAGTGAACGAACACATCCTCGCCGCCGTCACGCGAGATGAAGCCGAAACCCTTTTCGGCATTGAAGAACTTTACGGTGCCTTGCTGCACAGATTTCTCGTTTCTTTGTTCGCGATCGACCAAGGGATTTTGATCGACTCGCGACCGACACTCTAGATGGTGAACCCGGCCGAGCCAGTACGGGGCGACAAAGAGCAACGAGGAGAAGGCGGATCAGGTGCCGTCGGTGCCGTCGCGACCGGCCTTCCAATACCCGCGAATGGTGCATTGGGTTCGGGCGACGCCGCGTTCGACGAAGAACCTCCGACGAACCCGTTGGACTGCCGCCGCTTCGCCGGCCACCCAGACTCGCGTGCCCGGGTCGATGGGGAGGTCGGCGAGCGCCGCGCTCATCGCCAGGCCCGGTGTTGCGTCCGCGGTGACGAGATGCGAGTCGATCGTGATGCCGTCGCGATACGGGAGGCGTTCGATCGCGGCCGGGTCGACGGTCTCGACCACGACCTGGGTCGGGATCGACTCGGGTATCGCGCGCAGGACCTGCGTGAGTGCGGGCAGCGCCGACTCGTCGCCGGCCACGACGAATGCCGACGCGCTCGGATCGACCGGGTATCCGCGCCCGGGCCCCGACACCGCCACGGACGCGCCGACCGGGACCGTCCGTGCCCAGTCGGTCAGGAGTCCGGATTGATGCAGCACGACGTCCACCGCGAGCGGCGGCACCGCGGCCTCGCTCCAGGATGGGGTCAACGTTCGGATTGCCGGGCGCGCGCCGTCGGGCAGCAGGAACTCGTTGCCGTGCCACGTCGGGATGACCACGTCGGAGCGGCCGACCGATGGGAGCAGGAGGCGCAGGCTGCTCGCCGGCTCGGACACGGTGAACCCCTCGAGGTGTGGCCCTTCGAGCGTGATCCGCTGAAGGCGGGCCGAGACGCGTTCCGAGGCCGCGACCACGACCGTCCGGAACGGAGGCGGCGCCTGGCGGGTGGGAGGCGCCCGGCGTTCGGGGTCGGTCATCGCCGTCAGCGGTTGATCAACTGCGCGAACAGCGCGAGGTGGTCGGAACGGTGGCGGAGGAACTCGGGATGCCATTGCACGCCCAGCACGTTCGGCGCTCCCGCGATCTCGATGCCTTCGACGTGGCCATGTTCGTTGTGGGCGACGGCGATGACGCCTTCGCCGAGCTCGCCCAGCACTTGGTGGTGCAGCGTGTTGACCCCGAGTGTTTCGGCCCCCACGATGGCGGCGAGCCGGGAGCCGGGTGCAATGGCCACGGTGTGCGCGTCGAGGTTGTACTGATCCAACCGCATGTGATCGTCGACGTGCTGATCGAGAGTTCCGCCGAGCGCGACGTTGAGGATCTGGATCCCTCGGCACACCGCGAGTGTCGGTTGGTTCCGGGCGACGACCGCGCGGGCGACGGCGATGTCGGCCGCGTCCCGATCCGGATCGGTCGGGCCGAGCTGGTCGTGGGGCGTCTGGCCATAGACCGACGGATCCACATCCCGGCCGCCGGTGATGACGACCGCGTCGACCGCGTCGAGCAGGTCATCGATGTGGTCGGGGTCGACGATCGGGAGAATGACGGGGGTCGCACCCGCGCGCTGCACGGCCTTCACGTAGGCGGTGGTGGCCATGAAGTGGTCGACGGCCACGCCCTCGTCGCCACCGACCGGGGCCACGTGCCCGATGATCCCGAGGACGCGACCACTGGTCGTACTCATGCCAGCTCGAAGTAGCGGTCGAGTTCCCAATCGGTGACGGCGTCGGCGCTCGGGTCGCCACCAGTGGTGTGGAACATCAGCCACTCCCACCGGCGAGTGTTGATCCAGTAGCGCACGAAATCCGGTCCGAGCACCGCAGCGAGTCCGGCGTCGGCTTCGAGGGTATCGGCGGCGCGGGTGATGGAGGTCGGGAGGTGCGGGTACCCCTCGGGTGGGAGACCCCAACCGACCACGGCCAGCGGCGCCGGCAGGGGCGCCGCGGCATCGAGCCCGGCGATTCCACTGGCGAGGGTCGCGGCCAGCACGAGATACGGGTTCGCATCGCCGCCGGCAATGCGGTTCTCCACCCGCGCCGCCTTCGGTTCGATCGACAACACCCGGTAGGCCGCCGACTTGTTGTCCTCACCCCACGACGCGACCGTCGGCGCGGCAGCGAAGCCGACCATGCGACGATAGGCGTTGATGGTCGGGCAGAGGAACGACGTCGCCGCGCCCGAGTGAGCCATCAACCCGCCGATCCATTGGCTGGTGACTTCGCTCATCGCGCCGTCCGGCGCGTAGAACACCGGCTCTCCGTCACGGGTCAGCGAGTGGTGCACGTGCAGTCCGTTGCCGTACTCGGCCGACGGTTTCGCCATGAACGTCACCACGTGGCCCTGTTCCATCGCGACTTCGCGCATGACCTGCTTGGCCCGG
Organism: uncultured Acidimicrobiia bacterium; assembly: GCA_963765075.1. GTDB lineage: Bacteria > Actinomycetota > Acidimicrobiia > IMCC26256 > JAENVU01 > JAENVU01. Next base: position 586,139 of record CAVXVA010000008.1, read on the forward strand.
ACGACGTGATCGCACGCAGTGAGGGGGTCGGCAGGGTCGAGGTTGATCTCGAACTGGGCGGGCGCGGCCTCGTCGTGCCATCCCTCGACGGGGATCCCGAGCGCCTCCAAACGGAGGAGCACGGTGTCGAGGTACGCGAGCTGTTGCCGAGAGTTGTGGTGCAGGTAGCCGACCGGGATGTCGGTCGACATCGGGGTCAACCCGCGGTAGTGGCGGCGACGCGCGGTCGGGAGCGAATCGGTGAAGAGCATGGCTTCGAGTTCGAACGCCGCCTTGGCGACGAAGCCGCGATCGGCGAGCTGGGCGAGCACGGTGCGCAACAGGCCGCGAGGGCAGCTGGGCAGTGGATCATTGGCGGCGGTCACGAAGTCGCAGATGACGTTGGCGGTGCGAGGTCGGTCGGGGGCCACGACCAGAGTGGCGAGGTCGGGTCGTTGGTGGATGTCGCCGAGTGCGTCGGCGCGCCAGTCGTCCCACCAACCGAGGTACGGCGTGCCGCCGAGGTCGTATCCGAGCACCAGTTCGGTGATCGCGTTGCCGAGCGGGAGCCCCTTGGCAAACTTGGCGCGACCGATGTGCTTGCCCACGACGAGACCGTCGAGCGAGCTGCTCTCGGTCTTGACCCAGCGGATGTCGTGCTCATCGAGCCAGGCCGGGACCTGGTCGGCGTCACGTCGATCCCGGCCACGTCAGCGACCCATCATCGAACGCGAGGGATTGACCGGTGATCTCGGCGAGGTGTTGGAGTGAACCCACCGCATAGAGCTTGCCGTTCAGTACGTCTTCCCCGAAGACGCTTCCGCCGCTGAACACGGCCGTGAGGCGCGGAGCCGATCCGTGGATCTCGAACTCGGCGGGTTCGGTGCCCAGGATGAGTTCGGCGCCGTCATCTCGGCATACGACCCGCAGGCCGCTCGGCATGCCGGCTTGGGTCGACGCGCTCGCCCAGAACCGGGTTGCTTCCTGCTGCCAGGTGCCGAGAGGCGGTTCGAGCACTTTCGACGCGGTGAGCGCCAATCTCAGGTGGGTGAGTGCTCCGCTGACCTGTGGTTTGGGTGCGTCCTCATCGGCCATGCGGTTCAGGTCGGTCGCGATCGTGACGTGGACGTCGGCGGCAACCCCGCGCTCGACGAGGACCCGGCCCCGCTGGAACCGGATGGTCGCAGCCTGCGGGTCGACGGTCGAGCGCAGTGCGACGTTGCCCTTGGCCTTCTGCATCATCGCGGCGAGCTTCGGGGACTGCTCGGCCCGGCGCAGCGTGGTGGCGAGGATCAAGACGACGGGTGTGGGGTCTGGCTCAGTGTCGACGATCGACGGTGCCGTCCCCGTCCTCGGCACGTTCACTCGATCATCCGCAGGTGCACGCGCTGTGCGTATCACGTCGAAGGGCGGTGATGCCACGTTGGTGGGGCCGACCCGCGGTACCTCGTGACCTTCGTCGCGGACCGTTCGGAGGGCTTCGCGTCGCGCGACCTCTGGGCGGGAATTGGCCCGACATTGGTGATCCAGATCACTGTTATCGGATCCGATAACATCTGGGCATGAACGCCGCAGATGTTGTTCGATCCGCCCGGGAGCGTGCGGGCCTGTCCAAGCGGGAGCTGGCGCGCCGCGCGCACACGTCGGCGGCTGCGTTGGTGACCTACGAACAGGGGACCCGCGATCCCTCGGTCGGAACCCTGGACCGTATCGTTCGTGCTGCCGGATCGGACATGCGGATCGTCGTCCGGCGCCAGGGTCCGGATCCGGTCGTGGCCGAAAAGCGGCTTCGGCAGGTCCTGGAACTCGCCGATGCCCTCCCGCGTCGACCCGCCTCCCGGGAACTCACCTTCCCGAAACTTGGCTGATGGCGTCGCTGGTCGAGACCGTGCTCGCGGTGGAGGCGGCTCTCGCTCACGGGTCGATCCCGCACGCGTTCGGTGGTGCGCTCGCGCTCGCATTCCACGTCGAGGAGCCCCGCGGCACGCGGGACATCGACGTCAATGTGTTCGTCGGCCCCGATCGGGTCGAGCAGGTCTTCGCGTCGTTGCCCGAGCCGATCGCGCGGAGCGCTGACGATGAGGAGCGGGTGCGCTGCGACGGCCAGGTGCGTCTGTTCTGGTCGGATACGCCGATCGATCTCTTCTTCACTACCCACGCGTTTCACGACGAAGCCGAGATCCATGTCGACCGGGTGCCGTTCGCGGGGACGACGATTCCGATCCTTGGCGCAACCGAGCTCATCGTGTTCAAAGCGTTCTTCAATCGCACGAAGGACTGGGCGGATATCGAAGCGATCATCGATGCGGAGAGCGCCGATCTTCATGCGGCGATCGGCTGGCTCGTGGATCTCTTGGGGGTTGACGACGACCGCATCGACCGTCTCCGCGAGCTGATGCATGCCCCACCCTCGACCGACGAACCTCGTTTCGATCCGTGAGCGGCCGGGTCACTCGTGCTCGTCGACGGGGAGTCGCGTGAGTTCGGTGCCGTCGGGGCGGAACACTCGGAACATCTGATCTTCGAAGGTGGTGGTCCATCGGGGACTGCGGTGCAGGAAGTGATGGTGATGGGAACACAGTGAGACGCCGTTAGGCACCGAGGTGTCCCCGCCGGATTCCCATGGTCGGTGGTGGTGGATTTCGGTCCATGGCGCGGGGATCTCACATCCGGGCCAGCGGCAATGCTGATCCCGGGCGGTGATCGCGGCGCGAAGCGCCGACGACCACACTCGGGTTGATCGGCCGACGTCGAGCGGTTGGGAGTCGGGCCCGATCACGACTCGGGATACGGAACAGTCACACAGCAGCCGTTCGATGTCTGTCCGGGGGATCGGTCCGGTGAAGTGACCGTCGGCCCGGCCGGGCTCCCCGTTGGTGAAGGTGTGCCAGTCGAGCACCACGGTCACGTTTCCGGCGGCTCGGACCCCGGCCGCACCGTGAGCCAAGGCGATCTGACAGATCCGGACCAGTGCGTCGGCACGTCGTTGGGCGGGGGTGCGGTCATCGCCTTCGGCGGGCGGGTCCATGAACGCAGCCAGCGCCGTGGTCACCGTCTCGGCCGCGAGGCCGGAGAGTTCACCGGTGATCTTCGATCGGCCGTCGAGCACCTTGGACAGATTCAGACCATCGGGTTCGGCCGGCCGGGTGCCATCGGCGCTCGCCATTTCACGGAAGCGTGCGGCCGCGTGTTCCAGCGACCGCTGATCGCCACGACGGGCGAGCCGGAGGAACTCGGACTCGATGTTCCGGAGTTCGTCGTCGTGCCCGGCCACTCGGGCCGAGAGCATCGCGTCGACCGCGGCAGTCGAAATCTCGCCGTCGCGCCACGCGGTGCCGGTCTCGGGCAGGAGTTCGGAGAGTTCTCCCCGCTGGATGGTGCGCCGGGTGGCCCCAAGTGGCGCTCCGGTCTGCCACCGCATCCATGCCGGGGTCGACTTCGAACTGTCGACCGTGCCCACGCCGCGCTGGTGCGCAACGAGCATCCAGTCGGCATAGATCGCGTCGGTGCGATCCATCCGACGTCGCAGCCGAACCAGGTCACCCGCGATGACAACATCGGGAGCCTCGGCGATGTTGACGTCGGCGATCAGATCAAGCGTCGCGTTCATCAATCGCAACGGATCGACATCGAGCGACGCGAGGACCTCGCGGAGCTGATCAGTGTCGAGATCGATGGTCGCCGTCATGCGAAATGGTCCCTGGATTCCTGGCCGTACACCGCGTGCGTTTGGTCTCCAAAGTATACCAAACGTATGTGTGTATTACAACCAGAAAAGCCTGTAATTACAGATAGTTTTGTGGTGTTGTGACCGGGCGACCGGCCGTCAGCCGAGCGTCGTCGCCGGCGCCAAACGGTGGACCCCGCGGGGGGTGAACGAGAGCCCCTCGCGCTCGCCGAGGAGGTCGGCGGCGAGGTGGATCACCGAGGTGAACATCTCGGTGCCGCGCAGTCCGGCGGGGTCGCGCCCGATCTGCCACGGGAACCCTTCGCCGTCGATCCAGTCGGCACAGAGTCCGGGCAGCATCGCGGCGACTGCGTCGCGGATCTCGGCCCGGCGGTAGTCGGTCTGGCGGCCGAGCAGCCAGAGCGGGTGCACGATGTCGAGCAGGTTGCACGCGTTGCGATCCTCGGTGGTGAACCACTGGTTGGCGCGCGCGTGCGCGAGCACGGTGTCGATCGCGGCTTCGGGGCGGGGCACGTCGACGCCGAACTGCGCATACGTGCCGCGGGTCAATCGGTAGAAGCCGTTGACCGCCATGAGCCAGCCGAAGTCGTAGTCGCCGGCGGGTTCGAGGTGCGCACCCCACATGCCGCTTGCGGAGAACTGATGCGTGAGCAGCCATCCCCACAACGCCGGCGCGACGTTGGTCGAGCCGTGGTGCACGCGGTTGAGCATGAGGCCGGTGCCGAAGCCGTCGATCCACGAACCGCTCGGCCACGCCAAGTACCCGAGGTCGAGACCGTCGAGGAGGGTTTCGAGTTCCGTGGCGGAACACTGCTCGATGGCGTGGACGGGATGGGCGGGCCCGGTGCCGAGCACTTCGAGTGCGTACCCGCACGACAGCAAGCCGTACATGTCCCACTCTTCGTGCGTCGGCTCTCAGCGAGAGTTCGCGATCGTCGGGCAGGCGCGGGTCACGGAACAATCCGGTGACCGGATCCTGGGTCGCCTGAATGCGCTCGATCAGGTCGGCTCGATCGCCACCCGGCGGGAGCGAACCGAACATGCCTGCGATCTCGATGGCATCGTTGCACGGCCGCGGGTCGCGGGGGTCGGCACCGGGGAACTCGACGAACGCGATCGCGTCGGCGTCGGCAACCCGGCAGCGTTCGAGGACGTGCTCCCACTGGCTGCTGATCGCGGCGTCGAATCGACTCAGCGGGTCGTGAACCCGCGCACGTGGTTTCGGGTCCCGTCGATCGCGCAGCTTCCGCGCCGGGACCCCCGCCATCACGCTGAAGGGCTCGACGTCGTGGGTCACGACCGCACCCGCCGCGATCACGCTGTGAGCGCCAATGGTGACGCCGTCGACGACCACGACGTTGGCACCGAGCCACACGTCGTCCTCGATGACGAGACCTTCCGATGTCAGGCCCTGCTCCATGATCGGCACGGCGGGGTCGTCGAAGACGTGGTTCTCACCGACGAGCACGACGTACGCGGCGATGCGCACCTGACTTCCGATCGTGACCTTGCCGATGGTGACGACACCCGGGTTCAAGCCGGTGAGTTCACCGATGGTCACGTCGCCGCGGATCTTGCAGCCACTCGCGATCGTGCTGCGCGCACCGAGCGTGAACGTCGACGCGTTCACGTTCGCGTCGAGGGCCACGAAACTCTTGGGGTGCACGTCGTACCCTTCGCGGGCGGCCAGCGCGGCGTGAGCGGCGACCCGTTCGGGCGAAGGGTCGGGCACGTACTCCAGCCACCACGGCTCGTCCTCGAACCGGTCGGCCGGGAGTGCATCCCACCGATCACTCGGCATTTGTGGACCCCCGCGCCTGCTTCTTGACCCGCGTCAGTTCCACTCGGTCTTCATGGGTCTTGTAGAAGGGGTCGATCGGAAAGCACCCCGAGATCAGGCCGTTGCGCGGCGCGGTCGTGCAATCCGAGAACGTTCGGCATACGAGCGCGCGTTGCAGGGGCCGCCCGGCCAGCACGTCGGCGGGCAGGTCGGGGTAGGAGAGCACCATGCGCCCGAGGCCGATCATGGTGGCGCCGCCACCTGCCACGACGGCCTGGCCGACATGGGCCACCCAGTCCTGCACGTAGGAATAGCCCGAGCCGATGATCGTGAGCGCCGGGTGGCGCCGGGTGATCTCCGCAGTGGCCGCGAGCTGACGCGCCACGCCGATCAGCGGATCTTCGGGAGGTTGGTAGCCGTCGGACGGGGGGAAGTACGCGGGCCGCTGCACGTGGGGGTTGTAGTACGGGCTGCCGGCCGTGGTGCTGACGAGGCCGATGCCGAGTTCGGTGAGCAGATGCGAGGAACGCGTGGGTCTCGGTGAGGTCGATGCCGAGGCCGGTCCCGTCACCGCCGAACGCGTAGGGATACTCGGTCGCGTCGCTCGCGGGCACGCCCGCGCCGTCGGGACCTGCGGTATAGGGCATGAGGTCGAACGCAGAGAGGCGAACGCCGATCGCGAGCTCGGGCGCACGACTGCGGATGCCCTCGACCACGGTGCGCAGGAACAACGTGCGCCCCGCCAGGTCGCCGCCGTACCGCCCCGCGCGGTCGTGACCGCTGAGAAGTTCGTGCAGGAGGTAGCCGTGGCAGTGCTTGATGTCGACGAAGTCGAACCCGGCCTGGTGGGCGAGGACCGCGGCGTCGACGTAGCGCGCGGCGAGTTCGTCGAGCTCGTCGTCGGAGAGCAGCTCGGCGTCGCCGGCGCCGACGCGTTCGTCGAGAAGGGGGTGGCGGTACGCGATACGCGGCGCGGGCACGCCGTCGGGTCGGGACCAGCGACCGGAGTGGGTGAGCTGCAGTCCGCTGACCTGGTCCGGGTGCGAGGATGAGGCGAAGCGATGCGAAGTCATCGACGGTGTCGGCGGTCAGGACCAGCTGGTGGGGGTTCGCCCGCCCGTCGGCGTGGACGGCCGTGGCCTCGCACCACGCCAGCCCGGCACCGCTCGCGCCGATCCGGGCCCACCGCCGACGGACGAGATCGGTCGGACGACCGTCGGTCGTGCCGTCCCAGCCCTCCATGGGCAGGATCGCGAACCGGTTCGGCGCGGTGAGGTCCCCGGCGCTGCCGTCGCGGATGGTGACCGGTTCGCTCGAGCGCGCCGTTCGGATCGACGTGATCGTCGATGGGAAGGTCGACGCCGAGGTCGGCGAGGTGGGCGCGGAACCGATCGATCGAATCGAGCCGCTTGACCTGGGTGTACCTCACGCGAACTCGGCCAGTCGATCGAGGATCGTGGCAAGGACGGCACGGTCGCTGTCGGGTCGGCGGGGTGCGCCCGGGGGAGTGAGGTCGGTGCTCGCCCAGCCGCGCAGCTCATAGAACATCGCGGCGTTGTGGCGGTAGCCGGGCACCGGGTCGCGGAAGGTGAAGGCGCCGAGGTACTGCAAGAGGTCGTTGAGTTCGTAGAAGCGCGGGTCGTTCGATTCCCACATGCGGTCCCGTGCGGCGAACTCCGCGGGGGCGAACGTCGACAGGCCGAGGAGGTAGTCCGATCCGTACATCACCATGTCGATCGCCAGGTCGTTGCCGGTGAAGACCGTGAAATCGACGCGCTGGGCATCACGCGCCGCGAGCCGATCCCATTCGAGTTGGCGGCTCAGCGACGAGTGCTTCGCGCCGATGCACTGGGGAATGTCCATGAGGGCGCGGTAGGCATCGAGCGACGCGATGCGGCCGTAGGGAACGAACATCGCGCCGAGCTCGAACCCGATGAACCGATCGAGATGCCTCGCAAGTTCTTGGTGGGCGGCGACCCAACCGTCGTCGTCGAGTTGGTTGAGACCGTAGGAGGGGAAGATCACCGGCGTTCCGCCCCGCTCGGAGATCGCGGCACCGGCGCGCAGGTAGGCATCAATGTCGAACGGCGCCCCCGCCGCGTCGGGCACATAGGCACCGGCGACGAAGTTGCCGTCGGTGATCGCCGCGGTGAGGTCGAGCACCCGCGCCTGGTCGGACTCGGCGAGGAGCTGGACGTATCCCGTGTCCATGTTCACCGCGGGAGTGAGGCCCGCCGTGAGGGTGCGAGCGACGTGGGCCTCGACGGCGTTCCAGTCGATCTCGTGGTCGGCGGTGTAGGGCACGAGCACGGCCGACATCCCGGTGATGGCTCGACCCGGTCGGAGGCGCGCGGTGATGTCATCGCCGTCGGTCACAGGTCCGATCCTCGCGCAGTTGCGGAGATCAGGTCAGCGGGCGGGGCACCCGGTCAGCCCTTACATCGGTACCCGTCGTTGCGGAGGGTCTTGCCGATAAGTGTGCTGAGTTGGGTGTAGTTGCGGGCGACAGGTCCCCGGCACGCCCGCAGGAGGACCGGGTCGACCGTCGCGTTTCCGGCGGCATTGATCTTGCTGTAGTGGAGGTGGGGGCCGGTTGCGATACCCGACTCACCACTCCAGCCGATCAGCTGGCCGGTCATGACCCGGGTCGACGGCGTCGCCGAGATGCCGGTCTGCACCTGGCTCAAGTGGACGTACATCGAGAACGTGCCGTCGTCGTGCCGGACGCGGATCCGGGTGCCGGTCATCCCTTGGTCGATACACCACTGCACGGCGTCTGCGTACGTGCCGCCCGGTGGGATGTGGGTATTCGGGTTGCAGGGGCGAGGATCGATCGACACGAAGTCAACGTTGCCGGCGGCAGTGGCGTAGATCGGGGTGCCGACGGGCATCCGGAAATCGATCGCGGGAGATTCATGGTTCGGGCCTCGGGCTGTTCCCCAGGTGGCGGTGACCGTGAACATGCCGCGGAATGGAACGGCGCGCACCACGGCAACCGCCGCGCTCGCGGGTGGTGCTTCGGCCGGGCCCAACGCCGATGCGGCGAGCGCCGCCAGGCACCCGACGATCGCGACGCGGCGGAGGCGGTGGTGCCATCTCGCGGTCGGCGTCGAGGTCATGACTGCCTATCGGTACCGAGTTTTCGGTCCGAGATGAACTATCCGACCTATTTGTCGGACGTTCCGGGGGTCGGAGTCGAGACCTCACCGAGGCCGTGCCCGTGATCCGGGTGCAGCATTCGGCCGATGATCTGCCGGAGGGCTCCGAGGGTTGGCAGTACGTACCCGAGCTGGTGCGGAATGACGACGAACCGCTGATCCACAAGCGGTATGGCGACTCGTTCGAGGCGACGGACTTGGAGTCGGTGTTGGCGGAACGAGGTGTGGGGCGGCTCGTGGTGACCGGCGCGCGGACCGATGCGTGCGTTCGGATGACGCTGCACGGCGCGCTCGTGCGGGGCTACGACGCGACACTCATGGCCCATGCCCACACGACCGGGGACATGCGCCAGTGGGGCGCGCCGATGGGACCCGACCAGGCCATCGAGTACGCCAACCTCTACTGGCAGTTCTCTTCGGCGGATGGCCGGACCGGTTCGACCGCCACCACCGCGGAGATCGACTTCGCCGCACCCTGACGACCGGCGATCGGGTGTCTACGCTCGGCGACCATGGCAGTGGGGAAGCGAGAGTTGGTACTCCAGTCCGACGAGGTGTGGGAGCGGATCCGTCCGCGGGTCGACGGGTTGACCGACGACGAGTATTTCTGGGAGCCGGTGCCCGGTTGTTGGACGATCCGCCAACGCGCTGACGGCCGGTGGACTGCGGACGGCACGCTTCCGCGTCCGGAACCCGAACCCTTCACCACCATCGCGTGGCGCCTCTGGCACCTGATCGACATGTACGGGGAGGATCGCGCGCCAAGGTGGCTGGACGTCCCCGCGCACGGGGAGGCGATCGGCCTCGACAGCCCCGACCCGTCGCCGCCGTCGACGGCAGCCGCCGCGGTTTCGATGCTGGACGCGGCTCACGACCGGTGGGACGCACACCTCGCGCAGTCAGACGATCAGGGGCTGGCCGAGCGCGTCGGCAAGGTCGGAGGCCAGTACGCCGACCGCACCCGAGCGGAGTACGTGTTGCACATGCTCGACGAGTTCATCCACCACGGTGCCGAGATCGGGCTGCTGCGTGACCAGTGGCTTTGGCGGGAGTCGGGCGTGGTGGCGGACCCGGTGGTCGAGCGCGTGATCCGCGGTGACCTCAGTGTGCTCGCCGAGTTTGCCGACCAGGCGCCGAGTGCGGATCTCGTCGGGTACGCGGCGGCCTACGGCCGGTGGGACGTGATGGTGGGTCTCCTCGAACGGGGCGCGCCCGTCAGTACCGCAGGTCGGACGCCGCTGCACCTTGCCGCTGGAGCTGGTGAGCTCGACGTGGTGAAGGTGCTGTTGGACCACGGGGCCGACATCTCGGCCCGAGACCCTGAGTTTCATGCCACGCCGTCGCAATGGGCCGACTTTCTCCGGCGTCCGAACGTGGCCGCATACCTCAGCGGTCTCGGTTGACCGGACGGCGACCGACCAGTCAACCTCCCGGCATGCCGATCGCGCGCCAAGGTGATGTCGAGATCTACTTCGAGGTGTTCGGATCCGATTCGGACCCGACGCTGCTGTTGATCAACGGGAACGCCTCGCAGTGCATCAACTACGACGAAGAGTGGTGCGAGAAGTTCGTCAGGCAGGGGTACCGCGTCATCCGGTTCGACAATCGCGACGTCGGTCTGTCGTCGAAGCTCGACGGGCAGGACTACACCCTGTGTGACATGGCCGCCGACGCGGTCGCGGTCCTCGACGCGGTGCACGCCTCGCGCGCCCATGTGATGGGGGTGTCAATGGGCGGGATGATCGCGCAACGGCTCGCGATCGACCATGGTGACCGGTTGCTCTCGCTCACCTCGGTGATGTCCGCCACGGGCGAGGGCGAGTACGGCCGCAGTTCACCGGAGGCGTTGGAGGCGATCCTCGGCCCGTCCCCACAGTCGCGCGACGAGGCCATGGACAAGGAAGTCGCCGACCGGCGGATCTACGGGTCGAAACCCGAGTGGATCGACGAGCCCTATCTGCGGGCCCGCGCCGGACGGGCGTTCGACCGGTGCTGGTGCCCGGAAGGGGGTCGTCGGCAGGTACAGGCAATCATCGCCGACGGCAGTCGCGCCGACGCGCTCCGAAGGGTCACCGTGCCGACGCTGGTGATGCACGGAGATCGGGACACCCTCATCGACCCGAGCGGCGGCCGCCGGACCGCGGAGCTCATCCCCGGCGCGCGCTACATCGAGATCGCAGGCATGGGCCACGACTACCCGTCGGCGGTCTGGGACGAATGGGTGCAGATTTGGGCCGAGTTTGCAGCTTCGGTCCCGTGACCCGTCTACTTTTTGTCTGCAGCGGGGTCGTACCACCCCCCTGCAGACAAAAAGTCGCGTTGGGGAGGGCAGCGGTCGTGACTTATGCGGGACCTGCTGGGGTCGTGGTGCCATCGGCGACGAGTTGGAGGAGTTCTCGGGCGACCATCGGTCCCGCGTTCTGGTTCTGTCCGGTCACGAGGTTGCCGTCGACGACCCAGTGGTTGGCCAGCGGGTCACGAAACTTCGTCGCGCTCTCGAAGAGTGCACCCTTCGCCCGCATCTCGGTCTCGGGGTGCTGGGGCGTGATCTGGATGCCGAGTTCTCGGACCTGCTTGTCGGTGACGGCGGAGATCCGGCGTCCCTCGACCAACGGCCGGCCGTCGGGGGACCGCGCGTTGCGGAGTCCCAGCGGCCCGTGGCACACCCCGCCGATCGCGCGGCCCAAGGCGTTGGCTCGGGTCATCTGGTCGGCCAACTCGACCGACGTGCCGAAGTCGAACGCGGCGCCCCACCCACCGGCGAGGAACACGATGTCGTAGTCGGCCATGTCGAGTTCGCCGATCGCCAACGAATGCGTGACCTTGGCCCGGAGGTCGTCGTCGGCGAGGAACCGGTCATCGTGTTCACAGCGGACGACGGGCTTGAGCGAGAGCGGATCGACGGGGATCGTGCCGCCGAGCGGACTGGCGAGGTCGACGGCCATCCCGGCGTCGTGGAACACGTAGTACGGCGCGGTCATTTCGCTGGCAAAGACGCCGGTGGGTTTGCCGATGTCGAGCACCCCGTGGTTCGTGCACACGATGAGGGCTCGCCGTCCGATGAGCACGGGGGCGCGTGCCGCATCGTCGTCGGCGGGATGCAGGCCCAGCTTCTGGACCAACCGCCGGAGCGCCCGTGCGGGTGGCGGCGGGGTCTTGGCGGGCGGGCCCGCGGTCGGCACTCGGGGTGCGTACGGCCAGGGGTGGTGACGCTCGGGAATGCACTCGGCTCGTTCGTGCTTCAGGCGTGATTGCAGGACATCACGGAGTTCCACGAGATCGGGGTCCGACCATCGGTTCCTTGCTTCGATGGGATCACTCGTGAGGTCGTACAGCTCCCACTGATCGTCGAGCGGTTCGCAACGGTAGGTCGGACCGCCGATCCCGGTGGCCGCGAGGTGGCGGACTCCGGGCTCGGTCCAGGTGGCGGGATCGTCGAAGGTCCGCACCAACTTCCACAGGTGGCCGGCACCGCCGTGTGCGTCGGCGTCGTCGACCCGCACCACGAGACCTTCGAAGTTGGCCGCGACGTGCGCGGGCACCTGGATCCGCAACGGCATCGGTGGCTTCGCCACTCGTCCGAGGCGACGGGCGACGCCGGACGCGCCACTGTCGCCTTCGAGCATGTTGTCGCGCGTCATCACGTAGACCGCGCGGTCGGCATCGGCCGACGCGCCCTCGACCACCGGCATGAGGTCGCGACCTGGGAGGCGGTGGACCTCGGAAAAGGTTCCGGCGAGGTCGCTCGCGACCGAGTCGACGTCGATGCCCGCCGCGGCGAGCAACGTGGGGACGAGGTCCACGTGCGAGCTGGGCGCGTCGATCGTCCGGGCGGTGGTCTCACGCTCGCCGATGCGGGCGATCACGAACGGAACCCGGGTGGCCTCGTCGTACAGGTTGAACCACTTCTGGTGCAGTCCGCCGTGGGCTCCGAGGAGCTCACCGTGATCCGACGTGCGCACGAGCACCGCGTCGGTCGAACCGCCGTCGGTCACCGCCCGGCGCACCCGGTCGAGCGGACCGTCGACCTCGGCGTGGAGCCGGTAGTAGAGGTCCCGGTACTCCTGCGCGTTGTTCCGGTAGATCCGAGCCACCGCGGGCACCGGCCCGTAGCCCGAGTAATACGACTCGCGATAGGCGACCTGCGCGGCGGGTTTGGTCGAGAGGTCTTCGGTCGCCGTCGGGGCCGCGGGCACCGCCGGTGGGTCGAGCGGCGACGGCGTGAGCGGGTTGCGTCGCTTCCACGCGGGGAACAGCACGATGTCGTGGGGGTTCACGAAACTGGCGACGAGGAGGAACGGTCGGAGGGCGGCGGCATCACCCGAACGCCGACGGGCATAACGATCCTCGAGCCAGGCGACCACCCGATCGGCGATCAGCGGATCCCGGCGGAGCCCGCTGTTGGCCAGGGGCGCACCATGGGGTTCGGGCCCGATCCAACCGGAGAAACCGAACGGCGCGAGCGGATCCGCGTCGCGATAGCGGGCGACCGCGGCAGAGTCGATCATCCCAGCGTCGTCGTTGGTGGCCAGCGGCTCGCCGGTGGTGCTGTCGAGCAGATCGGCGTGGGAGATGTGCCACTTGCCGTCGTAGTGAGTGTCGTAGCCCGCGGCACGGAACCAGTTGCCGAGCGTGGGAACTTCGCCGGGTCGCAACCAGCGCATGCGGCTGTCGTCGGCCATCTTGCCGAGCCCGTCGGTCTGGGTCACGCCGTGCAGGTCCGGGTACTGGCCGGTGAAGAGAGTCGGCCGGCTGGGCACGCACGCGAGCGAACCGGTGTAGTGCCGGCCGAACGACACGCCGTGATCATCGAACCAACGTCGCCCGGCCAGTGTGTCGCGCCGCCAGGCGAGGACGGCGTCGCTCTCGTACGGAGGGACCGCGCGCTCCTCGTCGGTCATGAGGATCACGATGTCGGGACGGTCGGTCATCGGTGCTCCAGACGGTCGGCGAGCCCGGCGAGCATCACGTCGGATTGTTTGGCGAGCACGGTGCCGAGGATCCGGGCCGCGAGTTGCTGGGGTGGTCGGGGACCGAGATCGACGGAGCTGGTGAGGGTGACGTCGGTCGCGGCGTCGCCGGCCGGCACCAGGGTCCAGCGGTTGCGGACGTGGCGAACTCGCGGGGGGAATCCTTCGAGGTCGTACGCCAGCGCGTGCGGTGCATCGAGTTCGACGATGCGTTCGACGATGGTGTTCCGGCCCGCCTGGATGCGTCGGGTCGTCCCGATCACCGTGGCACTTCCTTCGGACCGGAGCAGGCACGAGTGGTCGACGTTGTCGGCCCAGGTGACGATGGCGCCGAAGTCGGCGAGCACGTCCCACACCGCCTGGTGCGTGGACGCGATCGTGCGGCGCCGGCTGATGTCGATCATGGCGCGGTCCTCCCGGGGACGGCGGATGGCTCCTTCGCTCATTCCACACTACTAGGAGTTCAACTGTCAATACTTTGTGCGATGACGACTCGCACTATCGCGACGGTCCGGTACGATCCGGGGATGGCCATCGACGAAATCGCGTCGACCGACGGGCGTCGCGCTCGCCGTGACCGCAACCGCACTGCGGTCATCGATGCGATGTTCCAACTGCTCGACGAAGGGGTGGCGCCGCTCCAGACCGAGGCGATCGCCCTACGTGCCGGCGTGTCGGTGTCGTCGATCTTCCGGTATTTCGAGAGCCTCGAGGATCTCCAGCAGGAGACCATCGACCGCCACTTCGCCCGGTTCGCGCCGCTCTTCGACGTCCCGGCGCTCGGCGAGGGTGCGCTCGACGAGCGCATCGATGCGCTGGTCGACGCGCGGCTGCGGCTCTACGGGAGCGTCGCGCCGGTCGCGCGCCTGGCTCGCTCGCGTGCCTGGGATCAACCGCGGATCGCGCAGACGTTGCACGCGGCCCGGCAGTCGTTCGTCGATCAGATCCGCAGCCAGTTCGCACTCGAACTCGCGCCGATGACTCGGGCGGCGGCCGACGATGCCGTGGCGCTCATCGACACGCTCACGGCGTTCGAATCATGGGACTTGCTCCGGACCACCCATGGCCGATCGGACCGGCTGATCCGCCGCGCGTGGACCGCCGGGCTGCACAGGTTCCTCACGCCGTAGCAACGCGCTTCGTCACCCGGCCGGGTGGACCTCCACGCGGTGGAGGTCGTCGCCGAGCTCGATCGTGCCCTCGAAGTGGTCCGCGGCGAGCGCCCGCCAGTCGTCGCCGCCACCGGAGGGGAACGTCGGCACGTAGTGGGTGAGCACGAGCGTCTGCATGCCGGCACGCGCGGCGGTCTGCGCGGCCTCCGCGGGTGAGGAGTGATAGTCCAAGGTGTCGATCATCCGCGGCACCGGGATGTTCTCGATGATGTCTTTTCGGATCACCGTGTGCACGAGGGCCTGCGCCCCCTGGCACAGTGCGTCGAGACCGCGGCAGGGCACCGTGTCGCCGGCCGTGACGACCGACGCGCCTTGATAGTCGAAGCGGTACCCGATGCTGGGCTCGACCGGTTTGTGGTCGGTGGGTGCCGCGGTGATCCGCACGTCACCGCCGAGTTCGACGACGCCGTCGGTGACCTCGATCACCTCGACCGGCGGTGGGTACGCGAGATCGGCGTGGTGCGCGATGCGGTAGCTGATGTCGGGGCCGAGCGAGGCCACGATGTGGTCGACGACCGCGCGGGTGCCGACCGGGCCGACGATCGTCAGCGGGGTCGGCTCGAACGTCAGGATCCAGCGACTCGTGATCACGTCGTTCAAATCGGTGATGTGATCGCTGTGGAGGTGAGTGAGCAACACGGCCCGGAGCTGTCCCGCGCCGCTCATCGCGCCGGCCAGCCGCATGAGGACGCCACGGCCCGCGTCGACGAGGTACTGCTCGGCGCCGCCGGCGATCAGCGTCGCGGGTCCCGCTCGATTGGGATCGGGCATGGGGGAGCCGGTGCCGAGCAGAGTGATGGCGAGCATGCTGGGGGTCCTTGTCGTCGATCGTGATCGGGGAGCGGTTATTGACGCGACATCTGCATGCGGGCGTCGGCCTCCGTGGTGTCGTCGGCCGCCCGAGCAATCAGTTGGATCTCGACCTCGTGGAGGGTGCCGGTGAAGCGGAACGGGCTGGTGTAGCGAGTCGAGACCGCCGAGCCGTGGTCGTACCCGATGCTCGAACCGACTGAGGAGATCATGCGCATGAACAGCGACGTCTCCGCGTATCCGGCGTCGACGCCGTCGATCGCGACTTCGATCGAACCGGTACGACCCGACCCCCGCCGGAACCGGGCCGTCAGCGTCGAGGCACCCTCGGGCACCGGGATGTCGGACTCGACGATCGTGTGGGCGTCGAAGGCGTTGTAGTCCACGAGGAGCCGGTCATTCTGGACGAACACGGCGATGCCGGAGTTCTCGGTGCCGGTCGACCACAGCACACCCTCGTCGCCGGCGGCGCGGGTCACCCGAGCGGTGAGGTCGAAGTTGCGACCGCCGACCGCGGCCGACGCCTGGGCGGGAATCGGTGACATCGGTGGCCGATAGACGTACCGCTTGGACGCGGGGTGAGGTGAGTGGTCACGGAAGCGGGCGCCGAAGAGTTGGATCGTGCGCTCGTCGAGCGGCAACACCCCGTGGGTCTCGGCTTCGGACCACCACAGGTCGATCAGCGCGGCGAGCCGATCCGGGTGGGCGGCCGCGAGATCGTTGCACTCCGACGGATCCGCGGTGAGGTCGTAGAGCTCCCACGTCTCGGTGTCGTAGTCGGCCCCGGCGACGTGCTTCTGCACCGCCTTCCAACCGGCGGACACGAGCGCGCGACTCCCCGCCATCTCGAAGTACTGCAAGGTGTTCGTGGCGGGGGCCTCGGAGTCGGCGAGCACGGAGGCGAACGAGTGTCCGGTGACGGGGAGCTGGTCGATGCCGTGGAAGGTGGAGGGTGCCGTCACTCCCAGCAACTCGTAGATCGTCGGCGCGATGTCGGCGACGAACGCGAACTGGTTGCGCTGGGTGCCGCGTTGAGCCTCGTCGATACCGTTCGGCCAGTGGACGATGAGCGGGACGTGCACGCCACCTTCATGGGTGTTCTGCTTGTACCACTTGAACGGGCTGTTGCCACACTGGGCCCACCCCCACGGGTAGTTCGTGTGGCTGTGCGGGCCGCCGATGTCGTTGATCCGATCGATGGCTTCGTCGGGTGTCTCCAGAATCCCGTTGAAGAACTTCATCTCGTGCATCACACCGAACGGTCCGCCCTCCTGTGAGGCGCCGTTGTCGGCCATCACGATGAAGATCGTGTTGTCGAGCTGATCGATCGCGGCGAGGCCTTTGACGAGGCGACCGATCTGGGCGTCGGTGTGATCGAGGAACGCGGCGAACGCCTCCTGGAGCCGGCACGCCAGCCGCCGCTGGTTCTCCGGGAGGTCGTCCCACGCGTCGACGCCGGGGTTGCGGGGCGCGAGTTCGGTGCCTGCGGGGATGACGCCCAGTTCGAGCTGACGCTCGAACCAACGCTGACGTACTGCGTCCCAGCCGTCGTCGTAGCGGCCGCGGTACTTGGCGAGATACTCGGCCGGGGCTTGGTGGGGCGCGTGCGTCGCGCCGAAGGGCACGTAGGCGAAGAACGGCCGGTCGGGCCGCACCCCTTTGGTGTCGGCGATCATGCGCAGCGCCTGGTCGACCAGATCCTCGCTCAGGTGGTAGCCGGCTTCGGGGCGCGCGGGCGGCTCGATCGGGTGGTTGTCACAGACGAGGTCGGGGTGGAACTGGTCGGTCTCGCCTTCCATGAACCCGTAGAAGCGGTCGAACCCGCGGGCCAGTGGCCACTGCTCGAAGGGGCCGGCCGCGGAACACTGCTCCATCGGCGCGAGGTGCCACTTCCCGGTGCAGATGGTGGCGTAGCCCTCCTCGCGCAGCACCTCGGCCATGGTTGCGGCATGCGTCGTGATGTGACCCAACTGGTTGGGGTAGCCGGTTCGGAAGTTCGATACCGCGCGCATTCCGACCGCGTGTTGCGACCGGCCGGTGAGGAGCGACGCGCGCGTGGGTGAGCACAACGGTGTGACGTGGAAGTTGGTGAACTGGAGCCCATTCCGGGCCAGGGCGTCGATGTTGGGGGTGTCGATGTCGGACCCGAAGCAGCCGAGCTGTGCGAACCCAGTGTCGTCGAGCAGGACCACCACGACGTTGGGCGCATCGTCGCCGGGGTGGGGAGCCTCGTCGAACCACGGCTCCGACTCGGCGATCGTGCGGCCGATGGTGCCCTCGAAACGCGACGGTCTCGTCATGTCGTCCCCTTGCGGTGCAGCCAATCTTCTGAGAGTACGACTCTCACATGGGGGGCGAAGGCGTGTCAAGCGGTCGGCGCCCGGTCGGGTCTGAGTGTGACATCGTGACGGGATGACCACGAAGGAACAGGGCCACGGCGCCCACATCCGCAGCGCTGATCACCGAGGCCTGGTTGGGGTGATGCCGCGACCGATCCGAGTGACGATGTTGGGGGCCGGGTCGATGTTCACCCCCGAGCTCGTCAAAGACCTGTTCCTGATCCCGGACAACGCCGGGGGCACGATCGCGCTGGTCGACATCGACGAGGCCCGCCTGGTGACGATGACGAAACTGGTGGAGGTCCTCGCCGCAGAACACGGCGTCGCCGACCGGTGGCGGGTCGTCGCGAGCGCGGATCGATGTGAGGTCCTCCCCGGGACCGACTACCTCGTGAACTGCATCGAGGTCTCGGGGGTCGACTGCGTCGGCTTCGACAACGACATCCCGGCCGCATACGGCGTCGATCAGTGCATCGGCGACACCATCGGCCCGGGTGGCGTCTTCAAAGGCCTGCGCACGATCCCGGTGTGGATTGAGGTCCTGGCCGATGTGGAGCGACTGTGTCCGCAAGCCCTGGTCCTCAACTACACGAACCCGATGAGCATGATGTGCCTCGCCGCGGCCCGCACGTCGTCGGTGAAGGTGCTGGGTCTCTGTCACTCGGTCCAGGCGACCAGTCGGGTCCTCGCGGCGCGCGCCGGGATCCCGTGGCGTGAACTCACCTGGGAGTGCGCGGGAATCAACCACCTGGCCTGGTTCACCCGCTTGGAGCATGACGGCCACGATCTGTACCCGGGGCTGATGGAACGGGCGCGCGGTGACCTCGCGGGAAATCCGGCGGCGGACTGGGATACCGGCGACCTCGTCCGCAAGGACATGATGCTGCACTTCGGCGCGTTCATCACCGAGAGCAGTGGCCACCTCTCTGAGTACCTGCCGTACTACCGAACCAACGCGGAGACCCAGGCGCAGTACTGCGGTCCCGAGTACGACGGCGAGTCGTCGTTCTACGCCACCAACTGGCCGCAGTGGCGTGTGAATGCCGACGCGCAGCGCGATCGCATGCTCGCGGGCGAGGAGTCGGTCCCGGCGAAGCGCTCGTGGGAGTACGCGAGTTGGATCATCGAAGCGCGGGAGAAGAACGTTCCGTTCGCGATCAACGCCAACGTCCCGAATGCCGGTGGTCTGATCGACAACCTCGCGCGCGATGGCATCGTCGAGGTTGCGACCATGATCGACCGTGCGGGGGCACGACCGACGCACTTCGGTCGTCTTCCCGCCCAGATGGCCGCGGTCTGCGCATCGAACATGCCGACGTACGACCTCGCGGCCACCGCCGCGATCGAACGATCGAAAGACGACGCGATCCTCGCCGTGACGCTGGATCCGCTCACCGCGGCAGTGTGCAGTCCTGCACAGATCCGGGCGATGGTCCTCGAACTCTTCGACGCCGAAGCGGAGTACCTGCCGGGCTTTGCCTGACCATCCGGTCCCGCGTTCGGGTTCGTGACGTTCAGTTGGCGGCGAACTCGAACGCCGCGGCCGTGCTGAATCGAGCCAAGGAGGTCTCGGGCTCTTCGACCCGGGGATCGGCGTCGGGATCGACGGTGATGGCGAAGGCAAGGCGCTCGTTGCCGCGGATCTCGGTGCGCTCGGCGCGGGCGTGGGGGTTGATTCCCCGCACCAAGGCGTCGACGGCCCGGTCACCGGGCCGCCCGAGCCCGGCGAACCAGGTGAGGCCGTCGGACTCGGCGAAGATCGGGGAGTCACCGAACGCGAGCCGCACGGTCTCGTCGCCGTCGAGTTCGACCCGGGCATCGATGTAGTCGGCCGGTTGGAACGACGGGTGGAGTGCGAGGACCTGGGCGATCCCTTCGAGGTCGGTGCCGGCGTCGAGCGCCTTCCGCAGCCGGCCCGCGGTCACGGGCGCGACGCCGACCAGAATGCGCGGCGCGACCTCGGCGGCGACCTCGGGACCCACCCGTTCGGTGACCGACACGAGGTACGACCGCATCAAGAGCTGGCTCTGGATCGCCGCCTCGCGCAGGATCGCGAGGAGTGCCGGGCGCGCGAGATCGTCGTATCCCAAGTCGGGATCGAACGCGCCGGAGTACGTCACCGTGCCCGCCTGGTCGGGTTCGGCGACGACCATGGGCGTCGGGAGTGCCGCGACGAGTGACTCGGCGACGATCGCGAGGTTCCCATGCGCCTGCGCCGCGGGTCCCGACGGATCGATCGTGATCGTCCACGCGCAGTGGGGCATCCGGTCGGCGGGTGTGCGCGGCGGCCGGTGGATGGGGCGCATGACGGCGTGCGGATTCGTGGCCGCCGCGGTCGCGTCGAACGTCGGGTCTTCGATCGTGTGGCACATGCCGTGCACCCACTCGTCGCCCATCGGCTCGACATCCATCAACGCGCCGCAGTGGTCGAGTTGGAACTCGGCGTGATCCGGATCGATGTAGGTCATCCGGAAGTCCATGTATTCGAGTGGCGCACCGATGTCGAACTGCAGGTTCTTGAGGATCACGTCAACGGTGCTGCCGCGGAAGTCGAGCGTGTCCTGCATGCGCAGTGAGTACAGGGGGCTGGCCCCGGCCCACTCGTCGATCGCGACCTGCTCGGCGCCCTCTCGATCGACCCCGTATTGGTAGAGCAACGGTATGCCCACCCGATCCTGGAGGTGGCCGTGGAGGAACCACTCGCGGGCCAGGGTCGCGAGCGTCGGTTGGTCGAGGGTCGCGAGACCACGGGGGGCGGCAGGTGCAGTCATGACCGCAGCGTAGGCACCGCCGCCGGCGTGGGGGATCAATACGACTTGGGCAAGCCGAGCGATTGCTGGGCGATGAAGTTCAGGACCATTTCGCGGCTGACCGGCGCGATGCGGAGTAACCGCACCATGCCCCACAGGTCGGCGAGGCCGTACTCGCTCGCCAGTCCGTTGCCGCCATGCGTCTGGATGGCGGCGTCGAGCGCGTGCAGCCCGGCCTCGGCCGCGGCGTACTTCGCCATGTTGGCGGCTTCCCCGGCGGCGACCCGATCAGTGGAGTGGTCGTGCATCCACGCGGCCTTCAAGGTCATGAGCCGGGCCAGCTCGACCTCGATCTTGGCGGTTGCCAATGGGTGGGCGATGCCTTGATGCCGGCCGATCGGAGTGCCCCACACCTCGCGCTCGTTCGCGTAGGCGGTGGCCTTGTCGAGGGCGTACCGGCCGATCCCGGTGCAGATCGTCGCGCTCATGATGCGTTCGGGGTTCAAGCCCACGAAGACCTGTCGGAGCCCTTCGCCCTCGTCGCCGAGGAGCCGATCAGCCGGAACCTCGACATTGTCGAAGAACAGCGTGAACTGCTTCTCGGGGCCGCTGATCTCCATGGGGATCAGCGTGCGGTCGAGACCGGGCGCGTTCGTGTCGACCACGAAGAGCGACAAGCGGCCGCGTCCGGTATCGGGATCGGTGCCGGTGCGGGTGACGACGACCATCTGGCCGGCTTCGTCGACGCCGGAGATGTAGGTCTTCGAACCGTTGAGGCGATAGACGTCACCGTCGCGGGTGGCGGTCGTCGCGAGGTTGTGACTGTTGGACCCCGCGTCGGGCTCGGTGATCGCGAACACCATCTTCTGACCACTCGCCATCGGCCGGAGCCAGCGCTCCTTCTGGCCGTCGGAACCGAAGGTCTTGATCAACTCGCCGCAGATGGCAGGGGAGACCAGGATCAGGAGGAGCGGGCAGCCCTGGGCGGCGATCTCTTCGCTGACGATCGCGAGTTCGAGCATCCCGCCACCTCCGCCGTCGTACTCCTCCGGAAGGTGGACGCCGAGGAATCCCAGATCGCCGACCGCATCCCACAACTCGGTCGCGCGCCCGTCGGTGCGGGACTTCTCGGCGAAGTAGTCGTGACCGAAGCCGGCGGCGACATCGCGCACGGCGGCGCGGAGCATCTCGTGTTCGGGCGTCTCGGCGAAGTCCATCGGTATCCTCAGGTCGCGAATGTGACCGGTGCAGAAGATACGGCCTCGACGAGGAGTACCCACCATGGCTGTCGATCTCAACGGGTTGGCCGACGATCTTCGGTCGGAGACCACGGTGTTGCTGGCGTTGGTCGAACCACTGGACGAGACGGGTTGGGCAACACCGACCCCGGCGCCGGGGTGGCGGGTACAGGAACAGATCGCGCATCTGGCGTACTTCGACGAAGCTGCGGCGACGGCTGCGCTCGATCCGGAGGAGTTCCAACGCGAGCTGGTCGCGGCCTTGGAGGATCCCGATGGGATCACCGAGCGGATCAGCCGTCGATCCCGGGCGATGGCACCGACCGAGGTATTGGAGTGGTTCGTCTCGTCCCGAGCGTCGATGCTCGCGATCTTTCTCAACCTCGATCCGTCGACGCGGGTGCCGTGGTACGGACCACCGATGAGCCTGGCGTCGTCGCTGACGGCGCGGATCATGGAGACGTGGGCCCACGGCCAGGACGTCGCCGACGCGCTCGGGGCCGTGCATGTACCGACCTCGGCATTGCGCCAGGTCGCGCACATCGGTGTGCGCACGTTCGCCAACTCGTTCACCACGCGCGGGCTGGAAGTTCCCGAGGTCCCGGTGTACGTGGAGGTGACTGCACCCGACGGTGAGGCGTGGACCTGGGGCGATCCGGCCGCGGCGGATCGGGTGATCGGACCGGCGCTCGACTTCGCGTTGGTCGTGACCCAACGCCGACACGTCGACGACACGAATCTCGAGATCGACGGTCCGGTCGCGACCCGTTGGATGTCGATCGCCCAGGCCTTCGCCGGGCCGGCGGGCGAGGGCCGTCAACCCTCCCGAGCGCGGTGATGGACGCGACCGAGTGGGACCGGCGGTACGACACCGCCGCGTACGTCTGGCACACCGAACCCAACCAGTTTCTTCCCTCACTGATCGATGATGTTCCACCCGGTCGGGCATTGGATCTCGCTTGCGGTGAAGGCCGAAACGCCGTGTGGCTCGCCGCCCAGGGGTGGTCGGTGACCGCGGTCGACTTCTCCGCCGTCGGGATCGAGAAGGGGCGCCGACTCGCGGCCGAGAGCAACGTCGACGTCGAGTGGGTCGTTGCCGATGTCACGACGTGGCCGGGACGGACCGAGGCCTATGACCTCGTGGTGATCTTCTACGTTCAGCTGCCGACGCCCCAGCGGGCTGCGATGGTGCAGATCGCCGCGACGGCGCTGGCTCCCAGGGGCCGGTTCGTCATGGTGGCGCACGACCTGAGCAATCTCACCGATGGGATCGGCGGTCCCCAGGACCCTGCGGTGCTGCCGACACCGGAACTGGTGCGCGGCGACCTCATCGCGGGTGGACCGGCAGACCTGACGATCGACCGTGCGGAACTCGTCACCCGGACCGTGGCGACTGACGACGGCACGAAGCGAGCGATCGATTGCCTGGTCGTGGCGCACCGCGCCTGACCGGCGGCGACGCCGTTGCCGACGCCGTCAGGATGTGCGTGTCACCGAGACGCGGGCCACGGTGGGGAAGGCGCAGTAGTACAGATCGCGCCCGAAGCCCGGTGCGAGGAACACGACGGACTGGAGTGGACTGCCGGTGTCGGCCCGCGCCAGTTCGGCACCGGTCTCGATGTCGAGCACGACGATCTGGTCCATCATCCGGTCGCCGTCGTGATCATTGGTGACGAGTTCGCCGGTATCGGGATAGAGGATCGGGTGACACGCGTGATTCTGCGCGCGGGTCCAGCGGAGGGAACCGGTTCCGTCCGCGGCGATGTCGAACGCGGCGAGGATGCCGTTGGCGCTGTCGTAGCCGACCGCGATGGCGCGGCTCGCGTCCACGGCCGGTGGATTCGCCACGATGCCGTGAGGGAGTCCGCAGATCTCGGTCAGGGTGACGTCGGCCGTCCTCAGATCGACACGGACGAGGTGGAGCGGCCCCTCGGAAATGCCGCGACCACGGAAGGTGCCCGCGTACCCCTCGCTGCCTTCGCCGTTGTCGAGGAACCACGCGGCACCGGCGGCGAGCACCGCATCCCACCCGTACGTCTGGCCCGGTTCGGTGCGGTAGGTCGGCTGGAACGCCTGGTCGAGCGTGATCGCGGATCCGTCCCAGCGCGCTCGCCACAGTCGATCGACGCCGACGACGTAGATGTCGTCGCCGTCGGCTGAAATTCGGGCGATGGAACGTTCGGGGATCACGACGCGGCTCACGATGCCGAGGTGCTCGGGTTCGATGATGAGGAGTTCGCACGACTCGTCGTCGGTCTGCTCAGTTCCGGGCGGAAGCGCGCCCCCGAAGTCCTTCATCGCGAGGTGGCCGTCCGGGAGGATCACAAAGCTGTTGTACGGCCGGTCGCGTGGGAGTTCGGCCGAAGCGACCAGTTCGAGGTTCGCCGAGAGTCGGTGGACGTGGCGGCCGAACACGACGTAGAGCGACCCGTTGGCGTGCGCGGCGAGCCCGCCGGGCCAGGTCTTGCCGCCCCCGAGGTCGGTCGAGCGGTCGATGGTCGCCAAGGTCTGGGCATCGACGCGTTCGACCCAGGAGATGGCGTCGGTGCCGCCGGTATGGCACAGGAGGAACACCTCTCCGGGATCGCGCAGTACCACCATTGTGGTGACCATCGCGTCGCGCGAGGTGACGGCGAGGTGTTCACCGGGTTGGATCGCGAGCCCGCCACCGGAGCGCGGGATCTCGGAGCGGGCAGGGCCACCGTCCTCGCCCGGCCACCGGCTGTCCCAATACCCCGGGTCCCGTCGATCCATCCAGGGATCTTCGCAGGTGCGGCCGACGCCGGGTCGAGCGCTCGATGTCGCCGTGGTCGACCGCGAGCGTGACCACGGGGGAGACTGGGCCCGTGGCTGGGACGATCAATCCGATGACCGCCGACGAAATCTCTGGCGCGGCTCGCGCGCTGGGCCCGAGCATCGATGCCGCCGCCGACGACATCGACGCGCAACGGCGGTTGCCGGACTCGGTCGTGGAAGGGCTGCGCGCCGCCGGCGTCTTCCGTGTTGCCTTCCCGGCGGCGTGGGGTGGGCCCGAAATGTCGATCCTGGATCAAGCCCGTCTGGTCGAAGGGCTCGCGTACCACGACGCGTCGACCGCCTGGATCGCGATGATCTGTTCGGACAGCGGTCACTACGCCGGGCGCCTCGACGAGGCCACGGCTCGGGACTTGTACCCGTCGATGGATCTGCTCACGGCTGGTCAGCTCCAACCCGGCGGTCAGGCGACGGCGGTCGAGGGCGGCTACCGCGTCACCGGGCGCTGGCAGTTCGGCAGCGGGTGCCTCCACGCCGACCGGATCGTCGGCGGTTGCATGCTCATGGTCGACGGTGCGCCGGTGTTCGCGGCCAACGGACTGCCCGAGATGTTCGTCGCCTGGCTCCCAAGGGACGAGGTCACGATCCACGACACGTGGTTCACCACCGGACTCGCCGGCAGCGGGAGCAACGACTACTCCGTGACCGACGTGTTCGTGCCCGAGTCGCACACCTTCGACGTCATGATGCCCGGAGCGCGTCCCGAACCGCTGTATCAGTATCACGGGTTCTTCTTCGCGAACCTCGCCGCGGTCCCGCTCGGGTGCAGTCGTCGGATGATCGACGATCTGCGCGCCCTCATGGAGACCAAGGTGCTGGTGCCGAGCATGGTGCCGATGCGCGACGAGCAGCGGGCGCAGATGGTGCTGGCCGAGTCGGCGGCCAAGCGCGCCGCGGCCGTCGCCTACCAGGACGCGACCTTGGAGTCCGTCTGGCAGACCGTGACGGGCGGTAGGCCCCCGACGCTCGAACAACGCGCGGCCGTGCTGATGATGGCAGTACTCGCCGCGCAGACTGCCCACGAGATTGCGGAGGCGATCGTCGAGGTGGTCGGCGCGCAGGCGATCTATCGAGCGTCGGGTTTCGAGCGGCGTCGGCGGGACATCGCGACCGCGGCGGCCCACGTCCTGTCCCAGCGCAAGACCTACACGATGGCCGCCCAGCTGTTGATGGGTCGGCCCCCGCCATTTTGCTTTGCGTGAGGGGGAGCACTCCATGACCGACTCCGAGGTCGACCAGGTCCGTGCGATCCTGCGCGCGGCCGGCGTGTCCGCCGCCGAGATCGATGCCGCTCCGGGCCTCGTCGAGCTCTACCGCCTCTCGGGCGACGTGGGAAACCGTCCGGACGGCGCCCCGATGTCGATGCGGGCGTTGGCCGATACCACCGGAATCCCGCTCGGCTCGGCGCAGCGGATGCTCCGGGCCGGCGGCCTCGTCGCCGACGATCCCGACGCCGAGGTCTGGTACTCGTCCGACCTCGAGTGGATCGGCATGACGGTTGCGGCCGAGGAGCTCTTCGGAAAGGAAGCGGTCGAGATGCTGGTCCGGCGCGCCGGTGCCGCCATGTCCCAGCTGGCGAACGCCGCGTCGTCCGCGTTCCGGGCGACCCAGTGGGATCCCGGACGGGAGCCGACGCCGGTCGAGATCGTCGAGCGGAACCTCAACACTCGGCCTCTCATCGATCTCTACATGCGGTTGTGCGGTCAGCTGTACCGCTACCACTCCCGCTTGTCGTTCCGGGACGACAGCGTCGCCGCCGGTCGCTTCGCCGAATTGCGGGCGATGGGTATCGGCTTTGTGGACCTCGCGTCCTCCACCGAGATCGGTGCCCGCCTGTCCGCCCACGAGCTCAGCCGCTGGATCAACGACTTCACCGTCGTGGCGTACGACACCGCGACGAGTCATGGCGCGCGTGTGGTCAAGACCATCGGCGACGAGGTGATGCTCTGCGCCGTCGAACCCACGGCCGTGGTGGCCGCCGCGCTCGAGCTCGTCGACTACTGCGCGAGCCACCCGAAGTTCGCGACGGCCCGGGGTGGTGTCGCCGCGGGTGAGGTCCTCGAGCAGGACGGCGATTGCTTCGGTCCGGTCGTCAACCGCGCCGCGCGCTTCGTGGAGTCGGCACCCGACGGAAGTGTCATGGTCGACTCCGCCGTGGCGACGGCCACCGACGCTCGATTCATGGTTGTGCCCGCGACCGCGACCGATCACCGCGGCATCGGGGCCGTCGACTGGTTCGCGATCGCTCGGGTCGACCGAGTGTGACCTGCCGCGCGCACGCGGGACCTTGGTCGCGCGATCTCGGTTTGTACCGAATCGGAGCGTTTGTCGAGCACGAAGTTCGCGTTTTCTGCCGCGGACTTGAATCGCGCTCTGCTCCGATGCTTGGCTCTGGTGAGGCAGCAAGGAGGGGCAATGGTGGGTTGGATGGGGCGAGGTCGACGGCGCAGTGATCGCGGGCGCGGCGCATCGATGCCGTTGCTGAGCGTGATGGCCGTCGCCGCGGTACTCGCGCCGCCGGTCCTCACCCAGACCTACCCCGTGGCCGGTACGGCCGGCGTGGCCCGCGATGGCGTGCTCACCCCCGACGGCTCCGATGCCTACACCTACGCGGGTTCGTTGGGCGCGGTGGAGGCCCGGGCGCTCGCCAGCGACAATTCGGTCAACCTCCGGACCCTCTTCTGGCCGGTCAAGCGGTTGGGTGGTCTGCCGAACAACCAGCAGTCGTGCGCAACGTTTTCCAGCGCGAGTTCTTGGATGGCTCAGCAAGGTGTCGCGCTGCGGATCAAACGCACTCCGGCTGGCGGTGTCACCGGCATCACGGTGACCAAGAACATCT
Organism: uncultured Acidimicrobiia bacterium; assembly: GCA_963765075.1. Lineage (GTDB taxonomy): Bacteria > Actinomycetota > Acidimicrobiia > IMCC26256 > JAENVU01 > JAENVU01. The sequence continues at coordinate 613,676 of CAVXVA010000008.1, forward strand.
GGTTCGGGGCGACGTGGATCTTCAACGTGCACGCCTGGGACGGAACGCCGACGCTGCATCCGTTGGCGTCGTTCAATCTCGAGTCGGTGTTCCTCGATCCCGACGGCACGCCGCGGCCGTTTCCGTGGACGGTGTGTGCCCGGATCATCGGTGCCCAGATCACGGTCAAGGGGTGGCTGACCGGATCGGCCGAACCCGAGTGGGGTGATGAGAACTTCGGCGGAACGCGCACGCTCGCGGTTGATCCCACCGTCCGCGGATTGGCTGGTTGGTACATCGGTCACCTGCCGCCCGGAGGCTCCGCTCAGTTCACCGATCTGCGGACCTGGAGCATCGCGCCGGGCGCGGCGCCGTCGCCGGACACAACGCTCTCGATGTTCGGGTCGAGCCCGCCGCCCGAACCCGGCGCGTCGATCACGGTCAGCGGACCAGCAGTGGCATCGCCCGATGCCGGTGGCGGTCCCGTATCGCCCGCGACCGGCCCGGTGGCCTGACGGGGCGGGTTGATCGGGCTGGGTTGATCGCGCCGGGTCTCAGCGCATCTGGCGAGCGCCCGTGATCGCGGGAAGATCGACCGGGCTCACCGGTCCGGCCGGCGCCGCACACACCGCGGGGATGGCATTGACGATGCGGTTGGCCGCGCTGGCATTCCCACCTCCTGCGGCTCCCGGCTCGCCGGGCTCGGTGCCGTGAACCGTGACCGTGAGGTTGGGGTGGCCGGTGAGCACGACTCGGTGCTCACCACCGGGTGAGCTCGACCGCGGCCAATCGGGCGCGCACTCGTCGTCGATGCGGGTCACGTGCTCCACGACGAGCGGCGCCCGGTCGCCGACCATCCCGCGGACCTCGAATCGAAACGCACCTTGGGTGCCGGTCTCGAAGGTGCCCATCCCCGGGACCTCAATGGTGCGTTCCAGCGGGCGCCGCTCGACGTGGGTGGTGACGGCATCGAGCTGGAGGCCCAAGTAGTCGGCGAGGATGCGCAGCATCGGGGCCCAGACCATCTCCAGTGAGAAGTCGAACAGCATCAGCGGCGTCTGATCCATCGGGCCGCCGAAGCCGATGACGTCGCGCACGACCTCGGGCTGGTCGTAGAGCGCGTAGTTGAAGATCTCCTGCACTCTGATCTCGGTGATGCCGGCACCGACACCGCTGACGAGCGCAGGAAGAATGTCGAGCGCCCACCCGGGGTCGATGCCCGACACGAACACCGACGCATTGCCGCTCGCGCACGCCGGTCCGACGACATCGAGCAGTTCTCGGGGCGCGCTCGCCGGGTGGAGCAGCGGGTAGAAGGAGGTCGAGACGACGTTGATGCCGGACTCGAGACAGCGAAGCAGATCGCGCAACGCGTCGTCGGGGCGGGTGTCACCGGTCGCGGTGTAGACGACGGCGTCGATGTCGTTGTCGAGCGCCGCGTCCACGTCGTCGGTGGCCAGCACCCCGAGCGGTCCGATACCCGCGAGTTCGCCGGCATCAACTCCGACCTTGCCGGGATTCGCGACGATGGCGCCGACCAGTTCGAGGTCCCGGTGGGCGGCGACCGCGCGGATCGCGGGTCGCCCGACGTTGCCGGTGCCCCAGACGACGACTCGATGGTTCATTGCTCGTTCCCTTCGATGGCGGGAGCGTTCGATCGAAATCGCAACTCCCGTGTCCTGATCCTCAGCGTTTGGCACCTGGTGGTGCGAGAGCGATCACCAGGTGCCAAACGCTGGAGGGTAGCGGCGGCGAAGGCGCGTGCGGGGTCCTACGCTCAGGCCTATGTGCAGAAACATCACTGAACTCCGAGGCCTCGAACCGCCCGCCACTCGCGACGAGATCGAAGCTGCCGCCCGTCAGTTCGTCCGCAAGATCAGCGGTGTGGCCAAACCCAAGGGCGACGTCGCCGCGGCGATGGAAGATGCGGCGCTGAAGATCGCGCACATCAGTGAACACCTCCTGGCCGATCTACCGGCTCGTCGGCAACCGCCGAAGTCGGATCCGCCGCTGCGCCGTCCCGAGGTGCGCGCCCGGCTCGGACTCCCACCATTCGAGTCCGCGTCGGTTTGATCCGATGGAGATCCGGGCCGTGCCGGCCGGGGGTCGTGAGCGCGCGTTCGTGAGGGACCGGGTCCTCACCGTTTGGGGCGGGCCGGTCGTCCGGCGAGGCGCGTTGATCGATCCGTCGGATCTTCCGGGGTTGGTGGCGCTCGACGCGGGCGGTGCGTCGGTGGGATACGTGCTCTTCGAATCGGTCGGTGACGAGTGCGAAATCGTCGCGCTCGAGGCACTGAGGCGTCGCGCGGGAGTCGGGTCGGCACTGGTCGACGCCGTCGTCCAGGAGGCCCGGGCCGCGCGTGCGGCCGCCATCTGGTTGGTCACGACCAACGACAACGCGGGTGCAATTTCGTTCTACGAAACGCGTGGGTTCTCCCTGAGTGCGGTTCGACCCGGAGCAGTCGACGAGGCCCGGCGTTCGCTCAAGCCGACGATTCCGCTGGTGGGGGAGTCGGGCGTCCCGATCCGTGACGAGTTGGAGTACCGGCTGGCGCTCAGTCGGGGCTGACCGTCGCGGGAAGCTCGGTGAGCGCCGCGAGTTCGGCGTCGAGATCGGGATGGCCCTCGATGTGGACGCGGGGGAGAATGCGGTCGAGCCAGGCGGGAATCCACCAGTTGCGGTCACCGAGGAGTTCCATCGTGGCCGGGACGAGGATCAGACGCACGATGGTCGCGTCGATGAACACCGCGGTGGCCATGCCGATTCCGAACATCTTGAGGGCACGGTCCGGGCCGAGTGCGAACGCACCGAAGACGCACACCATGATTGCCGCGGCCGCAGTGATCACCCGCGCGGTCGCGGCGAGGCCGTCGGCGACGGCCGTCGCGTTGTCGCCGGTGCGGTCGTACTCCTCTTTGATGCGCGACAGCAGAAACACCTCGTAGTCCATCGAGAGACCGAAGACGACAGCGAAGAGCATGAGTGGTGCCCACGATTCGATCGGACCGGCCCGACCGACGCCGATGAGGTCGGCGCCCCAGCCCCACTGGAAGATCGCCACCATCACGCCGTAGGCCGCGCCCACCGAGAGCAGGTTCATGATCACGGCTTTCAGCGGGACCAGCAGGCTCCGGAACACGACCATGAGCAAGACGAACGACATGATCAACACGAGGCCGATGACGACGGGCAACATCCGCGTGGTGTAGGCCGCGAAGTCGGCGACTGCCCCGGAAAACCCTCCCACTGCGACGTTGCCGGCTTGGGGTCCCATCACTCGAGGGATCACATCGTCGCGGAGTGTGGTCACGAGTTCGTCGGTCGCGACATCCTGGGGCGCGGTGGTGGGAACGACCTGCATGATTGCCGCGGTGCCGGCCTGGTTCGGCAGCGCCGGAGTCACGAACGTCACGCCTGGTAACTCGCGGATGGTGTCGCCGAGTTCCTGGAGTTTGGCGGCATCAGCCGCGCCATTGGGCGTCGTGGCGGCGATCAACAATGGTCCGTTGAAACCCGGTCCGAATCCCTCGGCGAGCAAGTCGTAGGCCCGGCGCGTGGTCGACGTGTCGGGCGCATTGCCGTCGTCGCCGAAACCGAGGCGCATCGAGAACACCGGCGATGCGATCACCACCAGGATGAGGCTCGCCGCCACCACCGCAGGCCACGGCCGCCGTTGAATGACTCTCGACCAACGGTGCCAGAAATCCGGTCCATCGGTGGAGCTCGAGCGGTGGGGGAGGCCGAACCGATCGATGTTGCGTCCGACGAAACCGAGGAGCGCCGGGAGCAGTGTCACCGACGCGAGCATCGTGACGAGCACGCCGATCGTGGTTCCGATCGCGACGCCGCGGAACGTCTCGGTGTTGAGAATGAGCAGTCCGAGGAGCGCGATCACGACCGTCGAACCGGCGAACAGCACTGCGCGTCCTGCGGTGTCGAGCGCGATGACGACGGCGGTCTCGGGATCGCGGCCCTGGTCGAGGGCCTCGCGGTACCGGGTCACGATGAAGAGCGCGTAGTCGATCCCGACGCCGATGGAGATCATCAACACGGCCTGGGTGGTGAAGTCGGGCATGTTGAACACGTTGGCGACGAGTTTGACGAGTGCGATACCGGTCCCGATCCCGACCAACGCGGTCGCGATCGGGAGACCCATGGCGAGCAGCGACCCGAACGCGAGCAGCAGGATGATCATCGCCAGAATCAATCCGACGGCCTCGCTCCCGAATTCCTCCTGTTTGAAGATGCTGTTGCCGAGTTCGACGGTGAGACCCGGAACCTGGACGTCGTCGCGCAACCCGCGGATCTCGTCGGCCGCGGCTTGATACGACGCGGTGTTGCGGTCACGGAAGTTCAGCTCCGCGTACGCGATGGTGCCGGTGCGAGAGATCTGTTGCTCGTTGTCGTACGGGCTGACGATCTGGGTTCCGCTCACCTGTGATTCGACGCGCCGGAAGAGGTCGTCCATCGCCGCGCGAACCGCGGGGTCGCGAACACCCCGTGCATCCCGGAAGACGACCTTGGCCTGAACGCCGGCGCGCTGTTGGAAGCCGTCTTCCTTGAGGATCTCGAAGGCGCGCTCGCTCTCGGATCCGGGCAGTCCGAACTGCACCTTGAACACACCGCCGGCAGTCGTTGCCAGGAACGAGAGCCCGACGAGCAGGACCAGCCAGATCGCAAGGACCGAGCGGCGACGGTGGTAACACGTTTGCGCGAGGCGGCGCACAGGGCTGCTTTCGGGCGAGGGCGGGACGGGCTGAGGTTACGGACCCCGCCGTGACCCGTCATCGTGCTCTTGGTCACGTTACGGGCGACGCGGATCGTTCAGCCGTGGCGCGCCAGCGCGTGGGTCGCGGCGTGAAGGCCACCCATGCCGTGGACGCCGCCGCCGGGAGGCGTCGACGACGAGCAGAGGTAGACGCCAGGGATCGGGGCGGCCCACGGGTGGAGCGAAGCGAACGGGCGGGTGAACAACTGCCGCAGATCACCGGCGCCGCCGTTGATGTCGCCACCGACGTTGTTTGCGTTGTGCAGTTCCAGCGCTGAGGTGTTCATCGTGTGGCGGGCGCGCACGAGATCGCGAAACCCGGGCGCGAAGCGTTCGATCTGGAGCTCGATGGCCTCGGTCTGGTCGACGGTCGACCCGTTGGGGACATGGCAGTACGCCCACCCGACGTGCTTGCCGGCGGGGGCGCGACTCGGATCCATCACGGTCGGTTGGACCACGATCACATACGGCGCGTCGGGGTGCGCGCCACGCGCGACGTCCCCTTCGGCGGCCGTGATCTCCTCCAAGGTTCCGCCCACGTGCACCGTGCCCGCCCGGCGCACGTCGGTATTCGTCCACGGGATCGGGCCGTCGAGCGCCCAGTCGACCTTGAAGACGCCCGGTCCGTACCGGAACCGCTCGAGCCGTCGGCGATATCGGGAGGGAAGCTGCCGGCCCGCGATCGCGAGGAACTGTCGCGGTGTGACGTCGAGGATGCGGATCGGGGCGTCGGGGAGTTGATCGAGGTCGGTCACGGGATGATCCGTGACGATCTCACCGCCGAGGCTGACGAAGTGCGCCGCGAGCGCGTCCGCCAACTGCTGGCTTCCCCCCCGAACGACGGGCCAGCCGGTCGAGTGCGCGAGCAGGGTGAGGAACAGGCCGTAGCCGGCGGTGCCGAGCGAATCGAGGGGCTGGATCGAGTGCGCAGCCGTACCGGCAAGGAGTGCTCGGGGTTCGTCCGCGCGGAACCGGGCCCGGGCCAGTGACTGCGCGCTGCGGAGTGCGTGACGGCCGAACCCCGCGGCGATCATGGGCGCGGCCGGGACGGCGAGTGGAGAGAGGCAGGTCGCGACGAGACCCGAGGCGTGGTCCACCAAGGGTTGCATGAGCCCTTCGTACCGGGCGCGGTCGCGGCCGGTGAACGCCGATGCGGTCGCAACGACATCCGCGTGCGCGATCGCGGCCCGTCCGTCGTCGAGGGGGTGCGCGAAGGGGATCTCGGGGTGGCACCACTCCACTCCGATCCCCGCGAGGTCCACGTCGAGGAAGGCCGGTGATGCCATGGCCAATGCCTGCACGGTCGAGCACACATCATGGACGAACCCCGGCTCGGTGAGCGCGGCCGATCGCACCCCACCCCCGATGGTCGATGCGGCTTCGACCAGCAGGACCCGCCGTCCCGCCCGGGCAAGCGTGATCGCGCTCATGAGCCCGTTCGGACCCGCACCGACGACGACCCCGTCGTACTGGGAACCGCGAGCGATCTCTCCCGGAGCGTCCCGGCGGTGGGTCACGGGCACAGCGTCACCTCCGAGTCGTGGGTTGCCGACGATAGTGAAACTTGCGATCTGGCCAAGGGCCACCAACGCGAGCTCCGAACACCGGACGCGTAGCGCAGCGCTCGGCAAGACTGCCGGGATGAGTGACCGGCGTGGGTGAGCGACCCGAGTTCGAATCCCCGTTCGCGGTCGGGTCGGATCTCGTCGCCGACTTCGCGGAACACGGTCACGTCCGCGTCGACGGTCTGGCGACGTCCGACGAGATCGAGGCCGTTCGACCCGCGATCGAGGCGACGGCCGAGCGGATCCGGTGGGATCGGCGACCGATCGCCGAGCGCGATACCTACGGCAAGGCGTTCATCCAGGCCGCGAACCTCTGGCAGCACGACGAGACTGTGGCGCGCTTCACGCTTGCACCGCGGTTCGCATCGGTCGCGGCTGCGCTCCTCGGCGCGGATGGTGTGCGGCTGTATCACGACCAGGCGTTGCTGAAGGAGCCCGGTGGGGGACCGACCCCGTGGCATCAGGACCAGTTCTACTGGCCGCTCGATACCGACGCGACGATCACGATGTGGATGCCGTTGGTGGCGGTGGTGGATCCGGTCGAAGGGATGACCTTTGGTCATGGCACGCATCGCATGGGTGATCTCGGTGGCGGCGCAATCTCCGATGTCTCGGAGCGCCGGTTCGATGCGCTCGTCCGAGATCGCGGGATTGCGCTGCACTCGTATCGCGACCTGCGCGCCGGCGATGCAACCTTCCACCGCGGGTGGACCTTGCACCGCGCCAGCGCCAATCCGACCGATCGGATGCGATCGGTCATGACCGTCATCTACGTCGCCGACGGTGCCCGAGTCGCCACCCCCGCCCATCCGGCCCAGGAGTTCGATCGGCAGCTGTGGCTCGGCGGCGGTGAGCCGGGTACTCGGGTCGATGGGGTGATGAATCCGCGGATCGGCCCGGTGACGATATAGGTCGAAGTATCTAAATACCCTTGTAACCCATGAGAACCGTTGAATCTCCCCAATATTTGATGAACCGCTCAACCTAGACTTTGCGTCTTCAATCGGGCGATCACATAGGGGAGGCGATCCGTGAAATTCACGGTGCGTCGCGCATTTGCTGCAGTCTTGAGTGCAGCCATTGGATTTTCGACTCTCGGAACGACGGCGGCCATCGCCGGGGTCTCGGCAGGGATCCCGTCCTTGGCGCTCAACCGGGCGTACACGACGGCACCGTTTCCGGGGACGACCACCACGGCCGCGGGCCAGGAGGGTTCGGCCTACCTGCCCACGGGCAACGCCCTGTGGCTCGTGGATGCCACCAAGGCCTACGAGGTGGATGCCACCACCGACGCGCTCCGCCGCGTCATCCCGACCGCCGACTTCACCAACGCCCTGCCCGTGGGCGGTGTCGGCGCGCCGGCCGGCACGACGCGGAGCGACTCGTTCGCCGCGATCTCCTACGACCCGATCACCGACGCGCTCTACGTCTTCTCTCGCAACTGCTGCACCACGACCGGGTTGGACCCGAGCGTCTTCCGGTTGGTGCGCGACGGCGGCGGTATCTTCCAGGTGGAGTCCTACCAATCTCTCCCCGCGGGTACGGACCCGAAGGGTGCCGGCTACCGCGCCGGCGTCGGGACGTATTTCGCTAAGGGCAGGGTCATCACCCCGTACGACTACGACACCAACACGCTCGGTGTGGCGATCACGATCACCGGTATCGACGCCGCGATCGGTGGCATGGCGTTCTCGCCCGACGGCACCGCGCTGTTCCTGACCACGTTCGTTGCGGGCGTGAGCCCGACCCCGAACAGCATCAAGCTCTACAAGGTCAACACGACCACCTGGACGATCGTTCCCAACTGGACCCTCGACCTCACGGCGTTCGGTGTGCTCGACCCGCGCGGGGTCGAAGTGATCGGTGACCAGATCTATGTTTCCGACGGCGGCTCGCGTCCCGCCGGCGACCCGCTGCGCCGGGCCGTGTTCGTCTTCGACGTGAACGACTTGAGCGTGCAGCCGGTCGCCTCGTTCAGCGCGACTCCGACGTCTGGTGCGTTCCCTCTGCCGGTGCAGTTCACCGACACCACCACCGGCGGTCCGACGAGTTGGGCGTGGGACTTCGGTGATGGCGGGACCTCCAGCCTCGCCAACCCGGCCCATACCTACACCGCTCCGGGCACGTACACCGTCTCCCTCAACGCCTCGAACTCAAAAGGCGGGGACGTCTCGACGATGACCGATCTGGTCACCGTGACGGCCCAGGCGCCCCTTGCCGGATTCACGGCGAGCCCCACTTCCGGGACCGCGCCCTTGGAAGTCACCTTCACCGATACGAGTACCAACCAGCCCGCAAGCTGGGCATGGGACTTCGGCGACGGCGCCACCTCGACCGAACAGAACCCGGTCCACTCATACGCGACCGCCGGTTCCTACGCGGTCTCGCTGACCGTCGCCAACACGGGTGGCACCAACACCCGAGTCAGGTCCGATCTGATCCACGTCGGCAACGCGCCCGTGACGGTGACGGCCGCGGCCGACACGTACGTTCGGTCCGACGCCGCCACTTCGAACTTCGGAACCCAGACCACGATTCAGGGCCGGCGGCAGGGTCCCACCACGTGGTTGCCCTACGTGCGCTTCGGGGTGCCAGCCCTCCCGGCAGCGCCGACCAACGCCACGCTGCGCCTGTTCGTCACCGACGCGAGCCCCGTGACGGGCACCCTCTTCGCGACCTCTTCAACCTTCTCGGAGACGACCACCACCTACAACACCCGACCGGCAACGATCGGCGCCCAGATCGCGGCGAGCAAGGCGGCGACTCTCGGCCAATGGGTGGAGTTCGACGTCACCGCCCAGGTGACTGCCGGAGGCGCGTACGGCTTCACGCTCACCAACGGCAACTCGGACACGGTGGCGTTCTCCAGCCGTGAGGGTGCCAACGCGCCGCAACTCGTGTTGAGGTTCCCGTCGGTCGGCGGACCGACGCCGTCGCTGCCGAACCCGCCCAACGTTGGTCTGCGTTTGAACCACCAGTTCTCGACCTCGCCGTTCCCGGGGACCACCACCTCGGCCGGGGGCGAAGGCGGCACGGCGTCGGTCCCTTCGGACAACGCCCTGTGGCTCACCGATGGCACGAAGGCCTACGAGATCGATGCCACCACGAACGCGCTCCGGCGCGTCGTGCCGACCGCCGATTTCACCAACGCGCTGCCGGTGGACGGAGCAGGTTCGCCGGCCGGGACCACGCGGAGTCGACTCCATCGCCGCGCTCACCTACGACCCCGCCGCCGACGCGCTCTACGCGTTCTCGCGGCAACTGCTGCACCGGATCCGGTCTCGACCCGAGCGTGTTTCGCATGACGCGTGACGGCTCCGGCGCGTTCCAAGTCGAGTCGTACCAACCTCTGCCTTCCGGTACCGACCCGGTCGCGGCGGGTGTCCGGCCCGGAGCCGGCCTCTACTTCGGCAAGGGTCAAACGATCTTCCCCTACGACTACGCCACCAACACGATCGGTACTGCCATCGTCATCCCCGGGGTGGACACCGCGATCAGCGGTATGCACTTCACGGCGGACGGTAAGGACCTGCTGGTCGCCAGTCACCTCAACGTCCTGTACCGGGTGTCCACCGCGACGTGGACCGTGGTCCCGGGGTGGTCCTTCGACCTGACGCCGTACGGTTTTGTCGACCCGCGGGGCGTTGCGCTCGTCGGCGACCAGCTCTTCATCGTCGATGGCGGTCTACGCCCGGTGGGTGACCCGTTGCGTTACGCAATGTTCGTGTTCGACATTGTCGACGCCAGTGGAGCCCCGACTGCGAACTTCACCGCGTCGCCGACCACCGGCACCGCGCCGGTCGCGACCACGTTCATCGATCGCAGTACCGGAGTACCAACTTCGTGGATCTGGAACTTTGGGGATGGCTCGACGTCGACCGTCGCTCGCCCGACCCACATCTACACGACCGCAGGTAGCTACAGCGTGACCTTGACGGTGACGAACGCTCTGGGTACCGCCACCACGACGCAACCGAACCTGGTCACGGTCGCGGTGAACCCGCCACTCCTCAACGCCAAGTTCAGCGGGACTCCGACCAGCGGCGCGTCGCCGCTCCCGGTTCAGTTCACCGACGCGAGCGTGGGTGGAGTGACCGGGTGGGCCTGGGACTTCGGTGACGGATCGACGTCCACCGAGCAGAACCCGCAGCACACGTACCTCACCAACGGCTCGTTCACCGTGAAGCTCACTGTGACGACCCCGACCGGGACCAACCAGCGGATCCGCACCGACTACGTGAACGTGTCGGCGCTCCCCACCACGGTGACGGCGGCCGCCGACAGCTACGTTCGTTCCGACTCCGCCGGAACGAACTTCGGTATCGGCGACCTCGGTGCAGGGCTTGCGTACTACGGGTCGGAATGCTTTGACCTACCAGCCGTACGCTCGCTTCACGGTCCCGACGCTGCCGGCGACGCCAACCGCGGCCACGTTGCGCCTCTTCGTGACCGACGCCAGCGCGACCAGCGGGACGCTGTTCCGCACTGCCGCCACGTGGACCGAATCCACGATCAACTTCAACAACCGACCGGCGACGTCGGGGAACTCGATCGGCGCCAGCCGCAACGCGCCACTGGGTCAGTGGGTCGAGTTCGACGTGACCTCCACCGATCACCGCGGCCGGCCAGTACGGCTTCACATTGACCAACGGGAGCACGGATCTGGTTGGGTTCTCGAGCAAGGAGGGTGCAAACGCGCCCGAGCTGGTGATCTCGTACAGCTCGGCGACCGGCGGATCCATTCCGATGCCCGCCACGCCCGGAGTTTCCTTGAGTCGCTACTTCACGACCTCGACCTTCTCGGGGACCAACCCCGCGATCCGTGCCTTCGACTTGGAGGGGTCCGCCTACGTGCCGTCGGACAACGCGCTCTGGCTGTCGGACGACAACGGCGACCGCGTGTTCGAGGTGGATGCCACCGCAAGCACCGTCCGGCGTGCCCTGCAGCGTGACGAGTTCACGAATGCGCTCCCGCTGGGCGGAGTCGGCAGTCCGGCCGGCCTGGCCCGCTCGGACGACTTCGAGTCGATTGCGTACGACGCGACGAACGATGTCCTCTACCAGTTCTCGGGCAACTGCTGCTCGAGCACGCCGAACACCACTCAACCGCCCTACGACCCGACGATCTACCGGCTCACGCGCGACACCGGCGGCCGGTTCCAGGTCGAGTCCTACCAAGCGCTGCCGGAGGGTACGGACCCGACGGGCGCGGGTTGGCGGCCGGGTGTGGGCCTGTATTTCGCCCACGCGGGGATCGTCACCAGCTATTCGTACGCGACGAACACACTCGGCACGCCGCTCTTGGTCAGTGGCACGATGCCCGGGAACATCACCGGCATGACGTACACGCCCGACGGCAAGTACATCGTCGCGGTGACCGGCACGCAACGCTTGATCCTCATCGATGCGGCCACCTTGACGCTGGTGCCGGGTTGGAACATCGACCTCCGTCCGTCCGGGATCCTCGACTCCCGGGCCGTCGAGTTCATCGACGGGCAGCTCTTCGTGTCCGAAGGCAACGACGCTCGTGCGCCGGACGATCCGATGAAGTACGCAGTCTTTGTGTTCGACATCGTGAACGGTCCGCCGAACGCGACCTTCACGGCGAACCCGGTCGTCGGTGTTGCACCGCTGGCGGTGCAGTTCACCGATACCACGTACGGAGCCGTGACGAGTCGGTTGTGGGACTTCGGCGACGGGTCGCCGACTTCAACGGCGACGAACCCGTCGCACACCTACGCCGCACTCGGCACGTACACGGCCACGCTCACGGCGACGAACGCGCATGGGAGCACCACCGCGGCGCAGGTGATCAAGGTGGTGACCGCGCCGGTGACGTTCACCGCAGTGGCCGACACCTACGCCCGATCGAGCCAGCCCAACAACAACTTCGGCACTTCGCCGACCGTGCAAGGTTGGAATTCCTTGGGGACGGTGTTCCAGCCGTACGTCCGGTTCTCGGTGGGCGCGCTTCCGGCGACACCGGTGTCGGCGAAGGTGCGCCTGTTCGTCACCGATGCCAGCAACTCGACGGGCGCCCTCTACCAGACCGCGGTCGCGACCTGGACCGAGAGCGGTCTGACGTGGAACAACCGGCCGGCCACCACCGGTTCGGCCCTCGCCACCAGCCAGCAGGCACCGCTCGGCAGCTGGGTCGAGTACGACGTCTCACCGCTGGTCAATGCGAGTGGGGAGTACAGCTTCACGCTGGTCGGAGCGACGAGCGATCTGGTCACCTTCTCGAGCCGCCAGGGCGCGAACGCACCCCAACTGGTGATCAGCTTCGGCTGATCCGCTTCAGAACGGCGTGATGAGTCCCGGCTCTTCTGGCCGGGACTCACTCGCGCGTACGCTGGCCCGATGGCCCGTGCGACCTTTCCCATCACCGGCGATGCCGATGCCGATGCTCTGCTGATCGACGAACCCCTCGCCTTGGTCATCGGCATGCTGTTGGACCAGCAGGTTCCGATGGAGTGGGCCTTCCGAGGTCCGGCGCGCTTGAAGGAGCGTCTCGGCGGCCTTGATGCCCACGCGATCGCGGCGATGACGCCCGACGAGATCGACGCGGTCTTCAGAGAGAAGCCCGCTTTGCACCGGTTCCCGTCGGCGATGGCCAAACGCACGCACGCGCTGTGCGAGCACGTCGTGGCGGAGTACGACGGCGACGTCGCCAAGCTGTGGCGGCGGGCCAAGGACCCCCAGATCGTGTTCGACCGCATCCGCGCGCTGCCGGGCTACGGCGACGAGAAGGCCAAGATCTTCCTGGCGATCCTGGGCAAGCGCCTCGGGAAGGCGCCGGCGGGATGGGAGCAGCTGGCCGGTCCGTTCGGCGATGCCACCCCGCGGTCGGTGGCCGACATCGACTCACCGGAGGCCTTCACCCGGGTGCGGGCATGGAAGAAGGAGCAGAAGCTCAAGGGCAAGGCAAAATCCGAGTGACGCGACTGCACTCGCTGTGCATGTACCGAATAGGGTGATGCCACCTTTCGAGCCCCTGGAGTTGGTCGATGCGTTCTTCGCGTGCGTTTGCTGGAGTTGTCGTTGCGCTGGCGGTGGTCGCGGCCGCGTGCGGCAGTAGCAGTGGGAAGGCGGCCGATCAGCCGGCCGCCAAGACCAAGGCCAAGGCGAGTCATTCGCACGGTTCTGGCGAACACGACATGAAGTGCATGGATACCGCCTTCGCCGCGAAGAATGCCGAGAAGTGCGGCGTCGAGCCGGCACCGTTCACCCTGGCCACGCCGCTCACCTACACGGCCGACGGCTTGATCGACATCAACAACGTTGATCTCTCCGGCGTGCAGGGCGTCACACCGAAGCAGACCCAGGACGCGACGGAGCTTCTGAAGGCCACCGTCAAGACGCTCCCTCGGTGGAGCGACCCCGCGGTGGCGGCGGCCGACGGCTTCCAGTCGATCGGCGATGGGCTCACCGGTGAAGAGCACATGCTGCACTGGGACTGGATCGACGACGACGTGATCTTCGACCCCAACAAGCCCGAGTCGCTCGTCTACAAGGTCGATCGCGCCACGGGCACGAAGACGCTCGAAGCGGCGATGTACATCCTCCCGAAGCAGTACACCTTGGAAAACCCGCACCCGCTCGAAAGCCCGTTGGTGCAGTTCCACCACCACGACAACCTGTGCTTCACGCCGCCTGCGGGCGACAAGGGTCCCCAGGTTCGTGGGCTGACCGATGCGCAGGGCAACTGCGCTGCGCCGTTGACGAAGTTCAACCCGAACATCCAGGTGCACGTCTGGATCCGCGCCAACGAGTGCGGCCCGTTCGCGTCGTTGCTCGGCGTCGGCGCGGGTCAGATCGCCACCGATTCCGAACGCTCCTGTGTCAAGGATCACAACCAACTCGGCCTGTAATCAGGGAGTCGTCAAGCCGCCGTCGATGACGAGGGCCTGACCGGTCATGAAGCTGGAGGCGTCGCTCGCCAAGAAGAGCGCGCCATTGGCGATCTCCTCGGGGCTGGCCATCCGCTTGATCAGACCGGCGTTCGTCATGGACTCCTGGGACGCGAGGTCGGTGTTGCGCACCATGTCGGTATCGGTCGTACCCGGAGCGAGGGCGTTGGCGCGCAGACCCTGAGCCGCGAACTCGGCGGCCATCGCTCGGGTCATCTGTAACATCGCGGCCTTCGCGGAGCAGTACATCGACACGTACGCGCCATGGGTGAACGCGCCGGCGCTGATCACGTTGACGATGTTGCCGCGGCCGCTGGCGAGCAGATGGGGGAGCGCGTGTTGGACCAGGAACAGCGGCCCGCGCAGGTTGGCGCCGTAGGACGATTCCCACGCCTCGGGTGTGATGGCGCCGATCGGAAGCCCCAAGGCATTGGCCGCGTTGTTCACGACGATGTCGATCGCGCCAAACGCCTCGACAGTCGCGGCGACGAGGGCTTCGAGATCCTCGACCCGGGCCGCGTGCGCCGGCACCGCCAGCGCGGTTCCTCCCTCGGCGCCGATCGCGGCCGCGACCTCCTCGCAGGCTGCGGCCTTGCGACTCGAGATGACGACCTGGGCACCACACGCGGCAAACGTCTCGGCGATCGCCCGGCCGATGCCGCGGCTGCCGCCGGTGACGATCGCGACGCGGCCGGTGAGGTCGAACTGGTGGTTGATGTCGGTTCGGGTGCGCATGTTCGCAGTCTGGCCGCGATTGCGGTGACGTCAAGGTGATCGAACTGTCGGTCGCGCAGGCGCGTCGGATCGCGCTGGCCGCGCAGGGCTTCGCCGATCCGCGCCCGACCGGACGGGTCGATCGTCGACACGTCCGCAAGGTGTTGGACCGGGTCGGGCTGATTCAGATCGACTCGGTCAACGTCTTGGTTCGATCCCAGGAGCTGCCGCTCTTCGCCCGGCTCGGCCCCCATCCGCGCGATCTGATCCCGAAGATGCTCGCGAGCGGGGAACTGTTCGAGTTCTGGGCGCATGAGGCGTCGCTTCTGCCTATCGAGACCTTGCCGTGGTACCGCTGGCAGATGGACACCGGACAGATTCGCTGGTCGGGAATCCGGCGGATGGCCGAGGACCACCCGGAGGTGGTGGACCGGATTCACGCGCAGGTCGCCGAGCGCGGCCCGATCGCGGCGAGTGACATCGCGAACCGGGCTGGCAAGACCGGACCGTGGTGGGGGTGGGACGACACGCAGCGGGCGTTCGCGGTGCTCTTCGCCCAAGGCAAGATCTCGGCGCGGCGGCGGGCCAACTTCGAGCGGGAGTACGACCTCTTGGATCGAATGCTCCCGGTCGAACACGTCTCGGCTCCAGGGCTCAGCGAACACGAATCCCGACGATCGATGATCCTGCAAGCGGCGCAATCGCTCGGGGTCGCCACGGTGGCCGACCTCTGTGACTACTACCGGCTCAACGTGCCTGCGACTCGTCCGATCGTGGCGGAGTTGGTCGAGGAGGGTCTGCTCCAGCCGGCCCAAGTAGCTGGTTGGACCAAGCCCGCAGTCATGCATCCCGAGGCCCGGAGACCCCGCCGGGTCCAGGCGCGGGCGTTGCTGTCGCCGTTCGACTCGTTGATCTGGAACCGGGACCGGGCCGAGCGACTGTTCGGTTTCCGCTACCGGATCGAGATCTACGTTCCGGCGCCCAAGCGCGTGCACGGCTACTACGTGTTGCCCTTCTTGCTCGGTGACCGACTCGTTGCTCGGGTAGACCTCAAAGCCGACCGCGCCGCGAGGGTGCTCCGCGTGCGGGGCGCGTTTGGTGAGGACCCCATTCCGTCACCCGAGGTGGCCGAGGAGTTGGCGGAAGAACTGTGGTTGATGGCCGCCTGGCTGGGCCTCGACCGAGTGACGGTCGACCCCCATGGCGACCTCGCCCCCGCCCTCCAAGCGAACGTGCGTCAATAACCCCACCGAACCGGCAGGTTATTGACGCAAGTTCGAGGGTTAGACGACGGTGCCGAGAAGGTTGCCGATGAGGGCGGCGAGACCCATGGCGATGCCGCCGATCACTGTCACCCGGATCGCGGCCCGGGTGACCGGTGCCGCACCGAGGCGGGCGCCGGTCGCGCCGACGACGGCAAGGAGCACGAGCGCGGCGACCGCGATGCCGACGATCCGCGCGCCGGACGGCAGGAGTACCGCGAGGAGGACCGACGGCACCGAGCCCAGCACGAAGCCGATCGCGGACACGACGGCGGCCTGCACGGGGCGGGCCGCGCCGCCGTTGTGGATGCCGAGTTCGTCCCGGACATGGGTCGCCAGCGCGTCGGCCTTGGTGAGTTGGATCGCGACCTGACGGGCGAGCGGACGGTCGAGGCCGCGCTGCTCGTAGATCTGGGTCAGTTCTTCCAACTCGACGGCGGGGTAGTCCTCGAGTTCGGCCGTCTCGCGAGCGATGTCGGCGTGTTCGGTGTCGCGCTGGGACGAGACCGAGTTGTACTCACCGGCCGCCATCGACATCGCGCCCGCGACCACGGCCGCCACTCCCGCGATGATGAGTGCGTTGCGGTCGCTGTTGGCCGCGGCAATGCCGATGAGGAGGCTGGCGGTCGACGTGACGCCGTCCTGACTACCGAGTACCGCGGCCCGTAACCAACCGATGCGATCGGAGCGATGAACTTCTCCGTGGGTGCGGCCGGGCATCTCCCTATCCTGCCCCGTGCGATCGGAGAATGCCGTACCCGCGGGCCGAGGAACAGTGATACGAATGGGTGACACATTGCGCCGATCGAGGAGTGGGCAGTGGTTATTGGTGTGCTCGTCGTGGTGTTCCTGGTGGCGGTGCTGTTGTTCAAGTCGGTCCACCTGATCGGACCGGCCCAGGTAGGTCTGGTCAACAAGCGCCTGTCGTTTCGCAAGCTGAACGAAGACAACCCGATCGCGTTTCGCGGCGAGGCCGGGTACCAGGCCGAACTGTTGACGCCGGGCTTGCGCCTCAAGCTGTGGCCGGTCTTTGCGGTGCAGAAGTTTCCATGGGTCCAGGTCCCCGCCGGCGAGATCGGCGTGGTGATCGCGCAGGTCGGCCAGGCGTTGCCGATCGGGGCCAAGAGCGGCGTGTACAAAGCGGGGTTCGGCAACTTCTCGACCCTGCGCGCGTTCATCGACGGCGGTGGCCAGAAGGGCGTGCAACGCCCGGTGCTGCCGCCCGGCACCCTGGTGCCGATTCACCCCGTCGCGTTTCTCGTGCTCACCCCCGGGCAGGTCTACGGCGTCCCCGTGTCGCCCGACATCGCGGCCCAGGTGCGCGGGAGCGGCGGGATGCTGACGCCGGCATCCTTCGGGCTCGCCGCCGAGGCGCTGCGCGTCGTGGTGATCTCGCCGGAAGGCCCGATCGACATGATCGGGATCGTGACCGTGCTCGAAGGCGAACCGTTGCCGTCGGGCGACATCGCGAGCCGCCTCATGGGCTACGAAGACGTCACGGCGATGGAGCAGGACGCCGTCGAACGGGGCGCGTCGACGAGCGAGACCGACGCGCGCATCATCGAGGTACTGCTGGGGAACAAGAACATCCAGCACAACAACTACCAGGACATCCAGGCGTTCCTCGCGGCCGGCGGCAAGATCGGTCTGCAGCACGACCCGTTGCTCTACGGCGCCTATCTGTTGAACCCGTTCCTCGTCCGGGTCGAGATGGTTCCGATGCTGGTGGTCAACCAGGGCGAGGTCGCGGTCATCAAGGCGTTCGTGGGCCTGCCGACCCTCGACACGTCCGGCAGTGAGTTCAAGTTCGGTTCGATCGTTTCACCAGGTCATCGCGGTATCTGGCGTGAGCCGTTGCGGACGGGCAAGTACCCGATCAACCCGCGCTGTTACGCGCCCGAGATCGTGCCGACGTCGATCTTGACGCTCAACTGGTCGAAGGTGGTGAGCGCATCGCACAACCTCGACGCGCACCTCGCACCGATCGAAGGCAAGAGCCGCGAGGGCTTCGTCTTCGCGATCGAACTCCAGGTCCAGATCCACGTGCCCGACACGCGTGCGCCGAAGGTCATCTCCATGGTTGGGACCATGCTCAATCTCGTCAACGAGGTGTTGCAATCCGCCGTTGGCAACCACTTCCGGAACACGCTGCAGGACCAGCCGGCGGTCACGTTCATCGAGACTCGGATGCAGGTGCAGCAGGCCGCACTCGTGCACGTCACCGAGTACTTGCAGCTCTACGACGTCGAGACCAAGGGCGTCTACATCCAGGACGTTCGCTTCCCGGCCGAACTGGTCGATGTCCTGACCAAGCGAGAAATCGCGAACCAGGAGAAGGCGACGTTCGAAGAGATGGAGCGGGCCCAGACCACCCGGATCCAGATGGAGAAGGCCAAGGGCACCGCCGACATGCAGGCCGAGCTCGCCAACGCGCAGGTCAGCGTCGACATCCAACGCAGCCGCGCCGATGCGCGACAAGCCGAAGCCACTGGCGAGGCCGCCTACGTCGAACTGACGGGTCGAGCCGAGGCGACCAAGATCGAGGCCGTCGGGCTCGCGGAGGCCAAGGCGGTCGAAGCCTTGGGCGTCGCTCGAGCCACCGGTTTCGAAGCGCAGAAGGAAGCGCTCGGCGAAGCCGCGACCGCGCTGGTCGCGGTGGCCAATGCGGTGGCGGACGGACACATCACGGTTGTTCCGGAAGTGCTCGTGACTGGTGGGGGAGGCGGCAGTCTCGATGGTCTCGCCGCGAGCCTCATTCGCTACCTCGGGAACGGCGCCGGGAAGAACAGCACCACGCCGACGGCTCCGACTCCGAGTGGATCGACCGTGCCGGCCGCGATCGAAGGCTCGGAGGCCGCCACCACCTCAGTGGGCGGCGCGGGCGATGGCGAGAATGACCCGATGAGCGGTGGCGGTGTCTGACGCGCTCAAGCGTCGGACCTCGATGACCTGACCGCCGCGGATCGCGATCAGCAGTCGACTGCCGCGGATCGACCGTCGGTTCGCCACTCGCTCGATGTCGGTGATGGGGATCCGACGGTCGCCGTCGTCGGTCGCGAGTTCGAGCCGGTCACCGAAGACGAACAGTGAGCCGCGCGAAGAACCGAGCCGAACGTTGCGCAGCATGAGCCGGGCTTCGTCTGCCATCCGCCCACTCTTGCATCCTCCGCGCCGCGACCGCGGACGGACGGCAGGTGCGTCCCTGACGTGAGCGTCATACGCTGGGCAGATGCGCGCACTCCTCTTTGGAACCGAGCCCGAGCCGGTTCCCGTCCCCGACACCGAAATCCGGAACCTCAAGATGTTGGCCACCGCCCCGATGCGGCTCGTCGAGATGGATGAGCCCACCCGGTTCGGCCCGGACTGGGTGATGACCGAGCCGCGACTGGTGGGCATTTGTGGTTCGGAGTCGAAGCAGGCCTTCTTCGATTACGCGAGTTTTACGTCGCCCGAGCGATCGGGATCGTTCGCCGACAACCCGATGAAGAACTTCGTCTCGTTTCCCCACGTCATGGGGCACGAGGTCGTGGCCGACGTGGTCGACGTCGGACCCGAGGCGCAAGGGTTGGCCGTGGGGGATCGAGTGGTCTTGAACCCATGGCTCACGTGTGGTCCTCGCCAAGTCGTCGAATGGTGTCCGGCATGCCAGGCCGGCGACCTCAGCCAGTGTTGGTCCTTCGGTGTCGGACCGATCGGGCCCGGGATCCACACCGGCATGTGCAAGGACGTGCCCGGTGGGTTCGGTGAACGCATGGCGGCCCACGACTCGATGCTCTTCAAGGTGCCCGACTCGATGAGCGACGAGCAGGCGGTCTTCGCCGACCCGTTCGCAGTCTCACTGCACGGCATCACTCGCCACCCGCCCCGACCCGATTCCAAGGTGTTGGTCTACGGCGCCGGCGCACTCGGTACGAGCGCGATTGCAATTTTGCGGGCCCTGTATCCGAGTGTCGAGGTGATGGCCGTCGCGCGCTTCGCGACCCAGACCGCGCTGGCGGAGTCGTTGGGTGCCGTAACCGTGGTGCCCGAACCTCGGGACCAACTCATCGATGCGATCGCCACGTGGTCGGGTGGCGTCCTGCAGCCGGCCGACGGTCTCCCGATGGCCTTTCCCGGCGGCGTCGACGTCGTCTACGACACGATCGGCGCCGCGGAAACTCTCGAGGTAGGCGCCCGGGTGCTGCGGGCGCGGGGGACGCTGGTGAAGCTCGGGATGCACGGACCGGCACGGTGGGAAGACACCCCGGTGTACTTCAAGGAGATCACCTTCACCGGTTCGAACGCGTTCGGGTTCGAAGAAGTCGACGGTGTGCGCAAGCACGGCATCGCCCACTACCTCGACATGGTGGAGTCCGGTCGGATCGATCTCACCGGGATGCTCACGCACACGTTCCGGTTGGAGGAGTGGCGGGACGCGTTCGGCGCGCTGGCCGATCAGGAGACGTCGGGCGCGATCAAGGTCGCGATCGACTACCGGTAGCGGAGTTTCCTCTGACCGATCTGCCCGACCTTTGTACGCCTATCCACCTGCTCGGTGGAAGAGCGTACGAACGTTGGTCGGGAAGGGGCCCGGCCTTCAGTTGATCTGGCGGTCGCGGCCTTCCCAGTAGGGGGCGCGGAGTTTGAATTTTTGGAGCTTGCCGGTGGCAGTGCGCGCGAGTTCCTCGCGGAACTCGATGGAGGTCGGGCACTTGTAGTGGGCGATGCGGTCGCGGCAGTGGGCGATCAGCGCAGACTCGTCGACGTCCTCCGTGCCCGCCCGCAAGACGACCAGCGCCTTCACGGTCTCGCCCCACTTGTCGTCGGGCACGCCGATCGCCGCGGCCTCGGCGACGGCCGGATGTTGGAAGAGACAATCCTCGACTTCGATCGAGCTGACGTTCTCGCCACCGGAGATGATCACGTCTTTCTTGCGGTCCGAGATCACGATGTAGGCGTCGTCGAGCTCGCCGCCGTCGCCGGTGTGGAACCAGCCGTCGACGATCGCATCGGCGGTGGCCTCGGGTTGGGCCCAGTAGCCCTCGAACACGTGGTTGGACCGGGCCAGCAGTTCGCCTTGGCTGTCGACGGCCATGCGTACTCCCACGGCCGGTACGCCCGCACGGGAGAGCCGACGGGCCCGCTCGGGCGCGTCGAGGTCGTCGTATTCGGCGGTTCCGCGGTTGACGGTGAGGAGCGGTGACGTCTCGGTGAGGCCGTAGATCTGCATGAACTCCCACCCGAGTTCTGCCTCGACCCGCTCGATGACCTTCGACGGCGGCGGCGCACCCGCCACCACCATGCGCACGGTGCCGCGACCGGGGACGCTCTCGCCGCGCTCGACGCGCGCGGCGGCGGCATCGAGCGCCGCGGTGACCACCGCAGGTGCGCCGGCCATGAAGGTCACGCCTTCGCGTTCGATGCGGCGGAGGATGTCCTCGCCGTCGATCTTGCGGATCACCACCTGGCGGCCGCCCATTGCTGCGACCGAGAACGGCAACCCCCACCCGTTGCAGTGGAAGGTCGGGAGAGTGTGGAGATACACGTCGCGATCGGTCACGCCCATGTGCCAACCGAACGCGACGGCATTGAGCCACAAGTTGCGGTGGGTCATCTGCACGCCCTTGGGTCGCGCGGTCGTGCCCGACGTGTAGTTGATCGTCGCCGTCACCGTTTCGTCGTCGGTCACGAACCGAGGCTCACCGGTCTGGCCGAACAGCTTGGCGTCGGTATCGGCACCGAGGACGAAACGGTGCGCGGTCGGGATATCGGAGGTCAGCTCGTCGTACTCGGGGTCGACGAGGAGCGCGGACGCCCCCGAGTGTTCGACGATGTACGCGATCTCGTCCCGGTTGAGCCGGAAGTTGATGGGGACGAGCACTCGCCCATAGGCAGGGATGCCGAACAGCGCGGTGAGGAACCGACCCGCGTTGGGCGACAGGATCGCGATCCGTTCACCCGCGCCGAGACCGAGCTGATCGAACGCCACCGAGATGGATCGTCCCCGGCGCGCGAGGTCGGCATAGGTGATCGTGCCGAGACCACCGCCCGGTGGTGTCGGCTCGTCCACGACTGCGTCGCGATGGCCGTACACCGTCTCGGCTCGGTAGAGGAAGTCGAGCGTGGTCAATGGAACGTGCATGCGGAGATCCCCCTCGTCGAGATCGGGAGCGTAGGCGACCGGGTCGGGCCGGCTGCGACTACGCGCGGTGATCTGCGCTACGCCGGCGCGGCCTCGGTCGCGGAGGCACGACCGCAGGTCTGCCCCGCTCGGCGGCGCAGCGCTGCGGAGTGCCAGCACCGCCGGCGACGAGCGCGGTGACCCCTCCGAGGACGAGTCCCGAGCGGGGCCCGAAGACCTGCGAGATCGGCGCCGATGATCGGTGCGCCGATCGGGGTGCTGAACCGAGGAACGCCACCGCGAAGAGGGCGGCGACCCGGCCGCGGTACTCCGGCTCGGCCCGGCTCTGGGCGAGGGCACCGGCGGCCGAGAGGAACGCGATCGACGGCGGCGCCCATGGGGACGAGGACGATCGCGAAGACCACGACCGACGGGGTGGCGACGCGGCGAGCAGCATGCATCCGCCGAGGCTGAGCGCGGCGACGATGACGAACCGCGTCGTGACCCGTTCACGGTGCGCGACGTACGAGCGACGCCAGCACCGCCCCCACGCTCATGAGGCGTGAGGAGCGTGGCGAACGTCGCCGGCGTCGCCGTCGAACACCTTGCGCGCCATCAGCGAGACCGTGACCTGGAAGTTGAACGACAGGGTGCCGATGATGGCGGTGAGCAGCAACGTCGTGCGCAGTGCTTGGTGATCGCCCAGACGTACCGCAGACCCGTCGAGCGAGCTGGCCCTCGCTCGCGTGGCACGGGCCGGATGGTTGAACCGCGTCAGGAGGTCCATGGTCATCAGCGCCGCGATCACGGCAACGAACGACACGGCGTTGGCAACGAAGCACCATCCGATACCTGCGGTCGCGATGAGGAGCGCGGCGAACGCCGGTCCGATGACGCGGGCCGGCAGTGAAGACCGAGCTGTTCAGGCTCACGGCGTTGGCCGCGTGATGGTCGGGGACCAGCTCGGTGACGAAGGACCGACGGGCCGGGCTGTCGAGCGCGGTGGCGATGCCGAAGCTCGCGGCGAGCGCGTACACCATCCAGAGTTCGATGGATCACGCTCAGAACGAGCGCACCCATGATGGCCGCGCAGACTCGCGGCGCCGAGCCGAGGTGACGATGAGGAGCCGGCGCTTGTCGAGCGATCGGCGAGCACCCCGGCCCAGGCTCCGCCCATCAGGACCGGGGAGAACTGCAAGGCGACGACGGTCCCGACTGCGAAACCATTGCCGTGGGTCATGCGCACCACCAGCCAGGTGAGCGCGGTCTGCTGGACCCATGATGCCGCTCGCGGAGATGATCTGGCCCACCAGGTACTTGCGGAAGTTGGGCGATCTCGAGCGAGCGGAACGTCTGGCGGCGGGCGGCGCGGATGCGATTCATCGCGGAGTCCTCGGCCGCGAGGCGTTCGAGAATCGCCGCCGCCCGGGTGAGCACGGCACGATCGGCGTCGGTGAGCCCGCGGAGGCGTCGGTCCAGGTAGGCGTTCTTGCGCTTGCGGTGGCGTCGCCAGCAACTTGGCGCCGGCGGGCGTGATCTCCAACCGGTGAATGCGCCGATCGGCTTCGTCGATCGTGCGGGCGACGAGGCCGCCGGCTTCGAGCTTGCTGGTCAACGCAGTGATCGTCGGGGGCTGCACCTGTTCGATTCGAGCGAGTGCTCCGAGCGTGATCGGCCCGTCCCGCTCGCACACTCGCGAGTGCGGAGAGTTGGGAGAGTGTCAGGCTCGGATCGGCACTCTGGCGCAGACGGCGATGAAGGCGGGCGACCGCGAGTCGTAGCCGCGGCGCGAGGTCGTCGAGGAGGGGCTCGGCGGCGGGGGCGGGATTCGTCGACATAGTTCGTCAAACAAATTAGCCTGCCTAACTATTCCGGGCGAGTGAATACTCCGGGGGTGAACATCGGGTGCGCCGGGCCGGTACCGAGGTAATCCTCGAGGCGTCCGATCCGGTATCCCTCGGCCCGAGCCTTGGCGAACACCAGCTTGAGGTTCTGGAGCAGGTCGGTCCGGAAGTGCATCAACAGGATGTCGCCCGGGTGAAACGTTTCGCCGATGAGATCGAGGCGGCCATCGTTGGTGGCACCGCGCCAGAGCACGATGGCGTTGAGTCCACAGCTTGCGACCACCGAGCGAGTGGTCTCGTTCCACTCACCGTACGGAGGCCGGAACAAGGAGGGGCGAGTGCCGTACCACGTCTGCAGGTCCGGGAGGCCGCCACAGATCTGCTGGTGCTGGTCGGCGTATCCGAGCTTCTTCAGCTGGGGATGGCTCACGGTGTGCGCTTGGATCGTCGATCCCAGATCCTGCATCGACTGGAAGAACGCCTGGCCGTCGATGGCCGGTTGACGAACCAAGAACAACGTGAGTGGCACCCGCTCCTGACGAAGCAGGTCGAGGACCGCGGGGTCGCGAACGAGGCCGTCGTCGATTCCGAGGAAGATGACCTTGTCGGTCGTGGGGACGCGGTCTATCGCGGGCGTGGTCTCGGTGAGCGAGACCGGCGTCGCCGGCGCCGGCATGGCCAGCGGACCGGGGGTGAGCACCGGACCGCGGGCCGGTGTCGGCACGGTGGTGGAGGTCGACGAGGTCGACGATGAGGCCGATGATGGGGTCGAC
This sequence comes from uncultured Acidimicrobiia bacterium, assembly GCA_963765075.1. Classification (GTDB taxonomy): domain Bacteria; phylum Actinomycetota; class Acidimicrobiia; order IMCC26256; family JAENVU01; genus JAENVU01. The sequence continues at coordinate 638,592 of CAVXVA010000008.1, forward strand.
GTCGAGGACGAGGGAATCGGACTCGCCGTCGATGCGCTGATCTGCCGGCCGAGCACTGCGGTCTGCCGGGGCCGCAGGGTGTTGCTGTCGCCCAGGGCGGCGGACGCGCCGATCGCACCGACGACGAGGAGAATGGCGACGGCCATCGTGGCCCAGATTCGTGGCTTCATATGAGCGCGGCACTCGTCCGCCGGCGCAGTGTAGGAGAAGTTCGCCCCGGTTTCGGATGTCGCCGTGGCACCATGGGCGACCGGGCTGGGAAGGATTGTCCGAGTCGACGTGACACGGCGGCTCGACCGATCTAGATTGCACAGACCGTGCAACCTTTCCTGGGGGAATTCACCATGGCTCGTCCGCTCGGCGCCCGTCGCCGTCACGCCCGCCTGACCGTCGCAACCGCGGTCGCATCGCTGATCGTGCTGTCTGCGGGGCCAGCGTTTGGAAGCCCCGATCACGGATCGGCCAAAACCAAGAAGAAGACGCCGGCCCACGACATGTCGAAGATGAAGGGCATGGACCATTCCAAGGGCGGCACCAAGGCGACCAAGGCCAAGCGCGGCATGGTCGTGCTCGAGGGAGCACTCACCGGCGACTCGCCGTGTGAACTCTCCGGCCCGCCGGCATCGGTCGGCCAGGTGCAGAAGGATGCCGAAGGTCACGACCAGCGCGGTCCCCTCCAGCAGTATGCGATGACGCGGGCCGAGCGGGAGCAACTGATTCAGGAGCAAGCCCAGGCCCGAGCGGTGGCCGTCAAGTACCCCACGGTGGCGAGCGCCGAGGCCGACGGTTACAAGAAGTCGACGGCGTACGTTCCCTGCATCGGCGCGCATTACACCAAGACCTCGCTGGTCTCGAAGTTCGATCCGGCGGCGCCGTCCGAGTTGCTCTACGACGGCACCACCCCCGACGCCAAGATCGTCGGGTTGAGCTACCTGGTGTTCAACCGTGACGGTTCACCGGAGGGTTTCGCCGGCCCCAACGACCAGTGGCACCAACACAACAGCAACGGTGGGCTGTGCTTGAACAGTGAGTTCGTCGTGATCGGTAACGAGGCGACGTCGAAGAAGGAATGCGAAGCCCGCGGGGGCAAGAAGGCCAAGCTCGACGACATCTGGATGGTGCACAACTGGGTCGTTCCGGGCTGGGAATGCGGCTGGGGCGTGTTCGCCGGCGAGTGCCCGGAACTCGGTGGCCGCGTGGGCGGGACGGTCTGGGACGAGCCGGACCCGAAGTCGTTCGCTAAGGCGACCGGCGCGAAGACATCGAAGGCCGACAAGAAGAAGTCCGACCAGTAGACCGGCGGCGCCGGGGCGATACGCCCCGGCGGCTCAGTCTCCCCAGAGGTCGGTGAGGATTGCGGCGGTTGCCGCGGCCCGCTCCCAGTTCCACCAGTGACCACAGCCGTCGAAGATGACGAGCCGGGCACCGAGCCGCTCGGCGATGCGCTGGGCCGTCCCGACGTCGACGAAGGCGTCATCCGCGCCGTGGAACACGACGGCTCGTGGCGGCATCGCGCCGACCTGGGGATCCCATTCGGCGCCGACGGTGACGGCGGACCGGTAGAGCGCCAGGATGGCCTTGCCCATCCGTGCGTCGACTGCGGCGGCCTGGATCGGCGCCAAGTCGGCCGGGGTACCGGCTGCGGCCAGGCCGGTCGCGAGTTCTTCGGCCGTCATGGCCGTCATCGCGGCCATGACCTGTTCGCCGACCTCGGGCGTCTGCCAGGCCTGGGCCATGGCGTGCCATTCGTACTGGGCGTCGAGCGGGCCGCTTCCGACGGCGAGGGTGCGAATGAGGTCGGGTCGCGCCGACGCGACCCGCAGGCAGAGCATTGCCCCCCAGTCGTGTCCGACCAGATCGACGGGCGCGCCGATCGCGTCGATCTCGGCCTCCAGCCACGCGGCGTATTCCTCTTTGGTGGCGGTCCAACCCTCGGGCCCGTCGACCCCGAACCCCGGGAGGCGGACGCGAACGATGTCGCGTCGATCCAGGTGACCGACCAGTGCGTCCCACGACCGATCGGTGTCAGGAACGCCGTGGACGAGGACGGCCACCATCAGAACAGGGGTGACCAGGCGACGGTTCGCAACATGCGACTCTCCCAATCGTCCCGGACTTGCAGCGCGTCGTGCATCCAAGTGCCGGGCGCACGATGTTCAGCCGGCACCTCGGACGTCAGCAATCCGAGCAACCCCGAGGGTCGGGTGACGCGTTGCCACAGCACGACCTCTCGGTGGCGCGCCGCCGCGCCCCATGCCGGGGTGAAGACAGCTTGGAGTTCGAGGAGCGATCGACCCCCGTGGCGACCTTCGGCGAGGCTCGGCGCGTAGTTGTCGCGCGCGGCTTCGAGGTACTCCTCGAGTTTGCCGGCATGGGGCCAGGCGGTGTCTTCCATGAACAGCGTCAGGTCGTGTTCGCCGCCGTCGGTGGGGACGTGGTCGAAGTCGATCTCCTGGAGTGGTGACCACTCTGCTGGCGCGAGCACCTTCGCCGTGACATCCCATCGCAGCTGGTCGTGGCGGCGAGCGAGGTTACGCAGGTCGCCGCGTTGGAGTCGCCACACGAGTTGCTCCCACGCGGCACCGTCTCGAACCGCCGTGAGCGTGATGAAGTTGTACGCCCGACCGGTGCCGTGCGCGAGCCGGAGAAAGAACAGCAGTCGGGCGTCGTCGGTCTCGCCGAGGTTGGGCATCCACTCGTCGCGGAAGCTGGCCTCGAACTCGTCTTCGTGAGCACCCATGACCCGATGGACTTCGTGGATGAAGAGCACGGCGGGACGTTACTGCCCGCCTCGGCCGCGGGTGACCGCTGCTTCGATCTCGTCGATCGCGGCGTCGGCCAAGGCCCGGAGTTCGTCGTCGGTGCGGTCCTGGATCGGGTGGGGAACAAAGACCGACGCCGGATCCGCGCCGAGGGCCCGGGCCTGGGCGACGGCCGCGTCGATGAATTCGGTGGAGGCCACGAAGACGCCGGGAACCCCGGCGGATTCGAGATTCACGATGTCGTGCACACTGCACGACGTGCACGAGCCTCAGTCGGCGAGGGCCTCGATCACCACGTCGCACTTGGTGGAGATCTCGTGGCGCAGGTCGACGGGGGCCGGCTTGGTGAACGTCGGCTTGGCGAAGCGCAGCACCGTGTGGCCGCGGCCCGTGAGCACGTCGGCGATCCGGTCGAGAAAGACATCGCCGCGCGCCTTGGTGATATCGAGCAGCCCGATGGTCAGGCCGTCGAGGGTCGCGGGTCGGGCCGTGCGCTCACGGGTGGTGGCCGCGAGTTCGCTGGTCGGATCGAGGAGCGTGGTCATGAGCGAATCTCCCGGGTGACGACTTCGGACCCCATCTTCCCACTGGCCCAGCCGCCCATGATGCCCGAGAACAGGCCGGCGCCTCCGCCCGCGTGGGCGATGAGAAACCCACCGTCGCGGAACTTGGGCAGGGTGATATCGGCCAGCGACTCCGGGATGCCCTCTTCGATACCGCCGGCGCCGCGGACGAGTTCGTTGCCGTCGAGTTGGAGGAGCGCACCGAGTTCCTCCCGGAAGCGGGCTTTGGACCAGCCGGCCTCCTCGTAGACGCGGAGGTGGTCGGGCGTGATGATCAACATGGCATCGAACGCCAGCGGGAGTTTGGGGTGAGCGGAGGTCCGCAGGCACGCCGCGAAACTTCGGGTGAGCGATTCGGGTGTGCGCGAGATTTGATCCACGACCCCGCGAACCCCTTCACCGGCGAACAACGTCACGGTGTTCTGGTCGGCGCGGTAGCCCCGCTCGACGTGCATAGGTTCCCAGTACGCATCCTCGTGTTCGGCGAAGCAGCAGGTGTACTTGCCCGGCTGACCGAGGGTGGCCCGGTCGACATCGCCCGGGCGGCCGCCGCCCACGTTGCGGATGACGAGTTGGAGCGCCCGCCCGATGGTGGCATTGGCGCGGTTGCCGGGGCCGAGGGCGTTGATGCCACTGTTCATGCCGATGGCTCGCGTGATCGGTCCGTTGACCACGATCGCGGGCCCGCTGAACCAGGTGGTCGCGAGCAGACCGTGCATGTTGAACTCGTCGGTACATGCGGCTTCGAGTGCGGCGAGCACGACGGGGAGATATTCGGGCCGACCTCCGGCCATGACCGCATTGATCGCGACCTTCTCGACGGTGCACTCGACGAGATCCGGCGGGACGATCGCGACGATGTCCTGAGGATCGCGGGTGGTCCCGGTGAGCATGCGCACGACCCGTTCGGGCGTGGGCGGCACCAGCGGGAGACCATCGGACCACCCCCGTTCGAACATCGCTTCGGCTTCGTCCTCGTCGGTGCCGAGTTCGAGCCGACGGGCCTGCAGGTTGCGCTCGCCCAACTGCGTGGCATGGCGTTGGGCAATCGCCGGATCCTGGGTCAGGGAACCACAGCCCGGCCGGTACGGCGGGAGCTGCGATCCCAGCGGGCTCACGCCGGTGAAGTCCTCCCACTGCTCACGACTCCAGCCGACGATGCGTGCAGTCTCCCGACCGTGCTCGATGCGGAGCAGGGTCGGCACGGTGTCGAGGTCGAGGGCGAAGCTGGTGGCCAGATCGCGATCGTCGAGCGCACCACCCGTCGGCTCGGGAAAGGTCGGATCGTCCTGCGAAACGATGGTCACGGCGTCGCTCGCACGATCGCGGAGTTCGGCCAGCACCGGTCCGACGAGCACGCACGTCGGGCAGTCGCGTTTGACGATTGCGACGAGACCGTCCGGCAGCTCGAGGGGTCGCATCAGCTCAGTTGTTCGATGACGTAGTCGATGGCGTGGGTGAGGGTGGCAACATCGTCGGGCTCGATCGCCGGGAACATGGCGATCCGGAGCTGGTTGCGCCCGAGCTTGCGGTACGGCTCGGTGTCGAGGATCCCGTTGGCCCGGAGCGCCTGCGCGATGGCCGCGGCGTCGATGGACTCGTCGAAGTCGATCGTGCCCACCACGTGGCTGCGCTGATCGGGATCGGTGACGTAGGGCGTCGCGACCGAGGAGCGCTCGGCCCAGTCGTAGAGGATCGCCGCGCTGCGGTCGCACCGACCGGCCGTCCACTCGAGCCCGCCGTGGATGAGCATCCAGTCGACCTGATCGGCGAGCAGGAACAGCGTGGCCAATGCCGGTGTGTTGTAGGTCTGGTCGAGCCGGGACTGTTCGAGTGCGGTGCCCAGGCTCAGACTCGCGGGAACCCAACGGTCGGACGCGGCAATGCGTTCGATCCGTTCGATCGCCGCCGGCGACACCGCGGCCAGCCACAGGCCGCCGTCGCTGCCGAAACTCTTCTGTGGCGCGAAGTAGTACACGTCGGTCTGCGTCGGGTCGAAGCGCAACCCGCCCGCGCCCGATGTCGCATCGATCAGGGTCAGTTGGTCCGGCGTTGCGCCGGTTGGTCGCACCACGGGCAGCATGACTCCGGTCGACGTCTCGTTCTGCGGCCAGCAGTACGCGTCGACCTCGGGGTCGGCGACCAGAGTCGGGTGCGTGCCGGGCTCACTCTCGATCACCCGAGGGTCGTCGAGGTGGGGCGCGGTGCGCGTCACCGTCGCGAACTTGGAGGAGAACTCGCCGCACACGAGATGCTCGGCGCGGCGTTCGATCAGACCGAAGCTGGCCGCATCCCAGAACGTGGTCGAGCCGCCGTTGGCCAGCAGGATCTCGTATCCGGTCGGGAGGTTGAACAACTCGATCAGGCCGATCCGGATCCGGCCGACGACCGTGCGGACCGTCGCCTGGCGGTGGCTCGTCCCGAGGTAATCGCCGGCCCGGTCGGCGAGCGCCCGAACGGCCTCGACGCGAACTTTCGCCGGGCCGGCGCCAAAGCGACCGTCGGTCGGAAGGAGGTGGGAGGGGATGACGATGGTGCGGGGATCGAGGGTCACCCGGCGAGATTACGCGTCGACCGGCTCTGCCTCGGAAGGAGTAGCCGAAGTCACCTCGTCGTACCAGGCGGGTCGGTGGTCGCGGGCCCACCTCGTCGACACGGTGCCGCCGGTCATGCCCCGCATCGATTCACGGTCCTGGAGGGCGAGGAGAATGTGGCCGGCGACCGTGATCCAGATGAGCCACGCGAAGCACTGGTGCACGAAATCGGCACCACTGCGCAGGTTCGTGGAGAACGGTTGGTTCCAGAACATGATCGCGCCGCTCGCGGCCAAGATGAGTGCGGCGGCCGGGACAAACGCCGCGTTGAGCTTCTGGCCCGGGTTGAACTTGCCGAGCCGGGCGCCGCGCGCACGACCGAACGACTTCAACCAGCGGATCTCATCCGGGGTCCACCGATTGACCCGACTCGCGTCGCGGCGTAACGCGAGTCCCCAACGCGGGATCACTGCGATGAGGAATGCGACCACGATGCCGAGACCGGTGTAGACGTGGATGCCGCGGAGGAGCGCGCGGTCAGAGAACAGGGATTGGCCGACGCCGAAACGGAACATTGCGCCGGTCGTCATCGCAACGGTGAACAGTGCAGCGTTCACCCAGTGGGTGATTCGCTCGGTGCGCGTGAATCGAGGTACCCGCGTCGCGGAATCAGGTGGGCGCATCGTTGCGTCCGTTGGACGCGCCCACCCAGGCGTCGACCTCGTAGCCACGTTGTTCCCAATACCCGGGAATCACCTCGGCCGTGACCTTGATGGTTTCGAGCCACTTTGTGTTCTTGTAGCCGTACATCGGGAGCACGACCAGCCGAACCGGTCCGCCGTGATCGCGCGAGATGTTCGTGCCGTCGAGTTGGTACGCGACGATGACGTCGTCGCGCCGGGCCTGCTTCATCGTCAGACTCTCGGTGTACGCACCGTCGAAACTCGTGAACTGGATGGCCCGACCCTCGGGTTTCACTCCGGCGCGATCCAACACGTCGCGCAGGAGGACGCCTTGCCACTTCACGTCGAGCACCCGCCAGCCGGTCACGCACTGGAAGTCGCGCGTCACTTTCACCGACGGCATCGCGAGGAGGTCGTCCCAGCTCAGGGTGATCGGAGTCTCGACGAGTCCGCCGACCGAGAGTCGGTACGCGGCAGTGGATCGTTCCGGATATCCGTTGACTTGGTAGTAGCGCCAGCCGCCACCACCCGGCAGGATCGCCGAAAGGCCGGTGGGATCGTTCTTGGCCAGCCGGGCGAGCGCGTTCGAGATCGACGATCCCGTGGCAATCCCAACGGCACCGAGGCCGAGCAGGCCGAGGAACAATCGTCGACCGATTGGGGTGCCGGGTTCGTGGGCCACGGGCCCAGCGTACGACTGGCGGGCATCGGCGACCGCTCGGGGCGTCTTACGATCCCGAGAACTCATCCGGAGCGGGATTCGTGTCCGGCTCGTTGCCGAGCGCCAATACCTCGGCGAAACCCTGTTCCAGACAGTTCATCATGACGTCGTGGTCGGGGATGGCCACGCCGTCGTAGTTCACTCCGATGCAACAGGTTCCGCAGTGGCTCAACAGGGTCACGTTGATGGCCGCGCCCGAAAGCGGGCCGAAGGCGTACATCCGCTCGAGTTCGGCGCCGCCCGCGTAGATCGGGAACGGCGCGCCGGGCACGTTCGAGGTCACGAAGTCGGCGCCCTTCAACATCGAACCGAACAACGCAGTCGTGATCGTCGTCGGCAGTTGGTTCAGGACGCCGGCCAGCGCGTCGGTCAACGCGACGGCGGGTTCGTCGCGCACCACACGCGTCAGACGCTTCAGTTCCGCGATGCGATCGCCGGCGTCCTTGATTCCCATCGGCACCAGAAACCGGGCGGGGGTGAAATGGTTCCCGCCCATGGCCGCGGAGGCCTCGCGGAGGTTGATCGGCATCACCATGCGGAGATCGTCGGCGTGTTCGCCGTAGTACTCGTGATAGTTCGCGAGTCCGCCGATGACTGCCGAGACGAATGCATCGTTCAACGATCCGCCCGCGGCCTTCCCGGCCCGCTTCAAGTCGTCGAGTGGCACTTCGAGCGTGCCCAGCCCGCGGGCCAAGGTGCGTGCTCGCATGATGGGGGAGTGCGGCACCGTGGCCGGCGCGAGAAATCGAGCGACCGAGCCCCCGACTTCGACAGCGTGTTCGACCGTCTCACGCGGTCGGCGCGCGATCGCCTGCGTGCCTTGCCACACGTCGAGCATCCCGCGGCGAGCCATCCCCACGATCCGCCGCCGTCGGTGACTCAGCGACTTGAGGACGAGGTCAGTGGCGCCGAAGGTCGGGATGGCCTCGACTTGGTCGAGCGGGCCGAGATCCGACGGATTGCGCTCGAAGTCGAACAACATCAAGAGCAGCTTCATCCCCCCGACGCCGTCGGTCATCGAATGGTGCACCTTCATGATGAAGGCGGCACGCCCTCCGTCGAGGCCCTCGACGAGGGTGTACTCCCACAGTGGTCGGGCCCGGTCGAAGCCGGCCATCGCCGCGTTCCGGGCCAGGTCGAGCACGGCTTCGTCGGTCGGTTCGCACACCCGGACCCGCCGCAGGTGGTACATCAGATCGAAATGGGAATCACCCGACCAGTGGGGCGGACCCATGCGGAGAACGGGTGTGGCCACGCGCTGACGCATCCGCGGGATCAGCCAGGAACCACGCTCGATGCGGGCGACGAGGGTCTTCCAGTCGGGGACCTGATCGAAGAACAGGACCGTCACGATCGTCGATCGCAGCAGGGGGTCCTTCTCGATGTTCCACATGAGCGCGTCGGAGTCACTCATGTGCGCCTCGAACCGTTCGACGTCTTCAGGTCCCGGCATCCGTCTGCTTCCTGCGCGTGTGGGAGTCGTCATGCTACGGGACCATGCTCCGGCAGGGAACCCGGGGAGTGGCTCGGTCCGATTGTGGCGATTCACCGCCGGTGGGGATCAGCATCGCTGCCGCGTGCGCTCAGGTGATGCCGTAGACGACTTTCACCGTGATTTCGAGATCTTGGGTACCGGCGGAAATCGGGATCGCCTCACGTGCCGAGAACGCGTCGGCGGCGAATGGACGCGCGGTGACGGTCGAGCGGCGTGGTTCGACGATGGAGCGGACCGAACCGAGCTGCACGCCGGCGGCTCGCGCCAGCTGGCGGGCCTGGTCGTGCGCCGCGCGCACGGCCCGACGCCGAGCGGCCTGCACGACCGACCCGGTGTCTTCGATGCTCAGGGCGACGCTGTCGACCCGCAGGTCGTCTCCGGCGAGCTGGGCCGCGGCGTCGATGATCCTCCCGGCGTTCGGAATGTCGTGAGTCTTGGCGGTCATGCGCGTCGACACGGTGTACCCGTTGATCCGACCCTTGGTGTCGAAGGTCGGGTACAGCGAGACGTTGCTCGTCTGGATCTCCGACTTCTTGACGCCGACGAGCTGCATGGCGTCGATCACGCCCTGCACGCGTTTGGCGTTCGCAGTCAACGCCTCGGTGGCGGTGGTCGCTCGCGTCTCTGCGCCCAAGCCGATCGTCGCGGTGTCGGGCACGCCGGTTGCTGCGCCGGTTGCGGTTCCGCTGATGGTGCGGTTCGACTCGCCCGATGCCGCGTTGGCGGAGGTGGTGGTGCACCCGCCGGCAATGCAGGCCAGGGATCCCAACGCGATCGCGAGGCGGGTTGGACGATTGATCATGTGACTCCTCCAATTTGGGTCGGTCGTGGTTCGACGTCGATCCTCCTCGGTGGGTTCCCGCGCCGGAAAATAAGTACGAGGTTGCGGTTCGGGTGCCGGGGCTCCACAATGAGGGGAATGCCAGAAGTGTGGAGCGATCAGCCGGTCGTGACCACACCGGTCGACGGCGGCGGGGAGATCGGTGTGGCCAACAGCCTCACGGTCACGCGACGACCGCGGTTGGTCTTCCGAGCGATCGGGCCAGTGTGCATTCTGGCGGGCATCGCCGGGATCGTTGCGCAATTCCTGCCCGCGATCGGTCTGTTGGTGGTCGGAGGTCTGGCGATGGCCGCCTGGATCCCGAGTCTCGCGGTCGACGGCAATGAGCTTCGGCTCCGTGGGCTCTGGACGATGACGAGGATCCCGTTGGACACGGTTGACCAGATCCGGTTGCGGCGAGTTCCGTTCGGCCCGAAGCATGCAATGCGCCGGGTGTATCGCGTCGGGCCGTTCTGCTCGACGCCGATTCGCCTGCGGTTCCTCCGCGACGACCTCACCCTCGCCCAGATCACGGTCGTCTATTGGGGCGGGTGGGCCGGCCTGGTCCGCTACCTGCTCACGGTCCCCGGGATCACCGCAGACAGCCGCACGCGCGGCCGCCTCGACCGGTACGGCTGAGCGAATGCCGGTGGGATTGCTCGTCCTCATGACTTGACGGATTGAATCCGGATATTTATTATCCGGATAATGAAACTCTCGGATGGGATCGAGTGGGGCGTCCATGTCACGACGCTCCTAGCGGTACTCCCGCCGGAGGCGGCCCTGCCGGCGGCCCGGCTCGCCGAGTTCCACGGCGTTCCCGCGGCCTATCTGGCCAAGCACCTCCAGGCCCTGAGCCGGGGCGACATCCTCGAATCGGTGCACGGTCCCCACGGTGGCTATCGATTGGCCCGGTCGGCCGCGCAGATCACGGTCCTCGATGTCGTCGAGGCCATCGACGGCACCGAACCGGCATTTCGGTGTTCCGAGATTCGACGGCGGGGTCCCGCGGCCCAACCGGCGACTGCGTATCCCTTGCCGTGTGGCGTCCACCGCGTGATGACCAACGCCGACGCGGTGTGGCGGGCGTCCTTCCGCGCCGTGACCATCGCCGACCTCGTGCAGACCGTGGCTCGAGACGCACCCCCGGCCGGTTTGGTCGCAGGTGCCGCGTGGATCCAGGAGGTCCTGACATGAAGTTGTTCCTGACCGGTGCAACCGGTGTCGTCGGTCGATCGCTCGTCCCACTCCTCGTCGACGAAGGGCATGAGGTGCGAGCGGTCTTCCGGCGGGACGACGCCGCGGTCGCGTTGCGGGGGGCCGGCGCCGAGCCGATCTCGGTCGACCTGTTCGACCCGGACGCGGTGACGCAGGCCGTTGCCGGGAGCGAGGCGGTGCTCCATCTGGCCACGAACGTGCCCGTGCTCAGCAAAGCGGGACGACCGAAGGGTTGGGACACGCACAATCGATTGCGAGTCGACGCGACCCGAAACCTGGTGGCCGCGGCCCGTGCGACTGGGGCCGCACGGTTCGTCAAGGAGTCGGTCACGTTCGTCTATCGCGACCACGGTGATGCCTGGATCGACGAGTCGGCTCCGCTGATTCCCGACCTCGGTCTGCTGGCGTCGACCATCGAAGGGGAGGGCCTCGCCCTAGGATTCGCCGACGGCGGTGGGAGCGCGACGGTGCTGAGGTTCGGTTTGTTCTACGGCGGGATCGCCAACCGCGGCACCGACGACGGATTGAAGCTGGCGAGGTTTCGGCGTTCGTCGATCGCGGGCCGGTCCGACGCCTACCTGGCATCGATTCATTGCGAGGATGTCGCGTCGGCGGTGGTGGCGGCGCTCGATGTTCCGACCGGCGTCTACAACCTGTGCGACAACGTGCCCATGACCCGCGGCGACTATCTGGCTGCGTTCGCGGGCGCGTTCGGGATCAAGACCCCCAAGCCGACTCCGGGGCGGCTGATGACCCTCGGGGGTGGCCGCGGCGCGGAAGGCCTCATCGCGTCGCAGCGCGTCTCGAATGTGAAGTTCCGCACGGCGAGTGGGTGGGAACCGAACTACCCCGACGCCGCGACCGGGTGGGTGGCCGAGGCCGCATCGAGACGAGAAGGTGACGCATGAACCGGACACTGCTCCGATTCGGACTGATCTACGAGGCCGGGGCGTTCGCGCTCGTCGGGTTCTGGGCGGCGTTCGCGCCGCACTCGTTCTACGGAGATTTCCCGGGCGGCGGTCGCCATTGGATCTCCGTTGACGGGCCGTACAACGAACACCTGATCCGCGATGTGGGCGAGTTGAGTCTGGCGCTCTTCGCCGTGGTGGTCGCGGCGGCGATCTCGTTGTCGATCCCGCTGGTGCGGGCCACGCTCGCGGCCGTCATCGTGAACGGCGCGTTGCACGTCGTGTATCACGCTCGTCATCTCGACACCTTGGCGGCGGGAGACGGGGTGGCAGTGATGGCGAGCCTGGCCCTCGGGCCGGTGATCGCCGTGGCGTTGCTCGTGCTGACGGTGCGTCAGGGGCCGTCGATCGAATCGCAGCCCGAGCAGCCGGTCAGGGGTTAGCGGCGACCAACGTTGGGCCGCTTGCCGTGGTTGGCTTTGTTGCGGCGGGCCCGCAGCTTGCGCTTCTTGGTTTTCTTGCTCACGAGAATCCTCCGAGATGAGCCACGGAGGGTAGTCGACCCGGGTCCGAACGGTCGCTTCGGGCCGGTTCGAGAGCCCGGATCACCAGGTCAGGCCGATCGTGGCCCGCATCGCGGCCTCGAAGTCGGCGTCGCTCAGCTGGGCTCGGGTCGCAAGCACCATCTGGGCATCGGCGCCCACCGGGACCCGCAACGGAGTCTGGAGGTCGGTGATGGCGTCGGCAATCGCCCGTGCAACCAGGTCCGGTCCGGGCCGTCCGTCGGGACCGGTCAGCGTGGAGTCGACGCCATCCCACTGGGAACGCAGCTCGTCGTAGACGGCGTTGCCCGGGTGGTCGGTGGTGTGTTTCATCCCCGGTGCGATGTAGCCGGGCTCGATCACGACGACGCGGATCCCGAAGTGGCCCAGTTCGTAGTGCAGCGTTTCGGAGAGTGCTTCGAGCGCATACTTGGATGCCGCATATGCACCCGCGAGCGGAGTGGCCACCCGGCCCTGGACGCTCGACACGTTGACGATGACGCCGGAACCGCGCTCGCGCCACGAGGGTGCCACCTGCTGGACCATGCGCAGCGCGCCGATGGTGTTGGTCTCGATCACCTGTCGCAGCTGGTCGAGTGGATAGTCCTCGAGCGGTCCGCTGCCGTCGAGGGCAGCGTTGTTGACGATCGCGTCGAGTTCGCCCGCGGCCGCGAGACACGCAGCCACCGACTCGTCGCTGGTGACGTCGAGCGGCTGGATCTCGATCCCGTCGAGGTCCTTCAACAACTCCGGGTCACGGGCCGTGGCGACGACAGCGTGGCCTCGATCCGCGAGTTCGACGACCGTCGCCCGTCCGATGGCCCGCCCGGCTCCGGTCACGAGGATGCGCATCGGGCGGAGGATAGCGACAATCGCTGACACAGCCATCACATTGGGATCGCACGATTCTCATGGTGGCCATGGGAGCATCAGGGGATGGACAAGGGCACGATCCTGGTCATCGAGGACGAACCCAACATCGCGGATCTCGTCGACCTCTACTTGAGCCGAGATGGCTTTCGGGTCCTGAAGCAGCCGACGGGGGAGGCGGGGCTCGTGTCGTTGCGCGATCAACGGCCGAGGCTGGTGGTCCTCGATGTGGGCCTACCCGACATCGACGGACTCGAGGTGTGTCGCCGCATTCGCTCGACGAGTGCCGTGCCGGTGATCTTTCTCACTGCTCGCGCCGACGAGATCGATCGAGTGCTCGGCCTCGAACTCGGCGGCGACGACTATCTGACCAAGCCGTTCTCACCGGCGGAACTGGTGGCGCGCGTGAAAGCCGTCCTGCGCCGTTCGGACGGTGCGCAACCCCAGGAGATCGTGCAGGTCGGTTCGGTCGCGGTCGATGTGGGCCGACGGGAGATCCGGATCGAGGAGATTCCCGTCGACTTCACGACCCGCGAGTTCGAACTCCTCCGCTACCTCGCAGAACGGCCCGGGCGTGCGATGAGCCGGCAGCAGATCCTGGATTCGGTGTGGGGTCCCGACTGGTACGGCGACGAGCGGACCGTCGACGTTCATATCGCCCAGGTGCGCAAGAAGCTCGGTCCCGCGTGTTCCATCTCGACCGTTCGGGGTGTCGGGTACCGGCTGGAGCCGTCCGCCCGGTGAAGCGTTCTCGGCGCAGTTTGCGTGGCCGATTGCTGATCGCGATGGCGTCGATTGCGGTGGGCGTCCTGGTCGTCACCGGCGTAACGACCTTGGCCCTGGCCCGCCGAAGTGCCGAGCGGACCGCGATCGCTCATCTCGAAGGGCAAGCGCCCGACGTCGCGGAGCAACTGCGGAATCTCGGTCGTGCACTCCGAACCCGGACGACCGAAGGCCGGCCGACCGTCGGCATCGGACGCCTCGTCACCTCGGTGTTGCGCGTGACCGGCGGGACGATGATCACCGTGAATGCCGACGGGACCATCACCGAAGGCGTAAGCGGGCTCGCGGGCACCGACGCGTTCGGTGCCGATCGGCCCCTGCCGTCTCGGCGAGATGGCACCTCCGCGACAACGGCGGGTCCCAATGCGGCAGATCCCAACGCGAGGGGGCGCCAGCGACTGCGGGACCGGCTCCGCAATCTCGGAAGCGCACCGCCGGGTCCGGTCCCCGCAGCGAGCGCACCGCTGCCCGCCGGTCTCACCGTCGAAGATTTCGATGCCGCCCGATTGCGGGCCGGTGATTCGCAGACCGGAACCGCGTCCGGACGCGTGTTCGTCGCGCAGCCGTTGTCCACCGGCAGTCCGTCGACTCCGGTCCTGGTCTTGACCGAGCGGATCGATTCCGCCGCGGTGAATCGGGCACGTGGGTTCTTTCTGATCGGCGGCGCCCTTGCTTTGATCGCGGCGTTCGTCGTGTCGTATTTCCTCGCGCGGCGGTTGACGCGGCCGCTCGCCGTGATGGGATCGACGGCGGCCGCGATTGCCGCCGGTGACCTGACGGCCCGAGTCGATCTCGGTGCTCACCCCGACGATGAACTCGCCGATCTGGCCAAGACCCTGAACGGCATGGCCCTCCAACTCGACGCGGCTCGGCAGTCGGACCGGGCGTTCCTGTTGTCGGTCTCCCACGATCTGCGCACTCCACTCACTTCGATCCGTGGGTATGCCGAGGCGCTCACCGACGGCACGATCCCCGCATCGGCCGAGCAACAGCGCGCGGCGTCGGTGATCGCGGCCGAGGCGGACCGGTTGGAACGGTTGGTCGCGGACTTGCTCGATCTCGCCCGACTCGACGCGCATCAGTTCTCGCTCGCGCCCCGACCCTTCGAGGTCGTGGCCACGGTGACGACGGCGGTCGCTGCGTTCCAACCGGCGGCGACCGATCTCGGTATCGACCTGCACGTGGCGGAATCGGAACCGATCGAGGGGGTCGGCGATCCGGAGCGCGTCGCCCAGATCGTTGCCAATCTGGTGGAGAACGCGCTGAAGTACGCTCGGAGCCGGATCGACGTCGGGGTGAGCGCGGTGTCGGCGCACGAGGTCGCGATCCGCGTGGCCGACGACGGGCCCGGT
The DNA here is from genome assembly GCA_963765075.1 of uncultured Acidimicrobiia bacterium. Lineage (GTDB taxonomy): Bacteria > Actinomycetota > Acidimicrobiia > IMCC26256 > JAENVU01 > JAENVU01. The sequence continues at coordinate 653,843 of CAVXVA010000008.1, forward strand.
ATCGACCCGGCCGAGACGACCCGGGTGTTCGAACGCCTCTTCGTTTCCCGGTCGGTGCCGGGTCGCAGCGTCGGAACCGGTCTCGGGCTCGCGATCGTCGGTGAGCTCAGCGCGGCGATGGGCGGCCGGGCGTCGGTGGACGCCACGGTGGCCGGCGGTGCGTTTGTCGTGACGGTTCCGCTGCGGGCCGACCCGGCGGCACCGACACCCTGATCACGCGGCGCAGCGGGTCGGATCGCGCCAGCAGGCCAGGAGCTCGGTGGTGAGCCGTCGGCCGATGGCCTTCGAGCCGGCTTTCGAGAAGTGCGAGCCGTCGGGACGGAGTGCGACGCCGTCGACCTCCGCCGCGCATTGACCTCCCGGGCAGACGAGTTCGGGGAAGTCGAGGATCTCGATCCGCCCGTCGGTTGCCGCCGCGGCTGATCGATAGAGCGCATTGAGATTCGCGATCCGCCCGGCTTCGTCGAGCCCCGGCAGCACGGAGTCACTGCCCGGGACCGATTCGGGCACCGGGAGAATGATGAGCCGCGCGCCGTGGCGACTCAGGAGCCGCGCCGCGCGGTCGACCTCCGTACGGAGTCGCGCGTCACCGCCTGGGGTGCCGGGCGCGACGCGCCGGCCCCCGAGGATCCGGTCGACGGCGTCCCAGGTGGAAAGCCAGATCACGAGATCCGGCTTGGGGTCGGTGCTCACTACCGTCCGCAGTGCCGGGGTGATGACACGGTCGCACTCCCGTGACCACGGGTACGGGCGACCGTCGGGACGGACGGTCACGCCCCGAAGGATCGAGCACCCCGGCGTCGCGGCGGCTTCGAACCGAATCCCGCGCGCGGTCAGGGCGTCGTCGAGGCCGGGCCCGAGCGATGCGGCCAGCGAGTCGCCGACGAGGACCGCGTGCGCAGGCGTGCCCGGCTCGCGTGGCCCGAGGGTGGTCGGTGGGGTGGCGGAGGGATCGGACGGCCCGAAGAAGTTGGGCGCGGCCGTCGCACCAGCGGTGGCCAACAGGATCGCGGCGGCCCCGGCGAGGAGTCCGGCCGGGACCGCGATCCAGACGCGGGGAGAGCGCCAGCGCTCACGGATCGGCCGCTCGACGAGGAAGAACGATGTCACGGCGAAGGCCAACGTGAGCCCGACCCGGAATGCGGTGAGTGCGGTGCCTCCGACGCCGACGCGCGACTCGGTGACGTAGACGATGACCGGCCAGTGCCACAGGTAGATGCCGTAGGAGATCACGCCGATCGCAACGAACGGCCGGAACGAGAACAGCCGTGCAATCGGTCCCTCCGGCGCGAGGACCAGCGACGCGATCAGCGTCGCGACCCCGAACGCGAACGCGAACGAGCCGCCGAAGTACAACGAGCGACTTGCGTCGTGGGCGAACGCGAACGCGGCGAGCGTGGCCAGCAGGGCGGGGAAGCCGACGATGGCCAATCCGCGCTCGGCCCGGGCCGAAGGTCGAGGGCGGCCCACGAGGGCGAGCGCGAGTAGCGCGCCGATCAGGATCGTGTGCGCGTGAGTATCGGTGCCGTAGTACGAACGGCTGGGATCGTCGGCGTCGAACAGCGCGGCCATCAACATGACCGACAGGACCGCTCCTCCCGCCGTGACCGCGGCGAGCTTTCCGAGGCGGCCGCGTCCCCAGCGCAGGCAGCCGATCGTGACGAGTGGCCACACGAGGTAGAACTGCTCCTCGATCGCGAGCGACCACAGGTGGCGGAACGGCGACGGCGCACTGAACAGGTCGAAGTACGACTGACCGGAGAGCACGAACCGCCAGTTCGCCACGTAGAAGAGGCCGGCGATCCCGTCGCCGCGGAGGCGGCCGAGTTCGGTGGTGGGTACCTCGATCCACGCGAACACCGAGACGCCGAGGACGACCAGGATCAACGCCGGGAGCAAGCGGCGGGCCCGGCGAGCCCAGAACGCGATGACACCGATCGTGTCGTGACGCCGCCACTCGAGGACCAGCAACGTGGTGATGAGGAAGCCGGAGAGCACGAAGAAGGCGTCGACGCCGAGAAACCCGCCGGTCAGGCCCGTCTCGTCGAGGTGGAAGATCACGACTGCGATCACCGAGAGGGCGCGGAGACCGTCGAGGGCCGGGCGATAGGAGAAGTGGCCGGGCGCGTCGGCGGCGGGAGTCGACGTCACGCGCGGATCGTACCGGTGATGAGGCCGCTTCCCGGGTCGGTGGGCGATACCGTCGAGCCATGGCCACAACGGTTCAGGACCTGTGTGATGTGGTTGGTTCGTGACGGCGAGGTCCTGGCCGCGGCGGAAGTGCCGGCCGGATCGCGGGGTCGAGCCCGAGGCCTGCTGGGCAGGGACGGCATTGACGGCGTCTTGGTGCTGCGACCGTGTCGGAACGTCCACACCGTCGGAATGCGCTTTCCGATCGACGTGGCTTTCTGCGACTCGACCGGTGTGGTGCTGAAGATGGCGACCCTCCGGCCGCGTCGGATCTCTCCTCTGGTCGTGCGGGCCGCCTATGCGATCGAGGCCGAGGCGGGCACGTTCGCTCGGTGGAACCTGCGCGTCGGCGACTCGGTGGAGCTGCGACCATGACCGAACCCCGCGGCGCACTCGTATTGGTCGGCACGCCGATCGGAAACCTCGGCGATCTCAGTGAACGAGTGCTCGATGCCCTTCGGGATGCCGACGTCATCGCCGCGGAAGACACGCGCCGAACACGCGCGCTGTTGTCGCACGCGGGGATTCCCGCCGCCGGCCGCTTGCGTGCGGTCCCCGCCCACGACGAACTCGCGAGCGTCGACTGGGTGGTGCGTGACGTCGCCGCCGGGCTGCGGGTCGTGTGTGTGACCGACGCCGGGATGCCGGGCATTAGCGACCCGGGCTCGCGACTCGTTCGGGCGTGCCTCGACGCCGGACTCGCGGTCGAGGTCGTTCCCGGCCCGTCGGCGGTCACGACCGCGCTGGTGCTCTCGGGCCTGCCCACGGACCGCTTCGTCTTCGAGGGGTTCCTCCCTCGGAAGGGGGCGACCCGATCGGAGCGGCTCCAGGCGCTGGCCCGCGAAGCCCGCACGTCGGTGCTCTTCGAATCGCCCCGGCGAGTGGCGGCCACCCTGCGGGAACTGGCCGAACACTGCGGCGAGCAGCGGGAGGCGGCCGTGGCGCGGGAGCTGACGAAGCTGCACGAGGAGGTGAGCCGCGGTCCGCTCGGTGATCTGGCGACGGCCGCCGAGGCCGAAGCGCCGCGTGGTGAATGTGTGATCGTGGTCGGCGGCGCGGATTCGGTGCGCGCGGACGTGACGGATGCCGACGTCGATGTGGCACTCAGCGCGGAACTCGCGAACGGAACGTCGACCCGGGACGCGGCCGCAATCGTGAGTGCTCGCCTCGGCATGGGCCGCCGCGAGGTCTACGCCCGGGCGGTGCGCCTCAAGTCCCGGACGCGGTGAGCTTCTCGACGCAGGCCGCGCAGACCACGCGGCGGGAGAAATCGCGGAGGTTCTCGGAGCCCGCGCAGAACACACACCGTTGTTCGACCTTCTCGAGCACGATGCGGTCGGGTTCGGCCGACATCATCACGAGGTCCCCGACGTCGATCCGCAGCGCCTTGCGCATCTCGACCGGCAGCACGACCCGACCGAGTTGATCGACTTTGCGGGCGACGCCGTTGGCCATGTGATGAATCCCCTCGCACTGTGCGCCGAGCGAAGAAGCTCGGATCCGCCCGGACCGTCGGTACTGTAGAGCGCGTGTCCAACTCCTTCTACGTGACGACGCCGATCTACTACGTGAACGACGCGCCCCACATCGGACACGCGTACACCACGATTCATGCCGATGTCCTGGCCCGGTGGCGGCGATTGCACGGCGACGATGTCCTGTTCCTCACCGGCACCGATGAGCACGGCCTGAAAATCCAGCGCGCCGCCGAGGAACGCGGCGTGACGCCCTTGGAGTGGGCCGACACCACCAGCGCCCGATTTCGCGCCGCGTGGGAGTTGCTCGACATCAGCAACGACGACTTCATTCGCACCACCGAGCCGCGTCACCGCATCTCCGTGCAGGCGTTCCTCCAGCAGGTCTACGACAACGGTTTCATCGAACTCGCCACCTACGAGGGCCTGTACTGCGTCGCGTGCGAGGCGTATTACGTCGAGGACGACCTCGTCGACGATCTCTGTCCGATCCATCACCGACCGGTCGAGAGTGTGACGGAGGAGAACTACTTCTTCCAGCTCTCGCGGTTCCAGCAGCCATTGCTCGACTACTACGAAGCGCATCCGGAGGCGGTCCGCCCCGAAGGGAAGCGCAACGAGGTGCTCGGCTTCATCAAACAGGGCCTGCGCGATTTTTCGATGAGTCGGACGTCGATCTCGTGGGGTATCCCGCTGCCGTGGGACCCCGAGCACGTCACCTACGTCTGGTACGACGCGCTGATCAACTACGCGACCGCGGTGGGATTCGGCGCCGACCCGGAGCAGTTCGCGCGGCGGTGGCCGGCGCAGTATCACCTGCTGGCCAAGGACATTCTGCGGTTTCACGCCGTGTATTGGCCCGCGATGTTGATGGCGGCCGGGCTCCCGTTGCCCGAGTGTGTCTTCGCCCACGGGTATCTGCTCGTCGGCGGCGAGAAGATGAGCAAGACGAGTCTCAACAACATCGCGCCGGCGGACCTCGTCCCCGAGTTCGGCAGCGACGGGTTCCGCTACCACTTCGTCACCGACGTTCGCTTCGGGCAAGACGGTGACTTCAGCTACGAGGGAATGGTCGCTCGCTACAACTCGGATCTCGCGAACAACTTCGGCAACCTCGCGAGTCGGGTCCTCAACATGGCGGTCTCGTACTGCGACGGTCGGGTGCCCGACGTCCGAGCCGATGGTCCGCTGGCGACCCAGGCGGCGGCGGCGGTGGAAACGATGGAAGCCGCCCTCGCCGAACTCAATTACGCCGACGGCTTCGGTGCAGTGTGGCAACTCATTCGCGACGCGAACTCCTACATCGAGAACTCCGAACCGTGGAAGACCCACAAAGCCGGCGACACCGCGGCGACCGCCGCGGTGCTCGGCGACTGCCTCGAGGCGCTGAGGATCATCGCGGTGCTCGCATCGCCGCTGATTCCTCGCGCGGCCGCAGACCTGTGGGCCCGCCTCGGGTTGGAGGGTGCTCCCGAAGACCAGCGGCTCCCCGGCGCCGTGGTCTGGGGGAGTGCGCTCACCGCCGGGAATGCGTTGGTCAAAGGGGCAGCGCTGTTCCCTCGCCTCGAACCCACTCCGTGATCGGGACCGACCACACCTCGGCGGCGGTGCGCTGGGTCGACAGTCACTGCCATCTCCCGGCCGATCCGGTGGAGGCGGACGCAATCTGTGACCGGGCCCGGGCGGCGGGGATCGAATGGCTGGTGTGCGTCGGCACCGATCTGGCCACCTCCCGGGCGGCCGTCGAGTTGGCCCGGCACCGGTCCGACGTCCTGGCCACCGTCGGGCTCCATCCGCACGATGCCGCCCAGCTCGACGAGCAGTGGGCCGATCTCGTGGATCTCGCGGCAGCCCCGGAGGTGGTCGCCATCGGGGAGGCTGGTCTCGACCACCACTACGAGCACTCGCCGGGACCCGACCAAGCGGCCGCATTCCGGGCCCAGATCCGATTGGCCCACGACCTCGATCGGGCGCTCGTGATCCACACTCGCGAGGCGTGGGACGAGACCTTCGCGATTCTCGACGAGGAGCAGGTCCCGCGCCGGACCGTGTTCCATTGCTTCACCGGCGGACCGACCGAAGCAGCGGCCGGTGTCGAGCGCGGCGCGTACCTCTCGTTCAGCGGGATCGTCACCTTCAAGAACGCGACCGACGTGCGTGCCGCCGCGGCCGCCGTTCCCCTCGACCGGGTACTCGTCGAGACCGACAGCCCCTATCTCGCGCCCGTTCCCTACCGCGGCACGACCAACGAACCCGCGAGGGTTCGCGAGGTCGGCGCCGGTCTGGCAGCCGCCCGAAATGAAGATGTCGCAATCGTGGCGGAAGTCACCCGCCAGAACGCTGACCTGGTCTTTCGCGCCGGGTGACCCGGTCACGCTCGTCAAAGTGCTGCCAGATACTGGTATCTAGATTGACCGGTCCCAGGACCATCGTTAGGTTCGCCGGGTCTTGCCGACCGCCTCGGAGTGCGGTCGACCAACCGGGAGGCGGACCCGATCAGCGATCACCTCACGCGTCGCAACGCGCGGACGACCGGCGCCGACTCGCGCGCCCGTCGTCACCTCGTACGCGCGATTCCGATGTCGCCGGCGCGCCAGGCTGCGCCGGAGCCGGACGTGTGGCTGCCGATCCTGGACCTCACCGCTGAACTCGAGACGATCGATGTCACCGGTGAACTCGAGCTGATCGCCCTCGAAGAGGGTCGGGTCGACCTCGAACGCGAACTCGAAGCCCTCGAGATCGATTTTTGGAAGTCGGCCGAGACCGATCACCCGTTCCTGACCGGCGAACTCCCGGCCCCCGAGGTGGTCCCGGTGGCCCCGGTGGTTCCGCCGGCATCTGTGGTCGAGACGTCCCCGGTCGTCCCGACCGCAGTGGTGGCCGAGCCGGAAGCGATTCCGGATGAACCTCCATGTGCCGACGTCGTGGTTCCCGACGCCGGGATGCTGCCCGAGGCCTACGCCGCCGTCCGCCCGAGTCGGCCCGCGATCGTGGCGCGCCGCCGGTCGCTGCGCCTGCGCCGCCGCGTGGTCGCCACCGGTCTGACGGCCTTGCTGGTCGCCGCCTGCGTCGCCGTCACCGGCCGAGTGATCGGCGGTACCAATCCCCGGCGTGACATCACCGTGTCGATCGATGGTCAGGCCAACACCCTGGTGACCCGGGCCGGGACCGTCGGGGCGCTCCTCGCCGCCCAGGGGGTTGTGCTTCGCTCCGGCGACCGGGTCGTTCCGGAGGCTTCGGCTCAGTTACGCCAAGGCATGCCGATCCAGGTCTTCCGCTCGTTTCCGATCACGGTTGACGCCGACGGCGTGGTGGCCGAGCACCGCACGACCCGACGATCGGTGCCGGCCCTCCGCAAGGAACTGGGTCTCGCGCCGGCCCTCGTGCGCGTGGGGACGAATCGCGGCCTCGAGCGCGGTGACCGCGTCGTGCTGCGTACTCCTCACGACGTCACGCTGGCGGTGGATGGCACCTCGACGCCGATCACCAACACCACGTCGCTGACCGTGGCTGAGTTACTCGCGGCGCAGAACATCGGGCTCGGCCCCGTAGACCAGGTCGAGCCGGCGCTGACCACGCGCCTCGGGCCCGCGATGTCGATTCGGGTGTCCCGCCTCCACGAAGACGAGGTCGCAGCCGACCAACCGATTCCGTTCCCGACCCAGTACCGCGACGACCCGACTCTGGCGGCCGGGCACACGGCGACGATCCAATCCGGAAAGAACGGCGTGGTCCGAGTCGTGTCGAAGGTGCTGAGGAAGGACGGCGTCGCAGTTCGGTGGACCGAGGTCCGCCGTGAGGTGCTCGTCAACCCGGTCACGCTGATCCAACGCCGGGGTACGAAGCCGTCGGGCACCCAGAAGCCGGTGGCGCTGCCCGTCGCCAATGGGGGAGCCCGGTTCTTCCAGTCGGGTTCGGCGACGTACTACAAGAGTCACGCCGGGCCGGGCGCGTGCGCCCACCTGACCCTGCCGATGGGCACGATCGTGAAGATCGTCGCGTCGAACGGCCGGGTGGCACAGTGCCGGGTGGGTGACCGGGGCCCGCAGGCGTGGACCGGTCACATCATCGATTTGAACCCCGACGTGTTCCAGGCGCTCGCGCCACTTGGCACCGGGGTGATCTCGGTCAAGCTCTACATCATGTGAGCACGCGCCGATGGCGCTGACTCCCGCCACGATCCCCGCGCTGCTCGCTCGGCACGGCCTGGCGCCCAGCCGTGCACTGGGCCAGAACTTTTTGGCTGACCCGAACACTGCGACCAAGATCGCGCGTCTCGCCGAGATCGAGCCCGGCGACCGCGTGCTCGAGATCGGCCCGGGTGTCGGATCGTTGACCGTCGCGCTCCTCGCCGCGGGCGCACAGGTGACCGCGCTGGAACTCGACCGGCACGTGATCCCGGCGTTGGAGGAGTCCGTCGGTCCCGGTGCCGTGCGGATCGTCGTCGGTGATGCACTGCAGGTCGACCTCGACGACATCGTGGGCGGGGCCGGCGCCGACGCGGCGACGTGGCACATGGTGTCGAACCTGCCCTACAACGTCGCGACGCCGATCGTGATGCGGATCCTCGAGTCGGCACCGTCGGTCACGTCGATGTTGGTGATGGTCCAGCGTGAGGTCGGCGAACGCATGGCGGCCGGTCCCGGGTCGAAGATCTACGGTGCCGTCTCGGTGAAGATCGCCTACTTCGGCCGGGCGGAGATGGTCGGGGTCGTCCCGCCCTCGGTGTTCATCCCCGCGCCCAAGGTCGACTCCGCGTTGGTGCGGATTCGTCGGGCCCCGACCCCGACGGTCGCGGTGCCGTCGGCGGACCGGTTGTTCGCATTGGTGCGGGCCGGTTTCGGTCAACGGCGCAAGATGCTGCGCGGGGCGCTGAAAGGCGAGCTGGGTGCCGACGTCGAAACCGTGCTCGCCGAGGCCGGGATCGACGGCCGGGCCCGGGCGGAGACGCTGGACCTCGACCAGTGGGCCGCGATCGCGCGAGCCGACGCCGAGCACAATGGGTGACTTCATGACCCCCACTCCCCAGCCGGCCGTCGTCCGCGCGCACGCGAAGCTGACCCTGACGCTGCGCGTCCTCGGTACCCGGCCCGATGGGTTCCACGCGTTGGAGGCGCTGACGGTGATGGTGTCGGCACCGTTCGACACCCTGAGCATCGGACACGCGGTACCGGGTGAGGTGACGTTGCGAGTCCACGGCGGCACCGAGGACGTCCCGCGCGACGAGACCAACCTGGTCGTGGGGGCGGCCCGGGCCGTGCTCCCCTCCGACGCGGGTGCATCGATCGAGTTGGCCAAATCCATCCCGTCCGGCGCTGGGCTCGGTGGCGGTTCGGCCGATGCCGCGGCGGTCCTCCGCGTCCTGCGCGCCCGACACGGGATCGACGACCGTGCCGTCATGGCCGCGGCGGAGGCGCTCGGCTCCGATGTGCCGGTGTGCCTGCTGGGTCGCCCGGTGATGATGCGGGGCCGAGGCGAACTGCTCGATCCGGTCGAGCTGGCCGACGAGATGCACCTGGTGATTGCGACTCCTGCCGTCCACGTGTCGACCCCGACCGTGTTTCGAGCGTGGGACGCCATGGGTGGGCCCCGAAGCGACCGAGTGGTGGAATCCCCGAATGGTGTGGGCCACCTGGTCGACGGTCTGGTCAACGACCTGGAACCCGCCGCCGAGGCCGTGGCTCCGGAACTGGCCGAGTTCCGCGAGCGGATCGAAGCGATCACCGGGATGTCGGCCCTGCTCGCGGGCAGCGGATCGTCCTACTGGCTGGCGGTGAGCGACGCAGAGACGGCGGCCTACGTGGCGGCGCGACTCAACCAGGAGTTGCAGATCGAGACGGTGGCCGGGCACGCACTTCGGAACCCGATTGCGTGATGGTCACCTGATCGATGATCGCGGCCCGGAGGCCGCGGGCACAGGGGTCGGCTAGCGACCCTGCTGCCGACGCTGCCAGCGCGTCTTCTTCAGCAGCTTCTTGTGCTTCTTCTTCCGCATGCGCTTGCGGCGCTTTTTGATCAGGGATCCCATGGCGTGGCGGAGGATAGCGGGCTTCGTGCACTTCGGCCCAGTCGAGCGTCGCTCACGGTCGTCGATCCGCCGATTCGCGCTTCTGGGCCATGACGGAAGGAGTGACCGGGTAAGGTCAAGTGCGGTCCTTCGGGGGTGGTGTAACGGCAGCACGGGGTCCTTTGGAGTCTCAAGTCGAGGTTCGAAACCTCGCCCCCGAGCTGGTGAAGAACCCGAGGAATGTCGAACCGGTCGGTGGCGAGCGACGAGCACGCCAGGTGATGGCCTCGAAGGAGTGCGCGTGAGTGGATATCGGCCGCTCTCCGCGGTGGTATTGGCAGCGGGCGAAGGCACCCGGATGCGTTCGGCCACCCCCAAGGTGCTCCACCCGTTGTGCGGTCGACCGATGCTGTTGCACGTAGTCGATGCCCTCGGAGCCCTCCCCCTCGAACGGATCGTTGTCGTGGTCGGCCACGGCGCGGAGCGGGTCACCAAGACGCTCCAGGAACAGGTCATCACCGAAGTGCCGGTGGTCTTCGTCGATCAGAAGGTGCAGCGCGGCACGGGCGATGCGGCCAGTGTTGCGCTGACTGCCTTTGCCGACGACGACCTCGAAGACGACGTGATCATCATGCCGGGGGACGCGCCCTTGGTCCGCCCGGAGCTGCTGGCCCGACTCGCCACCGCGCACCGCGAAGCCGATGCCGCGGTCAGCCTGGTCACCGCCGAGCTCGAACCCTGGACGTGGAGCTTCGGCCGGATCGTGCGTGACTCGCAGGGCCGGGTCGACCGGATCGTCGAACGAACCGATGCGACCGCCGAGGAACTCGAACTCCCCGAGGTCAACACGTCGATCTACTGCTTTCGCCGGAACCTGCTGGCGCCCGCGCTCCGTCGGCTCAGCCCCGAGAACGCCCAAGGCGAGTACTACCTCACCGATGCCGTCGCGGTATTGCGAGGCGCGGGCCACCAAGTGGTCGCAGTCGCGGCCGACGACCCGGCGGCATCGCGTCACGTCAACGACCGCGCGCAGCTGGCGGTCGCCGAGGCCATGTTGCGCGCCCGCATCAACGAGGGGTGGATGATTGACGGCGTCACGATCGTGGACCCAGCCGCGACCTACATCGACGCGCACGTGCAGCTCGCGGCCGACGTGCGGGTGTTGCCGGGCACGATCCTCGAAGGGCACACGACCGTCGCCACCGGCGCGGTCATCGGGCCCGACACCCGACTCGTCGACACTGCCGTGGGTGAACGTGCCGTCGTGCAGAACACCGTGGCGCGAGATGCCACGATCGGCGACGACGCGACGGTCGGTCCTTACGTGTCGTTGCGGGCCGGAACCCATGTCGGTGCCGGCGCGCACGTGGGCACCTTCGTCGAGACGAAGAACGCCGAGATCGGTGAGGGCGCCAAGGTTCCGCACCTCGCGTACATGGGCGATGTGGAGATCGGACCGCGGGCCAATGTCGGCGCGGGCACGATCACGGCCAACTACGACGGCAAGAACAAGCACGCATCGGTGATCGGCGCCGATGCTCGCATCGGGTCGAACTCGGTGTTGGTCGCCCCGGTGACGGTGGGCGAGGGTGCCTACACCGGCGCCGGCTCGGTGGTGACCCACGACGTGGCGCCAGGCGCGTTGGTCAAAGGGGTCCCGGCCCAGGTCGACGAGAGCTGGGCGGAACGGCACGGCACGGATGACTCGAAGCGCGCAAGCGAGAAGGATTCGGACTGATGGAACTCGTACCCAAGAAGACCCTGCAACTCCTCGCAGGGTCGGGGAACCCGGAGCTCTCCGAGGAGATCGCGGCGAGTCTCGGGGTGCCGCTGGGCGACGTCACGTTGTCGCGCTTCGCCAACGGCGAGTTGTACTGCCGCCTCGGGGAGAATGTGCGCGGCGCCGACGTGTTCGTGCTGCAAGGTCACTGCGACCCGATCAACGACCACATCATGGAACAACTCATCATGATCGACGCGCTCAAGCGAGCATCGGCGCGGCGGATCACGGCGGTGTGTCCGTTCTATGGATACGCGCGGCAAGACCGCAAGGCCGAAGGTCGCGAGCCGATCACCGCGCGTCTGCTTGCCGATCTCTTCACCGTCGCCGGCGCCGACCGGGTCGTCGTGGTCGACCTCCACACCGGCCAGATCCAAGGTTTCTTCGACTTCCCGGTCGACCACCTCACCGCGGTTCCGCTGTTGGCCGATCACCTCGTGGGCGTGCTCGATCGCGAGACCGAGGTCACCGTCGTGTCGCCGGACGCCGGTGGCGGCAAGCTCGCCCGCCGCTTCGCGAATTGTCTCGACGGCCACGGCGTCCACGCCGACCTTGCGTTCATCGACAAGCGTCGGCCGAAGGGCACCCACAATGTGGCCGTCGCGACCGAGGTCGTCGGACTCGTCGAAGGCCGTCAGTGCATCCTGATCGACGACATGATCGATACGGCCGGCACCGTGGTCAGTGCCGCCGAGTTGCTGATGGGTCGGGGCGCGAAGTCGGTCTCGATTCTCGCGACCCACGGTCTGCTCTCCGGTCCGGCGGTCGATCGTCTGAAGAATGGACCGATCCGCGATGTCGTGGTGACCAACTCGCTGCCCGTCCCGTCGGAGAAGCACTTCGATTCGTTGACGGTGCTGTCGATCGCGCCGATCGTCGCCGATGCCCTGGCCGCGGTGTTCGAGGAGCGGAGCGTCTCGGAGTTGTTCAGCGGCGACAACGTCTGACTCGCGGCCCTCGGCGCGTGCCCTCGGCTTTGGTGCGCACGCATCCCGCCCGACCCATCTGCCCTCCCTCCCCGGCCGCGCTTGGGGTGTGAGCGTCGGTTTCCGACGAGCACACCCCAAGCGCGGCGGGTTCCGCGCGACCGCCCAAGCGGCTCGCTCTGTCTCCCGTCGCAGATGGGGCCGCGACCGGCGGATCCCGGCCGCCCCAACTGACACGGTGTTCAAGCGGAAGGACCAAGCACTGCCTCTCGGCGGTCGTTCAGTTCAGAGACCAGACGCCGGGCGGTGATGGCGCCAGTGGGAACGGGCAGCCAGGCGTTCGATCCCGTCATCCGTCTGGTCCATCTGCCGTATCGCGGATGTTCCGGGCCGGCGTCGTAGTTGAACACGACGAATTGTTGGCGTGCGGACCAAACCGACATCGTGTGAACGCGGAAGCGGCTACACCGACCAAGGTCGAATGACCGTGCCCGCCGAGGTGCCTGCCTCACAACGATGCGTTGCTTCGTCACCGTCAGCGTCGACGGGCTGAAGAACATGACGGCCCCAACGCAGGTGCATGGTCCAAAGAATGCAAGTCCCAACCAACCTGCCCAGTGGCCATCGAAGAGCATGAACACACCGGTGATACAGAATCCGACACCGATCAGGAAAACCAGTCCGCCCTCACGACGCTGGGCGCGAAGCCGGAATGGTGGCACCCGCCCATGATCGCGCCCATCGCCGCGCGCCCGCACCGCATGAAATCGATGGCAATCGAATTTGGGACTGGACTCTCGGGCACGGGTTGGCGCCCGGGCTGGCGGGTTCCTTCTTCCTACTCCGCCAAATTTCGACCGCGCTTGGGGTGTGAGCGTCGGTTTCCGACGGGCACACCCCAAGCGCGGCGGGTTCCGAGTGCCTTTTCACCGTCCGGCCCAATGTGGGGCCAGAAGGCTGACGCGACCGTCGTTGCGGGCTGATATCCGAGGGTCCGGACCTGTGGTTTGGTCTGGGGCACCTCATTCGGTCAGAATGGCCGGTCTCTTGTGCACCTCGTGAAGGACTTCGCCGCGCCATGTCTGATGTCAAGCTCAATGTCGAGCCCCGCCTGGAACTCGGTTCCGGTCCTGCGGGCCGTTACCGCACCGCGGGCAAGGTGCCGGCAACGGTGTACGGCCTCGAGGCCGACCCGACGTCCGTGTTGGTCGGCGCGCTCGAACTCGAGCGCATCCTCCACGGTGCGAGTGGTGCGAACACGCTGATCACTCTGAACCTGGCCGACGGCGACGCGCTGGCGCTCGCCCGTCAGATCCAGCGTCACCCGACCCGTGGTGACCTCGTCCACGTCGACTTCGTCCGCATTCGCCGCGACGTCGCGGTGACCGCCGAAGTCCCGCTCAACCTCGAAGGCGAGGCGCCGGGTGCGCGCGCCGGTGGTCTGCTCGAGCAGCTGATCTTCTCGGTCACAGTGGAAGCGGTTCCCGGCTCGATTCCGAACTCAATCACCGTCGACGTGTCGAGCCTGGAGATGGGCGACCAAATCCACATCTCCGACCTCGCAGTGCCCGCCGGCGTCACGCTCCAGCATGAAGCCGAAGAACTCGTCGTGCAGATCTCGATTCCACGTGGTCTGGAAGACGAGGCGGGCGAGGGCGAAGAGGGCGAAGCGGGCGAGGGCGGCGACACCGCCAGCGCGTCGTCCGATGGTGGCGACTCCGGCGACGGCGGCAGCGGGGCATAGTCCTCGGTGCGCCGGTCCGGTGAACGCCGGGGAACACCGGCGGATCTGCTCGTCGTCGGATTGGGCAACCCCGGTCCGGACTATGCCAAGACGCGCCACAACGTCGGCGCGGAAGTCGTCGAACTGCTCGCACGTCGTCACGGCGCCAAGCTCAAGAAGGGCAAAGAGCGCGCGCTCGTCGACGAGGTCCGCATCGAAGGTGCGCGCGTCGCGCTCGCAGTTCCACTCACCTACATGAACGACTCGGGTGATGCTGTACGTCTGCTCGCCCATCGGTACGGCGTGGAGCCCGAACAGATCGTGATCGTGCAGGACGAACTCGACCTACCAGTGGCGGCACTGAAGCTGAAGGCGGGCGGCGGTCTTGCGGGCCACAACGGTTTGCGATCGATCAAGTCGCACCTGCACAGCGACGCGTTCCTGCGGGTGCGAATCGGGGTGAGCAAGCCGGTGACCAAGGAGCAGGGCGCCGACCACGTGCTCAACAAGTTCGGCAAACGTGAACGTGCCGAGATCGACGTGACCCTGGAACGCGCCGCCGACGCGGTCGAAGCCATCGTCCGCGACGGCATCACCACCGCGATGAACGCCTACAACACCTCCGGCTGAACTCCCCGGTTGGTCAGCCACTCGGCGAAGGCGTCGAGGGTGTCCCAGGTGGGGACGTCGGGGTAGTCGGCCTCGGTCGCCCGGCCTTTGCCGGTGCGCAACAGGGCGGGGCGGCAGCCGAAGCGGCGAGCGGCCTCGATGTCCCGACCGGCGTCGGCCACGAACCACGTGCTCGGCGGGATCGAAACCCAGCGCGGCGTGCGCTTGTTCGAGCAGGAGCGTGTCGGGCTTGCGACATCGGCAACCGTCATCTGGGCTGTGATCGCACACGAACCAGCGCGAGATGGCGCCACCGAGCCGGGTATTCAGCTCGTCATTGATCGCATCGAGGGTCGCCCGATCCATCCACCCGCGGCCGACCGCCGACTGGTTCGTGATCACCACCAGGTCGTAGCCGGCGGCGCGGAGTCGGGCACAGCCGTCGGCCGCGCCGGCCTCGATTTCGAGGTCTTCGACGCATTTGACCGAATCCGGCCGGTCCACGTTTAAGACCCCGTCCCTATCGAGCAGGATCACCCCGTTGCTACCCTCAAGCACTGTCCCTGGCCCGTCGAGAGATTCACGCGTGGACTTCGAAGAGGCTATTCGCGAACACCAGACGATGATGGCGGGTCTCCCCGAGTTGTGGCCGGCGCTGTCCGAAGCCGCCGCGGCGATCGTCGAACGGGTCCAGAACGGCGGCAACGTCTTCTGGTTCGGGAACGGCGGGAGTGCCACCCAGGCGTTGCATTTCGCCACTGAACTCGTCGGTCGCTTCGAGCGGGATCGCCCGGGAATCGGCTCGGTCGCGCTGGTGGCCGACACCGGGCTCATCACCGCAGTTGCGAACGACTACTCGTTCGACATCGTCTTTGCCCGCCAACTCGAGGCGCTCTGTCGTCCGGGTGATGTTGCGGTCGGACTCTCGACCTCGGGCAACAGCCCCAACGTCTTGAGCGGGATCGAGACAGGCCCATTCGATCGGAGCACTCACCGTGGGATTCGCCGGCGGCGACGGCGGGAAGCTCGCGCGCAACGTGGACATCCCGATCGTCGTCGACATCGAACGAACCTGCCGCATACAAGAGGCTCACCTCTTTCTGGGACATACGCTGTGCGAGATGATCGAAGCGGCCGTCTCTGAGCGTGGCGATGTTTGATCGTCCCGACATCGTTGATGCCGCGGTCCGTGGCGGGTTTGCCGGTGTGCGGATGCTCGTCGTGGGCGACCTCATGCTCGACCGCTACCTCATCGGCGACGTCGCCCGGATCTCGCCGGAGGCACCGGTCCCTGTGGTGCGTCTCAGTCGGGAGGCCGTCTCGGTCGGTGGCGCGGGGAACGTTGCGCTGAACCTGGCGGGGCTGGGCGTACGAGCCGATGTGGCCGGCTGGACCGGCGACGACGACCCCGGGACTCGCTTGCGGGAACTCCTCGGTCTCGCGGGCGTGCGCGTGATCGGGGTCGATGTCATTCGCGGCCGGCCGACCACCACCAAGACCCGAATCCTGTCCGGCCAGCAGCAACTGGTGCGGATCGACGACGAAGATCTTTCGCCCCGTCTGACCGCCGAGCGTCGGAGCTGGGACAACCGGGTGGTCGAACTCCTCGACGACGGGTACGACGCGCTGGTCATCTCCGATTACGCCAAGGGTGTGTTGGCCGAGGACCTGTGCCGCCGCCTCATCAAGCAGGCCCGCCATCGCGGGATCCCGGTGCTGGTCGATCCGAAAGGCCTCGACTACGGCAAGTACCGCGGCGCGACGACCGTCACGCCGAACGAGACCGAACTCGCGGCGACGACGCAAGTCTCGGCGTCGAACCCGTACGAACTGACGGAGGCCGCGGCGCGACTCCGGGAACTCCTCGCGCTCGACTTCGTGACCTTGACCCGCGGTGAGGCCGGGATTTCGCTCGTGGAGGCCACGGGGACGCGCCACGTTCCCGCCCGCGCTCGGGAGGTCTTCGACGTGTCCGGTGCGGGCGACACCGCGATCGCCACGCTCGCCGCGGGTATCGCGGTCGGGTTGGATGCCCACGACGCCGCGGTCCTCGCGAACCTCGCGGCCGGGATCATCGTCGGGAAGACCGGCACCATCCCGATCCGTCAGGACGAACTCCTGGCCGCCCTCGGCCCGGCGGTCGACGCACCGCCGCCACTCGACGAGAAGGTGGTCTCGTTGGAATCCGCAGTCGGATTGGTCACCCGCTGGCGCAACGAGGGCCACGAGGTCGGCTTCACCAACGGGTGTTTCGATCTGGTGCACGCCGGCCACGTCGTCTATCTGGACTGGGCCCGGCGCAACTGCGACCGGTTGATCGTCGCCCTCAACACCGACGATTCCGTGCGGGCGTTGAAGGGTGCCGGCCGGCCCGTCAACGGTGAAGATGCTCGAGCCCAGGTGCTCGCCGGCCTCGCCGCGGTCGACGCGGTGGTCCTCTTCGCCGAGTCGACACCGCTGGCCGTGATCGATGCGTTGCGACCGGACGTCCTGGTCAAGGGCGAGGACTACGCCGTCGAAGACATCATCGGCGCGACCGAAGTCCGCTCCTGGGGCGGCCGGGTGCTTCGGGCCCCGCTCAGTGAAGGGCACAGCACCACCGCGATGCTGGACCGCCTCGCCGCCGAACGTTCCTAGACCCGTTCGCCCCACGCGGGTGTGGTCGGTCAGAGTGGTGTGATGCCCGAGCCCGCACTCTTCGAATTGCCGCGCCTGCTCGCAGAGGATGCGGCGGTGCTCGCCGTCGCTTCCGGCCGTGCCGACGTGGTCGCGGTCGCCGAAGCGGCCCGCCCGATCTTCGCGGCGGCGGTGCAACGACTCGCAGGGATCCGACCGGTCCTGGTCGCGGTCCCGACCGCGGCGGAGGCCGAGCGGATCGCCGGCGACCTCGTTCCGATGCTCGGTGCCGACGCGGTCGAACTGTTCCCGGCGTGGGAGACCTTGCCGTTCGAACGAGTGTCGCCCGCGTTGGAAACGATGGGGCGTCGTCTGCGAGTGATGTGGCGGCTGCGCGAAGGCGGCGATGCCGCCCCGGCGGTCGTCGTCGCGCCGGTGCGCGCCCTCGTGCAACGGCTCGGACCTCACGTCGAGGCGATCGAACCGATCCAGCTCCGGGCCGGCGACACGATCGAAAGGGATCAGCTCGTCGAGCGACTGGTCGGCATGGGGTACCGCCGCGAGTATCAGGTCGAGGGCCGCGGCGAGGTGGCGGTGCGCGGTTCGATCGTCGACGTGTTCCCGGCGACCGCCGATCACCCGGTTCGCATCGATCAATGGGGCGATGAGGTCGAGCGCGTCTCGGAGTTCGCGGTCACCGATCAGCGCAGCACCCACGACATCGACACCGTGACGATCTTCCCGTGTCGAGAACTGTTGCCGACCGACGAGGTTCGGGCTCGGGCCGGCGAGTTGTTGGGGTCCGAGTCGTGGGGTGCCGAGCAATGGGAGCGCCTCCGCGAAGGGCAGATCTTCGACGGCATGGAATCGTGGTTGCCGTGGCTGACCGGCGACGAGCACCTCCTGCCGGACCTCCTTCCGCCCGGCGCGCGAGTCCTACTCGTCGAACCCCGTCGCATGCGCGACCGCGCGCAGGATCTCCTCGACGAAGAAGCGTCACTCGCCGAAGTGCTGGCGGGGACCTGGGGTGCAGTCGACGACGAGTTCCCTCGTCTCTCGCTCCCGTTCGATCGGTTGTTGGCCCGCACCAAGGTTGCGACGACCTCCGTGCTCGCGGCCCCCGACGGTCCCGATACCCCGCAGTTGGGGGCGTCGGCGTTCGATCCCGTGGTCGGCGACATCGAGGCGCTCGCCGAGCGGGTGCGGGCGCTGATCCGGGCGGAGCACCGTGTGGTGCTCGCGGCCGAAGGGGAAGGGTCGGCCCGTCGTCTCGCCGATGTCCTGGCCGGTGAGGGGATCGATGCCCGCATCGACGCGCCGATCCACCCGGGCGTCGTCACGGTGCTGATCGCGCCGCTCGAACGGGGAGTCATCGTGGCGGGCGCGCACCTCGCGCTCGTGGCCGAAGCCGACCTCACCGGCCGGCGCCGGGTGCACCGGACGGCGCGTGGTGCGCGCAAGGCCGTCGACTACTACGACGACCTCAAGCCGAGCGACTTCGTCGTCCACCAGGTCCACGGCGTCGGCCGATACGAGGGCATGGTGACGCGCGTCGATCGGCGGGGCCGAGCGCGATTACCTCCTCATCGCGTACCGGGGGAGCGACAAGCTCTACGTTCCCACCGATCAGGTCGGCACCGTGCGGCGCTACACCGGTGGCGATTCGCCGTCGCTCTCGCGCATGGGCGGCGCCGAGTGGTCCAAGACCCGGGCCAAGGTTCGGGCGGCGGTGCGGGACATCGCCGCGGAGCTCGTGATCCTGTACCGCAAGCGGTTGGCGACGCAGGGGTTCGCGTTCAGTGCCGACACGCCATGGCAGCGCGAACTCGAAGACGCCTTCCCCTACGAAGAGACGCCGGACCAACTCCGGGCGATCGAAGAAGTCAAGGGCGATATGGAGGCGGTCCTGCCGATGGATCGGCTCATCTGCGGTGACGTCGGATTCGGCAAGACCGAAGTGGCCCTGCGCGCGACCTTCAAAGCGGTCCAGGACGGCAAGCAGGTCGCGATTCTCGGACCGACCACCCTGCTCGCCAACCAGCACGGCCAGACCTTCCGCGAACGGTTCGCCGGCTATCCGATTCGGGTCGAGGTGCTGTCGCGATTCCTCACCGTTGCCGAACAGAACGCGGTGGTCAAAGGTTTGAAGTCGGGTGAGGTCGACGTCGTGGTCGGCACGCACCGGCTGTTGTCCCAGGACATCGAGTTCAAGGATCTCGGCCTGCTCGTGATCGACGAGGAGCAACGCTTCGGGGTGCAGCACAAGGAACGCATCAAACATCTCCGCGCCCACGTCGACGTCCTCACGTTGACCGCGACCCCGATTCCGCGCACGTTGGAGATGAGTCTCACCGGGATCCGCGACCTCTCGCTGGTCCAAACTCCGCCCGAGGCGCGCCAACCGATCCTCACCTACGTGGGGGAGTACGACGATCGCGCGGTCAGCGAGGCGATCCGCCGCGAACTGCTGCGTGAGGGTCAGGTCTTCTACGTCCACAACCGCGTGCAGGACATCGAGCATGCCGCCGAACACGTGCGGCGGTTGGTGCCGGAGGCCCGGATCGGCATTGCTCACGGCCAGATGGACGAAGGCCTGCTCGAGCGGGTCGTGCTCGACTTCGCCGATCGGGAGTACGACGTGCTGGTGTGCACGACGATCATCGAGAGCGGGCTCGACATGCCGACGGTGAACACGTTGGTCGTGGACCGCGCCGACCTCCTCGGTCTCGCGCAGCTGTATCAGCTGCGGGGCCGGGTCGGTCGCCGCGGCTCGCGTGCGTACGCCTACCTGTTGCATCCGCCGGATCGGGCGCTGTCGGAAGAGGCGTACGAGCGACTCAAGGCGATCGGCGAGTTCACCGACCTGGGGTCCGGGTTCAAGCTCGCCATGCGCGACCTCGAAATTCGCGGCGCGGGCAACCTGTTGGGCGGTGCCCAGAGCGGGCACATCGCGGCGGTTGGTTTCGACCTCTACTGCGAGCTCGTGACCGAGGCCGTGAGCGAGCTGAAGGGCGAGACGCCGGAAGAGCCGTTCGAGGTCGTGCTCGACCTGCCCGTCGACGCACATCTGCCGCGCGAGTACGTCAGCCGGGACGACGTGCGGATGGAGGCCTACCGGCGACTGGCCGCGGTCGTCTCCCCGGGCGACGTCGACGACATCCGCACCGAGTGGCTCGACCGCTACGGACCGATCCCGGCGGCGGCCGAAGCGTTGCTCGGAGCGGCGCGAGTGCGGGCCGAGTGTGTGCGGGCGGGTGCGACGAGCGTGTCGGTGCAGAAGGGGATCGCCCGGATCGAGGGCTTGGAGCTTCTCGAGAGTCGCAAAGTCCGCATGAATCGGCTCTACCCCAAGTCGGTGATCAAAGACAGTGGTGAACTCGTGATCCCGCTCGGCGCCTCCGCCGACCAGGTCGCGGATGCCGTCGTGGAACTGCTGACCCAGCTGGTTCCTGAACCCGAGCCCAGCTCGGCCGGCTGACCTGTCGGAACTGGACGCATGCCCACCGGTAGGCTGGCGCACTTCATGAAACGAACCCTTTCCCTCCTCCTGCTTGGCGCGCTCGCGATTCTGCCCGCCTGCTCCTCCACCCCCGGCGTCGCCGCCACGATCGACGGTCGCGACATCGCAACGAAGGAGTTGACCAACGACGTCTCCGACTTCGCGAAGTCGGAGGCGTTCCGCAGCGCGTTGGCGCAACAGGGCGTCACGTTGACGAAGAACGGCTCGATTCCGAAGAGCTTCTCCGCCCAGTGGTTGGTCTCGCTGATCCAGAACGAGGCGGTGGCGATCGTCGCCAAGCAGCGCGGTATCAGTGCGACCGCCCAGGAAGAAGCGGCCGCTCGGAGTCAGTTCGGGTCCAGTCAGCAGAGCGGGACGGCGTTCAAACAACTGCCCAAGCGTTTGCAGGATCGATTGGTCCGGGCCGCCGCCTTGCAGAGCGCCCTGCGCGCCTCGATGAAACAAGGGTCGCCGTTCACGACGCTGTCGGCCGACTGCGCGAGTAACCGCCTGATCGGACACATCCTCGTCGACACTCCGGAGAAGGCCCAGCAGGTGATCGATCAGATCAAGAAGGGTTCCAACTTCGCGGACGTGTCGAACCAGGTGTCGTCGGACACGGGCGCCAAGGCCCAGGCCGGCCTGCTGATGTGTGAGGGCTCCTCGCAGTGGAATCAGCTGGACGAGACCTTCCGGGCGGGCGCCGAAGCCACACCGACCGGCGAACTCTCCCAGCCCATCAAGACCCAGTTCGGGTATCACGTCATCGAAGCGCTCCCGCTGACCGAGGAGAACGCGGCACCGTTGCTGCCGTCGGTCCAGACGCCCGATCCACTCGAGCCGGTCATCGAGAAGTTCCTGACCAAGGCCAAGATCTACGTCAATCCGTTGTACGGCAAGCTTCGGCGCCAGGGTGGCCAGTTCACGATCGACCCGCCCGCTCCGAAGTCCGTGAAGAGTCGGCCGGCCGACACCACCTCGACCTCGGCCCCGAGCGCTCCACCGGCAGCGGGCACCACCCCGGAGAATGCCGGATCGGGTAGCACGTCGACCCCGTGAGTCGCCGCGGATCGTCGTCGTCGGTCTCGGACCGGCGGGGCTCGATCTGCTCCTCCCGGCGGCGCGCAGCGCGATCGAGCGCATCCCGCACCGCTATGCCCGCACCGGTCGCCATCCGGCGGTGCCCGAACTTGGGGCCGAGGGGATCGAGTTCGTCACCTTCGACGGGGCCTACAACGCGGCAGCCGAATTCGCGTCGCTCTATCCGGCGATCGTCGCCGACTTGATCGCCGCGGCCCGTGAGCACGGTGAGATCGTCTACGCGGTGCCGGGGAACCCCGGCGTCGCGGAGGACTCCGTCGCGCTCCTTCGCCGCGCCGCCGGTGCCGACCTCGATGTCTCGGTCATCCCCGGTCTGTCCTTTGTGGATCTCGTGTGGTCCCGAGTTGGTCGGGACCCGATGGCGGGGGTCCATGTGGTCGACGCTGCCGAGTTCGCGCCGTCGGCCGCCGGGCGTTCGGGCCCGATGCTCATCGGGCACTGCATCAACCAGCTGGTGCTGTCGGACTTGAAGGTCGCGTTGCTCGACACGCTCGTCCCCGAGACGCCGGTCATCGTGTTGCAACGGCTGGGTGCGGCGGACGAACTCGTCACGACCGTTGCGCTCGAAGAACTCGATCGAGTCATCACGCCGGACCACCTCACCTCCGTCTACGTCGATGCGGGTGACGCCGCGATCGCCGGTGACGTCGCGCGGTTGGTGGAGTTGGCTCGCCGGTTACGCGGGCCGGGTGGGTGCCCATGGGATGCCGAGCAGACCCATCACTCGCTCACGCGCTATCTGTTGGAAGAGGCGTACGAGACCGTCGAGGTGCTGGAACTGCTGCCTGACGACGCGCCGGCGGGCGAGGTGGATCTCGATGCCTACGCCCGCGTCGAGGACGAACTCGGCGATCTCCTGTTCCAGGTGGTGTTTCATTCGATTCTCGCGGCGGAGGCCGGTGCGTTCGACCTCGCGGATGTGGCACGCGGAATCCACGCGAAGTTGGTGCGGCGGCATCCGCACGTGTTCGGCGATGTCGAAGCGGCGACCGCCGATGCGGTGCTGGCCAACTGGGAGCAGATCAAGAAGGTCGAGCGGTCGAGTAGTTCGTTGGTCGACGGGATCAGCCCGGGGCTGCCGTCGTTGTTGTACGCGCACAAGCTGTACCGGAAGGCCGCCAGCGTCGGGCTGGATCCCGATGTGGATGCCGACGGCTTCGTCCGGATGGCCGACGCCCTGAAGGGGTTGGAGACGGCATCCGGCGCGGGCGAGACCGAGACGGCGTTGGGCGAACTGCTCGCGGGTGCCGTGGTCGTCGCTCGATCGCGGGGGGTTGATGCCGAGAGCGCGTTGCGCGGCTGGTCGGTCCGGTTCCGGGAGCAGTTCGTGCGCATGGAACAGCGCGCCGCGGCCGAAGGGCTAGAACTGACCGGCACAACGGGCGAGCGGGCCCGGAGTCTCTGGCGCGAAGATCGAAGGAGAGCACTGATGGCATTGGTGATCGAGGGCCACTGCGAGAGTCCGGCGCCGCGATCGGCACCCGTCGACGGGTCCGCCCGATGAGCGCCTACCGCGAGACGGCCGAGGCGTTCGCAGCCATGGCCCATCAGATCGTCTGGTGCACGGTGGCCACCGTCGATCCCGACGACCGACCGCGCACACGCGTCCTCCATCCCTACTGGGAGTGGGAAGGCGATCAGTTGGTCGGCTGGATCGCCACCGGACCGACCCCGTTGAAACGAGCCGCCCTCGCTCGATCGCCGCACGCTTCGGCCACGTACTGGGCGCAGTCCCACGACACGTGCTCTGCCGATGCGGTCGCGACGTGGCACTTCGACGACGAGACGTGTGAGCGGGTTTGGAACACCTTCGTGAACCTTCCTGCGCCCGTGGGGTACGACCCGGCGATCATCCCGCCCTGGGCCGATGGTCCGACCTCCCCTGCGTTCGCGGCGCTGCGGCTGGATCCGTACCGGCTGCGGGTGATGCCCGGCAGCGTCATGCTCGAGGGGCGCGGCGAGCTGCTCCATTGGTCCGAATCGCACTGATACCGGACGGAGAAGCCCCGATCGGGTACTCCCTGCGGGCTACTCTCGGCAACACCGACCACACGCGCAACTGGATCGGCCGCGCCGTGGACCGGTGCCCGACCCGAGGGGGACTGTGAGCAGCATCATCGACGTCAGCGCCCGGGAGATCCTCGACTCCCGCGGGAACCCGACCGTGGAGGTCGAAGTCGAGCTCCTCTCCGGGGCCCGCGGCCGGGCGGCCGTCCCCAGTGGTGCGAGCACCGGGGCTCACGAAGCTGTGGAGCTCCGCGATGGCGGCGACCGGTACGGCGGCAAAGGTGTTCGCCAGGCCGTCGCGCATGTCGAAGACGAGATCGCGGAGGCGATCCTCGGGATGGAGGCGCTCGACCAGCGCGACATCGACCGGGTCCTGATCGAATGCGATGGCACGGACGCGAAGAGTCGGCTCGGCGCGAACGCGCTGCTTGGTACGTCGCTCGCGGTGGCCAAGGCCGGGGCCGACGAATCCGATCTTCCCCTGTATCGATACGTTGGGGGTGCGAACGCGCACGTGCTGCCGTTGCCGTGCATGAATGTGCTCAACGGTGGCGCCCACGCCAACAGCAACGTCGACCTCCAGGAGTTCATGCTCGCGCCGGTGGGCGCAGCCAGCTTCACCGAGGCACTGCGGATGGGCACCGAGACCTACCACATCTTGAAGAAGCTCCTCCACGATCGCGGTCTCTCGACCGCCCTGGGTGACGAAGGCGGTTTCGCGCCGAGTCTGCCGTCGAACGAGGACGCCGTGAAACTGTTACTCGAAGCGATCACCGTCGCGGGCTACGCGCCGGGCGAGGAGATCGCGATCGCCCTCGACGCGGCGAGCACGGAAGTCTTCGCCGACGGCACCTATACGCTCGCCGGTGAGGGCCGCACCTTCAGCTCGTCGGAGTTCGCCGCCTACCTTGCGGATCTCTGCGACCGGTACCCGATCGTCTCGATTGAAGACGGCATGGCCGAAGACGACTGGGACGGCTGGGCCGCGTTGACGAACGCGGTCGGCGACCGGGTCCAGCTCGTCGGCGACGACTTGTTCGTCACGAACCCGACGCGATTCCAACGGGGGATCGATCTCGGCGTGGCGAACTCGATCCTCATCAAGGTCAACCAGATCGGCACCCTCTCCGAAACGCTCGATACCGTGGCCCTCGCCGGGCGTCACGCCTACACGGCGATGATGTCGCACCGATCGGGCGAGACCGAAGACGTCACGATCGCCGATCTCGCAGTCGCGACGAACTGCGGACAGATCAAGACCGGTGCGCCGGCGCGGAGCGACCGGGTCGCCAAGTACAACCAGTTGTTGCGGATCGAGGAGGGGCTCGGAGAAGCGGCCGAGTATCTCGGCGGTCGCGCGCTCGCCCCGGGGTCGGGTTCTGCCGCGTGAGCTCCAGTCCGACGCCGCGCTACACGCCGGAGCAGGTGATCCGCCGGCGGGCGATCATGCTGCGCGCGAGCGTGGCGCTCGTGATCGTGGTCGGCCTGCTGTTCGTCGTCGTGTTCCCCGTTCGCGCGCTGCTGGACCAGCGCAGCGCACTCGACCGATCGAACCAGCGACTCACCGAGTTACGCAAGGAGCGGCAACGACTCGAGCGAGACGCGGCCGAGCTGAAGACCGACGCCGAAGTCGAACGAGTCGCCCGGGAGGATCTGGGCATGGTGCGCCCGGGCGAGCAGGCCTACGCGCCGGTGCCGGGGGGATCGACGACCACGACCTCGTCGACCTTGCCGCTCGTTCCCTGAACGCGCGCCGTCGCTACGCTTGGCCGCATGGCGGACCCGGAGGATGTCGAGCGGGTTCGAACTCGATTGGGCCGGGAACCCCTGGCCGAGTTCGAGGTCGTCGTTCGCACCGCGGATGGGCAACCGGTCGTGATCCGCAACGCCGCGTTCCTCTTCGACGGTACCCCGTTGCCCACTCGCTATTGGCTGATCGATCCCGCACTCAACCGGTCGGTCTCGCGCCTCGAAGCTGCGGGGGGAGTCCGGGCCGCGCAGGCCGAGGTCGGCCTGCCCACCATCGCGGCGGCCCACGACCGGTATGCCGCCGAACGTGACGCGACGATCCCGATCGACCATTCCGGGCCGCGGCCATCGGGCGGAGTCGGTGGGACCCGCGTCGGGGTGAAATGCCTGCATGCTCACTACGCCGCGTTCCTGGCCGGGACCGACGACCCGGTGGGACAGTGGGTCGAGGAACAGCTCCGTGTCACCGAAGAGGGAAGCGAATGAACCGGGGATCGGGAGCCGAGCGATGAGAGCTGCCGCGATTGACATCGGTACCAACTCGGCGCGGCTGCTCATCGGTGAACTCGACGATCCGCATGGCGAGATCGTCACCTTGGCCCGGCACATGACGATCACGCGGCTGGGCCAGGGCGTTGACGAATCCCGCCGGCTTGCCCCGGAATCAATCGATCGGACGGTGGCCGCACTCCGGGCGTACCGAGCGATCATCGACGAGGTCGGAGGCGTCGACCGGATCCGCGCGACGGCCACCTCGGCCGCGCGTGACGCCGGCAACCGGGCCGAATTCTTCGACCCCGCGACCGACGCGCTGGGCGTGACCCCGGAGCTGTTGAGCGGTGCCGAAGAAGCTCGGTTGTCGTTCCTCGGTGCCACGACGGGCCTCGCCGCCGTGGCGGCCGGGCCCTACCTCGTCGTCGACATCGGCGGTGGTTCCACCGAGTTCGTGTTCGGCACCACCGAGCCGGAAGCCTTGGTCTCGGTCGACATCGGGTGCGTTCGCCTCACGGAGGCGTGGTTGCATTCGGACCCGCCCACCGCCGAGGAGCTCAGCCAAGCGGTCCACGTCGTTCGGGAGCACTTGGCCGATGTGGCGCGCGAGATTCCCGGCGCGGCCCGCGCGGCCACGCTGGTGGGCTTGGCGGGGACCGTGTCGAGCATGGCGATGATCGAACAGGGCCTGGCCGAATACGACCGGGACCGGGTGCACCACTTTCGGTTGAGTAAGGCCGCCGCCGAGGACTGTTTCCGGACGCTCGCCACCGAGGCCATCGAAGATCGCCGGCACAACCCTGGCCTCGAACCGGGCCGGGTCGATGTGATCGTCGGCGGTGCGATTGTTCTGGTGTCGATCCTGCGCACGTTTGGCTTCGGTGAAGTCCTCACGAGCGAGGCGGACATTCTGGATGGTTTGGTGCGGGACCTCGCAATGCGCGCGCGGTAACCCTCAACCCGGCGCCCGAACGCGTCGTTGTCTTGGGCATGGAACTCGATGAGTTCGTCGAAATGCTCGGCCGGTTGAACGCCAACGAGATGCAGGCCATTGCCGCGGCGATCGACGCGTCGCATCAGACCGCCGCCGACGAGATCGAGGCCTGGGAAGACCTGATGCGGATCGACGACGCCCTGCGATCTCGGGGACGTACCCGCGACGGTGCGCGCGCCGCTCATGAGGCCACCCAGGCCGTGCGCGCGGCCGCCGGCCAGACCGGGGTCGAGATCTCGGCGTCACTCGTGACTCGGGTTGCACGCGAGGCCGCGTTGCTGGCCCGCGCGCTGGTGGCGGGCGCCGATGAACCTGTGGCCCACCTCGCACGCGAGTTCGCGGTCTCCGACCGTTCCGGCTAGAGACGCGGGGCAACACTCGGGTCGAGGTGCCCGCTCGGTACCATGCGCGCATGACGCTTCCCGATCGATTGCTGATGGGCCCGGGCCCGTCGAATCCGTACCCCGAAGTCACCGCCGCGTTCGCCCAACCGCTGCTCGGTCACCTCGATCCCGAGTTCCTCCGGATTCTCGACGCCACGTGTGATCGATTGCGGACCGTCTTTCAGACGACGAACGCGCTCACCTTGCCGATCTCGGGCACGGGTTCCGCGGGGATGGAGGCGTGCTTCGTCAACCTCGTCGAACCGGGTGACATCGTCGTGGTCGGCGTCAACGGCGTCTTCGGTGAGCGGATGTGCGAGGTGGCGCGCCGCGCCGGCGCCACCGTCGTTCGGGTGGAGGCCGAGTGGGGCCAGCCGATCGACCCGCAACGCCTGTTGGATGCGCAAGCCGCGAACCCGCGCGCCCGACTCGTCGCGGTCGTCCACGCCGAAACGTCGACCGGAGTCGAGAACGACATCGCGCCGCTCGCGTCGCTGCGCGACACCGACACCCTGCTCGTGGTCGACGCGGTGACCTCGCTGGCGGGGATTCCGCTCGAGGTCGACGGCTGGAACATCGATGCCTGCTACTCGGGGACCCAGAAATGTCTCGGCGTGCCGCCGGGCCTCTCACCGGTGACGTTCTCGCCGCGTGCGGTGGACCGGATCGGTACCCGTACGACACCGGTGCAGTCCTGGTACCTCGACCTGGGCCTGATCGGTGACTACGTGGGTGCCGCCCGCAAGTACCACCACACCGCGCCGACGGGCATGATCGTTGCCCTCCACGCCGGGCTCGGTGCGGTGCTCGACGAAGGCCTGGCCGCGGTGTGGGCCCGGCATCACGAGGTCGGCCGGATGCTGCAGGCGGCGCTCGACGCGCGCGGGTTCGGACTCATCGCCCCCGAGTCCGCCCGGTTGCCGCAACTCACCTCTGTGCGCCTGCCGACCGGTCTGGACGAACTCGCGCTGAGACAGCGACTGCTGCGCGACTTCGACATCGAAGTCGGCGGCGGCCTCGGCGCGTTCGCCGGTCTGGCGTGGCGGATCGGGCTGATGGGCCACACTGCTCGGCGCCGGTCGGTGAGTGCGCTCCTCGGCGCGCTCGACGCGATCCTCTGAGCTAGGAACGCGTGGCCGCGTCCAACGCGGCGAGGGTCGCTTCCATGCCCGTGCGGTTGTGGCTCTCGCGGTCGGCGACACCCGACGCGAACTTGCCGAGAAACTTCGCGAGTCCACCGCGGTTGTCGGTCCAGGTTTCGGTGACGTGGCAGCCGGTCTCGGTCGGAGTCAAGTCGTACCGCCACGTGGCGATGGCCATCGGCCCGGCCTTGACGACGAACTCGAAGGCCTGCCCCGGTTCGCAGACGGTGACTTCGCAATCGGTCGACCAGGACTTCTTGCCGTTGGCGTTGCTCCCCTTGAACCGTGCGCCGACCGCGACGCCCGACGCGCCCTTGACCCAACTGCCGCCTTGGGATTCGGGCGACCACTCGCCCATCCGGGTGATGTCGGTCACGAGGGCCCAGACCGACTCGGCGGGGGCGGCGATGTCGCGCGACACAGTGATGTCAGGCATGGGTTGGCGCTTTCGGTGAGGGAAGACCGGAGGGTACCGCAGCGAATCCGAGGCCGCCCTAGTCTTTGCGGGTCTGGCACCGACGAGAGCAGGTTCCCGTGGCAGGGTTGACGGTCGTGACATGGAACGCGCAAGGGAGTCACGGACTGGACGTTGCCGCCGCGGCCGCCGGGTTGGAGGGGTTCGATCCCGACATCGTGCTCATGCAGGAGGTACAGCGCCGCCAGTTGGGGGCCCTGGGTCGTGCGCTCGGCCCCTACGAGGCGCGATGGCGGTTCAAGCATTGGTCGATCACGTTGCCGGCCGAAGGTCTGGGCATCCTCTCGCGGCTTGCCCTCACGGACGTCCACGTCCAGACACTCGCCCAGCGGTGGCGGCTCTGGGATTGGCGGCGACGAATCGCGGTGCACGCGAGGGCAGCTATCGGCGATGGATCGGTCGCGGTCGTCGATGTTCATCTCGGGGCCGGCGTCACGATGGATGAGCGCGTGCGCCAAGCCGAGGACGTGATGGCGCACACGACGAAGGACAGCATCATCGCCGGGGATCTCAATGGCCGGCCATCGAGTGCAGTGCTGGCCGCGTGCGCTCGGCGGGGTTGGCGCGATGCCGAGCACCGCATCCGCGCGGTGGCGGCCTGCCCGGCGACCAACTGGGAGCCGGGTCCGCGCACGGCGCCACCGACCCAGCGGTTGGACTACCTGCTCGTCGGCGATGCGATCACCGTGGAGGATGCGTACGTGCCCGACGACTGGGGCTACTGGGCGAAGCTCAGCGACCACGTCCCCGTGGTCGCGCGGCTACGTACTTGACGGGGTGGTGGCGTCGCCGGGCGGCACCAAGAAGTGGTCCCGGTAGTAGCGCATCTCTTCGAGCGACTCCCGAATGTCGTCGAGAGCACGGTGTGACTCCTGCTTGCCCGGTCGGCCTTTGTACACCGAGGGGTTCCAGCGCCGACACAGTTCTTTGAACGAACTCACGTCGATGCTTCGGTAGTGCAAGTACTGATCCAGTTCGGGGAGGTACCGGTCGAGGAACCGCCGATCGACGCCGATCGAGTTGCCGCAGAGCGGCGTGGCGTTCTCCGGGACTCGGGCTCGCAGATACTCGAGGGCCTGAGCACCGGCGTCGGCGAGCGTGAGCGTCGATGCCGCCATCTGGTCGAGCAGGCCGCTCTTGGTGTGCATGTTCCGGACGAAGTCGTCCATGTGCTCGAGGTCGGTCGCGCTCGCGTGAATGATCAGATCGATGCCGTCGTCGAGGAGTTCGAGGTCGGAGTTGGTCAGGAGCACCGCGATTTCGACGATCGTGTGCTTCGCGGTGTCGAGACCCGTCATTTCCAGATCGATCCACGCCAGAGCGTCGGGATACGGCGGTCCTGGCGCGGTCGGTGCAGTGGGGGCAGGCGCGGGCTCAGAGGTGGTCACACCGCCCAGAGTACGCGGCGCTCCCCGGTATCCTGCGCCGGTGCCCGCTACCCCCGCCGCCTGGAGTCCGTCGCCGGAGTTTCTGACCGAGAGCAACGTGGCTCGGTTCATGGCCGCGCACGGGTTCACCGACTTCGCCGCACTCCGTGACCGGTCGATCGCCGATCCGGACTGGTTCTGGGACGCCTTCGTGCAGTTCGCCGGCCTTCCCTTCTCCACGCCGTACTCGGCCGTGCTCGACGAGAGCGTCGGCATCGAATGGGCGACCTGGTTCACGGGCGGTCGGCTCAACGCGGCCGCGGTCTGCGTGGACCGGTGGGCCGACGATCCGCAGCGGCGGGATCATCCCGCGATTCTCTGGGAGGGGGAGGAAGGTCCGGCGCGCTCGGTGACCTACGGCGAACTGCGAACGATGACCGACGCCCTCGCCGGTGGTCTCGCCGCCCGGGGAGTTGGCGAAGGCGACGCAGTGGGCGTGTTCCTCCCGATGCTCCCCGAGACGGTGGCCGCGGTCATGGCGGTCGCCAAGCTCGGTGCCATCTTCTTGCCGATCTTTTCCGGATACGGACCCGAGGCGGTCGCGGTCCGCCTCGAGGAAGGCGCGGCCACGGCGTTGATCACCGCCGACGGCACGACCCGGCGCGCCAAGGTCGTCCCGATGAAGGAGACGGCCGACGCCGCGCTGGCGCTGGCCACCGGGGTCGAGACCGTCGTGGTGGTGCCGCGGCTCGGTATCGACGTGCCGATGGTCCCGGGGCGAGACCTCACACTGGCCGAGTGCGGGGACCTGGCCTCGTCGGCGCGTTTCGAAACACCGGCGTTCGATGCCGAGCATCCGTTGTTCGTCGCATACACGAGTGGCACGACGGGCAAGCCGAAAGGCGTCGTGCACGTGCACGGCGGGTTCGTGGTGAAGATCGCCGAGGAGGTCGGCTTCCAGGCCGACTGTCGCTCGGTCCCCACCGGCGGCGACCGCGACGACGTGTTGTTCTGGCTGACTGATCTGGGCTGGATCATGGGCCCATGGCAGATCTTCGGCACCCTCGCCCTCGGTGCGACGATGTTTTGCTTCGATGGCGCGCCCGACTACCCGGGCCCCGACCGGCTCTGGGCGATGGTCGAGCGGCATCGCATCTCGATCGTGGGCATTTCGCCGACGTTGGTCCGGGCGCTCATGGCCCACGGCGAGGAGCCGGTGCGGGCGCACGATCTGTCGTCGTTGCGGGTGCTGGGTTCGACCGGTGAGCCGTGGAACGAAGGTCCGTGGTGGTGGTACTTCGATGTGGTCGGTGGCGGGCGGTGTCCGATCATCAACGTCAGCGGCGGGACCGAGGTGGGGTGCTTCCTCGCTCCGCACGTCGTCGAGCCCATCGCGCCGTGTTCACTCGGCGGCCCCGCACTCGGGTGCGCGGTGGATGTGGTCGACGACGACTGTCAGCCGATCCGGGGGGCGGTCGGCGAGTTGATCTGTCGGCGTCCGTGGCCGGCCATGACCCGGGGGATGTGGAAAGAACCGGATCGCTACATCGAGACGTACTGGTCGCGCTGGCCGGGGGTGTGGTGGCACGGCGACTGGGCGTCGATCGACGAGGACGGTCAATGGTTCCTCCACGGTCGTTCCGACGACACGATCAAGTTGGCGGGCAAGCGGTTGGGCCCGGCCGAAGTCGAAACTGCATTGGTCGAACATCCCGCGGTGGTGGAGGCCGCGGCGATCGGCATGCCCGACGAACTCAAAGGGGAGACCCTCGTCGGCTACGTCGTATTGGCGCCGGGCACCCGCCCGTCGGAGGAGTTGCGCGCCGAGCTGCGAGCCGCAGTGGCCGGCGCGCTCGGCAAATCGTTCACACCATCGGGGATCTACTTCACGACCGCCTTGCCCAAGACGCGCAGCAACAAGGTCATGCGCCGCGCGATCCGGGCCGTTGCGCTCGGACAGGCGCCGGGAGATCTCTCCGGGCTCGAGGACGCCAGTGCGCTCGACGCGATCGCGACGGCCGAATGAGACGGCACGAGGGCCCGAAGCTCGTCGGGGATCGAGTGTTGCTGCGCCCTCTGCGCGCCCGGGATTTTCCTGCGTGGCGTGAAGTGCGGGTGGCCAGCCGGGTCTGGTTGGAGCCCTGGGAGCCGCGACCGGAACCGGGCGCGCCCGATCCCGCCAGCGATATCGAAGTGTTTCGCGCTCGGTGCGCGGCGTGGGACCGTCAGCGTCAGTTCGACGCCGCGTACGGGTTCGGCCTGTTCCTGACCGACGACCGTTTCATCGGTGAGGTGAGCCTCGGATCGGTGCAGCGGGGGCCGTTCCAGTCCGCCGCCGTGGGGTACTGGATCGACGAGCGGTGTGCCGGCCAGGGCTACGTGCCCGAAGGGGTCACGCTGATCCTGGGCTACGGGTTCGACGAGCTGCACCTCCATCGCATGGAAGCTGCGATCGTCCCGCGCAATATCGCGAGCCGACGGGTCGCGGAAAAGCTGGGGCTCCGCGAGGAGGGAACCTCGCGCGGATTCCTTCAGATCGCGGGCGTCTACGAAGACCACGTCCGCTACGCGATCACCGCCGAGGAGTGGGCCGCACGCGGCGGCTGACGCGCCTAGCCGAGGACGCGAAACGACGTGGTCAGACGTTCGAACGGGCCGCGATCGGAGTTCGGCGTCTTCGCGGTGATGGTGTACAGGCGGTCGGCGCGCAGGATCAGCTGGGTGTGCCACGTGCTGGAGCCGTCGGTGTAGACGATCTCCTTGACTGCCACGTCGATGATCGGCGTGGGCGTGGTCTGCGAGACGATGCTGTTCCCACTCGCGACTTGCGCGCTGATCTGGTTGAGCGCGCTCCGGTAGTTGTCGAGGAGCGAGCTGGGTTGTGGCGACTGGGTCACGGTGAACTCGTAGCCGGATCCGGGATTGCTCGACGCCCGCCAGATCTTGCCGTACTCGTTGAGGTCCGTCGTGATGTCGGGTTTCGTGGGCATCGCGACCGTGAACCCGGCCTCGGGGCTGGCGAAGGTTTCGCCGATGTCCTTGTTGACGTATTGGGTGATGAGCGATCCCGCCGACGGGTTGATCCAGCGCGTCCACACCCACCAACCGACGGTGAGGAGGACGGCGCCGAGACACAGCCACGCGACGAGAGTGGTCAGCGGGTTGGCGGAGCTGCGGTCCACGACGATGGCCTCGATCGGCTCGTCGGTTTCCTCGATCTCGACCACTGAGTGAGCGTATCCGGAGTCCGCCCTCGCGCTGGAGGTCAGCGCGGTTTCGGTGCCGGCGGGAACTGCGATCGCAGCGACCACACCTGATGTTCGAGTTCGAACCGCATCGCGGCATCGTGTTCGGTGATCGTCGGTGTGTGGCGCAGGGTGGCCTTGGTGCGCACCGAGAGGTCCCGGGCAACTTCACCGGCGCGGGTGGCCATCTCGATGGCGTGAGCCACGAGGGTGTCGTCGGCAACGCACTCCCAGGCCAGGCCGATCTCGGCGGCGCGGGGCCCGTCGATGCGAGCACCGAACAAGTTCATCGCGGCGCTGGCTTGGGGGCCGACGGCCCGGTCGAGCAGCCAGGTGTTGCCCCCTCCGGGGTGAATGCCGATCCGGAGGAAGCGAGCGTCGAAGATCGCGCTGGTGCCGGCCAGCCGCACATCGCACGCCAGTGCCAGGTTGAGGCCGGCGCCGACCGCGGGGCCGTTGACTGCCGCGATCGTCGGGAGGGGCGAATCCAGGATCCGCAGAAAGCCCGCGTAGATGTCGCGCACCTCGGCGGGTTCCTCGGTACCGTCGGCCATCGCCTTGAGCGCGTTCACGTCGGCACCTGAGCAGAACGCCGTGCCGGCGCCGGTGATCACCACGGCACCGATCTCGGGGTCGGCATCCAGGTCGTCCATCGTGCTGAGGATCTCGGCGACCAATGGCGCTGTCATCGCGTTACGCCGATCGGGGTCGTCGAGGGTGAGGAGCGCGACGCGGTCGTGACGTTCCAGGTGGACAGGCATGGGGTCAGCCTTGGTCGCGAACGATGGCGGGGGAGTGTCGGAAGAACGTTTCGACGTCGCGCTCGTACCGGTAGGACGGGCTGTTGCTGCCGACGGCCGTTTCCAGGCGGAGGCTGCGAGCGAAGGCATCGACGGTGCCCGCCGTCGAGTACTGGTACCGGAAGCCGGACCGCTTGAACGGGCTGTTGTCGACGGCCCGCCCGTATCGCAGGACACTCAGCACCTCGGGCGGGAGGTCGATGATGCGGGCCAGCCGCAACGGCTCGACGGCCCACTGGGTGAGCACCGGGGGCAGCGCGATTCGGCGCCGGCCCACGATGGCGCACACTTCACTCCACGGCAGCGTTCCGTCACCGGCGACGTTGAAGATGCCGGGGACGTCGTTGCGCGTTGCATAGACCAGCGCGCCCGTGACGTCGTCTTCGTGGGTGAACTGCATCCGGGGGTCGAATCCGAGGATCTCGGGCGCGACGGGGAGTCGCAATGCCCGGGAGAACGGTGTGGTGACGTCGTCGCCGAGCACGTTGGTGAACCGGAGCTTGGTCACGGTCACGTGCGGGTTGTCGATCGCGAAGTCCCGAACGAAGGAACCCGCTTCGAGGAGCGACCGTTCGACCCGGGTCCGCGGGGCGCGAGTTCGCGTCATCGACTCACGAAAGAAGTACGGGTCCTGGTAGTTCGCGCCGTACGTGAGCGTCGAACTCTTCACGATCACCTTGCGGACGGGGCTCCCTGCCGCGCCGGCGGCCGCGAGCAGGTTCATCGTGCCGATGACGTTGATCTCGTGCAGGGCGCGGCCCGGAAGTTCCGTCGATCCCACTACCAAGTGCGTGTGCAGGATCGTGTCGACCTGGGTCGCGCGCACGATTCGATCGAGGATCGAATAGTTGGAGTCGGACTTGACGAACTCGGTGCGTTCGAGCGGAAGGCAAGGTTCGTCGGTGTCGAGTCCGACGATCATCTCGACTTCGGGGTAGGCCTCGAGTCGTTGCGCGAGGTGGCTCCCCCAGAAGGTGCCGAGACCGGTGACGAGGATGCGCATGCCCATGACTCAGCCGAACCAAACACTGCGGCGGGTGCGCAGCATGTCGTAGAGCGCGTCTTGGATGGCATCGCGGATGCGATCGGAGTCGGCCATGACCTGGGCCCGTGGGTAACGCTCCTGGTCGGGGGCGACATCGAAATAGACCGGTGGAAGCACCCGGATCCGGAACTTCGCCGGGAAGTACACGGCGGCACCGAGCGGGCCGAGCGCCAACATGTTCGCGGTGACCGGGAAGTACGGGAGGTTCGTGAGGGCAGCCAACCGCCGGCTCTTGAACATGATCGGCATCGCCTCTTCGTTGCCGACGACTGCGATCGGGATGACGGGGACGCCGGAGCGCATCGCGATCTCGATGAAGCCGGCGCGCCCGAAGCGGTGCAGCTTGTAGCGATCCCGGTAGATCTTGCCGGTGCCCTTGGTCCCCTCCGGGAAGACCAACACGAGTTGGCCGTCGTCTTTCAAGAGGCGATAGGCGTTGTCGGGGTGTGCGGCCACACCGCCGAGTCGTGACCACATCGTGCCAACGAAGGGAATCGCGCGGAACAGGTTCTCGGCCAGGCCGTACACCGGGCGATGGAGTTCGGTTTCGATACCGTGCATGATCACGGGTGCGTCGGCCGGGATCGCACCCGCGTGATTCGCGACCAGGAGCGCACCGCCGTGCTCCGGGATGTGCTCGAGGCCTTCCCACTCGGCGCGGAACCAGTGCTTGTAGATGGGGTCGTAGATCCGGCGGGCGAGCTCCCGCATGTGTTCGCTGCGTCCGTACGCGTCGACGTCGCCGCGGCGGATTTCGTGTTCCTCGGGCTCGAGGTCGAGTCGCTCGGGGCGATCGTTCCGCGGCGCGGGGACGAGGGCGACGCTGCGCGCCACCTGACTCTCGGCCTCGGTGAGGTCGACGACGGGCGCGACCGGGCTCGTGGTCTGAGCCGGCGGTAGTGGTGTGGGCGGGGTAACGCCGTCGTCGGACTCGGGAAGATCGGGCACGCGGACTCCGGGCGGGATTGTGACACCGTGAGGCGAACGCATCACCAGCCAAGGAAACCGCGGAATCGCCGCCGATGCAACTCGCGGACGGTGCCGACCGACCTGACGCGCCGGTGGACGGTCATCGCGGCGTGGTGGCGCCGATGACCGCCCATCGATCAGTTCGGAATCTCCAGTACAAACCGGCCCATCGGGCCAGCATCCAGAAGGTGAAGGTGGCCCACAGCCAGGCCAGGGTGGCGCCCTGGGTGACGACAATCGCGAGCAGGGTGCCGTAGAGCACGCTGGCGACGACCATGGCGAGGGCCAAGTACCGCGAATCGCCCGCACCGATCAGGATGCCGTCGAAGACGAAGACCGCGGCGGCGATGGGTTGGAGGGCGGCGACGAACCAGAGGACGGTCTCGGCGTTGGCCCTCACCGCCGGATCGGTGGAGAACGGCAGTACCAACCACGGTCGGCTCACCGCGATCAGGAGTCCGAGGACGACCCCGGCACCGATGCCGAGCTCCAACATTCGGCGTGAGACCGCGCGGGCGGTGGCGGCATCGGACGCGCCGAGGTACCGACCGACCAGGGCCTGGCCTGCGATCGCGATGGAGTCGAGCGCGAGGGCGAGGAAGGTCCAGATCTGAAAGCCGATCTGGTGGCCGCCGAGCGCGGCATCGGAGATGCGGGCCGCGACTGCGGTGGTGGCGAGCAACGCGGCGAGGAGGGATCCGGTGCGCAGGATCAGCTGGCTGCCCACGATCGCGCTGCTGCGCAGACCCGCGGCCCGTGCCCGCAGGGTTGCGCCGGTCGGTCGCGCTCGTCGGAGCACGAGGGCGACGAACACGGCGGCCGCCCCGATCTGGGCGATGACGGTTCCCCACGCGGAGCCGGCAATGCCCGCGTGGAGTCCGTAGACGAAGAGCACTTCGAGTGCGAGGTTGACGACGTTGGCGCCGACGGCGATGTAGAGCGTGGTGCGGGTGTCCTGCATGCCGCGCAGGTACCCCGCGCCGGCGAGGGCCACCAACACGAACGGCGCACCAACGAGCGAGATGCGCAAGTACTCCTCGGCGAATGGGGCCACGCCGGCCGAGGCGCCCATCGCGCGCACGATGAGCGGCACCGCGAGGATGCCGGCCGCCGCCAGGATGAGCCCGAGCCCCGCCGCGAGCCACATGCCGTCGATGCCGTGTTCGGCCGCGGCGCGCTCGTTGCTCGCGCCGAGGTGGCGGGCGACGGTGCCGGTCGTGGTGTAGGCGAGGAAGTTGAAGATGCCGAAGACCGCAGTGAGCACGATCGCGGCGATGGCGATGCCACCGAGTTGGCGGGTGCCGAGTCGGCCGACGATCGCCGTGTCGGCCAGCAGATACAGCGGTTCCGCGATCAGTGCACCGAACGCCGGCACCGCCAGCCGCATGAT
This sequence comes from uncultured Acidimicrobiia bacterium, assembly GCA_963765075.1. Lineage (GTDB taxonomy): Bacteria > Actinomycetota > Acidimicrobiia > IMCC26256 > JAENVU01 > JAENVU01. The sequence goes on from CAVXVA010000008.1 coordinate 691,827, forward strand.
CTCCCGGTCGAACGGACTCCGCCAGCGACCTCCCATGCGCCACTCTCTCACCCCGCCGACCAAAAATGATCGAGCCGGAGCGAGGAACGAGCGGAGGCGAGCAGGTCGGGAGGCGTCCCGAGGCTCCGGCGCGTGAGTTCGAGGGTCGCGCTGGTCGACGAAGCCGGACGACCCGACATGGAGGACGACCAATCAGGATGGTCTCACCGTCGTGCGATCCTCCGGGGGTGGACGGAGTGGGTGCAACGAGGTTTGCGGCGATGGCGAGGTTCCTCGCGGCGGAGAGCCGTGAGGCGGGCCTGGCTGTGCCGGCGTTCCGCAGCCCGCCCCGGGTGAGCGGGGCAGCCCGCACGATCCGGCGGTTGGGTGATGGGGCGGTCGTCGCCATCCAGATTCGGGGCCGGGATGTCAACGCAGTCGCAGCCGACATGATCGAGGGGATCGTGCTCGCCAACCGGCTCGATGCCTCGGTCGCGGAGCCGATCCGCCGTCGACTGGTCGAGGCCCTCATCCCCGCCGAGATCGACCTGACCACGGTCGGCGCGTCGAGGCCGACTCCGAGCCGTAACCTGCCATCCCAGGCCCGGATGGCGGAACGGCAGACGCAGGCGGCTTAAACCCGCCGGCTCCGTAATGGAGCGTGAGAGTTCGAATCTCTCTCCGGGCACGCTGACCAGGAACACACGGAGGGGCGGTGCCGGCCGAGCGGCACCGAAGCGACGTGGGCGCGGGGGCAACCCAAGCGAACCGAACGGCGCAAACAATCACAGCAGCGCGGCCGGAGACACACCCAACCAGGGCAGAACCCCGCTGCGCGTCGACGCAGAATTTGGGCATGGGTTTCGGTGTCGTGACGCCTGGGTGGGTGGCAATCGGCCGACCTTTGTACGTTCGTCCACTCGGTGAGCAACGTACGAAGGTGAGAGGCAGGAAGTCGTGACGCCTGGGTGTGCGACTTCTTCGAGTCTCCACGACTAGATGCCTTGGCTCAGCCCGTGATCGTCGGACGATGATGGTCAACTGGGAACGCCGTCAGAAGCCGCCGATCTTTCGCCGGGCGCACGACCGTTCATCGAGACCTCATACTCGAGTCCGTCAGCTCGAGCAGCCCGCCGAAGACAGGGTGCGTCGTCGACCGACGGCCACCATGATCCATCCGACCACCACCGCGAGTACGCCACCCCACGCGAGGTCACCGTTCGATCCGCCGGTCTTCGGCAGCGTGCCGACCGCAGAAGTAGTCGCGGTCGTGGTCGTGGTTTCGGGTCCCGTGGTGAGCTGGATCGCGACGATCCACCGGTGGTGGTAATCGGTGATGTCCTCGCTTGCGAGATAGCAGGTCTGAGTGGCGCAATCGACCGTGCCGCTCGGAGTAGGGAGAGACCGCACCACTTGGCCGGTTCGAACGGCACTGCCGTCCGCTCCGATCTGCGCATAGATCACCGCATGGGTGTTCCAGCAGTGAGCCGGGTCCCCGTCGGCGGTCGCGCACTGCGTGGTGAGCACGAAGCGCGAGGGTTCGAAGTTGCGCGCGGCCACGGTCACCGATTGGCCGTCGACGAGATTGCTGGTCGGATACACCGTGACGTCTTCGCGCGGCGTCGAGAACGCGATGGGGAACTCCCAGGTACCAACCTGAACGGAGCAGGTTCCCGGCGCCGTATCACACACGACGAGATCACCACCGACCGTGATTTCACGGTGGACCCCCGTGGTGGCGAATACCACCGCGCCGGTGCCATCGGCGACCACCTCGGTGCCGAACGACGTGTCGCAGGCATCCGCGGTGACGCACTCACGTGCCGTGCCGACGATCTCGTCCGGCGCGAAGCCGGTGCCGTCGAAGCGCACGAAGCTCAACTCGTGCAGTCCAGTGAGCGGAGACACCGTGAGAGTCGGAGTCGCACTCGGGGTGATCACCGGCGCAGTCGTGACTGCGGTGGTGCTGATCGTCGGCGGCAGCGCGTCGGCCGCGCGCGCGGACGAAGTCACGCTGCTGGCACCGATGAGTGCGACCGTGGCGACGAGTAACGCCCGGATCAGCCTCGACATGGTGGACTTCCCATGGCCGTCAGTGTGCCGAACGGACCGTCTCCCGACCAGGGGCGATAGTCCCGTGCAGACCGAAATCGATGTCACCCTGGCGCGGCTCCTCTGACTTGAGCATCGTGAACCATGCCGAGCAATTGGGACGTGCGGCACGAGCAGCACACCCCTGACGCCGGTCAGGTTCACGAACTCCTGACATTTGCCTGACCTACGCTGCACAGCACTTTCCTACGTTGGCGGAGACGTTCGAAAGGAGCGCGCTATGTACCCGAAGAGTCGAAACCCATTCGGCACCGTTGCTGTTGTCCTGACCGTTGTTCTCGCCGTTGCCGGCGCACTGGTGGTCGTTCCCTCGCAACCGAGCGGCGCGGCCGGCGCGGTCCCGGCCGCCTGGAACACCTTGTGTCCGGGGCGAGTCGGCGGTGCCGGGACCCCCTTGGTCGCCGGCGCGAACTGTCGTCTCATTCAAACCGGTGGGCTCGTGCGCCGGTATGTGGTGCACGTGCCGGATGCCGTCGCCGCGAGCAACGCCCCGGCGCCCGTCGTGTTCATGTTCCATGGTTCGAGCGGTTCTGGCGAACAGTTCTACGGGATCTCGGGTTGGCGCGAAGTCGCCGATCGCGAGGGCGTGATCGCGGTCTTCCCGACGGGCAAGCGCTATCGCGTACTAGAGACCGGGCGGCTGAGCACCAAGTGGAACGACTTCAGCCTCGCGTGCGATGTCAGCGAACGCCGCCCCGCGGGATGGCCGACGACCGCGCCCTACCCTGCCGATGACGACGCATTCGTCGACGCCATGCTGGCGGAGCTTCGGGGGAGCGAGCAGGTGGATGGCCACCGGGTCTACGCCTCGGGGTTCTCGAACGGCTCGGCCTTCGCACAGTCGCTCGCTATCAGCCGCGCGGACACGTTCGCGGCCGTAGGTTCATGGGCGGGCCAGGCGCGCGAGTGTCGTCGCACCGATGGCACATCGGTGCGCCCGATCGTGGCTCCGCACCTTCAGAGCCCACCGACGACCGCCGTCCCACTCGCCCTCGGTCTGGGCACGCGCGACGAGAAGTACCTCGTGCATATCAACGAGTACCTCGTGGGCCAAGGTCGACCGCCGATCGACTCGATCCCGCTCACGATGGCGTCGGTGGACGGAGCGTTCGGTCAGGTGTTCCTTGCGCCGACGCTCGCGAACAGCGGCCTGGCTTGGGTCCCGGGCACATCCATCGGCGTCGACGACTGGGCGGGGGTGGCATGGCGTTCGACCTGGCCGGCACCGCAGTACGTGACCGCCGAATGGTCAACGCCGGTGTCGGGCAACTCCAGCGGGAACTCGTTCGTGTTCATGCTCCTCGACGGGGTTGGACACCATTACCCGAATGCCGCACCGGGAAAGCCCACGTTCATCAAACAGTCCGGCAGTGTCAACGCGGCGGAGCTGTTCTGGCAGTTCTTCGAACGTCACACGACCTGACGGCACTGGCCCCGGCCGAGGACCGTGCCGGTGCCGCCGTGGGTCGCCTCGTGCATTTGGACGGGAAGCCCGTCCGCCGCCTAAGAATCTGAGGCGGTTCCGGCGGTTCCGCAGTGGTTCGACCCGGCCCCACGCCGCCATCCCACCTCGAAGGACGATTGATGTCGATCGCGATCACCGAAGACCACCGTGCCCTGATGGACACCGCCTCGGACTTCCTGGTCCGCCACCAGGCCCGCACCGTGAGCCGCGCCCTGTTGGAAGCGCCCGAGGAATCGTTGCCCGAGTTCTGGAACGAGTTGAGTGCGTTGGGGTGGCTGGGCCTTCATCTGCCCGAGGCCCACGGCGGCTCCGGTTTCGGCCTCCCAGAGTTGGTCGTCGTCGTCGAGGCGTTGGGCCGCGCGGTCGCGCCCGGACCCTTCGTCCCCACCGTCATCGCCGGCGCGGTGATCGCGGCGGCTGCTCCCGAGGCGACTCAGGCGCGACTACTGCCGGGGCTCGCGGACGGATCGACCGTGGGCGCGGTGGCGCTCGACGGCGACCTCAAGATCGACGGTGAGACCATCTCGGGTTCGACGGGCGCGGTCATCGGCGGCGGGCTGGCCCAGGTGTTGCTGGTGCCGGTGGGCAACGACCTGGCCATCGTCGACCTGACCGGAAGCGGCGTGGCGGTCACCGTCCCGCCGAACATGGACCCGACCCGCCGGGCCGCGCGTGTCGCGCTCGACGGTGCTCCGACCGAGATCGTGTCCGGCGCGGCGCAGGTACTCGTCGACTACGCCCGGTTGCTCTTCGCCGCGGAAGCGACCGGCATCGCCCGCGAGTGCACCGAGATGGCGGCCGAGTACGCCAAGGTGCGGGAACAGTTCGGTCGGCCGATCGCGATGTATCAGGCGGTGAAGCACCACTGCGCCAACATGCTGGTCGCGTCGGAGCTCTCGACGGCCGCCGTCTGGGACGCCGCCCGCGCTGCTGCCACCGGCGGCGATCAGCTTTCCTATGCCGCCGCGATCGCCGCCGCCCTGGCGATCCCTGCCGGCGACCTCGATGCCCAGCTGAACATCCAGGTGCACGGCGGCATCGGATTCACCTGGGAGCACGACGCGCACCTCTATCTGCGGCGCGCCACCGCGATCGAGTCCGTCATCGACGCCGGTGCCGCGTCGGTTGCGGTGACCGACTTCACCCGCGCCGGTGTACGCCGGGAGCGCTCGGTCGACCTTCCGCCCGAGGCGGAAGCGATCCGGGCGACGGTGCGCGAGTTCGTCGCAAGCCTCGACGGGCTCGACGCCGACGCGCAACGGGCTCGCCTCGTCGACTCCGGCTACGCCATGCCGCACTGGCCCGCGCCGTGGGGTCGAGATGCGAGCGCCGTCGAGCAGTTGGTCATCGAGCAGGAGTTCGCCGCCGCCGGCGTGTCCCGCCCGGCGCTCGGCATCACCGGATGGGTCATCCTCACGCTGATTCAGCACGCCACCGAGGATCAGGTCTCGCGGTGGGTACGGCCGGCGGTGAACCAGGAGCTGATCTGGTGTCAGCTCTTCAGCGAGCCCGACGCGGGATCCGACGCGGCCGGGGTCCGGACGAAGGCCACCCGCGCCGACGGCGGCTGGATCATCAACGGTCAGAAGATCTGGACGAGTGGCGCGCACCAAGCGAAGTACGGCCTCGCCACGGTTCGCACCAACCCGGATGTACCCAAGCACAGCGGCATCACGACCGTCGTGATCGACATGGAAGCCGAGGGGGTCGAGGTGCGGCCGCTCCGCATGGTCACCGGCAACGCCGAGTTCAACGAAGTGTTCTTCGACGATGTGTTCGTGCCCGACGACGATGTCGTCGGCCCGGTCGACGGCGGGTGGACGGTCGCACGCGCCACGCTCGGCAACGAGAGCGTCAGCATCGGTGGCGGCCAGGGCGGGATGTCATTGCCGGGCGATGCGCTCATCGCGCCGTTCGACGCGCACCCGGATCGTCTCCCTGGCGGCGCCGGCCGGGTCGGTCAGTACATCGCGACCTCCGAGGCCATGACGCTGCTCAACGTGCGGAGTGCGAACCGCGCGGTCGCCGGGGTCGACGGAGTTGCGACCGGCAACGTGACGAAGCTGGTGCTGTCCGAGATCGGCCACGAAGCCGCAGCGATCCTGGCCGCGCTCAACGGTTCCGATCTGGCATTCCTCGACGGGCCGGCCGCGATGACCGGCTTCCTCGTGCTCATGCACCGAGCGATGTCGATCGCCGGCGGAACGTCCGAGATCAAGCGCAACCAGATCGGCGAACGCATCCTTGGCCTCCCCCGTGACCCCCTGATTAGCTAGGAGACGAGAGGCCGACGGCTGAGGGGACCGGCTCGCACGTCGATGGCCCAAGTGCGTGGCGTCGGCCGTGGCCCGAGCGGCCCGGCCCGCAGGGCCAAGAGCGGAGGTTACGCGGCGCGTTCGAGGATGTGGACGCCGCAGGCGTTGCCGAGGCCGATCACGTGGGCGAGGCCGACCTTGGCGTTCTCGATCTGGCGGGGGCCGGCCTCACCGCGGAGGTGATGGCAGACCTCCCAGATGTTCGCGATGCCCGTCGCCGAGATCGGGTGCCCCTTCGACTCGAGGCCACCAGAGACGTTGACCGGCATCGAACCGTCGCGGAAGGGAGCGCCAGATTCGAAGAAGTCGACCGCGCCGCCCTCCTCGCACAACATCAGGTTGTCGTAGTGGACCAGTTCGGCCGTCGCGAAGCAGTCGTGCAACTCGACGAGGTCGAGATCGTCGGGGCCGACGCCCGCGGCTTCGTAGGCCTGCTTCGCGGCGTTGCGGGTCAGCGTGTTGACGTCGGGGAGGATCTGGCACGCCTCCTGCCACGGGTCGGTGGTGAGCACCGAGGCCGACACCTTCACGGCTCGACGTTGCTGTTCGAGGCTCAGCGTCTTGAGCTTGGTGCCCGACACCACCACGGCCGCCGCGGCGCCGTCGCAGTTCGCCGAGCACATCGGACGCGTGTTGGGGTAGGCGATCATGATGTCGTTCATGATCTCCTCGAGGCTCATCTTCTTGGTGTAGGCCGCGAGTGGGTTGAGCGTGGAGTGGGCGTGGTTCTTCTCCGAGATCTTGGCGAAGAGTTCGAAGCTCGTGCCGCCGTACTTGTGGCCGTACTCCATACCGATTTGGGCGAACACCCCCGGCATGGTCTCGGTGCCGATCCGGCCGTCGACGCCGGCCACCGCGCCGTACCGGCCGTGGGGCGTCCATTCGTCCCGGTCGGCCACGCGGCTGCCACCGGCGAGCAGCCCGACGCCGGACAGTTTCTCGACGCCGACCGCGAGTCCGTAGTCGCACTCGCCGGCCTTGATCGCCATGATCGCGGTCCGCAATGCCGTCGCACCGGTCGCGCACACGTTGGCGACGTTGTAGACGGGGATGCCGGTCTGGCCCACCTGCTTCTGCAACGCCTGGCCGATCCCGCCCGCGCCACCCATGAGGTTGCCGGCCGCGAGGATGCCCATGTCGGCCATGGTCACACCACCATCGGCCAGCGCACCGTGGACCGCCTCGGCCGCGAGGTCGAGCGTGTCGTCGTCGGGGCGCTTCCCGAACTTGGTCATGGTGATGCCGAGGATCCACACGTCGTCAGTCATGAGTGCTCCTTCAGTTCGAGATCGGCTCGAAGCCGAACCCGATCGCTTCGGTGCCCGCGGTGTCGGTACCAACCGACGTCGTGGCCAGGCGGACTTTCATGCCCAAGCTCACATGCTCGGGGTCGGGGGTCACGTTGACAAGATTCCCACGCACGCTCGTGCCATCGCAGTCGACGACCGCCGCCACGAACGGGGTCTCGATGCCCGGCGCCGCGAACGCCACGATGGTGAACGCTCGCACCTCGCCGGTCGTCGCGACGTCGACATCGCGGAACTCGGTGCCGAAGCACTTCGCGCAGCCGTTGCGGCGATCGAAGAACCGGGCGCCGCAACTCACGCACTCATGGGCGACCAGGTGTGGCTCCGGTTCGAGGGCGAGGTAGTTCACCAACGGGACGCGGCTGGACATAGAGACTCCTCCGGCACGAACAGATCGGCGCATGCTTGATCCGCGGGCCGGTCACCGTCAATTCCTCGTCGGGGAATTCCGGCACACGGGTGCGCCGACCGACTGAGGATGGGGCCTACGCTGAGGCTCTCATGGACGTGACCACTGCAATGCTCGCCGACTTCGCCCAAGTGCGCGAAGGCCTTCTGTTCGTCGCCTCCGGTGGGATCACCCGCTGCTACCGGGAACAGCTCCCGGCGCCACTGGGTGTGCACCTCGCCATCGTGTTGGAGCTGGATCGCCTCGAAGCGGAACGGGCCCACGAGGTTCGGGTCGTCGTGGTCGACGAAGACGGTGCCGAACTCGCCGAGATCGCAGGGGAGATCCAACTCGGTGAGACCCAACTCATGATGGGTGAGAACCTGAATCTCCCGATCACCTTCGACCTGCGCAACGTTCCCGTCGAACGCTTCGGCGCGGTCGAGGTGAGGTGTTACGTGGGCGGGGAGCACCGGTCGACGTTGCCGTTGTGGGTACTGCAGACGCCTTCGTAGAGCTGGGTGTTCGTGCGGGGGCGCCATGCTGAGCTCGACGTGGGTCGGGGGCGCCGACGACGTACCCCAGGCTTGGACATGCGCTCGCTGCGCTCGCGAACTCACGTGGGGCACGCCGTCGGCGCCCCTCTCATGTCGACCGGTGGTCCCTGCCTTTTGGTTATGAAAGGGGAGGGAGTGGTTGTGGGGGTGGGGGGCCGACGTATTGGGCGCTGGGGCGGATGAGGCGGTTGTCGGCGGCTTGTTCGAGGATGTGGGCGCACCAGCCGATGACCCGGCTCGACGCGAAGGTCGGCGTGAACATCTCGCGAGGGAGCCCGCAGCGGTCCATCACGATCCCGGCGTAGAACTCGACGTTGGTATAGAGCTTGCGGCCCGGCTTCAGTTCGGCCAGGACCTCGATGGCCTTGGCCTCGATCTGTTCGGCCAGTTCGACGTTGGGTCCGCCCAATCGTTCGGCGACGCCGCGCAGCATGACCGAGCGCGGATCGTCGGTCTTGTAGACGCGGTGGCCGAAGCCCATCAGCCGGTCGCCCCGTTCGACGGCGGCGCGGAGCCACGGTTCGGCGTTGTCGAGGGTGCCGATGGAATCGAGCATGTCGAGTGCCCGGCTCGGTGCGCCACCGTGCAACGGGCCGGAGAGCGCGCCGATTCCGCCGACGACTGCGGCCGCGAGGTCGGCGCCGGTGGAGGTGATCACGCGGGCCGTGAACGTCGACGCGTTGAATCCATGATCGATCGTCGAGATGAGGTACTGCTCGACGGCGCGGGCGTGATCCGCAGGCGGAACCTCGCCATGGAGCATGAAGAGGTAGTTCGTGGCGTAGGCGAGTTCGGGGTTCGGGGCGATGGGTTCGAGCCCGTGCTGGATGCGGTAGATCGCGGTCAGCAGGGTGGGAACGACGGCACAGACCTGTAGCGCTTGGGCGCGAAGCTCAGCTGCGTCGATGTCGAGCGACGGTCGGAATCCGAGGTGTGCGCCGATCAGCGACAGCGTGGTGCGCAACATGTCGAGGGGTGGCGCGCTCGTGCCGACGCCCGCGATCTGGGGAAGCACCGCGAGTACGGCCGGAGGGATCTCGCGCAGTGGCGCGACCTTGGCCATGAAGGCGGCCCGCTCGGCCAGTGACGGGAGGTGGCCTTCGAACATGAGGAACCACACGTCTTCGATCGTGCGGTGCTCGGCGAGGTCGACCGCGCTGTACTGGCGGTAGTGGTAGAAGCCTTCGAGGCCCCGCACGTCGCCGATGTCGGTCTCGGCGACCACGACGCCTTCGAGCCCACGCGGGATCTCGTGGGCAAGGTGTTCTGCAGGCTGGATCTGGGCGATCCGCATGAGGTCACGCATCGACACGATGCCGACGAGCGCGCCGTCGTCGACCACCGGAATGTGGCGGTAGCCGTGTTCGGACAAGCTGGCGAACGCGGTGCTCACGTCGACGTCAGGACCGACCGAATCCGGTGACGCGGTCATCCACTCGGCCACCGTCGCCGCACTCGTGTTGGCGCCGGCGGCGGTGAACTTGATCAAGTCCCGCTCGGTCAGGATGCCCAGTGGCCGGGTGCCCTCGACGGCAACCACCGAGCCCACCCGCCGTTCGCGCATGGTCGCCGCGGCCTCGGTCATCTTGTCGTCGGGGCTCACCGTGACGACGGGCCGACTCATGATGTCGGCAACGGTGCGGGTCTTGCCCGGTTCATTCACGGCCACGGAAGCTCCGAAGGTTGGGAAGTACGGCCGTGATCGATCATATGTCGGTCGGTGAGTCAGCCGAAGACAGTCACGGCGACGGCCACGATGACCACCGCGAGCGAGCCGAGAACGGTCGTCGTCCTGCGATGGGCGCGCCGTCGGGCCCGACGCTCGGCGCGCCGTGCGGCCTCTGCGGCCTCGCGTTCGAGGCGCCGGAGGCGCCGCTGGCCGACGACGACCGGCGTGACCGGGCCGGACGATGGGTCGGACAATGGGCCGGCGAGCGAGTCGGAGTCGTCGGGGTCCTGGTCCGACCCACCGGTGCGCGCTGCAGCATCCTCGACCACCTTGCGGGGCCAGAGGATCCACATCACTGAGATGCCGATGGACGCGCAGAAGACCCACGGCATCAGCATCCAGGCCCCGGCCCCCGGAAGCGGGATGAGCATCCGGTACCGACCGACGATTTCGCGATTGGTCGGGTTCCACGTATCCGGCGTCGTGCGATTGTCGCCCTGCAGGAGGTAGCCGCCGTGGCGATGACCGATGATCCGGTGGATCACCATCTGGCCCGCGCCGGCGGTGCCCTTGGGGATTCGGTACGCGACGATGTCACCGACGTTGTAGCGGTCCTGTGTGCGGACGACAGCCAGGTCGCCGGTGTGGAACTTCGGCTCCATCGAGGTGCCCTTGACGATCACGTAGGTCGTTGCGCCGCCGAGCCGAGCCGGCCAGAGCGCAAACGCGAGCAAAGCGATCAGTCCGAGGACGGCGACATCGGCGAGTAGTCGACGGGCCGGCAAACTACGTTGCCACCCGTTCGCCCGGCGCGGTTGGGCCCGCGGCGCTCGGGGACGGGCCGTGGTCGGGGTGCGTGAGAACTGGATGGGGTCTGCCGCTCGGCCGGCGGGGGCCTCGAGATCGCGCCCGGCTGCGATGCCCAGGTCGACCAACGGCTCGGCACACTGATTCATCAGTTGTCCACGTGGAAGTCGTCGAAGTTCGTCGACGCGTCGGAGTCGGCCATGATTCCGAAACGATCATGCCCCGCGCTCTTGAGCAGCGTGACCTCCGCAGCGGTCAGGGTGTAGCTGAGTCGGGCCGTGCCATTCCACCACACCCGCATTGTGTTGGTGGTTGCGTCGAGGCGCATCGGCGCGGTGGTGGGAAGCCCGACACCAGTCGTCGACGCGAGCAATGTTCTGGTACCGCTGACGTACTTGTAAAGCTGGACGGTGCCGCCCGAGTTCTTGGTGTACACGGTGTAGACGAACGAGGTGCCGTTGCTCAGAGCGACGAGGCCGGCTCGGGGGTTCCCGCCGAAGTCGAGCGTTGTGGATTCGACCGCGGCGGACACGGTTCCCACCGCGGTCGTGAGGTTCGACAGCGCCGTGTTCGACGAGTTCGCGGTGTTCTTGGACGAGAGCTTCCACGTTCCGAACTGTGCGATCCAGATCCCGCCGCCGTTCAGCACTTTCCCCGCGAGGTTGGTGTTGTTCGGACCGGTGAAGCTCGACCAGGTGAGCACGTTCGGCGCACCGGTGCCACCGGGAATCGTCCACGCTCCCAGCGTGCGCGAGGTTTGCGGTCCGAGCGGTGCCGCGCCCGCGGCAGAACCAGTGGTCACAGTGGCCGTCAGGACGGTTGCGATCACGATTCCCAGCATCCGGCGCGCGCGCATCGGGACCTCTCGGAAGAAAAAGAGGAACGGGTGGCACTGGTCGTTGGACCAGTGCCACCCGTTCAGGACTAGCCGGTGATGACGACTGCGGCTTGCGTGACGAGCTTGGCGTCGGCCGGAGTGGACATCACGAAGGCCTGCGAGGCCCCGGTGACAGCACCGCCACCGTTGCCGAGCGACGCAGTGGCGCTCGCCAAGGTGATGGAAAGGTTCTTGCCGGTACACGCGGCGTCCATACCCGAGACGGTGACCGTGGTGGTCTCGTACTTGCCCGAGGTCGCGTTGTACGTGTTGGTGTAGGCGAGGGTGACACCGTCGGAGTCACAGCTGGTGACTGCGGCGTTGTCGGCACCAAGGGTGGTGGTTCCCAGTCCGCCGAGACTCGCAGCAGACGCTGCCGCGAGACCGAACGCACCGAGACCGAGAAGCACAACCGCTCCACGGCGACGGAGTCGACGTTGACGGCGGGGGGACTGAACGTGGGCCATGGTGGGGATTCCTTTTTTGTTTGACCCAGGTCTGTCTCCGCCCGGGTGTGAACCAGAACTTCGGCCGCACACCCAGAGTGGTTGAGCAGCACTGAGAGTGCGAAACGGATACACCGCTAAGAACTAGTCAAATTCGGGCACGGAATGATTCCGGAGACCTAGGTCTCGGAGCCGCTATCCGGTGATGACGACCGCGGCTCGCGTGACCAACTTCGGGTTGGGCGCGATCGTCATCGTGACGTTCTGGTTGGCCGCCGCGGTCAAAGACGCGATCGTGCCGGACCCGACGGACGCGACCCCACTGCCGAGGGTCAGGTTGAGTCGCTTGAAGCGACAGGCCGCGTTGATGCCGCGCACCTGCACCACTCGGGTTCGGTAGGCGCGCGTGGCCACCGTGTAGGTGTTGGTGTACCGGAGGGTGACTCCGTTCGTGTCGCAACGAGCGACCGCCGCGTTGTCGGCACCGAGGCGGGCCGTGGTGAGGCCGCCGAGGCTGGCCGCGGACGCCGCGACGAGGCCGAACGAGCCGAGACCGAGCAGGATCACTGCGCACTGACGACGGCGCCGCTCATGTCGTGAGGGATTTTTCGGTTGCACCGAACCCTCCTTCGGACGGAACTACGCGGGGACGGGCTCCACGTATCGGCCCACCACGGAGCGTGGCTGAGTCCGAAATATCCGTTGGTTTGGATAATTCGGTCGCTACTGCCCAAACGCGACGAGGAATGAGTTGGATGAACTACGCGAAGCGAGTCACGCGCTCGCACCGTGGCGACCGGAGCCGGCCACGAATCGTTCGACGGCCAACTCGGGCGAGCGCAACGCTTCTCGTCCGCAGGTGAGTTCGTGCATCAGGGCGTCGTCGAGCGGACGGTCCCACTGCTCATAGCTGGAGCGGCGATCGCTGCGTAGACAGTCCTGGGGGAACGCGGCGATGGTCTCGGCGAGGACGATGGCGGCCTCGAGCGTGGTGCCGGGCTCGACCACACGGTTCGCGAGGCCGATGGCGAGGGCCTCGTCGGCCCCGACCTCTCGGCCGGTCAGGATCAGGTCGAGGGCACGGGAGTGACCGATCAGCCGAGGGAGGCGCACGGTTCCACCGTCGATCAAGGGGACGCCCCAGCGGCGACAGAACACGCCGAAGGCGGCGTCGGCCGCCATGATCCGCAGGTCGCACCAAAGGGCGAGTTCCAACCCGCCGGCGACCGCATAGCCCTCGACTGCGGCGAGAACGGGCTTGGAAAGGAGAAGTCGCGTCGGGCCCATGGGCCCGTCGTTGTCGGCGCTGACGGAGTTGGCGCGGTCGGTGCCGAAGGCCTTGAGGTCCGCGCCGGCACAGAAGGTGCCATCGGCCCCCGTGAGCACTGCCACCGCTGAGTTCGCGTCCGCGTCGAAGGTGTGAAAGGCCTCGGCCAGGAGCGCGGCCGTGGGCCGATCGACGGCGTTGCGCGCTTCCGGACGATTGATGGTGACGACCGTGATCGGACCGTGGGTCTCGGCGGTGACGGTCACGACGGTTCCCGAGTACCAACGAGGTGCGCGCTCTCGTTGATGCTGCCGACCGACCTCACCCCGCCGCGGGATCCTCGTACCCGACTGATCGAGGTGTATTCCGGGTCGAACCACAGATGCCGGTCGATGCCGAGGACCGAGGCCAGGTAGACGTTGATCACCCCGCCGTGACAGACCGCGGCGACTTTCTCGCCGGGATGGGCGGCGATGATGCGATCGATGCAGGGCACGATTCGACCCCGGAACTGCTCAGGGGGCTCGCCGCCGTAGTCGGCCCAACGGCCCTCCACCATGGCCTGCCATCGCTCGTCGTTGTCGGCGCGCAGTTCCTCGATAGGGATGTAACTGTCGGCGGCGGCGTCGTACTCGCAGAGTTCGGCGTCGATCTCGACGGGGAGTCCGAGAGCCGCGGCCAACGGTTCGGCGGTCTCGCTGGCCCGGCGCAATGGCGACGACACGATCGAATCGACGCCCTCCATCGCCAGCCACTCCGCCAGCCGCCGGGCCTGCCGGCGGCCGGGTTCGGTCAGCGAGGGATCGGCGGGTCCGCCACCCGACTGGGCGGAGGTGATGCGCTCGGGCACCGCGTGGCGGATCAGCAGGAGTTCCATCAGGTCGTCGCCAAGGCGAATCCGAGATGGCCGGCGAGTTCGTCGAGGGCGTCGTGCGGGTCGAGCACCTTGATCGTGGTCATGCCCAGCGCCCGAGCCGGCTTGAGATTGACGCCGAGATCATCGAGGAACACGCAGTCCGTAGGGGTCACGGCGAGCCGCTCGCACACCAGGGAATAGATCCGCGGATCGGGCTTCCGGATCCCTTCGATCGCCGACTCGACAATCGTGTGGAATCCAAGTTCGGACCGGTCACTCGGCTCGGTCCGATCGCCGACTGCGGCCCAGTTGTTGGTGAGGGCGCCGACCCGGAGGCCCCGGTCACGGATGGTTCGAATCGCGCTGACCATGCGCGGCCGGGGCGCGAAGCCGGTGGTGATGCCGCGCATCAACAGCGCGGCGTCGACCTCACCGCCCGCGGCGGTGCACTCCGCTTCGAACGCGTCGCAGAACCCGACAAAGTCGATGTCGGACCGTTCGAAGCGGGCCCACGCGCCGTCCTCCGCGCTGGCGGCCACCACCGATCGGATGAACCGACTGGGAAGGCCGACCGAGCGTTCGTACTCGTCAAAGACGTCGAACGGCGAGGGGAACACCACACCACCGAGGTCGAAGATCACCGCGCGATACGTCATCGGGGCGCACGGTAGTGGGCCCGGACCCGCCCGCGAAGACTCCGCCGGCAGGTCCGGGCACCGGGAAGAATCAGTCCTCGCTGCCGTCGTGGCCCGAACCGGAGTGGTCCTCGTCCTCGTCGTCGTCCCGCCCCGGCCCGGAGTGGTCTTCGTCGTCGCCTCCATGGCCTGATCCGGAGTGGTCCTCGTCGCCGTCGTCATCGTCGCCGTCCGGAGTGGTCGAGCTCGTCGTGGGAAGCGTTGGCGTCGATGTCACCGTTGGGGCCGAGGTGTCGGTCGATGGAAGCGTTGGTGTCGACGTCACCGTGGGAGATGACGTCACACTCGGAGAGGAAGTCGACGACGGGTCGGTCGACCGGTGCGGCGTGTCTTCGGGGTGGTCACGCCCAGAGGTCCGGGCGGGGTCGGGCACTCGGTCGCGCGATGCGGCGGCGGCGACGCCGCCGGTGATGCCGAGTGTGCCGATGGCGGCGACGGCAACCCATCGGGTCAGGGTCGAGCGGTTCATGGTGATCTCCTCGGGTCGGTTGCTACGAGAGAAACACGCCGGAAGCGACCCAAAGGTTTGGTCAGGTGATCTCGACCTGGAGTTGGCCGTCGGAGTCGAACCGGATCCGGATCATGGTTTCGGTCTTGCCACTCGTGCCGAGTCGGAATCGCACTTCAACCTCCGCGGGACCGGACGAGCGGATGTCCGGCGCATACCCGGCGGCCGGCGTAGTGCCGAGCAGGGTCACCGATCCGTTGCCGAGCTGGACCCGGATGGAGCCTCCGGTGCTCGAGTACACCCGGGGGCCGACGGGGATCGTGGTGGCCGACGTCGGCAGGCTGCCTCCGCTCGGGCCGGGGATCTTCGACCCGGTCGGGTTCGGAACCTCGGTCTCCGGTGTCGTGGTCGAGGTCGGCGCACTGGGGACGGATCCGTCGGGCGCGGTGGAGTCAGGTCGGGTGCTGGTCGTGGTCCCGTCCCGGTTCCCGTTCGACGGGGAGGGACCACGACCAGCCGGCTCGGTCGTGCGCACACCGGAGAACACCGACGACGTGCGCGTGAGGCCGACGCCGACCCCGACAACGAGGCACGCGGCGACTGCGCCAGCGGCGATCGTGGCCCGCCGCCGCCGGCGAGCATGCACAAACCGCGGGAGCGAACGCTGGTACGTCTCGGCGACATCAGTGGTGGTGTTCTCGGGCACCAATGCTCGCAGCGCGGCACCGAGTTCCGGGTCGTGGAGTTCGCTCATCGGGTCCAGGTCGCCGGTCACTGGGTTCGGTCCCATGCAGTTCGCAGGGCCGTGCGGGCCGCGTGCAAGTGGTATTTCACGGCGCCCTCGGAGATCTCCATCGAGCGGGCGGTTTCCTTCACCGTCAGCTGCTCCACGTAGAACAGCGATGCGGCGATCCTTTGCTGGGGCGGAAGGGTCGCCACGAGTTCGCTGAGTTCGCCGTGGGTCTCGGGTCCCGACTGCACGGTTTCGGGCCGGGCGGCGAGGCGGGCGACGGCGCCCCGCTTGCGGGTCTCTCGGCGGAAATGGTCGCGCATCGCGTTGAGTGCGACGTGGCGGACCCACGCGACCGGGTCGTCGTACCGCGAGATCTTCCGCCATCGAGCAAATGCGCGCGTGTACGCCTCTTGTACACATTCTTCAGCCACACCGCGATTGCCTCCCGCGACGGTCAGGGCGCGAACCATCGGCTCGAAATGGCCTTGGAAGGCCGCTTCGAAGTCTGTGGGTCGAACTGCCTCGACACCCGCTTGTTCCATGTCGGGGTCAACACGTGGCCGGTCCGGGAAAGGTTTGGCCTTCCCGGAAAATGATCCCGAGGACCTGCTCAGAGTGCGAGTTCCGCCATGACCTGGAGGGCTTCGGGTTGCTGAGCGCCCAGGATCATGGTGGTGATCCCCGACTCCGCCCAGGCGCCGAACCGGTCGGCGATGCGCTCCTTCGGACCGATCAACGAGATCTCGTCGACGAGCGCGTCGGGAACGGCCGCGATGGCTTCCTTCTTCTTCCCGTCGAGATAGAGATCTTGGATCTCCTTGGCGGCAGCTTCGAACCCGTATCGACACGCGAGGTCGTTGTAGAAGTTCTTGCCGCGCGCGCCCATGCCGCCGATGTAGAGCGCCGCCATGGGCTTGACGAACCCGCGCAACATGTCGAGATCGTCGCCGACGACCACGCTGACCGTGGGCGCGACGTCGAAGTCGTTCAGGCTCTTGTCGGCTCCGGCCTTCGCGAAGCCGGCGTCGAGTGCCGCGCCGTACGTGTCGCGGAAGCGATACGGCGAGAAGAAGATCGGTAGCCAGCCGTCGGCGATCTCGGCGGTGAGCTCGACGTTCTTCGGGCCGATCGCCGCGAGGTAGATCGGGATGTCGGCGCGGTTCGGGTGGACGATGAGCTTCAAGGCCTTCCCGAGGCCGGTTGCGTCGTCGCCCGAGTACGGGATGTCGTAGTGCGGTCCGTGGTGCTCGAGGGGCGCCTCGCGGCGCAAGATCGTGCGGACGATGTCGAGGTACTCACGGGTCTTGGCCAACGGCTTGCCGTACGCCTGACCGTGCCAACCCTCGACGACCTGGGGCCCCGAGAGCCCGAGGCCCATGAGAAACCGGTTGCCGCTCATGAGGTCGAGGGTGGCCGCGGTCATCGCAGTCATGGCGGGCGTGCGGGCCGGCATCTGCATGATCGCCGAGCCGAAGTTGATCGTCTCGGTCTGGCCCATCATCCAGGCAATGGGGGTGATGCAGTCGGTGCCGTACGCCTCGGCCGTCCAGACGGAATGGAATCCGAGCCGCTCGGCCTCCTGGGCGGTCGCCACGGCGCGGGCGAGTCCGGTGCCCCAGTCCTGATATCCGAGGTTGACGCCGAGCCTCATGGTGGTTCCTTCCTGATCGGGGAGAGCGCCACCCTACGATGCCCGGTGAGCACCGTCATCCTCCGGGAAGGGTCGAGTCATGTCCTTGGTCTCCAATGTGATTCGCGGCAGCGACGCGAACCGTCTGCTCGTCCTGCTCCACGGCTACGGCTCCGACGAGCAAGACCTCGGCGCGCTGCTCCCTCACCTGGACCCTACGGGTCGGTTCGTCGCCGTGATGCCGCGGGCACCGTATCGACGCGCCGGGTGCACCGGGCTACGCGTGGTTCCCCATCACCGAGTCCGGCGTCGACACGGAAGGGTTCATCGCCGCGCTGGACCTGCTCGACACGTTCATCGACGAGCAGTGCGTCGCGTTGGGCTTGGCTCGCGCGGACGCGATCTTCGGTGGGTTCTCCCAGGGCGCCGGGCTGGCGTTGTTGCTCGCGATCCGCGCCGGTGAGTCGATCCGGCCGTCGGGGGTATTGGCCATGAGTCCATTCGCACCGGCGGGCGATGCCATCACCATCGATTGGGACGCGGCGGTATCGGTGCCGGTGTTGCTCCAACACGGCACCGACGACCCCATGATCCCGGTGAGCGCGGCCCGGCACCTGTCGGAAGTACTGAGCGAGCACGGCGTGCCGTTGGTGTCGCGCGAATATCCGATGGGCCATCAGGTCGCGCTCGAAAGCGTGCAGGACGCCCGGGCCTGGTTGGATCGAGTCGTCTCGGGCGAGACGCCGACGGCGCCGCTCCCCGAACCGCCGCCGGATGGCCCCGTGGCGACGGTGACCACGGCGTCGTTCGCCGCCGAGGTGCTGGGGAGCGAACTCCCCGTCATCGTCGACTTCTGGGCGCCGTGGTGTGGTCCGTGCAAACAGGTCGGGCCCATCATCGAGCAGATCGCACGGATGCGTGAAGGTTCCTACCGCGTCGTCAAAGTCAACATCGACCAGGAGCCGGCCCTCGCGCAGCAGTACGACGTCCAGAGCATCCCGCTGATTGCGCTCTTCCGTAATGGTCGCCTGGAGCGTCAGGTGCTCGGCGCGAAGCCACGCCCGCAGCTGGAAGCCGAACTCGGGATGTTGGTCATCCCGTAGCGCCGCGCCGAACCCTCAGATGGGTTTGGCGTTGCGGGCGTAACGAGCGCCCCACCAGAGGGCGCCGGCCCCCAGCGCCAACGCACCGAACCCCGACAACGCAATGGCGAGGGTGCCGTCACCGGTCTTCGGGAGTGTCGGAACCTCGGTCGCGTTCGACGCGACCGCAGGCGCCGCCGTTGCGGTCCGGCGATTGAGTTCAGCCCCCTGGACCTCGACGCGGTCCGGGTTCGTGATCGTGATCGGCGGGACCAGCTCGGTCGGGATCGTGATCGAGGTGGGCGGTGGTGCATCGACGACGGCGAACGGCAAGGCGTCGAAATCGAAGGTCTGGAGCCCTGCCACCTCGGGACGGTCGATCACACACCGCGCAATGAGGTCGTAGTTGCCGGCGCCGATGATGGTCGGCTCCGGCACGGTCACCGAACCGGCCCAGGCCCCGCCGGGAGTCACCTCGACGCGCCCGAGACCGGTGGTGTTGCCGTCGTGCTGGAGTCGGACGTCGACCGATGTGCCGTCGAAGGTCTGTGGTTCGTTCGTGACGGGGTCCGGTTGCACCCATTGACACAACGTGGCCGGCGATGAGGCGACGTGCACGTTCGCGCCCGCGGTCCCGGCCGACGGCGTTCGGGACCACCCTTCGCCGGCGGTCGCGGGAAGGCTGAAGACGATCGAGGCAACGATTCCGCCGCTGAGTGCTGCGCCCGCGACGAGGATCCGCGGTCGGTGATGCGTGGATGTCGTCGTTCGCCGCACCTGCGGTCCTTCCGAGCCGGGCCCTGCCCGCCGGTGATCGACCGTAGCGCCCGACCAACGGGCGTCGGTGGATGGTCCGGCCTGCTCGGGCGGCCTGCTCAGCCGACTTGGAGGTGGCCGGTCGGGCCGTCGGTGACGGTCCCCACCACGGCGGCGGCGGGTGTCCCTGCCCGTTGCAGTGCATCGACGAGATCCTGGGTCGCGTCGGCCTCGACGGCGAGGAGTAGTCCGCCTGACGTCTGCGCGTCGGCCAGGACGAACTGCTCCGAAGCAGCGAGATCGCCCCAATCGGTGAACTCGCTCACGAATGCGTGGTTACGTTGAGTGCCACCGGCGACGCAACCGCCGGCGACGAGGTCTCGAACTCCGTCGATCACCGGCACATCGGCGGGACGGACGATTGCCGAGACCCCGGAACTCCGGGCCATCTCGCCGAGGTGGCCGAGGAGACCGAAACCGGTGATGTCGGTGACGGCGTGGATCGCATCCCCGAGGGCCCGGCCGGCATCGCGTGCACCGGCATTCAGCGTGGTCATCAGGTCGATGGCCGTCGAGATCAGGGATGCGTCGGCGAGGTCACGTTTCACCGCGGTGGAGATCACGCCGAGCCCCAGTGGTTTGGTGAGCACCAGCCGGTCACCGGGTCGGGCGCCGGCGTTGCGCCACACACGATCCGGGTGCACGGTGCCCACGACCGCGAGTCCGAACTTCGGCTCGGGGTCATCGATCGAATGACCCCCGCCGACGATCGCTCCCGCCGCGGTGACGGCCGCGGCGCCGCCGTCGATCACACGAGCCAACAATTCGAACGGTAGATCTTCACGGGGCCACGCGACGAGGTTCAACGCGAGGAGTGGATCTCCGCCCATCGCGTACACGTCGGAGAGTGCGTTCGTTGCCGCGATGCGACCCCAGTCGAACGGATCATCGACGATCGGCGTGAAGAAGTCGGTCGTCACCACCAAGGCCAGGTCGGGGCGGAGGCGGTAGACCGCGGCGTCGTCGGCAGTGTCGAGACCGACGAGCAGATCGGGGTCGGCGGGTCGTTCCAGTCCTCGGACCATACCGAGCACCGTGCGCAGGTCGTCCGGAGACAGCTTGCAGGCGCAGCCCGCGCCGTGCGAGAAGCGAGTGAGGCGAATCTCGCCCTCGGTGCTGGAGGTGGTCAGCGGGATGCCCGGTTACGCGCGGACCCGGCCGTAGCCGGAGGCCGATCCGTACCGAACGCCTGCCAGCTTCACGCCACTCGACGGGTTGGACGCCGAGACGACCATGCCACCGCCGATGTAGATCTCGACGTGGTTCGAGCCGCCGGGGCCGTAGAAGATGAGGTCCCCCGGCTGGAGGTCGTTCGGCCCGATGCGCATGGTCTGTTGATACTGCGCTCCGGAGTAATGAGTCAGGCTCACCCCGCCTCGTTCCCAGGCTGCCCCGGTCAGGCCGGAGCAATCGAAGGTGTCAGGACCCGAGGTCGCGTAGACGTACCCCTTACCGACCTGGGCTTTCGCGTATGCCACCGCGGCCGCAGCTCCTGCATTGGGGGCCGGCACATTGGGGAAGTTTGCGGGGATCGCGGCCCGTCCCCCACTGCCCGGACGGGTGGTGGTGCGATTGGCGGCAGCCCGCTGGGAGGCTGCGAGTTGGGCAGCCGCACGGGCCTTGGCCTCACGGTCGAGGATCGTGGCGATCTCACCGTTGACTTGGGACTTCAAGGCCTTCTGCTGCCGGTTGGCGGCGTCGAGGCGGGTCTTGGCGGCCGTTGCCGCCGCGGCTTCGGCTTTCGCGGCGGCTTGCTGGCGCTCGAGGTCGGCCTTCCGGGCGGCCAGGTCTTCCTTCGCCTGCTGGAGCTTGGCGATCAGGACATCGTCGCGGTCGGCGGCGGCTGCGGCGTACTTCGAGCGGCTCGCGATCTCGCCGACGTTCTTGACGTTCATCCGTTCGAGTGGCGAACTGCTCCCGGCACCCCGGTACATCTGCGCCGCCCGGCGGCTCAGGATGCTGCGGATCCGGCGACGCTCCGCCTCGGCGAGGTCGGTCCGCCGTTTGGCTTCGTCGATGCCGGCCTGGGCCTGGTTGATGCGGTAGGTCGCGCCGTTCAGCTGCTCGGAGAGCGTCACCAACTGGTCGTCGTTGGCGTCGATCTGACGCTGGATTTCTGCGGCCTGACGACGCTTGTCGTCGACCGGGCTGGCGCCGGAGAGCGTCGGCACGAAGCCGACGGTCGCTGTCGCTGCTACGAGGATGCCAACCGAGACCTTGGTCCGGAGGTTCATCTGGGGGACTCCCTTTGGCTTGAGTGTCGGGCCGCCGTCGGTCCCTTGCATGAAAAGTGTCCGTGGGAACACGATCTCGTGCGAGGGGGATCTTGGTCGCATGACCACGCGCCGAAGCACGCCGGAGCGGTCAAGCGATTCCGGAAAGAGTAAGCGACGATTCCGGGGGTTTCCATTCCGGACCCCAGAAAGCGCTCTGACCAGGTGCTTCACAGTCATCAGAAACGCGCCTCGACGCCCAACATGTGGTACCAGTGTGGCGCGTGTTGCCAGTGTCACCTATTGGGGCAGGTTCCTGGAGCTCGCCGATATGTCCGCTGGGTGCGGGGTGGGTCAAACGACCCAGCCGGCCGTCTGGCGGGGGACGACCCCACCGGGGGGTGCGACGTCGGGAACGGTCCACGCCATCGCCTTGGCGATCTCACGCGCGACCTTCTGCCACGCGGCGGGATTCCAGCCTTCGGCGGAGGCGCCGACGCTGGTGTCTTGACGAATATGCACGAAGGCCGGGAGATGCTCGAGTCCGAGACCGTTCACGAACGTGCGGTCGGGATCGACGAAGACCATCGCCGTGTTGGCTTCGTCGCCGAGGATTCGCTCGGCAATCGCCGGCGTGCTCGGTACGACATAGGCCACCCGAGCGTCGCTGTCGCCGAGAACGCCGAAAATCCGGCGGGCGACGGGAATCCAGGCGCTCGCCTCCGGGCGATCCGGAAGGATCACGAGGCAGAGGTGGAACATCGTGGTCCAGTCGTCGAGCGTGCGAGTGACGCCCGCCGAAGTGGACAACTCCAGAGTTGGATCAGGGTTTTTCGCCACGGCCGAGAACGGTAGCGCGACGCTCTACGCTCCGACGATGTCTCGACGCGATCAGATTCTCATGACCCCGGCCGAAGCCCGTGACTTCCTCGACGCCGGGCGCGACCTGCAGGTGGCTTCGATCAATGCCGACGGCACACCCCATCTCGTCACGATGTGGTATCTGCGTGATGGCGACGACCTCCTGTTCTGGACCTACGGCAAGAGTCAGAAGGTCGTCAACGTTCGGCGCGACCCACGGATCACGGTCCTGGTCGCAACCGGAGAGGCCTACGAGGAGCTGCGGGGCGTGTCGGTCAACGGCACCGCGACCGTCGTCGAAGATCTGGATGAGGTGCTCGACTTCGGCCTGAAGGTCTACGAGAAGTACTGGGGGCCGATCGACAACGACCTCGTGCGCGACGGCGTGAAGATGATGGGCTCCAAGCGGGTCGTGATCCGCGTCTCCCCGCTCAAGACCACCAGCTGGGACCACTCCAAACTCGCCGGCGTCTACTAACCCCCGTTGCGAACCCGCGCTGCTTGCGCACCCTCTGGGGTGCGCACCGCGCGTTGGTTCACGCGGCAGCCCGAGTGAGGGCGGTGGTGAGTATTCGGACGACGGATGTCGGACGATGAACGACGTCGTTCCACCCGAACCTCAGTACAACCCACCCAGCTTGTTCGAGGCGCTGATCCCTACGTTGATCGCGGGCGCGGTCGGTCGGGCTGTCGTGAAACGCGCCGCCGTCGGTCTCGACGACGAGTCGGACGCTGGGCCATGCGAAGTCGACAGTGCCGATGCGACCGGAGCGACCGTGGATCGCCTGTTGGCGCACCGGCTCGGGAATCCCACTGGCAATCACGAGGTCGAGAAACCGCTGCTCCAGCACGCTCGCCGGCGCCCGGTACCTGGTGTCACGTTCTGCCAGTACCTCTCGCATGATGCCGACACCCCAACGCCCACGCGAGCCGAGGTCGTCGAGCACCGTCATGAGCTCCGGCACGCTCACGTGGCGACCGGCGAGCGCCGCGTCGACGGCGGCCGCGACCGAATGGGTCTTGCCGCCGCGGGCCGCGTCGAACAGAGCACGGGCGACGGTCGCGCACGGGATCCCGTCGACGATGGTGCGATGGCTCTCCAGGACGCGGAAGGACTCCCGGACGCCGGCCAACGCGAGACGCGGTGGGCGGCGTCCGACGACGACGACCGTAGGAGCGAGCGCGCAGTCACGAACGCCTTGGAGCGCGAGCGCCGTCGTGCTGCTGGCGATTGCGTCGGGACCGCCGGACAGCGCACACGCCATCACCACCCCGCGCGGCGTTGTCGGAGTCCCGGTGATGCGGAAGAGGTTGGGCGTGATCGCCGTCCATCGGCCCCGCTTGACGCGGTGGTCGATCGACCCACGTGTGAAGCCGACGACGCTCGCCTGCCGTCGGGTGAAGACACCATGTTGACGGGCGGCCAGTTCGTTGATCTCGTGGTCTGTTGGCATGGGCTGAAGGTAGAGCCAGGGTGTGACAATCTCCTCGAATCGACCCCGCCCGCCAAGAACCGACCCCGCCCGCCCCGAACCGACGCGCGGAGCGCACCCCCTGGGGTGCGCAAGCGGCGCGGGTTGGGGAAGGGCGGGACGCGGAGTTAGGTGAGGCCGAGGGCTTTGAGCATGGACGGCGGGAAGCCGTCGTCGCCGTGGCGGAGCATGTCGGCCTTCTCGGTGTTGATTGAATCCCGCTCGGCCCGTTCGAGCCAGGCGTCCCATGGCCCGGGCGGGATCGTTCCCTCGACACAGTGCAGGAGATACTCACGCAGCTGCGCCACTTCGGCGGCGCCGCCGATCGGACCATGGCCGGGGACGATCGTGTCGGCCAACACCGCAACCACGTCGAGCACCGTCGCCCAGGCGGCCGGGTCGCCTTGGAACGCGAGCGGCGTGACGCCGAAGAAGCAGAGGTCGCCGGCGAAGAGCACGTCGGCGTCGGCCACGAGGACCATGAGGTCACCGTCGGTGTGGCCGCGTGCCGGGAGCACTTCGATGCGGGGCGTGAGTTGGGCTGCTTCGTCGACGATGTGGGAGACCGGGCGGGTGCCGAGCACCGCCAGCTCGTCGAACTCCTCATTGAACGCGGGCATGAAGGCCTTGTACGCGTCGACGGGCATCGCTTGGTCGAGCAGACCGCTCGTCATCGGTGAGCCGAGGATCATCGCGTTGCGAAACGCGTTCGTGCCGCCGACGTGGTCGATGTGCGCGTGAGTCAGTACGACCCGCTTGACCGTCT
Source organism: uncultured Acidimicrobiia bacterium (assembly GCA_963765075.1). GTDB lineage: Bacteria > Actinomycetota > Acidimicrobiia > IMCC26256 > JAENVU01 > JAENVU01. Next base: position 716,588 of record CAVXVA010000008.1, read on the forward strand.
GGCCCAGGTCCTTCACCGCCGCCGCAAACGGCTCCCACTGAGAGCGGACCATCATCGTGTCGACGACCGTCAGGCCGTCGTCGTCGCCGATCACCCCGGCGTTGGACACGCCCGACTCGCCACCCGGCTGGAGCCACACCCACACTCGGTCGGCGATCTCATGAAGGGTCAGCGTCGGCGCATCGGTCACGCCCGTCACCGTACCGACCGGGACCGGTACCGTGCTCGGCATGACCGTCGCTCCACCACGCACTGTCGAGGAATTGGTCGAGTTCATTGCCCAGACCCACGGCGTGTTCGATTCTCTCGGACCCGACGGTGACCCCATCGACATTCTCGACCACAGTCTGCAGTGCGCGCACGTGTTGGCGAGCCGGCGGCCCGACGACGTCGAACTCCAGATCGCCGGCCTCGTGCACGATCTCGGCCACGTTGCCAACCCCGGGGATCCGACCGCGCCCGTGAGTCATGGCGAGATCGGAGGCACGTTCGTGGGGCCGCTGCTCGGACAACGTGTGGCGCGCCTCGTCTCGTTGCATGTCCCGGCCAAGCGGTACCTGGTTGCCACCGAGCCCGCCTACGGAAACCGGTTGAGCGATGGCAGCATCTACAGCCTCGGGTTGCAGGGCGGTGCGATGTCGGGGGACGAGGTCGCGGCATTCGCCGCCGATCCGGATGGCCCGGATGCCGCCCTCCTCCGTCAGGCCGATGAAGCCGCGAAGGTGATCGGTCGGGTCGTGCCCGACCTCGACACTTGGGTGCCGATGCTCCGCCAAGTCGCGGCGGCCGCCGCGCTCAGCCGCTGAGCCGGGTCAGTCCGCGGCGTAGGCCGAGGCCATCGCGGACGGGTCGAGGTATTCGTCGACGCGCTTGATCGTGCCGCCGTCGGTGGTGATCACGAGACAGGCCGGCATGGCAAACGACTTCCCGGTCTTGGTCACCGTTCCGTGGAGCACGTGTTGTTGGAGGACCCCGCCGCCGATCTCCTCGCGCCGCACGACCTCGTACCGGCGTTCCGAGGTGGAGCCGAGGAGGGTGGTCAGGAGTCGCAGCGCGGCGTCGAGGTCCCGAGACTTCCCGTCGAAATTCGCCCAGACCACGATGTCGGGCGAGTAGCAGGCTCGAACCCCGTCGAGGTCACCGGATTCGATGGCCGAGATCATTCGGGAGACGAGGTCGATCGGTGTGCTCATGGCCTCATCATGCCTTGCCTCATCGGATTCCCGGGTTGGGCAGTGCGATCGGAAGCTGCCTAGCCTCTCCGCCCATGTCTGAACGCACGAAGAACCTGCCCCGCCGTTCCTGCCACGCTACGCCCGGCTCCAACGAGAAGATGCTCGGCAAGGCGCCCGGCCTCGGTGCGGACATGGTGTTCCTCGACCTCGAGGACAGCGTCTCGCCGTTGGAGAAGGAAGCGGCGCGCGGCAAGGTCGTGAATGCCATCAAGCACCAGGACTGGGGCGACACGACGGTCTGTGTCCGGGTCAACGCGTGGGACACCGAGTGGACCTACCGCGACGTGATCACCGTCGTCGAGAACGCGGGCGAGCGCCTCGACGAGATCATGTTGCCGAAGGTGGAGAACGCCGCCCAGGTCGTGGCACTGGATCTGCTCCTCACCCAGATCGAGAAAGTGATCGGGCGCCAGAGCCGGGTCGGCATCGAGGCGCAGATCGAGACCGCGCAAGGCCTGATCAACGTCGAGGAGATCTGCGCGGCCAGCGACCGATTGGAAACCATCATCTTCGGCCCGGCCGACTTCGCGGCATCCACCGAGATGCCGGTGCTCACCGGTGGCGTGCAGATCCCCGAGTACCCGGGCGACCACTTCCACTACGTGTTCAGCAAGATTCTGATGGCGGGTCGGGCGAACGGCCTCCAGGTGATCGACGGACCGTTCCTCAAGATCCGCGAGCTGGACGCGTTGCGTGACTACGCGATGCGTTCGCGCATTCTCGGCTTCGACGGCAAGTGGTCGCTCCACCCCGACCAGGTCACGGTCATCAACGAGGTGTACACGCCGACCCAGGAGCAGTTCGACAAGGCGTTCGACATCCTCGATGCCTACGAGACGGCCACCACCGAGGGCGAGCGGCGTGGAGCGGTCATGTTCGGCGACGAGATGATCGACGAAGCCAGCCGCAAGATGGCGAACAAGTTCGTCTCCCGCGGCGAGCGCGCGGGGATGTCCAGAAGCGCCGACTGAGTTTCGTAGTCTCGGCGCGATGGGTGCGCGGAGCGAGCAACGGGTCGTGATCGTCGGCGCCGGCGTCATGGGCGCGGCAGCGGCATGGCAGCTCGCCAAGCGGGGCCATGATGTCACCGTGGTCGAGCAGTTTGCCGACGGCCACCAGCGCGGTAGCTCGCACGGCGCGTCGCGGATCTTTCGGCTCGGGTACCCGGATCCGTTCTGGGTGCACCTCGGACGAGATGCGCTCGTGCTCTGGCACGAACTCGAAGCCGACACAGGGGTCGGGCTGATCGCTCCGACCGGTTCGGTCGACCACGGCGATGCGGACAGCGTGGGCGCGATTCTCGCCGCACTCGATGCCGAGGGCGTACCCAGCGAGTTGCTGACGCCGAGGGTCGCGGCGGACCGCTGGCCAGGTATGCGGTTCGAGGGCGCCGTGGTGTTCCAAGCCGGTGGCGGGCGGATCGCCTCCGGCGCGGCCCGCATGGCGATGATCGAACAGGCGCAGCGCCATGGTGCCCGGGTCCGCTTCGACGAGCCGGTGCGGGCGATCGAAACCAGCGACGACCGCGCGCGGGTCGTGCTCGATCACGATCTGCTCGACGCCGACGTCGTGGTGGTCGCGGCCGGCGCCTGGGTTTCAGAACTCCTCGACGGATTGGTCGAGATGTCTCCGCCCCGGATCACTCAGGAGTCGGCGTTTCACTTCGCTCCACGCGACGCGCAGTCGTGGTGGCCGAGCCTGATCCATCACCACGACGACGCCACGGTGTACGGGCTCGAGACGCCCGGGGTCGGCGTGAAACTCGCAGAACACCACACCGGACCGGTGGTGGACCCGAACACTCGAGACGGCCTGGTGGACCCGGGCAGCCGCGAGCGCATCGTGCAGTTCGTCGAACGCTGGATGCCGGGGCTCGTGCCCGTTCCCGTCGACGAGGTGACGTGTCTCTACACCACAACCCCGACCGAGGACTTCGTCGTCGACCGCGTCGGGCCGATCGTGGTCGCGTCACCGTGCTCAGGCCACGGGTTCAAGTTTTCGCCACTGATCGGCTCGATGATCGCCGACGTGGTCGCGGGTGCCGACGCGCCCGACCGGTTCCGGATCATTCGCTGATTGTGGGTGCCGTACTCGCGGCATCGTCGTCCGGATCGAAATCGTGGACCAGTTCTTCGATGGTCTCGCCCTGGGTGATGCCGTGCCGGTTCGACCACATCGCCCAGCTCATGACCCCACCGACGGAAATCACGGTCAACCAGATCTGATTGTCGCCGACCCATTCGAGTACCTGGAGCAGGGTCCCGCGGAACGCGTTCGCGAGGGCGCGCACTGCCCACACGCGCAGCTCGACGCTCGCGAGGGCAACGCCGAAGAACAGCGGCGCCGGCATTTTGTCGGCGCCAGCCAGCATCGCGGCCAGGTTGCCGGGGAACAGGAAGGTGATCGGCACCCGGGCCCGATGGAAGTTGCGTTCGATCCACAGCACCGGTCGCATTGCGCTTCCCGTGCGGGACTCCAGCCAGCGCAACGCCCGGTCGCCGTACCAACGACCGAGGAGGAAGTACACGGTCAGGACCAGTACGGCGCGTAGGAACGGGATGAGGAAGAACCAGAGCGGATCGACGCGAACCGACACGAGCAACAACCACCGCAGTTTCGGGCTGAGGGCGAGGAGGAGCACGGGTGCGTCGTGGGCGAGCGTCGGGGCGAGCGCGTTGCCCACGTAGAGGCTGATCGTGAGCGCGACCATCGGGATGGCGAGCACGGCGATGCGCACCCTGGGGTTCTTCGGTCCCGACATCGGTCCAGCCTGACAGCTCTGGGTGCCTCAGTGGGACCGGACCGCACCGGGGTGGTCTGCGAGCCGAGCTAGCGGACGGCCGCCATCGCGAGGAGGCGTTCGCGGATGGCCGGCCAGTCGGTCGGGATGATCGAGTACATCGCGGTATCGCGCGGCTGGCCCTCCTCGCCGGGTACCAGCGACGGCTGCCAGTTCCGCATCACACCGTCGAGCTGACCGCCGATCCGTTCGATAGCGGCGCGACTGCGTTCGTTGCGCGCGTCGGTCTTGAGATCGACTCGCTGAACGCCCCAGGTCTCGAACGCGTGAGTGAGCATCAACCGCTTGGCGTCGGTGTTGATCCCGGAACGTTGGGCCGACGCCGCGAGCCAGGTACCGCCGATCTCGACGTGCGCGCTCATGGCCGTTGGGTCGGAAGGAACCTCGGTATATCCGTAAGCAGTGCGATCCTCGTTGGCGGCCGCTACCAACCCGTCGACGTGATCGAGCGACATGGGTTCGAGTCGGGCCGCAGGTCCGACGAGCGTGACATTCTCGAGCTGCATCGGCGAGATGGTGCCACGCGGATGCGCGCCGGGGATCGGATTATGCAGTGAGCGCTTGCTCGGTAAGACGACGGGCGATGACCCGCAGACAGAGGGTCTCGTCGGCGCCTTCGAAGATGGAAAGCACGCGAGCGTCGACGAAGTAGCGCGAGACCGGGAACTCCTCGGCGTACCCCATGCCACCATGGATCTGAAGCGCTTCACGGGTGACCCACTCCGCGGCCCGGCAGACGTAGGCCTTCACCATGGAGGCTTCGAGCGCACCCTCACCGCGAGCCATCTTGCGGGCGACGTCGTAGGAGAACTGGCGGCCCGCGCAGATCAAGGCTGCCATCTTCGCCAGCTTCACCTTCGACAGCTGGTAGTCGAAGATCGGCTTGCCGAAGACGTTGCGGTCCTGCGCGTATTCGAGACCGGCTTCGAACGCAGCCTGCATCAAGCCGACGGCCCGGGCCGCGGTCTGGAGCCGGCCGTTCTCGAAGCCTTCCATCTGCAGGTAGAAGCCCTTGCCCAGACCGCTTTCGAGGCCAATGAGGTTGTCGGCCGGGACGAACCAGTTGTCGAACGCGACCTCGTAGGAGTGCATGCCGCGGTACCCGAGCGTGTCGATGGCACGGCCTTCCATCTTGCCGTCGCGACCGTCGTCGAACGCGAAGTGGTGGCCCGGTGCCGGCGGCTTGTCGATGACGAGCACGGAGAGCCCGCGGTGACCGAGCGAACGGTCGGGATCGGTCCGGGCGAGGACCATCAGCGTGTCGGCGCGCCCGGCGAAGGTGCACCAGGTCTTGACGCCGTTGACGAGGTATCCACCGTCGACGGCGGTGGCCGTGACCTTCACGCCGGCGACGTCCGAGCCGTAGTCGGGCTCGGTCACCATCACGCCGACGATGCGCTCACCGCTCGCAATCTGCGGGAGCCAGCCGTGCTTCTGGTCTTCGGTTCCGCCCTTGACGATCGCCCGCGTGAGGATCTCGGGGCGGGTGATGAGCGCGCCACCGGCGCCGAGCGAGCCCCAGGAGAGTTCTTCGGTCGCAACACACATCGCGAGATAGTCGGACTCGCCGCCGGCCGCGAACCCGCCGTACTCCTCCGGGACCGAGAGACCGAAGCCGCCGATCTCGGCCATGCCGTTGATGATGTCGTCCGGGATGTCGGCATTGGTCCGGTGGATGTGTTCGGCGACCGGCCGGATCTTGTCTTCGGCGAACCGGTGAAACGTGTCCCGCACCATGTCGAACTCGTCGTCGAGGTGGGCAGGCCCGGTGCCGTGACGGGGGAGTTCGTCGGCCAACGCTTCGAGAAACGCCGGATCGCGGTGTTCGGCCACGAAGTCGTGGGCACTCGCCAGCTGGGCGGGGTCGACGCCCCACTCGGCCTCGCGTCCGACGAGCCGGCCCACGATGTCGGCGAAGGCATCGGCAATGAACGCGTAGGCCAGCTTCGCTTCGAGGTCACCGTGTTGCGCGTACTGGAGCATCACGCGGGACCCCTCGACCGCGGCCGAGGCGTGGGCGAGGTCGTACGCGACCACCTGATGCTTGTCGAGCTTGGCCACCGAGATCCGGCCGTTGTCGGATGCGGCGGTGGCCAGGTTGCGGGCGGCTTCCTCGACGAGGGCCGCGGCGGCGTCGACGGCCGCGCCAGCGGCCGCGTGCGTGTCAGTCATGGCCGGGGATCCTACCGAGGGTCCTTTCGTGGACCCCGAAGCGGAGCGATGGCCGCGCGGGCCGCCGGAACGACGCGAACCGACCTGCTGGCCTACGGGCCTACGGGAGTGGTCAGGGTCGTGGTCGTCGTGGGCGCGGTGGTCGTGCTCGACGTTGGCGGAGGGGGTGGAGGCCCGTTCGTCGTCGACGTCGTGCTGGAGGTGGACGAGGAGGCCGTGGAGCCGCGGGTGGTGTTCGTCGTCGACTTGCCTTCAACGGCGGTCGTACCGGAGCGGTGGGTGCCCGGAACCTGGGTGGAACCCCGGGTTTCCCTGACTTGCTTCGGCTCGCCCGGCACCGCCTGAGCCACCAGTCGCCACCGTCGGTCGAGGAGGGCGAAGAGTTCCTCGCCGAGGAGTTCGGCGCCGGCCACCGAGAAGTGGACGCCGTCACCGGCCCGCATGACCTGCCGTTTCCCGGTGCGATCGGCGAAGCTCTGTTGGTAGTTGCCGTCGTCGTCGTCGAAGATCTCGTGGGCGTCGACGTAGGTGACCCGTGGGATGCGGGCGGCGGCGGCCCGGGCGATGAGGTTGACCGCGATCACGCCCTTCTCGAGCGAGGTCGACTTGGCCACCGGCGCGCCGACCCAGATGACCTCCCGGCCATTGGCCCCAAGCTGGCGCATCATCGCCTCGGTACGCACTCGGTACTCGTCGGCGAGGTCTGCGTTCCAGACGTTGGCGTCGTTGGTGCCGACGACGAACACCACGACCTCCGGATCCAGGAGATCGACCTGCTCCTTGGCGCGCTTGGGCCAGTTGACGAAGTTGGGGTTCAATAACCCGCTGGAGACGCGCGAGTCGTACTGCGGTTGGACGACGCCGGTATCGGCCGCGAGTTGGCCGAGTGACGGGCCGATCGAACCGGCCAGAGAGTCGCCCGCGATCCACAGGCGGAGTGGGTCCGAGGAGGTCAGGGCGCGCCGGTTCGATCGCGGCGCCTTCTGCGGCGGAGTCGAGACCGACGTCGACGGCGTCGCCCGTCGGTCGGTCGCCGCGGTCTGCGAGTCTTTGGTGCCCGGCCAGCTGACGACGTCGGTGACGATCAGTGCCGCGCCGACGATCGCGACGAGCATGACGGTCGCCGCCAGGCCTTGGGCGATCGTCTGGGCGCGGGCGCGTCGTCGCCGACGGGCAGCGCGACGATCGGAGCGCGGAAGGAATTCGGGGTCGGCCATGCGGTCGAGGAGGTCACCAAGCGTGGGGACGGGGTGAGAATCGTACCGTGACCCGGCCCGCGATTCTCGGCGCGAGCACTCAGCCCAGTTCCGCCGACGGTTCGGTGCTGTCGCGGCCGCTGAACAAACTCGGTGCGGTTTCGAGTTCGTCGCGGTCGAGTTGGGTGCGGTACAGGTCTGCGTACAGTCCGCCGTGCGCCAGGAGTTCCTCGTGGCGTCCGGTTTCGACGACTCGTCCATCGTTCAGGACGAGGATGCGGTCGGCGTTGACGATCGTGGAAAGCCGGTGGGCGATCACGATCGCGGTGCGTCCGTGCAATGCCGCGTCGAGCGCGCGGTTGGATCGCGTACTCCGATTCGGAGTCGAGGTGCGAGGTGGCTTCGTCGAGGATCACGATCGCAGGCTGCTTGAGCAGGACGCGCGCGATCGCCAGTCGCTGCTTCTCACCGCCCGACATGCGGTACCCGCGTTCACCCACGATGGTGTCGTACCCGTCGGGGAGCGACATCACGAGATCGTGGATCCGCGCTGACCGACAGGCGTCTTCGAGCTCGGCATCGGTCGCGCCCGGCTTGGCGTAGCGGAGGTTCTCCCGGATCGTGTCGTGGAACAGGTGGGGGTCCTGCATCACGAACCCGACCGCGTTGCCGATCGATTCCAACGTCAACTCGCGAACATCGTGGCCATCGAGGCGCACGACGCCTTGTTCGACATCGGCAATCCGGGGCACGAGCATGGCGGTCGTGGTCTTGCCCGCGCCGGACGGTCCGACCAGTGCAATGAGCTCACCCGACTCGACGGTCAGGCTGACGTCACGGAGGATCCACTCACTCGGCGCGTCGTCGAGTTCGGACACGCCTTCTTCGAGTGAGGCCAGCGACGCCTCGGCCGGCGCGGGGTGGCGGAACCAGACGTGGTCGATCTCGATGCGACCCTGTGGATCCACGAGGTCATACGCGCCGGGCTTCTCCTGGACCAGTGCCGGGAAGTCGAGCACTTCGAAGACTCGCTCGAAGCTGACCAGCGCCGTCAGGACGTCGACCCGGGCGTTCGTCAGTTGAGTGAGGGGTTGGTAGATCTGCGACACGAGCAGGGTGAGCGCCGCCAAGGTTCCGATCGTGATCACGTCACTGATCACCATGCGGCCACCGACGTAGTAGACGATCGCGGTGCCGACCGCGGCGACGAACCCGAGCGCGGCAAAGAGTACGCGTGAGTACATCGCCGACGACACGCCGATGTCTCGGACGCGTGCCGCGCGGTCGCCGAACTCATCGCGTTCGCGGTTCTGGTTGCCGAACAGCTTCACCACGAGGGCACCGGCGACGTTGAAGCGTTCCGCGATGGTGTTGCTCATCGACGCGTTCAACCCGAAGCTCTCCCGGGTGATGACCTGCAGCTTCCGGCCGATGGTGCGGGCCGGGATGATGAAGGCCGGCAGCACGAGCAGCGTCAGGATCGTGAGGCGCCACTCCAGGGTGATCATGTACGCCAGGGTCACCACCAACGTGATGGCGTTCGAGATCACGGTGCCGATGGTGTTGGTCACGGCTTGTTGTGCGCCGACGACATCGTTGTTCAGCCGACTCATCAGGGCACCGGTCTGCACCCGGGTGAAGAAGGAGATCGGGAGTCGCTGCACGTGGTCGAAGAGGGCGACGCGCATGTCGTAGATGAGGCCTTCACCGACCCGCGCCGAGTACCACCGCTGCAACAAACTCAACGCCGCGGTGGCGAAAGCCACCCCGACGGCGGCGAGCGCCAGTCCGAGCACCAGGGATTCGTCGCCGTTCTTCACCGCGTTGTCGAGCAGCTTCTTGAACAGGTACGCGGGGATGATGCCGACGACGGCGGCGAGGATCACGGTGATGAGGAACCCGGTGAGTGCGCTGCGATACGGGCGCGTCATCGTCAGGACGCGTCGGAGCAGTGCTCGCTCGACCCGTTTCCCACGGATGGCGTCGGGGTCCCGTCGGAACCCCATGAGGGTTTGGTGCATCTGCATGAGTCAGTTGCCAGTCGTTGAGGTGGTCTCGGCGGCAGCGGCGGCGCACTTGCGCAACAGCTGATGCAGCGTGCGGAGCTCCGGGGCCGAGAGGGTGAGGAGTACCTGCGGAGGAACCCGCAACTGCTCGGTGACCTTCCCGCGCACGGCGCGTCCGCGTGGAGTGAGGGCGAGGGTTTTGACTCGCCGGTCGTTCGGGTCGCTCTGGCGCATGACCAGACCGCGCTCCTCGAGCCGATCGGCCAGCCAGGTGACGTTGGAGGCGTCGCAACGTAACTCGGTCGCGAGCGAACCCATCGACTGCGCGGATTCCGGGTCGAGAGCATCGAGGGCGCGGAGTTCTCCCGGAGTGATGTCGAACTCCCGGGCGATCTCGAGCAAGGAGTCTTTGCACAGGTGCATCACTTCGTGGAACGCCTGCCAGGCATCCTCCGCAATGTGTTCCTTTCTCGCCATGTCGGCGATGGTAGCCGTCCCGTTGTGACTTTCAACCATTGAAGTGCTAGAAGCTTGAGAGATTCAACTAAGTGTGCGAGGGTGAGTGAATGAGCGAAATTGCAGTTGAGGTCGAAGGCCTCGTCAAACACTTCGGCGACGTCCCCGCGCTCGACGGCGTGTCGTTCGGCGTCGAGGCCGGCACGGTCTTGGGGCTCTTGGGGCCCAACGGCGCAGGGAAGACGACCGCGGTGCGAGTCCTCACGTCGATCATCACTCCCGACGCCGGGACCGCATCGGTGCTCGGCATCAACGTGGTCGAGTACCCGGAGTCGGTCCGTCTGCGGATCGGCCTCGCCGGCCAGTACGCCGCGGTCGACGAAGTGTTGACCGGCCGGGAGAACCTGCGACTCGTCGGCCGGTTGTGTCACCTCCCCAAGGCCGACGCCGAAACGCGGGCCGAGGAACTGCTCGGGCGGTTCGGACTCAGCGACGCCGGTGATCGATCGCTCAAGACGTACTCCGGCGGTATGCGGAGGCGGCTCGACCTCGCTGCGGCGCTCGTCCATCGTCCGCCGGTGTTGTTTCTCGACGAGCCCACCACCGGGCTCGACCCGGGTTCGCGATTGGACCTCTGGGCCATCATCGGCGAACTCGTCGATGAAGGAACGACGGTGTTGCTGACGACGCAGTATCTCGAGGAAGCCGACCGATTGGCCGACCAGATCGTGGTGATCGACCATGGGCTGGTCATTGCCGAGGGAACTGCGACCGAACTGAAAGGCCGAATCGGCTCCACCCACATCGAGGTGACCGTCCCGCCCTTGTTCGCCGGGCCGGCTCGGGCCGCGCTGGCCGCGGTCGGTCCCGAAGCCCAGGCCGATGCGCCGAATGGTGTCGCCATCCAAGTTGCCGATGGGCCCAGGGCGGTGCTCGCAGCGGTGCGCGCCCTCGATGCCGCGGCGATCGTGGTCGAAGGCCTGGCCGTGCGGGAGCCGACCCTCGACGATGTGTTCCTCGAACTCACCGGTCATACGGCCGGAGGACAATCCGGGGGAGGAGACCCTTCATGACGATGATCACCGTTGCGCCGGAGCAACTCGCACGCGAGTCGCACAAGCGGGTCGGCGACATCGTGCGGGACGCGCTCACGATGACGTGGCGCAACTTGTTGCGGCTCATGCGCAACCCCGAACTGATGGTGTTCTCGACGGTGCAGCCGATCATCTTCGTCCTGATGTTCCGCTACGTGTTCGGGGGCGCGATCACGATCCCCAATTATCCCTATGTCGACTTCCTCATGGCCGGCGTCTGGGTGCAGTCGGTCACGTTCGGCGCGCTGAACACCGGTGTCGGATTGGCCGAGGACCTGCAGGCTGGCCTCATCGAACGGTTCCGCTCGCTGCCGATGGCACGGTCGGCGGTGCTCGTCGGCCGGACGACGGCCGACCTCGTCCGCAACGTGTTCGTCGTCGCCGTCATGACCGCGGTCGGATTCCTCGTCGGGTTCAACTACCACACGTCGGCGCTGGCGATGCTCGGTGCCCTTGGCATCGTGCTGTTGTTCTCGTACGCCCTCTCGTGGCTCTCGGCGTTGCTCGGCCTCATCGCTCCCAACGCCGAGACTGCCCAAGCTGCGTTCTTCCCGATCGTCGCCGTCCTCGTGTTCGCGTCGGCGGCGTTCGTTCCGGTGTCGACGATGCCGGGCTGGTTGCAGGCGTTCGCGAATCACCAACCCGTCACTGCGGTGATCGAGGCGGTGCGAGCGCTCACCCTCGGCGGTCCGACGGCGGGCAAGGTCGTCGCCGCGCTCCTCTGGATCGCGGGCATTGTTGCGGTGTTCGCCCCGCTCTCGATCCGCCGCTACCGCCAAGTCGCGTAAGTTCGGCTCCATGACGACGAACGTGGAGACGGATCCGGAGACTCGGGACGAGCTGCGGGCGACCGTTCGGCGCTGGGTCGAGCGGGAGGTGCTCCCGGTCGCGATGGACCTCGAACACGAAGACACCTATCCGGCCGACCTCGTGACCCAGATGCAGGCGATGGGCCTCTTCGGCATCACGATCCCCGAGGAGTTCGGTGGTCTGGGTCTCGACCTCATGGCCTACATCGCGGTCATCGAGGAGTTGGCCGCCGGCTGGATGTCGCTCTCGGGCATTATCAACACGCACACGATCACGGCCAGCCTCATCATGCGCGAGGGTTCACCGGCGCAGCAGGCCCGTTGGCTGCCCGGGTTGGCCCAAGGCGCGCCGCGCGGCTGCCTGTCTCTTTCGGAGCCCGACGCCGGGTCGGACACCCGGAACATCTCGTGTCGAGCGCGGCGCGACGGCGACGAGTTCGTGATCAGCGGCACCAAGACCTGGGTGACCAACGGCGAGCGGGCCGGGATCGTCGCGCTCGCAGCGCGAACCGATGAGGGCATCAGCTGCTTCATCGTCGAGAAGGATCCGGGCCCCAGATACGAGGGCATCACCGTCTCGAAGAACATCGGCAAACTCGGGTACAAGGGCATCGAGACCGTCGAGATGCACTACGACGATCACCGGATCGGGGCCGATTGCCTGCTCGGTGGCGACGACGGCCTCGGTCATGGACTCGGGTTCATCCTGTCGGCGTTGGAGGTCGGCCGGATCAACATCGCGTCCCGCGCGGTCGGTGTTGCCCGGGCCGCATTCGAGCACGCGATTCGCTACGCGCAGGAGCGCAAGACGTTCGGCAAGCCCATCGCCGAACACCAGTCGATCCAGAACAAGCTCGCCGACATGGGCACCAAGCTCCAGGCGGCCCGGCTCCTCACCGAGCACGCCGCGCGGCTGAAACAGTCCGGCGCTCGGGCCGACGTCGAGGCGGGCATGGCGAAGCTGTTCGCCAGCGAGGCGGCCTTTGAGATCGCGACCGAGGCGCTGCGCATCCACGGTGGCGTCGGCTACACGACCGAGCTCCCCGTCGAGCGGTACTTCCGCGACGCACCACTCATGATCATCGGCGAAGGCACCAACGAGATCCAACGCCTCGTCATCGCCCGCGGCCTCCTGCAACGCCACGCCATCTGAGCCGCCCGGCCCGCAGGGCCAAGCGCGAGATTCAAGAGGGCGACGCCGGAGACAACCGATCCGAACGTTGAGTCACAAGTACGTGGCGTCGCCCGCGGCCCGAGCGGCCCGGCCCGGAGGGCCAAGAGCGGAATTACGGCACGTAGGCGTGGAGGAAGGCGAGCGTGGCGTAGCCGGTCATGGCGAGTCCCGAGAGGGCGATCACTGCACGCGCGGCCCGACGGTTGGTGAGCACGAGGGCCAGGACGATGACGAGTGGGAACGCGCCCAGGGCGTACCGCTCGAACGAATCGAGATTCGATGAGGTCACGGCGCTGGCCAGGCTGGCAACGCTGAACCAGGTGTAGGCCGCCGGGAGTCGTCGAGCGCCGAGGACCACGAGCGTGACCGCGACGGCCATCCACACCACGTGGAGTCCTGTGCCAACCGTGCGACCCTGAACCATGCCGTCGAGGGCGCCGGAGATCGAGCTGATCGGATTCGTGAATGAGCCTTTGAGTGACGCGCGGGTCTGGATGCTGTACGGCAGCCAGCCGTCGCCGAAGCGATGCTCGACCCACGCGAGGTACAGCGCGGTCCCGACGAATGGGCTGATGGCCGCGGCGACCTGCCCGAATCGCGCCCGCACGGGCGCCGACCGGAAGTTCAGGATGGCTTCGACGACGATCGGGACCGCGACGATGAACCCGCCCGGTCGGCTGAGGCCGGCCAGGATGCCCAACGGGATCGCCCACCACCAGCGGCGGTCGCGTACGAGGAACATGATCCCGATGGCACAGACCAGGAAGATCGCCTCGGCGTACCCGAGCACGAGCACGAACGCAGCGGGTGCGAGCGAGAACAACCACACCGCCCGGGTGGCGATCGCGTCATCGTGGCCCTCGCGGCGCACCAGGCGATAGAGCAGTACCGCGGCGCCGAAGGCCGCGAGGTTGGCGCCGACGACGACGCCGACGCGTGGCCCGACGCCGATGAACCCGATCGCGCGACCGATGAGGGCAGTCACCGGGAAGAACCGCAGCGCGCTCCGGGGCAGCGCGGCGTACCCGTGGTGCGCGATGTCGGCGTAGAACGAGCCGTCCCACGCGAGGAGTCCTTGCCGGGTCGTGACCCGGGCAAGTGGATCGTCGACCCGGCCGAGGCCGAGGTGCGCAATGGTCAGTGCGATCCCGACCAGCACCCGAGCGCTGATCCAGGCCGGCAGAGTCCGCCGGATGGCAAGGCGGAGGGCACTGACTTCGGGGGAGCGGGGAGACGGGGAAGGGTCGGCCATACCGTAGGAATCCCGGGCGCGTCGGCGCGGTGTGCGGACCCTAACGGCGAAACCGGCTCGCTTCGGCGACCTCGGGGAAAATCTTGGGTCCGCGAAAAGTGCCAGACCGGCTTCTAGCGTTTGGATTCCAGATCGCAATCACCATGGAGATTTCTCATGCGTCGTTTCATGCTCGTCGCACTCGTCGGAGTGCTCGCCGCCTGTGGCAGTAGTAGCGGGAGCAGTGGAGGGAGCGGCAGCTCGGAGTACGTCGATGCCGCGATGAAGAGTTACGACTCGGCCCCCGCCGAGACGAAGGCGTTCATGAACAAGAGCCAGGCGCGCTGTTTGATCAGCGGCATGGTCGACATCATCGGCGTCGACTCATTGGAGAAGGCCGGCGTGAAGCCGGCTGATCTCAGCAAGAACAGTGACTCGCCGTTCAAGGCGGTCGGCAAGGACATGACGGCAGAACAGGCGGGCGACGTTGCGAACCTGATCACCGATGGGGAGTGCTTCAACTTCACCGATGTCGTCATCAAGCAGGCGGGCAGCGCCGGCCCCTTCGGCAAGCTCTCCAAGGCCAAGGTGCGCTGCTTCTTCGACGCGTTGATCAAGGATCCGGCGGTCAAGACCGCGCTCGCCGATTCCATCCTCGGGAAGGGCGGTGACGTGAGTTCGTCGATCTCGAAGTCGTTCTCGAACCAGTCCAAGCTGTTCTCGTTGCTCGGCGATTGCGACATCAGCCCGACCGAACTCTCGGGCAGCTAGTCACCACGCAAGAGGCCGGGGTTACCCGAGCTCGGTTCGCCCGTCGGCATGACGGGCGAACCGCTCGGACTCCGGCTGATGGACCGGATCGTCCGACGGCCACGGCCACCCACCGAACTGGGTCTCCTGGTAGTCCGCGAACGCTTGCTCGATTTCTTCGCGGGTGTTCATGACGAAGGGTCCGTACCGCTCCACCGGCTCACCGATCGGCCGACCCTGGAGGACGAGACACTCGACCTCGGTCGGGCCCGCCGTCAGCGTGACGCCCCGTTCGCTGGTCACGAGCGCCGCGGTGTGACCGGCGATGTCGGTACCGTCGATGGCGAGCGACTCGCCCGCGAAGCAGTAGAGGGTACGGACCACTGCTTGGTCGGCGGGGGCCGGCAGCTCCCACGTCGCGCCGGCCTCCATGCGGATGAGCCAGATCGCGACCTGCGCGTCGGTTCGTGCCGCCCACGAGTTGGGCGGGGGAGTTGGCGGTTCCGCCGCATCGAGTCGGCCGGCAACCACCGCGATCGACGTGCGCCGCCCGGAATCGTCGACCGATTCCACGCGGGGAATGTCGCGGTCCCAGATCATCGTGAAGTAGGGATCAGTCAGCTTGTCGGCCGCGGGCAGGTTGAGCCAGATCTGAAAGAGCTCGACCGGATTCGGGCCCGATTCGTCGAGGAGCGGGAACATCTCCGAGTGGACGACGCCGCGACCCGCCGTGAGCCATTGCACGTCGCCCCGACCGAACCGTGCCGCCGCACCCAGGGAATCGGAGTGGTCGATCAGACCGGTGCGGACGATCGTGACGGTCTCGAAACCGCGATGGGGATGCTGCGGAAATCCGGGGACGACCCGGCCGTGGTACATGTTCCAGCCGTCGATCCCATCGAAGTCCATGCCCAGGTTCCGTCCCGCGAGCGATGCCGCCGGGCCCTGATGCTCGTTCGCAGCCGGGTACGCATCGTCGTGGTGGGCGCAGAACAGGAACGGGTCGATGGTCGGCCACTGCGGGCCCAATGCCACGGTCTGGAGTATCGAATCGGTCATCGGGCCAGGGTAGATCCGGCCGGTCCGTGCGGCCGGGCGCGCGGTGCGGGGCGGCGGAACTCGCGTCGGTACGATCCTTCGCCATGACGGTTCACGAACGACCTTTCGGGCGCTACTACGAAGACTTCGAGTCGGGCGACGTCTACCGGCACTGGCCGGGGAAGACCATCACCGAATACGACGACCATCTCTTCTGCATGATCACGATGAACCACCATCCGTTGCACACCGACGCCTGGTATGCCGAAACCCAGACGCAGTTCGGCAAGAACGTCGTGGTCGGCAACCTCGTGTACTCGTTGGTCCTCGGAATGAGCGTGCCCGACGTGTCCGGGCTCGCGATCGCCAACCTCGAGATCGAGACCTTGCAGCACAAGCGTCCGACGTTCCACGGCGACACCATCTACGCCGAAACGCGAGTGCTCGAGAAGAAGGAAAGCTCGAGCAAGCCCGACCGCGGCATCGTCACGGTCGAGACGTTCGGCTACAACCAGCGCGGTGAAGAGGTCTGCTACTTCAAGCGCAAGGTGATGGTGCCCAAGCGGGAGGCGGCCACGCCCCGCCAACGCCCGTACCCCACCGACGAGGCCTGAGCACCAGCCGCTCTCCTGCGCACGCCCGCTCAGGAGTGGGAGTGCGAGAGTGAGTCGGGAACCTTCACGGCGGTGAAGCCGTTGCGGACTCGCCATTGGTTCATCTCGGCGATCTCACCGAGTTGACCTTCCACCATCGACGCCCCCCACCGCTTCGCTTCGGGCGTGGTGGCATGGTCGGCCGCGTACTCCGCCATGTGGATGCCACCCAGGTGGTGGTCGATCATCAGCCGGGTGAAGAGCTGGTTCAGTTCGGCGCCGCGAGCCGCCGCGAGGCGACTCAGCTCGCCCTTGGTGGCCAAGCCCGCCATCTCGTCGCGCGGGACACCCATCCCCATCCATTCCATTGCCCGATCGGTTTCGGTCCCCGACTGTGACCAGCGACCGAGGTACTCGCCCATCACCCCGATCTCGGCGGCCTGGTACGTGAGAATTTCGGACGCGATCTGACCCAGCAGTGGGTCGGTCCCGTGCTCCAGGTACGTGAAGGCCATCCCGATGGCCTGGTTGTGGTGGGTGCTCATGTCCTGGAAGAACCCGACATCGACCGACGTGCGTCCGGGGGTGGTTCCGGACCCTTGGGTATGTCCGATCCGCCACCCGACCACGCCGGCGCCCAGCATCAACACCACGACCATCACGATTGCGATCACCCGATTCGACCGCGTCGGCGCGTCGTCCTCGAGAACGGTTTCCGGGGTGTCGTGTGCTGCAGTCATCAGTGGTCGTGGGTTCCGGTCGGCGGTTCGATGTGGTGCACGACGTCGTCACAGTCGTGACACTCCAGCTCAATGGTGGCATGGCCGATGCCGAACTGATCGTTCACCAAGGCGTGGATACGGTTCCCGACGAGTTGGGCGTCGTGCAGGGTCGGGTCGCCGGTGATGACGACGTGGGCCGAGAGGGCGGCCCGTTCCGAGCCGAGCGACCAGACGTGGAGGTGGTGGACGGCCTCGACGTCGGGCTCGGCACAGATGGCGGCTTCGATCGCCGCGGTGTCCACGTCGCGGGGCGCTCGTTCGAGCAGCACACTCGTCGCGTCGCGCACCAACGACACCGTGGCGACGAGCACCAGCGCGGTGATGGCCAGCGAGATGGCAGGGTCGATCCAGGTCGACCCGGTGATGGCGACCACGACGCCGGCGATGATCACGCCGAGCGATCCGACGGCGTCCGACGCAAGGTGGAGGAACGCGCCGCGCAGATTGAGGTTTTCGCCACTGACCCGAGCGATGGCGAATGCGCTGTACGCGTTGACGACCAGGCCGACGCCACCGATGACGGCGACGCCGGCGCCGTCGACGGTGTGGGGCGAATCGAAGCGATCGATCGCCTCCCAGATGATCCACGCGGACGCCGCGACGAGGAGCACTGCGTTGGCCAGGGCCGCCAGCACTTCGGCGCGCTCCCAGCCGTAGGTGGTGCGCCCGGAGGCCGGGCGGGAACTGAGGACGAGTGCGACGAGCGCGAGGCCGAGGGCGGCGACGTCGGTGGCGAGGTGGGCGGTGTCGGCGAGGAGCGCGAGTGAACCGAATGCCAACGCGGCGACGAGTTGGATGACGAACAGGGCGGCGTTGGCCGCGAGCGCACCGATCAGGGCGCGTCGTCGTGATGCGGGACTCGCCGCGTTGGCGGCCCCCGCGTGTGCATGGTGCCCGGTCACGACCAGCACGGTACCGGTTCCTTCACGGTCCTCGAACGACCGCTCGCCACGCCGATACGCTCCGCGCTCGGACGAGAGGAGCACAACATGACGGGTCGGCTCGACGGACAGGTCGCGGTGATCACCGGGGGATCATCGGGAATCGGGCTCGCGTGCGCCCGCCGATTCGTGGCCGAGGGCGCGGTGGCAGTACTCGCGGACCGCAACCCGGAAACCCTGAGTGCCGCCGCCGAGGAACTCGGTGCGGCCGTCGTGACCGAACAGGTCGATGTGACGGTGGAGGCCGATGTCGAGCGGATGGTCGCGCGCGCAGTCGCCGAGTTCGGCCGACTCGATATCGGGATCAACGCGGCCGGGTTCGGCGGATTCGGATTCATCGCCGATCATCCCGTCGATGAATGGCGTGCAGTCATCGACACGTGCCTCACTGGGGTGATGCTCTCGACCAAACACGAAGCTCGAGTGATGCGCGACGCCGGTCATGGCGCGATCGTGAACATCGCGTCGATCAACGCGCGGGTACCGGCCGAGGGGATGGCGTCCTACTGCTGCGCGAAGGCGGGGGTCGAGATGCTCACGAGGATCGCGGCGATGGAACTCGGCCCGAGTGGTGTGCGGGTGTCGGGCATCGGACCGGGATTCATCGACACGCCGCTCACCGCGTTCACCCAGATCGTGCCGGCGATCCGCGATGCCTACGTCGCGGCCACGCCGCTGGGTCGAGCCGGCCAGCCGGAGGACGTTGCCGACGCCGCGCTCTTTCTCGTGAGCGAGGACGGTCGGTGGGTGAGTGGTGACACGTTGTTCGTCGACGGCGCCTCGATGCAGAAGGCCTACCCCGAACTCCACAAGATCGCCGGTGGTTAGCACGAGTCCCGCCTGCGAGGCCGGACGCGGACTAATCGTCCAGGAAATCGAGGATCAGCCGGTTGACCGTCTCGGGCTGGTCGCGGTGGAGGAAGTGGCCGGCGTCGGGGATCAGGTGCAGCTCGAGCCCGGCAGGGAAGTTCGGGCGCAGCAATTCCTCGTTGGCCGACTCCACGCCCATGCAGCCGCAATCGATGCCGTGGAGGTAGAGCGTCGGGACATTGATGGGACCGCTGCCGGCCGCATCGACCGGGGCGAGATCGGGGTTTCCGGGGATCGTCCCCACGGTGTAGCGGTAGTAGTTGATCGCGGCCTCGAGACTGCCCGGTGACGCCAGCGTGTCCTTGAGTTGACGCATGTAGGCCGGATCGGGCGCGTGCCCCGGCGACCAGTAACTCCAGAGATAGTCGATGAACTCGAAGTCGTTGGCCTGGACGACCATCTCGGCGAGCGGGTTCTGGAAGAAGAACACGTAGAACGACCGCTGGATCTGACGGGGGGTGAAGAACGTCGACATCATGCTGCTTGCGTGCGGCACTGCGAGGGCGACGAACTTCGTGAACCGGTCGGGCCGGTGGCCGACTGCGGCGTACGAGGAGATCGCGCCCCAGTCGTGACCGATGAGTACCGCATCACCGTCGCCGGCGAGGGCGTCGGCGATGCCCAGAGTGTCGAGTGCGACCGACGCGGCCTGGTAGTTGCCGTCGGGTGCGAGACCAGTCGGGGAGTAGCCGCGCAACCAGGGCGCGACCACGTGATACCCGGCCGCCGCGAGTTCCGGCATGAGCAGGTTCCAGGTGGGTGGGTGGTCGGGGAATCCATGGACGCACAGTGCGAGCGGTCCGTCG
Organism: uncultured Acidimicrobiia bacterium; assembly: GCA_963765075.1. Taxonomy (GTDB): domain Bacteria; phylum Actinomycetota; class Acidimicrobiia; order IMCC26256; family JAENVU01; genus JAENVU01. The sequence goes on from CAVXVA010000008.1 coordinate 736,541, forward strand.
GCGGGACCCGCTTCGAGGTACGCGAAGTCGATGTCTCGAACGGTGACGTGCGCAGGCTCAGTCATGGCGCCGGAGGTTAGGGGGTGGACAACCGGAACTCCGCGGCTACGGCGTGGGCAGCGGATTAGCTTCGACGGAATGGTTGACGTCGTGATCCGCACCGAGGCGCTGACCAAGGTGTACCCGGGCGACATCCGGGCGGTCGACCACCTCGACCTCGAGGTGGGCGCCGGAGAAATATTCGGACTGCTCGGCCCGAACGGGGCCGGGAAGACCACGACCGCAGGGATGCTCACGACCCGAGTCATCCCGACCAGCGGGCGAGCGCTGGTCGCCAATGTCGACGTGGTGGAACACCCCACGCGCGCCAAGCGGGTGATCGGTGTCGTGCCCCAAACGAACACGCTGGACCGGTCACTCGACGTGTACGAGAACCTCTACTTCCACGGTCGCTTCTTCGGCATGACTGCCCGAACCGCGAAATCCGAGGCCCACCGGTTGCTCGACCAGTTCCGCCTGGCGGACCGGGCCCGAGTTTCGGTCCTGGCGCTCAGCGGCGGAATGGCCCAGCGACTCATGGTGGCGCGGGCGATCATGCACCGGCCCGCGATTCTGTTCCTCGACGAACCCACTGCCGGGCTCGACCCGCAGAGCCGGATCGCGATGTGGGAGATCCTCGGTGAGTTGCATCGCGACGGTCAGACCGTCCTGCTGACCACGCACTACATGGAGGAAGCGGATCAGCTCTGCGACCGTGTCGCGATCATCGACCACGGCCGATTGCTGGCCATGGATACGCCGACCGCGCTCAAGGCGTCGACCGGCATGGACTCGATGGTGACGGTGACCGCGATCGGCGACCTGGCGCGACTGGCATCTGAACTCCAGTCTCGGATCGAGGACGTGTCGCGCGCCGAAGTCGCCGATGGCGTGGTGCGGCTGTGGGCGGCCCGCACCGAGGGAATGTTGCCGCGGGTCATCGACGCGGCCGAGGCCGGCGGCTTCGAAGTGACCGACCTGTCGGCGACCGCCCCCACGCTCGAGACCGTGTTCATCCACCTGACCGGCAAGGACCTGCGCGAATGACTCCCACCACCGACCCACCGGCGTCGCCGACGCGATCCGATCTCATCCCCCAGCGATCGCCGGTCCGGGGTGCCGCCGTTGCCTTCGGCGCGCTGTTGCTGCGCGATCTCGTCGTGCTGCGCAAGAACGCGAAGGAGTTCATCCCGCGGACGTTGCTGCAACCGTTACTCCTCGTCTTCGTGTTCGCCTACGTGTTCCCGAAGATCGGTCAGGGGGTCGGAGGGAGCGGCGCCGGTGCCGAGGACTTCTCGACTGCGCTCGTTGCCGGGGTGGTCGGACTGTCCATCATCTTCCAAGGGATCCAGTCGGTGGCGCTGCCGATGGTGCAGGAGTTCGGGTACACGCGTGAGATCGAAGACCGCGTCCTTGCACCGATGCCCGTGAGTCTGGTCGCGCTGGAGAAGGTCACGGCGGGCGGGCTGTACGGCGCCGTGAGTGCCGCGTTGGTCTTTCCGATCGCGACGATTGTCCCGGCGACGCCGGTGCACCTCCACATGAACTGGCTCGTGTTGTTGACGCTCACGCCGCTCGCGTGCTTCATGTGCGGCGCGCTCGGTCTCGCGTTCGGCACCTACTTCGAGCCTCGCACCGTCCCGGCCCTCTTCGGGATTGTTCTGTTGCCTCTCACGATGCTCGGCTGCATCTACTACCCCTGGTCGTCCCTGCACACCGTGCCGTGGCTCCAGAAGCTGGTCTTGGTCAACCCGCTCGTCTACATGTGCGAGGGCTTCCGGGCCGCGCTGACCGCGGGCCCCCACATGAGCCTCTGGGCGATCTACCCGGCGATGGCCGGCTTCGCGGCCGTGTTCATGGCCGTCGGATTGGCCGGCTTTCGCAAGCGGGTCCTCGCGTGAGGTGTTTGCGGCCCGAACCCGCGTTCAACTGGTGTTGCGCCGTGAGTCACATCCGGTTGGCGCCCTTCTCACCCGACCGAAATGTCGCTAGGGTCCCCGCTCGTGTCGGGGGACCTCACAGTCACATTTCACGGCGTACGGGGTTCGACCCCCTGCGATGGCGAGTATCTCGCCCGGTACGGGGGCAATACGTCCTGCGTCGCGTTGGAACGTGCCGGCCAGGATCCGATCGTGTTCGACCTGGGCACCGGCCTGCGGAACTTCGGTGCCTCGATCATGGATGCCGCGCCGACCGCACCGTTCCGCGGGTCGGTGCTGCTCAGCCATCTGCACTGGGATCACGTTCAGGGTCTGCCGTTCTTCGTGCCGCTGCACGTCCCGGGCGCGCAGGTCGACGTTTACGGGCCGCGCCAGACCGAGGGGTCGCTCGACGAGGTCTTCACCGGCATGATGCGACCGCCGTACTTTCCGATCCGTCCCGATCAGCTGGAGGGAACCGTCAGGTTCCAGGACGCCGGCGACGATGATTTTGCGGTCGGCGAGGCCAAGGTGCGTTCGCGCTGGATCCGCCACGTGGGCCCGACGCTCGGATACCGCGTCGATTGGCAAGGCGCCTCGGTGGCCTACCTGTCCGATCACGGCCAAGGCTGCGGTCTGAATCTGCCCGATGACCATGTCCCCGACGAAGTGCTCGAACTCTGCGACGGTGTCGATCTCCTGATCCACGACGCCCAGCACACGCCCGATGAGTTCGAACAGAAGCGACATTGGGGGCACTGCACGGTGGACTATGCGGTGCACGTTGCCCGGGAGGCCGGTTCGAAGACGTTGGCGTTGTTCCATCACGACCCGAGTCATGGTGACGACGAGGTCGACGAGATGCTGCGCGACGCACGGGATGCATCGGCCCGGATGAACGGTGCGGAAGTGATTGCGGCCGCCGAGGGTATGGTCGTGCGCCTTCCCGGCCACTGACCATCTCACCTGCGGAGCCACCATGACCGACGCCGACGACACCGACGTCCTCCAGCCCGACTCGGCATCGTTCCGGGCGGTGCTCGGGCACTTTGCGACCGGGATCACCGTCATCACCGCCATGGATGGCGACGATCCGGTGGGGCTGGCCGCCAACTCCTTTTCGTCCGTGTCGTTGGACCCTCCGCTGGTGCTGTTCTGCCCCGCCAAGACGTCGGGCACGTGGCCGCGGATTCAGCGGGCTGGGCACTTCACCGTCAACGTGCTCGATGAGCATCAGGAACATGTGAGCCAACTTTTCGCGACTCCCGGCGCCGACCGGTTCGGTGAGGTCGGTTGGCGGATCGGCACCCAAGGACCGATTCTCGACGATGTTCACGCGTATCTCGACTGCACGATCGAGGCGGAACACGATGCCGGCGATCACCTCATCGTCGTCGGCCGGGTCGAAGCATTGGGTTTGACGGCCGACGCCGGGCCGCTGCTCTTCTACCAAGGCCGGTACGGCCGATTACTCGGGAGCAACTAGCCGTGGCCGATATCGTGCCGTCCGCCGTCATCGGTGGCGTCGTCGTCGTTGAACCAACGCTCTGGACCGACCCTCGCGGATTTTTCGCCGAGACCTTCCGTCAGGAGTGGCTCCCGGAGGGGTCGCCCCTGATGGTGCAGGGCAACCGGGCGGATCGCTCGGCCGACACGCTGGTGGGGCTGCACTACCACCGGTTCCAAGCCGACTACTGGTATGTGCCGTTCGGCAAGGTGCTCGCCGTCCTTCACGATCTCCGGGTGTCGTCGCCGACGCGAGGTACGTCGCTCACCGTCGAGTTGGATGACGTGACCCATCGGGGGCTGTACATCCCGAGAGGTGTCGCGCACGGCTTCTACGCGATCACCGATGCGACCATCACCTATCTGGTCGACAACTACTACAACCCGGCCGACGAGTTGGGTGTGGCATGGGACGACCCCGCGCTCGGCGTCTCCTGGCCGTCGGACTCGCCGACGCTGTCGGACCGCGATCGGGCGAACCCCCGCGTGGTCGACATTCCCGCGGATCTCGTTCCCGAATAGTTCAGCGTCCGCGCCGACGCTCGAGTTCGGCGGCGAGCGTGAAGAGACCGGTGGCGCTGCACGCGGCGATGACGGCAACGACCGCGGCGAGGGCCGACCCGAGTGCGATCGAACCGGCTACGACGATCAGGGTGGCGAGGGTGAGGCCGGCGCCGATGATGACGCTTTGGGCCCGGATCACGGATTCGGGCTCGAGTTGGCCGGTGCCCGGTCGGCGAGGGGCGATGGCGTCGGTCCAGATCCGGCGGATGGGTGAGCGGTCACCGAGGCCCGCACCGATGACCGCGATGACCGCCGCAATCGCAATGGCCGTTGCCTGTTGAAACGCGAATCCGCCGAGCAACACCACAACGATGATCGCTTGTTCGAAGCGTCCGGCGCGGACGTCGATGAGGCGCATCGCGGCGACGCTACCGGCGAATCCGTTGTGGCCCCGGAGCGGGATCTCATCAAATGTGGGGGGAGATCCCGGACATTCCTCACGTACAGTGGCCGAGATCCACTGTCGGTGTTGGGGAGAGCTCGTATGGATCTCGGATTGATCGGTGGGTCACAGGTCGTCGGGCGCGATGGTGACGTTGCCAGAATCCGAGAGGCCGGGCGGCGTCGGCGCCTCATCCGCACGCTGCTGATCGTCCTGTTGGTCATCGACTACCCATTGGCGCGGGCATTGGGCGGCCATCCGGTCGACTTCAGCATGCCGGCCATCCCCCAGCAGTGGCAGGACATGATCCCGAGCTTCATCTTGATCGGGATCTTGGCGTCGGTGCTCCTCGTCCCGATGCTCATGATGGGACGCTCGCCGCACACGGTCTACCGACCGAGCGAGATCACCGTCGGTCTCGACGACGTCGTCGGGCTGGGCATGGTCAAGGACGAGGTGATCAAGACCCTCAACCTCTTCCTCGGGTACCGCACGTTCCGCGATCGGATGGGCGGAAACCCGCGCCGGGCGATCCTGTTCGAAGGTCCTCCCGGGACCGGCAAGACCTACATGGCCAAGGCGATGGCCCGAGAAGCCGGGGTGCCGTTCCACTTCATCGCCGCGAGTTCGATCCAGTCGCCGTACTTCGGCCAGACCAACCGCAAGATCGCCAAGTTCTTCAAGCAACTCCGCAAGGCGGCACGTCGTGAGGGCGGTGCCATCGGGTTCATCGAGGAGATCGACGCCATCGGTGTCGCTCGCAACGGAATGAGGGAGCCCGAAGCTCGCCATGATGCCCACCACTCGCGGACCATCTACCGCGGGCTCGGTGAAGGTTTCGCCGGGGTCATCAACGAGCTGTTGATTCAGCTGCAGTCCTTCGACGAGCCCACGGCGGGCGAGAAGTTCCGGGCCTGGTGTCTGAGCAAGGTCAACTGGGTCTTGCCGGCGCGTTGGGAAATCAAGAAGAAGCCGCCGGTGTCGTCGAACATCCTGGTGATCGGCGCGACCAACCGGGCGTCCGCCCTCGACCCGGCGCTGCTCCGGCCGGGTCGCTTCGACCGCTCGATCCACTTCGGCCTGCCCGGCAAGGCCGGTCGTCGGGAGATCATCGATTTCTATCTGAACCGCAAGGCGCACGTCCCCGAACTCGACAAGGAAGAGCGGCGGGACCAACTCGCGGCGGTGACGATCGGGTATTCGCCGGTCATGATCGAACACCTCTTCGACGAGGCGTTGATCTGGTCGCTTCGCGACGGCCGCGAGTCGATGGACTGGGCCGACATTCACCAGGCCAAGCTCACCGAGGAAATCGGTCTGGCGAACCCGGTGGACTACACCGATGAAGAGCGACGGATCATCGCGACCCACGAAGCCGGCCACGCGGTCGTGGCGCACCTGATCGGGGTGGGTCGCAAGCTCGAGGTGCTCTCGATCGTCCGGCGGGCCGGCTCGCTCGGTCTGCTCGCGCACTCCGACACCGAGGAGCGCTTCCTTCGTAACCGTACGGAGATGCTCTCGCACATCAAGATCAGTTTCGGGGGCATGGTGGCCGAAGAGCTCTGGTTCGGCGAGTCCGGCACCGGGCCGGGTTCTGACTTGGCCCACGCGACCACGGTCGCGGCCACGATGGTGGGTGCACTCGGGATGGCCGGCTCGCTCGTGAGCTTCTCGGCGGCCGGCGGCGGGCCGTTGGATGCCGGGCTGGTGACCCGCGTGTTGGCCGACGATTCGGCCCGGCACGAGGTCGAGACGATCCTCGATCGCTCGAAGGCGTCGGTGAAGGAACTGCTCGACGGCAATCGTCACCTGGTCGAAGCGCTGCGGGACGAACTCCTCGTGCACGACGAGCTCGTCGGCGACGAGATCACCGGGGTGTTGCACGAGGCCGGCATGGCGAACGCCATCACCACGACCGACTAACGCCAAACCGCCGGCGGGGTGGCCGGGTACCCTCGGACTCCCGTGATTGGTCGTCGTCGTCGTTTGACTCCCCAGCAAGAGTCCGATCGGCTGCTTCGACGCGCCGGCTGGCGCTTGATCGGGAGCGCGGTTCGTCCTCAGCGGTGGTGGGTCACCGGAGGTGTGCTCGCCGGAATCCTCTGGACCGCGGCCAAGCTCACGATTCCGCTGCTCGCCGCCGCGGCCATCGACGACGGGATGCGTTCGGGCGACAGCGGCAAGGTCGTTCGCTTGACCCTGCTGATCGTGGCGATCGGCGTGATCCAAGCGGTCTGTACCGGACTCCGTCGCTACGCGGCGTTCCGGATCGCCCTGCGCACCGAGACCGACTTGCGCCAGCGGCTCTTTGCCCATCTGCAGCGCCTCCACTTCGCGTTCCACGACCAGGCCCAGACCGGCCAGCTGATGGCGCGGGCGAACACCGACCTCCAGCAGGTCCAGACCGTGGTCGTCCTGATCCCGTTGACGGTGGCGAGCTTCTTCACGATGGGCGGTGTGCTCACCATCATGGTGGTGAAGTCGGGCGCGCTGGCGCTGCTCGCGCTCGGCGCGCTTCCGTTCTTGAATCTCGCGGCGACCCGGTTTTCCCGGCGGATCGCGCCGGTCAACCTGGAGTTGCAGCAGGAACTCGCGGATCTCTCGGGCGTGGTCGAGGAGACGTTCTCCGGCGTGCGGGTGGTCAAGGGGTTCGGCGTCGAGCAGCAGCAGGTGCGGCGGCTCCAGGTTGAGGCCGACTCGGTACTCGACCGGTCGCTCGCCGCGGCGCGGTTGCGAGCCGGATTCATGCCGCTCGTCGACTTCCTGCCGACGGTCTCGATGGTGGCGATTCTCTGGTACGGCGGGCACCAGGTGCTCGACGGTCAGCTGCAGGTGGGGGACATCCTCGCCTACAACCTCTACATCCTGATGTTGATTTGGCCCTTACGCATGATCGGCATGCTCATCGCGCAGGCGTCGCGCGCGTCGGCGGGCGCGGGCCGGGTGCACGAGATCCTGGAGACCGACCTGGCGATCGCCGACCCGGCCGTGAGCACCGGCGAGCCCCTTCCCGCGGGACCCGGCGAGCTGCGCTTCGAGGGTGTCGGATTCGGATACGGCCCGGGTCGTTCGGTGCTCGACCACCTGGACTTGGTGATCCGCGGTGGGGAAGCGGTCGCCATCGTCGGCGCGACCGGAAGCGGCAAGACGACGGTCGCGCGGTTGGTCCCGAGGTTCTACGACGTCGACGAGGGCCGCATCCTGCTGGACGGCGTCGACCTGAGGAACGTTCCGGTCGCCGATCTCCGCCGGTCGATCGGGATCGTGTTCGAGGACACGTTCCTCTTCTCCGACTCGGTGCGCGAGAACATCGCGTTTGCCGATCCGGAGGCGCCCCTCGCGGCGGTCGAGCGCGCGGCGAGGCTCGCGGGCGCGTCCGAGTTCATCGAGGCGCTCCCCAACGGTTACGACACGGTCATCGGCGAACACGGCTTCTCGCTGTCGGGCGGTCAGCGTCAGCGCATCGCCATTGCGCGTGCGGTATTGGCCGACCCGAGAGTGTTGATTCTCGACGACGCGACCTCGTCGGTGGACCCGACCAAGGAACACGAGATCCGTTCCGCACTGGGCGAGGTGATGAACGGGCGAACGACGCTGATCATCGCTCACCGTCCGGCCACGATCGCGCTCGCCGATCGGGTGGTGCTGATCGGCGATGGTCATGTGATCGCGTCCGGAACGCATCAGGAACTGCTCGCGACGAACGACGACTACCGCCGGGTCTTGGCCAGCGCATCGCTTGCTTCGGTGGAAGGCAACGCGGGCGACCCCGTGCCGGAGGTGCCGCGGTGAGGGCCGGCCACGTCGATACCAGCCCGGTCGACGACGAATCCCGTCTCGATCGCGACTCGGCCCGGCAGGTGCTCCGCCGCCTGAGCCGGATGTTGGTGCCGTACCGGCGGCCGATCATCGTCGCGACCTTCGTGCTCGTCGCCCAGACCGGCTGCCTCTTGGCCGGACCGGCGTTGGTGCGTGCGGGCGTCGACCACGGCCTGGTCGCGCGTGATGCCGCGGCGCTCAACCGTGCGGCCATCGCGTACCTGATTGTCGCGGTCATCGGGTTGGTCCTGGGTCGCGCCGTGATCTGGCTGGTCGCACGCACGGGCGAGCGGTTCTTGCGCGAACTTCGCGAGCGACTGTTCCGGCACATGACGTCGTTGTCGCTCGACTTCTTCGATCGGGAGAAGACGGGGCGCCTCGTGTCGCGGATGACGTCGGACATCGATGCGCTGCAGGAACTCATCAGCCAAGGGCTGGTGATGTTCGTGCAGAACTTCCTGATCTTCGTCGGCGCGATCGTGGTGATCGTCACCATGAGCTGGCAGCTCAGTGTGGGGGTCCTCCTCATTGTCCCACCGGTGGTGTTCGCGAGTCGGTGGTTCCGGGCTCGCTCGAACCTCGCGTACCTCGAAGTGCGAGAGCGGATCGGCGAGAACTTGGCCACGCTGCAGGAAGGCCTCGAAGGAGTCCGGGTTGTGCAGGCGTTCGGTCAGGAACGGGGCTGGATCAAGCGGTTCCATTCCACGAACGAGCACCAATACGAGGCCAACCTCGAGACGGTTCGCATCTCGGCGAAGTACTTCCCGTTCGTCGAGTTCACCGGGGTGGTGGGTGTCGCGGTCATCGTCGGGTTGGGTGGCGTGCTGGTGGACCAATCGGTGGTGTCCGTCGGGACCGTGCTCGCGTTTGTCCTGTACCTCAACAACCTGTTCGAGCCGATCCAGCAACTCAGCCAGCTCTACAACACGGTGCAGTCGGCCGGAGCGGCGCTCCACAAGATCTTCGGCTTGCTCGACACAGCCCCGTCGATCGGCGAGAAGCCCGGTGCGGTCGATCTCCCTGCCCGCGGCTCGCTGGAAGTTGCCGACGTCACCTTCGCGTACGGCAACGATCTTCCCGACCTCGACGGCGTGGTGCATCCGCTCGGACCCGAGGTGCTGCGCAAGGTGTCGATCGACGTCGCGGCCGGGGAACGGGTTGCGCTCGTGGGCCCGACCGGCGCGGGAAAGTCGACGCTCGCGAAGTTGATGGCCCGGTTCTACGATCCGCGTGCGGGGACGGTGAGCTATGGGGGGATCGACCTCCGGAACGCGACGCTCTCCAGCCTGCGCCGAACGATCGTGGTCGTGCCCCAAGAAGGGTTCCTCTTCGCCGGCAACGTACGCGAGAACATTCGTATCGGTCGGGACGGTGCTTCCGACGAAGAGGTCGAGGCCGCCGTGGCCGCGCTCGGGTTGGAGGAGATCTTCGCGGCGTTTCCCGATGGGCTCGACACCGAGGTGCGCGAGCGTGGATCGCGACTGTCGGCCGGGGAAAAGCAGCTGGTCTCGCTCACCCGCGCCGCACTCGCCGACCCGCCGGTCCTGGTCCTCGACGAAGCCACGTCGAACCTCGATCCGGGGACGGAACATGCAGTCGAGCGGGCGATGGATCGGCTGACCGAAGGACGCACGGTCGTCGTGGTCGCACACCGACTCTCGACCGCGGCCCGGTGCGATCGCATCGCCGTCGTCGACGATGGCGATGTGATGGAGGTTGGCAGTCACGACGAGTTGTTGGCGAGGCGTGGTCGCTACGCCGCACTGTACGCAGCCTGGGATTCCGCACCCATGGACCGCAGCGCGTAGGTGCCGGGCGCCCTCGATCTAGCGTGAGCAGCATGGAACTGCTTGCGGGAACGTGTGCCGTGGTCACCGGCGCAGGAAGTGGCATCGGGCGAGCCATGGCACTCGCCTTCGCGGCCGAGGACATGCGGGTGGTGGCGCTGGACGTTGAGCACGACGCCGCGACCGAGACCGAGCGACTGCTCCGGGCCCAGGGCGCCGACGCCGTCGGGCTCGGTGTCGATGTCACCGACGCCGACGCGATGCGTGCATGCGCGGCACAGGTCGATGCCGATTTCGGCGGCGCGCAGGTGCTGTGCAACAACGCCGGCGTGTTCGCCGGTGGGTTGGTGTGGGAGCGCCCGGTCGCCGACTTCGAGTGGGTGATGGGCGTCAACTTCTACGGGATACTCAACGGCATCCAGGCCTTCGTGCCGGGGATGATCGAGCGCGGTGTTCCCGGCCATGTGGTGAACACGATGTCGGCTGCGGGGCTTTTTCCGTCGGCGTACTCGTCGCCCTACACCGCGGCGAAGTTTGCGGCGCTGGCGCTCACTGAATGCCTCGCAGGTGAACTCGTGGCGGTGGGCGCGCCGATCGGGGTGACCGCACTGTGTCCGGGCGCAGTTCACACGGGGATCGGTGCTTCCGCTCGGAACCGGCCGGCGAACACGATGACGGCACCGAGCCCGGAGTCGCAGTTCGTGGATCAGATGCTCGACGAGTCGACGGAGCGGGGGCGACCACCGGCTGACGTTGCGGCCATGGTGGTCGACGCCATCCGACAGGGTCGGTACTTGCAGTTGACCGGCGCCGGGTACGCGGAGTCGTTACGGGTTCGCGCCGACGAGCTGATCGCGGGTGGATTGCCCCACCTCCCACCCTTCGACTGAAAGACGCCGAGCATCGAACTTGCGTCAATAACCCGCTCGATCGGACGGGTTATTGACGCACGTTCGTCTGGGGGGTGTGAGACGGATCAATTACTGTGCCGCTCGCGATGACTTCCGAGCGCACGGCCCCAGTCCTGATCGACACACCCCGGCCTCATACGGCGGTGATCACGCTCAACCGGCCGGAGCGGATGAACTCGATGGCCTTCGAGCTGATGGTTCCCTTCCACGAGGCAATCGAGCAGGTCGGTGCCGACAACGACATCACGTGTGTCGTGCTCACCGGTGCCGGGCGGGGGTTCTGTTCGGGCGCCGACATGAGCGACGACGGCACCGTGCCCCCGAACATCGCCGGGCTGACCCTCACGCGCATCGCAACTCGCGCGATGACCCTGCTGACCGATCTGATCCCTGCGATGCAGCGAATGCCCCAACCGGTGATCTGCGCGATCAACGGTCCCGCGATCGGCGGCGGGATGTGCCTCACGCTCGGCGCCGATATCCGCATCGCCGCCGAATCGGCGTATTTCCGTGCTGCGGGAATCAATAACGGCCTGACCGCCACCGAACTGGGGCTCAGCTTCTTGTTGCCCCGTGCGATCGGTTCGTCACGGGCGTTCGAACTGATGTTGTCCGGACGCGACGTCGACGCCCACGAGGCCGCCGCGATCGGGCTGGTGTCTCGCGCGGTTCCCGACGACGAACTCCTGCCTGCGGCCCTCGATCTCGCTGATCGGATCAATGGGTGGAGCACCCAAGGCGCGGCGCTGACGAAGCGGACGATGTGGGCGGGGTTGGAATCGGGGAGTCTGCGGGCGTCGATCGAGATGGAGAGCCACACGCAACTCTTCGTGCGACTGACCACCCAGAACTTCGAAGAGGCGGTGCGGGCGAGACGCGACGGTCGCCCGCCGGAGTTCCAGGACTGACGAGCAGGTGTCCCTGGCGGCGGTGAACGGTGTTCATCACGTCGCGCTCACGAGTCGCGGACACCGCGAGGATCGCAGAGACATTTTTGTAATTCTTAGGGCATCGCCAGCCGGCGTGACCGGGTGCATCAGTCTGAATCTTCGCGTTTTCGCCAGAAAGTGAGAGACCCGTGAACCTGAAAGAAGCGGCGAGCCAACTCGGTGTTCACTACCAGACGGCCTACAAGTGGGTACGGACCGGTGCGCTGACGGCAGTGCGGTTGGGAGGCCGTTACGAGGTTTCGGATGCCGCCATCGAGCAGTTCGCGGCTCGTCGTGCGGCAGCGCGTCTCGAAGGGACGCCCTTCGACGAGATCCCGAACGCAATGGAAACGACGCGTGAAGACCTGATCGAGGCCCTCGAGGCGATGGCGACCGACCCCTTCATTTCGAAACGTTCGGTTGCAACGTTCGTTGCTCGGCGCGGGGCCGAACTCGTGGGCGACTTGTGTGTCGTTGCCTGTCTCGACGAGTTCGGTGCGACTGATTTCTCGGCGTTCGATCACCCGAGCTCCGCGCATGCAGCGTCCTTGACCGCGGCATGCGACAACATCGGTCCGCCGATTCTGGGGGCGTCGTCGTTCTCGGCGGATGGATCGAGGGGCCTCCGCGTGCTCCGGCTGTCTCATGTTCCTCAAGATCTGTTGCGTGACCAGGTCCGGCCCGAGCTACGTCAGCATCTGCATCGCAATCCGATATTGAGCCTGCTCTCCGTGTTGATCGAATGCGACGGGCTGCCGAAGGGCATCATCACCTTCACCCGTGACACACCGGAGCGCCCCTACAGCGATGCCGACGAGGCGTTCGCACTCGACCTCAGCGAGCACGTCTCCGTACTCTCCGCGACGGTCGACGATGTCGCGCACGCCCTTACGATTCGTCTGCAGTTGGTCGCGGCCCTGGCCTGTGACCTGGCCATGGATCCGGAGGTCCATCCATCGCCCACAGAGCTCCAAGCGCGACTCGATCAGCTCGACACCGACCTGTCGGTCGCGGTGCTGGACCCCGAGCGGCGAGTCCTCGCGGTGAACCAAGCGGTCGCGAGGCGTGCGGACGTCCCAGCCGACAGCCTGACCGGGATGTTGTTCGAGTCCACCACCCATGCAGACGACGCGACCGATGACCGGGTCAGCTTCGAGCAGTTGGTCTCCGGCGAACTCGATTTCGTGGAACTCAAGGTTCGCCGGGTGAGCCGTCACGGCGAGGAATCCGTCTGGATGTCTCACCGCGCGGCCATCCGGTGCGCGGACGCGACCCTCCGATACATCATCACGGTGGGTCGGCAGCTGCGGATCCCCGAACGCGACATGCGGAGTGTCAGCCCAGCGGTCCACCGGTTCGAGGGCCTGGATGGATCCAGGTTCTTGACTGCCTCAGTGGTGGGCTCTCCGGCGGCCGCCGGGAATCCGTAGTCGTTCGGCCACACCGTCGGCCGCGACCCTCGTGATGGTCGGGGCGGCACTGCTCGTCGGGGGTCGGGTCGACGACCGACGCGGCGCGGACTGCGGAACTCAGCACACTGGTGGTCAGCACCGTGTTGGACCGGAGGCGGCCGTGGCGCTGTTCATACAGGCCGAGTGAGGTCGCGACGCCGGGCGTCGTGGTGGAGTCGAATGCGAGGAGGGTTCACGTCGCATGGTTCGCGGCTTCGAGCTGGGTCTCGAGTTCGGCGATGCGCGTGACAAGCGGTTGGACCGCCGCGTTGACCTGATCCTCGGTGAAACGCGGCGTGATGTACTTCTGACAGTTCCACGCGGTCGCGAGGATCTCGATGGTGACCGCGCCGGCGGTGCGGAGGGTGTCCGCGCCAAGTGCGGTCAGTAGTTCCGGTGACGGGTCGGGGTGGTGGGTGGCGCGGGCATAGACCTTCAGGCGGCTCCGGCTCGGATAGTCGACGAAGATGGCCGCGACCCGCTCGTCGGCCGAGATGTTGCCGGTCCCGACGTTCAACCGGATCCGAGTGTCTCGGTATTCCTTCAGTGGTCGGTTGGTGCGACCGCATCCTCGTCGACGAACTCGACGACCGGCTCGAGGCGGTGGGCAAACCGCCGAAGGGTTGCCAGCACTGCGGTGCCGGTGAGCAAGATCAGGATCAGGGTGGGCAACGCTCGAGCGGCGTCGTTGGCGAAGGACGTCGCGACGTAGAACGACCAGTAGTGACGAATCGTCGTGGCGAACCCCGACCCCGGCACCCACGAGAGGTCGCCGCCATCTCGCTGGTAGGGCCAGAACCAGAAGTTCATGATCGCTCCGAACAGAAATCCCCACGCCCAACCGAACGCGCCCAGGGCCAGGACCTCGACCCGCGGGGACCAGCGACGGGTGACGAGCCCGAACCACCCGGCCGTCGCGCCCAGCCAGGCGAGCGCCAGCATCTGGTACGGCAACCACGGACCGATACCGCCGGTGATCACGGCGGAGACGGCCATCGCACTGAGGCCGAGCAGCATCCCGAATCGGGGACCGAACGCGACGCCGGCGAGGATCACGAAGAAGTAGAACGCGTTGTTACCGAGCGGCAGGGCAACGAGCCGCAACAGTCCTTCGGACGCGGCCAGGACGCCGAGGACGGCCACCGTCATCGCGGTCATCGAACCGCGGCGCACCTCGACGAGGAGGGCAGTGAGTGCGAGCGCACCGATCACCCCGGCGACGAGCGGCGCATCACCGGAGTGGGCTTGGTCCGGCAACGCGGAGCTGGGGAGCCAGAACGGGTACAGGAACGCCGCGACGCCGATGACCGTGACGAGCGCGTAGATCGCGACGGGCTGCACCCGAGTGACGAGCGACACGACACCGGTCGGTCGGGTCGCGGGGGCGATGGTGTTCACGCCGGTTCCAATGCGGTGGCGATCTGCTCGACGGTGAGGAATCCCGGAACCACCTTGGCGATTTGTGGGGCGAAGAGTGAATCCGCGAGCACGGTCGCCGCCGGGCCGGCGGCCACGATTTCGCCGTCGCCGAGCACGATCGCTTCGTGGGCACACCGAGCCGCGAGCTCCACATCGTGAGTTGCAAGCACCACGGCGCCACCCGCAGCCGTGTGACGCGCGATCGCCCGCTCGAGTGCGTGCCGGGATGCCGCGTCCATGCCGCGTGTCGGTTCGTCGAGGAGCAGAACGGGCGCGCCACCGACCGCGACCGCCGCGATGGCGACTCGCTGGCGCTCCCCGCCGGACAGGGACCGGGGGTGGCGATCGGCGAGTGGTGTGAGCCCGAGCGTGTCGAGCCAGTGTTCGATGGCGTCGGGGTCGCGGCGCCCGAGGAGCCGCAGGGTCTCGGCGATCTCCTCGCGCACCGTCGGACGGAACAGCAGGCTCGAAGGATCCTGGGGCACGTACGCACGCGGGGCCGCGCCGTCGATGGTGCCGCGCCGGGCGGGAATGAGGCCCGCGAGACACCGGAGCAGCGTGCTCTTTCCCGCTCCATTGCGGCCGAGCAGTGTGATCACCGCGCCGGCTCGAATGTCGATCGAGACATCGTGGAGGATCGCGGCGTCACCCAGATGGACCTCGACACCGCGCGCGGCGATCAGCGAATCCCCGAGCGTCGGCCCGCTCTGGGGCCTGGGCACGGGGAGCTCCGCGATGCTCGCCCACCGGCGGGCATCGCGCACGGTCAGCGGCGCCGGATTCCAACCGAGGAGATGGCCGAGTCGGGTCACCGGCGGTGCGCCCGGATATTCGGCGAGCACGAGTTCGGGTGCGGCGGGTTCGCGATCGATGCGGGACTCGGTCATCACTACCGCGGTGTCGGCGATCGGGGCCGCACGCTCCAGCCGGTGCTCGGCGAGGACGACGGTGGTGCCGAGATCCGCGTTGAGGCGGGCAACGGCCGCGAGTACGTCCTCGGCGCCCTGCGGATCGAGCTGGCTCGTGGGTTCGTCGAGCACGAGGATCGAAGGCGCGGTCACGAGGGCTCCGGCGATCGCGCAGCGTTGTCGTTCGCCACCCGAGAGCGTCGTGGGGTTGCGGTCGCGCAGGTGAGCGACTCCGAGTGCGTCCATGACCTCTTCAAGGCGACGGCGCATTCCGATCGGGTCGCCCCCGAGGTTCTCGAGCCCGAACGCAATGTCGGACTCGACGCGGTCGACGACGAACTGGGCTTCGGGGTCCTGGTGGACGAAGCCGACGACGTCGGCCAACTCGCGCGGTGGGTGTGCCCGCGTACTGCGGCCGGCCACGGTCACCGAACCGCGGAAGCGACCACCCGATGCATGGGGAACGAGTCCGTTCGCGCAGCGGAGCAGTGTGCTCTTGCCCGAGCCGGAGGAGCCGACGACCAGGAGGATGTCGCCCGGTGGGATCGAGAGGTCGATGTCGGTGATGGCGGTGGGGCCGTCGGGATAGCCGAAGGAGACGCCCTCGTAGGTGAGCCCGCCGCTCATGAGTGCGCCGCCGACATCTCGGTCGGGGGGGAGTCGGCATGCACCTTGGCGCGGCGCGTGAGTGGAGCGAGGAGCGGGACGAGCGCCATCGCGACCATGGGATCGAATCGGGGCCAGGTCACCGGGCTCGCGTACCACGCCAGCGTCGGGTTGTCGGCCGCAGTCAAGACCCCGAGTGCCAACGGGCTGAGGACGACCACGGCCATCAGGAGCCAGTCGGCCGCCTGAAGTTGGCGTGGCCGATACGTGCGTCGTTGCACGCCCAGTGAACTGCGCCACACTCCCGCGACCAGGGCCACACTTCCGATGATCCCGCAGACCAACGCGGTCGTCGCACCGTTGCCGATGAGTGCGAGAAAACCGACACCGAACGCGAGGAGTGCGAGCAGCACGCACCAGCCGGCTTCCACGTCGGCGCGCGCAGGGCCGCGAATTCCGAATCCGCGCGAGTCCATCGATTCGGCCAGCGCGACCGAGCGTTCCATCCCTCGTTCGAGGACCGGCAGGATGGACCGGAGGATCCGTCCGCGTCGGACCGCACGCCCACCGGTCCTCGCGCGGTCGGCCTCGCGGACGGCGCGCATCGACTCGATCGTGGACGGGATGTAGGCGAGGGCCACAGTCACGATCACTCCGAGTTCGTAGAACGATCGGGGGGTGGACTGCACCAACTCGTAGTGGGACCAGATGGTATTGACCGCACCGAAGACCGCCATCACGCCGATGACGGTGAACGCCACCGCCGCGGCTTGCAACACGATGTCGCTCTCGACGCTCCCGCCGACCGTGAACCCGCCGAGGACGTCGGGCATCGTGGCCTGGGGCACGGTGAAGAGGATGTGGAGGCCGTTGTGCGTGGTGAGTGCCGCGATGGCGACGCGGAACACGCCGAACACGAGGCCGAGTCCGACGAGGATCGGGAAGGCCTGACGGTACGGACCATCGGGGGCGTGAGCCTCGACCATCACCCAGGAGATTCCCACCACGAGGGCGACATAGACCGGGCTCGGCGCGAGCTGGACCGACGCAGCGGCCGCGATCGCCCACACCAACCACGCCATGGAATGGAAGGGGCGCGGCGTTGCCGCGGGCCGATGCATTCCCCTAGGGTGCCCGCTCGGACACGGTCATGCCCAACCCCGGATGGTGGGCGTGACTCTTCCGGGTCGGCTACGGGCCGGTTCGGAGGGTGGAGGAAGCCGGTGCGAGACCGGCGCTGACCCGCAACTGTGAGCGTCAGAACGGGAAATCCGTTCGAAGGCGTGAGCCAGGACCACCGCCGTGTTCCGCCGGTTCGCCGGTGTGTCCGCCCCCGATGGGGTCCAGCAGAACGGTCCTCGAGGCGAGGGGCCGGCGGAGGTTCAGATGGCTCGATGGCGCGCGGTGCTCGGATCCACCCTGGTGGTGGTCAGCGCGAGTGCGACGATCCCCGCACTCCCGACGATGACGGCCCGTGCGGCCGGAACCCATCGGGCGATGGTCATCGTCGACACTGGTTCCACCACCTACCAGCGGGTCGTGACCTTCAGTTCCGACTCGATCACCGGGATCCAGGCGCTCGACCTCGCCGGAGCGAACCCGGTCGTGTATTCCTACGCAGGGCAGGGTGGTGCGGTATGTCGCTTGTTCGGCGTCGGTCGCGACGCCGGGCCGAACTGTCTTGGCGGTGGCGACGGTGACAACCGGTACTGGGCCTATTTCCGCGCGCCGAGCGGTACCTCGTCGTTCACCTACTCCCGAGCCGGCGCGGGTTCCGTGCAGGTGCGCGACGGAGACGTCGAGGGTTGGAAGTTCTCGACCGGCCAGGGACCCGCGTGGTCGGCCATCCCGGTGGATCCCGCCACGACGACGACCACGGCGGGCACCGCGCCACCCACCGGCGGCCCGGCGAGCCCATCGAGTCCCTCGCCCGCCGGCCCCGCGAATCCTTCGGCGGCAGCTGCCGGTGCGTCGCCATCTGCGGCTGATCTGCTCCGGATCGCCGCCCTGCTCGAGGCGGCGTCAACCACGACCACATCGACACCGCCGACCACCACCGAGGCCCGTTCGGTGGAGGTCAAAGGCGCGAGCGCCCGACGAGGCGCCGCAGTCACCAAGGCCGGAACCGGCATCGTCGACGACGGAACCGACTGGCCGGTCTCGTTGATCGCGTTCGGTGCCGCGATCGTCGCGATCCTCGGTGTCGGCCTGTACGTGCGGCGCACGCGTCACCGCCCGATACCGTAGGTACCCATCGGGACAAGCGAACGAATGTTCGTCTATCCTGAGCTGAAGCGCATTCGACACGTGCTCGATGTCGGGCAAAGGTGGAAACTCGTGAACGAAGCTCGGCACGGAACCACAACCTCGAACTTTGGCGTTTCGCGACGGGAAAGCCACGACGCCTCAGGTTTCTACGACCGCTTCACGCCGCCGGTCCTCAGCGACCTGGCTGACGTCGACCCGCGCAAGGATATTGACGACATCTTCGTCGGCAACTCGACGCATATGGAGAAGATCGCCACGAATTCTGCTGCGCTGGTCGTGACCTCTCCGCCGTACTTCGCGGGGAAGGCCTACGAGGAAGCGCTCGGTGAAGGGGCGATTCCCGCGACGTACCTCGAGTACCTGAAAATGCTCGAGTCCGTCTTCGAGGAATGCGCTCGGGTCCTCGAGCCGGGTGGACGCATCGCGGTCAACGTCGCCAACCTCGGACGGAAGCCGTACCGCTCACTGTCGTCAGACGTCATCGACATCTTGCAGGGGCTGGGGCTTCTACTTCGGGGTGAGGTGATTTGGCAGAAGGCGCGCGGGGCGGGGGGCTCGTGTGCATGGGGTTCGTTCCAGCGACCCGGCAATCCGGTGCTCCGAGACTTGACCGAGCGTGTCGTGATCGCGAGCAAGGGTCGATTCGATCGTGCGTTGTCAGCCACGAAGCGCGAGAAGGAGGGACTTCCCCACAAGTGGTCGCTGTCCAAGGACGAGTTCATGGAGGCAACCACCGACATCTGGGAGATCCCGCCCGAGAGTGCGACGAGGGTCGGTCACCCCGCCCCGTTCCCCGTTGAGCTCCCGGAACGACTCATCCACCTCTACACGTATTACAACGATCTGGTCGTTGATCCGTTCATGGGTTCAGGCACGACCGCGATCGCCGCGATCCGCACTCGTCGCCATTACGCGGGCTACGACACCGATCGGGAATATGTCCATGCGGCGAAGGCTCGGATCGAGGCCGAACGGCTTCGGCTTGTTCAGCTCAAAGAGCACGACGAGGAACCGATCACTGTGGTGCTGCCGGCAGTGCCGATGCCCGTAGGAGAAACCGACGACTTTCAAGCGCGCGCCGGTCGCGAAGGGCGCGCTGCGAAAGAGATCGCCGAGCAGGTGCTGGCGGGGTGCGGGTTCGTGAACATTGAGTCCGATGTGAAGTTCTCTTCAGGAGTGGAGGTGAACTTTGCGGCCACCGACGCTCTCGGCACGCGCTGGTTCTTCGATGTCTCAGGAGGATTCACCAGTAGCCGACCGGGCTTGAAGCGAACGGACACGCTCTGGAAGGCGCTCGGGAAGGCATTGGTACTGAACGGAACCGAACCGAAGACGCCGCTGGTGTTGTTGACCACCCATGCTCCGACCCCGAAAAGTGCAGGCGCGGCCTCGCTGAAGGTCGTGACTGGTCGCGACAAGCCGATTCGGGCTGTGCTCGAGATGCTGTCTCCTGCCGGACAGCTCACGCTCCGACAGTTCGCGGGGCGCGGACCCGATATCGACGTCGCCGGTGCCTGAAGAATCGCAGGAGCATCGCTGGCCGGGCCGTCTGGCCGTCGGCGTGTACCGCGGGGATCCACCTGAGGTGTTCCTGGCATCCTCGGATGCGGTGCTCGGGCGCGTGCTGGCGCTGAAACTCGTGGCTCCTTCGGACCCCGCCGAACTGCGGGCGAGTGGAGTACTCGACGAGGTGCGTTCGGCGCTCCTCGAAGAACGGTGGGCGGACGCCGTGGTCGCCTGGATGGATGCGACCGGCTCGACGGTCGATGGGTACCCGGACGAAGACGTCTGGACCGACGCCCGCCTCGACTCCGAGTTCACGGCGCTCGAACTGCGTATGACCAGGGTCTTTCGGGATGGTGACGGTGAGTGACTTCCAGGCGTCGGCGGGCGAACAGGGCCGGCGCTTCGCCGAGCAATGCGCCGCCTTCTTGCGCGGGCGCGGCTGGACCGTGGGCGACCCGCTCCGCCTCCGCGAGGTCGGCGTCGAAATCGATGCCGTCGGGACAAGTCCCGGCGGTTCTGTGGTCTGGTTCGAGTACAAGGGAAGCGTTCAGGGCCGCCGACCCGGCCTGCGCCGTACGGACACTTTGAAGAAGGCAATCGCCAACGGCGCCCTCATCCACGCGGTCGAGCCCGTCAGTCCCTACGTCGTCATCACGTCCCATCTGCCCGAGGGCGGGAGCGGTGGGGCCATGCTCGAAGCTGCGATTCGTCTGGGCTACCTGACCGACGTCGTGTGCTTGTACGACCCATCCACACACGATCGGCTTGACCGATGGTGACCGAGGCGGCCGCCGAGGACGACGCGCCCTAACGTCGTCGGCGTGCTCTTCGCAGTCACGACGCAGAACGTCGGATTGCTCGTGGCCTTCGGCGGCGGGATGATCTCGATTCTTTCGCCGTGCGTGCTGCCTATGGTGCCGGGCTATCTCAGCGTGGTCAGTGGCGTGTCGATCGCGGAGATGCAGGATGGTGAGCGCGCCAACCTCGGCCGCGTCGCATGGACGACCGGGCTGTTCACCCTCGGGTTCGGTTCGGTCTTCACGATCCTCGGACTCGCGGCGAGCAGCATCGGACAGGCGGCCTTCGACAACCAGACCACGCTCACTCGGGTATCGGGCGGGGTCATCATGGCGATGGCCCTCTATCTGGCCGGTTCGCAGGTGCTGCGAGCGCCGCGCCTCTATCCGGAAAAGCGGATTCACGTCGGACGCCGGTTCGGGTGGGCGACGGCCTTCGTGGTCGGGGCGGCGTTCGGCTTCGGCTGGTCGCCGTGCCTCGGACCCGTGCTCGCTGCGGTGTTCGGTGTGGCGGCCACCCAAACGTCGGCGCGCGCGGTCGGACTCCTCGTGGCCTACTCCGTGGGGATGGGCGTCTCGTTCCTCGTCCTCGGCCTCGTCCTCGGCGCGTCGAGTCCCGCGTTGCGGTTCCTACATCGGCACAGTCGCGCGATCACACTCTTCTCCGCTGCGGTGTTGTTCGGATTCGGACTCCTGCTCCTGCTCGACCAACTCTCCTGGCTGACCGCGCGCCTGGCGGACCTGCTCGACTCCATTGGCCTCGGCGATCTCGTCGACGTGGGGTAACCCGTTCGGGGCCGAAGCGCGTGCCAGAATCGCCCGATGGCCACGATCCTCGATTCGGTGGAGTGGCAGGACCTCGCCGCTCATCACCGCAGCATCGCCGAGACCCATCTCCGGGACTTGTTCGCCGCGGATCCCGATCGGGGTACCACGCTCGTCGCCCAGGCCGGTGATCTATACCTCGATTTCTCGAAGCACCGTCTCACCGGCGAGACGATCGGACTCCTCGCCCGGGTGGCCCGGCGGGCCGGAGTCGAGGCCCTCCGGGACGCCATGTTCCGCGGCGATCGCATCAATATCACCGAGGATCGGTCGGTATTGCACGTCGCGCTCCGCGCGCCGCGCGGCGCCGCACTGGTGGTCGACGGGGTCGACGTCGTCGCCGAGGTGCACGAGGTCCTCGACCGAATGGCCGACTTCT
The DNA here is from genome assembly GCA_963765075.1 of uncultured Acidimicrobiia bacterium. Lineage (GTDB taxonomy): Bacteria > Actinomycetota > Acidimicrobiia > IMCC26256 > JAENVU01 > JAENVU01. Next base: position 758,556 of record CAVXVA010000008.1, read on the forward strand.
CGATCCGCGTGCGTTCGGGCGACTGGACCGGCCACACCGGCCGGAAGATCGAAGCCATCGTGAACATCGGTATCGGCGGGAGCGACCTCGGACCGCGCATGGCCACCACCGCGTTGGCCGCCTTCTCCGACCGGTCGATGGCCTATCGGTTCGTCTCCAACGTCGACGGTTCCGACTTCCTCGAAGCCACCCACGATTTGGATCCCGAAACGACGTTGTTCATCGTCGCGTCCAAGACGTTCACCACGCTCGAGACGATGACGAACGCACAGTCGGCCCGGGCGTGGTCGCTGGCGGCTCTCGGCGACGAGGCGGCCGTCGCCAAACACTTCGTCGCCGTGTCGACGAACGCCGACGCGGTCGTGGCATTCGGAATCGACCCGGCGAACATGTTCGGGTTCTGGGATTGGGTCGGCGGTCGCTACTCGTTCGATTCGGCGATCGGACTCTCGCTCATGGTGGCGATCGGACCGGATCACTTCGCCGACCTGCTGGCCGGGTTCCACCTCATGGACGAGCACTTCCGAACCGCACCGATCGAGTCGAACTTGCCCATGCTCATGGGGTTGATCGGCGTGTGGTACGGCAACTGCTTCGGTGCGGAGACGCTCGCGGTGCTTCCGTACAGCCAGTACCTCGCGCACCTCCCGGCGTATCTCCAACAGCTCGACATGGAGAGCAACGGCAAGTCGGCGACTCGCGACGGTGAGCCCGTGGGGATGTCGACCGGCCCGATCGTGTGGGGTCAAGCGGGTACCAATGGACAGCACGCGTACTACCAGCTGATCCATCAGGGCACGAAGCTGATCCCGGCCGACTTCATTGGAGTTGCGCGCGCAGCCGAACCGCTCGGTGCTCATCAGGATCTCTTGGTCGCGAACCTGTTCGCCCAGCCCGAAGCACTCGCGTTCGGCAAGACCGCGGCCGAGGTCGCGGCCGAAGGAGTCGCGCCGGCACAGGCGCCGCATCGCGTCTTCGCCGGAAACCACCCTTCATCGATGATCCTGATGCCCGAACTCACCCCGTCGACCCTGGGTCAGCTGATCGCGCTGTACGAGCACAAGGTCTTCACCCAGGGTGCGATCTGGAACATCAACTCGTTCGACCAGTGGGGAGTCGAGTTGGGCAAACAGCTTGCCCAACGCATCGTCCCCGAGCTCGACACCGATGTGAACCTGACGCACGATTCGTCGACGAACGCTCTGATCCGTCGCTACCGCGAGCTGCGCGCTCGCTGAGGAGTCTCATGCAACTCGGAATGGTCGGACTCGGCCGGATGGGTGCGAACCTCGTCCGCCGACTCATGCGCGATGGTCACGACTGCGTGGTCTTCGACGTGAACGCGGACTCCGTGGCCCAGCTGGTCTCCGAGGGCGCGACCGGTGCGGCGAGCCTCGAGGAGTTCGTGCAACTCCTGACCCTGCCCCGAGCGGCCTGGATCATGGTGCCGGCCGCGTATGCCGGCCAGACCGTGACCGACCTCGCCGCGCTGATGAGCCGCGACGACATCATCATCGACGGTGGGAACTCCTACTACCGCGACGACGTCGACCGGGCGGCCGCGCTCGCGCCGGCGGGGATCCACTACGTCGACATCGGGACGAGTGGCGGGGTGTTCGGGCTGGAGCGAGGCTTCTGTCTGATGGTGGGGGGCGAGACTGCGACGGTCGAGCACCTCGATCCGATCCTGCGCACGATCGCGCCAGGTGTGGACGCCGCGCCGCGAACCCCGGGCAAGTCGGGGGAGCCCTCAGCTGCGGAGAACGGCTACTTGCACTGTGGCCCGGCCGGCGCCGGCCATTTCGTGAAGATGGTGCACAACGGGATCGAGTACGGGATCATGGCGGCCTACGCCGAGGGCCTCAACGTGTTGCACCATGCCGATGTAGGAACGAAGGATCGCGACCACGATGCGGAGACGACTCCGCTGCGCGACCCGCAGTACTACCAGTACGACATCGACATCCCGGCGGTGACCGAGGTGTGGCGACGGGGGAGTGTCGTCGCCTCCTGGCTCCTCGATCTCGCGGCGCACGCGTTCTCGGAATCACCGACCTTGGCGGAATTCGAGGGCCGGGTCTCGGATTCGGGTGAGGGACGTTGGACCGCGCTGGCGGCCATCGACGAAGGCGTGCCGATCCATGTGCTCTCGGCGGCGTTGTTCGACCGGTTCGAGTCGCGCGAGGAGTCGGAGTTCGCGAACCGGATCCTGTCGGCGATGCGCAAGGAGTTTGGTGGCCATGCCGAAAAGTCCTGACCGCGGTATCGGCAACGCCGACGCGCTCTGCTGGTTCGGGGCGACCGGTGACCTCGGCTACAAGATGACGATCCCGGCGTTGTACGGGATGGCGCGTCGCGGTCATCTCAACGTGCCGGTGATCGGTGTCGCTCGCGACGCCCTCAAGCTCGAGGCGTTCGATGAGCGGATTCGGGCGAGCATCGACGATCACGTCGGGGAGGTCGACGCCAAGGCGCTCGATCACCTCATGGCGTCGATGCACTACGTCCACGGCGAGTACGCCGATCCCGCCACCTTCACGGCGTTGAAATCTGAGCTCGACCAGGTCGGGGCCCGAGCGCCGGCCCATTATCTCGCCATTCCGCCGAGCATGTTCGGGCCGGTCGTCGAGGCGCTCGGGTCCTCGGGCGCGGCCCACAATGCTCGGCTCATCGTGGAGAAGCCGTTCGGCCGCGATCTCGGTTCCGCTCGCGATCTCGATGCCATCGTCCACTCGGTGTTCCCCGAGGAGCGGGTCTTCCGGATCGATCATTTCCTCGGGAAGGAGGAAGTGCAGAACCTGCTGTACTTCCGGTTCGCGAATTCGTTTCTCGAACCGATCTGGAACCGCAACTACATCGCAAGTGTGCAGATCACGATGGCCGAAGACTTCGGCGTTCAGGGTCGGGGTGCGTTCTACGAGGAGGTCGGCGCACTTCGCGACGTCGTGCAGAACCACCTGTTCCAAATCATGGCCTTGCTCGCGATGGAGCCGCCGCTCGGGATGGGCGACTTTGCACTTCGCGACGCGAAGGAGCGCGTGTTCGCGGCGGTCGAGACGATGGCTCCGCGCGATCTCGTGCGCGGCCAGTTCATCGGGTACCGCGCCGAACCCGGCGTGGCGTCCGATTCGGACGTCGAGACCTACGCCGCCTGCAAGATGTTCATCGACTCGTGGCGATGGGCCGGGGTGCCGTGGTACATCCGGGCGGGCAAGGAGCTGCCGGTCAAGTGCACCGAGGTGCACGTCGAACTCCTCGGCCCGCCCCAGCAGGTCTTCACCGACAGCGACGTCGCCGAAGGCCATGGCAACTACGTGCGGTTCCGTTTCGCACCCGAGATCATCATCGCGATCGGTGCTCGGGCCAAGCTTCCGGGCGAGGCCATGGTCGGTGAGTCGCGGGAACTGTCGTTGTGCAACAACTTCCCCGACGAGATGTCGCCGTACGAGCGACTCATCGGCGACGCGATCCGAGGTGAAGGGTTGTTGTTCGCTCGCGAAGACGGGGTCGAGCAAGCTTGGCGCGTGGTGGATCGGGTCTTGTCCAGACATTCGCCGGTGATCCCGTACGCGCCGGGCACCTGGGGTCCGACTGAAGCCGACCGACTGATCACGCGAGATGGCGGTTGGCACGATCCGGTGGTCACGCCGTCAGGAGGCCAGACTCGGTGATGAACCAAGACGAGCAGAAGCAGGCCGCGGGCGAACTCGCGGCATCGTGGGTCGAGTCCGGCATGGTGGTCGGTCTGGGCACGGGCAGCACCGCGGTGCACGCGATCCGGGCGATAGGCGCCCGCATCGCCGAAGGACAGCTCGCCCAGGTACTGGGGATTCCGACGTCGGTCGCGAGCGATGCCGAGGCCCGCGCCGCGGGAATCCCACTGACCACTCTGGCCGAGCATCCCGACATCGATCTCACGATCGACGGGGCCGACGAAGTCGATGACGATTTCAACCTGATCAAGGGCGGTGGCGGAGCGCTGTGGCGGGAGAAGATGGTTGCCCAGGCGAGCGCCCGTGAAGTGATCGTCGTCGATCAGTCGAAGCTCACGTCCCAACTCGGTGGGCGCGTGGCGCTGCCCGTCGAGGTCGCGGTCTTCGGGTGGCGTCCGGAGTCGGATTACCTGGACGACATGGGCGCGGGCGTCGCGGTGCGGCGTGCGGGCGGCGGTCAGGAGTTCGTGACCGACGAAGGAAACTGGATCCTGGACTGCGCGTTCCCCCCGATCGCCGACCCTGCGCGACTCGCCGGACTACTCAGCCGGCGCGCGGGAATTGTCGAGCACGGACTGTTCCTCGGGCTCGCGACCGATCTCATCGTCGCGGGTCCCGACGGTGTGGAGCATCGCACCCGGTCGTGAGTGAACTGCCCGAGCTCTGGCTCGTCCGTCACGGTGCGACCGAGTGGACCGCGTCGGGGCGCCACACGGGGCGCACCGACATCGCGCTCACCGACGCCGGCCGTCGCGAAGCTGCGGCGCTCGTCCGACCGTTGAACTCGATGGTGTTCGGCGCCGCCTTCGTCAGCCCGTTGCGGCGGGCGCGCGAGACCGCCCGGATCGGCGGCTTCGCGGATGCGGTGGTCCTGGACGATCTTCGCGAGTGGGACTACGGCGTCTACGAAGGGCGCACGACGGCGGCCATTCGCGAGGAGATCCCGAACTGGAGTGTGTGGACCGACCCGATTCCCGAGGGGGAGTCGATCGATGCGGTCGGTTCCCGCGCGGCTCGGGTACTGGAGCGTTGCGCCACGGTGGACGGGCGGGTGGTGCTCTTCGCCCATGCCCACGTGCTGCGGATCCTCACCGCCGTTGCGCTGGGCCTCCCCGCCGCGACCGGGCAGTTCTGGGCGCTCGATTCCGGCTCGATCTCGATCCTCGGTCATGAGCACGACTACCGCGTGATCCGACGTTGGAACCGGATCCCGCCACGAGGTTGAGCCACTGACGGGCTCGGCCCGGCGGGCCCGGCCCCGATGTTTGTACGCTCATCCACCTGGTGCGTGGATCACGCGACAAGGGTCGGCGCCGACGCGTCGAGCGCGTCAGGCCGAGAGCGGTGGCAGGGCCTGTTGCTCGTCCATCATCGAGGCCATGATCGACTCGATGAAGGTGGTGGCGTCGGCGCTCGGGCCACCGGGAATCCCACCGTAGATAGCGCTGCTCTGCGCGGCTTCGTCCTGGTGTTCGATTGCGTAAGCGACCGCCTCGTCGAGGTCGGTGGCGAAGGTGTCGGCGAGACCATCCTGGGTCTGGGGACGCGTCACGGCCATGTGAATCGCATTCGGGTACTGCTGGCCGTTGAAGCGCCACCCCCGCTTTCGCATGAAATCGTTGACGTGGTAGATGTCGAACTCGTCGGAGGTGAAGCTGAAGCAGAATGTCGGCGAACCGATCAGTCGCAACTCGGAATGCGCATTCACCGCGTCCTGCATCTTGATCGCGGTCTCGAAGATGAGCTTCGCGTAGCGCAGGTATCCCTCGCGGCCGAGCGAGACCATGCCGGCCCACGTGGCCGCGAGCAGCCCGCCGGAGCGGGAGCCGTCGATGCCCGGTGAGCAGTACTTCCCGCCGCTCCAGTCGGTCAGGTAGAAGTATTGGCCGTTGCGCAGCACGCGGTCACGGAACAACAGGACCGACGTGCCCTTCAGGCCGTAGGCGTACTTGTGGGTGTCGGCCGAGATGCTCGTCACGCCCGGCACCCGGAAATCGAACGGCGGGATGTCGTAGCCGAGTTGCTCGCCCCACGGCAGGATGAATCCGCCCAGGCAGCCATCGACATGCAGGCCGATCTCCTTCGAGATCGCCAGTTGGCCCATCTCGGCGATCGGGTCGATCGTGCCGTAGCCGTAGTTGCACGCGGATCCGATCAGCGCGGCGGTGTTCTCGTCGACCAAGGCTTCGACGGCGCCGACATCGACCTGGGCCGACGCCGGGTCGATCGGCGCGTTGCGGAGTTCGATCCCCACGAGGTGGCACGCCTTGTCGAATGCGGGGTGCCCGGTCTCGGGCTTGATGATGTTCGGCCGCGCGATGCCCTTCACGTTCTGCGCCCATTCCCGGTACGCAAGGACGGCGTGGAGGATGCTGCCCGAGCCCCCCGAGGTGATGAGCCCGACCGGCCCGTCGTCGACACTCTCGGCCTGGTCACCGTGCATCAGGTCGAGCGTCATGGCGATGATCTCGCCCTCGAAGCGGGTCGCACTCGGGCACATGTCGCGCTGGAGCACGTTCATGTGGCTGTACATCCCGAAGACCTCGTTCATGAAGTCGTAGTGCTCATGGTCGCCGCAGTACATCGTGCCGGAGCACTTGCCGGTCTCCCAGGTTGCGTCTTCGGCGGTGGCCAACTCACGGAGTTCGGCGACGATCGTGTTGCGGTCGCGACCCTCCGACGGCATACCGCGCAGGACGGGGAATCGATCGGCGTACGGGTACGCGGCCATGGCGAATACTCCTTGAAGTCAAGAATTGAGAGCGGCAGAAATCGGGGTCAACGCTTCGAACGCGGCGATGAACTGAGTCTGCATCAGTTCATACGTGGCGCGATATTCCGGTCGGGGTTCGACGGTCACGGTGGTCGCGACGAGATCGTCGAGATCGGGGTCGGCGAGCACGCCACCCCGCACGAACGCGAGGAGGGCTGTCGCGCGGGCGATCATCTGGTGCGGATCGGTCACGGGGCTGACGGGTCGGTTCAGGATGTCGGCCAAGGTCTGGACCCACTGGGCCGACCGGGCCGCGCCGCCCCCGAAGACCACCGCCTGGCCGTGATGGCCGGAGAACCCCTCGACGACGGGGAGCAGCCAGCCCAGGTTGAATCCGACCCCTTCGATGACCGCCCGCACCAGATGGCGACGTTCCGTGTCGAGCGACAGGTTGAGAAATCCACCGCGCATCGTGTCGTTGGCACTCGGCGCGAGCGAGCCGTTCAGCCAGGGGAGGAACATCGCCCCGCGGCTGCCGGGTGCGACGGTTGCGAGCAGCGAATCGAGCTGCGCGAACTGGTCGGGCGTCGAATGATCGCCGAGCTCGTCATGCGCGTGGACGATGGTGCCGAGGAGGTGCTCGACGACCTTCCCGCCCAGGCCATTCTCGGCCCAGACGAGGTACTCACCAGGGAACGGGCTCGGCATCGACAGGACTTCGTGATCGAGGTCGGTGCCGTGGTGGTCGGTGGTGTCGAGCATCACCGAGGTCGTGCCGATCATGACCCCGACGCGATCACGACGGCGGGCACCCGTGGCGACGGCGCCGGCATGGGAGTCGTTGATCGTCGCGTGCACCACGACTCGCGCGGGCAGGCCGAGCAGATCGGCAACGTCCGGTCGCACGATCCCGACGGGCTCGGTGAGGGGCATCAGCGGCGGCAACCGGCTGGCGTCGATCCCACTCATGCGGATCAGTTCGGGGTCGTAGGTGGTGAGCCCTAACGTGCGGTTGTCGACGAGCTGGGACGCGAACTGGGTGCATTGGTTGGCCGCGACCACCCCGGTGAGTTGGGCGGCAACGAAATCCATGACTTCCAGGTAGGCCGTGGTTGCCGCGTGCAGTTCGGGCTGGTCATGCTGCATGAAGAGCATGTGTGAGAGGGACAGCCCTCCGCCGATCGGGGGAATGCCTTGGTGCTCGATGAACGTCATGAACGAATCGGGCTCGCGGCCGAGAATCTCGAGACAGTGGTCGGCGCCGCGAGCGTCGAGCCACATGATGAGTGGTCCGAGCGCATTGCCCTGGGCGTCTACGGGCACCGTCGACGAGTACTGGCTGTCGATGCCGATATGGGCGATGTCGGCCGCGGCGCCCGGTGCCGCGGCGATGACCTCGTGGATGCCGTCGACGACGGCCTGCCAGATCTGGGCCGGCTGTTGTTCCGCTCGCTCAGCGTCGCGAGTGGTGATGATCGGTCGCGCGGCGGATGCGACGAGTGTGCCCCGGTCATCGACCAACGCGATCTTCGCGTTGGTCGTCCCCACGTCGATGCCGAGTGCGTGGGTCATGAGCTGCGGACTTCCGGTCGGATCACGGCCGGGAGACTACTTGTGAGGTTCAGTCGTGCCCGGGGCGACCATCGTGCCCATACCCGTGCCCGTGCCCGTGCTTGACCTTCTTCGACGAGACCGTTCGGCTGTTCGCCGCGAAGTCGAGCTTGAGGTCACCGGCCGCATCGGCGATCGTGATCTGCGCAGCGCCGACGTCGGCCAACGCCCATGGGTTGTCGAATCGCTTCCCCGAGTTGAGCGGTACCTCGGCGCCCTTCACCATCAGACTTCCGGTCGTGCCGAAGGCGACGTCGCCTTCGGTCGGCGACCGATAGCTGACATCGAAGCCGCCCGCGAGGGCGCCGTTGGCCGGCCGCGGCGTCACCGAGATCGACCCCGCAACCACCCTGGCCTGGAACGCCGCGAAATCGGTGAAGCTCCGGTTGTCGCCCACCTGGGTGATCCAGACGTTGTCGGCCCCGCCGTCGGCGACGAGGTCGAACGACTGGGTCAACCCGTGGGTGTGGATGGCCGGGTCGGCGTAGGTCCGCCAGTGGACCGGTCGCCACGAATAGAGCGCGACGTACCCGTTGCCCCTGCGGCCGAAGGTCCAGTTGCCGTTCTGGGTCACCTCGTCGAACCGCTCCTGCGGGAAGTACGCGTGGGTGTAGTCGAGGTACCGGAAGGCCGTGAGCGGCGAGCCCGGGTTCTCGAACACCGGCGCGTACAGGCTCATCGACAGGGCGCCGTGCTGGGCGGCGCGGGGGTTCGAGCCGTTCCCGGTCCAGTATCCGTCGCTGTCGGGCCACGCCGTGCCGGACTGGGGCTCGTTCTTCGGGTGCGTCGTGAACACGATCGCGTGCTCGTCGAATGTGGCCTGCGAAATGTGGGTCTGGTCGCCGGATTTGCCCGGCCGATACGACTGCGCGGTCGAGAGCATGACGGAATCGCTGCGGTACGTGTAGGTGTCGACCGCGGTGAGCAATGCGAAGCCCAACATCGGCTCCAGGGATTGGGACAGATCCTGGGCGACGTTGCGATCACCACCGGTGATGTCGGCGATGGGCTTGAAGGGGCTGAAGAAGTCGGATTCCCACAGGCCAGTGCTGTCGAGCGTGTCGAGCGTCAGCGGGACGGTCTGCCATGCGGTTTGTGCGCCGCGCTCCCACCAGAACGCGACGTTCTTCGGATCCGAGAACGAGTAGCCGTCGACGCCGGTCTGGGTGCGGTCGACCGGCGCGCCCGCGTCGAGCGCGATGCCCATGTGTTCCTGATCGATCGTGGTGTGCTTGGACTGCGCGACGCGCAGGATCACGGCCGGTAGGCGGTACTTGGCGGCCCGCGCCATGAGCGCGGCGCCCGCGTCGCCGGTGCTGGTGTACGGAATGGTGGTGTCGTCGAAGAGCAACTTGTTGAGGTTGAACACGTCTTGGTCGGTCGCGATGCTCTTGTCCTTCATGTAGGACCGACCGTGGGTGGCTCCGAAGTTGCCCTTCTGGTTCTTCATGGCCATGTCGAACAGGAGGAGGTCGAGGAGCATCGACGCGCGCCGGACGATCGTCGGGTCGTCGACCCACTCCACCACGGTGATCAGCGCGTCGAAGGTCTTCTGGTAGTAGACGTCCGAGTGCCACTCGGTGAATCCGAACTTGATCTTCTCGTCGAGCCAGTCGTTGATGAACCCTCGGGCGCGCGCTTTGTGCCACGCGCCGGTGTTGCCGTCGGAACTGAACACGTCGTTGGGGAAAGCCTGGCCGGCGAGGTACTCGTCGGCGTAGTAGAGCAGCCGGTGGTTCTCGGACCAGTAGTAGCGCTGGTCGACGATGCCGGCGGGCTGGGGATCGGTGAACCAGTACTTGAACGAGCGCAGGTGTGCCTCGATCCGGGCGTTGAGGTCGGCCGGGAGGAGGTCCCGGTATCCATACCAGAGGTTGAGGATGTAGGTGAGGTCGAAGTCAGCGGTGTCGGCGAAGGTGTCGAACTTGTTGAACACCGCGGCGTAGTTGTCGACCGAGATTCCCGCCGTGTTGAACGGCGTGCCCGTGCGGCGGGAGTGTTCGGCGTTCGCGATGAGGTTCGTGGGCGAACCGGGGGAGAACTGCGTCGATGCGAAGTCGAGATAGGAGTTCTGACGGGCCCGCCAATAGCTGGCTTCCACGAAGCCGTCGCGGCTGGTCGGCCCGGCCGGGTCGGGGACCAGGAGCACACGACAGCTTGTCGCGACCATGGCAGCCAGCAACGCGACGATAACGGATTTCCGCATCCGAACCCCTTCTCCGAAGGGGTGAATCGTCCCATATTTCCGCGGACGGTGGCAATGTGGTCGAGGGGGTCGTGGTAGCTATGGCCAACGGCAGCGAGCGGAAGTGACGGCATGGCCCGACCGAAGATCATCCTGGGCATGCTCGACGGCATGGTCGACCACCTGTTCTCCGCTGCGCAGATGGCGAGGCTCGACGCCGTGGGTGAGGTCGTGGACCGAATACCGTTCGCCTCCTTCGACGACGAGCGCGCCGCCGCGGCGCTGGCCCAGGCCGACATCCTGGTCGGCCATTGGGGCTGCCCGACGCTGACCGCGGAGGTCATGGCGCGAGCACCCCACCTGCGACTGTTCGCCTATGCCGCGGGCACCGTCAAATGGCAGGTGACCGACGCGGTGTTCGAGCACGGCGTCGTGGTCACATCGGCCGCTTCGGCGAACGCGGTGCCGGTTGCCGACTACGCGTTCGCCGCGATCCTGCTCGCGAACAAGGGCGTCTTCTTGGTGCGCGAACGGCTTCGGGACCCCGAGACCGCGCTGCCCCTGAACCTGGCGCGGGTAGGGAACTGCGGTGCGCGGGTCGGCATCGTGGGCGCGTCGTTCGTCGGTCGGATGGTGATGGAGCGGCTGCGGGAGACGGACCTCGCGGTCTCGGTCTACGACCCCTACCTCTCGGGCGACGAGGCTGCCGCGCTCGGTGTGACCAACGTCGAGGATCTCGACGAGCTGTGCGCATCCGTGGATCTGTTATCGATCCACGCGCCCGACATTCCGGCGACGCGAGGGATGATCGGCGCCGAGCAACTCGCGCGGTTGCACGACGGGGTGACCGTGCTGAACACGGCCCGTCCCGCGCTGATCGATCAGGACGCGCTCATTGCCGAGCTGCGGGCCGGGCGGCTCGCCGCGGTCCTCGACGTGACCGAACCGGACCCGCTGCCCGCAGGTCACCCGCTGCTCGAACTCCCAAACGCATTTGTCACCCCGCATGTCGCCGGCGCGATGGGGAACGAGCTGGTGCGGTTGGCCGAACTCGCGGTGAGCGAGGTCGAACGGTTCGTGGCTGGGGAACCGCCGTTGTATCCGGTGCGCGCCGAGGATCTCGACCGCATCGCATGAGCGGGATCCGGCCCGGGCTCTGCTCGGTCACGCTGCGCGCGTCGACGATCGACGAGGTGGCCCGGGTCGCGCACCGTTGTGAACTGCGGGGGATCGAGTGGGGTGGCGATGTACACGTCCCGCCCGGCGATCTGGCCGCCGCGGCGCGCGCGCGAGCTGCGACCCAGGCCGCGGAGGCCGTGGTCGGGTCGTACGGCTCGTACCTCTTCGCCACGGGAGTCCCCTCCTCGTCCGAGGTACAGGAGGTCCTCCGCACGGCCGTCGCGCTCGGCGCGCCGAACGTGCGGGTCTGGGCCGGATTCGGTGTCGAACCCGCTACCGATTCGTACGCCGAGATCGTCGCCGGCCTCGCCGAGTTCAGCGCGGCTGCGGCCGAGCGCCAGATCACAGTCGGATTGGAGTTCCACGGTGGTACCCCCACGGCCACGGTCGCCGGCACCCGGGCGCTGCTCGACGCGATCGACGCGCCGAACCTGTTCACCTACTGGCAGCCGCCCTACTGGCGGGCGCCAACCTCACCGGTCGCCGACGGCGCCGAGGTGACCGAACTCGGACCACGGTTGTCGCACCTGCACGTGTACGAGTGGGCGAGCCCGGAGGATCGACGACCACTTGCGGAGGGAGCCGCACGGTGGCGCTCGGTGCTGCGAGCGGCGGGGAGCATCGCCGGTGGCTGGGCCGGCGACCGCTTCGCGTTCTGTGAGTTCGTGGCGGGCGACGACGTCGACGCATTGTCCCGAGATGCCGCGACCCTGGTGCGGCCTGATCGCCGAAGTCGGTTCGTAATCACCGGGCGGGCCGGCAGGGCCGGCGGGTACCGTGCGCCGGTGTCTGGAACTCTCGGCATTCTCCATACCGCGTCGGTGCACGAAGCGACGTTCTCCGGCCTCGTCGACGAGCTGGCCCCCGGAACCGCGATGGTGCACGTCGTGGACGAATCGCTCCTGGCTGATGCCCGCGCTCGGGACGGCGTCGACGACCTGGTGCGCACTCGGCTGGTCGGTCGTCTGCGTGAGCTCGCCACGAGTGCCGATGTCGTCGTGTGTACCTGCTCCACGATCAGTGGCGCGGCGGAGGCCCTCGCCGATCAGGTCGCGGTGCCCGTCGTTCGCATCGATCGGCCGATGGCCGAGGCCGCTGTCGGATTCGGCCGGGATCTGGCGGTCGTGGCCGCCCTTGCGAGCACGCTCGGCCCGACGACCGAACTCCTCCGGTCGGTCGCGTCCGCAGCCGGGGTGGCAGTGCGCCTGACCGAGTACCCGTGTGTGGATGCGTGGGATCGGTTCGAGCGTCGAGATCAGGCGGCCATCTCGCCGTGGCGGAATGCGTCGACTCGGTCTCCGGCCCGGTCGACGCGATCGTCTTGGCTCAGGCGTCGATGGCGGGTGCTGCGGCCAGGTGTCGGCACGACATCCCGGTCCTCAGCAGTCCCCGGCTCGCGGTTGAACGGGCCTTACAACGGATTGGAGTCCCGTGAAAGTTTTGACGGAATCGAGCGCATGAAGGGCAGCGCCTGATGCCCCGGGTGCCGATCGATGTGACGGCACTCCTCGGCCCCGAGCGGGCGGCGTTCGTCGACCTCCTCGATGCGCTCGCTCCCGCCCAATGGGACCTCCCGACCGAGTGTCCCGCCTGGACCGTCAAAGGCGTGGCACTCCACGTGCTCGGCGACGACTTCTCGCTGTTGAGCCGGCAGCGGGATGCATCGACCGACAAGCCTGACGATCTTTGCCGAAGACCATCCGGGCGCGACCTTCCGCGAACTGCTGGACGGATTCAACGAGCAGTGGGTCGCCGCGGCTCGGTTCTTGAGCGGTGACGTGGTCATCGAGATGTTGCGCAGTGTCGGCGCATGGACCGAAGACTTCTACGTCGACGTCGATCTCGACACACTCGCGCGGAGCCGGTGGGGCTTCGCCGCCGACGGACCCTCGCCGTACTGGCAGGTCGTCGGGCGGAGTACGTGGAACGAATCGTGCACCACTCGCAGATCCGTCGCGCGGGTGTGAGCGGCCTGGATACGAATACTCGTCGCCGGCGGCGCAGTGCAGGTCCATGCCATCGGTGCATGGATGCGAGATCACGTGCCGGCCGATGGCACGAGCGTCGGCTTCGTCGTGGGCTCGATCGGGTCGTGGCACTGGGTGCGGAACGCCGAGGGGTGGTCGGTGGCCGTCGGTGATCGACGCACCTGATGCGACGATCGCCCTCGATCCCGACGTCGCCGCGGCCGCCCTGACCCGGGGATCGACGCGCCGGGACTCCGAGCGGGCCTGTCGGTGTCCGGTGATGCGACCCTCACGAGTCCGTTCGTGGATCTGATGCTGGGGTTCCTTGCCCCGCCTGCGACCTGAACACCGTCAGGGTTCGTCGAGGACGACTCGGTCGAAGAGGTCGGCGGTGCGCTGGGCGATCGGCCCCCATGCGAACGTGGGCTTGAGGTCGACCATCGCCGAGCGGGCCCGATCGATTTCCGCGGTCGTCAGCGTGTCGAGCGCAGTGGTGACGTCGGTCGCGGTGTGCCCGCCGCGAATCCCGGCATCGCCGAGCATCTCGGTCAGATAGGCCCAGTCCGAGATCAGTGCGGGGATGCCGACGCCGATGGCGTCGGCGATCGTCCCGGTGGCGAGCATGTCGCCGTCGGGATCGAACGGGAACGCGAGGACATCGCACGCCGCGAGTCTCGTCGCGTACGTGACCGGGTCGGCGTTGCGGTACTTCTCGGCGATCGCGATGCGGGGATCATCGGGCGCGGTTTGGTCGAGTCGTAGCGACCAGCACACGACTTGGATGTCGTCGCGACTGCTGGCCGCGACCCCTTCGAGGAACTCGACCACCCGTTTGTCGTCGCGCGGCGCACCGACCAGGCCGATGCGAATGCCCACCGGGGCCAGGCCGAGGCGCTGTTCGGCGGCGGCCCGCGTCGTGGTCGCGGCCGCCGGCCACAGGTCGCCGAAGTGTCCGTGGACCAGCACCTCGTGTCGGCACTCGGGCCGAAATGAGTACCGGGTGAGCATGCGCGCCTCGCCCCCACTCGGAATGATGGATGACCGCGTCGGCGGCCGTTGCCCACTGTTGGTAGATGGCGTCATAGATCTCGGGCTGGCGCGCGTGGGGAGTGAGGTTGTGGGCGGTCCAGACGATCGGGATGCCGTGCGCGGCGAGCCGCGCGATCAGGTCCGCGTGGACGGCGGGGTCGTCGAACCCGAACCACTCGGGCCAGTGCAGGTGCAGGAGTTCGACGTCGTCGAGCGACACTGAAGTGTCGGCGATCGCGCCCAGGGGCGCGGGCAGGCCGAGGACCCGATCGGCCATCGGCTCGTACAACGAACGGTGGTACCAGTGGTCGTGCGCGGTCGATGCCACCCGCAGGAGTGGGGTGGCCCGTGCGGTGATCTTCAGGTGGGTCACGGGATCGACGTCGATCTGGTGGACCGCGGCCAGGCCCGAATACGGCGTGGCCCACTCGGCCAGACCTTCGACCGTGATGCGACTGGTCGCGTGCTCCACGTCCGCCGTGAGTTCGACGTGGAGCGGTGCCCGATGGGTCTCGGGGACCAGGACGCTGATCGCATCCGGGGTGGCGTCGAGGTCGAGCACGTGCTCGGCGATCAGTGTGCGCCGATCGAGGCGGAGGGTCGTCGTGCAGCGACCGGGGTAGGGAGCGGGAACTGCGCCTTCGGCATCGAGCCCGCACGGTTGGAGCCGATCCCACCGCGCGGAGAGGGCTCCCTCGGTACGGTCGATCGTGTCGGGCAGGTTCGCGGTCGTGATTCGTTTCGCGCCGTCGAGGATCAGCGGTGCCCACACCACCTGGTCGTTGTCGACGGGCGCCTCGAACGTGCCCGGCGAATGGGCGACCGGGAAGTAGTGGCTGCGGGCCGCGCCGACGAACGGCACGACGACCTGTCCGGCCGGGTTCGCGCTCACCCACGCGCCGGCGTTGCGCTCGGTCTCGAACGGCACCCAGGTATCGGTGCGGCGATAGGTGGTGCGGTGCGGTGCGGGCGCGACCGGGGCCGCGGCACCGAAGGTCGCCCCGGCCCAGGCCAGCTTGCCGAGGACATCGAGGGTCAGCTGCAGTCGACGGGCCGGACCGCGGTACGAGTCCTGGTTGCGACGGCGATGGGCATCGATCACCCCGTCGGCGTCGAAGCGTGCGCGGGTCGCGCGGAGCGCATCGATCCCGCGGCGGATCCAGGCACTCGCCCGCTGATCGCGCACGTCGTCGTGCAGTGCGAGCGCGGCGAGTTCGACGGTGAGTGCCGTCGAAAGCACGCCAGTGGAGCGTCCCCACGGAATCGCGGCACCGTCGGGACCGGCGATGGTGTCGACGAGGTGAAGCGCCGCGCGCGCACCGGTCGTCCCACACCTCGCCGAGCCGCGGCGCGAGCGGTTCGCAGAACAGCCAGATGTCGGCGGTGTAGATGTCGTACCGGCCCGAGCCGTCGTTCGAGTCGTCCAGGGTGTGGAGCGGGTTCTGGGTGAGCAGGTCGCGCAGCCGCACCACGAGCCGATCGAGGACGGCGGGGTCTTCACTCAGCCCCAGCTCGGTGCGCGCGAGCTCGCACCGGGAGAGGACCGCCGCGTAGTTCCGGGGGAGGATCGCGGCATCGAGCAGCTCCAGCCAGTCGCGACTGTCGGTGGCGTGCGCGACGGAATCGCGTTGGGCGGAGCTGCAGCAGGTGAGGAGCGGATTGTCGGCGAACGGTCCGCGGCGCAACAGCGTCTCGGCGACGCGGTACGAGAAGAACGTGTGTGTACGCGGTCCGTCGACCTCGGTGAGCAGTGTCGCGACGACGTCGTCGATCGGCGTACCGCCGATGGTGCTGACACCCCCGGCGGCCAGATGGGTCAGCGTGTAGAGCAGGTCGGCCCGCACGTCGGCATCGACGAAGTGGCCGGCGAAGGTGCTCGGAATCCGCCACTCGGGGAAGTGCGCGGCGGCGAGTGATTCGACCGTCGACCGGACGAAGGTGAGCAGTTCATCGCCGAGGTGGCGACTGTCGCGGACTAGCGGATCCATCGGTCGTACTCGGCCTCGATGCGATCGGTTTCCCAGTGCCCGTCGTGGACGATGACCCGATAGGAGAGATCCAGCGTCTCGTCGGCGGCGAGCCCGAGGGGTTCGTTCCAGAGGAACGCCGCGTTCACGAAGTTGGCCCATCCGTCGCCGTAGGTGTCGGCCCGCGTGCTCGCGTACCACGGCGTCGGCGTCCGCACATTCGCGGGATGATCGAAGACGACCACCCCGGCTGTCATATCGGCTCGTACGTTCGCCATCTCGGAAGGGGTGCCTTCGATGGAGAGCCAGGGGGAGGGGTCGCCGAGGCAGCGGTCGCGGTCGGTGCCGTCGGCCAGGCGGATCACGGTGTCGGTCCAGGTCGGTGCGCCGCGCAGTGTCAGGCCGCCGTACCCACCCCAGGTGGTGAACGGGGTGCGGTCGAGTTCGGTCGCGACGGGAACCGTCAACGACTCGGACCAGTCGATCAGGTAGGAGTCGGCGTCGATCGGTTCGGTGCGGATCGTTCGGGTCTCGCGCAGGCGGATGGACTCGCCGTCCGGCGCCACCCATTCGATGGTCGCCGTCACTGCGTCGGCCGACTCGTCGACGTGGGTGGTTCGGAGGGTGCCGAACTCTCCGTACTCCTCCCAGAAGTTCTCGCCGTTGACGAACTTGATCGTGAACCACAACGCGTGATGCCACGGGTGATCGGCGGGAGCTTCGACCGAGAGCACCGCGCCGGCGGGAGTGGTCAGCGGATGAACATATGGTCGCGGGGCGTCCCACGTACAGGCCAGATCCATGCCGGCGAACCTAGCGCCGCGGTGAGCGGTTGGTCGGTGGGATCGCGGCCGTCAGACGGATCCGCGAGACGGCATTCTGGGCCTCCGGAAGCGTGAACCGACCGGCCGCGAGTGCGGAGCCGACGATCGATCCCTCCAGGTTGGGTTTGGTCGCGGCGAGTTGGGCGAGCGCGCCGAGGTCGTCGAGGGTCGAGACGCCACCGGAGGCGATCACCGGCGTGGCCGTGGCCCGAGTGACGGCTCGGTGCAGCTCCAGTTGGGGCCGGCGAGCTGCCGTCCTTGCTCACGTCGGTCACCACATACCGCGAGCAGCCCGCCTGGTCAGCCAAGTGAGGGTCTCCCAGAGATCGCCCGAGTCGGTGGCGCCGCCGCGGCCGCGAGCCGGTGATGCGTCGAGGCGTCGGTCCCGGTGTTGAGACGCACGTCGAGGCCCACCGCGACCCGGTCACCGTGGCCGCGAGGATCGTGGTGCACCACGCGGGTCGTCGAGCGCGGTCGTCGCGGCACGACGCGGTCGCACTCGGTGGCCAACGCGGCTCGAGTGTCGCGGCGTCGCCGATGCCGCCGGCCAGTTCCACCTTCACGTCGAGCGCCCGGATGAGGCGGCCAACAGTTCGGTGTTGGAGCCGCGACCGAAGCGGCGTCGACGTCGACCAGGTGGATCCACTCGGCGCCGTCGGCCTGATAGGGAGGCCGCGGTCGAGCGGATCACTCGAGGTGGTCGCAGTCGCAGCCGATCCCGTCCCGAGCCGGACCACACGACCGTCGGCCACATCGACCGCGGGCAGCACCGTGAAGGTCACCGACTCACCCTAACGATCGGCGACGACGGTGTCGGGATCTCGCTCGTGGTGAATGATTGCCTGCCACACTCCTCTGAGGAGGTCGAGCAGATGCAGACATCGGACGCGTCGCGCGCGATCGCTGCGGCAACGTCGATTGCCATACAGCACGACCTCGACGTCGACGCCGCGACGGTGATCCACAACTCCAACAAGCTGGCTCTCCGCATGTTGCCCTGCGACGTGTTCGCCCGAATCGCTCCCCTCGGCGACGAGGTCGCGCGGCTCGAAGTCGAGATCGCGTTACGTCTGGCTGAGACCGGAGGCCCGGTCGCGGCTTTGGAGCCGCGAGTCGAGCCGCGGGTCTACGAGTGCGACGGATTCGCCATGACCTTCTGGACCTTCTACGAGTCGAGCCCACCAGCTGCGGTCTCCCCGGAGGACTACGCGTCGACGCTCGAGGAACTGCACGTCGCCATGAGCAAGCTCGAGGTCGCGACGCCCCATTTCACGGATCGTGTCGCCGAGGCGCAGAACCTCGTCGCGAACCGCGACCTGACGCCGGGCCTGACCGACTCGGACCGGGAGCTACTCGGCACGACCCTGCACGACCGGAGGCAAGCAATCGAGCGCCGGGGCGCGCCCGAGCAACTGCTGCACGGCGAACCCCATCCGGGCAACGTGCTCGGGACTGAGCACGGGTTGCGGTTCATCGACCTCGAGACGTGTTGCCGGGGACCGGTCGAGTTCGACCTCGCGCATGTGCCTGAGCGCGTCAGTGACCGGTACTCGAATGTTGATCCGGAGCTGCTGCGGGATTGCCGGGTGGTCGTGCTCGCGATGGTCGCAGCGTGGCGGTGGGATCCCGATGACCAGTTCCCGGAGGGGCACGCCGCTGGACACAAGCTCCTCGAGGCGCTGCGCGCCGGCCCACCCTGGCCCACCCTCGACGTCGTCATGCGTCCGGTCTGAAGGGGTCGCGCCGGATGTCGATGACAGTATGAGAGCTATGACCGATGCTCCGTTCGACATCGTGTTGTTCGACCTCGGGGGCGTCCTGATCGAACTTCGGGGCGTCGAGCCGATGCGGCTGCTCTCGGGCATCGACAGTGAGGCCGAGCTCTGGGAACGCTGGCTCAGCTGCCCGTGGGTGCGGGCCTTCGAGCGCGGCGACTGCGATGCGACCGCGTTTGCCGAAGGAATCATCGGCGACTGGGGGCTCGCAGCAGAACCGGATGCGTTCCTCGCGGCATTCCGCGACTGGCCGGTCGGTCCGCTGCCCGGTGCGCCCGAACTCGTCGACGCGGTGAAGGCCCGGCTCCCCGTTGGGTGTCTGAGTAACACGAACGCGCTCCACACCGACGAACACTTCTCGCGGTGGCCCGTCTTCCATTCGTTCGACCACCGCATGTTGTCGTACGAGATCGGACTCCTGAAGCCGGACCGCGAACTCTTCGAGCGGGTGATCGAGATCGTCGACGCGCCGCCCGAACGCATCCTCTTCCTCGACGACAACGTCATCAACGTCGAGGGGGCGGCCGCCGCCGGACTGCGGGCGGTGCACACCCGTGGCGTCGACGAGGCAACCCGGGCACTGGTCGATACCGGCGTCCTAGGCTGAGGCGATGCTCGGATCTCGCCGCATCGTCGCCGTCGACCCGCTGCTCGATGCGTCCGATGTCGACGGCGTGCTCGCACTCTGCACCGAGTTCGGTCGGTATCGCACCTACGGCGAGCACGAACGATTCGAGATCCCCGAAGGGCCTGGCCTCGCGTCGCGTCACGACAGTCTGATGAACTTCATCAATTTCGGTGGCTTGCATGCCGCCCAGGAGTCGCCGGCCACGCTCGGCGCCCGCACGAGCTACTTCCGGGAGGAGTACGCGTACGGCGGCACGATGCTCAACGCCGCGATCGAGCCGTTCCTGCGCTCTACTCGGCTGGCCGATGCGGCTCGGGAAGTGCACTGCCGGCCCGTGATCGAACCACAGATTGCCTACGCCAACCTGATGGTCCCGGGCCAGGAACTCGCGGTGCACACCGACGTGCCCGAGTTCCGAGGCGTCAGCCGCAAGACCGTGCCGCAGTGGTTGCTGGTCGTGATGCATCACTCGCAGCTCTTCGACGCGTACCGGCTCCACATCGCGACGGGTGTGGCGTGGTTCTCCGACCTGGAGGGCGGCGCGCTCGCACATTGGCCCGAGGGCCCGGACGGTGCCGTCGTGTATCACCCGATCCGGTCGAACACGGCGCTGGTGCTCGACACCGACTCCGTCTTCCACGGTGTCGATCGTGTGGCGCCGGTCGCGGCGGAGGCGATGCCGCCGATCCGGCCGGGGTGTGGCTTGCGCGCCGAGGGTGACCGCTGGGTCCTGCGGGGCAACGACGATGCCGTCCTCGCCGACTACGACTGGGCTGAACTGCGGCTCTCGGTGTCGTGGAAGGCGTACTGCTTCGCGAGCGACGCCGATCGTGACCGATGGCGCGACCACGACGACGATCTCGCGCTCGACGCGATCCTCGAGGTGTTACGGGCAGACCTCAGCGATCGGCACGGCACGCGAGTGGCGCGCGACGAGCATCTCGGGCTCGCGCTGATCGACGAGTACGTCCGGTTCCCGGTCGTCGCGCCGGCCTGACCGACCCGCAGACCTCAGCCCCGCGCCAGGATCTCGCCGTGGAGCACGGCGTACCAACCGTCGGGCTGGTCGGCCCAAGTTCTCCATGCCGCCGAGATGGCCTCGAGTTCGTTGCGATCGGACAACCCGTAGTCGACTGCCTGGGTCGCGAACGAGGAGTCGACCACTCGGTCGGCCCAGAGGCCGCCCCACCAGGCGCGTGACTCGGGATCGGCGAAGGTCCAGGTCGAAGTGGTCGCGGTGATGTCGGTGAAGCCGGCTCGCTGGGCCCACCCGAGCAGGTAGCGACCGGCGTTGGCCTCGGCCTCATTGCGCTCGGTGATCTGGTGGTACAGCTCGTTCCACCGAGTGATCAGGGGCGTGTCGGGCGCCCAGCTGAACGCCTGGTAGTCGGCGTCGCGGGCCGCGACCACGCCGCCGGGGGCGACCGCACGGCGCATCTCCCTGAGTGCCGCGACCGGATCGGACAGATGCTGCAGCACCTGGTGCGCGTGGACGACGTCGAACGTGTCGTCGTCGGCCTCCAGCGCGTACACGTCACCGACCGCGAACCGCACCCGCTCGGGATCGTCGTTGACCGCCCGCGCCGCGGTGATGGCGTCAACCGCAGCATCGATGCCGAGGACCGGACCCGGCGCAACCCGTGCCGCAAGATCCATGGTGATGTTGCCCGGACCACACCCGACGTCGAGCAGCGTCTGGCCCGGGCGCAGGTCGTGGAGGAGATAGCCCGCCGAGTTCTCGGCCGTGCGCCAGCGGTGGCTCCGCAACACCGATTCGTGATGCCCATGCGAGTAGGTGTCGTTCATCGCTGCATCGTCCCAGACGTTGGCGCCTGTGGTCGGTGAATATCTCTGGGGCTCGATACTCCTAGTGTTTGGGGCACGGCGACGGAGGGATTGCGCATGGAACTGGCCATGGAGGGTGGACCGGTCGAGATCCTCGGCGCACTCGACGTCGATCGCACCGAAACCGGGATTGCGCCGAGGCGGCTCCCGGCGTGGACGCGTCCGCAGGTCCCCGACCTGTTCATGGAGTTCATGGTCACGCTGACGAGCGGCGTCCGGCTCGCGTTCCGAACCGACTCACCCTGGATCGAACTCGACGCCATGCCGACCGGGTTCGCGTTTGCCGGGATGGTGCCCCATCCGATCTCGTTCGACCTCGTGGTCGACGGACAACGCGTGGCCCGCCGGCAGGGCGAGTTCGGCACTCGTCTGGTCATCGATCTGGTCACCCAGGACGTACAGATCGAACGCGGTGACCCTGCGGCGCTGCGGTTCGAGGGGCTGGGTTCGGAGATGAAGTCGGTGGAGGTGTGGTTGCCCCAGAACGCGGCGACCGAGCTGCGATCACTGCGAGTTGCGGATGGATCCGTCGTGGAACCGCCCCAACGGGCCCGCCGTCGCTGGGCGCACTACGGCAGTTCGATCAGTCACTGCCTCGAAGCGCACGGACCGACCGAGATCTGGCCGGCCATCGCCGCGCGCGCTCGGGAAGGTCGAGTTGCAGCAGTTCGGCTTCGCCGGGCAGTGCCATCTCGATCAGTTCGTCGCTCGCTCGATGGCTGCTCAGCGCGCCGACGTCATCAGTCTGAAGGTCGGAATCAACGTGGTGAACGCCGACAGTCTCAAAGAGCGAACCTTCGCTCCGGCGCTCCACGGATTCCTCGACACCCTGCGAGAGTCCCAACCCGACACGCCGATCCTCGTGGTCTCGCCGATCATCTGCCCGATGGCCGAGGACCACCCGGGCCCGACGATCCCCGACGGACAGGGTGGGTTCCGCATCGTTGCCGGAGGACCGGCCGAGCTTCGGGCCACCAGCCTGACGCTGCAACGTATTCGCGCCATCGTGGCCGAGGTGGTCGAAGGTCGGCGAGCGCAGGGCGACAGCAAACTGTTCACCTTCAGTGGCCTCGAACTCTTCGATGAGGTCGACGCCCCGACCCTGCCCGACGGTCTGCACCCTGATGGTGACGGCTACGTCCGGATCGGTGAACGATTCGCCGCCCTCGCCTTCGGTCCGGGCCGCCCCTTCGAATAATCCACCGCGACTTTTTGTCTGCGCGTGGGCTCAAGCCCAACCCCACAGACAAAAAGTGGCGGTGCGGGGCCGCGCGGACATTCGGGGGGAACGGGGCGACAATGCGGCATCCGGTGAGAGGGGAAACGGATGCGGACTCGAACGGTCGCGGCAGGCGCGATGGCGGCGTTGGTGCTGGCGGTGGCGGCGGCGCCGGCCGGAGCCGCCACCCCGGCGAGACCGGTCCGGGCACGGGTTCCGGTCGATCGCGTGCTCATCGTCTCGCTCCCAGGGGTGGGCTGGCGCGATCTGGGCCGCGACGATCTTCCGAACTTGCACGACCTGCTCCAAGACGCGGCCGTCGCCGATCTGTCGACCCGCGCGCCGGGTATTCGCAACGATCTCGCCGGGAACTACGCGAGCCTCAGCGCCGGCGATAAAGCGGTCGGCCCGACTCCTGCGGTCGACGCGACCGGCGTGGCCACGCCGGGAGCGACCTACCGGGTCGACGAGCAACTCGGCGATACCACCGCGGGTGAGATCTTTACGCGTCGGACCGGCCGGCTGGCGAACACCGGTCTGGTCGTGTTCGACGCGGCGCGGGTGATCGCCGCGAACGGTGCGACGCCGTATCAACCGACGATCGGTGCGTTCGGCGACGCGTTGGCGGGCGCCGGTTGGAATCGGTCGGTGATTGCCAACGCCGATGGTCAGGACGTGCCGGGGAGCGCCGCGCAACCGCGTCGGTTCGCTCCCATCGGGATGATGGACGGCGCGGGCACCGTGCCCGGCGGCGAGGTCGGCTCCGAGTTGCTCACGCGGGCACCGATGGTGCCGTTCGGCAAACATCTCGATGTCAACGCGGTCGAGTACGCATTCGCGACGGCATGGACGCCGAAGTCGGTGGTGCTCGTCGAAGGCTCCGATCTCGTTCGGGCCGAGGAGTATCGGGCGGCCGTGTCGGCTCGCCGGGCCCGCCAACTCCGGGCCAACGCGCTCCGACGCACCGACGCGCTGGTGGGCCAACTGCTCACCCACGTGGACTTCACACGAGATGCGGTGGTGGTGCTGGGGACTGCGCCCAACCCGGCCGACGGGCGCCTCGCCGCAGTTGCGGTGCGCGCGCCGGGGGTTGAACCCGGCTTGCTGCGTTCGGGCACGACCCAACGGACCGGGTTCGTGCAGTTGATGGATGTGGCCCCATCGGTGCTCGATCTGGTCGGGGTGCAAGCCCCCGAGTCCATGCGGGGCCGCGCCGTTGCCGTCGGCCGGACGAGTACCGATGCCGCGCGCAATCAGCGATTCCTGATCGACGCCGATTCGGCCGCGCAATTCCGGTCCGAGGTGTTGGCGCCGGTCGCGTCGGTGCTGCTCGTGATGATGGCGGGTCTGATCGGTATCGGCGTGCTCGCGGCGGTGCGGCCGCGTTCGGTGTGGCCGCTCGTGGCGCGTTGGTGGGCGCCCGTGACCTTGGCGTTGCTCCCCACGATCTTCCTCGCGCGGAGCTTGCCGTTCCATCGGATCGGGACCGGCGGATACTGGGCGTGGGTCGGTCTCGGTTCCGTCGCAGTGGCGGCCGGTGCCCGGATACTCGGTCGGCGTCACGCGTTGGATTCGGTGCTCGTCCTCTTGGGGGCGAGCGTGATCGTGCTCGGATTCGATGCTGTCGCCGGAAGCCCGCTCCAGTTCAACGGTGCGCTCGGGTTCTCACCCGAGATCGCGGGACGGTTCATCGGGTTCGGCAACGCCGGGTACGCCGTGTTCTCGGCGAGTGCACTCCTCCTCGCCGGTCTGCTCGTCGTGCGCTGTCCTCGCGGGGACGCGCCGCGGCCCTCGTGCTCCTCGCCGGTGTTGTCGTCATTGACGGCGCACCGGTCTGGGGGGCCGACGTCGGCGGGGTGCTCTCGCTGGTCCCGGTCTTCGGCATCGTGGCGATGCGGCTCATGGGCTGGCGGATCCGGGTGCGTACGGCATTGGTGGCGTTCGCGGCGACGATGGTCGCCGCCGCGGGTGCTGTCGCGGTCGACCTCTCCCGTGCGACGGGGAGTCGATCGCATCTCGGACGTCTCGTCGAACAGGTGCGACGCGAGGGTGGGGGAGAGTTCGTCGACGTGGTCACCCGCAAGCTCACCGCGAACCTCTCCACGTGGAGCACCTCACCGTTCCGTTGGATGGTGCCGCTCTTGCTCGTCGGGACGATCGCACTCTGGCTCGTTCCCGACTCGAACCTGCCGGCTGTGTGGCGCCGCCTCGACCCGACCCGGGCGCTCACCATTGGGTTCCCCATGCTCGTGGTGTTGGGGTACGGCCTCAACGACACGGGGGTGTTGGTGATTGCGCTGATGGGCGCGATCGGGCTCGCCACCGTCGTCGCGGTCGCGAACCAAGGAGCGGCAGGTGAGGAACTCGCCGTCCCCGGCTACGGTGCGGCCGCACCCGAACGATTCCGTGGAGGACTTCGCCATGCCCTACGTGAGCGGTCGCATCATCCATGACGCGGATGCGCACATCATGGAGACGCCGACGTGGTTGCGTGACTACGCCGACCCCGACGTTCGGGAGCGGATCCCGCCGCTCTCCATGGGCGGCGGGAATGAACTGGCCCAGACCGGCGACCCCGACGAGCAGCTCCGCGATCTGACTGCGACCTTCGAACGCATCGCCGCCAAGCACGCGTCGGCGGAGTATCAGTCGACCGAAGCCGCCGACATCATGGCGCGCAAGAACTTTGCCGCGACCGGTTCCTTCGTCGCGGCCGATCGGCCACGCGCGTTGGACCTGCTCGGCTTCGAGAGCCAGCTGATGTTCAACACGTTCCACAATCGCCGGCTCCACGATTGGGAGCACCAGGGTGATCTCGAACTCGCCTACGGAACCGCTCGCGCGCATAACCGCGGCATGATCGATTTCTGTTCCGTCGATTCCCGATTGTTGCCGACGGCGTACGTCCCGCTCGTCGACTTCGCAGCCGCCGCGGAGATGGCCGGCGAGGCCATCGGAGCGGGCGCGTCAGCGTTGCTCGTCGCGTCGGGATGTCCGGCCGGCCACTCGCCCAGCCATCGATCCCTCGACCCGGTGTGGGCGCAGGCACAAGAGGCCGGGATCCCGGTGGTGTTCCACGTTGGCGGCACCGACGATCTCATCGACTCGAACTACTTCGTCAACGGTCTTCCCATTCCGCCGGACTTCCACGGTGGTGAGGAGAACTTCCGGTCGGTCGACTACATGGGCATCCCCGGTCCGCCCGCGCAAACGCTGGCGACGATGATCTTCGACGGCGTGTTCGACCGGTTTCCGCGGCTGCGCGTCGGCGTCATCGAACAAGGGGCGATCTGGGTGCCGTCGTGGATGCGGCAGATGGAGTCGGCGTTCGAGGCGTTCCACCGGCACGAGGATCGGATCAAGGCCCTCGAGCTTCGGCCGTCGGAGTACGTCCGCCGGCAGATGCGGTTCACGCCCTATCCCACCGAGGACGTGGGCTGGATCGTCGAGCAGGCCGGCCCCGAGGTCGCGATGTTCTCGTCCGACTATCCCCACGTCGAAGGCGGACGCAAGCCCTACGAGCGGTTCGAAGCGTCACTCGGCGATGCCACCGAAGCGGTGCGCCGGGCCTTCTACTGCGACAACTTCTTGGACCTCATGGGTTCGGCCGGGGTCGGTCTCGCCGCGTAGGAAGTGCGAGAATCCCTCGGTGACTCAGGGGTACGTGCATCCGGATTTCGCCGAGGTCGCGACCGCGTTGCGGTCGACGTTGCGGCACAAGCGAGGCGGTGGTGGGGCCGCCGCCGTGTACCACCACGGCGAGAAGGTCGTCGACATCTGGGCCGGGACCCAGGACCGGACCGGCACCCGCTGGGGTGAGACGACGACCGCCATGAGTTTCTCGACGACGAAGGGCGTCGTCGCCACCGCGGCGCATCGCCTTGCGAGCCGCGGCCTCCTCGACATCGAGGCGCCAGTGGGTGAGTACTGGCCGGAGTTCAAGGCCGCAGGCAAGGCGAACATCCGCGTCGCGAACCTGCTCGACCACTCGGCGGGGATGCACCGGGTGCGCGGCGTGATCACCGATGGCGAGATGCTCCTCGATTGGGATCGGGTCACCGCGGCGCTCGCCGCCGCGCCCGCGAGGTACGCGCCGGGCGCGCACCACGGGTACCACGCGATCACCTACGGCTATCTGGTCGGTGAAGTGTTGCGGCGCGTCGCCGGCGGCTCGGTTGACGACATCGTGCAGGCCGAGATCGCCCGCCCGCTCGAGATCGAAGGGATGGCGATCGGTGCTCGCGGCCTCGCCCGCGGGAACGTGGCGACGTTGCGGACGGCGTGGCCGAACTCCGAGAAGGCACAACGGTTCGTGAGTCGCGCCGACCGGTGGAACCGGCTCCAGGCTCCTATCGATGCCTTCATGATCCACGATCTTCCCGACGTCATCGATTCGGGTGCCATCTACGACGTCGAGGCGCCGGCGCTCAACGGATGTTTCACCGCGCGGTCGCTGGCGCGTATGTACTCGGCGCTCGCCATCAACGAGTCGGTCGACGGGTCACCGTTCCTGAGCGAAGCCGCGATGCGCGCCGCGACCACCGTACGGACCCGGTCGCGAGATCTCGTCGTCGGATTCCCGATGCGGTGGCGGCTCGGGTATCACATGGCCGCGACGAACCGTGGAGTGCTCCCCGCCGGGTTCGGCCACTTCGGTCTCGGTGGGTCGGGCGGGTGGGCGGACCCATCGAGAGAACTCGCGGTCGCGATGACGTGTAACCGCATGGCCGGCACGCCGTTCGGTGATCAGCGGTTCCTCAAGATCGGTGCCGCCGCGGTCAAGTGCGCGGAACGTCGCGATCGACTGCCCGTCTAGGGTCCTGGGCAGTTCACGCTCCTGGGGGGATTCATGAACGTTCGGTACCGGCTGGGCACCGTGCTCGTGCTTTGTGGGGCGTTGGTTGGGTCCGCGTGTTCGAGCGATGGGTCCTCACCGAAATCGGCGTCGACCCCTTCAACGAAGGGGAGGCCGACGCCGCAGGACCCCGCGTCGGTCCCGGCCGCACCATCGAGCGGCTGCGATTCCAGCGGCGCGGCGGTTCCCGGTCACACGAAGCAGACGCTGACTTCGGGAGGCGAGGAGCGCTGGTACTACCAGGACGTTCCGGCGACCACTGCGAGTGCCGGCACGCCGATGCCCGTCGTGTTCGATTTCCACGGATACTCCGAAGGTGCCGACGTCCATCTGCAGATGAGTGACCTGAGGGGGTTCGGCGACGAGAAGGGATTCGTCACCATCACCCCGCAAGGTACCGGCGCCGTCGCGCGGTGGGAGGCAACCATCGGATCGAAGGACGCGACGTTCTTCGGCGAGATGCTCGATCAGGTCGAGTCCCGGCTGTGCGTGGACACCAACCGGGTCTACGTGACCGGCCTCTCGAACGGGGCGTTCATGACTTCGGCCATCGCGTGTCAGTTCAGCGACCGGGTCGCGGCGGTCGCGCCGGTCGCCGGGGTACGAAACCTCGCCGACTGCGCGACGAACCGGGCGGTGCCGATGGTCGCGTTCCACGGTACGGCCGACGGCTTCGTGGCCTTCGACGGCGGTATCGGCGAGAAGGGGCTCGATCTTCCTGCGCCCGATGGCTCAGGGAAGACGTTGCGGGACACCCTGACGCCCGAGCAGCTGAAGTCGGGAGGCACGGACTCGGTCCCGACGATCATGGCGGCGTGGGCGAAGCGCAACGGATGCACTCCCAAGGCCAAGGAATCGCCGGTTGCCGCCGATGTCACCACGGTCACATTCACCTGCCCCGCGGGTCACGACACGGTTCTCTACCGCGTCACCGACGGCGGTCACACATGGCCCGGCAGCACCTTCTCCCAGGCGATCGAGTCGGTCGTCGGTCATACGACGACGAACGTGAATGCCGACGAAGTGATGTGGGACTTCTTCGTGGCCCATCCGCGGCGGTCGTCGTGACGAATATGGATCCGATGAAGGCCGCCGCATCGGCGACCGTCGACGCCCGGTCCGAAGATCTCGTCGAGATCTCCCACGCCATCCATGCGCGGCCGGAACTCGGGTTCGAGGAGCATTTTGCGGCGGGTGTACTCGCCGACGGTCTGGAGGCCGGCGGGTTCGCGGTCGAGCGGGCCGGGTTCGGCATCGACACCGCGTTCGTCGGCCGAATCGGGAATCCTGCCGGCGTCCACGTGATCGTGTGTTGTGAGTACGACGCGCTGCCGGCGATCGGGCACGGCTGCGGGCACAACATCATCGCGGCCGCGGGGCTCGGCGCGGGACTGGCACTCGCGCCGCTCGTCGAAGACCTCGGTGGCCACCTCACGGTGCTGGGCACGCCGGCGGAGGAACTGGGCAAGGGCGGCAAGATCGCGCTGCTCGAACGCGGCGCGTTCGACGGCGCCGACGTCGCGATGATGGTGCACCCGTCGGTGGCCGATGTGGGCTGGGCCCCCCATATCGCGACCACGCACCTCGAGATCGAGATGCGGGGCAAAGCCGCGCACGCCGCAGCCGCCCCGTGGGACGGCGTCAACGCGCTCGACGCGATCGTGCTCGGATACACGGGCGTCGCTGCGCTCCGTCAGCACCTGCGGCCCGGCACCGAGAAAGTGCACGGGATCATCACGCATGGCGGTGATGCCGAGAACGTGGTCCCCGATCGTGCCGCCGCGGCCTTTCAGGTGCGGGCCGTGCAGGAGCGGTTGTTGGACGGCCTGAACGAGAAGGTCCTCAACTGCTTCCGGGGAGCTGCGCTCCAGACCGGCTGCACGATGCACGACCATCGCACCAGCACCTACCAGGAGCTGTGGCACAACCGCACGTTGGCCGAGACCTATCGAGCGAACGGCGAACTGCTGGGCCGACCGTTCATCGACCCGGACATCATCCCGATGTCGGTAGCGGGCAGCACCGACATGGGCAATGTCTCCAAGGTCGTCCCGTCGATCCACGCCATGATCCGGATCGCCGATCTGGATGTGCCCGGTCACTCGGAGCGATTCCGGGAGTCTGCGATCTCGGGGGACGGTGATCGTGCGGTGGCTGACGGCGCCAAGATCTTGGCGATGACCGCAATCGATGCGTGGTCGGATCCGACGGTGCTGCACCATGCGCAGGCCGAGTTCGCTGCCAAAACCGCGGCGGAGCCGGACTAGCTATTCGAGGGTGGCGTAGTTGGTCGACCGATCGTCGAGACGAGCACCCGCGACCGCGATGACGCACTCTCGGAGGTCGGCCAGGTACTCGTCGATCACCGGCGCGTTGCCCGCACTCACGGTCGAGTGCAACGCGTCGGGCGGTTTCTGCCGGTCATGGAACCAACCGCGCGCCTGCAACGCATCGCCGACCGCGAACACGTCAACCGCCGGATCGTCGGCCACGATGGCGAGGAGGTGGGCGTGGGGGTCACCCAGGATGGTGAGTCCCGGAATCGCCCGTACGCCGGCCCGCATCCGGTCGGCGGTCTCGATCGTGGTGCGGGTCAGGCGTCGGTAGCCCTCGAGTCCGAGGTGATGCATGACGGCCCAGGCCGTGGCCATCGGGAGCCCCGATCGGGTGCCCTGCATGTTGGGCGACGCGTAGAAGCCACCGAGCCAGTCCTCGAAGACGAAGGTCTGGTATCTGCGCAGCGCCTTGGTGCGATGGAGGATGATCGAGGCGCCCTTGGGGGCGTACCCGAGCTTGTGGATGTCAGCCGAGATCGTGGTCACCCCCTCGACGCGGAAGTCCCACGGCGCAACGTCCATGCCGAGTTGTTCCATGAACGGGAGGACGAATCCACCCATGCACGCGTCGGTGTGGAAGCTGGCGCCAACGCTCAGGGCGAGCGCGGCCAACTCGGGAATGGGATCGATGATGCCTTGGGGATACTGCGGCGCGGAGCCGACCACGAGCGCGGTGTTGGCGTTCACCAGGTCGGCGGCTGCGTTCACGTCGGCCCGCCAGTCAGAGTCGACCGGAACCCGGTTGACCTTCACACCGAAGTAGTGCGCAGCTTTGTGGAACGCGGCGTGGGCACTGATGGGCAGCACCATCTCGGGTTCGGTGATGCCCCGCTCGGCCTCGGCCCGCTCCACCGCCGCCCGCACTCCCATCAGGATCGACTCGGTGCCGCCGGAGGTGAGAAATCCAGCAGCGTCGGGCGAACCGTGGAGGAGGTCGGCAGTGATGCCGACGACCTCGGATTGGATCTCACCGAGACTCGGGAAGGCGATCGTGTTGAGTGCGTTCTCGTGCAGGTACATGAGCGCCGCGGCTTCGATCGCTTCGTTGGCCGCGGGGCCCGCGTCGTAGACCATCCCGAAGGTACGACCGTCCTGCCAGCGCACGTCCTTGGCGCGTTTGGCGGTCAGCGTGGCGATGATCTCGTCGGTCGTGAGTCCGTGTTCAGACAGCGTCATGGCGAGCGAGTGTAGAGGTGCCGGGGAAGAACTGCCCCGGTACAGTTCGGGTCGTGACCGCACCTCAGCGTGAAGTCGATCGCGCCACGATTCAGGGTCGGCACTCTCATGTTGCCGGAGTCGAGGAGTACCTCGGCATCCGCTACGCCGAACCGCCGACCGGTGCGCGCCGCTTCCGGGCACCCGTGGCCTCGACCGCGCACGGCATGATCGCGGCAACCGAGTTCGGTCCCGCGGCGCCCCAGTTGGCCGGTTCCGGGACGGTGCCGGGCGACACGACCCCGGACCGCATGGACGAAGATTGCCTCTTCCTCAATGTGTGGGCTCCGAGCAGTCCGGGCCCACGCCCGGTGTTCGTCTGGTTCTACGGCGGCGGGTTCCTGAGTGGCGCGACGAGCGATCCGACGATCAATGGCGCTCGGCTCGCGGCACGCGGCGACATGGTCGTCGTGTCGATCGCGTATCGGGTCGGTGCCTTGGGATTCCTGGGTGTGGGCGACACCAACTGCGGCTTGCGCGATCAGCAGTGTGGGCTCGAGTGGGTGCGGGACCACATCGCTGCGTTCGGGGGCGACCCGGCCCAGGTCACGATCGCGGGCGAGTCCGCAGGTGGAGGCTCAGTGCTCCACCTGCTCGCGTCGCCAGGGACCTCAAATCTGTTCCATCACGCGATCGTGCAGAGCGGCGCGACCGAGTACACCCGCACCCGCACCGAAGTCGAGCGCGTGACCGAGATGTACCTCGCCGCGCTCGACGGTGACGATCCGGGCGCGGTGCCCTGGGCGCGGATCATCGAGGCGCAGGGCCAGGCACTGATGCCGTTGATGATGGAGATGGCCCGCATGCCATTCCATCCCTGCGTGGACGACGACGTCTTGCTCGCTCGTCCCGTCGATGCGTTGGCGGCCGGTGTCGGTCGGAACGTCGACCTCGTCGTGGGAACGACCGCCGACGAGATGCGACTGTTCCTGATGGAAGCGAGCCTGGCCGACACCCAGATGCGCAAGCGCGTCGACCGGTACCTCGGCCGGGACGCCGCGGAGCTCGTCGGTGCCTACCAAGCGATCGTGGGTGAGGACCCGATGGACGTCTGGGCGGCGATCTTCTCGGACCGGGAGATGCAGCTCCCTGCGCTCGCAGTTGCCGGTGCGCACCAGGGCTCGACCTACCGCTACTCGTTCACCTGGGAGGTCGCGCCTCGCTCGGACGGCCTGCCGCTGCGCGCCTGTCACGCGGCCGACCTCCCGTTCCCGTTCGCTTCGCTCGACGTCCTCGACTGGCGGCGCTGGTGCGCGGCCGAAGGTGACCCGGATCTCGCCGAAGCTCTGGTCGACGCCATGCAGGGTGCGTGGTGCGAGTTCGCCCGTACGGGTGATCCGGGCTGGCCCGGTCACGAGTCGGGCCTAGTCATGGAGTTCGGCCGCGACCTCGGTGCGCGTCCGGATCCGTTGGCACCACGGCTGGCGCTCTGGTCATGAGTCGCACGTTCCGCTTCCCGGCCATCGATCGCGTCGTGCACGGCGTCGGCGCGATCGGCGAGGTTCCGGCGATCGTGGCCGAGCTGGGGGCACGCCGGGTCATGGTCGTCACCGGACGGACGCTGGCCACGACCACGGCATTGGTCGCAGACCTCGAGACGGCACTGGCGGACCGACACGTCGGCACCTTCGCGTGGATGCGAGCCCATGCGCCGCGGGTCGACGTGGACGCCGCGATCGAGATGGTCGGCGAGATGGATGCCGATCTGCTCGTTGGCTTCGGTGGTTCGAGCGTGACCGACGCGACCAAGATCCTCGCGGTGCGCGCCCGCGAGGAGTCCATCCCGCAGATCCACATTCCGACCACGCTGTCGGCAGGGGAATGGACCCCGGCCTCGGGCATGACCGGAGACATCCCCGGCGTGAAGACCTATGTGGTGGACCCGCGCATGGCACCCGCCGCGATCGTGCTCGACCCCGAGGTCACGCGGGCGACGCCGATGGACCTGTGGCTCTCTACCGGCATGAAGTCGATCGACCACGCGTGCGAGGCGATGTGGGGGCCGCGGGCGCATCCGTTCACCGACACCCTCGCGACCCAGGCCATTCGTACGCTGCGGGTCGAGCTGCCTCGCACCCTCGCCGAGCCGGACGATCTCGATGCCCGGGAGTCTGCACAGGTCGCCGGGTGGATGAGCATGGCGGGCGTGGTCAACGTCCGCGTCCACCTCTCGCACACGTTGGGTCACCAGATCGGTGCACGGTGGGACGTGCCGCATGGGTTCACCTCCGGGATCACCGTGCCGCCGGTCATGCGGTACCTCGCCGCCGAGAACGAGTCGGGCGTAGCAAAGGTGGCTGGCGCCTTCGACGCGGCGACCGTTGATGCAGGTGCGGATGCGATCGGCGTGCTGGTCGCATCGCTGGGGCTGCCGACTCGCTTGCGCGAGGTCGGTGCCGACCGGGCCGATTTCTCCGCAGTCGCGGAGGCGACCGTCGCGGCCGGGAAGGCGACCGGCTACGTCCCGACCGGGGGCGTCGACGACGTGATCACCTTGCTCGATCAGATGTGGTGAGTCGTGCCGCCCGCGAGGCGGCGTCGGCGCGGAGTTCGCCTTTGGCGACCTTGCCGCCGCTGGCGCGGGGGAGGTCGTCGGCGAGGACCACGAAGTGCTCGGGCCAGAGTTCTTTTCCCACCCCCCGGCCGGCGAGGTGGTCGCACAGTTCGGCGAGGGTCGGCGCGGTCGCTCCCTCGCGCAGCACCGCGTAGACACACACGCGCTCGCCGAAGGTCGGGTCGGGCATGGCCACCGCGGCACTCAACGCGATCGCCGGATGGCTCGAGACTTCGTCCTCGACCTGGGCGGCCGAGATGTTCTTGCCGCCGCGGATGATGAAGTCCGACGTGCGGCCCGCAACCGTGAGCACTCCCGCGGCATCGATCGTGCAGAGGTCGCCCGTACGCATCCAGCCGTCGGCGGTGAACAGTTCCGCGTTGGCCGCGTCGTCCTCGTAGTACCCGAGACAGTTCACCGCGCCGTGGCACGCCGCGATCCCCGGACCACCGGCCGCGGTGACGTCGGCCCCGGTGTCGGGATCGAGGAGTCGCACGTTCATCGACGGGATCACGTGACCGGCGGTCCGGAGCCGAGTGTCGCGATCGTCGTCGAGTCGAGTGGCCGAGAGGGCGCCGGTCTCGTTCGATCCGTAGAACTGCAAGACCCGCGCACCGGTGCGGTCTTCGAACTCGGCCGCCCGCTCGTAGGGAACCATCTCGCCGCCGGTGTAGAGCACCCGCAGGCTCGAGAGGTCGTGGTCGGCGAGCGTCGGTGAGTTCAACATCATCACGAACTGGGTGCTCACCGCGGCCAGGACGGAGACGCCATAGGTGTCGACCGCAGCGAGCGCCACTTCGGGGGTGAACCGGTCCAGGAGCACGCAGGGCGCACCGAGGATGGTCGGCGTGAAGTGCGCGGTCCACAGACCGAATCCGAAGGGAGCGGGCAACACGCTCATGAAGACGTCGTCCGCGTTCGAGCGCGCCGGTGTCGACGGCCAAATCGTGGAAGGCGAACCACCGCGCCTGGTGGTGTTGCACGATCTTGGGCAACCCGGTGGTGCCCGAGGTCGAGTTGAGGAACGACAACTCGTCGATGGTGAACGCTCGATGGGGGTCGAGCGGCGGCGGATCCGCCGCCAACCTCGGGAGGGAAGTGAGAAGTTCGACGGCATCCGTCGCGACGGTGAGATGGTCGAGTTCGCGCGGGCCGGCTCGGGGACCGATCCCGACGACGATCAGCCCGGCGCGCTCCGCCGCGAGGTACGCGACGTGTACGTCGGGGCCGTCGGGCATCTGCACCGCGATGCGCGTCCCGCGCTCGTACCGATTCGCGAGGCTCGCGGCCACGGCGGTGGCGCGAGTGTCGTACTCCCGCCACGTGAGTGATGTCGTTCCGCAGAACGCGAGCGCATCGGGCCGGCTTCTCGCGTGCCGAGCGACGAGATCAGAGAGGGTCACGTGGTGGTGGCCTCGACGGTGTAGTCGTCGCGCACCTTCCCGGTAACACTCCACCCACCGGGAACCCGGGTGCGCGTGACGCGAGTGAGATTGGAGCCGGTCACCGTGGGCCGGGTCGGCCCCGGATACCAGATCTCGATGAGCCCAGGACGGTCGGCGGTTCCGGCGACGGAGAGGTTCCCGGTGCAGCCGGCCTTCCGGGCGGTCAACCGGCCGGGGTTCGCACGCGGATACGGCCGCCAGGTGCAGGCCCACTGCGGGACGATGCCGAGGTTCTGGTCGCCCGGGCATCGGTTGCGCTGGAAGTGGATGAGGACGGCATCGGGCGTGCGTTCGGTGTTGTTGACGCTGTGCGGGTCGCCGCACGCTTGGCGCCATTGCCACCAGGCCTCGCCGGCGGTGAGGAGCGCATCCGCTTTCACCGAGAAGCGCTCGAGGTTGGCTTGGGTCACGTCCGGGTCGGAGAACCACCCGTACTCGCCGATCCACAACGGGGTGCCGTAGGCCTCGGCGCGCGACTGGAAGTAGTCGAAGATGCCCTCGGTCGCGTCGCCGTAGTTGTGACCTTCGAAGACCAGATTGGAGTCGGTCGAGAAACCGGGTTCGACCGCCGCGCCGTAGACGGTGGTCTCGAAGAAGATCATGTGTGAACGGGCACTCCGGCGCCTCTCGGCGCGACGAATCGCGTCGATGGCGCGCGAGTAGTACGTGGCCAAGCGCGCCGTCGCGTCGGGGAGCGTGCCCGGGTTCGGCTCGTTGAACAGGTCGAATCCGGCGACGGCGGGATTGCCCGCGAACTCGCGTGCGAGCTTGCCCCACGTCCGCACCAGGGCGGTCTGAATCCCCTCGCGATCCGAGTAGAAGCTGTCGAACGCGGCCCTGACTGCGGGGCTGTCCTCGCGACTTCCGCCCCGGCAGGTGTCGGCGCCGTCGGTGATCGTCGCCCACTTGGGCGCCCCGTCCCAGCCGATGGCGGGTTCGCGACCGGCCGGACACACGAGGTCGGGCGGCGACGCGATGTACTTGCCCCACGCGTCCTGGTGCATGTCGATGAGGCTGTAGATGCCGTGTGCCTGCGCGGCGTCGACAGCCCGGTGGATCCGCCGGAGGTAGGCACGGTTGAGCGTGCCGCGCGTCGGTTCGAGCCGTGACCACGAGACGAGCAGGCGGACCACATTGAACCCGTGGGATTGCATGCGGGCCCAGTCCTTCGCCTTCACCGGTACGACAGTTGGGAGTACGTCGTTCGCCTGGTAGTAGTCGCCGAGCGAGTTGACGTTCTGGCCCCGCAACGTCACCTGCCGACCGCGATCGTCGACGATCGCGGGTTGGTCGCCGTTGATCGCGCGGAGTGGCAGGAGTTCGACCTTGCCGCGCTCGGCCGGCATCGTCGACGGCGCGGCGAGCGCAGTTCCGAGCACTATCGACGCGCTCAGGGCGATCACGCTCACCAGAGTTATCCGGGCCGAGCGCTTCATCGACGGCCCTCCGGTGGGACGGGCATGCGAAACAGGTCGACGGCGTTCTGCCAGCAGATCTTCGCGATCTCCGCGTCG
Source organism: uncultured Acidimicrobiia bacterium (assembly GCA_963765075.1). Taxonomy (GTDB): domain Bacteria; phylum Actinomycetota; class Acidimicrobiia; order IMCC26256; family JAENVU01; genus JAENVU01. The sequence continues at coordinate 795,130 of CAVXVA010000008.1, forward strand.
GGAACGCCGTGCAACTGCTCGCGCAAGCGCGGCTGGGTGTCGGGCCACGTGGAGTCAGCGTGGGGGTAGTCCGACTCGACCAGGAGGTGATCGACTCCGATCACATCACGGGTGAGGAACCCCGAGGTGTCGTCGATGGCACAGAACCAGAAGTTTCGCTTCAGGACCTCACTCGGAGACAGGTCGACGTCGCGCCACGTGGGGAGGTAGCCGAGCTGATACTCGAAGCAGTGGTCGAGCCGATCGATGAGCCCGGCAACCCAGCCGATGCCGCCTTCGGAGAGCGCGATCTTGAGTTTGGGGTAGCGCACGGGGATCTTCGAGTACAGCCAGTCGACCGCGGCGTACATGCCGTACGCGAAGAACAACACCGCGACGGTCTCGGGTGGCGCGTCGGGAGCGGTCATCGGTGACGTGCCCGACGAACCGACGTGCAGGCACACGACCGTCTCGGTCTCCTCGCAGGCGGCGAGCATCGGGTCCCAGTACCCGGTATGGAGCGACGGAAGTCCGAGCTTCTCCGGAGCCTCCGAGAACGTCAACGCCTTGAATCCACGTGCCGCGTTCCGCCGGATCTCGTCGGCTGCGATCACTGGGTCGCGCAACCACGTGATCTGGTTCGGGATGAACCGGTCCGGCGCGGCGCCGCACCAGGCGTCGAGGTGCCAATCGTTGTACGCGCGCATGGCTGCGAACGCGAGGTCTTCGTCCTCGGGCCAGGTCGTGAGGCGTTGGCCGACGAACCCGGGCAGGAAGCTGGGGAAGCAGAGCGAGCCCCAGACGCCGTTGATGTCCATGTCGGACAATCGGGCGGTCACGTCCCATGCTCCCCGGCGCATCTCGTCGAATCTCGTCGGTTCGAAGCCGTATTCGGCGGTCGGGCGGCCCGCCACCGCGTTGAACCCGACATTGGGGAGGAGCTCGCCGTTCCAGAGCCAGGCTTCGCCACCGTCGTCGGTCCCGACGATGCGTGGAGCGACGTCCTGGTACTTGGTGGGGAACCGGTCCGCGAACGTGTCCGGAGGTTCGACGACGTGATCGTCAACCGAGATGATGGTGGTGAATCGATCACGTGGTTCGGGCTCCGGCAAGAACGTGACCGCGCTCCGGCGGCCTTTGGAACCGCCGAATGCCTCGGATGCCTGCAGGTCGTCGAGGGACATTCCCATTCGTAGGGCCTCTCAGTTCAGTGCGTCAGTGGATGCACGGAGCACTGCGCGGGTCGCGCCTACCCAATAGGCATCGGGGGCATTGCGGCGGAGTTCGGCCTTGAGTTCGGCCCGCCCTGCTCGTGGGAGTGCCTCGAGCTCGCGGCCCGCGCCGAGCGCAGTGAGGGTGATTCGACACATGCGTTCGTAGGTCGCAGCCTTGTAACAGCCCTCTTCGAGGGTCGGTGCGGTCACGATCGCGCCATGGTTCGCCAAGAGGATGGCGCTGGCACTGCCGATCCGGGCCGCGAGCGAAGCGCCGGCCGCGGAATCTTCCACGGTGCCGTCATACTCACTCACGGTCACGAGTTCTCCGTCGAAGATGCCCGAGTTCTGATGGCTGATGACCGGATCGACGCCTATGCACGCGAGCGCGGTCGCGGCGAGTGGATGACCGTGGACGATCACCGCGGCATCGGGGCGAGCGCGATGGAGCATCGTGTGGAGATGGACTGCCGGTGTGATGTCCCACGGCCCGTCGACGATGGCGCCGGCGCGATCGATGGTCATGATGTCAGAGGCGCGCATCTCCTCCCACCACCGACCCCACGGGGTGCACCAGAGGGTGTCGTCGCCGCGATCCCACGTGAGGTGGCCCGACAGGTTCTCTTGCCAACCCTCGGCCGCCAGGACTCGGTGCGCGATCGCGAATCGTTGACGGTCGGTGAGATCGACGCCGACGTCGGGAAGTGTCCGCGGCCATGACATCGGCGGAAGTTACCCGACGTTCAGACCTCGTTGACGGCGAGGATGCGCCCGTCGGCGATCGCCACCGTGAACGCGGAATAGTCGGCTTCGTTCTGGTCGGCGTAGGCCGTCGCAAAGTCGGCGCCCGCTTCGTCGAACTGGGTTCCCTGTCCCAGGTAGCCGGTGATCGTGGCCGCATCCACGGAGCTGGCGTGGGCCCGAGCGAGGACCCAGCCGCAATAGTCGGCGTACACCATGAACTCGTCAGGCGTGGCGTTCGCGAGATCGAACGAATACTTCATGTCCCGCAGCTGGCGGACGTAGAAGTCCCGCCCCCGGCCGGAGCGCGCGAAGCCGAGGAGCATGTCGCTGGCCGACTGCATGATGCGTTGCCCGACGACCACGCGTTCGCCCTGCAGCACCGACTCGCCGAGTTCGGGAGTCTCGCCGGCGGGGAGGTAGCGGGCGAGCGACGATGGTCCCGCCTCCTTGGCCTGGAGGAACAGCGGCTGGTCGTCGTCGGAGAGGAACAGGGCGATGAAGCATCTCGTGCCGACACTGCCGACGCCACTGACCTTCATCGCCGCATCGGCGAAGTGGTAGCGATCGAAGATCTGGCGGATCTCCGGTCGGAGTGACATCCGATACCGGTCGAGGAAGTCGGCCACGAGTACCTGCCAGTCGGGTTCGTCCGAGTGGACGATCACCGGCGGGTTGTCGATGATGCGATAGCCGGATCCATCGTGGGCGGCCAGCTTGGGAAGGAGCTGGCCCGAGTCCCGCCGGCCGGCCTTCTTGGCGATCGACTGGCGACGGTTCCGCGTCGCACGGTCGGGCGTCATCGCGATGATGTCCGCCAGGTCACGGCGGTCGTAGCGGATCTGGAGCGGGCTCATGGCCGCGTATTCCCGGAGTCGGTCCCGGTACGAGCGCAGGACACGGGTGACCGCGCTCCGACGTCGCTTGCGGTCGATCCCGACGTCCCGGCCCGCGATCTCGAAGCTGGTCGCCAGTCGTTTGACGTCCCACTCCCACGGCCCGCGGATGGTCTCGTCGAAGTCGTTGATGTCGAACACGAGGTTGCGTTCCGGCGTGGCGTACAGCCCGAAGTTCGAGAGGTGGCAATCCCCACAGAGCTGGGCGTCCCACCCGGTTCGCGGAGTTGCCGCGAGATCACTCGCCATGATCTCGGCCGTACCGCGAAAGAAAGTGAACGCGCTGACGGCCATCCGACCGTGCCGGATCGGCACGAGCTCGGAGACTCGATCGGTATTGGCGGCTTCGACCAAGGCGACCGGGTCGGTCCGGTCTCCGGGGGCCGACCATTCGGCGTGCGAGGTCCGCGGCACCGCAGACCGGCGGGCCTTCCCGGCGGCGACGCGCTCGGCCAGCGGTACGACGGGGCGGGTCATTCGATCACCGATCTGTTGGTCAGCTGGGGTTGTGGATGATCGTCGGTGTCGGGTGCCAGTCGTACAGCACCTCAGTACGCAGCACCGCGTCATGGAGCGCGGCATTCCGCCGACTGACGAGAATCCAGAGGAGCGACGGGTAGAAGGAGGCACAGAACACGGCGCGAGTGAAGGCCCGTACCGGACCCAAGGTGACGCCACCGAGTCCGCTCACGCGGAGACCGAGCACGCTCTTGCCGATGGTGCGACCGGTGCTGCTCCAGCTACTGCCGAGGTAGAGGACCACGATGGTCCACTGCGCGATGAACGTGAGCCAGACATCTGGTGCGACCACGCTGAAGTTGCGCCGGGTCATGAGGAATCGGACCACTGCCACGCCGATGAGAATCGTGAAGTAGATGACTTGGACCACCAGGAAGTCGATGGCGTCGGCGGTGACGCGTGAGACGAATCCGGCGTTCCCGCCTTGGAGCGCCTCGGCCCGCTCGTTGCGGATGGCGCGGCTCATGTCGGGTCACCGGTGGGAGCCGGCGGGGTCGTCGTCTCTGCGGCGGTATCGACGGGGTTCCGGTCGGTGCGGCCGCGGAGCAGCACCCGATCCGCGACCCGACCGACGAAGGTATCCAGGCGCATCGCGGTGAGTCGGGCACCGTCGACCGCGTCTCCGCTGATCGAACCGGTCGATTCGCGGACGATGCCACCGATGTCGACGTCGTCGAGCACGTCGGCCACGATCGGTCCGAGTTCGACTCGACCGAGCAATGCGTCGAGGTCGATCCGGGTCATGAGCCCGTCGACGTCGATGCGTTCGAGGAGGCCGTCGACGTCGATCCGTTCCAGCAGCGCATCGACGTCGATGCGACGGAGGAGCGCATCCACATCGACTTGTGCGAGCACTGCATCGAGGTCCACCTGCTCGACCACTGCGCCGAGGTCGATCGCGCCGACGATGTCGGCAAGGGGAACGCGCGCGACGACGGCGCCGAAGTCGACGCGTTCGAGGAGCGCGTCGAAGATCGCCGGCAGGAGTTGGGCGACGAAATCGGTGACGACGGTTTGCTGGCGGAGTTGCTCGACATCGCCACGTTCGGACCAGCGGGCAATCGACGCGTCGACGCCGATCAGCGCATCGCGCAGAATCGGCACCCGCCGCGCCAGGTCCCAACTGCGTTGGGTCAGCTGCTCGATGGCCCCGGCGGCGTCGAGCGCGCGCTGCTCGGCAACGAGGGCAACTCCGGTCGTCGGCGCGACCGAGCTGACGGACCGCCGACGGGTTCCGACGGTCACCGGCCGCGGCGTCGGGAAGGAACTGATCGATCGCCCCCCGGAAGGCGCGCGCCGAGAGGCTCAGTACCCCGAGACCGAGGTCGGCGGTACGGCGCGCGGTCGGCGTGATGCCATCGGGGGTTGCCGGGTACGGCCGGGTCCGGACGCGAATTTCGTGAGAAGTCAGGTCGGGCATCGGGGCGATTCTTGCAGGCCCGGTGCAACTGGCTCGGCGGCACGGCCAACCGGCGCTCAGCCACAGTTCCGCCCGGTTGACGGATGGTGGTGTCGTACGCTGCCGAGGTGAGTCGACCGAAGGTCCTGAGCGCCCAGCCGCTGCCGCACCTCGAAGATCGTTACCTGTTGGCCGCCGGCCTCATCGTTGCTTCGATCATCGCCTACGCATTGATTGGTGACCACGAGGTGGGCGCGCTGGTCGTCGTCGTGGTCCAGTCGGCGACGTTGATGGTGATCTTGCACGCGTCGCAGGTGTCGTCACGGGCGATGGCGCTGGCCGCCGGATTCGTGGCGGTGGCGATTGTGCTCGCCGGCCTCTCGGTGGTCTTCGATCGTGAGTCGATCGGTCCCGGTGTGGCCGGCGCGATGCTCGCAGTCGTCGGCCCGCCCGTGATCATCAAGCGACTCCTCGCTCACCAGCGGATCGATCTCGCGACCGTGGCCGGATCGTTGTGCGTCTATCTGCTGGCCGGGATGTTCTTCGCGTACGTCTATCGGGTCATCGATGTCATCGATACGCCGTTCTTCGTCCAGAAGGCCGTGGCGAGCCCGGTGGACTTCATCTACTTCAGCTTCGTGACGATGACGACGCTCGGCTACGGCGACCTGACGTCACGGGCCAACCTCGGCCGCATGCTCTCGGTGTCCGAGGCGCTCTTCGGGCAGCTGTACCTGGTGAGCGTGGTGGCGGTGCTGGTGGCGAACATTGGGCACGAACGGATTCGCGACCAGTTGAAGGACAACGTCGAATCTGAGGACGAGGGGTGAGCGGGGCCTCGGACCAGGTGGACACCCCCGGAAGCGATGATCCTTCGGACGGTGCCGCCGATCGCGGATGCGGACGAGCGCTCGTTCAGCCGGCGGCTCCGGCGTCAGCGTGACCCACGTGCAGCAACGGATCGAGTCCACTCGGGTGCGCCTCGAAGACGCGCGGCCGAGTTCGCGGGTCATCGATACGGTCTTCCGGGCCTTCGAGCGCGATGTGGCAACCGGTGGGGGGGTGCTCTCGGCGGCGGTGGCGTTCCGGATCTTCCTGTTCCTGGTGCCGTTCGTGTTCTTCGTCGTGGTCGCATTCGGATACGCCTCGGAAGCCGCCGACGGGAGTGCCACCGCCTGGTCGAACACGGTCGGGATCGGCGGGCTGATCGCCGGAGCAGTGAAGGGTGCCGCAAATCTGAGCGGGGGGCAGCGCCTGACCGCGTTACTCGTCAGCGGCTTCGCGCTCTTCCTCGGGTCGCGCGCCGCGGTCAAGGTGCTGCGGATCACCCACGGCCTGATCTGGCGGGTGCCGATCCCGAAGCTGCGGAGCCCGATGCGAGCTGCCGGGACCTTCACCGGGTTGATCTCGCTTGCGCTGCTCGTGAGTGCCGGCGTGGGCTGGTTGCGCTCGCAATCCTTCCTGCTCGGGATCTTCGGCATCATCCTCTGGTTGGCCGTTCCGTTCGGACTGTGGTTGCTGGTCTCGTTCTGGTTGCCGCGCGCGGAATGTCCGTGGTGGGCGCTACTCCCCGGCGCGGCCGTGTGCGCGATCGGCGCCGAGCTCCTGCACGTCGCGACGGTGTACTGGTTCGCCTACCAGATTCAGGCGAAGTCCGACACGTACGGCGCCATCGGGGTCTCGCTGTCGCTGCTCCTGTGGGCCTACTTCCTCGGTCGGATCATCACCGCGTCGGCCGCGGTCAATGCCGCGTTCTGGTACCGCAGCGAGGAGCGTCGCGGCCACGCGGTTCCCGCGGAGGTGGACATCGAGGCGCGGCTGTCCGAGATGGCAGAAGGCCCCGTGGAGTCGTTCCGCGACGGGGTTCCCGACGAGTAGCTCAGCTGGGCGACGGATTGGCGTTGCCGCGACCGGCTCGGTCTCGGAGACCGCAGCCGGGGTCGCGGGGAGACCACGGCTGAAGACGAGCGCGATCAGTGCGAGGACGGCGAGGACCGAGAGCGAGGCGCGGAGCGCGTCGAGACGAGCCTGCGGCGTTCTCGTCGACGACTGCCGCGGTCGTCGGTCTCCGAGACGCCGGCGTCGTCGAGCGCGGCTTCGAGATCGGCGTCGGAGATGAAGGGCACGCCGCTCGTGAGCTCGGTCTGCGCCTTCGACGTGAGGTCGTCGGGTACCGCCGGGTTGTTCTCGATGCCGGTGAAGAACGAAGCGGTGAGCGCGGAGATGAGGACCGCGCCCGCCAGCGCGGTGCCGATCGAGATCCCGAGGTTGGACGCGGTGTTCTGGAGCCCGCCGACCTCGCCGCTCTGCTCGTCGGGCACCGACGAGACGGTGACCGCGCCGAGCTGCGATGCGAGCATGCCGATGCCGAGGCCGGCGAGGAGCATCGGCCAGGTGATGATCTCGGGTCCCGCGCCGACGTCGAGCGCGGCGACGAACACCACGAGGCCGAGGAACAGCATGAAGAACCCGACCTGCGCGACCCGACGCGGCGACGCATGGGGGAACACCTTCGGGACCCCGACCGCGGCGATCACCAGGGTGATCGACAGCGGGAGGATCCGGAGCCCGGTGTCGATCGCGGAGAGCCCGAGCGCGATCGAGAGGAACAGCGGCACCGCGAAGAACAGGCCGGCCTGGAGCAGGTACTGGAAGAAGAACGCGGTGATCCCGCTGCGCAGGAGCGGGACCCGCAGGATCGCGGGATCGAGCAGCGCCGCCTGCCCGGTGTCGCGGCGGTGCTTCTCCCATGCGAGGAATCCGAACAGCACCGCGCCCCCGCCGAGGATCAGCCAGATCACCGGCGACAGGCCCAGCCATGTGGGCGCGTCGGGCTTCGGCTGCACGAACCCCCACGTGCCGGAGCGCAGGATCCCGTAGACGACCAGACCGAGGCCGAGCGCCGACAGCGCCGGTGCCGACGAGGTCGAGGCGGGCGCCCTCCTCCTTCGGGGTGTCGGCGGTGCGCCGGTTGAGCAAGCAGCACGACGCCGATGATCGAGCACCTCGCCGACGAAGACGTACCGCCACGACCAGTAGGTGGTGAAGAGACCGCCGATCAGCGGGCCGACCGCGACCGCGATCGCACCGCCCTGCCATCACGAGCCCGTACGCCTTCGGCCGCTCGGCCTGGCCGAAGTTCGACGCCACCAGCGCCACGATCGCCGGCATGACGAGCGCGGCGCCCACGCCTTCGAGGAACGACCAGCCGAACAGCAACACCGGGAGGTTGGGCGACGATCGCGGTCGTGAGCGATCCGCACCCGTAGATCACGCATCCGATGGTGAACGCTCGCTTGCGGCCGAGGATCGCGCCCATCTTCCCGCCGGTGATCATGAGCGACGCCATGACCAAGCGTGTACATCGTGATCGCGGTCTGGATGCCGGTGACCGTCGTGCCGACGTCCTTCGCGACGGTCGCGATCGACACGTTCATCACCGACGAGTCGAGGATCATCACGAACTGCGCCGCGGTCAGCGTGACGAGCACCGCTTTCGCGGCGCTCTCCATCGTGGGTTTCACTGCGGTCACGGGTGTCGACCTCCGGCCGTGGGCCCGTCGTCCGGGCTCGTGAACGAGCGAAGCGGCAGCAGCCCTGGGGGCTGCTGCCGCTTCGTCGTGGAACAGGTGTCGCTGCGGTCTAGCCGATGATCTTGGCCTTCATGGCTGCGAACTCGGCGTCGTCGATGACGCCCTTGTCCTTCAGATCGGCGAGGCGAGCGAGCTCGTCCGCTGCGCTCGCCGGTCGTGCCGGCGGCCTGCTGGATGTAGGCGCGGGCCGCCGCGTCGTTGGCCTGCGGCCGCCTGCGATCGCGTGCTCGCTCATCTTGTGGCCACGCGCGATGAGATAGACGAACACTCCGAGGTACGGGAGCACGATGACGAAGACGACCCAGATGAACTTCGAGACGCCGCCGAGGTCCTGGCTGCGGAAGATGTCGGCGAAGACCGTAGATCAGCAGCCAGATCCAGATGAAGAACAGGAAGAACCAGACCATGGACAGAAACGACCTGGCCGGTTCCGAAACTCGATGCAAGCATGGGGGAGTGCCCTTCTACGGTGAATGTGGATTGCGGCTCACGGTATCCGCCACATCGCGGAGTGTCACGGATCGACCACGAACGGTGGAGCATGATGGGGCGGCGTCAGGCCGAGGGCCGGGCCAGTTGATCCCTTTCGCGACAGGCGAGGTGCCACGGTGGCCGATGAATCAGTAACCCCGAACACCGAACCGGCCGACCCAGCGGGGCCGACGACCGCCGAACCCGCGGCGCGTCACCGGGGCCGCGCGATCACCTCGATCACGTTGATCGTGATCGCGTCGCTGCTGCTCCCACTTGCCGGGATGACGGTCTGGGTGCGCAACCTGGTGCTCGACCCGTCGCGCTACGTCGATACCGTTGCGCCCCTCTCGAAGGATCCCGATGTGCGGGAAGCGGTGGCGACCAGGGTCAGCACGGAAGTCGTCGCCGCGCTCGAAGTGCAGAAGCGGGCGCAGTCCGCGCTCCCGAAGCGGCTCAAGTTCCTGGCCGCTCCGATTGCCGCCGGGTCCAAACAGCTCGTGCACACGTCGACACTGAAGATCCTCGAATCCGATCAGTTCGACACGGTCTGGCGGTTCGCCAACCGACGGGCGCACGACCAGGTGGTCAACGCGCTGACCGGGAGGAAGGGCAAGGCCGTCACGACGAGCGATGGCAAGGTCGTGCTGAACCTCGGTCCGCTGGCCGCGGCGGTCGCGGAGCGCCTCGGCTCGCTGGGCGTCGGAGTCCCGAAGAACCTCGACGTCACGCGCCTCAATGTGAAGTTCGTCCTGATCGAATCGGCCGACCTGGAGTCGGTGCAGACCTACGCGCGCCTGCTCGATCGACTGGCGTGGGTCCTGCCGCTCGTGACGCTTGGGTTGTTCGGACTCGCCATCGGCATCGCGCCCCGCCGCCGGAAGGCCCTGCTCCGCACGGGGGTCGGGATCACGATCGCCATGGCCGTGGGCGTGCTCGCCTACGGGTTCGCGCGCACGACCTATCTCGACAATCTCCCGTCGACGGTGCAGAACCATGCGGCGGCCGCGGCGATCTTCGACACGGTGACGCGGTTCGTGGAACGAGGACTGCGAGCACTGCTGGTCATCGGACTGTTGGTGTGGCTGGCCGCGTGGCTGGCCGGACCGTCACGCCCGGCGGAGGCGGTGCGGCGGCAGTGGAACCGAGCGGCCGGCCGGGTCGCCGCCGACGAACCCAGTCCCGTCAACCGCTGGGTCGCGGCGAACGCGACGGGCTTGCGGATCGGCCTGGCCGCATTCTTGTTGGTGCTCCTGGTCGCCTGGACTCGTCCCACAGGTCTGGTCGTGCTCATGTTGGGTGTGGTCGGGCTGATCGGCCTGGGCGCCGTCCAGGTCTTGGCCGCCGGCGGGTCGCGCGAAGAGTCGGAGCGGTCGCCCGACCCGGCGTAGGCGCCGCGGTTGGGTTAATCGGTCAGCAGACTCAAGATCCCGTCGCCGACGAGCAGCAGACCGCCGATCATCGCGAACCACGACGCGAGCGTCCGGCGATGGCGCATCACCCAGGTCGTGACTCGGGTCACTCGATCCCGCGCCTTCACGGAGCGCGTGGTCCACACCATCAACGCCAGCGGGATTCCGCTGGCGATGAGCGCAAAGATGCCGAGTCCGGCGAGGCGACCGCTGAAGCTGAGGGAGCTCGACGCGAGGGCAAATGACGCGATGACAGGACCCTGGTAGTCGGCGACCAGTATGCCGGCGACGAACGACTGGCGCGGACCCATGCCTTGGAGTCGCTCCAAGGCATGGGGGATCTCCGGAATTGGTTTCCCGGGTGGTCGGCGCAGCAGGAGACCGAACATGAACAACACGACGCCGATCGCGATTCGAAGCCCGACCAACGTTTCGCCAGTGTCGGACCCCGGCAGGACGGCCCCGCCGACGAGCGCGCTCGCGCCCACCAGGAGACCGGCTTGAATGAGGAACGCCCCGGAGACGAACGCGAGCCCGTTCGCGCGCGGCGTTGCCCCGCCCAGCACGAGGAGCAGACCCATCAACGTCAACGGTTGGGTTCCGCTCAGGAGTCCGCAGAGGATGAGCGTGTGGATGAGATCAGCCATCGGGGCGGATCATGTCAGCTGACGACCCGACGGGCGCGGAGCAACAGGACGCGCGCTCTCCCCAAGTGTGGACCCGCGCCGGCGTCAGACGACCTGAACCCAGGTGGCGACGCTCGGCGTGTTGTCGGCGTCGACCCCGAACAGCATGTACCAACCCGGCGGAGTGAGGTTCGGGTTGGCGTCGAGGGTCGCGGTCACCGTCGACCCGCTCTGGGTGAACGGCAGGTCGACGAGCCGTTGATCCGGATCGTTGCTGTGGGTGGCCGCGCCGGGGCGGACCACGTGCACCCACTTGAGTGGACGGTCGGCGCTGAACGTGCTTGTCCCGCCCCGGGCGATGGTGCGCGCCGCGGTGTTGAGGGTCAGGACCGGCCGGGATCTCGTCAGGTACTCCGGGCTGTAGATCTCGATGCGCATCTCGAACGGCGTGCCGATGTCCGATGCGTTGCCACCGAAGGTCGCGACCCGGCCGTCGGGCAGGAGCAGCGCCGCAGAGTGGTAGGTGCGCCCGACGGTCGCGCTCTTGGCGGTCTCCCAGGTTCCGGTGTCGGGGTGGAAGATCTGGGCGGAGTATCGGAACTTGAAGCTGGGAAGGTCGCGATCGAGGTAGCTCTCGTTGCTGCCCCCGCTCTGGAACACGGTGCGGTCGGGCAAGACCACCGCGCTCACGTACTGCTTCGATTCCGCGAGGTCGGGACCGGGAGTGAAACTCGGCGACGGCTGCGTGAGGTCGATGATCGCGGTGCTGGCCGTGGCGACGACTTCCGGCTTCGGGTGGCTCCCGCCGCCCATCACCATGACCCGCTGGCTCTGGGCCGGCGGCAACATGACCGAAGCGCCCATGTCTCGTTGGTATCGGTCGGTCAATCCGGGCACCGAGGTGAAGGTGTTGGCCGTGGCGTCCCAGATGCCCGCGTCGTCGCTCCCGTCACCGAACGTCGAGACGCCGCTGTAGAGAAAGCGGCCGTCGGCCATCAGGTGGAGCGCCGGGTACGGCGGGAGGAAACTCGCGGTCTCGAACTGCGGTGACCAGGCGCCGGTTCCGCCCGCGGCGGTCGCATCGAAGATCTGCGCGTTGCTCTTCAGGACCCCGTTCTGATCGAGTCCGCTGACCATCACGATGGTGCCGTCGCCCCGGTTGACGAGCGTGGGGTACCAATGACCCTCCGCGAGATCGGGCACGGCGACGTACTTGTGGGTGGCAGGGTTGTATTTGTACGCGCGGTTCGACCCTTGGAAGTCGAGGCCGGTCGCGTCGTTGGGGTAGCCCGCGGTGCCCCCCGCGACGAGCACGCTGCCGTCGGCCAGCGCGGCGTGGCCCGAGCAGAACATGTCGTAGGGCGTCGCGACCGATCGGAAGGTGTTGGTGGTCGGGTTCCATTCGGTGGTCTTGAACGTGCCGGCCGCGAAGAGGTCGGGATCGTTGCCCGAACCCTCGATCAGCAAGACGTTGCCGTTCTTGAGGAGCGCGGCGTGGACGGCGCGCACCGGCGCCGGAGTCGGGTTGACGGTCCAGCTGCCGACGCCACAGGCCGACGCCGTTGTCACCGCGGCGAGCAGCGCGACTCGTCGCAGTGTGCGCATCCCCCGGCGGGGACGCTCGAGGGCTTCCCCGGCTTGCAGCATCCGCCAATGGTAGTTGTCGGGCGAATCGCCCGGAACGGCGCGGGCCGAGTCGCCGGGCGCAGGAGCGATCGGTGTGGAAACCTGCATCTATGGCTGAGCTGAACTGGATGGAGCGGTACGCCGCGACCGAACTCGTGGAGCTGGCGGACTCCGGTGCGATGAGCCGTCGGGAAGCGCTCGGCTGGCTGGCCAAGGTGTGTGGTTCGGCCACTGCCGCGTCGGCGTTCCTCGTCGCGTGTTCGAGTGGTGGGTCCAGTCCGCCGTCGGCATCGAAGCCGACGTCGTCGACCACGATGGGGTCGACGGCCGCGACCAACGGTCCGGCCGGGCACGTGTTGTCGGTCGCGGAAGGGGATCCACAGGTTCGCGCCGCGTCGGTCGAGTTCCCGGGGCCGGCATCGAAGATGTTCGGGTATCTCGCGCGACCGGCGACGTCGGGACGGTTCCCAGCGGTGATCGTGATTCACGAGATCTTCGGGCTCAACGACCACATCCGTGATGTGGCGCGGAGGCTGGCCAAAGTCGGCTACGTCGCGCTGGCGCCGGACCTGGCCTCGCGCGCAGGAGGAACCGAAGCGTCGACCGACGTGATCGGCGACCTCATCAGCGGCCCCGTCGAGGATCGGATCGCCGATCTGAACGCGGCGGCGGCCTACCTCGAGACCAAACGGGCGTACAACGGGCGGCTCGGTGTCGTCGGCTTCTGCTTCGGTGGCGCCATGACGCTGGCGTTCGCCGCCGCGCAACCCAAGGTTCGCGCGGCGGTCCCGTACTACGGACCGACACCCGAGCCGGCCGCGCAGATGGCGGGCACCAAGGCGGCCGTGCTCGCGCACTACGGCGCGGACGATGCGCGGGTCAACGCGAGCATCCCCGGCTTGGAGGCGGCACTCGCCGGCGGGACCTTCACCAAACGGGTGTGGACCGGAGCCGGCCATCAGTTCAACAACGACACCAGTGCCGCGTACCGCGAACCGATCGCGGTCGATGCATGGAACGAGACGCTGGCCTGGTTCGCGACTCACCTCCGATGACGGAGTCCCCGATGTCCGACGAGGTGCGGGTCGTGACGTGGAACGTGCTGGCGGCTCCGTGGGCCGCGCCGGCCTTCTATCCCGACGGCATGGACCCGGCGCTTCTCGATCGCCGGACGCGGACCGAACTGGTGGCGAAGACCGTGCGCTCGATCGACGCGGATGTGCTCTGCCTCCAGGAGACGACGCCGATCGACCTGGCCACCGTGCTGCTCGAACTCGACGGCCGGTACGACCACCATGCGGTCCCCAACGGGCCTGAACTCTGGGCGAATTGGTCCACACCGGTCGTGCCGTGGGAGCCCAATGGGACCGCGGTGCTGTGGCGCCGGGGCCGGTTCGACGCGGTGGCACGCGGTGGGGTCGAGCTGTCGTCGGATGGCAATGTCGCGACCTGGGTGGAGCTCACCGGCCCGGGCGGAGCGCAATTTCGGATCATGAGCGTGCACCTCGACGCCGACGACCTCACGATCCGGCGCGCGCAGTTGCCGGTCGCACTCGCTGCCTTCGCCGCCGAGCCCGGGACGGTTGACGTCGTTGCCGGGGATTGCAACGAGGATGCCGGCGCCGGCGACCTCGGTGCGAAGCTGGACCACGCCGGGTTCGTCGACGCACTGTCGGTGCTCGGGATCACGAATCCGACGCATCCCTACGCCCGGCCGGGTGACGGTTGGGAGGCACTCGCCCGCCTGGATCACGTGATGCTGCGTGGTGTGACGCCTGCCGCGGGTGCGGTGCTGGACTTCGGAACGTGGACGACGGAGATCCCGGGCGACCGGATGGCCGCGCTCCTCGCCGCGACCGGCTCGGACCACAACCCCGTCGCCGTCACCCTCGTTCCTTTCCCGGCTTCCAGCGCTCGTATCGCACCCCCTGGGGTGCGGAGCGCGCGTCGGAATCGACTGGGATCCGGTGGTGTGGCGCGACTAGAGTCTTCGGCACGCCGCGGGGTGGAGCAGTCTGGTAGCTCGTCGGGCTCATAACCCGAAGGTCGTTGGTTCAAATCCAACCCCCGCCACCATCGAAACGGTTGTCAACAGCGGGCCTCCGGGCCCGCTGTTGCTGTTCAGGACGTTCGATGACGGCTCAGTTCTGGCGGATCTTCTGGCATGCCTGACCCCGCGCGACCCGAGTTCGCCGCGGTCGCGGGCACATCCCTGCCCGACCGAGTTCAGCGGAGAGTTGGTAGATTGCGCGAATCACGACGAACCGCGATGGAAGCATCGGCACTGCAGGGTGGCGCTCGCCAGCGGTCGGAGTGATAGCGCTGCTTGTTGGTGCGATCGGTCTGTTGACGGTGGCGCCGCTCGGGTTGTCGGGTTCGTACTCGTGGATGGAACACGGCACGAGCGAGTCTGCAGCACAAGGTGTTGACGGCGCCTGGGTCGCGCGGAGCGGTTTCATTCTGTACGGCATTGCGGTGTTCTGGGTGGTCCAGCTGTGTGCTCGTCAGTGGGGGTGGGCCGGCACGGTGTGCCATCTCGGGTTCGCCGTCGGGATGTTCGGTGTTGCGGCGTTCGCGCACGCACCGTGGGATCCCGACGCCGCGTACGTCGAGAGCGAAGATCTGCTTCATTCGGTGAGCGCCGGTGCTGCCGGTTTCGGTTTCATCGTCGGCGTGATCGCCGTCGTGATCGCGCGTTGGCCCTCGTCGATTCGAGTACTGGTCGGGGACTTCGTCGCGATTGGAGTTGCGCTCGTTGTTCCGTTGATGATGTCGACGGACTCGTGGGGGCCGGTGCAACGCACGATGTTTGCGGTCGCTGCGATCTGGTACGGCCGCGAAGCACGGAACGCCCAACGAAACCGCGGAAGGAACGCGCCGAAGATCGTGTAGGTGCCGAAGTGTTCGCCGGCGGCGCGCGCTGGAGCGTTGGCTCCGAATGTTGTGGCCAACGCGCCAACGGTCCTACCTCGCGGCGCGGCTCTCGGTAGTGTCGGGCGGCTGGCGCGAGGATGAGGTCGGGTGATGGCAAGCGGTCTGGTGGGGTTGTTCGACGACATCGCGGCGTTGGCCAAATTGGCCGCGGCGTCGGTGGACGACGTCAGCCTGGCTGCGGGACGTGCGAGCCTGAAGGCGGCCGGCGTGGTCGTCGACGATGCGGCGGTCACGCCCGCCTACGTCCGGGGCCTGGCCGCCGACCGCGAACTGCCGATCATCAAGAAGATCGCGGTCGGGTCGCTGCGCAACAAGGTGCTGTTCATCCTCCCGGTGGCGCTGCTCCTGAGCGCCGTCGCGCCGACTGTCGTCGAGATCATCCTGATGTTCGGCGGGTGCTTCCTGGCGTACGAGGGTGCCCACAAGGTCATCCACGCCCTCCGCCACGACGATCACGAGCACGACGTTCCGGTGGTGGTCCAAGGCCACGAGGCCGAGGCGAAGACGGTGGCGGGCGCGATCCGTACCGACTTCATCCTGTCGGCGGAGATCATGGTGATCTCGTTGAAGCAGGTCATCGACGAGCCCTTGGTGGCGCGGGGCATCATCCTCGCCCTGGTGGGCCTGCTGATCACGGTCGTGGTCTACGGCGCGGTCGCGCTCATCGTGAAGATGGACGACCTCGGACTGAAGCTCGCTGAACGCCCGTCCGAGTCGTCGCAGCGGTTGGGGCGCTCGCTGGTGGTCGGTATGCCGAAGCTGCTTGCCGGGCTGTCGGTCATCGGCACCGCGGCGATGCTCTGGGTGGGTGGTCACATCCTGCTCGTGGGTTTCGACGAGCTGGGCTGGGCGTGGCCGTACCACCTGGTGCACGAACTGGAGCAGGCCGTCCACGGCGCGCCGGTGATCGGTGGAGTACTCGGCTGGCTGGTCAACACCCTGATCTCCGCCATCGTCGGTTTCGCGGCCGGTGCTCTCATCGTCGTGGTGGTGGAGGCGGTGCGGCGACGGGTGAATCGTGCCGTGAGCGCGGGGCCGAGGTAGTCGGCCGGCGCGATCGCCCGACTTGGGATCTGCCGTGATGACCGCCTCGAACCGCATGATCCTCGTCACCTCGGCGTCGATCACCGTGGCTTCGCTGCGTGCCGCGACGATCCGACACAGTTCCTACCCATCGAGGGACTTCCGGCCCTTCAGTGTCGATATCGAGATGCCGATCATGACCCCGTCGGGGTCGATGAGTCCCGCCGCTTCTCTGATGAGGTGGGACCGCCGGCCCCGACCAAGACGCCGATGGACCTCGTCGTTCATCCTGCCGGCTGAGTCATACGGGTCGCTGATACGGACGTCTGTCTTGAGAGACCCGCTTCCTATGTCCTGACGCACACCTGCGGCGCGAAGTGTCTGGTGGGTCCAAATCCTCTGGCGGTGGTCTCTTCGGGTGGCGACGATGGGCTCGAAGGATTCCAAGGAGGCGAAAATGGTTCGCCGAATGTTTGCGGTCGTGCTTGTCGCGATGATCGCCGTCGGGTGCGGCGGTGGAACGAAGAAGTCGGTCACGACGACGCACCGATCGAGTTCCACCACCAGGACGGCCACCGACACCAGTTCGACTACTCCCCGAGTTCCGACCGCAGCCGACGACCTCGTCGCTTATTTCGATGCGGCGAAAGCAACGAGCCACGCGCTTTCCGCCGCTGCGACGAAGATCAACGAAGGCGTCGGGCGCGACCGGCTCTCGTTCGACCAAACGACGGTGGATGCGGTCGCAGCGGCGGACCCAGGACCTGCGGCCAAGCTGATCCCGGCGGGGCTCGATCCGGGTTTGCTGCGGGCCGTGCTGTTGACTCAGAGCGAACTCACGTCCCGCTACTTCGCGATGCGTCGTGTCCGAGCCGGTACGTTCCCGACCAACGAGTTCGAGGCCAAGGATGTGCTGCTGTGTCTGGGACTTGGTGCGAAGCCCGCCGCGAGATTTGCCGCCGACCTGGCATCGGCCAAGGCGCTCGCACTCTCGTTGCCGCCCATGACCAAGGTGGCAGCGGATTCACGGCCCGCAGCGGAACTCGCGATTCGACTCCAGGACATCTCGCTGCGGAACAGTGGCTGCGATTCGTGTGGCGGCACCGTTGTCACCGAACTCGCCCCGATCACCTGGGGTCGCCAGCCCCCTCCGCTTCCTGGCGTGGCACCGTGGGATGGTGATATCGGCGGGATCGCATTCCGTTCCAGCTACACGCCGACCGGCGGCTGGCGCGTGGAGTTGCTCGCCTGCTGACCGTGGTCGTCAGTGAGGACAGGCTCCTCGGATCGGTCAGCGGTGCCGTGGCTCGTCACGTTTCGCGCGCCCTCCGCGTCAGCGCGTAGTCGGACCGGTGGATCGCGGATACGGACTTTTGGCCCTTTCTTGCGAGGCCGGGAGCACGCCAGACTGAGCCGGTGACCAGCCCCACGATGCCTGCGCCCGCGGTCGTGCTGGACCGTGATGGGCTCGGGGCGTTGATCAAGGTGCTTGCCCGCGACGGTCGGACGGTGCTCGGCCCGACCGTGCGGGACGGGGCGATCGTGATCGACGAGCTGGACGGTCTCGAGGACCTCCCCGCCGGCTGGGGAGACGAACAGGGACCCGGTTCATACCGGCTCGTCCGGCGCGACGACGAGGCACTTTTCGCGCACGTCGTGGGCCCGCATTCCTGGAAAGCGGAGCTGTTCCCACCGCGCACGCTCATGGTGCGCTCCACCCGCGGCCCGGACGGATTCACCGTCGACGCACCCGACGACCATCGGCCCGCGGCGTTCCTCGGGGTCCGCCCGTGCGATCTGCGCGCGATCGAGACACAGGACCTGGTCTTCGACCGAACGGATCACCCCGACCCCGCGTACCGGAGCCGTCGCGCCGACGCGGTGGTCGTGGCGGTGCAGTGCACGGACCCGGCCGCGACGTGCTTCTGCACGTCGATGGGCACCGGGCCCCGGTCGGTCTCGGGTTTCGATCTCGCGCTCACCGAGATCCTCGACGGCGGGCACCGGTTCGTGATCGAGATCGGCTCCGAGATCGGTCGCGCGCTGATTGCGGAGGTGCCGCACACCGAGGCTCTCCCTGCCGACCTTGCCACGGCCCACGCCCGATCCGACGATGCCGCGGCGCGGATCGAACGGCGGGTCGACACCGAAGGGCTTCCGGCGCGGCTCGCCGCCACGCTGGACCACACTCGCTGGGACGATGTCGCCGATCGCTGCCTCTCCTGCGCCAACTGCACGATGGTGTGTCCGACGTGTTTCTGCAGCGCGGTCGAGGACCGCACGGATCTCACGGGCGACCACGCCGAACGGTGGCGTCGTTGGGATTCGTGTTTCACGCTGGAGCACTCCGCGATGCACGGCGGATCGGTGCGCAGCTCCGCGCGGTCGCGATACCGCCAGTGGCTCACCCACAAGTTCGGGACGTGGCACGATCAGTTCGGCGTGTCGGGTTGCACGGGATGCGGTCGCTGCATCGCGTGGTGTCCGGTCGGTATCGACGTGACCGAGGAGCTGGCCGCACTCAGGTCCGCGCCCGCGGCTGAGGACCCGGCTTCCGGCGGGGACTCCGAAACTGAGGGGGTCGGCCAATGACGATGCACACGATCCGGGACCTCATCACCGAGCAACCGCTGCTCGCGGACTTGCCGGTAGGGGACCTCGACCTGATCGCCGGGTGCGGACACAACGTGCACTTCCGACCGGGTCGCTATCTGTTTCGCGAGGGCGAACCGGCCGACGCGTTCTTTCTCGTGCGGTCGGGGCGCGTGGCGATCGAGGTCGCCCCGTCCGCCGGGCCACCGCTGGTCGTCTCCACCGCCGGTCCGGGCAGCCTCGTCGGTTGGTCCTGGCTGTTCCCTCCCTACTGCTGGCATCTGGATGCGCGCGCGGTCGACGATGTCAGTGCGGTCGCGATCGACGGTGCCTGCCTGCGCGCCAAGTGTGAGTCGGACAATGGGCTCGGCTACCGCCTCATGCAGCGATTCGCGCAGCTCGCCGTCGACCACCTCCAGGCGGCTCGGTTCCAATTGTTGGACCTCTACGGCGACTCCATCGGATGATGGTCCCGTTGCGGTATCGGGTCGTCGACCGCGTCGAGGAGCTGGCCGACACCGTCACGCTCGCCGTCGAGCCCGTCGACGAGCCCGCACCCGCGCCGGCGCACGGTCAGTTCAACATGTTGTGGGCGTTCGGGGTCGGCGAGATTCCGATCTCGGTCTCGGCGCGCTCGCCCCACCTTGCCCACACCATCCGCGCGGTCGGTGCCACCTCCGCGGCCCTCTGCGCGCTCGAGCCAGGCGAGATGCTCGGACTACGGGGTCCGTTCGGAACCGGGTGGGATCTGGACGCCGCCGCGGGCGGCGATCTCGTGGTGATCGGTGGAGGTATCGGGCTCGCCCCGGTGCGTTCCGCGGTCCGTGCCGCGATCGCCGAGCGCGACCGGTTCGGTCATATCGCCGTGCTGATCGGAGCCCGTACGCCCGACGTGCTCCTCTATGCGGACGAGGTGGCGGAGTGGCAGCGACGCGGGGACGTCGAGGTCCTGGTGACCGTGGACGCGGCCGGGTCGGGATGGACCGGCAACGTCGGCGTGGTCACGACGTTGGTCGGACGGGCCGGGTTCGATGCCGCCCGCACCGCAGCGCTCGTGTGCGGTCCCGAGGTGATGATGCGATACAGCGCGCAGGCGCTGATCGATGTTGGAGTCGCCGCCGAACGCATCGCAGTGTCGCTGGAACGCAACATGGCGTGTGCGGTCGCGCACTGCGGGCGCTGCCAGCTCGGTCCCGTGTTCGTGTGTCGCGAGGGTCCGGTGTTCGACTGGGCCACCGCCCGGTCGCTGCTCGCAGTGAGGGACCGATGACCGCACCGTCATCTCGGCCGCGGCTCGCCGTGTGGAAGTTCGCCTCGTGCGACGGGTGCCAACTCACCTTGCTCGACTGCGAGGACGATCTCCTCGCGGTCGTCGACCAGATCGAGATCGCCTACTTCCTCGAAGCGGGCGCGGCCGACGTCCAGGGTCCGTACGACCTCTCGCTGGTCGAGGGATCGATCACGACCCCCGGCGACGCGGAACGTATCCGGCAAGTACGCGCCGCGTCGCGGACCCTCGTGACGATCGGGGCGTGCGCGACCAGCGGTGGCATCCAGGCCCTGCGCAACTTCGCCGACGTGCAGGAGTACCTGGCGATCGTCTACGCGCAGCCGCAGTTCATCGAGACGCTCGGAACCAGTACGGCGATCGCCGAGCACGTACCGGTCGACCTCGAGCTGCGCGGCTGTCCGATCGACAAGGGCCAGCTGCTCGAGGTGATCGATGCCTACCTGCGGGGGCGCAAGCCCGCAATCCCGGCGTCCAGCGTGTGCATCGAGTGCAAGCTGCGCGGCAATGTCTGCGTGATGGTCGCGCACGGCACGCCGTGCCTCGGCCCGGTGACCCACGCCGGCTGCGGGGCGTTGTGCCCCACCTACCACCGCGGTTGTTACGGATGCTTCGGCCCGATGGAGACCCCCGCCACCGAGGCACTGGCCGGCGCGCTGACCGGCTGCGGCATGGATCGTGGGGATGTGCTGCGCGCGTTCCGCAGCTTCAACGGCTGGTCCGAACCGTTCCGGGCCGAGAGTCGTCGCCACGAGGTGCCGGTTGCGTTGTCGAAACGTGAGCCGGCCGGGCCCGAGAGGAGCGACGCGTCATGACGCACCGACCGCCCGCGAGCCGCACGATGAAGGTGGAGGCCCTCACGAGGGTCG
Source organism: uncultured Acidimicrobiia bacterium (assembly GCA_963765075.1). GTDB lineage: Bacteria > Actinomycetota > Acidimicrobiia > IMCC26256 > JAENVU01 > JAENVU01. Next base: position 816,312 of record CAVXVA010000008.1, read on the forward strand.
AGGGCGAGGGCGGGCTGTACGTCGAGGTGCGCGACGGCCGCGTGCACGACGTCCAGCTACGTATCTTCGAACCACCACGATTCTTCGAAGGATTCCTCCGCGGGCGTGGTTACCGGGAACCGGCCGACATCACCGCGCGCATCTGCGGGATCTGCCCGGTCGCCTATCAGATGAGTGCGTGCCGCGCGATCGAAGCCGCCTGCGGGGTCGTCGTGGACGGGCCCCTACGCGACCTGCGACGCCTGCTCTATGCGGGTGAGTGGATCGAGAGCCACACCCTGCACATCGTGATGCTGCACGCGCCGGACTTCCTCGGCCACGAGAACGCGATCAGCCTGGCTGCCGTCGACAAACCGGCCATCGAAAGGGGGTTGGCGCTCAAGCAGGCGGGGAACCAGTTACTCGAGCTGGTCGGCGGCCGGGCCGTGCACCCGGTGAACGTCAAGGTCGGCGGTTTCTACCGGGTGCCGACGGTCCGCGAGCTGCGGGCCTTCCGGCCGCGCATGGAGGCGGCGCGCGATCGCGCGGTCGATCTGGTGCGCTGGGTGTCCGGCTTCGAGTTCCCCGACGCCCACCACGACTATCACGCGGTCGCGCTCCGTCATCCGCTGGAGTACGCGGTGCTCGACGGCCGGGTCGTCTCCAACCGCGGGCTCGACGTGCCCGACGGCGAGTTCGGGGCCGAGTTCACCGAGGAGCACGTCGCGCACTCCACGGCGCTGCACGCACACCTGACGGGTGGTGACCACTATCTGGTCGGCCCGCTCGCCCGGTGGTGGATCAACCACGACCGTATCGGCGGCGTGGCCGCGCAGATCGCGGACGAGGTCGGTCTCGAGCGCCCGGTGCGCAACCCATTCCGCAGCATCGTCGTCCGCGCCGTCGAAGTGGTCGCCGCCTGTGACGAAGCGATCGCCATCATCGACTCGTACGAGGAGCCCGATGCGCCGGCGGTGGTGGTCGAGCCCCGGGCCGGTACCGGCGCCGCGTGTACCGAGGCACCGCGCGGCCTGCTCTATCACCGCTACACGCTGGACGACGAGGGGACGATCACCGACGCGACGATCGTGCCGCCGACATCACAGAACCAACCGACCATCGAGCACGACCTGTGGCATCTGGTCGAGGACACCCTGGTCGACGGCCAGTTCGTTCTGGACCACGAGACGCTCACCCACCGGTGCGAACAGGCCATTCGCAACCACGATCCGTGCATCTCGTGCGCGACCCACTTCCTCGACCTCGTGGTCGACGAGCAGTGAGCGCGGGCTCGGCCGCGTCACGCTGTCCGCCGATCGTCATCGGTCTGGGGAACACTTATGCGCCACGACGACGGCGTCGGCCATGCGGTCCTCGCCGCATTTGCCGAGGTGGCGCCCGGGGGAGTGAGCCTCGTCGAGCTCGACGGCGAGCCCGCGCGGGTGATCGAGGCCTGGACCGACGCGCCGCTCGCCATCGTGGTCGACGCCGGCCGCTCCGGGGGAGCGCTCGGCTCCGTGCTCCGGCTCGAGGGCGACGATCTCGGAGGTCGTGACGTGGCGCGGCCGGGAACTGGACCGCGGTCGAGCAGCCACGGGCTCGGTGTCGCGCAGGCAATCGAGCTCGGTGGCGCGTTGGGTCGGATGCCCGCTCGCCTCGTCGTCTTCGCGATCGAGGGCCAGGAGTTCGGACCCGGTCCGGGCCTCTCCGAGCCGGTGGCCGCCGCGGTGCCCGATGTCGTCGCCGCGATCGTCGGGGAGCTGGCCGCACCCGTCGCGCGGCGCATCGAGGTGACCGGTCGGGTGCAGGGAGTCGGGTTCCGCCCGTTCGTCTGGCGCCGAGCCCGGCACCACGGCATCTCGGGATGGGTCCGCAACCACGACGGCGCGGTCGAGGTGCACGCTGAAGGCTCGTTCGTTGCACTCGAAGCGTTCTGTCGCGACCTGAATATCGCCGCGCCTCCGCTCGCCCGGGTCGAACGGATCCGTGATACCGCGGTCGAGCCGAACGGCGCGCAGGGGTTCACGGTCGTGGCGAGCACCGGCATCGGGGCGGGTGGCGAGGTGCGGCACCTGCCGCCGGACAGCGCCCCATGTTGCGCATGCCGGACCGAGTTGGCCGATCCGGCCGACCGGCGGTTCGGATATCCCTTCGTCAACTGCACCGACTGCGGCCCTCGTTTCACCATCATCGAGGCACTGCCGTACGACCGGGCGCGTACCTCGATGGCCGCGTTCGCGATGTGCGAACGGTGCGCGGTTGAGTACGAGGACCCGTCCGACCGGCGGTTCCATGCCGAACCCGTGGCGTGTCCGGACTGTGGGCCGCAGCTCCGGCTCGTGGACCGCGCGGGCACCGACGTCGCCCGCGGATCGGACCCGATCGACGCCGCGGCCGGCCTGCTTCGCGACGGTGCAATCCTCGCGGTCAAGGGCGTTGGCGGGTATCAGCTCGCCTGCGCCGCCACCGACGGAGCGACCGTCGCCGAGCTGCGGCGGCGGAAGCACCGACCCGACAAGCCGCTCGCCGTGATGGTCGCCGACCTCGACGCCGCGCACCGCTTGGCGCGTACGACGGTTGCCGAGGATGAGCTGCTCGCGTCGCCGGCGGCGCCGATCGTGCTGGTGGCCAGTCTTGACGAGCTGCCCGCCCAGGTTGCGCCGGGCCATCGTCGGCTCGGGGTGATGTTGCCGGCGTCGCCGTTGCATCTCGTGCTGAGCCGGGCCGTCGGTCTCCCGCTCGTGCTCACGAGCGGGAACCGAAGCGAGGAGCCGATCGCGATCGACGATGCCGACGCGCGCGAGCGGCTGGCGACGATCGCCGATGCCTGGCTGACCCACGACCGCCGGATCACGGCTCGCCACGACGATTCGGTGAGTGTCGTGCGGGTCACCGGACCGGTGCTGCTGCGACGCGCGCGGGGGTATGCCCCGAGTCCGGTGGCGCTCGGCACCGCGTTGGGCCGTCCCGTCCTGGCGGTTGGTGCCGATCTGGGGAACAGCTTCTGTTTCGCGGCCGGCACCGACGCGTTCGTGTCGGCCCATGTGGGCGATCTCGACGACGACGCGACGATCGGCGCGTGGCGGTGCGCGGTCGAGCGACATCTCGAGTTGGTCGGTGTTCGGCCCGAGGTCGTCGTCCACGATGCCCACCCCGACCTGCAGAGCACTCGGCTGGCCGAGCGACTGGCCCAGGAGCTGGGGATCCCCCAGTTCGCAGTACGTCACCATCACGCGCACGTGGCCGCGGTCATGGCCGAGCACGGACTCACCGGACCGGTGCTCGGCGTCGCCTTCGACGGGTTCGGGCTCGGTGACGACGGCACCGCATGGGGAGGCGAGTTCCTCGTCTCCGAACCCAGCGGCTACCGGCGCGTCGGCCACCTTGCGGTGGTACCCCAACCGGGGGGCGATCTGGCCGTGCGCCACCCGGCGCGGATGGTGCTCGCGCACGCCGAGGCCGCCGGATGCCTGGGCGAGGCGCTCGCCCTCCTCGGGCTCGATGCCGCGAGCCCGGCCGAGGTGCTCGGCGGCGTGCGCGCCGACCAGTTGCTGGCCGCGAGTTCCTCCCGGTCCGGCGCCCCCAAGACGTCGTCGGTCGGCCGACTCTTCGACGCCGTCGCCGTGCTCTGCGGCCTGGCCCACTCGCCGTCCTACGAGGGCCAGCCCGCGATGCTGCTCGAGCAGATGGCGTTGACCGCGTCCGGATGCACGTCCCCGATTGCTCGTTTTCTCGTCGGTCGTGGCGAGTCGGGCGGCGGCGGGAAAGCGGGCCCAATGGTGGTGGATCCGGCGCCCGTCGTCGCCGCGGTCGTCCACCATCTCGCCGACGGCCGCCCGGCCGCCGAGGTCGCCGCGGGCTTCCACGCCGCGCTCGCCGACGCGGTCGTTGGGGCGACCGCGTCCCTGGCCAGTCGCGAGGGCCTCATCGACGTCTGTCTCGCGGGAGGGGTCTGGGCCAACGGTCTCCTGGTCGACCTCGTGGTGCCCGCGCTCGCCGGGCGCGGACTCCGCGTGCATCTGGCGCGCGCCGTCCCGCCGGGCGACGGAGGGCTTGCACTCGGTCAGGCGCTCGTCGCCGGTAGCGTCGTGTGCGGAGGGAGCTGACCATGTGTTTGGGAGTGCCCGGGCGGATCCAGGAGATCGACGACGATGCCGCGCTGCGAACCGGCACGGTCGACTTCGGCGGGACTCGACGCGAGGTGTGCCTCGCGTACGTTCCCGAAGCGCGGGTCGGAGACCATGTCATCGTGCACGTCGGTTTCGCGCTGTGTGTCATCGATGAAGCCGAGGCCGCTCGGACCTGGGCGTTACTCGAGGAGATCGCGGGACTCGACGACGTGGTGTCCGGGGGGTCGGCATGAAGTATCTCGACGAGTACCACGACAGCCAGGTGGCGCGTGCGTTGATCGAACGGATCAACGCGACGGCCACTCGGCGGTGGACGATCATGGAAGTCTGTGGAGGCCAGACCCACACGATCGTGCGCGAGGGAATCGACGAGCTGTTGCCCGATTCGGTAGAGCTGGTGCACGGCCCTGGGTGCCCCGTGTGCGTCACACCTCTCGCGGTCATCGACCATGCGCTCGAACTGGCACACCGGCCGGAGGTGATCCTGTGCTCGTTCGGCGACATGCTGCGGGTGCCCGGTTCGACCGACGATCTCCTGCGCGCGCGTGCCTCCGGTGCCGACGTTCGCATCGTCTATTCGCCGCTCGACGCGGTCCGGGTCGCGACGGAGCACCCCGACCGGACCGTGGTGTTCTTCGCCGTGGGCTTCGAGACCACCGCACCGGCGAACGCGATGGCCGTGCGCCACGCGCGCGATCTCGGACTCACGAACTTCTGCATGCTCGTCGCGCACGTGCTCGTCCCGCCCGCGATGATGGCGATCCTCGACTCGCCCGCCAACCGGGTCCAGGCGTTTCTCGGACCCGGGCACGTCTGCACGGTCATGGGCTGGGTCGACTACGAACCGATCGTGCAAGGGTGCGGTGTCCCCGTCGTCATTACGGGCTTCGAGCCGGTTGATCTGCTCGAGGGCATCCTCGCGGCCGTGACCCAGCTGGAGGAGGGACGGCACGAGGTGGAGAACCAGTACGCGCGTGCGGCGCGGCGCGAGGGCAACGTCGTCGCCCGCGAGGCGGTCGAAGAAGTGTTCGAACCGTGTGACCGCGCCTGGCGCGGTATCGGGGTGCTTCCGCACTCCGGGTTGGCGCTGCGCCCGGCCTTCGCGCAGTTCGACGCGGCCCTCCGGTACCCGCGGAGTGGTCCCGAGGCGAGCGAGCACGACCAGTGCATCGCGGGCGCAGTGCTCCAAGGGCGCACCAAGCCCGACGAATGCGCCGCCTTCGGTACCGAATGCACCCCTGAGCATCCGCTGGGTGCGCCGATGGTCTCGTCCGAGGGTGCCTGTGCCGCGTACTTCGCCGCCGGTCGCATCGGTCGACGACGCGCGCCGAGCCCGTGACCGACGCGTCCTGCCCGTTGCCGCTGCCACCCGGTGAGGTGATCCTCCTCGGCCACGGCAGCGGCGGGCGCCTCACCGCCCAACTCGTCGACGACCTCTTCATGCCGCGCTTCGCCGACCCGGAGCTGGCGCGTCACGGTGACGCGGCCGTGCTCGATCTCCCCGCCGGGATCAGGGAGCAGGGACGTCTGGCCTTTACCACCGACGCGTTCGTGGTGAGCCCGCTCGTGTTCCCCGGCGCCGATATCGGTTCCCTTGCGGTGTTCGGCACCGTGAACGACCTCGCCATGGTCGGCGCCCGACCCCTCGCGATCACGGTGGCGTTCGTGATCGAGGAGGGCTTCGCAATGGACGAGCTCATCCCGATCGTCGACTCGATGGCGGCGGCGGCCCGTCGGGCCGGCACGCGGATCGTGGCCGGCGATACCAAGGTGGTCGAGCGGGGTGCTGCCGACGGGCTCTTCGTGGTGACCTCGGGGGTCGGGGTCGTTCCCCCCGGGCGCACGCTCGATGCCTCGCGGATCGAATTGGGCGATGCCGTGGTGGTGTCGGGACCCATCGGAAGCCACGGCGTCGCGGTGCTCTCGTGTCGAGCCGGGCTCGCGTTCGACACCGATGTCGTGAGCGACTCGGCACCGCTCACGGCCCTGGTCGACGCGATGGTGTCAGCGGGGGAGGTGCATGCGCTACGAGACGCGACCCGTGGGGGCGTGGCCACGGTCCTCAACGAACTCGCCGACGCGGCCGACGTCCGCATCACCGTCGATGAGGGCGCCTTCCCGATGCACGAGGGGGTGCGGTCCGGCTGTGCGGTGCTGGGTCTCGATCCGCTCTACGTGGCGAACGAGGGGGTCTGCGTCTGCATCGTGGCCGCCGCCGATGTCGACGCCGTCGTGTCCGCGGCGCGGTCGGCCCCGTGCGGAGGTGAGGCCACCGTGGTGGGCATCGTCGAGTCCGGAGATCAGGGAGTGCACCTGCGGACTCCTCTCGGAGTCACGCGCCCACTCCAGGTCCTCACCGGCGACCAATTGCCGCGGATCTGTTGAGGTCAGGTCAGAGGTTGGAGTCGTCCGCGCCCGCGGGGATCGAGTGCGAGATCCGTTCGGGACCGGAATCGCGAGTCCCCACGAGGAGGGAGCCGCAGGTGGTGTGCACAACCACGGCCATCCCGACGATGACCAGCACGTCGCCGACGCTGAAGACGTTGGCGAGCGGCCAGCCCTTTGGAATGGCGAATACGTCACCGAGCCACGCGAGATGAGGGTCAGTCACTGCGGAGGAGTTCCGAAACGCACCGTGCGTCGACAACGGGATGCCTGCCGCTCGCAGTGCGGCGCGTGATGCCGGCATGACGCCCCCGTTGGTCGCGATCGCGAGGAGGTTCGACAGTCCGCCCAGCGCAATCACGTCGATTCCCCGGATCCGGCGGTTTGCCCATACGAAGCCCAAGCCCAACATGAATGAGAAGACATGGAACGCGGCCGACACGCCGACTGGCAGTACCGTTGGGGGGAGTCCGAGCACCACGAACTGGATCGCCATCGCCGCGCCGAGCAACCCTTTCCGTCGAAGGTCGAGGGTTGTCAGCCGGCTCAGATGGCCACCAGAGAGTGGGACGCTGGCCAGCACCAGCATCGCCGCGAAGATCAAGATCACGGTCGGACCGCCGCCGTCGACTCCAACCAGTTCGCAGACGAGAAGCCGCGCCGCGCCAGCGCGGCGACGTCACGATGTGAGACCGGCGGCGAGTAGAGGAAGCCCTGGCCGGATCGACAGCCCATGTCGCGAAGTACATAGTGCACCGCGGCCGATTCGATGCCTTCGGCCACCGTCTCCAGTCCGAGATTCGAGGCCAGCTCGATGATCGAGTGCACGATGGCACGGTCGCTTTCACTGCTGAGCATTGCCGACACGAAGCTGCGATCGATCTTGACGGCGCTCACTGGGAGGTTCCGCAGACTCGCGAGCGACGAGTAGCCCGTACCGAAGTCGTCGATCGAAACATCGATGCCCATCTCGTGGATTGCGCCAAGCACATGAAGCACGCGTACGGGGTCTGTCATGACTGCGTTCTCGGTGATCTCGAGTTCGAGCCATTTCGGGTCGGCGCCTGCCGCGAGCATCCTGCTCGCGACCCGTTGGGCGAAGCGCAAGTCGTGCAGATTCTGGGCCGAGGCATTGACTGCAACCCGCAGCGCAACGCCCGCGTCGGCCCATTGCCGCCGGTGTTCGAGTGCAGTCGCGATGATCCAATCGGTCATCGGCTCCATGAGTTCGGTGTGCTCGGCTAACGGAACGAACTGGTCGGGCCGGATGGTTCCCAACACCGGATGTTCCCAACGCACCAACGCCTCAACGCCCTCGCACCTGCCCGTCGAGAGATGAACTTTCGGCTGGAACTCGAGCCTCAGCTGATCCGTCTCGATTGCGACGGACAGCTCTGAGAGCAGGCTCAACCGGCCGCCCGATTGCCGGTCGCGTCCGGCGTCGTACTCGCGGATGCCGGTGCCATCATGCTTTGCGGCGTACATTGCGACGTCGGCTCGCTGCATCAGCTCGTCGACGTCTTTCCCGTTCTGCGGGAAGAGCGATACGCCGACGCTCGCGCCGATCTTTACTGGGAATCCGCGAATCAGACACGGCTGCTCCAGCGCCAACATGATTCGATCACTCATTGTGCGCGCGGTCTCAATTCCAGTGACAGGCCGGACCAACACCGAGAATTCATCGCCGCCGAGCCGGGCCACCACATCAGTCGGTCGACATGCCGCGCTCGAGGCGCGCTCCGACTTCTTTGAGTACCAGGTCACCGACGTGATGGCCGAGTTCATCGTTGATGGCCTTGAACGCATCGAGGTCGATCATGATCACCGCAAGTTGCTCGTTTCGCAGCTCGGCCGTTCGTACCGCGTTCGTAGCCTGCTGGAGGAACGATCGGCGGTTGGGGAGCTCCGACAGGAGGTCGTAGTCGGCTTCGTACTGGCGAGCCTCCGCGATGCACGCGCTGCGATAGACCGCCCACGTCGAGAGAAACAGCAGCGGAACCAACGCGGGAGTATTCCGTCCGGTGGCGACGAAGATCGGCGCTACCGCGAGGAGTAGTCCGTCGGTAAAGAAGTTCAGCGCAACGACGGAGCGGACGACGACGCCGATCTCGCGGTTGGAATGCAGCGCGACAACAAGGCCGACCAACACGCCGTTGCTCGCAAAGATCGCGAACGCGGCGGCAATGGCGGCGGCGACCCAGGCGACCGACGGGTTGCTCGGCTGGACTGTGGAACCCGCCACGACGGTCAACACCGCACCGCCGAGTGCGAGCGACAGGATCAACTGAGCTGAGTTGAACAGTGCCCGACCGATGGGCTTCCGGTTCAGCAGGTCACCGGTGAGACTCGCGGCGCACACCCCGGCGATGGCGAGACCGGCCGGCCCGACGAGCAGAAGTGCGTATGCGAACGTCCACGACGCGGTGACCTCGGCACCGGACTTCTTCCGGATCCAGGACACAGGCCGAAGCTCGGTGACGAACAGACAGCTGAGCAACAACCAGCCGAACTCGTCGATATGAGTGACTGAATCCCACGGCCGCGTGAGGATCTCGATGAGCACGAGCACGAGCGCACCGGCGACCGTCACCGCGGTGACGTAGAGACGCGCCATCGAGTCGGTGCTGCGTTGCCCTCGTAACCTCACGGGACCCGGGCCCGTCGAGTCGTGGGGGCTGCAGGGCCCAGGACTTGGAGTCTCCGGTTCATCTGTGGTGTTTCGACCGGAATCCGCCATGACTCAACCCTCAAACCCGAGCGTAGGAGTCCGGAGCACGGTACGTCGTCACCGGGGACGCCATGGTCCCCGGTGACGACACCGTCGACGATCAGCCGAGGAGATCGAGGATGGCTTCGACCACCCGGTGCCACTTGACCGGGGCGCCGAGCGTGAACACGGAGCCGGCGATAAGCGCGGGGACCATCAGACGAGATGTGATCGAACGAACTTTGGACATTGGGGGTTTCCTTTCGGGGCAAGACAGGCTGACCATGCGTGATTTCACGGATACTCCTTCAAGAGCATCGAGATCGGCCGTCGGAGAATCCCGGTGAACAGTTGCGGAGCTGGAGACCAACTCCGGTGAGCTGCAAACCACACGACACCTCCTCGATACCGAGCTCTCGCTCGACCAAGGACGTCGGGTTCGCCACTGACTCACTCCCCACCAGGCGACCAAATTCGGCCGGGAGATCACTGTCTCGTCCTATTTACCAATCACGCCATGTGTGGCGCTTGATTGACATATCGGTCATTCCCGAGCCGGCTTGAGCGTTTTCTGAAACAATTTTCGGAAGGGGCCAGGCATCCCAGCGGCGAGGCGTTCCAGAGTTCCGTCCATCGTCTGGCGGTTGCGGCCCTATGCCATCACACCGACGCGCCTCGGCATTGGGCTCGAAGGAACGATCAAAGAAGTCACCGTCGCGGCTGTATGCACCTCTGAGTGTGAACGTGGGCTCATCGGAATGGGCCACGGCACCGTCGAGGCGGCGGCGGGAAGCCGGAGCACCGAGGGGGGTGTCGGTGCTCAGCCGCGGGTGATGGGGATCTTCTTGGCTGCGGCGACGGCCGAATCGACAGGGATCCGCACTTCGAGCATCCCGTCCTTGTACGAGCCCTTGACGTCGTCTTCGGTTGCGCCCTCGGGAAGGCGGACCGACCGGGTGGAAGCCAATGGTCTAGGCAGTCGCCAGGACACTGACGAGCGCGGCGTCGCCCTGGGGGCGGGCTGGCTCGAAGGCGGGCATGGGCACCTGCTGACGCCCCGTCACGAGCCGTCGGTACAGCGCGAGGTGTTCGTCCACCATGTGCTGCATGGAGAACCGGGCGGCGACGTCGGCGCGACACGTGGCGCGATCGAGAGCGGTGACCTCACCGAGCCGGTCCACCATGTCGTCGTGATCCCGACAGATGAAGCCGGTCCGGCCGTGATCGATGATCTCGGGGGCCGCACCTTCGGCGAACGCGAGGACCGGGGTTCCGGCCATGAGCGATTCGATCATGACGAGTCCGAACGGCTCGGGCCACCGGATCGGGTTGACGAGCGCCTCGGCTCCCGCGAGCAGATCATGCTTGTCCTGACCACCGACTTCACCGAGATACACCGCATCGGTCCCGAGCAGCGGCTCGACGGTCTCGGTGAAGTAGCTCCGCTCGGCGGGTTCCCACATCTTGGCCGCGATCAAGATCGTCTTGCCGGCCGCTCGGGCGATGTGGATCGCGCGGTCTACACCCTTGTTCGGGTGCATCCGCCCGAGGAACACCACGTAGCCGCCGTCGCCCTGTCCGATCGGAAACCGCTCGACGTCGATGCCGTGGTGGATCACGGCGGCGACCGGAACGGTCGGCGCCGAGCTGCGCTGATGGTGCGAGATCGCGACGACCCACGCCTGCTTGGCGACGCTCCGGTAGAGCTCGGTGAGTTCGGGGGTGAACTCCCCGTGGACCGTCGTCACCACGGGGGGAGTCCGGCGCGTGTGCGCCCACAACGGGCCGAGCAATGTGTGGTCGTGGATCACATCACAGTCGGCGAGTTCAGCGTATGCAGCCTGGACATGGCCGAGCTCGTCGAGCATCGACCCGTTGGTTCCGATGGCATCCCTGTGCAGCCAGCGCCGCTCGACCGCGCAGGTCGAATCGCCGGTGGTGAAGAGCCGGACGTCATGACCCACGTTGGCGAAGCCACGACACAGATGGTCAATGACCACCTCGGTGCCGCCGTAGAGCGGTGGCGGCACTGCAACCCACGGTGGCGCGATCACACCAATCTTCATTTTCCCGATCTTCGTGAGGTCCGACACGGGAATCACATCCTCCCATGCTCTTGGCAACGAAACGCTCACGAATCTGTGAGCCATCTCCGCCGAGGTCCTGGGCAGCCTCCGCGGTAACTCGACGACTCAAGTTTCCGGGATACGCGCGCCCCTGCTCAGAGCCGAAGGTCCCGAAATCGCGAGATGTTGGTGGCGCCGCTGGAGGAGGTCCTCGCGCACTGCGCAGCCGTCGTATCTTCTTGACGGATGAACGACCCGTGGACCGAGTCCTCCAGTGCGTCTCTCGCCGATTCCGGCGAGATGGTGACCCTCGTCGACGAGTCGACGTTCTGTATTTCGGACGCCAGGGGGGAAATCCTCGCGAATCGTCCCCATGGGTTCTTCTTCCGCGACACCCGGTTCGTCTCCGGGTTGACCCTCCGACTCGATGGTCGACCGTTGGAGTCGCTCGACGCGGTCACGATCGATCCGTTCAGCGCGACCTTCGTGCTTCGCGGTCGGCCTCCGGCCGGACACGCGGACTCGCCGCTGCTGTTGCTTCGGCACCGACACGTTGGGCACGGAATGCGCGACGACCTGGTGATCCGGAATTACTCGACCGAAGCGATCGCGTGCACGCTCGATATCGAGGTGGAGTGCGACTTCGCCGACTTGTTCGACGTCAAGTCGGGTCGCATGGAAACCGCGGGTCTTGCCAGCCGCGAGCACGACGATCGGACGCTGGTGTTCGCGTTCCGCCGAGGCGGGTTCGCGCGCTCGACGCGAGTGGAGTTGGCGAACGGCGGTCGGGTGCTGGAGGACGCGGCGCGATTCGAGGTCGTTGTTCCTGCCGGTGGGCAATGGAGTAGCTGCCTGCAGATCGTCCCGGTGGTGGACGAGACCCCCGCCCGCCCCCGCCACCCTTGCGGGCGGCCGGTCGAGCACGCAGTGCCGGCGACGCGTCTGGCCGAGTGGCGGCGCAAGCTTCCGGAGCTCGCCGTCGAGCACGAGGACTTTCGCCGGCTCCTGGATCGGTCGACCGATGCGCTTGCATCGTTGCGCATCTTCGATCCGCAACATTCGCGTCGGATCGTGGTCGCGGCCGGTGCGCCCTGGTTCATGACTCTGTTCGGGCGGGACTCGCTCCTCACGTCGTGGATGGCACTCCTCGTGGATCAGGAGCTTGCGCTCGGGACCCTCCAGACGCTCGCTGAGTTCCAGGGCAAAGCGGTGAATCCGCGCACCGAAGAACAACCGGGCCGGATACTCCACGAGATTCGGTTCGGAGAGCGCGCCCAACTCTCGCTCGGCGGCGGGAGCGTCTACTACGGAACCGCCGACGCGAGTCCACTCTTCGTCATGGTGCTCGACGAGTTGGAGCGGTGGGGCGCGCCGCGTGCGCAGATCGATGCATTGCTCCCGGCTGCGGATCGCGCGCTGGCATGGATCGACGAGTACGGGGATCTCGACGGAGACGGCTACGTCGAGTACCAGCGCGCGACTCCCGCCGGCCTCGAGAACCAGGGATGGAAGGACTCCTGGGATTCGACACGCTTCGCCAACGGCGATCTCGCTCATGCGCCGATTGCGTTGTGTGAGGTGCAGGCGTACGTCTACGCGGCGTGGCTCGGCCGCGCGCGTCTCGCACGTCGGCGTGGCGAGGTCGAACTCGCGGGGCGGCTCGAGACTCGCGCATCGAATCTCAAACGCGCATTCAACCGCGACTTCTTCATCGAGGATCGAGGCTGGTACGCGATGGGTCTCGACCGCGACAAGCAGCCGCTCGACGCATTGACGTCGAACATCGGGCACTGCTTGTGGGCAGGCATCGTCGACGCCGAGCGCGCGCCGCTGGTGGCGACCCACCTGACCTCGGCCGAGATGTTCACCGGCTGGGGGGTCCGGACTCTCGGCGCAACCATGACCGGGTACAACCCGCTCAGCTATCACAACGGCAGCGTCTGGCCTCACGACACGGCGATCTGCGTGGCGGGGTTGCACCAGTACGGCTTCCACGACGAGGCCGCCATCATCGCTCGCGGGCTCATCGCGTCCGCCGCCCATTCCGGCCACCTCCTGCCGGAGCTGTTCGGAGGCCTGTCGCGTGACGAGGTCGCGTTTCCGGTCAGCTACCCAACGGCTTGCTCACCCCAGGCCTGGGCCGCGGCCGCGCCATTGCTCGTCCTCCGCTCGCTGCTCGGCCTCGAGGTGGATGCACCAGCCGGGTTGCTTCGCCATGCTTCGTCGGTTCCCGACTGGCTGGGCCGGGTCCGTATCGAAGGGATCCCGGTCGGGGACGGTCGGCTGGGCATCGAGGCCACCGCGGACGGAGTCAAGGTGGTGACGGCCCCGGCCGGCATGACCACCGGACCGTCGCCGAGCTGACGAGCCTCAACCCGCCCGGCGACCGGCCGCGCCGATTCCGACCCCACCCCGGACATGACCTTCGGCCCTGGCTGGATGATCGGCGGTCCTGGGAAGATCGAGCGGTTGCGGGAACAAGCAGGAGGAGTGATCGTGATGGCGGTACACGCGGACTTCGGGTTCGGCGGGATCGACGGGTGCCCGGCGTGTGGCTCGGGCCAGTTGGTCGCCGCCCCTGACGGCGGGCCGGCCAACTTCCTGTGCGTGGAGTGCCGCCAGTGTTGGCACCTCTCGATGGGTTGGGCCCAACGGGTGGATCCACAGTTCTGTGGCACCTGCGTCGAACGTGGTCGCTGCCTCGCGGCTTCCGGTGTGATCGACCTGACTCGCGAGTCGTTCCCATCGGGCTCGCGATCGTCCGTGGCCTGAAACGGGTTGTTGAACGCGGGCCGGAGTCACCACGACTGGGTTACTCGGCGTCTCCCGGCGATGGACTCTCGCTGCCGCGCACGGGTTCCACCGGGAGAAAGAACAGCGGGACCGGGCTGTGAGCCAAGAGATCCTTGACGACATCGGCTCGACCGGACTCGAGGCGCTGGCCCCATACGATCGCGATCAGGTCGACGTCGCGGGTGGCGGCCGTGGCGAGGATCTCCTCGGCGGGCGTGCCCACTCGCAGCTCCAGTCCCGCTTCCGTGTCCGGCGCGAAACGTTCGATGAACTCCTCGGCGAACGCCTCGGTTTCATGTTGCGGCTGGTCGGTAAACATCGGAACCCGATCTTCGTCACAGACGTACACGACGATCGCCTCGATGCCGGCCTCGGCTGCGAGAGCGATCGCGACCTGAGCTCGTTCGGCGGACTCCGTGGTGCCATCGAGCGGCACGAGCATCCGGCGCAGCGCTCGCGTGTCCCCGCTGGTCGGCGGGACGACAATCAGCGGTGTCGTGACGGACGTGAGGAGTGCCAGCGTGACGTGGCCGGTCGGCCGAGCCGAATCCGGTCGGCGCCGGGCACCAACCACGACGGCACCGACGTCCGGCGCGCCCGCGGCGGCTGCAATCTGCTCGACGACGTTCCCTGAGACATCCCGGATCGTGACACCCTGTTGTCCAACTTCTGCGGGTTTGGGCTCGTGGCCGTCTTCGCGCACATGGAGCGCCTCGGCGGTGGCGGCGGTCGCCGTCGCCAGCGCCGTCGCCATGGCGAGCACCGCCGGCGCAGTCTCGGAGTCGTCGATTGCCGCGAGGATCCTGGTCATGGTCGGTCCTTCGGAAGAGGGCGCGTCGGGGTCCATCGGTCACCGGTTCGTAGGAAATCGGTGCCGGTGGCATCAGCCGTCGCCGACTCACCGCCGACACGAATCGGAGTCGGGCTGTCGGCGGTCACGCGAACCCGGCCGGATGTGGCTCGCACGGTGACTCGCCGTCCCTGGTAGCGACAGGAGAGTTCGATCGCGGCCCAACCCTCGGGCGTCTTCGGATCGACCTCGAGATAATCACGGTGCGCTCGTAGGCCGATGACGCCGAACGCAAGGGCCTGCCACACGGTTCCCATCGTCGCGAGGTGGAGTCCACCGGCGGTGGTGTCGGTGAGGTCTTCGAGATCGATGTTGGCTGCGAGGTCCAGCATCGCGAGCGCCTCCTCGGTCCGGCCCATCCGGGCGAGCAGAGACGCATGGATACCGGGGGAGAGCGAGGAGCCGTGTGCGGTTCGTGGTTCGTAGTATGCGAAGTTCGGACCGAGCGACCCGGGCATGACTTCGTCGGGCACCATGTGATGCAGCATGAGGACGTCGGCCTGTTTGATGATCTGGGACCGATGGACGACCTCCGGTCCGAGCAGCAGATCGGCGGCGATCGGTCGTCGCGGGGCCACTTCCGCGATGAGCAAAGGATCCAGCTTCGAGAACCCGGCGAATTGTTCGTACCGGCCCGTCGTCGGGTCATAGCCGTCCACGAGCGCGTCTGCGAGCGTCAACCACTGCTCCCGCTCCTCGTCGGCGACGATGGACGGCTCGAGCGCCGCGGCACGCCGGAGATTCCAGCGCGCCAGCACGTTCGTGAACGCGTTGTCGTCGACTCCCTCGTGGTACTCGTCGGGGCCGATGACTCCGAAGAGGTGCGCGCGTCCGTCGGCGGTCACTCGCACTCGTGATGCCCAGTACCGTGCGGTCTCGGTGAGCAATGTGGCGCCGGCGCCGGCGGCGAAGGTCGTGTCACCGGTCCAGTCGAGGTAGGTGGAGCACGCCCAGGCCACGCAGCCCACGATGTGTACTTCGAGCGTGCCCGTGCGGATCGGGACGACCTGACCGCGGCGATCACGTGCCTTCGACGGTGTGACATCGTGACCACTGCGGGCCGATTCCCACGGGAACCGGGCGCCGAGGCACCTCTCCGCCCTCGCCGCGTCACGGGCCGCAGGGAGGCGTCGAGCCCGGTATTCGAGCATGGCGCGCGCGGCCGCGGGGTGGGTCGCCGCGAGCGCCGGCAACACGAACACGTCGGCATCCCAGAAGACATGGCCGCGGTAGGCCGTCCCGGTGAGGCCGCGGGCGCCGACGGCAGCCTCACCGTCACCGGCCGCGGAGGCCAGCAGATGGCCCATCGCGAAGCGCGCGGCGCGTTGCAGCCTCGGGTCTCCGTCGATCGTGATCTGAGCGTTGCTCCAACGGTCCGCCCACGCCTGGCGATGTTCGTCGAGGAGACGCTCGAAGCCGGCCCCGGCGGCCGAGCGGAGCCGTGCCAGCGCCGCTCGAGGTTCCGGAGTCTCCGAGCCGTCGGCGATGTACGCCCCGATCCGTTCGATGAGCGCACGGCCGCCGGCGAGCGGTCGCTCGATCTGTGCAGCCGCCGCGGTGACGCCGCCCTCACTGGCTGCGATTCGCATCCAAGTGCCTTCCGGCGCGGATCCCGTTTCCGAGTCGGAACCTGCGGGGGTGATCAGGGGCGGGCAGCTGCGGGTGTCACCGCTGAGACAATCGGCCCGCAGCGCCATCGTGCCCGGGCGCGCCAGTGAGGAGAGCCGGAGAGAACGAAAGGAAACCCCATCCTCTTGGTGGGACTCGTGGAGCATGAACGTGCGCAGGTCGAGCACGCGACGGAGCGAGGTCGACGCCTCGGGCGGTCTCGACGAGATCTGATGCCAGATCGGACACGAGGCCAACGCGGTCTCGGGCCCGCGTCCGTCGTAGATGCCGGCCGCGACCACCGCAGGTACTGCATGCGCGTCGTGGACGAGCGAGGAACCCCGCGTGCCGAATCGTCCGTCGGCGATCGTGAGGATCGCCTGGGTGGCGCGTTCGTGCTCATGGTCGTACCCCTCGACCGTGACCGCCCACGCGGGATCTTCGTCGACGTCCGGGACGTCGCCTCGCATTCGCCGGTCGAGTTGGTCCCGGAGCAGCGCGACGAAGCGGTCGGGGCCACCGCCCAGGTGGACCACCGGCGTGGGCACTCCGGCCGGTTCGACTCCCACCGACACCACCGTCGAGCGGGCCGCATCCTCACTCACCATGAACGAGTCGCTCCCGGGAACTCCGCCGAGTGGGCCGAACTCGTCACCGCCGATCAGGACCAGCCCGCCGTTGATTCCGACGCCGCGCAGGCTCTCGAAGAGCCAGTGTGATGAGTCCGCCTTGTCGGTGAGCCCGATCTCGACGTGCTTGGCGTCACTGGTCACGCGGGCGTCGAGGAGACCCGCGTCGACGGCGGCCGCGCGGGCGATGGCGACGACTTCGGGCAGACCTGCGACGCCCAGGTCGTGGAGCCGCGCCGTCACGGCAGTGGCCAATCGTTCGATCTCCGCTTTGGGCGGGTCGTGCCACGCGGGTTCGGGGATGAGGTCGATCTTGCGACGGTTGAGGCGCTGGGAGACGATCTCGGTGCGGAGGCCCCGCGCCGTGAGCGCGTCGACGGTCCGCCGCGGCCGCGGTGTCGAGGGCGAGATCCTCAGCCGGGGTCGCCGAACGCCGAGCGATGAGTCGGGGCCCGTTTCGGTCGACGGCGAACACCTCGGAACCGCGATTGAGCGCGAGGGTGAGTGCTCCGGGCCCATCCGGGCGCGCCCGGAGCTGGCCGTCGACATTGGCCACATGCGTGCCGCTGACGATAGCGATACGCATTCCCCAGTGGCACAGCTCCTCGATGAGTTCCCGAACCTCGCCGGCGTCGCTCGACCGATCCGGCACTGCGGTCCCGTCCCAGTCGAAGATCAGCGCCTCGAACCTGCGGTTGACCACGTCGGTTCCCGCCTGCGGCCCACTCAACGAACCGCTCCGCGAGCGCCAGGGTGCGCCATCGCGTACTCCTCTCGATTCAGACCGCGAATCCGGACAGTCTGGGGAGTCGCGGGCGAGCTGACCAGGGCGGAAGGTCCCGTCGCCGTGACCGGCTCACCGCTCGAGCGCCGCCGCGAGGCGTTCCAGGGTGCCGCTCATGGTCTGGCGGTTGCGGGCCTCGCGGTCGTCGATGCCGGACGTCTGCTTGCTGAACTCCAGCGCGGATTCCGGTCGGAGGTCTTCGCTCCACTCGGTGACCCGGCAGCCCGTCGCGGTCGGTTCGATGCGGTAGCCCCAGGTCGAGAAGTGGAAGTCCATCATCGAGCATTCGAACGCGAACGCCCGGCCGGGGTCAGCCTCGGTCACCTTCCCCTGGGTGGTCCATTCGTGCTCGCCGTTGCGGTTCTGGCCGTCGAAGGTCGCTCCGATGGCGGGGCCGTCGACCCCGTCGTGCCACTCGCAGGTGTGGCACTCCTCGGACCACTCGCCCATGCGGGTCACGTCCGAGATGGCGGCGTACACCGCCTCGGGGGATGCGGCAATGTCACGGGAAATCTCGATACGGGGGGTCATGGCTGCGATTCCATCACACCAGCGGAACTCGCGTTGGGCCGCACGGAAGGATTCCGACCGGAACGGGGCGCGTACATTGGTTCATGACCGATTCCGGGTTAGGACACGGTGCTCGAACCGCGCTTGGTGGCCGGCTCGTGGTGCTTGGAACCCGGTGACCCCGCTCGACGCTACGGGCGTGCGGCTGGCGCGCACCGACGACTGGGCGGCGGTCGTCGCGTTGAACAACGCGGAGGTTCCGCAGGTCGGGCCATTGCACGCCGAGGATCGAGAGTGGTTCCTCGGCGCGGCTTCGGTGAACGTCGTCGAACGGGACGGCGACCTCGTCGGGCTGCTGGT
The DNA here is from genome assembly GCA_963765075.1 of uncultured Acidimicrobiia bacterium. Lineage (GTDB taxonomy): Bacteria > Actinomycetota > Acidimicrobiia > IMCC26256 > JAENVU01 > JAENVU01. The sequence goes on from CAVXVA010000008.1 coordinate 835,113, forward strand.
GCTCATGGCGGATGGCTCGGACTACGCGAGCCCGAACTACGGATGGTTCGCGGCGCGCTATCCGACGTTCGCCTACGTGGACCGCATCGTCGTCCGGGCCGACGCCGGCGGGGCCGGAATCGGCCGCCAGTTGTATGAGCACGCCGTGGGCTGGGCCCGGGCCGAGGCGAAGCCGGTGCTGACTGCCGAGGTGAATGTCGAGCCGCCCAACGAGCGGTCGCTGGCGTTTCATCGAGCGTTCGGGTTCGTGGAAGTGGGCCGGTTTCACGACTCGCGCTACGCCGCGCTCACCGTCGCGATGTTCGCGCTCGACGTCTGACCGCCGGCATGGCCGTCGTCAGCGCATCGAACGGAACGCGGTCCGGATCTCGGTGACGAAACGTTCGGGTTGTTCGAACGCGGCGAAGTGGCCGCCGCGGTCGACCTCGTTGAAATGGCGCAAGTCAGTGAAGCGAGTCTCGGCCCATCGGCGCGAGCACCGGAAGATCTCGTGCGGGAACACCGAGATCGCGCTCGGGACTCCGATCGGGCTGAAGTCGATGTCGGAGAAGGACTCCCAGTACAGCCGGGCCGACGACGCGGCCGAGTTGGTGAGCCAATAGACCATGACGTTGTCGAGCAACTCGTCGGCGGTGAGGACTGAGAGCGGGTCTCCGTCGCAGTCCATCCAGGACCAGAACTTCTCGACGATCCACGCCATCTGACCCACGGGTGAATCGGCCAATCCGTACCCGAGTGTCTGCGGGCGGGTCGCCTGTTGGGTCGAGTAGCCGTTGTCCTGGGTCATGTAGTGCTGGAGCCCGGCGACGGCCGACTGCTCGATCGGCGTCATCTCCTCCGGCGGAGTGGATGGAATGACGATGGGCATGTTGGTGTGGACACCCACGAGGTGGTCGGTGTGATGCGCGCCGATCCGCAGGGTCACCATGGAACCCCAGTCGCCGCCCTGCGCGGCGAAACGGTCGTAACCGAGTCGCAGCATGAGCTGCTCCCACGCCGCGGCCACCCGGCCGACTCCCCAGCCGGGCGTGTCCGGCTGGTCCGACCAGCCGTACCCGGGGAGGGAGGGGATCACGAGGTCGAACGCGTCGTTCGCGTCGCCGCCGTGCGCAACGGGATCCGTCAGCGGGCCGATCACCTTCAGGAACTCCACGACCGAGCCCGGCCAGCCGTGCGTCATGATGACGGGCAGGGCGTTGGTTTCGGGCGACCGCACGTGGAGAAAGTGAACACCGAGTCCGTCGATGTCGGTGCGGAACTGGGGGAGCGCGTTGAGCCGCGATTCCACGCGCCGGCCGTCGTATGCCGTGCCCCAGTACTCGGCCAGGCGCTGCGCGAACTGGCGAGGCATGCCCTGGCTCCACGGCGCGTCGGTTCCGACGACGGTTTCCTCATCGGGCCAGCGAGTCAGACGCAGCCGGGCGGCGAGGTCGTCGAGCTGGTCCTGGGCGATGGCCACAGTGAACGGTCTGATGTCGTCGGTCATGCAGTGCACGGTAGATCGTGGTGACGAACCGGCTGCGAGAACGCCGGGAATCGGTGGACCCGGCGGTGCGGGATCTAACGTCGGGCCCGTTCAGCGTTCGTCGGATTCCTCGGAGAAAGCTCACGTGCTCGCATGACCTCGAAGATCATTTACACCCTCACGGACGAGGCTCCGCTCCTCGCGACGTACTCCTTGCTCCCCATCATCCAGGCGTTCTCGCAGGCCGCCGGCGTCGAGGTCGAAACACGCGACATCTCGGTGGCCGGGCGCATCCTGGCGCAGTTCCCGGAGTTCCTCTCCGAGGAGCAGCGGGTGAGCGACAACCTCACCGAACTCGGACAGCTGGCGCTGCGGCCCGAGGCGAACATCATCAAACTCCCGAACATCTCCGCGTCTCAGCCCCAGCTCGATGCGGCGATCGCGGAACTGCAGGAGAAGGGGTACGCGCTGCCCGACTACCCCGAGGAACCGGCCGACGATCGTGAGCGCGACATCCGGGCCCGGTACGAGCGAGTCAAAGGCTCCGCCGTGAACCCGGTACTGCGCGAGGGCAACTCGGACCGTCGCGCGCCGTTGTCGGTGAAGAACTACGCGCGATCACACCCGCATTCGATGGGTGTGTGGTCGCCGGAGTCGAAGACCAACGTAGCCACGATGACCTCGGGCGACTTCCGCCACAACGAGCAGTCGGTCACCGTGGCCGACGCGGGTGTGGTACGGATCGAGCTGGTCGGGGCCGACGGTACGGTGACGGTGCTCAAGGAGCAGGTCCCGGTACTCGCCGGTGAGGTGATCGACGGGACCTTCATGAGCAAGGAAGCGCTGGTGACGTTCCTCGCCGCGCAGATGCAGGCGGCGAAGGACGCCGACGTGCTGTTCTCGCTTCACCTGAAGGCCACGATGATGAAGGTCTCCGACCCGATCATCTTCGGGCACGCGGTGCGGGCGTTCTTCGCCGACGTCTTCGCGAAGCACGCCACCGCGCTCGAGTCCGTCGGCGCCGATCCGAACAACGGTCTCGGCGCGGTGCTCAGCGCGATCGAGAACCTCACGGCCACCGAACGCGCCGCGATCGAGACCGACCTGGCAGCCGCGTTCGCACACGGGCCGGCGGTCGCGATGGTCGACTCCGATCGCGGGATCACCAACTTGCACGTGCCGAGCGACGTGATCGTCGACGCGTCGATGCCCGCGATGATTCGTACCTCCGGGCACATGTGGAACGCAGCAGGGGCCGAGGCCGACACCCTGGCGGTGATTCCCGACTCCTCCTACGCCGGTGTGTACCAAGTGGTGATCGACGACTGCCGGGCCCACGGCGCGTTCGATCCCGCGACCATGGGCTCGGTGCCGAACGTCGGACTCATGGCCCAACAGGCCGAGGAGTACGGCTCGCACGACAAGACGTTCGAGATCCCCACCGCTGGGACCGTCCGGGTCATCGACGGGAACGGTGCGGTGCTCATGACCCACGCCGTGGGTGAGGGGGACATCTGGCGGATGTGTCAGGTCAAGGATCTGCCGATTCGCGATTGGGTGAAGCTCGCCGTGTCCCGCGCCCGGATCAGCGGCACGCCAATCGTGTTCTGGCTCGATGAGGATCGCCCCCACGACGCGCAGCTCATCACGAAGGTCCGCACCTACCTCCCCGAACATGACCTCACCGGGGTGCAGGTGGAAGTGATGGCGCCCGTGGCGGCGACCGCCTTTTCGTTGGCGCGCATCCGCGCCGGGCTCGACACGATCTCGTGCACCGGCAACGTGTTGCGTGACTACCTCACCGACCTGTTCCCGATCCTCGAACTCGGCACCAGCGCCAAGATGCTCTCGGTGGTGCCGCTCATCAACGGCGGCGGGCTGTTCGAGACCGGCGCCGGTGGATCGGCACCGAAGCACGTCCAACAGCTGGTGAAGGAGAACTACCTCCGTTGGGATTCGCTCGGCGAGTTCCTCGCGCTGGCCGCATCGTTCGAACACCTCGCCCAGTCCGCGGGCAACCAACGCGCACAACTGCTCGCCGACGCACTCGACGTGGCGACCGGCGCGCTGCTCGAGAACAACAAGTCGCCCGCTCGCAAGGTCGGTCAGATCGACAACCGGGGCAGTCACTTCTACCTGGCTCGGTACTGGGCGCAGGCGTTGGCGGACCAGACCGACGACGCCGAGATGCAGGCTCGCTTCGCGCCACTCGCGGCCCGGCTGGCGGCAGACGAAGCGACCATCGACGCCGAGCTGATCGGGGTCCAGGGTGCGCCGGCCGACATCGGCGGCTACTACCTGCCCGATGCCGCCAAGACCACCGCTGTCATGCGGCCTTCGGCCACACTGAACGCCGCGATCGACAACTTCTGATCACTCGGCTCGGCGGTGGAGCCGGGCGATCTGGCGACCGGTCTCGGCCATCGTTGCCCGTAACTCCAGCGGGAGCAGCACCTCGACCTCCGGACCGAGGGCCAGGAGTTCGCGGACCGCAGCGTCGTAGGAGTCGAACCGGAACGAGCCTTCGATCCAGTCCGGCCGGTCGGGCGCGCCATCAGGGTGGGGACGGGCGCGCCAGCCATCGGGTGTGCCCGTCACCAACGCGAGCTGCAGCGTGACGGGTGAGAGCCGCACCCGGACGCGCCGGAGTCGGCCCGAACCCATCGTGAGTCCGGGTGGCAACGCGGGTATCTCGCGACGGAACGTGTCGAGGAGTTGGAACCCGCCATCGCGACCCCGGGTCGCGTACACCGGAACGCCCGCGCCGCTCAGCACCTCGAGGTCGCGCAGCACCGTGCGGGTCGACACTTCGAGCCGACTCGCCAGTTCGGACGCGGTGATCCGGTCACCCGCTTGGAGTTCGAGCACGAGGCGGAGCAGTCGTCCGGCACGCATGGCGCAATCAGTCGCTCGCGGGCCGACCAGGGCCCGACCTTCTCGGGAACCTCTGCATACCTGACACATGGTGTCATGTATGTCGTGTCAGGGTGGGCAGGACCGACTCATTCGCCGAAAGGAGCGTTGCTCATGCCCGACCACGTTGAAGGTTCCGGAACCCCGGACGATCCCTGGATTCTGTCCACGCCGCCCGGTGGGTCCGAGTTCGACGCCTGGCGCGACGAGTCGCTGGACCCGCCGGCGCTGGTGATCCGTGTGGGCTCCACCAAACTCAGCTACCGGCTGTCCTGCATCGAGGACCTTCACACGATGCTCGTGGAGTTCGGCGATTGGATGCCGCTTGGCAACGCCGACGAACAGAAGCCCGCGAAGGCCGATACCGTCGAGGCCTGGGCCCGCGCCGAGGACAATCCCGTGGGTGGTTGGTATGGGCTGCGTCAGGGCTACCGAGGGCGTTTCGCCAACTACGTCCCGCCGGTGCTCGAACATTTGGGCTTGGCCGAGGTGGAACATCAGGCTCGGAACAACCGCATGCGCGCGATCTAGACGTCGCCTGCGCGTCTCGGAGCGCCTCTGTCAACGGGCTTCGTGAAATCCCTTGACCTCAAAAAGGCTTTGAGGTTCTACGCTGCGCCACGACGACACCGCATCGTCAATCACACCCGGAGGAGAACAATGAGCGAAGTCGCAGAGTGGAATCGTGGCGTCGTCGACGAGTTTCGCGCGAACCAGGGCCAGCTCAGCGGTCAGTTCGAGGGTGCTCCGTTGCTGTTGTTGACAACCATCGGCGCGAAGTCGGGGGCCAAGCGCGTCAGCCCGGTGATGTATATGGCGCTCGACGACAGCTACGCGGTCTTCGCCACGTTTGCCGGAGCTCCGACGAATCCTGCCTGGTATCACAATCTCGTCGCGAATCACCGTGCCACCATCGAGGTCGGTGACCAGACCATTGAGGTCACGGCACGGGTGGCCGACGGCGAAGAACGCGATCGGATCTGGGCCGCCCAGAAGCTCGTGGCGCCCGGTATGGCCGATTACGAAACGAAGACCGATCGCATCATTCCGGTCGTCATCCTCGAACGTACCGAGTCATGACCACGGTGTTGACCGAGCCCGAGCTGGCCAGTCCCGCGACCGCGACACACACGGGTGCCAGGAGATATCGCGATCGCTGGAGGAGCATCTGCACGGGGTCAACCTCCGAATTCGAAGATCTCGGCGAGGAATCCCCGTTGGGTGGGGGACCGACCGCGTCGATTCACGCGGTCTCCCGTATCCCATCAGAACTTAGGAAGATGATTGCGGCAATCAAAGAACGTGAGAAACTTCTCAGGTTTATCGGCGTCGGGAGGTGTCGGTCTACGCTTTCATCGCCGGCGACTTGTAGGTCGTCCCGATGCGCACCCCGTCAACCCATTCGGTGAGGCGTTGCGCTTCGGCGGCGAGCGCGCGGCGGGCCCCGGTGTTGATGGTCTCCAGGAGGCGGACCGCGACGACGCCCTCGTGGTCCTGGACCCAACATCCCACGGCCCGGCCGTCGACCAAGATCGTCGTCCCTGCGTTTCCGTTGGAGTCGAAGAGCTGTTCGCGGTGCGGGCCGAGAACAAAGGTGCGGTCCTTCCAGCCCATGACCGTCGGATCGAGGACCGGGAGGAGCGCCACCCACGAACCGGGATCGGGGACCGCCTCGAGATCACTCGGGAGGAGCCAGCCGGTCCGGCCACTGTCGAGGGAGACCTCGACCGCGTCGAGTTCGGTGAGCGCGGCGCGAACGACCGACTTGGTGGCCCCGAGCCACCACACGATGTCGTCCTCGGTGCCAGGCCCGAAGGTGTGGAGCCAGCGCCGGATGAGCTCGCGGTATCCGTCGGCTGCAGTCCAGGGCTCGGGTACGTCGTCGAGCCAATGGCTGGTGAGGGTCCACCGGGGGCGCGAGGTCGGCCACGGTCCGGTGTTCGAGCCCCGCACGATGTCGGCGGTCGCACCGAGCTGAGTCAACAGCCGCGGCGCGACCGACATCGCTACGCCCTGGGTGGTCATCTTCACGTCGATCATCGGTATGGCTTCGCGTAGGTCTTGGGCCGTCGCGCCTTCGGCGTGACCGGCCAGATGCGCGAGTACCTCGGCTCGCGCTTGGTCGATCCATGCGTGCCCGTCGCGGGCGAGGCCGGACCGCACAACGTCCTTGGCCAGCCGGTTGCGTTCCGCGCTCGCCACGCGGGCGGAGGCGCTGGGCCACACCGCCGGCAGCAGGTCGCGCGGAAACACGAACAGGGTGCGCCGCATTGCCAACTGCTTGACGATGCTGCGGTCGTGGTAGAGCGCGCGGTCGATGTCGGCCGCGGTGAGGCGGGTGCTGCGGGCGGCGCACGAGAGGAAGACGGTGGCCGGTTCGGTGGCGTGGAGGACGGTCATCGCCTGTACGACGGACTCCGGCGAATCGACCCTCGCCGACGGTGTCAGCGCATGGCGGGTGGCCAACCGGGCACGTCGCTCATCGTCGGTGACGTGCTGCACCGCCGCATCCTTTCATGGCGCGGCCTGGGTGAGCCGGGCATGTCGGCTGACCGGTGGCGACTGGAGTGCGGAGTTCGAAACATTCGGAGAACTCGGCCGGCGTTCGGACTTCTGCGGCCCGGCGCGCACTTGTATGGGGGCATGAAGCGATTCCTTCGGAACTATCGGCTCAGTATCCCGACGGGTGTGGTCCTGATCGCGGCGCTCGGTTGGTTGGTGTTCGGCTACTTCGGTGCCCACCTGCTCTTCGTCGACGACGAGGTCAACGAAGCCGTGCCCACGTTCGCGACGCCATCGGCAACCGTGGATTCCACGACCACGACGACTGCGCCCGCCATCCCGTCGGCCGCCGTGCCGGTGCCGGTCGAGCCCGCCTCACCGCCGACTGCGCCGCCGCCCACCGCGGCGCCGGCGCCGGCCATCGTCGCCGAGGTGTCCGGCGCGTTCGAATCGCGTGGACACGCCACCGCCGGCACTGCGAGCGTGCTGGGAGATGGCAGCGGTCAGCGGTTCCTCCGGTTCGAGAACTTCTCGACTTCCAATGGCCCCGATCTGAACGTCTACCTGGTGAACGCCGGCGCGGCTGGCATCAACGATGCCGTCAACCTCGGTGACCTCAAGGGCAACGTCGGTGATCAGAACTACGTCGTTCCCGTCGGCACCGATCTTGCGGTCTACGACACCGTGGTGGTGTGGTGTGCGCGGTTCGGCTACAGCTTCGGTCAGGCCACGCTCCGCCCGTTCTCAAACTGAGCCACTACCTAGCGAGGCGAAGAACCCTTGCGTTGCTAGCGTCGTGCCGGTGAGGGGCTGGCGACAATCGCACGGGCTCGTGAGCGTCCGAGGAGGAGGACCCGATGAGCCTCGCTGATCCGTATCTCGTGCACGGTCTCACGTGCTCGTATTTCACCCGGAAGATGACCGGGTACCTCGACCATCTCGGCGTGGCGTGGCGGCTGGAGCCGAGTGTCGGTCTGAATCCACCTGCCCGGGCGCTCGGATGGAATGGCGGGATACCCGTCGTGTCATTGCCGGGCGGCGAGATGATCTGGGACTCGACCGCGATGATCCTGCACCTCGATACCGCGTTCGCCGATCGCAGTGTGCTTCCCGACGATCCAGATCTGAGATTTCTCGCGTACCTACTCGATGACTTCTCGGACGAGTGGTTCTACCGTCACGCGGTCGGTACGCGGTGGCTCTACGAGGAGAACTGGGTCACTGCCGTCTGGGACATCACTCGCGAAGCCAGCATCGAGGTCGGGCTCCCCGCCGAACTGGTGCGGGCGCGGGTGCAGGAGGCGATGACCGGATCGCTGGTGCGGCTCGGCGCCACCCCGGAGAACATCGGTGCGTGGGTCGACGAATCGCTCGTCCCGTGGCTGCGCGCATTCGGTACGCACGCACAACGACATGGCTTCCTCCTCGGTAGCCGGCCGTCGCTGGCGGACTTCGCGTTCTTCGGTGGGAACATCGCCCACTTCGTCAACGACCGCTGGTGCCGCCGCCTGCTCGACGACCTCGCACCGGAGGTCGTGGCCTACACCCATGGCATGACTCGGCCGGGTCCGGCCGAACTCGGCACCTGGTTCGATGTCGATGACCTTCCCGAGGAGTTGTATGCGGTGCTGTCCGAAGCGGGGCGCCATTACCTGCCGTGGGTCGCAGAGGCAACGGTGACCGGTGAAGCGGTGGTCCGTTTGGGGAATATGACCGCAACGATCAAGACGACGAACTTCCTCGACGAGGCGCGGGGGATCATGCTGGCTCGCTACGTCGAAGCGCGTTCGCCCCGACTCGACGGGATCCTGGACCGCGCCGGCATCCTCGAGTATTTCGCCGGTCATGTCGGCCAGGCGACTTCGATCCCCGATCCGATGGTGCCACCCCGCCCGACCGACAACCGTCCCTACCCGGCTGAGCCGCCGGAGGATTGAACCGGCGGGCGAGTCCCACCGGCGTGCGACGACGGCACCGGCTGACCTGAGCTAGAAGTACCGGTAATGGACATTGATCTGTTGTCACCGGCTTCGTTTGCCAATGGCCAACCCCATGAGTGGTTCGCCTGGCTGCGCGAGCACGACCCGGTGCATTGGCACCCCGAGCCCGGCGCCGACGGGTTCTGGGTCCTCACCCGGCACGCCGACGTACGGAGTGTGGGCCGCGACCCGGCGACGTTCTCGTCGACGCCGTCGGTGCTCATTCCCGACGACGCGATGGCGCTCGGCGATCACCAGATGATGTTGATGACGGACCCGCCCCGCCACACTGCACTCCGCAAGGTCGTGGCCCGCGAGTTCGTTCCGAAGGTGGCCCAGGCCATGCGCCCGCGTATCGAGATGTTGGCGACGCGGATCATCGACCAGGTCGCCGGGGCCGGCGAGTGCGACCTCGTCACTGATATCGCCGGGCTGATGCCCTCATACGTGATCGCCGACATGCTCGGGATTCCGCACGAGGACGGCGTCGCGCTCTACGCGCTGACCGAGGCGATTCACGCCGCGCCCGAGAGTCAACCGCCCGGGGCCGCGATGAGCGCGGTGATCGAGATGTTCAACTACGCGAACGGCGTTTGGGAGGCTCGCCGCGCCGAGCCCACCGACGACCTCGCGGGCATCATCGCGCATGCGACCGTGAACGGCGACGCCTTCGACGTCATCGACTTCAACCTCTTCTTCCTACTGCTCATCGATGCGGGTGGCGACACGACGCGCAACCTCGTGGCCGGCGGGATGGACGCGCTGTTCGCTCATCCCGACCAACTCGCCTGGCTCATGGAGGATCTCGATACCCGCATGGCCCCGGCGGTCGAAGAGTTGCTCCGATGGGTGAGCCCGGTCGTCTACATGCGCCGGACCGCACAACGCGACACGGAACTCGGCGGGGTGCCGATTGGCGCAGGCCAGAAGGTGGTCATGTATTACGGATCGGCCAACCGTGACGAGGACGTGTTCGGCGCGACCGCCGGTGTACTGGATCTCGGCCGTTCTCCCAACGAGCACATCGCGTTCGGCGGCGGTGGACCACACTTCTGTTTGGGCGCGCACATCGCCCGGGTGGAGATCCACGCGATTCTGCGTGAACTGCTGCGGCGGCTGGATGGGGTTCGGCCGATCGGCGACACGGAGTGGCTCCCCTCCACGTTTATCTCCGGCCCCAAGCATCTGCCGATCGCCTATCGGACTGCGTCGCGCGGTACTCCCGTTCGACCGTGATCGGGTCCGCCGCCGGCGGCCTCGCTAGCTTGGCCGTCGCCTTCGCCGACGAGAGACCGAGATGACCACCATCCCACGATTGACCGACCCAGCCTTCTGGCGTCAACCGCTCGCCGACCGCATGCGGGAGTTCATCCCGATCCGGGAAGCGGGACCGTTCGCCGGGGCGTCGTTCGACAACCCGATGACGGGTCAGACCGAGCACTTCCAGGTCGTGACGCGGTTCGCCGAGTTGGTCGACATCAGCAAGCGGCCCAAGGAGTTCTGCTCGGGCCAAGGGGCTGTGGCGATCCCGGATCTCCCGACCGAAGCGCTCGACTTCTTCGGATCGTTCATCAACATGGACGACCCGCGTCACGCTCGCCAGCGCGCCATCGTCGGCCGGTCGTTCACGCCGCGCCAACTCCAGACCGTGCTCGACTCCGTCGACACGATCTGTACCGAAGTCATCGACGGGTTCTGTGAACAGGGCGAGGTCGATCTCGTCGACGTGCTGTCGCAGCCGTTCCCGCTCCTCGTCATCTGCGACATGATGGGCATCCCACGCAGCGAGTTCGACACGGTGCTCAAGGCCACGAACGTCATCCTCGGGGGTGGCGACCCCGAGTTCATGGGCGACGGCGACCCGATGATGGCGATGTTCGATGCCGGCATGAGCCTCACGAACCTGATGAACGAACTGGTGGAGGAACGGCGGGTCCGCCCGACCGACGACCTGACCTCGCAGCTGGTACACAACGATCTCGGCGAAGAAATGTTGGCCCCGAACGAGATTGCCCCCTTCTTCATTCTTTTGGCGGTTGCGGGGAACGACACCACGCGCACAGCCATCAGCCATGGCGTGCATCTGTTGTCGCAGTTTCCCGACCAACGCCGGATCTGGCAGGAGAACCTCGACGCGATGACGCCCAGCGCCGTCGAGGAGATCGTGCGGGTCGCGTCGCCCGTCACGTTCATGCGGCGCACCGCGACCACCGACGTCACCATCTCGGACCACGAGTTCCACGAGGGCGACAAGGTCGTGCTGCTCTACGGCGTCGCCAACCGCGACCCGCGTGCGTTCGAGAATCCGGAAGCGCTCGACATCAGTCGCAGCCCGAACCTCCACGTGGGGTTCGGTGGGCCGGGACCACACTTCTGTCTCGGCGCCCACCTCGCCCGCCGCGAACTCTCGGTCGCATTCCGGCAGCTGTTGACTCGCCTGCCGGATCTCGAACTCACCGGCGAACCGGTGCCGCTCAACGCGCAGGGCATCCCCTTGGTGGGCGGTATCAAGCGCCTGCCGGTGAAGTTCACGCCGACCGCCAAGACCGGGGTCTAGAGGCGATATCTACGGCGTGGAATACATCCCCGATGGGGTGCTTGCCCTCCACGGACGTATAGCCGCCGTGCTCCGATTCTGATGGTCAACTACGAAGCTCAAGGTACGATTGGTGTTTCCGATGACCGGAGGCTGGACCGAGATGACCGACCGGCAGAAGCCCGCATGGACCTTCCTGACCAATCATGCGCACGTGTTGCTCTCGATCGCCGCAGACCCCGACATCCGAGGTCGCGACATCGCTGAGCGAGTCGGGATCACGGAGCGATCCGCGCAGAGCATCGTCGCCGATCTCGAGGAGGGCGGATACCTGACGCGTGAGCGGATTGGTCGACGCAACCGCTACGAGGTGCATGGAGCGCTGCCCTTGCGGCACCCGATCGAACGCGAGCACCAGGTCACCGAGTTACTGGGGCTGGTCGAGAAGCCGCGCCGGCGGCGATGAGGTGCGACCGGATCCGTCACCGTTCGAGATCCCGGGTGCGAACGACACGCGGGGACGGGCCAAACATGGACCAGGTAAGGTTCGCGGCGTGGGGATCCGGAACGGTGAAGGCGTGTCCGGCTGCCGGATCGAACCCTCGAAGTGCCCGTCTGGTCGGCCTCTCGGTTCACGGCCGCCCACGACCGGCCGGTGAGCGGGACGACCACCGATCGGGCCCTTGATGCGCCGGTGGAACCGCGTCGCTGGGCGGCTCCGCTCGGCGAGGCCGCGGTCTATGTGCTCACGATCGCGTTGGTCAGCTGGCCCGGGCCGCTGCACTTCGCCACGAGAATCGTCGGGGCGAGTGATGACGCTCGGTACTACACCTGGCTCGGGTGGCGACTCGGCCAACTGATTCAATCCGGCCACGTGCTCCCGACGCGCATCCCGGATGTGATCGTGCCGTTCGGTCTCGACCTCAGATTGCTCGACGGCCTGCTGCCCTCGTATGTGAGTGGGCTCTGGAACCTGGTGCTCGGCCCGATCGCATCATTCAACGCCGCCATGGTGACCGGCACGGTGCTCAATCTGATCGCGGCGCGACACCTGGCGCGCCGGCTGAGCCGCCGGCGAGTTGTCGGCGTCATTGTGGCCGTCGCCTTCGTGGCCGCGCCGCCGATCGCGCTCGGGGTCCAGCAAGGACTCCTCGCGCTGTACTGGGCGTTCTCGGTGCCGTTGCTCCTGGCCGATGCTCTCGACGTCGCGTCGGGCAGGTCGCGGGTCCGGCCGATCCGCCTCGCGATCCTGCTGCTCGTCGCCTACCTCTGCAGTGTGTATTTCCTCGTCTTTGGTGGCCTGCTCTACGTGGTCGTCGTCGGCATCTCGGCCGTACGCGACCGCGACTGGAGCATCCCGAAGCGCACCGCCGCCGCCGGTGTCGCGGTCGCCGTACTGCTCCTCCCCGTCATCGTCCCGAGGTTCGCCTTCGATCGCGCCGAGCGCGCCGGCGGCGGGAACAACCAGTTGCTCCGCGACAGCGAACTCTTTTCCGCCGATCCCGTGTCGCTCCTGGCCCAGCCGTCCCGATCAACCTTCCTGGTGCCGCGCCCGGACGTCGTGGACCGGAGCATCTTGAAGCTCTTCGATCCGACGAAGTCCCTCGAGTTCACGCTGTACCCGGGGGTGGTGCTGCTCGTGGGGTTCGTAGTCTTCGCCCTGCGGAAGGGGCGCTTGCGGCTCCCACTGGTCGCGTCGGCCGGGTTGCTCTTCGTACTCGCGCTCGGCCCGTCGTTGCGTCTCGGCGGCGACTTCGTGTGGGAGCGGGGTGGGGAGGCGGTGTCGTTCCTGCCCTACCGCGTCCTGTTGATGATCCCGGGGTTGGGCGCGCTGCGCGGCCCCGATCGGGTCGCGTACGTGCTGGTTGCCGTGCTCGCCGCAGGCACTGCGATCGCGCTGGACCGCGTCCTGGGCGCGAGGAGCCGGCGATTCGGTGCCGTCACCGTTGGGGTGATCGGTGTGCTCCTCATGACGAACATGCTGGTGCCCCTGCCGACCACGACACTCAACGCCACGCGAGCGAGCGAGCGGGCGCTGCGCGAAGTGGCGCGCACGGCGCGCGATGGCGACACGGTGATGAGTGTCCCCGGGGACTGTGACCCCACCTTCGCGAGTTACCAGGTGTTCCATCAGACTCCGATTGTCGGCTGCGCCGGTTCGTTCGCCGCGAACCCCTGGCGATCGAAGATCGTGGCGTACTCGCGCTCCGACGCGTTCGCGAAGTTGCGCTGCGATCGGAAGCTCTACGGAAGGTTGCCAACCACGCGCGACCCGTCGGCGCCTCTCGACGCGGCAGACCTCCGGCAGCTGCGCCAGGACTTCGGCGTGCGGTTTCTCGTGGTGGACCGGTCGCGGCTCGGCACCGAGGCGTGCGCGAAGGTGGCGGCAACGCTCCCACTCCTCGCCGGTTACCGTTCGCTCGGCGGCGACGGGCTCGAGGTCATCGATCTCGAGCGTCGGCCCTGATCGCCGGGCCCGGATCGATCTCGTGTCACAATCCACCGATGAGTGCTGACGCGGTCGCGGTGGCGTCAGGAGACGGGGAGGCTGTACCGGTCGACGATCGCGGCCGCGGGCTCCGCCGGCTGCGTCCGTCCACGGTGTGGATGACCGTCGGCATCGTTGCCGTCCTCGGGCTCGCTTACCTCCTGCCGTTGCCCGCCCTGTTCCACGCTCCGGGTCCGGCGATGGAGGAGGGGTTCATGCTCGTCTTCCCGGATCGTTTCCTGCACGGCGACATCCCCAATCGCGACTTTCTCAACCTCTACGGCCCCGGCAGCGTCTGGGTACTGGCCGCGGTGTACAAGTTGTTCGGAACGACGGTGTTCGTCGAACGCACGGTGGGGCTCCTGCAGCTCATGGCGACGTCGGCCGTGATGATGTTCTTGGTCCGTCGGTGGGGACGGTCGGTGTCGCTCACGGCGGGTCTGCTGAGCGTGCTGTTCGGTGTCTCCGCGATCGGATTGATCGCGGTCCCATGGTCCGGAGGAGTTGCGCTCGGCCTCGGCGGAATCGTGGCGCTCGCGCGGGCTCGGGAGCCGATGTCGTTGCGCCGGCCCGACCGGGCGACGGTGTGGGCGTTCTCCGGAGGTGTCCTGGCCGGGTTCGCCTTGCTCTACCGTCTCGACCTCGGACTCGCCATCGTGCTCGGCGCCGCCGCGCTCCTGTGGCGTGCCGATGGAGTGATCGTCCGACGTTGGGCCGCCGGATTCGGTCTCGGTCTCGCGCCGTACGTCTTGCACGTCATCCTCGCCGGCCCGGCCAACGTGTGGAACGGGATGATCGTCGAGCCGATGCTGTACCTACGCGCGACCCGCCACCTCGAGGTACCTCCCGATCCGAACCACCTCGTCGGCGTGGCTCGCATCATCGTCGGTATCGACCGGTCGTGGCCGCTGCCGCGTCTGACCGCCGCCCAACAGCTCACCGCCTGGTTCCTGCTCCTGGTGGCCACCACCTTGGGTCTGGTCGTGGTGTCGGTGTGGGCGATCCGGAAGCGCCCCACTGCCATTCGGCCGCGCCTGCTCCTCGCGGCCTCGCTCTTCTGTGTCGGCCTCCTGCCTCAAGCGGTGCAGCGGGCCGACTCGGCCCACCTCGGCTGGGTGAGCTCGATCACGATCGGTCTCATTCCTTGCGCGATCGTGGAGATCGCGTCGTGGTGGAGGCCGCGGTGGCGTCCCGCACGGGTCGGACTCGTCGCCGGCGCGGTGACGTTGGTCGTGATCGTTGTGCTATTGCCGACGTACGTCGCACGGCGATACATCTCCTACGCCCAGGATTCGATCGACGGGACCCGCGTGTCGACCGAAGTGACCCACGACGGTCGCTCGTTCCTCGTCGGCGCCGACGGCACGTTCGCGTCGAGCCTTCGCACATTGCTCCGAGACGCCGATGCAGCCGGACGACCGAACGACCGGCTGATCGTCGCAACGAGCGACCTGCGGCGCACGCCCTATATCGACAGCTACCTCTACCACCTGCTACCGAAGTACCGGCCGGGTACGCGGTTCATCGAGATGGAACCGGGTATCACCAACCGATCCGGCACCCCGCTCACCGACGAACTCCGGCGGGCCGACATCGTCATCGTTTCGAGCCGCTGGAGTGGTTGGGACGAGCCCAACGACTCGATGAAGCCCGGCGATCCGCGTCCGGCCGCGGTGTTCCGCCGTGACTTCTGTCGGGCTGGCGAGTATGGCAACGGCTTGAGTCTGTACACGCGGTGCCGCGCGCGTGACTGACGAGACGCCAACCGACCCCGAGACGGAGGACGTCGCCGAGGCCGAGCGGCATGCATCCAATCTCGAACTGTTCCTGGATCTCGTCTTCGTCTTTTCGGTGACTCAGATCGCCGGCGTGCTGGCCGCCGATACCGGGCCGGCGGGGTTCGGGCGGGGAGTGCTCCTCGCGTGGCTGGTCTGGTGGCTGTGGTCGCAGTTCACGTGGCTCGGCACCGCCATCAACCTCGCCGACCGGTCGCTCACTCAGGCGCTGATCCTGGTTGCGATCCCGTTGGCCGTGCTGATGGCCGTGGCGATACCGGGCGCGTACGGCGACACCGCGGTCGAGTTCGCGGGCGCATACTTCGCAGTGAACCTGTGGGCCCTCGCCATTCAAGGTCGCGGTCTGTGGTCGGTGAAGACGACCCGCGACGCATGGCTCCAGTACGTGCCGTTGGCCGCACTCGCCCCCTGTGTGATGCTGCTGGGTGCCTTCTTCGATCGGGGTCCTCGTACCGCAATCTGGTGCTTCGTTGCCCTGTTCGACGTGGCATCGGCCATTCGTGCGGGGAAGCGCACCGCGTCACGAAACAGCGATTGGGCGATCGACCCGGTGCACTTCGTCGAGCGGCACTCGCTCTTCGTCATCATCTCGTTGGGTGAGGTGCTCGTCGCAGTCGGGGTGGCCGCATCTGCGGTGAAGCTCGATCCCGAGATCGGGCTGGGTGTCGTCGCCGCGGTTTCGGTGGCGTGCGTCTTCTGGTGGACCTACTTCTCCTACGTGCCGGACGTGATCGAGCGCGTACTGCGGGAGAGCGACGACCGGGGTCGGGTCGCCCGCAACCTGTTCTCGTTCGGGCACTTCCCGGTCATCCTCGGCGTCGTGCTCTACGCGGTCGCGGCCAAGCACGCAGTGGCTCATCCTGGTCAGCCTCTCAACGATTCCGATCTGTTCGCACTCGGCGCCGCGATTGCCACCTTCCTCGGTGGATTCATCGCGATGCAGTGGCAGGCCGCTCGCCGCGTCGCGCCCGAGCGAGTGGTGTCGATCCTCGTCGTCGCGGCGCTGTGCGGCTTCGTCGGCCCGCATCTGGCGAGCGGGGTTCTCATCGCATTGGTCGGGCTCACGATCGGTCTTTCGCACACCATCACCGTCCGCCGATTCACCCGAGCGTGACTGACGGACAAACGGTCGCCGATCACTCCATCGTTGCAACGGTGGGTCCGGCGGTGGGCGAGTCGGTCGTCTCGGCCGGCCAGGGTCGGGTAGCGAGGACCGCCGCGGTCGCGTCGTCGGCGGGGTAGAGCGTCTCGATCGAGAGCTCCGCAAGGGTGATGTCGATCGCCGTGCCGAAGGTGGCGATGGTGGAGAACAACCGCATCGCCGCGTCCCCCAACGCTCGATCCTCGTAGACCGGCGCGTAGCCCGCCGCGAGGAGGAGCCGATTCCGCTCCCGGAGGGGAACGTCGAGCTCGGTCGCGAGGCGGAGGACCAGTTCGCGGCTCGGCAGCGCGCGCCCGAGTTGGGTGGAGAGGTCGATCGTTCGCGGCGCTCATGCAGGCCGGGTTCCCTCCGGTCCTTCGTCGTATCCTGACGGCCTGGGAGAACGAGGCCGTGCGACGAGCCCGAGAGGGTCGTGTGATCACGACCGAGTTCCGAGCCACGGCCTGACCCACCTGCTTCAGCCTCGGAGAGCAGGATCCTGGCCGTAGAAGCCTCGGAACATTTCGTAGAGACCGGGTTCGCGATGGCGGAGTTCGGTTGGCACGTCGAAGAAGGCTTCGGTGGCCACGGCGAAGAACTCCGCCGGGTTGGTCGCGCCGTAGTCCTGGAGCGGGGGGCGGGCAATCCCCTCAGCAAGTGCCGTGAAGGCCTCCGTGCAGACCGATTGCCACTGGTCGTGTTCGACCCGCCCACCCAGGGGCGGTGTTCCGTTGAGGATGCCGTCGGCCATGTCGAGCTTGTGGGCGAACTCGTGGAGGACGACGTTGTGGCCGCGCCCCGGGTGACGGGATGCCGCGTCGGCCTGATCCCACGCCAAGAGGACCGGACCCCGATGATCGTGGGCCTCGCCGAGGATGGGCACGTCGTCGTCGCTGGCGGTTCCCCATGCCGGCCCGCCGCGCTCGCCGCGGGACAGCATGGCGGTCGGATAGATGACGATCGCGCTCACTTCCCGGAGATCGTCGACGTCGAGGCCGAGCACGAGGAGGGCCGCCTGCGCGGCGACGGTGACCCGGATGTCATCGGTGAGGGCGAACCCGTTCGATGCTTCCCAGTGCTTGTGGCGGAGTAACCAGTCGGCCGCGCCTTCGAGGGTGGCCTGCTCGGCGGCGGTGAGGCGGGTCCAGATCGCGAGGTGGTCCTCCACGATGGCGCGCCAGTGGTCCGGCAGTCCGTGGTGACGATGCAACATCGTCCCAGTCGACCACACCGCAAGACCAACTTGCGTCAATAACCCCGCCGATCGGTGGGGTTATTGACGCAAGTTCGGGGGTCAGGCGGCGAGTTCGGAGGCGGGTTCGACAACGGGTTCGGGGTGGAGGACCCGGGCCGGTGGGGCCTTCAAGTCCTTGACGATGCCGATCCAGCTGAGTGCCTTCAGGCCGTAGTAGGTCATGTCGACCTCCCACCAGAAGAATCCCTGGCGGGCCGACGCCTGGTAGTGGTGGTGGTTGTTGTGCCAGCCCTCGCCGCCGGTGAGCAACGCGATGATCATCGAGTTCCGGCTGGTGTCGGTGGTCTCGTACCGGCGCCGTCCGAAGACGTGGGCGGCCGAGTTCACGAGGAACGTCGTGTGCCAGAGCAACACGGTCGACCAGAAGAAGCCGATGACGAGGCCGGGCCAGCCGCCGATGAGAAATGCGACGACACCGTAGGTCCAAGGAATGAGGCCCTCGTGCTTGTCGAGCCAGCGCAGCTCGGGGTACTTGGCGAAGTCCTTGATGGCGTCGAAGTTCGTGTCCTTGTACTTGTCGCACAGAATCCAGCCGACGTGACTCCACCAGAACCCCTTGCGCGGTGAGTGGAGATCGAGGTCGGTGTCGGAGTAGCGGTGGTGGTGGCGGTGGTTGGCGGCCCACCACAGCACGCCCTTCTGGGCGGTCGCTTCGGCTTGGAACGCGAAGACGAACTGCCAGAACCGGTTGAGTCGGTACGCCTTGTGCGAGAAGTACCGGTGGTACGCGGCGGTGACGAAGAACGCCCGGCCGAAGTACATCGCCGCGAAGAGCACGAACGCGGTGGTGGAGAACCCGGTGAAGACCACGGCGAAGCACAACACGTGGACGAGGAAGAAGGGGATCGACGAGCGCCAGTTCACGCGCTCGTCGGGGGCGCGGTGCAAGGCGGTGTCGAGTGCCGCAGTCGTGGCCGGCGCGATCGTGACTGGCGTGGGGCGCATGGTGTCGGAGGAAAGGGCGGTGCCCATGGTCGAACTCCCGTCGGGAATGTGCTGCTCTCGTGGTTACGCTTCCGTAGGTTACGGGACCGTAGTAACCTTGTCAAGTGGCCGACAAACGACTGACCGCTGCCGAACGGCGCAGCCAGCTGATTTCCGTGGGCCGGACCGTCTTTGCCGAGCGCGGGTACGACGGGGCCTCGGTCGAGGAGATCGCGGAACGAGCCCAGGTGTCGAAGCCGATCGTCTACGAGCACTTCGGCGGGAAGGAAGGGCTCTACGCGGTCGTGGTCGATCGGGAGATGGAGGCGGTGATCTCCAGTATCTCGGCGGCGATTTCCCACGGCTCGCCCCGCGATCGTTTGGGCGGTGCCACGCTGGCGTTCCTCAACTACGTCAAGGACCAACCCGAGGGCTTCGCGGTGTTGTCGCGCGACGTACCCGCGAAGGTGGGGATGGCGAGCCTGTTAGCCGAGGTCGGTGCGCAGGTCGGCGATGTGTTCGCGTCGGAGTTCAAGCGCGCCGGCTACGACACGAAGGCCGCGCCGATCTACGCGCAGGCGCTCATCGGCATGGTGACCTACGTGGGTCAGTGGTGGACCGAGAACCAAAAGCGCGACATCGAAGACATCGCCGCGCACGTGACCTCGCTCGCCTGGATGGGTCTGCGTCACTTGCCGCGCAAGCCCGCCCGCTTGCCGCGGCCGGCGAGCGACGACTGAGCACTAGCGGATCGCGATCACGACCTTGCCGATGGCTCGTCCGGATCCCACGAGCGCGAGCGCATCGGCCACACGATCGAGCGCAAACGTCGCACCGATGTGA
Source organism: uncultured Acidimicrobiia bacterium (assembly GCA_963765075.1). Lineage (GTDB taxonomy): Bacteria > Actinomycetota > Acidimicrobiia > IMCC26256 > JAENVU01 > JAENVU01. Next base: position 854,955 of record CAVXVA010000008.1, read on the forward strand.
GGTGTGACCCGCCCGTCGGCGAAAAGTGCCGCGAGTTCGGCTTCGTTGCGCACGAACTCGTCGGTGTGGTGGGTGAGAAACCCACCGAACTCGAACCCGAGCACCGCGATCCCCTTCAACAGGACGAGATTCAGCGGGATACGGGGGATGTGGCCGGACGCATACCCGACGGTGACGAAGCGGCCGCCCCGCCGCAAGCTCCGGAGGGCCGGTTCGGCAAGGTCACCGCCGACCGGATCGACCACCACGTCGGTGCCACCGGGGAGTACCTCGCGCAGCGCGTCGCGCAGCGGACCACTGCGGTGGTTGACGAGGTGGGTGGCACCCTGAGCGCGGGCGACGTCGAGTTTCTCCTCGGTCGACGCCACTGCGGTGACGGTCGCGCCGAGTATCGATCCGACTTGGACCGCGGCGAGCCCGACCCCGCCGCCGGCGCCGAGGACGACCAGCTCCTCGCCCGGTTGCAGTTGCGCCACGGACCGCAGCGTGTGGAACGCCGTGCGGTGGGCCACGCCGAACGCCGCCGCCTGGGGAAAGGCGATGCTGTCCGGGATCGGTTGGACCGCGCCCGCCGCCACGACTGATTCCTCGGCGAACGCGCCATGGAGGCCCGAGCCGACGACCCGATCGCCGACCCGGCGCGTGGTCACGTCGGGCGCGATCTCGATGATGATGCCGGCGAACTCACTGCCGGGAACGAACGGCAACGGGAGATGGATCTGATACTCGTTGGCCACGATGAGGACGTCGGGATAGTTGATCGCGGCGTCATGGACTTCGACGCGGACCTGACCCGCTCCGAGCGGGGGCGTGGGGAGATCCTCGACCTGCACCATGTCCGGGCCGCCGTACTCTCGGCACATCGCGACGCGCATCGATGGTCAGCCGCGGTAGTCGGTGGTCTCGGCGAGATCGGCGGCGCCCTGCATGAGTTCGAGCACGATCGGACCGAACGCGTTCAGCTTGGGATCGTCGCCGGCGCGCTGGAAGCCTTGTTCCAGCACCACCGCGAGCTTCCACTTGGCGAGGATCAGGTAGTAGTCGAGGTCGTCGACCTGTCGTCCCGACACCTCGGCGTAATGGGCGACGACCTCGTCGCGGGAGGGCATCCCGAACATATCGACGTAGCCGGAGCCCGACACGCTCGGATCGGTCGTGTCCTCGGGCCAGCCCTGCACCGTCCAACCGAGGTCGAGCTTCGGGTCGCCGACGGTCCCCATCTCCCAGTCGACCAGTGCCGCGAGACGCGCCGGCGCTCCGTCCTCGTACATGACGTTGGCGAACTGATAATCACCGTGCATGAGGCCGGGGATGTAGTCGAGTGGTTGGTGGGCCCGCAGCCAGGTCGAAGCTTCGTCGAAGCCCGGGAGCCCGCGACCCTTGATGCGTTCGAGGAACGCGGTCCAGCGGTCGACCTGGCGCTCGTGAAATCCGTCGGGGCGACCGAGGTCTTCCAATCCCTTCGCCCGCCAGTCGACCTTCGACAACAACGCGATGCCTTCGACGAGTTGATACGACAACCCCTGACGGGCTTCGAGGTCGGTGTCGAACGGGGCGGGCCAGCCATCGGTGAGCGCCATCGGGGACCAGCCGTCGATGAAACCCATCAGGTAGAAGGTGCGGCCGAGCACCGCGGGGTCGGTGCACACCGCGACGGCCTCGGTGTGGGGTACGTCGGACCCGTCGAGCGCTTCGATGATGCGCCACTCCCGCAGAATCCCGGCGTCGCGGCTCTCGGGTGCGGACGGGGGCGGGATCCGCATGGCGCAGTGGACCCCATCGCGGCGCAGTTCGTAGATCTCGTTTTGCGAGCCACCCGAGATGTAGCTCGCGGTGAGCGGCGAACCGACACCGGGAAGGCCGACTTCGTCCATCCACGCCTCGACGCGCGCGGTGTCGATCGTGGGATTCACAGGTTGCCGACCTCATGGTCGAGGTACTCGGCGAACTTCGCGCGCGCGGCGTCTCGGAGCTTGGGGATGTGCTGGGACGGCCAGAGATCGTCGCTCGCGCGGTAGTTCCGAAGGACCTGGCGGGCGACCGTGACCTTGTGGACTTCGGTGGGTCCATCGGCGAGGCCCATCACGCCGGCCGCCATCACCATCGAGAGGAAGGGCATCTCGTTGCTCACGCCCAGGGCGCCGTGAACCTGCATGGCGCGCCACGCAATGTCGTGGAGCACGTCGGGCATCACGACCTTGGCCGTCGCAATGTCTTTGCGGACCTTGCGGTAGTCGTTGTGTTTGTCGATCGACCAGGCGGTGTAGAGCACGAACAATCGGAACTGCACGAGCTGCGCGTACGAATCGGCGATGTAGCCCTGAACGAACTGCTTGTCGGCAAGCAGACTGCCTTGGGTTTCGCGGCTGAGTGCCCGTTCGCACATCATGTCGAGCGCGCGCTGGGCCATACCGATGGTGCGCATCGCGTGGTGGATACGCCCGCCACCGAGACGCGTCTGGGCGATGGCAAACGCTTGACCTTCGCCGCCGAGCAGACCTTCGACCGGGACCCGGACGTCCTCGTAGTGAATGAGCGCGTGCGATCCCTCGTCGGGAGCTTCGCCGGCGAGGCCGACGTTGCGCACGATGTTGATTCCCGGCGTGTCGGTCGGGACGAGGAACATCGACATGCCCTGGTACGCGCTGACGTCGGGGTCGGTCACGGCCATGACGATCAGAAATGACGCCGTCTTCGCATTCGACGAGAAGAACTTCCACCCGTTGATGACCCACTCGTCGCCGTCGCGTACCGCCCGCGTCGTGAACATCGTCGGATCGGCCCCCGCGTGGGGCTCGGTCATCGAATAGCAGGAGAAGAGCTCACCCTCGAGCAGGGGAGTGAGGTACTGGTCCTTCTGCTCGGGCGTTCCGTAGTGGGCGATGATCTCGGCGTTGCCGGTGTCGGGTGCCTGGCAGCCGAACACGATGGGCGCCCACTGGGATCGCCCGAGGATCTCGTTGAGCAACGCGAGCTTGAGTTGGCCATACCCCTGACCTCCCAACTCCGGACCGAGGTGGGTGGCCCACAAACCGCGCCGGCGGACCTCTGCCTTGAGCGGGTCGATCACCTTCCGGCGAGTGTCGTCGAGTGGCGTGTACGCCAGACCGCCCCAGATCAGGTCGAGGGGTTCGACCTCGTCACGGACGAACTGATCGACCCAGTCGAGCTGCGCCTGAAACTCGGGTTCGGTCTCGAAATCCCACGCCATCGGGCCCCCTTGTGGTTCGCGGCAGAATACGATTCTGATATCCGTACACGCAATTGCGAACGGGGAGATCAGCCCGGCGCTGCGTTCGAGGCGGGGTCGGAGTTGTGGTGCGATGTGGAGCAGGGCGTCGAATTCGTGGTGATCGAAGACGATCATCGTGGCCGGGGTCATGGTGCGCACCGTCCCCAGGCGTGGCTGTGCCGTCAGGAGGGGCGTGTTCACCGAACCACGCGCCCGCGGAGAGGATCGCCACCATTTCGCCTCGGGTCTGCACACCCGAGTTGTCCGGAGGAGGCTGGGGGACTTCCTCCGGACCAACCCGGTGCCGGTCCGGCGATCCCCTGTCCTGGGTTGACCGGCAGATCGGCACCGCGTTGTTGTCGACAGTGTGCGCCGACGGTTCGGTGGTGTCCGTGACGGTTGAAGAGTCCGGACTGCGTCATCTGACACAGAGCCGGTAGCGTGCGCTCAGTGGAGAGAGGCTGGCTCGCGGAGTTGGACCCGGACACCCGGGCCGCGGTGGAGCGACTCGGTCGGGTGCAGCGATATCAGGCCGGTGAGGCGCTCTTCCTCGAAGGTGATGTCGGCAGCAAGGTCATCGTCATCCGTTCAGGTTTTCTCAAAGTCGTGGCCACGAGTGAGGACGGCCACGCGACGGTGCTGGCGGTCCGAGGCCCGGGCGATCTGATGGGTGAACTCAGTGCGATCGACGAAGCTCCGAGGTCCGCGACGGGCATCGCGATGGGCCCCGTGGAAGCACAAGTGTTCTCGGCCGAGGTGTTTCGGCGGGTCCTCGCCGACACGCCGGGGGTGGCCATCGGCTTGTTGAGAATGCTGATCGATCGGGTCCGCGACTCCGACCAGCATCGGGTCGAGTTCGGCGCCCGGGACACGCTCGGCCGGGTCGCGCTCCGGCTCGTGGTGCTCGCCGAGACCGCGGGCGAGGCGGTCGAGGACGGCGTAAAGATCGGGATCCCGCTCACGCAGGAAGACCTGGCCGGGTGGATCGGCGCCTCGAGGGAAGCCGTGGCCCGAGGGCTCGCGTCGTTGCGAAACCGCGACTTGATCCGCACCGGACGCAAGGAGATCATCATTCTCGATCTCGACGGGTTGCGTGATGCCGCCCGGTGAACCGCGGCCGGTCGGGCATCACTGATCGGCGAGTGCCGAGCGCGCCTCGGCCTCGGCCGCGGCCGCCAGGTCGCTCCGGTCGTCGTCCATCGCGTACCGCACCACGAGTTCGTCGCCGGTAAAACGAAATGGCGAGGCGTACGCGTCGGTCACGCTCGATCCGTGGTCGGCGCCGATGTGGAGCCCCAAGAGGGTCTGACGGAACGGCAACATTTCGATGTCGCCGGTGCCGAGCCGCCGGCCGTTGATCTCGATCGCCACGGTCCCGACGTACTCGCCGGTCTTGGTGAAACGGACCGCGACCTCGAGCGCCGACTTGGACCAGGCCTCGTCGGGGATCGATGCCGTCACCGTCGTGATCTGGGCGAGTCGGTTGAACGCGAAGTGGGCGGCCCCGTCGCGCAGATACAGGGAGTATCCGCCGGTACGAGCTCCACCGGCGACCAAGACCCCTTCCGGGCGCAGCGATCCGATCAACGGCAACTGGGCGGTGATCGTCCACGAACGGTTCCGCAGGTCGGGCATCGCGAACCGGTCGATACGAGCTGTGCCGAGTCGGAACGTGAACTCGTTGCGTTGCAACTCGGATCCCGGCCGGCGCAGTGTGAACAGCTCGATGGTGCGGTCGTCGAGCGGAAGTACGTTGTACTTCGCCGCCTCTTCCCACCACCGGGCCTCCATCTCCGCGACCTTCTCGGGCATCGAGTCCGCGAGGTCGTGGATCTCGGCGAAGTCCTCGGCCACGTGGTAGAGGTTCCAGCGTTCCTCGGCGTAGGGCGCGCGGGGGAAGTGCAGGGTGACGGCCTTCCAACCGTCGTGATAGATCGCTCGGTGACCGAGCATCTCGTAGTACTGCGTCGTGCGGGTGCTCGGCGCGTCGGCCGCGTCGAAGCAGTACTCCATCGGCGTGCCTTCGAGCGGCAACTGCTCGATGCCGCGCAACGTCTGGGGCGGGCTGATGCCGGTCGCCGCGAGAATCGTCGGCAGGATGTCGATGACGTGGTGGTACTGCTGGCGGATCTCACCGCGGGCCGAGAACCCCTGCGGCCAATGCACGATGAGCGGATCGCGGATCCCACCTTCGTAAGTGTTCTGCTTGTAGAACCGCAGTGGGCAGTTACCGACCTGGGCCCACCCTTTGGGGTAGTTGTTGAACAGGTTCGGGCCGCCAAGGTCGTCGAGGTCGGTGATCATCTCGTCGGCGGTGACCTCGATGCCGTTGAAGTGCGACAGCTCGTTGAGCGTCCCGTTGGTTCCGCCTTCTTGGCTCGCTCCGTTGTCCGAGAGCAGGACGATCATGGTGTTGTCGAGTTCCCCGACCCGTTCGAGATAGCGGACGAGGCGCCCGATCTGCTCGTCGGTGTGGTCGAGGAAACCGGCGAACACCTCCTGCATGCGCGCGAAGAGTGTCCGCTCAGTGGCGGTGAGGTCGTCCCAGGCGGTGAGATCCCAGTTGCGAGCTGAAAGCTCCGCATCGGGGGGAACGATGCCCAGTTCGCGCTGACGCTCGAACCACTCCGCTCGGACAACGTCCCAGCCGCGGTCGTAGCGGCCGCGGTACTTGTCGATGTAAGGCTGAGGCACCTGGTGCGGGGAGTGCGTCGCGCCGAACGCGAGGTACCCGAAGAACGGTCGGCGCGAGGTCGACCGATGGGAGGTGATCATGCCGATCAGTTCGTCGACGATCGCCTCGGACAGGTGGTATGCGGGGTCTGAGGGCTCCTCGACGATTCGATTGTCGACGACCAACTCGGGGGAGTATTGGTCCGTTGCGCCGCCGAGGAAGCCGTAGAAGCGGTCGAACCCGCGTCCGAGCGGCCAGTGGGTCATGGGTCCGCTCGGGCTGCAGTCCTCCATGTTGGCCAGGTGCCACTTGCCGAGCGCGTAGGTGGCGTACCCGTTGGCTTGGAGGATTTCGGCGATCGTGCCGGCGTGGGGGCTGATCGACCCCGCGGCAGTTCGAGAACCCGGTGTCGACGTTGGACAGGAACCGCATGCCGACGGAGTGATGGTTCCGGCCCGACAGGAGCGCCGCCCGAGTGGGTGAGCACAGCGCGGTGGTGTGGAAGTTGTTGAACCGCAGGCCGTGGTCGGCGAGTCGATCCATGTGGGGCGTGTCGATATCGGAGCCGAAGCTGCCGAGGTGCCCGAAGCCGGTGTCGTCGAGGACGATGACGACGACGTTGGGTGCGCCCGCCGGAGGGCTCGGCCGGTCGGCCCACCAGGCTTCCGACTCCGTCGCCGTCGTTCCGACCGTGCCGAGGAAGGGCTCTCGCATGCTCGGTCACCCTACAGAGCGACCGGCCGGCTCGCGCGATGGCATGCTCATGTCCAACGAGTGACGAAGGCGCCTGATGGAGGAATGACTGCATGCAGATCGAAATCACCACTGACCACAACATCGAGTTCGGTCCCCATTTGCGGGAAGAGGTCACTGCCGACGTCGAGGCGAGGCTCGCGCGGTTCCGTGACCGTCTGACCCGGGTCGAGCTGCATCTCGGAGATGACAACGGTGCGAAGGCAGGTCCGGCCGACAAGAAATGTGCTGTGGAGGCGCGGCCCGCCGGGCAGAAGCCGGTCGGTGTGACTCACCACGCCGCGTCGTTGAACGCGGCGTGGAGAGGTGCGCTGCGCAAACTCGAGCACCTCCTCGACCACCGATTCGGCAAGCTCGATCACCACAAAGGTGCCGAGACGATCCGTCGGAACGAGGCGCAGTGACCGGTTGAACGGTTTCGGGGACCGCGACGGTCGGAGCCGGCCTACTCGACGAAGCGTGCCCACTGATCGAGAGGCATGCGATCGCTGACGAGTGAGTTGATCGGCGCGGTCCGATCGGCATGACCGATGGCCATGCCGCAGAACAACATCTCCTCCGGTGGCGCACCGACGAACTCGCGGACCGCGTGGTGGTGGACCGACCAGTACTCCTGCGCGCACGTGTCGATGCCGGCCTCTTGGGCGAGCAGCATGAACGTCTGGAGGAACATGCCGAGGTCCGACCACTGTGGTGGGCCCATCCCCCGGTCGATGAAACAGAACAGGCCGCAGGGGGCACCGAAGAACTCGCCGTTGTGGGCGAACTGAGCGAGGCGACCCGCCTTGTCGTCGCGGGCGATGCCGATGGTCGCGTACATCTGCTCGCCGAGCGCGAACCGATTGGTCCGATACGGCTCCCAGAGGTTCGCGGGGTAGATGTCGTACTCCAGGTCGGTGATCTCGCTCCCTTGCATGAACGCCCGAAAGCGTCCCATCGTCTCGCCGTTCACGACGTAGATCCGCCACGGTTGGACGTTGCCGCCGCTCGGGGCTCGGGACGCGGCGGTGAGGAGATCTCGCACCGTCTGGTCGGGGATCGGGTCGTCTCGGAACTGGCGAATCGACGCACGACGAGCAACGGCTTCGGTGACTTCCATCGCGTCAGTGTGCCAGCTCGCGTCCGGCTCGCTTGAGCTGCTCATTCGGTGGCGACGGTAGGGTCGGGATCCCTCACCGATCACGAACGATCTCGGTTCGCTTCCCAACAAGGACAGTCATGCCTGACGCACTGATCATCGACGCCTGCCGGACCCCGCGCGGCATTGGGAAGCAGGGGAAGGGCTCGTTGGCCCACCTCCATCCGCAACACCTCGGCCGGACCGTGCTGGAGGCATTGGTCGAGCGGAACGGGTTCGATACGGCCGACGTCGACGACGTGGTGTGGGGTACGAGTTCACAGGTCAGCCAACAGAGCGGTGACCTGGGCCGAATGTCGGCGCTCGATGCCGGGTACGACGTACGGGCGAGCGGTGTGACGCTCGACCGCTTCTGCGGTTCGGGCATCACGTCGAACAACATCGCCGCCAACGCGATCATGGCGGGGATGGAGGATCTGGTGATCGGTGGCGGTACCGAGATGATGTCGGCGCCGAAGAAGGGGCTGCTCCCGATGGGCGCCGGCAACCAACATCTCCAAGCGATCCACCCGCAGTCGCACCAAGGCGTATGTGCCGATGCCATCGCGACGCTCGAAGGCATCCCGCGTGAAGCGCTCGATGCCCTCGCGGCGGAGTCGCAGGCCCGCGCGAATCGTGCGATCAAAGAAGGCCGATTCGAGAAGAGCCTCATCACGGTTCGCAACCTCGACGGTAGCGTGGCGCTCGACCACGAGGAGTTTCCCCGCCCGGGCACGACTGCGGAGTCGCTCGCCGCGCTGGCCCCGAGCTTCCCGGCGATCGCCGACTACCGCCACGAGGACAATCCGACGTTCCGGGAACTGATCAACCAGAAGTACCCGGATCTCGATATCCAGCACGTCCATCACGCCGGCAACTCGTCGGGGGTCGTCGACGGCGCGGCGGCCGTCCTGATGGCGAGCGAGAGCTATGCGAAAGCCCACGGCCTGCGGGCCCGGGCGCGGGTGGTGGCGACGTCGAACATGGGCGACGACCCGACGTTGATGCTGAACGCGCCCGTACCGGCGGCGCGCAAGGTGTTGGCCCGCGCCGGTCTCAAGCTCTCCGACATCGACCTGTTCGAAATCAACGAAGCGTTCGCAGTCGTGTCCGAGAAGTTCCAGCGGGACCTCGACCTGGATCGCGAGAAAGTGAACGTCAACGGAGGCGCGATGGCCCTCGGTCATCCCATCGGTGCGACCGGTGCGATCCTGATCGGTACCGTGCTCGACGAGCTGGAACGAACTGACGGGCAGTTCGGTCTGATCACGATGTGCGCAGGCGGCGGTATGGCGCCCGCGATCATCATCGAACGAGTGTGAGGGGGCGTCGTGGGGTACGAGTGTTTCGACGTCGAGGTGAGCGACCGGGTCGCGCACGTCCGGATGAACCGGCCCGAGAAACGCAACTCGATGATCGCGGCGTTTTGGCGTGAACTGCCCGAGATCGTCGACGGATTCTCCGCGTCGGGCTCGGTGCGGGCGATCGTGGTGTCGAGCACCGGTCCGCATTTCTGTTCGGGGATGGACCTCGAGGTGTTCACGAGTAACGACACGCTCGGCGCGGGTGGTGGGCACAGCCACCGGAGTCGGGGCAACGAGCGGTTCCGCAGCACCGCGATGCGGCTGCAGGAGACGTTCACGTGCCTGGAACGATCGCGAGTTCCGGTGCTTGCCGCGATCCAGGGCGGGTGTGTTGGCGGGGGAGTCGATCTGGTCTGCGCGGCCGACATGCGGTACGCGACCGAATCGACCTTCTTCTCGATCGCCGAGATCGACATCGGCATGACTGCCGATGTCGGCACGCTGCAACGGATGCCGAAGCTCGTGCCCGAAGGCATCGTGCGCGAACTCGCGTATACCGGCCGGCGCTGGACCGCGACCGAGGCGCAGGCCGCAGGGTTTGTCAACGCGATCTTCGCTGACCACGACACGCTGGTCGCCGGGGTGTTGGACATCGCCGCCCGCATCGCGACGAAGAGCCCGATGGCCGATTTGGGGTTCCAAACAGGCGATGAATTTCACCCGCGACCACCGGGTCGACGACGGTCTGGAGTTCATCGCGAACTGGAATGCTGCGATGTTCGACACCGACGACATGGCCGAGGCGTTCCGGGCCAAGTCCGAAGGCCGCGCCGCGGAATTTCCCGACCTCCTCCCGTTGAGCGACGGCCTCTGAGGAGAGGTCGAGGAACGAGATCGTGATTTGCCTCATCCGTTTCGGCGCCGAGAACGAACCAGGGCTGTGGTGCGCCCAATCGAACCTTCCCAACCCGGGGCCGTGCCGCGGCCGGATTCGGACCGGCCTAGTACGTCCCCAAAGACGCCGACGCGCGTGCGGAACTCCACGAGCTTCAGCACGCCGTGGCGTGGCTGGGCCATGCCTCGCGGCCGTCGCGGCGGCGACCGCGCTGCCCCTGGCACCCGCCGGCCACATCTACCAGCTCTGGGCCCAACCATCGCAGGACACCGAGATGCGTTCTGCGGGCCTGCTCAGCGCCATCTTCTGACGGTCCCTACGCGTGACCGTCGGTGGTGGAAGTCACCGCGCCGAGGAAGGCATCGATTTCGTCGCACCGAGGTGATCTGACCCTGCCGGCGTCGGACCGATCGCAGTGGATCGGCCCGACGCCGGTCGGGTCTCAGACGGTGCGGCCGAGGAAGGCGGCGAGTTCGTCGGCGTGACTGGCGCCGGCGGGAGCCGACTTCTCAGGCCCGAAGATGTTGCCCTCTTCGGACCGGAATCCCGGTTGGATCGACATCTTGGCGCCGGCCAGCAGCTGGCTGGCGAGTTCCGGCTCGAGGTCGGTGTTCTGGCCGGTTGCTTTGGCGAGGTCCCAGCCGTGGGTGAACGTGTCGGTGGCGGCCAGGCCGGCCCACGCCGCGCCCGGCATCTGACCGAAGGGGAGCGTCAGCGTCTTCTCCATCACCCCATCACCTGCGAATGCCTGGACACACCGAGCGGAGGCCGTGTCGAACTCGGCCACGAAGTCGCCGGCGGAGTAGTCGGTCTCGCCCGCCGGTGGAGTGCCGAGGACGCCGGCCTCGAAGAAGTACTGGCCGCCGACGATGTGGTTGATCAGGTCGCTGACCTTCCAGGTTGCGCACGGGGTCTGCTCGCCGAGTTGGTCGGCCGAGACGCCGGCCAACACGGCGCGGGTCGATGCAATGGCTTGGTCGAGTGGTGAATCGGGCATGGTGACTCCTTCAAGTTGGTGTTCGGGCAAGTTGGTGTTCGGGCAAGTTGGGTATTCAGGTCGTGCATTTTGGTGGGAGAGGGAACTACATGGGAAGGGCTTCGTAGATCCGGACCCGATGAGCGGGGCAGCCGGCGAGCAGCGCCTCGGCATCGTCGAGGCTCTCGGCCGCGACGATGGTGTAACCCGCCGCGGGGTCGTGATCAGCTGTGAGTTCGCGTGTTCCCGCCGCCGTGAGTTCGCGCCCGGACCCGAACGGATTGCCGCTGTCGATCAGGTTGGGTCCCACGCCTGCGAACCAGGCCTCCCATTGGGCGTGGACATCGCCCGAGGGTTCGGCGACGTCGGCAAAGAGATAGACGAACTTCTTCACGATCACTCCTGGGTCGATGGCTCGGCGGCGCGTCCGAGCTGGGTGGCATAGTTCTCGAGCGACTCGTCCGCAGACCCCCAATAGGCGTGGTACTGGCCGAGCCAGTCTTGGAGCGCACGGAGCGAACTCCGGTCGAGGGTGAGGACGTTGGTGCGGCCGACCTTGCGTCGTCGGACCATACCGGCGGATTCCAGGATGGCGATGTGCTTGTTGATGGCCGGCAGCGACAAGCCCCGGACTGCCGCCAGCTGGCTGATCGAGTACGGCTGGAGCCCCAGGAGGTAGACGAACGCCCGGCGATGGGGGTTGGCGAGCGCTGCGAACACGCGGTCCAGATCCTTGGGAATGTCAGGCATTGAGGCCGGCTGACGGTCGACGACCAAGCTTCACTTCTGGGTGAAGCATAGGGGAGCGGTCGAGCCGACGCAAGATGGAATCGGACGCGGACGGCGAAGACTATGTGGACATCTCGGGGTCGAGCTGGGCATCGCGCTCGGACCACTGGCAATCGAGCCACGCCGGGAACTCTTCGCCTCGGGGGATCTCGGTGGCCGCGACTCGAGTGAGCGACACTCGCACCGGGCCCTCGAGTGGGAGCCTCGTGGGGGCGTCGGCGAGGCGGGCGAGCGCCTCGAAGCCGGTGTGCATGAGGAAGACCATGTCGGCGTCCGGCACGCCGAGACGCAGAGCCGCGGTACCGCCCGGTCGGACGGGAACGAGATGATGGAGCGAGCGAACTCGAGCCCACCGTTCGGGATCCCGTTCGCCGATCGTCGTCATGGCCCGCTCCCGTCGTGCCGCCGACGCCACTCCGCCTTCGGGGAAGATCACCACGGCGTCGTGTTCCGTGAGATCGTCGGCCAGGTGGCGGATGGCGCGCAGTTCCGGATCGTTGTTCGTCGGGTCGCGATCGACGAAATGATTCGGGAGTCGAGATCCGACGATGTCGAGACAGGGATCGGCGAGGAGTTCCGACATCAGCACGTATCGCGGTCGCATCCCGACCTGCCCGAGCAACCAAGCGGGAATGAGTGCGTCGGCGATGCTCACGTGCCGCGCGCACACGATCACCGGTCCCGGAGACAGGTGCTCGAGTCCCGTGATCTGGATGTCGAGGTTCGCCGTCACCTCCAGGAGGTTGACGAGGCGGCGAGCCCACCACCGCTGCAGCGCGTAGTGAAGCTCACGATCGTCACCCCGCCCGGCGAGCCACAAGGCAGTCGACGCCCCGACGCCGATCGATTCGAGGGATGACCAGCCAAATGCCGTGGCCAAGGTCCGGAGGCGTCGGAGGTTGCGATCGCCCGCAAGGAGGTCGAGCGCGAACGCGCCGGGCGCCACCACGCCCGAAGTCGCGCCGAGGACCGTCGCAGTGAGTCCGACGGCGGGAACCGTCAGCGCGCGGCGCAGGTTCGGTCGGCGGAACCAGCCAGACGTTGTCAGAGCCACACGGGCACGTTACCGACGTCGATCGTCGCCCGTCCCGCGGCACCCGGGTTCGCCTTGGCGCCGCCGGTCGACGATCCTGGCGGTATGAGTCGAGCGATCGTGTGGTTCCGGCGGGACCTCTCCCTGGACGACAACCATGCCTGGTCGATCGCGACCCGAGACCATTCCGAAGTCGTCCCCGTTCTCGTCCTGGACCCGCGCGTCCTCGGCGGTGCCGGACCGTTCCGCCGGGCGCAGTACCTCGCGTCGGTCAGTGCGTTCGGCCGGGAAATCTCTGATGCGGGCGGCCGGTTGACCGTCGTATCGGGTGATCCGACGGTCGTCATCCCTGATCTGGCGCGCGAGGTCGGTGCAGATTCGGTCGCGTGGAATCGGGACGTGACCCGGTTTGCTCGCGACCGCGACGCCGTGACCGCCGAGCGACTGGATGGTCATGGAGTTGCCGTCGACGGTTCGTGGTCGACCTTGGTGCATCCGCCCGGCTCGGTGCTGACGACCGCTGGTGCGGTGTCGCGCGTCTTCACTCCGTTCTATCGGCGGTGGTCCGAGCGGCCGCTGGTCGACCGCGCGATGCCGGGCCCGGCGACGATCGCCGCCGTGGAACGGGAGAAGATCCCGACCCATCCGGACCCACCGCATCCGGCCGGTGCGCGCGCCGCGCACGATCGGCTCGACGAGTTTCAGGACCGAGTCGACGAGTACGAAGACACACGCGACCGGCCCGATCTCGATCTGACCTCGAGGCTGTCGGCGGATCTGCGCTTCGGCGTGATCTCGCCCCGAGCCGTGGTGCGAGCGATCGGTGACGCGACGCCGGGACGACGCGCGTTCGTTCGGCAACTCGCATGGCGAGATTGGTATGCGCATCTGTGGGCGGCCAACCCGGATCTGGTCGATCACTGTCAGCAGCCGGCATACGAGCAGATCCCCTGGAATGACGACCCCGCCGACCTGGCGGCCTGGATCGACGGGAGTACGGGGTATCCGATCGTCGATGCGGCGATGCGCGAACTGGCAACGACCGGTTGGATGCACAACCGGTTACGGATGGTCGTCGCATCGTTCCTGGTCAAGGACTTGCTGGTCGATTGGCGCCACGGGGAGCGCCATTTCCGACGCCTGCTCACCGACGGTGACGTGCCCCAGAACGCGGGCAACTGGCAGTGGTGCGCGGGGACCGGTCCCGACGCGGCGCCCTACTTCCGGGTGATGAATCCGATCGCCCAAGCCCGTCGCTGGGACCCCGATGGCGACTACGTCCGCCGGTGGGTCCCCGAACTGGCCCAGATACCGGGGCGGGCCGTCCATGAGCCGTGGGAACTCGGCCCGTTGGAACTGGCCGCGGCAGGGGTGGTGCTCGGCACGACGTACCCGGAGCCGATCGTCGAACACCGCGCGGCCCGCACGCGGGCTCTCGCCGCCTACGGCGCCGCGCGTGCGGGGAACGAGCGGCCCTGATCGCGTAGGTCGATCACGACCTTGGGTCGGGACGAGAGCACGACGTCGAGGCCGAGCGCGTCGGCCGAGCGGGCCCGCGGTCGGTTCCACCACGACGAGTCGACGACGACGTATCGCACGCGCTCGCGTCGGAGCTCGGCGACGGTCGCCCGGCTCGGGAACGTCTTCATCCGGTTGATGAGCGCAGCGTGGCCGACGGGGAAGAACCCGGTGTACCCGTTGACCAGCGGGTGGCCGTGGTCGAGGCTCTGCAGCATCGCGCGGGTCGTCGGCTCGAAGTCGACCACGGATGGCCCCGCAGCCATGGGCAGCATGAGCACTCCGTCTCCGGGGCGGCGCGCGAGATAGCTGATCCACCGGCGATCCTGCGGTGGGGCCGGGACAATCGGTCCGCTCCCGAGGTCGGTGGTGACCAGGACCCCCACCACCGCGGCGACTGCGATCACGGGCCCGAGTCGTGACCGTCGGTGCCAGACCCAATCGAGGGTGTGCGCCCCGAGCGCAACGAGTACCAGCTGGGCGACCGCAGTCGCGCGGTACGGGGAGCGCAGCTGCGCGAAGACCTCGAAACGATCGACCAACCACGAGTACGGCCGCACGCCGAGCACACTCAAGCGCGTCCCGAGCGCGATCAGCGTGGTGACGACCCCGAGCCCGATGAGGAAGTGGGTGGAACGGCGCCGACGGGCGATGACGGCGCCCAGGACGCCGAGTGCCACGAGGATGGTTCCCGGCCAGTGCCGGCCGCCGGGGGCGAGTTCGTGCCAGGACGCCGACCCGCTGCGGATCGTGTCGTTGGTCCACTCGACACCGGTGATCCACCGGTGCTGTCCCAGTACGAAGGGCAGTGCCAACCCAGCTGCGATCGCCGCGCCGAGCAGGAGTCCCGCGCTACGCCGACGCCACTCGGACCACCAGGAGCGCCGGACGAGCAGGGGCGCGGCGATCAACGTGGCCAGGGTGAACAGCACCGCGTGATATCCGCACGTGAGCACCGCTGCGGCGAGGGCGGCTCCGGCGCCGGCCGCCCATCGCGGTGATGGATCTTCGGCCCATGCCAGCAGGCAGGTGAGCGCGACGAGGATCGGCCAGAGCATCAGCAGTTGGAGTACGCCGAGCTGCGCGAAGACGAACGGGATGGTCTGAGCGAGGACGCCGGCGAAGATCGCGGGAACCGCGGCTACCCCGAGCCGCCGGGCCAGGGCGTTCATCGCGATGCCGTTGAGGGTGATCGCGCCGATGAGCAGGAGGCCGTACGCCACGGTGTCGGGAGTCACCGACCGAAGGATCCAGAACCCGAAGCCGGTCAGGGGTTGGAGCTCCGATCGCGCGTAGGCGCCGGGGGTCGGCCAGAAGATCGGAGCGTCCCACCAGCCGGCGAGCGCATGTGGGAGTCGTTCGGCGGTCCACCGCAGACTCCAGAGGTTGAACTCCGGGACGGTGGCGACGCCTTCCCGACCCAGCGGCAGGCCGCGCAGCGTCCACGCGAGTGGCGCGGTCGCTCCGACGGCGACCAGGAGGTGGATGAGCCAGGTGGCCGCGCGTGAGCGGAGGGGTCGGCGCGATTGCACGGCGGCATGATCGCATCTCGTTCCCGAGGTCGCCGGGCCGACGGTTGCCCGGCCCGCAAGCGATCAGTACCCTCCGCCGGGTCTCGATCTCCGGAGGACTCGTGTGTAATCCAGCCTGCCTCGCCTACGGGCAGGCGCAACTCGACGCTGAAACCCTCCGTGGCCGGCGCGTCATCGAGGTCGGGTCGCGCAACGTCAACGGGTCGCTCCGTTCCTACGTCGAGCAGCACGAGCCCGCCTCGTACCTCGGAGTCGATATCGAGGCCGGACCCGGAGTCGACGAGGTCTGTGACGCCGAAGATCTCGTCCGCCGTTACGGGACCGAGCAGTTCGACCTGGTGATCTGCACCGAAGTTCTCGAACACGTTCGCGACTGGCGACTCGTGATCTCGAACCTCAAACGGTTGTTGGCCGCCGACGGCGTGCTGTTGATCACCACCCGGTCGTTCGGGTTCAAGTACCACGCGTTTCCGTACGACTTCTGGCGGTACGAGGTCGAGGACATGCGCGCGATCTTCACCGACCTGACCATCGTCGATCTCGACACCGACCCTGGCGTTCCCGGCGTGTTTCTCACCGCCCGGCGGCCGGTCTCGTTCGTCGAAACCGACACGTCGGCGATCGCCCTCTATTCCATGGTGACCCGGGGGCGGATTCGCGAACTCACGTCGGCCCGGTTCGCGCGCTTCGTGAGCCAACGCCGGGCGATGCAGATCGGCGGGCGGATCTTTCCCGACTCGGTGAAAGCGCGCATCAAGTCACTGTTGCCACGTTGAGGTGATCACCGGCTGAGCGGCATCGCCTGAGGGTGATGGTGGTCGCCGTGAAGGTGGTGTCCGGCGTCGGGGGTGGGGTGCCGGCTTCTCTGGGCTCGGGTCCCAACCACCGTGACGAGCCACGTCAAGAACGCCACGGTCACGATGCAGAAGCTCGGAGGGAGATTGAACATCACCGCGAGGACGAGCCCGAGCCAGACGGCACCGAGGCTGAAGGTCGTCGCCAGGGTCAGAGTCGCCGCGGGCCGGGCAGTGATCGCAAGTGCCGCGGCGGCGGGCGTCACCACGAGGGCGAAGAGCAGCAATGTCCCGACCACGGGGACGGCCATCGTGACGGCGAGCGCGAGCAGCACCGTGAACGTCACGCCGAGGGCGCGCACGGCCACGCCTTTGGCCTCGGCGACCTGAGGATCGATCGACGCGAACAGGAGCGGTCGGCCGATCCCGACGAACGCGAGGAGCAGGAACGCGCCGAAGCCGGCGAAGACCTGAATCTGACTCGTCGAGATCGCCAAGAGATTCCCGAACAACACGTTGGTGACGGTCCGCGTGTTCTCGGTGGCGAGCGAGGCGAACAGCACGCCGAGCCCCGTGGCCAGTGCGAGCACGGTGCCAGTCGAGACGTCGCGGTTCGCGACCCGTTTCCCGAGGGCACCGATCGCGAGTCCGCCAGTGACGCAAAAGAGGGCGAGTCCCATCGTCACGGGCATACCCACCAGGACGGCGAAGGTCGCGCCCGGGAATCCGATGTGCGCGAGTGCATGGGCCGCGAACGCGTCTCGACGGATGACGACGAAGTAGCCGACGATGCCCGAGACCAGGGCGACGAGGGTCCCGCCGATCAAGGCGTTGCGCATGAAATCGGCCTGGAGAATGTCGATCCAGTTCGACTGATAGCCGACCTCGGCGAGTACGAGCGTCATTCGGGCTCGCTCCTCGTGAACAGGTCACCTTGGGGCGTGCGGACGACCTTGATCGGCGTGTCGTAGAGGTGGGTGAGGAGATCACCGTCGACGACGTCGCCGATGGCGCCGTAGTGCGCATGACCGTCGAGCAGATAGATGGCGCCGTCGAGGATCGAGAGCAACGGGTTGAGGTCGTGGACGACGATGAGCATCGTGATCGGTCGGGCCGTGTGCAGCGCCCGCAGCAGTTCCACGATCTGGTGTTGATGGTGAATATCGAGGTTCGCGAGCGGCTCGTCCAGCAGCAGCAGATCGGGGTCGCCGACCAACGCCTGGGCGATGGCGACCCGTTGCTGTTGACCGCCGGAGAGTTGCGACAGCCGACGGTCGGCAAGGTCGAGGGCCGACACGGACGCGAGCGTCGCATCGACCCGCGCGTGGTCGTCGGGGGTGCGCCGACCGAGGCCCCAGCGGGTCCCGGTGCGCCCGAGCGCGACGAGGTCACGGCACCGGATGGCTTCGCCGATCTCGGCCGCGTAGCCCTGCGGGACGTACCCGATGCGTGGGTCGCCTCGGTGGGGCGCCCCACCGAGAACCTTGAGGGTCCCTCCTGTGGGCGGGAGGAGCCCCAGGATCATCTGGAGCAGCGTGGTCTTGCCCGATCCATTCGGACCGATGGCGGCCACGATCGAACCGGTGGGGATCGAGAAGGTTCCGTCGGACCAGATCTCGGTCCCGTCGCGGCCGGCCCGGACGTCGAGGAGTTCCAGGGCCGCCGTCATCCCGAGACTGCCTCGTCGAGTCGGGCGAGTTGGTCGAGTTGCCATGCGGCAAAGCCAGCCGAGCGGGCCGGTTGGCTCTCGGTGACTTCGACGACGGGCACGCCCGCGCCCCTTGCTACCTGGCGCAGCCGTTTCGGGATCGCCCCTTGGGTTTGGGAATTGTCGATCAGGACGTCGATGCCGCCGTCGCGCAGGCGCGATTCGAACTCGGCAAGATCGGCGGGGCCGGGTTCGGATTCGTTGCTCGCCGCACGTTGGTAGCCGGCGGGCGTGCGGTTGAGGAGCCCGAGCGATTCCGCCATCAGGTCGAAGACGCCTTCGGTCGCGGCGAATCGTCGTCCCGAATACTTCAGCTTCAGCTCGGCCACGGTCTCGTCGTATTGGCGCATGGACGCGTTCCATCGGGTCAGCCGGTTCCGAAAGTAGGTGCGGGCCTTCGGGTCGTGGCGAGCGAGTTGGTCGGTGATTGCCGTCGCGACGAGGTGCACATCGCTCGGCCGGTACCACCGGTGCGGGTTGGCCGCTCCGGTGCGGAGGCCGACGGTGCGACCGACATCGATGACCGTTGGCCCTGGGTCAAGGACCGCGAGTGACTGGTCCGTCCACGCGTCGTAGCCGAGTCCGTTCTTCACGAGGAGGTCGGCATCGCTCAGCCGTGCGATGTCGGCCGGCGTCGGCTCGAAGTCGTGCGGATCGGCGGTGGTGGTGAGGACGGTCGTGACGCGGGCGCAGTCTCCGGCGAGCCGCGTGACCAGCTCACGCCATTGGTCGATACTGACAACGATGCGACGGGCCGCCACCGGGCAGGTGCCGACCGGCGCGCTCGACGGCGTTGATGACGAACACGCGCTCAACGCGACGAGCACACCCACGGTGCTGATTCGTACCGACCGATGCCTCACGCTGATCCCCCGGTGACCGTCTGACAACGGAGGAATGATAGTCATTCTTATTATGCTCGCGCAATGGAACGCAAGGGTGAGCGTTGAGCGCTCTTGTATCGTGACCGGTCTATGGCCACCCACCGAACTGCGACCGGTCAGTCCGGCACCGGTTTTCCGGGGGGCTTGGATCCGGCATTGCGCGAGAGCGTTGCGGTCCGCCTGGCCCGGGGTGAGCAGCGCCTGACCTCCAGCCGGGAAGCGTTGGTCGCCGTGCTCGCTCGGTCTGATCGTCCCCTCACGATCCCCGAGATTGCCGAACGCGACCCCGCCCTGGCGGTGAGTTCGGTGTATCGGAACCTCACGATGCTCGAACAGGTTGGGGTCGTCCATCGGGTGGTGACGGCATCGGGCGACTTCGCGCACTACGAGTTGACCGAAGACCTGACCGATCACCATCACCATCACCTGATCTGCTCGTCCTGCGGTTCGGTCGAGGATTTCGAGGCGACCACCCAACTCGAAGACTCGGTGCACGACGCCGCGCGGCGTATTGCCCGGCGATCGGGATTCCGGATCGACCGTCATCTGATCGATCTCATCGGGCTGTGCCCGAACTGCGCGTAGTGCAGCCGCGGCCGGTGGGTCAGAGAATCTGGCCGTAGGTGCTGCAGAGGCCCGCGGCCTCGATCGCCAGCAACGCGGCGATGAACGCGAAGACGGTGCCGCGCCGCCAGCCCCGGAGCCGGGGACCACCCCGCATGACCGCGGGCATGTACCAGGCGGGCAGGGTCGAATCGCCGAAGTCACCGATCAGGTCGGTGATCGGGCGCGCGTGATCCAGCGGCGGGTTCGGGTCGGCGGCCAGCGCTTCCTGCTCGAGTTCGTCGTCGCTGATGTCGAGGGTGGTGTCGCTCTCGAAGTCGTTCACGTTCCCTCCATGACGATCCAACCGCGGCGCTGCAACTCGGCGGCGAGGACTGCGTCGGGGATGGCACCGAGTTGCTCAGCGGTCGGCAAGTCCTGCGCACTTCGACGGGGCGCGGGGGTGCGCGGGGGCGGGGCCGACCGCTTCGGTGAGCGCGTCGCCGGCGGAGGTGCCGCGATCTCCTCCGCGGCGGATTCGAGCAGATCGGCCACTTCGTTGGCCTCGGCTTCGGCCCGGAGGCGCTCGATCAGTTCGTCGGCTTCGTCGCGGGTGAACCGACCGCCTGCTTGGCGCTGGTTGAGCCCGAGCGGGCCGCGCGCGTCCCGAAAATCGGTGTGGCCCGCCGCGTGGATCATCTCGGTCAGGTCTTGGAGTTGCCGATGGGTCGCGGGCGGGCCCGCTGATTGACCGAAGGCCATGGTCACAGTCTCGCAGGCGAGTGCGACCACCCTCGGAGTTTCGGGCTATTCGACGGAGACACAGTTCGGTGTGTCGTCGGTGCCCGAGCCCACGACGCGATGGAGGACGGCCGCGGTGGGAGTGATGACGATCTGGTCCGGTGCCCCCATCTCCGCGGTGCCGTCGACGATGAGGCGGAAATGCTCGTCGTGGCGGGTGGTCCAGATCAGGGTGACGGCGGACCGGTCCGCGATGTTCCGGGTTGTTCGGCGGCCTGCGCCGACGACGATCGTGTCGGCCGACCAGGTGGGAAGTACCGACACCACGTGTGGCCGGGAGTCGTCCGAGACGCTGATCAGGAGCGCGTCACCGTCGATGACCGCGATGAGATGTTCGAGGGCGGTGAGGTCGACCGGGATGCTCACCGAGCCTCGCGCTAGATCGTGGCGGCGCGACGGTTGCGACGAACCAGCACCACGCCGACGCCGACCGCGGCACCCGCGACCAACGCCAGTTCGGCGGCGTCGGTCCCGGTGATCGGGAGCGTGGCACTCGACGTCGGCTGGGTTGCCCGTGGGGGAGTGCGGGTGGGAAGGACCTCGGGGGGCGTGCCTCCGCCGGGGTAGGGCGCGGCGCCCGACACCGCTGCGGGAACAATGAGCCCGACCGTCGCGATGGCCGCGACGGCGGCGCTGCGGACAAGGGTGGTTGTTGCCTTCATGAAGCCTCCCGGGCTTGACGGCGGTCACCGCATCCGGCCACGACAAGCCACCAGATACCGCCCACCCAGCAGCGTACGGAACTCAAGGGCCGGAGTGGTGGATACTCCCCAGGCGTGGCAGCCCCGTTCTATCCTCCGATCCATGACGCGCATCGTGGTGTCGGGGGAGATTCGGATCGAAGCGGAGGACTTCGTCGCGGCGATGGCGATCGTCGAACCGTTCGTCGCGTTGACCCAGGCGGAGGTCGGTTGTGTGGCGTACGACTTCTGGGTCGATCCGCGCGATCACGGCCGGATTCGGGTGTTCGAGGAGTGGGAGTCCGAAGCTGACCAGCGCGCCCATGCCGAGTCCGCCCACCTCGCCGATTTCTACGCGGCCCTCGCATCGGTGCGAGTGCTCTCGGTCGAGCTGATCCAATACGTCGTGAGCGCGCACGCGCCCTTGTGAACATCCGGCCATGATCGATCTGTCGACGTTGCCCAAAGCAGAGCTCCATCTGCATCTCGAGGGGACGCTCGAGCCCGAGCTGATGTTCACCCTCGCCGATCGGAACGGGATCGTGCTGCCGTACGCCGATATCGACGCCACGCGCGAGGCCTACGTCTTCGACAACCTGCAGTCGTTCCTCGACGTGTACTACGCGGGATGCTCGGTGCTCCGACAGCCCGACGACTTCGCCGACCTGACGCAGGCATACATGGAACGCGCGAGTGCCGATGGCGTTCGCCACGCGGAGGTCTTCTTCGATCCTCAGACCCACACCGACCGGGGCGTGCCGTTCGAGGTCGTCGTCGAAGGCGTGCAGTCCGCCCTCGACGCGGGCCGACGAGACCTCGGTATCTCCTCCGGTCTGATCCTGTGTTTCCTCCGGCATCTCAGCGCCGACGCGGCCATGGAGACTCTGGAGACGGCACTGACGAACGGCGTCGACATCGTGGCGGTCGGTCTCGATTCCTCCGAAGCCGGTCATCCGCCGTCGAAATTCACGGCCGTGTTCGATCGGGCCCGGGCCGCCGGACTCCGGACCGTGGCGCATGCGGGGGAGGAGGGTCCGCCCCGCTACATCATCGAGGCCCTGGAGCTGCTCCATGCCGAACGGATCGACCACGGAGTCCGCTGCTTGGAGGATCCAGCCCTCGTTGACCGATTGGTGGAAGACCGCGTGCCGTTGACCGTGTGTCCGCTCTCGAACGTGATGCTCCGGGTGGTGCCGAGCTTGGCCGATCATCCGGTGCGGCGAATGCTCGAACTCGGGCTCAACGTTTCGATCCACTCTGATGACCCCGCCTATTTCGGGGGGTACCTCGGGGAGAACTTCGCCGCGACGGCCGCCGCGTTGGCGTTGGCCGACGACCAGATCGTGGAACTTGCGCGCAACTCGTTTCGATCCTCGTTTCTCGACCAGGTCGAGCGCGACTCGTTCCTGGCCGAAATCGACTCGCTCGTGGCCCGCGGTATGGACTGACCCGGGACTCTGCGAGACTCTCCGAGGTGCGCGTCGTGGGAACAGTGCTCCAACCGGTGGCGACTGCGGTCAGTTCGGCGACGGGCACCCTGCTCGTGCCGGTGCGCACGCTCGTCGGTCACGTCGCTCGCTCTGCGCTGGGCGGCCCGCCGCGATCGGGAACCGAGTTGGAGTTTGCGACCACCGCCGACCCGGGACTGTTCGGTCCCGACTCGGTCACCTGGCGGATCCACGCGGATCGGTCGATGCTGATCGGTGGGCTCCGGGCACTGCTGCTCCAAGTGCTGCATCCGCTCGCCATCGCGGGCGTGGCCCAACATTCGACCTACCGGCGAGACCCTCTCGGCCGGTTGGCGCGCACGGGCCGGTTCGTCGCAGCGACCACCTACGGGACCACGCCCGAGGCCGAACGTGCGATCTCGATGGTGACCAACGTGCACCAACGCGTCCGCGGCGTCGCGGCCGACGGGCGCCCCTATTCCGCGAGTGATCCGGCGTTGCTGTCGTGGGTGCACAACGTCGAGGTGGATTCCTTCCTGGCTGCGTACCGGCGATACGGGCCGGGGATCAGCGACGCGGACGCGGACGAGTACGTGCGCGAGATGGCCGTATTGGGGCGCTCGCTCGGTGCGGATGAGGTGCCCGAGACCGCAGCCGCACTCAGTGCGTGGATCGAGGCGGTCCCCGACTTGACGATGACCAAGGAAGCTCGCGAGACCGTGCGCTTCCTCACGTTCCCGTCACTACCGGTCCGGATGTTGCCGGCCTACGCGGTGATCGTCGCGGCGGCGGCCGACCTGTTCCCGCTCTCGCGTCGGCTCACGCTCGGGCTTTGGCCGGTGCCGCTCGCGGATCCGTTGGTGGTCAGACCGAGTGCGACGGCACTGTTGGCTGTGCTCGGCTGGGCGTTGGGTCCGCCGCCCTTGCCGGTCGGCGCGACGTCGGCAGACGGTCACTCCCGGGAAGCGGTCGGGTTGCCGTCGGCTGCC
This sequence comes from uncultured Acidimicrobiia bacterium, assembly GCA_963765075.1. Classification (GTDB taxonomy): domain Bacteria; phylum Actinomycetota; class Acidimicrobiia; order IMCC26256; family JAENVU01; genus JAENVU01. The sequence goes on from CAVXVA010000008.1 coordinate 878,625, forward strand.
GAGAGGTGAGCGGCCGCGTTGACCAGGCTCACGTGGGTGAAGGCTTGGGGGAAGTTGCCGAGCTGCTGCTTGGCCACCGGGTCGTACTCCTCGGCGAGTAGGCCGACGTCGTTCTGCAGTCCGATCAGCCGTTCGAAGAGCTGGTGGGCATCGTCGAGCCGACCGATCGAGCGCGTAGTTCTGGGCGAGCCAGAACGAACACGGCAGGAACGCACCTTCGCCTTCGGGAAGACCGTCGATGGCGCCGGTCGGGCTCGTCTTGTAGCGCGCGACGAACCCGTCGTGCATCAATGACTCCTCGATCGCGGTGACCGTTCCCGCGACGCGGGGGTCGTCCGCGGGGAGGAAACCGACGAGCGGGAGGATGAGGACTGCCGCGTCGAGTTGTTTCGATCCGTAGGCCTGGGTGAAGGCGTTGAGTTCGGGGTCGAAGCCCTCGTTGCAGATCTCGGCGTGGATCTCGTCACGGGCCGCGGTCCACTCTTCGCGCGGGCCGTCGAGCCCGAACTCGTCGATGTTCCGCACCGCACGGTCGAACGCCAGCCACGCCATTCCCTTGGAATGGGTGAAGTGCGCGCGAGGGCCCCGCACCTCCCAGATGCCTTCGTCGGGATGCCGCCAGCGATCCTGGAGTGAAGCGAGGAGCGCGACCTCGAGGTCCCAGGAGTCGTGGTGCCCGCCGATCTCGGGCATCAACCGGCGGGTGTGGTACAGCGTTGCGAGTACCTCGCCGTACACGTCGAGTTGGAACTGTCCGCTTGCGGCATTCCCGACCCGGACGGGAACGCTGTTGCAGTATCCGGCGAGCCAGTCCAGCGTGTACTCGCGCAGGCGGCGCTCCCCGGCCGGCCCGTACATGATCTGGAGGTCCTCGGGATCGCCGGCCACCGCGCGGACGAGCCAGTCCCGCCACGCCAACGCCTCCTCGGTGTACCCGCCGGTGGTCAGAGCGACCAGGGTGAGTGTCGCGTCCCTGAGCCAGCAATAGCGGTAGTCCCAGTTGCGGACGCTTCCGATCCATTCCGGGAGCGACGTGGTCGGAGCAGCCACGATCCCCCCCGTTGGCGCGTAGGTCAGTGCCTTGAGGGTGATGAGCGATCGTTTGACTTCGGGTTGCCACTGGCCGGCGTAGGTGCAGTTGTCGGACCACTGCCGCCACCAGCGCTCGGTGTCCTGGATCACCTGGTCCGGATCCATCGCCGCCGGAACCGGTTTGTGAGACGCGTAGTAGGCCAGCACGAACGGGACGGACTCGCCGGCGCGGAGCACGAAGTCGGCCACGCTCGTCGGGCCCGCGCCGTGGATGCGGACGGGCGACCGCAACACCATCGCGTCGGGGCCGGCGACGAAATGGAGTCCCTCGCGGTCGCGGCGCACCCACGGGACGATGGAGCCGTAGTCGAACCGCACGACGAGTTCCATGTGGATCGGCACCCGGCCACTCAGACACTCGACGACCCGCACGATGTCGACGGAGTGGTCGCCGACCGGCATGCAGTCGGTCACGCGGATCACGCCGTCATCGGTGTGGAACGTGGTCTCGAGGACGAGCGTGTCGTCGAGGTACCGCCGATCGACCCGTTGGAGACCACCGGCCGGAGCGATCTGCCAGTGGCCGTTCTCCGGGGTCCCGACCAGCGCACCGAACACCGCGCCCGAATCGAAGCGGGGCGCGCACCACCAGTCGATAGAACCGTCCCGACCTACCAACGCCGCGGTACGGGTGTCACCGATCAGCGCGTAGTCCTCGATGCGGTTTGGCGCCATGAACGCCACGCTACCGGCGCGGTCGGACCCTCGGATCGCTACCGCGCGGATGCGACGGTCACGTGGAGGCTGCGATGTTGGGACCCAAAGGACGGCCCGGTGCCGCGGTGGCGCACGGCGAGGCTCGGCCCGAGCAACGCGTGGTCGATAGGAATGCGCAGCAGGATGTTGGACTCGGGCCACGACGGTTGGATGCCGAACCCGTCGAGAGAGTTCGTGAGCCGGCCATGTTCCAAGACCCGAGCGAACGCCGCGGACCACGGGGTCGTGTTGAAGTCGCCCATCACGATCCGCCGATCCGGACGGGCGCGGCTCCAACGGGCCGCGGCGTCGAGCGCTTGATCTCGGTGCCGGGTTCGCTGCGGCGTCGTCGGCGAATCGGTGCCGAACACCACCATCGCTATCGGAGCGGGCCCGGTGATGGTCAGTTCCACCGCCGATCGACCGAACTTCGGATCTCGGGGGTGGCGGATGCCGGTGATGGGCACGCGACTCAACACGACGGTCCGGACGAACTCGGGTCGGGCCACCACGTGGGCGCCGGTCTGGTCGACGCGGTACCCGGGCACGACGTGGGTCAGCGCCGGAACATCGGACTGCACCGGATCGAGGACGACGAAGACGTCGGGTCGGAGTTGGGCGAGATAGCGGCCAAGTGCAGCGACATCGATTGGCCGAGTCTGGGCGTTCAGGTGTCCGACCGTCACGCTCGCCGAGCGCGGATTCGACGGTCGGGCCGAGCGCGCCAGGGTGCGACCCACGATCGTGCCGTTCACCAGGATTGCGATCGCAATCAGGACCAGGCTGACCCGCGCCTTGGTCAGCGCAGCGGCCAATGCGATGGCGAGGCTGGCGATCAGGAGTTGCACCGGGAAGTTGGTCAGCAGACCGAACGGCCAGGTATGCCATTCCATCTGCGCAACGAGCGTGACGACCAACGCGACGACTGCCGCGATGAAGACAGGAATTCGGAGAAAGGTGCGCGGGCCGATGGCTCAAGGTACCCGCCGACGTGCCGCGCTCCTGCGTCCTACGATTGGCCGATGCCGATCACCATCGATCCCATGACCGCCACCATCGGTGCGGAGATCGGCGGCGTCGATCTGGCCGGTGACCTCTCCGCCGAGACGATCGCCGAGATCCGCGCCGCCCTGCTCGATTGGAAAGTGATCTTCTTCCGAGACCAGCGCGGCCTCGATCGCGAACGCCACGTGGCCTTCGGGCGAGCCTTCGGCGACCTCGAAATCCATCCGCTCACACCGGCGGACCAGAAGGAAACCGAGATCTTTGTGCTGCCGGCCGGTGGAACGCACAAAGCGCCGGGCGTGTGGCACAGCGATGTGACCTGGCGGCCGGAGCCGTCGCTGGGATCTATCCTGCGAGCCGTGGAACTCCCGCCCATCGGCGGCGACACACTGTGGGCCGACATGGCCGCGGCCTACGACTTGCTGGACGACGCCACCAAGGAGCAGATCGACGAGTTGGTCGCGCTGCACGATTACGTCCGCGCCTTTGGCCACAACCAGCCGTCCGAGGTGCAGGACCAGATGCGGGCCAAGCATCCCACCGTCGAGCACCCGGTGATCCGCACCCATCCCGAGACCGGGCGCAAGACGATCTACGTCAACGCCGGGTTCACCTGCGGGATCAAGGGGATGGACACAGTTGAGGCCTACCCGCTGCTCGATCGACTTCAGCGTCAGGCCAGCATTCCTGACGTTCAGGTCCGGTTCAGGTGGGAGCCGGGCAGCGTCGCCTTTTGGGACAACCGCGCGACCCAGCACATCGTGAGCAACGACTTTCTCCCTGCCCGCCGGGTCATGGAACGCGTGACCGTCGTCGGCGACCGACCGTATTGAGCTCGTCTGGCCCGAACCAACGCGCGCTCCGCACCCCAGAGGGTGCGCAACCGGCGCGGGTTGGGTGGGGGTTCCGCGTGGCCGTCATCGGTGCCGGAATGTCCGGCATCCTGGCGGCGATCAAACTGGCTGAGGCCGGCTACGACGACGTCGTGGTCTTCGAGAAGGCTGATCGCGTCGGCGGTACCTGGCGAGAAAACACCTATCCGGGTATCGCCTGCGACGTGCCGTCGCACTTGTACTCGTATTCGTTCGCCCCGAACCCGGAGTGGAGCCACACCTTCTCACCGGGGCATGAAATCCTCGCCTACTTCGAAGGAGTTGCGCGCGACTCCGGAGTCATGGATCGAGTGCGCTTCGGGACCGAGGTGTGCCGAGCCGAGTTCGTCGACGGCCGGTGGCGGCTCGACACCGGTCAGGGGGTGCCGGAAACGTTCGACGTCGTGATCGGTGCCACGGGGGTGCTTCATCATCCGAAGTTGCCCGACATTACCGGCATCGACTCGTTCACCGGCGCGGCGTTTCACAGCGCCCGCTGGGACCACTCGATCTCACTCGACGACGCGCGGGTCGGTGTGATCGGCACCGGATCGACGGCAGTACAGATCACCACCGCGCTGGCCCGACGCGCCGCGCACTTCACTTTGTTCCAGCGGACTGCGCAGTGGGTGCTGCCCCAAGCCAACCAGCCCTACTCCGAGGAAGAACGGGATGAGTTCCGTGCCCATCCGGAACGGCTCATCGAACTTCACGACAATCTCGCAGTGGCGTTCGGCGGGTTCGCGAGTGCGGTGATCGACGCCGACTCGGTGGGCATGGAGATGATCGAGCGGATGTGCCTCTCGAACCTCGAGACGGTGCGCGATCCAGAGCTGCGTGAGCGACTCCGTCCTACCTATCGAGCGGCATGCAAACGGTTGGTGGTCGCGCCCGACTTCTACGAGGCCATGCAGGAGCCGACCGTCGAACTGGTGACGTCAGGCATCGACGGGGTGGAGCCGAGCGGGGTCCGTACCGCCGACGGCGTGCTCCACGAACTCGACGTGTTGGTGTTCGCCACCGGATTCCGTGCCGACGCGTTCGTTCGTCCGATGGAGGTCATCGGTGTCGATGGGCAGACCTTGGAGTCCGCGTGGTCGCCCCGCCCCAACGCGTACCTCTCGATGACCGTTCCCGGGTTCCCGAACTTCTTCCTCATCAACGGGCCCAACGGTCCGGTGGGGAACTTCTCGCTCATCGAGGTGGCCGAGCTGCAGTTCGGCTACATCCAGGCACTCGTCGACGGCCTGGCCCGGGGCGAGTACCGCACGGTCAGCCCCACGGTCGAGGCCATGGACGCGCACGAGGCCGCCCGGGTCGAGGCCGCGCAACAGTCGATCTGGGTGACCGGCTGTCAGAGCTGGTATCTCGACGACCGGGGCATTCCCGCGACGTGGCCGTGGACCTTCGACCATTTCCGTTCGGTCATGGCCGCGCCGGATCCGTCGGCGTTCGAGTATCACTGAACTCTTCGGTGAGGTCGATGACGTCGTCGAGCGCGGTGGCGGCCGCCGTCCGTTCCGCCCGTCGGGCGTAGGACCAGCCGGGCCCGCGCAGCACATGACTCGCGCGGTCCTTCCAGGTCGTGGCCCGACCGACATCGCGGAGCATCTCGATGTGTTCGTGCGCGGCAATCCGCGCCGGATTGAACGTGTTGATGTTGGTGGTCAGGCCGTAGACGACCTTTTCGGCCTCGGGTTCGAACGTGCCGAAGAGGCGATCCCACACGATGAGAATGCTGCCGTGGTTCCGGTCGAGGTATTGCGGATTGCTGCCGTGGTGCACGCGGTGATGTGACGCGGTGTTGAAGACCTGCTCGAACGGCCCCAGCTTCGGAATCGTCTCGGTGTGAATCCAGTACTGGTAGAGCAGGTTGATCCCACGTGCCTGCAGGATGAGCCGCGGGCGGATGCCGAGGCCGGCGAGGAGTCCGTAGGGGACGAACGTCCCGAAGACGTCGGCGACGGGCTGACGCAGCGCAGTCGAGAGGTTGTACCGCTCGCTGGAATGATGCACGACGTGGATCGCCCACATGTAGCGACTCGTGTGCATGAAGCGGTGATTCCAGTAGTAGATGAAGTCCCAACCGAAGATCGCCGCGGCCAACGCGCCGGGACCATCGCCGAGGTCGGGGCCGATTCGTCGTTCCCACATCGCCTTCGAGTTGCCGTGTGCGGTCCAGCCCGACGTGATGGCGAAGCCACCGGTCGCGACGGCCGTCATGCTTCCGGCGCGTGCGACGCGTTCGGCGGCGCGCCGTACCGAGCGGCGTCGGGGTGATGCGTCCGGGCCCGGGTCGCGGGCGAGACGGTCCGCGATCAGGGTCGTGACCACCGCGCCGGCCGCGGTGGCGACGAGCGCTTTGCGGTACCGCGCGGTGCGAGGTCCGAACGCGGCGATGATCGACGGTCCGACGGTGCCGGCGACCACGCTCAGCACTCCCATGGCGAGACTGGCGCGAGTGTCGCGGGCTTCGTAGTCGCCGGCCGAAGGTCCTCGGGTCGCGGCCCGACGTTTGAGTACTTGGTGTTCGATCGCCATGGTGGCGAAGTATCCGGGCGTCGCCGAGACGGTCAGGTCCATCAGTGACCCCTTCTGAAGATGCGCGCCGAGATTCGAATGCGGATGGCCGATGATCGCGTTCCCGGGCCGTGGTGCGCAATGCCAGTGGTGGCGACGGGCCCGGTGACCGGGTCGCCGGTGGCGGCGAGGTCGTCGATGCGAGAAGCTGTGCTGATGGGGATGGAGATCCGACGGGTGGTCGTCCTGGCACCGATGCCCAGCGAGATGGCGCCGATTGTGGCAGCACTCCAACTCCAGCGAGACGACGCCGGCGTTCGTCGCGGCCGGGTCGGCCGGGTCGAGGTCGTCGCGGAGTCCACGGGCATGGGCCTCGAACGCGCGACCACGGCGGCGATCCGGGCGATCGGGACGCACGATCCGAACCACGTCGTGGTGGTTGGGATCGCTGGTGGCGTGGGCGCGAGTGTCGTGGGGGAGTTGGTGTGCCCGGTGACGGTCATCGATGGTGCCACGGGCCGCCGCTATGCCGCACAACCTCTCAGTGATGCCAACGGCGTGATCTCCTCCTCGGACGACTTCGTGGTCGATCCGGCCGCGGTCGCAGCGCTGATCGCGTCGGGTGTCTGCGCCATCGATATGGAGACGGCCGCCGTCGCCGCGGCATGTGGGGAACGCCACATCGCATGGTCGGCAATCCGTGTGATCAGCGATCGTGCGACGGATCATCCCGACGCCGCCGTGGTGGGTCTCGCCAACGCCGATGGATCTCCGAACCTGCGCGCCGCTCTCGCGTTCATGGCCAGGAATCCGAGACGGATTCCGCAGCTGATGCGGCTCGGACGTGATTCTCAACGGGCCGCTCGCGCGGCGGCTGCGGAACTCCGCCGTCAGCTCGAACTGGTCGCAGCCGGCTGAACCGGTCGGTCGATGCCGCGGCGGTCAGGCGCCGACGAGGAAGCGCTGGGCGAATGCCTCGACCTGGTCGCGGCCGCCTGCGGGCCAGCCACACACGAGGTAGCTGAACCCGGCGTCGGACCACGCGTCGACGTGGTGGGAGATCGTGTCGAGGTCGTCTTCGAGCGAGAGTGACGCGGCGCGGCGGATGCTCGCAGGGTCGCGGCCGGCCGCCTCCGCGTGCGCACTGATGCGCGCCGACTTCTCCGCCAGGACCTTCGGAGGCCCGAAGCAATGCCAGACGTCGGCATGGCGCGCGGCGATCGGCATCATCCGCTGCTCACCGGATGCGCCGATCCAGATCGGCGGATGCGGCGCCTGAACCGGCCTCGGGTGCATCGTCGCGGATTCGACGGAGAAATGCCGCCCCTCGAAGGTGAAGTCGTCGGTGGTCATGAGGCCGCGGACGATCTGTACCGCTTCCTCGAACGCGTCGACGCGCGCCTTCAGTGCAGGGAATGGGATACCGAGCGCGCGGTGTTCGGGCTCGAACCAGGCGGCACCGTAGGAAAGTTCCAGGCGACCGCCCGACGCGTGATCGATCGTCAGGGCCTCGGCCGCGAACACCGACGGATGCCGATAGGTCATGCCGGTCACGAGCACACCCAGGCGGACCCGCTCGGTGATGCCGCTCCACGCGGCGAGAGTGGTCATGGCCTCGAAACATTCGCCCGGCCCGTCGCCGTACATCGGCTGGAAGTGGTCGAAGCCCCAGATGCCGTCGAATCCCATCGCTTCGGCGAAGCGGGCGCGATCCGCGTTCTCGGCCCAGGTCATACGTTGCTGCGCGATATCGAGTCCGAACTTCATGTCCGAGGTGTACCACGGATGGGTGGGGCGTGATGGCCGAAAGGGCGGGCGACCTGTCCTTGCGTCGCGTGGAGTGAGTGGTCACGATCACGACATGAAGATTTCCCTCTGCCTCTATCCCGGTTTCACCGCACTCGACATCATCGGGCCGTTCCAGACCTTCGCGGATGTGCCGGGGCTCGAGGTCTCGTTCGTGGCCGACGGGGCCGGGCCGGTGCTCGATCACACGGGCCGCCTCTCGATGGTCGCTACGGAGTCTTTCGCCGACGCGACCGACCCGGATGTGATCGTGGTCCCCGGCGGCATGGTGGCGCCTCAGGGTGTGGACGACCCGGTGGTGCGATGGATCCGGGCGGTACATCCGCAGACCACGTGGACGACGAGCGTGTGCACCGGCTCGTTGTTCCTCGCGACCGCTGGGGTGCTCGACGGGGTCGACGCGACCGGGCACTGGGCCGCGATGGACGCACTCGGCGAACTCGGCGCGTGTCCGACGGGTCAGCGGGTGGTCGAGCGCGGGAAGGTGATCACTGCGGCCGGTGTGTCGGCCGGTATCGACATGGGGTTGACACTCGTCGCGCGGATGTTCGGTGACGACATGGCCAAGATCATCCAACTCGCGATCGAATACGACCCCCAGCCGCCATTCGACGCCGGCTCGCCGGAGAAGTCGACCCCCGAGATCGTCGAGATGCTGCGAGCGACGATGACGACGTCAGCTCCCTAGGAAGCCGTCGCAGGGGCCACTCGTCAGCAGACTGACCGCGCCGGCGGCCCCACTGAGGAGCGGGCCGATGTCGGTGTCGTCGAACTGGGCCGGTCCGGCGGCGACCACCGCGTTGACATCGTCATGGAACTGCTGCAGTTGGGTCTGCTGGGACGGGGTGAAGCGGCCGATGTCGACGATGGCGCGATCCACGACTTGGCCGAGCGCGACCGCGTCGGCGTAGGTGGCCAATGGCGTGTTGGGTACGAACGCCGGTGCTGGTCCGGCCACGAGGTCCTTGGTGAGCGCGATCGCGATCTGGGTCTGCTTCTCGAGCTTGCCCCAGTCGACGATCTCGGTCTCGTCGTCGACCGTGTGGTAGCAGGGCCCGGTCGAATCGCTGAAGAAGACGTTCGGGATCGACACGCTGGTGAAGTTCACGTAGTCGCTGCGCCCCTGCCCGAAGATCGAACTCACGAGCCGGGTGTCGAGGGTCGTTCCGATGGACGACTGCACGGCACCGGTCAGGCGGGCGCCGCCGGTCTCGGAGCCGACCGCGAAGCTTGAGCTGCGGAGGCTCGGCAGGAGGTTGGCGCCCTGGATGTCGAAGTTGACGTAGGCGATGGTGTGGTCGTTGGGCACCAGTGGATGGGCGACGTAATAGGCAGAACCCAGCAGGCCGTCTTCTTCGCGGTCCCACAGCGCGATCACCACGGAGCGGCGCGGACCGCCGGGAATTTCGGCGATGGCGCGCCCGACTTCGAGCGTCGCGGCGGCGCCGGCGGCATTGTCGGTGGCGCCGTTACAGATGGCATCGTCCGGACCGGAACCGCGACAGTTCGACCCGATGTGGTCGTAGTGGCCGCCGACGATCACGTATTCGTTCGGCAGGTCGGTGCCGGGGATGATGCCGATGATGTTGGTGCCGGCGGTGAAGGCTTGCCGGTACGCGTCATCGCCGCTCGCGGCGGTGTTCGCGCCCGTGGCACCGAAACCCTTGAGCTGTTGGATGAGGTAGTGCTGTGAATCGATCGAACCCTGGGTCGCGTTGTTCCGGCCCGCGAATGAGTCGCTGGCCAACACGGTGACATGGACCCGTAAGGGTGTGCATGCACTTGCGATGGTCACGATCGCGATGATTGCGAATTTGCGCATTTTGCCTCCCCGGTGAGGGCGGATGATATCCCGGTTGGCGAGCGACCTAGCCTGCCCCGTCCATGGGATCCATCACGACCGATGACGGTGCGACGATCTCGTGGGCCGAGGGTGGTGCGGGCCGGGACCTCGTGCTTGTGCACGGGATCACCGAATCCCGACGCGCCTGGGATCCCGTGCTCAGCGGGCTCGAATCCAAGTGGCGAGTCGTGAACGTCGACATGCGGGGTCATGGCGAGTCCGATCGGCGCCCGCCCTACGACGCGATCACGATGGCGACCGACCTCGCCGCGGTGGTTGCCGGTCTCGGTCTCGAGGAGCCCTTGATGGTGGGCCATTCGATGGGCGGGGTCATCGTCAGTGCCTACGCGGGCCTCGGGCACCCGGCGCGGGGCGTGGTCAACGTGGATCAGCCGATGGCACTCGGCGGCTTCAAGGCGGCCCTTGAACCGCTCGGCCCGATGCTCCACGATGTCGCCACCTTTTCCGACGCGGTCGCGACAGTTTTCGCCGTGCTCGATGGGCCGTTGCCCGCACACGAACGCGAACGCCTCAACGCCCTCGCGAGTCCGGAGCCGGACGTGGTGCTCGGCGTCTGGAGCACGGTGTTCGAGTCGTCGGCCGAAGCACTCGATGCACTCGCAGCCGAGTTGCTCTCCGGGATCCGCGTTCCGTACCTCGCGGTTCACGGCTCGGACCCTGGTATCGGTTATGTCGAGTGGCTGCTCGGGCTCGTTGCCAACGCGCGGGTCGAGGTCTGGCCGGACACCGGTCATTACCCCCATCTCGTCGATCCCGCTCGATGGTACGAGCGGCTCGACCAATTCGACGGCGGGCTCTGAACCGACGAGGAGGAACGCCATGGTCGATCGACCGGTGCGACGGCTCCCGGACCCGGGCGCGGTCCATGACGAACGCGAGATCGAGGCGGTGGTCGAGGTGCTGCGGTCGTCGAACCTCACCATCGGGCCGAAGGTGGCCGCATGCGAGTCGGCGATCGCGGTCCTCCTCGCGAAGCGGCGCGGGGTCATGGTCAACTCGGGTTCGTCGGCGCTGAAGTTGGCCGTCGAACTCCTGGACCTGGAACCGGGCGACGAGATCATCACCGCGGCGGTCACCTTCGGTACCGACATCGCGCCGATCGTGCAGGCCGGTCTTGTCCCGGTGTTCGTCGACGTCAACCCGATCACGTACCAGGTGGATGCGACGCGTATCGAGGAGATGGTCGGGCCGCGAACCCGCGCGATCCTGATGCCGAACCTGGTCGGGAACTGTCCCGACTGGGACGCGGTTCGTACCGTTGCCGATGCGCATGATTTGGTGGTCATCGAGGACTCGTGCGACGTGCTCGACAGTTGGCAGCGGGGTCGTCGCACCGGAGAGCGGGCCGATATCAGCGTCACCAGCTTTGCTCGCGGGCATGCGATTACTGCGGCCGGCAACGGCGGGATGGTCGGTCTCGACACCGACGATGCCCTGGACCGGTGTCTCATGTTGCGCCGTTGGGGTCGTCGCTCCGAGACCTACCTCTTCGGGTCGCGTCAGGGGGAGCGTGATCGTCACGGGCCGTTGGCCGATGGCACTCCGTACGACCTCACGTTCCAGTTCGAGATGATCGGATACAACTTCGAGCCGTCCGAGATCGGCGCCGCGTACGCGCTGGTGCAGCTCGAGAAGCTCACCGAATACAACGGTCGTCGCCAACACAACTGGAACCGGCTGCACGAACTGATGGCCGAGCACGAAGAACTCTTGGAACGACCCGGTACCGAACCCGACACCCATACGACCTGGATGCGCTATCCCTTCCTCCTTCGCGAAGGTGTCGACCGCGCCGCGCTCCAACGAGCGTTGGTCGAGCGGGGCATCTCCAGCTTCATGGTGTGGAGCGGCAACATCCTGCGCCACCCCGCCTACGCGGGCATCGAACGCCGCGAACCGGGAGATGGTCTGCCGAATGCCGACGCGATCACCGAGCGAGCCTTGAGCCTGCCTGCACACCACGCCTTGAGCTCCGACGATCTCGGCTACATGGTCGAGGTCGTCGGCGAAGAGCTGAATCGCCTGTCACCCTAGGTCGGCCTCGGCGGTGCTCATGCCGGGAACGGTGGCCCCAGACACGATCTTGCCGAGCGCGACATCGTCGCCGAGAAGGTAGGCCCGCCAGAACAGGTTGCTCGTCTCCGTCACCATCGCGTCGGCGGCGATCGGCGTGTTCTCGTACGGCTCTGCGTGGAATGCGCCGAAGATCGTCACGAAGTACTTGGGCGGCTTGGCGGCCGCGTAGGCCGACTGGGCCGCGGCGAACGGGAGCGAGTAGTCGCGATCGGCGTGGTACATCAGCAGCGGAATCGGATTGCCGATCCGCTTCCCCTCGGGGTGGTCGAGCCGGATGCCGTCCATCACGATCGCCGCCTTGATGCGACGGTCGCGGCAGCAGGTGTTGGCGGTGAAGGACCAGATGGTGGCTCCGCCGAGCGAGAGCCCGGCCGCGCCGATCCGGTCGCGGTCGATGCGTCCCTTCCACTTGCTGCGCAGGAGCGCGTCGAGCGCGAAGGTCAGGTCGGCCGGTTGTTCGATGACATCCGCGGCGCGGGACAACGGGCCTTGCGCGGCACCCGTGTAGGTGATCGGGAACCGGGGGGCGAGCACCGCGAATCCGGCGTCGATCCAGTGTTGGAAGAGCTCGGTGAACTTGGTCGGGTCGCCGTCGTAGCCGTGGGCGAACACGATCAGGGGGACCGGTTTCGCCGATGAGGGAATCCTGAGCATCGTCGGAAGCGAACGGGTCGGCGCGCTGCGCACTTCGACGGGGTCGACGGCGGGGCGAGACCGATCCACGAGATCGAGTTGCCGGTCGACAGCGGGTGCCGGTCGACGAGATGGCGGAATCCGGCCGGACGTCGTGGCCGGGGCCGACGATGCGCACGCAGCGGCCGCGACGACGAGCATGACCGTGAGGCCGTGGCGGAGTGGTCGGGAACGACGCATTGGATCCTCGAGAACTCCAAGTCGTGGACGAACGTCCGGAGGTTACCGACTGACCGGCGATTCGGGCGCCGAGGCCGCGAGCGACGGCGTCAGACGCTCGGAGGTGCGCTGATGGCGGAGCGGGTTTCCATCTCGCCGGCCAGGCGTCCGAGGAAGGTGCGCACCGATTGTTCGGCGATGCGTCGCGCCGCGAGTTCCTGGTCTCGGCGTCCGGGTTGCTCGACCGGGACGAGACACGATGCGCTCAGGCTGAGGTGCGTCGAAGAGTCGTCGATTGGCGATGTTGCGAGGTCGCCCTGCAACTCGGTCAACGCTGACGGCGGGCGCGGCCACCAGATGATCGGGACGACCAGCGAGTCGGTCCGGACGCGCGGCGGTCCCAGCGACACTGCATCGGTGGGCGCGGTGGCGTGGGCGGCGGCACGCGCAATCTCGTTGCCGTGAGCGCGCAACCAGGCATTGGAAACCAGGATGTTGCACCCTACGGACACAAAGTCGTCGATAAACATCTCGTTCGCATGGTGCCTCCGCGGGCCCCGAGCGGCTAGGGCCGAAAGTCCACAAGCAGGACGCCGTTGGCTAGGCCCGGTCGAGGGGAACTCGCCATTCCATGCACATTCCGCCTTCCGGGCGAGCGGTGAACGTTGCGGTTCCCCCGGACTCCTCGGCCCGGCGACACAGATTCCGGAGTCCGTCGCCGCCGGTCTGACACGCCGACTCGAGGTCCATGTCGGTTCCCTTCCCGTCGTCGACGACGCGGACGGTGCAGTCCGCATCGGCGCGCACCATGACGTCCACCCGCTTCGCCGCTCCGTGCCGATGGGCGTTCGTGACGGCTTCACGAACGATGGCGGTCAGGTGATCGGCCACCGATGGTGGGATTGCTTGATCAATCGGGCCCTCCACGTGGAGGGTGATCTCGGAATCGAGCCGGTCGTTCAGCTCGGCGATCATCGCACCGAGCTGCGCATTGAGTCCAACGGTCGGGGCGTGCAACGCGAAGATGGTGTTGCGAATTTCCCGGATCGTGGCATCGAGGTCGTCGACCGCCTGGGAGAGGCGCCGGGCGAGGGCGTCGTCGACGGTCGCTCGCTCCGCCGCTTGGAGCGACATGCCCGTGGCGAACAGTTGTTGGATGACTTTGTCGTGGAGGTCCCGGGCGATTCGCTCGCGATCCTCGAGGACGACCACGGTTTGGAGTCGTTCGTGGAGCCGGGCGTTCTCGATCGCCACGCCGGCCGCGGATGCCAACGTGATCGCCAGTGTCTCATCCTGGGTGGTGAACTCGTCGGCGGACTTCTTCTCGCAGAGATAGAGATTGCCGAAGACCTCGTCACGGACGCGTACCGGTACTCCCAGGAAGGAGTGCATCGGCGGGTGGTGGGGAGGGAAACCGAACGCGTCCGGGTGCCGCGAGATCTCGCGGAGTCGGAGTGGGTTGGGGTCGGTGATGAGTCGGCCGAGGAGCCCCTTGCCCTGGGGCAATGCACCGATACTCTCGACCGTGGCGTCGTCGAAACCGGCGTGGATGAACTCCGAGAGGCCGCCATCGGGCCCGAGAACCCCCAATGCACCGTACTGAGCGTCGACCAGAACGGTCGCCGACTCGACGATGCGGCGAAGCACCACCGATAGGCTCAGATCGGAAGCAACCGCCAGCATCGCATCGAGCAACCGTCTGAGCGGTGTGTCGGATTGCCAGACCACGGTCATCGCGGCAGTCTCGCGGTTCCATCACAGGAGGTCCAATACGTGCCCGACGACGACAGCGACGACCGGCGTATTCGGGTCTTCTTGCTCGACGACCACGAAATCGTTCGCCGCGGGGTCCGTGATCTCCTCGAGGATTCCGGACGGATCCGGGTGGTGGGTGAAGCCGGCACCGCCGCGGATGCCCTCTCGCGGATCCCCCCGACCCGCCCCGAAGTCGCGGTCCTCGACGTACGACTCCCGGATGGAGACGGCGTGACGGTGTGCCGCGAGGTTCGGTCGCGCTATCCCGAGATCCAGTGCCTGATGCTCACATCCTTCTCGGACGACGAGGCGCTGTTCCAGGCGATCATGGCGGGCGCGTCGGGCTACTTGCTGAAACAGATCAAAGGCCCGGACATCGTTGACGCAATCGAACGGGTCGCGAAGGGCCAGTCCCTGCTCGATCCCGCGGTGACGGCACGGGTGTTGGAGCGGCTACGAACTCCGCCGGAGGAAGACGAGCGGCTGGCGTCACTGACCGGGCAAGAACGCAAGGTGCTCGCCCTGATTGCCGAAGGGCTGACCAACCGCCAGATCGGTGAGCGCATTCACTTGGCCGAGAAGACCGTGAAGAACTACGTCTCGAACCTGCTGACCAAGCTCGGCATGGAACGTCGGACCCAAGCCGCGGTGTACGCGGCCGGCCTCACCGCGCCGATCGCAGAGCGGGAGTCCTAAGGGGCGGATTCCGACGACGAGCAGGGCGCGAAGGAATCCGCGACTCTCGCAGAGTGACCGACCGGATCTGGTCGAAAGGCGCGCGTTCGGAGGACCTTGGACCCTGACCGTGAGCCGGACGTTCGGGCATGGTGCCACCGAGGTCGGTCACGAGGAGGCGAGATGAGTGGGATGGCGCCGCTGACGCTCACTGGCTCACTCGGCGTGGCGTCCGAGGTCGGGATCCTGCGACGAGTGCTGCTTCATCGTCCGGGTCTCGAGTTGGAACGGCTGACCCCGATGAACGCAGCGGATCTGCTCTTCGACGATGTGTTGTGGGCCCGCCGGGCCCGTGAAGAGCACGACGTATTCTCCGGCAGTCTGCGCGAGGCCGGCGTCGAAGTGCTGCTCCTCGGTGAGATGTTGGCCGAGACGCTCGACGATCTGGTTGCTCGCTCGTGGGTGCTCGACCACGTTCTCACGCCGACGTTGTTCGGTCGTTCGCTCGCGGCGGAGCTCCGGGCGGAACTCGAGACCCACGATGCTGCGACGCTGAGTCGCGAGCTGATCGGAGGCCTCACTCGATCCGAGCTGGCGGACAATGCTCCGGGGCTCGTGGCCGCCGTCGCGGCGCCGCGCGACCTCGTCTTGGCGCCGCTACCGAACCACCTGTTTACCCGAGATACTGCAGCCTGTATCGGTGCCGGAGTCGCACTGTCTCCGATGGCCTTCCCGGCTCGAGCGCGAGAGACCGTGCATCTCCAAGCCATCTTCCGCTTCCACCCGATGTTCGCGACGGGCATCTCGGTCTGGTACGGCGATCAACCGGAGGACCGGGCACCGGCGACGATCGAGGGCGGCGACATCCTCGTGATCGGGAGGTCCACGCTGCTGGTCGGGATGGGGGAGCGGACCAGTCCGCAGGCGGTCGAGACACTGGCGCGGCGCCTGTTCGCCGCCGAAGCGATCGATCAGGTCATCGCGGTCCGCCTCCCGAAGGGGAGGGCGTCCATGCACCTCGACACGATCCTGACCATGGTCGATCGAGATTGTTTCGTGGTGTATCCGGGCCTGGGCGACGCACTCCCGACCTGGTCGTTGCGGCCGGACGAGGGCTCGGACGGCGTCATCATCAGTCCCGAGCGAGAGCTGTTCGACGCGATCGGTACCGCACTCGGTCTCGATCAGGTTCGTGTGGTCACGACCGGGGGTGATGGCATCGAAGCGGAGCGCGAGCAATGGGACGACGGGAACAACGTGCTCGCGGTCTCGCCGGGTGTGGTCGTCGCGTACGAACGCAACGTCGATACCAACACCACGCTCCGACGGGCTGGTATCGAAGTCATCACGATTCCCGGGAGCGAACTCTCCCGTGGTCGTGGCGGTCCCCGGTGCATGACCTGCCCACTCGTTCGAGACTCGGCGTAGGAGCCACGGTGCTGGTGGTCATTGCCGTGGGGGGCAACGCGCTCAGTCCGCGCGGGGAGTCGGTCGATGTCGCGAACCAGCGTGCCCACGTGGCCGAAGCGGCGCGAGCTATCGCCGAGGTGGCCCGCGAGCACGACGTGATCGTGACGCATGGCAACGGCCCCCAGGTCGGCGCACTGGCGCTCCAGAGCGAGCGGCCGGGTGCAATGTCGACGACGCCGCTCGACGTGCTCGACGCCGAGAGCATCGGCATGATCGGCTATCTACTCGAACAGGAACTGGGCAATGTGCTCGAGGGTCGAGATGTCGCCGCGTTGGTCACCCAGGTGGTGGTGGACGCCGATGATCCGGCGTTCACGCACCCGACGAAACCCATTGGGCCGGTCTACGACGAGGAATCGGCCCGTGCGCTCTCGGCTGCCAGGGGCTGGTCGATCGCACGGGACGGCGACGGTTGGCGCCGGGTGGTGCCGTCACCGAGGCCGCGCGCAATTGTGGACTTGCGCACCATCGAGATCCTCCTCGAGTTCGGTGTACTCGTGATCTGTACCGGCGGGGGTGGCATACCCGTCAGTATCGGGGTCGACGGTGGACTCCACGGCGTCGAAGCCGTCATCGACAAGGACCGATCCGCCGCGCTGCTCGCCGAGGATCTGGGCGCAGACGCGCTGTTGCTGCTCACCGACGTCGCGGCCGTGATGGCGGATTGGGGAATGGCGACGCAGCGGGCCATCCGACGGGCCGATCCGACCGAACTCGACGGGATGACCTTTCCCCCGGGATCGATGGGTCCGAAGGTTGCGGCCGCGTGCGAGTTCGCGCGCACCACCGCCCGGCCGGCGATGATCGGTTCGTTGGTCGACGCATCAGCCATTTTGCGCGGTCAGGCCGGCACGATGGTGACCGTGCAGCGCGAGCGTTCGTAGCGAATCGCGGCGGTGCTGCGTGGGGTCGAAACTGGCACGTTCGCTGGGTCTCCTTCAGGTCACCGCGAGTGGCGTTGGCATCATCGTTGGCGCCGGGATCTATGCCCTCGTCGGTACTGCGACCGAGACGGCGGGTGGCGCCGTCTGGTTGTCATTCGGCGTCGCGGGCGTCTTGAGCACGCTCACGGCGTTGAGCTATGCGGAACTCGCGTCCATGTATCCGAGCGCAGGTGCCGAGTACGAGTACACGAGACACGTCGCGCCGGCATGGGTCGCATTCGTCGTCGGCTGGATGATGATCCTTGGGCTCGTGGTCGGGGCGGGCGCGGTCGCGTTGGGATTCGCTGGATACTTCCGACACTTCGTCGGTCTCCCGGCGGCGGCGGTTGCGATCGGCTTGCTCGTCCTCATGGGCGGGATCGCGTCGCTCGGGATCGCGCGTGCGGCACGGCTCACCGTCGTGCTGAGCATGTTGCAGGTCGCGGGTCTCGTGGCGGTGATCGTGGTGGGTGTGCCCCATTTCGGTGACCATGACCTCGTCAGTGGAGCGACGGCCGGTCGCGTGCTCGGCGGCGCGGCGCTGGTGTTCTTTGCGTTCATCGGGTTCGACGAAGTGATCACCTTGGCGGGCGAGACTCGCGATCCCTCCCGGACGGTGCCACGCGCGCTGCTGATCGCGTTGGCGATCTCCACGGCGCTGTACATGGCAGTCGGGGTTGCGGCGGTCAGTGTGGTCGGCGCACCTGCGTTGGCGCGGTCCTCGACGCCGCTCGCCGATGTGATGCAGACGGCACTCGGTTCGGCCAGTGCCGACGTCATGGCCGTCGCCGCGATGATTGCCACCGTCAATACAACGCTGCTCCTCATTACGGCAGCGTCGCGATTGACGTGGAGCATGGCCTCGAAGGGTTCACTCCCAAGTGGGTTGCGAGCGTTGAATCGTCATCGAGTGCCCGCTCGCGCGATCGGGATCGCGGTGGTCATCGCGGCGGCGTGCGCGGCCCTCGGTCGGATCGGTCTGGTGGCGAGCGTCACTGACTTTGCGGTCTTCCTGGTCTTCGTCGCGGTCAATGCAACCGTGATTGTGCTGAGGTTCCGTCAGCCCAACCATCGCCGACCGTTCCGGGTTCCCTGGCAGGTCGGGAAGGTGCCGGTCCCTGCGGTTCTCGCACTCGTGACGGTCGGTATCGTGGTGCCGGCCCTCGAAATGGCGGCCATCGCGCTGGGCACACTCATCCTGCTGGTGGGGCTGATCGCCTACCGTCTGCTGCGCCGCCCACCTTTGGCGCTCGAGACGATTCCCGGAGCGGACGATCCGATGATGCGACGTACTCAGGTCGACGAATCCGAAGCCCGTCGAGCCGCCGACCTCCTCGCGATCGATTTCGACACGGTCGAGTTCGATCTCGCCCAGTTCCATCAGGGTCTCGAGCGGGAACTGCAACACGGACGGGCTGATCCCGACACGAACGTGACCGATGACGACCTCGTGGTGACGGCGAAGATTGCCCTCGCACATCTCAACGAGATACCCGACTACTACACCCGTCTCGAGGCCATGGAAGCCGAAGCCATCGAGGAGTGGAAGCACCGATAGGGCGGGTGGTCAACCCGTAGCGATCAGGCGGTCGACATCCTCGAGCCGAAGCACACCGATCACGGTCCCGGCGGTGGCGACGGGTAATTGCCGGTCGGGCGCGCTCGCCAATCGGATGATGAGTTCATCGCTCAAGAGATCGTCCGGCGCAATCGCGACTGCGTCCAGCCACGGCCCGATCGGAATACGGTCGAGATCGACGCGCATCGCATCGGCGACGTGGTGCCCCTTGAGGCGGATGTGCACGATGGTCGCGGTTTGTTCGGCTGATGCGCCGAAGTAGATGAATGCCCCGATGAGCATCAGCCAGACATCGAGGAAGGCACCGACCATCATGAGGGCGATCGCGAATGCGTGACCGACCCTCGTGGCGATTCGGGTCGCCGACTCGAGTGAGTGGTTGCGTTCGAGGAGGGATCGGAACACGCGTCCCCCGTCGAGGGGGAACGCCGGAATCAAGTTGAACGTCCCGAGCATCAGGTTGAGCCACGTGATGCGGGCCAGCCACGCGCCGTCGATCAGGTCGATGGGTACGAGGTCCCGCCCGCTGAGGACGCAGAACGTCGCCGCGGCCGCAGCGATGGCAAAGCTCGCGATCGGCCCGACGATCGCGATCGCGAACTCGTCGCGGGGGCGTTCGGGCAGCCGTTCCATCTTGGAGATGCCGCCAAGCGGCATCAGCAGAATCTCGTGCACGTCGACGCCGCGAGCCCGGGCCACGAGACTGTGGGCGAACTCATGGAGGACCACGCAGCCGAAGATGACAAGCAGCCACGTCACGCTGAGGAGAGCGTTCCCGACGCCGGGCTCGGGCGCGGCCGCCGCAAAAAGCGCGACGAGCACGAGGAAACTGATGTGGATTCGCAACTCGATCCCTGCGATCCGCGCGATGGGAAACGATGCCCAACTCCCTCGTCGAGCGGGCTCCGGCTTGACCTCGGTCGCCATCGGCTATGCGGTCGGTGCGGGGAGCCGCATATCCGCGTGGACCGCCACGGGCTGTTGTCGCACTGCATCCATCGTCCGCATCGTGGCCATACCTCGCCTAGGTCGTTGTCCGGGATTCGAACTCCGTGATCCCACCCTGGCGCGGCGGCGTGGCGGGCGTCAGTGCCAACCGGCCGCGCGCCCAGGGACTTTCGGCGGATGGGTGCGATTTCACGTCCAGTCTCCCGACGGTTCGTGGTCGTTCGACCGGGACCCTGGGGCTTTCGACCCTGGGGCCGCCGTCAGCGGGTCGCAGATACTCGATGCCGTTTCCAGTTGGATGGAGTGACGTTGTGGCTGAACTCGACCCGTGATGGTCTCGGGCATGCGTGCATGGATGGTGGACCACACCGGGCCCGTCGAAGGTGGGTCCCTTCGGTCGGTGACGCGCCCGATTCCCGAGCCCGCGGACCGCGAGGTCCGCGTGCGAGTCCGCGTGTCGGGAGTCTGTCGCACCGATCTGCACCTTGCCGAGGGCGACTTGGCCCCGAGGGCGTTGGGGGTCATACCCGGCCATGAGATCGTCGGCGTCGTCGATGCCTGCGGCCCTGGTGCGACGCGCTTCTCGATCGGCGCTCGAGTGGGTGTTGCCTGGTTGGCCCACACGTGCGGTCAGTGCCGGTTCTGCGCCCGCGGTGAGGAGAATCTCTGTCTCACGCCAACGTTCACCGGCTGGGATCGTGATGGCGGATTCGCGGAATTCGCCACGGCGCACGAAGACTTCGTGTATCTGCTGCCCGCCGAGTATGACGACGCGCACGTCGCACCCCTGTTGTGCTCGGGAATCATCGGGTACCGCGCCCTCGGCCGGGCTCGAGTTCCCCAGGGTGGCCGGCTCGGGATCTATGGGTTCGGTGCTTCGGCGCACATCACGGCGCAGATCGCGATCGCGGAAGGCGCTCGAGTCCACGTGATGACACGCTCCGCCGCGGCACGCCGGCTGGCGTTGGACCTGGGGTGTCTCTCCGCCGGAGGTGCGTTCGACGAACCGCCCGAACCGTTGGACAGCGCGATTCTGTTCGCGCCCGTCGGCACCTTGGTGCCTACGGCGCTGGCTGCGCTCGACCGCGGCGGCACGCTCGCGATCGCGGGCATTCATCTCAGCGACATCCCGTCCCTGGACTATCGGCACCATCTGTTCCAGGAGCGGACCATCACGAGCACGACGGCCAATACCCGTCAAGACGGCGAGGAACTGCTCGCGCTCGCCGCCCGGATCCGACTGCGGGTCGTCGTCAACGAATATCCGCTCGACGCGGCCGATCAGGCGCTCCGCGACCTTGCCTCGGATCGGGTCGGCGGCGCCGCGGTGCTCCGGATTGCGAATCGGGATGGAGGTTGAACGACGCGACCCGCTCGCCGGAGACGGTGATCCGCTCGAACCGGCCCGCCCTTCAAAGCCCCGTGGGGTAGGTCTCCGGGGGTTCGCCGGCGGTCCAGAGGGCCGTGGGCTCTAGCGGTTCGATCGCCTGGGTGTGATCCAGATGGATGACGGCGTCGAACTGGTCGGCCAGCTTCGCCGGGAAGTAGTGACTCTGTCGTTCGGTCTCCGGGCGGTAGATCACGCCGATGGCCCGTTCGAGGCGGGGGATCTCGAGTGCGGCCCGGGTGCCCGCCTGCTTCGTATCGATCCAGAACCGATCGAGACCGACTTCGTGGAGGAGCGCTTCGTAGCTGTCGGCCCGCGCGGGCCGGACCTGACGTCGCTCGATGGCCGCGCCCCAATCGCGAGCGGCAGTGACGGTGCCGTCGTACGTCGTGAGCCCGATGAGCGCGGCGCTCGGACCGTAACGCTGGCGAGCGAGCTGGCCGACGTTCAACTCTCCCCTCGCGCCCATGCCGGTGGCGCGGGCGTCGCCCACGTGTGAGTTGTGTTCCCAGATGACGATCTTCGGATGCGGCGTGTGGTGATGGAGATGGTCGAGGAGCGCGTCGGCGGTGTTCGCCATGTGGCGGTCGCGCAAGTTCCACGACGACACCTCGGCCCGGTACATCTGTTGGTAGTACTCCTCGGCGTCGCGCACGACGACGGCGTTCTGCTCTGCGAAGAAGTGCTCGTCGAAGGCATCCATGCCGTCGCGTCGCAGGTAGTCGGTGGCCCGGGAACGCAGGGCAACGAGTTCGGCGACGACCTCGTTCTCGCAGGGGATCGCACCCTGGTGGGCGAGCGCGTATCCGTAGGCTTGGCCTTCGCCGCCACCGAGACGGTCGAAGCAGCCGTACCGCTCTCGGGCGCGCTGCGCTTCCGCGGGATCCATGCGATCCAAATAGCTGATGACGGCCTCCATGGAGGCGGCGAGGCTGTACAGATCAAGCCCGTAGAAGCGGACTTTGTCCCGGTCCTGATCGCGGCCGGCGTTGTGGATCCGTAACCAGCTCACGAACTCGAACACGTCTTGGTTCCGCCACATCCATGTGGGGAATCGCCGGAATCCGCGTAGCGCGGAGTCGGTGTCGCGATCGGGGGACTGGCCGAGGACGAACCGGTTGACCCGATAGGCGTCGGGCCAGTCGCCTTCGATCGCCACCGCCTTGAATCCGCATTCCTCGATGAGTCGGCGAGTGATCCTGGCGCGTTCGGCGTAGAACTCGTGTGTCCCGTGTGACGCCTCGCCGATCAACACGACCTGACACGAGCCGACTCGTTGGATCAGGTCGTCGTAGTCGCCGTCGGCGCCGGTGATCCGATGTGCCTCGGACCGGATGACCGCCGCCGGACCAGTGAGACGGGTCGATGGGTCGATGGTCGTCATGACGCCGAGGTCGTCCGGGAGTGGGAGGCGGGGTGGGAATCCCCGAGGTGGAACTCGAACCAATCAGCGGCGAGTTGTGCGACCGATTCGAGCGCGCCGGGCTCCTCGAACAAGTGCGTCGCCCCGCGAATGATGGCCATCTCGTGGGGGCACCGGAGCCGGGCGGCCGCGGCTTCGTTGACCTCGCGCGTGGGGAGATCGGCTCCGCCGACGATCAACAGTGTCGGGCATCGCACGGCGTCCAACTGTTCGGCGGCGAGGTCAGGCCGGCCGCCGCGCGAGACGACGGCCCGGACGAAGACATCAGCGCGCGCCGCAACGCGGAGGGCGGCGCCCGCACCGGTGCTGGCTCCGAAGAGGCCCAGCGGCAAGGTCGACAGATCGGGATCGGTCCGGGCCCACCGGGTGACATGGAGGAGACGTTCGGCGAGGAACTCCGTGTCGAAGACCAGTGCCCGATCCTGCGCTTCGGCCTCGGTCATGAGGTCGAACAGCAACGTCGCGAATCCAGCCTGTTGGAGCCGGCGGGCGACGGCACGGTTGCGGGGACTGTGGCGGCTGCTCCCGCTCCCGTGCGCGAAGACGATGAGGCCCCGCGCGTCGGGAGGGACGTCGAGAGTTCCTTCGACCGTGATCGGCCCGATCGAGATTCCGACGGAGCGCGATACCGAAGGACGCGCCGCCGGAGGCTGAGCTTCCGGACCGTCCGATCGGGGACTCGTTGCCATCGCCGAGATCACTTCGGCGTCGGTCGTCTGGGTGAAGTCGTCGTACCATTCACCGACGGCTCGGAAATTCGCCGGGACCTTCAGCACGACGACCGCGTCGGCCTCGGCCTCGAGCATCGCTACGGTGTCGGCCGGAGCTACGGGAACTGCGACGACGACGCGCGCCGCACCCATGGCGCGGGCCACTGCGATGGCCGCACGCGCGGTGCCGCCGGTGGCCAATCCGTCGTCAACGATCAGGGCAGTCTCGTGCGTGAGCGTCAAGGGTGGCCGAGTGCTCCGATACAGGCGGGCTCGCCGAGCGAGCTCGACGCGTTCAGCGGCCGTGACCGCTTCGACGGTCTGCTGGCTGATTCCGGCGCGGACAATCAGGTTCGTGTCGAGCACGCGTACGTTGCCTTCGCCGATCGCTCCCATCCCCAGCTCCGGATGACCGGGGAAGCCGAGTTTGCGAACCAGCAATACGTCGAGGGGCGCGCCAAGTGTCTGTGCGACCTCGCGGGCGACTGGTACTCCGCCGCGCGGCAGGCCCACGACGACGACGTCCGGCGCAGTACCGAACTCGTCGAGAAGGCGACGACCGAGTTGTCGTCCGGCATCGGCTCGATCATGGAACTTCATTGCTTGACGACCAGAACCGGACAGGGGCAGCGATGGACGACGCGCATCGCGGTGCTGCCGAGGGCGAGCCGGGCAAGACCCTCTCGAGCGTGACTGCCGACGACCACGAACGATGCCGGGAGCTCGGTCGCGAAGTCGACAATGGCATCGGCAGGGTCGACCGCGGTCAGCAGCTCGGTTTCGGTCGCGACGTGCAACGGCATGAGGGTCGCGACGGCGGCATCGAGGCCGGGGCCCCCGGCCAGATCCGACGTGGCGTCGGCATCGGCGACGAACGGGTACGGCGCCGGCGGGACGGACTCGATGGTCCACAGCCGGAGCCCGTGCCGCTCGGCGAAGCGCGCGGCCGCGGGCACGATCGCCGCGGCGGTTGCCGCGCCGTCGACGGCCACGACCAGGTTGCCGGAGTCCGAACGGATCGGGTCCGTGACGACATTCGGACCGACGAGGAGTACCGGATCGGTCATTGCCCGGGTGACGGCCTCGGCGGTGCTTCCCAAGACCAGTTCGCCGAGCGTGGAACGCCCATGTGACGCCATACAGACCAGCGCCGGATGCTCCTGGGCCGCGATCTGCGCGATGGCCGCGGCCGGCGGTTGGTCCAGCAGTACCCGGGTTTCGACCGGAGGACCGACCACCTGAGTTGCTCGCTCGTCCAGGTATCGGCGGGGGGCAATCGGTTCGCCTCGCCACGTGCTCGTCATGAGGATGAGCGGGTCGTTCCCGGCGAGGACGCGAGCGTACGGAAGCGCGCGTTCCGCTTCGACGGAGCCATCCAGCGGGGCGATGATCTTGGTCATGGACCCAGCGTGTCGCCGTCGGTCCGTCGATTCCAGAGTCCTTCGTCCTGTCGGGTTGGGACCCGTGGAGTAGGGGTCACCGGTCGCGACGACCTTCGGCCCTAGTCTCGGTCCACCCCGCAAGGGAGCATCGACCCCGTTGTCGCGTCACGCCTGACGTCGGGTCACGAGATGACACCAGAGGGAGAGACATGAAACCGAGTCGGATCGTCGCGTTGGTCTTCGGGTGCATCCTGGTGTTGCCGTCGCTGGCCCTGCTCGCCGGGAGCGCGGGTCTCGCCGCGGCCTACGGTGTGGGTCGCGATTCCGACGGCTATTTCTCGGCCGACCTGCGGCGGGTTCGCACGTCGACCCCGGCCGTGACCACCCAGGACATCGATTTCGGGGCCGAGCGGGGCGACGCCGATGAACTCCTGAAGCGCCTCGACGCGGACATTCGACTCCGCGTCACGTCGGCGTCGGCGGGCCGCCGCGTCTTCGTGGGAATCGGCCCGGCGGGTCGGGTCGCTCGCTATCTCGACGGCGTCGCCCATGCCGAGGTCGTCAACGTTCGAGGCTCTCGGGTCGTGCTGCGGAATCGAGCCGGATCCGACACGGTCGCGCCGCCCACCGCGCAGAAGCTCTGGGCCGGGTCCGCGTCGGGACTCGGGACCCAACAGTTGGTCTGGAAGGCCACCGCCGGACGGTGGACCGTCGTCGTGATGAACGCCGATGGGAGCCCGAACGTCGCCGCCGACGTGAACGTCGGTGCGAAGATCGGCGCGCTGCTGCCCGCCGCGCTCATCCTGCTCGGCATCGGTGCGGTGCTGATGGCCCTCGCCGTGGTGCTGATCGTGATCGGCGCCAGTGGCCGGAGGCCGACCGCGGTCGACGGTGAGGCCGCGGTCGCGCTCGCACCCGCACCCGCATCCGGATCGGGCACACCGGTCCGGCTGAGTGCCCAACTCGACCCGGCGTTGTCGCGCTGGAAGTGGTTGGTGAAATGGATTCTGGCGATTCCCCACTTCGTGGTGTTGTTCTTCCTGTGGGTCGCTTTCGTCACCGTGACCGTGGTCGCCGGCTTCGCCATTTTGTTCACCCGGCGCTATCCGCGATCGCTGTTCGATTTCAACCTGGGTGTGTTGCGGTGGACGTGGCGAGTGCAGGCCTACGCGACCTCCGGCGGTCTCGGCACGGATCGGTACCCACCGTTCAGCCTCGGCGCGGAACCCGACTATCCCGCGACGCTCGACATTGCCTACCCCGGCGAACTTTCACGCGGCCTCGTGCTCGTGAAGTGGTGGCTGCTCGCGATCCCTCACTATTTGGTGTTGGCCTTTATGACGGGAGGCGAGTCTGCCACTGGAGGGCTCCTCACCGTGCTGGTGCTGATCGCCGCGGTCATCCTGCTCTTCACCACGCGGTACCCGCAGTCGCTGTTCGATCTCATCGTCGGGGTGAACCGGTGGTCCTACCGGGTCGTGGCCTATGCGGCGCTCATGACCGACGAGTACCCGCCGTTCCGACTCGACCAAGGCGGAGACGAACCGGAGCTTCCCGAGCCCGTCGCGATCTCCACCGGTGAGGCCAGTTAGCGTCTGGCCGTGTGAGCGGTGACCGCGAAAAGTTGGTGCTGGAGATCGACGGCCGCGAGGTCGCGATCTCGCACCCCGACAAGTTGTTGTTCGCCGACCGGGGTGAGACCAAGCTCGATCTGATCCGCTACTACGAAGCAGTGCGCGATCCGTTGCTCGCGACGATGGGCGGGCGTCCGGTGATGCTCCAGCGATTCCCGAGCGGCGCGGGTGGCTCGTCGTTCTTCCAGAAA
Source organism: uncultured Acidimicrobiia bacterium (assembly GCA_963765075.1). GTDB lineage: Bacteria > Actinomycetota > Acidimicrobiia > IMCC26256 > JAENVU01 > JAENVU01. The sequence goes on from CAVXVA010000008.1 coordinate 905,485, forward strand.
CGCGTGCCGAAGAACGCACCGAAGTGGTTGGAGACCGCCGTGGTGTCGACGCCGAACGGAACCGAGTCCAACGCGATGGTGGTGGCCGATGTGGCGCACGTTGCGTGGGCCGTCAACCTCGGGTGTCTCGGGTTCCATGTGTGGCCCTCGTTGGCCCGCGCGCCGGAGTTCGCCGACGAGTTGCGGATCGACCTCGACCCGGGTCCGGGAGTGACCTTTGCGATGGTGCAGGAGGCCGCATCCGAGGTTCGTCGCCTGCTCGACGATCACGGGATCGCCGGATACCCGAAGACGACCGGCAGCCGCGGCATACACATCTACGCACGACTTCGACCCGAGTGGGATTCCTACGCAGTGCGGTTCGCGGCGGTGGCGGCCGCCCGCGAACTCGAGCGGCGTCGGCCGGACCTGATGACCGCGGCGTGGTGGAAGGAAGAACGTGGCGAACGGGTGTTCATCGACTTCAACCAGAATGCTCCCCACAAGACCGTGTTCGGGGCGTGGTCGGTGCGGGCCTATCCCGAAGCTCCCGTTTCGATGCCGTTTCACTGGGACGAACTCGCCAAGGTGTCGCCTCGCCGCTGGACGATCGCCGATGCGCCTGCCCGACTCCGGTCCGACGGCGACCCGTGGGCGGCGATGTATCACGAGCCCCAGTCGATCGCCCCGTTACTGGAACTGCACGAACGGGACATGGCCGCCGGGATGATGGATGCTCCGTGGCCGCCGGTGTATCCGAAGCAACCCAACGAACCGCCTCGGGTCGCTCCGAGTCGGGCCAAGAAGCATGACCCGCCCGGGGGCTGACCCGCCCGGCCTCGGACCACCTTCCGAGCCCGGGGTCGCATTCCGGGTCCCGCCTCTGCTATCCCATGCTCCATGACAAAGATGTGTGAAGGCAGAGTTGTGATCATCACCGGTTCCGGCCGGGGCATCGGGCGTGAGTACGCGCTGATGATGGCGGGCGAAGGCGCCAAGGTCGTGGTGAACGACGTGGGTGGTTCGCGCGACGGTGCCGGCCACTCGGATGGCCCGGCGCACGACGTCGTCGCCGAGATCGAGGGCATGGGCGGCGAGGCGGTCGCGAACGGTGACGACATCTCCACCTGGGAGGGCGCGGGCAACGTCGTCAAGCAGGCGATCGACCACTTCGGCGGTCTCGACGTCGTGGTGAACAACGCCGGCATCCTGCGCGACCGGATGCTCGTGAATATGGCCGAGGAAGAGTGGGACGCCGTCATCAAGGTGCACCTGAAGGGCACGTTCGGCGTGTCCCGGTTCGCCGCGGCCTACTGGCGTGAGCGTTCGAAGAACGGCGAGACCAACGACGCCCGGATCATCAACACGACGTCGCCGTCGGGGATCTACGGCAACGCCGGTCAGACCAACTACGGCGCGGCCAAGGCCGGCATCGCGAGTTTCTCGATCATCGCGGCCATGGAACTCGAGCGCTACGGGGTGACCGTGAACGCGATCGCCCCGACCGCGCTCACACGGATGACCGAAGACCTCGGTCTCGGCGGCGCGTCGGAAGAGACCAAGGCGATGATGGATCCCCGCTGGATCGCGCCGCTCTGTACCTGGCTCGCATCGCCCCAGTCCGCGGGCGTGACCGGTCGGGTCTTCGAGGCGTCGGGTGCGCAACTCTCGGTGGCCGAGAGCTGGCACCGGGGTCCGAGCGCATCGCCGGTGGACGACCCATCCGAGGTCGACGCGGTGATTCGTCCGCTCATCGCCGCAGCTCGTCCGAACTCCGACATGTTCGGCAACGACAAGGCGTCGTAACTCCGAGCGCGTCGTCGGAAATATTGATTCGGCCGGGAGCATCGCTCCCGGCCGAATCAATTGTCACGAGGCGGGGATCGATTTCCCCGCGGCCAGGGCGTCGAACACTCGGCCGAAGAATCCGTCGGCCTGTTCTCCGGCACGGCGGGCGACCACCTGTCCGTCCTGGTCGACCATCACCATGAACGGGTACGACGTCAGACCGAAGGCGGCTGCGGTTTGCTGCTCCTCGGAGTCGACGAGCGCGGTCGCGTCGTCCAACTTCATGTCCGCGACCCATTGCGACGGCGGCCACTCCGGCGCGTCGCTGCGGGACCCGGTCGGAACGATCGTGAGGTCGACGCCGTCGGGCAGACCGGGGTCCTGGAGATACGACGCGAGGTTCGGCGCTTCGGCATTGCAGTGCGGGCACCAGTGCGCGAGAAAGACGATCAGCTGGGGTTTCCCACTGGGCTGGATCGTGACCGGCTGGCCCGCGAAGTTCTCGCCGGTGACGGTCGGGATGGTCTCGCCCACGGCGGGGTCGGACCCACGGTCGGGAAACTGGGGGAGTGCCGTGCCGCTGACGGTGACGGTGCCGAACTCCTTGCTGTTCGACGAGTTCGAGTTGTCGGACGACTTCTTGGTCGTGTCGTCGCCGCCGGCCGAGACGATCACGAACACGATGCCGATGGCGACGATCACGCCGACGGCGACCCAGAAGATCGGGAAGGGCTTTTTGGGGGGTTGCTGTTTCGGGCTCATGCTGTCTCCTCGACGGTCGCGCGTCCGGCGAGCCACAGGATCGTGGCGATGAGCAGGAACGCGGATCCGGCCATGGTGGGTATCGAGAGGTAGTGGAAGTATCGGTTGAGTGGTAGCGCCGAGCACGGGTTGGTGGGGTCGCAGGAACCCGAGCCTTCGAGGTTGGGGTTCCACTCGATGAGCACGTGCCAGGTCGACACCGTCGCGCCGATCAGCGAGAGTGCGATGCCGTAGGGACGTATCGACCAATCCTTGCGGATCGCGGCGATGATCAGGATCACGGCCAGCGGGTACATCATGGTGCGCTGGTACCAACAGAGCCGGCACGGCACCAGGTGGCCGCCTTCGGAGAGATACAGCGACCCCGCGGTGGCGACGCCGGCGACCAATGCCACGAGGGCAAGGCCCTGGCTCCGCAGACCGGCGTGGACGCGCGTCCAGATCTCGGACTCCCGTGCGCCGACGGCGGTGAGGCGTGCGAGCCAGATCGCCACGATGGCCACTTCGGTCGCGATGGCCAACCAGGCGAAGATCCGATACCAGTCGGTCAGCGACACGTCACCAGTTTGACCGGTGGCCGGCGCGGATTTCGGACACTGGCGGTGGCGATGCGGCTACCTTCGCCCGATGCCCAGCAGAAGCCCGGCGCTCAAGGCGCTGCGACGACACGAGGTGCCGACCTGGTGGCGGGATGCCAAGCTCGGGATCTTCGTCCACTGGACCCCGGCGTCGGTGCCGGGTTTTGCACCGATCGACGGCGACATCGTCTCGATGATGCAATCCGGCGATCCGCATGCGATGGGGTGGTCGCCGTACACCGAGTGGTACGAGAACTCGCTCCGCTTCCCGGAGAGTCCCGTTGCGAACTTCCATCGCGAGCGATACGGCGATCGTGCCTATCGCAGCTTCATCGCCGATTGGGAAGCCGGTCTCGCGCACTGGGACCCCGAGGAGTGGGCTCGAACGTTCGCGGCGACCGGCGCGCGGTACGTCGTGCTGGTCAGTAAGCACCACGACGGGTACTGCCTGTGGCCATCCTCCATCAGGAACCCTCGTGTTCCCGGACATCAATGTGCGCGTGATGTGGTGGGGGAACTCGGCGAGGCCGTGCGCGGACAAGGCATGCGCTTCGGCGTCTACTACTCGGGTGGGCTCGACTGGACCTTCGACGACCGCCCGATGGGTCAGATGTCCGACATGATTTCGGCGATTCCGCGCGGCGAGTATCCGGCCTATGCGGCTGCCCAGGTGCGAGAACTGATCACGCGGTACCGACCCAGTGTGCTGTGGAACGACATCGCCTGGCCCCAGGAGGGCAAGGAACTCTGGCCGCTCTTTCGTGAGTACTACGACGCGGTGCCCGACGGGGTGGTGAACGACCGGTGGATGCCGTGGAGTCCGGTGATGAAGGCGTTGCAGTTCGCGCCCGTCCGCAAGTTGCTCGATGGCGCAGTGACGAAGCAGGCGAGGAAGGAAGCGGGCGTGATTCCGCCCGAACCACCGTTCTACGACGTGCGTACACCCGAGTACACCTCGTTCCCCGACATCCAGCGGCGGCCGTGGGAGTGCGTGCGCGGTATGGACCACAGCTTCGGGTACAACGCGGCGTCGCGCCCGGAAGACTTCCTGACTCACGACGATCTGCTGTGGTCCTTCGTCGACATGGTGAGCAAGAACGGCAACCTGTTGTTGAACGTCGGCCCCCGTGGGATCGATGCGTCGATTCCCGACGAGCAACGCCAGCGGCTGCAATGGCTCGGGGATTGGTTGGGCGCGAATGAGGCCGCCGTGCGGGCGACGCGACCGTGGGTGCGACCCGGGACCGAGACCGGTGAGGGTGTCGGTGTGCGCTACACCGCGGGTGATCGAGAGGTGTTCGCCATCGTGGAGCGCGCGAGCGCGACCGTCACGCTGCCGGATCTGGACCCGACTCGCACGACGACTGTGGCGACGGCTGATGGCGGGGCGGTCATGTGGAGCGCGACGGATGCCGGGCTGAGAATCGAGTTGGGTGCCGACGCGGCGTCGACGCAGCGGCCGATCATTCTTCGCTGCAGTGATGTCGCCGCCGCTCGCGGTACCTGACACGAACGTCAGGTACAGTCCCGCGTATGACCGCGACCTTCGACCGCGTCCTCCCCAAGATCATCAGCGTCGATGATCACGTGGTGGAACCGCCTCACGTCTGGCAGACCTGGCTGCCCGAGCGGTTTCGAGCACGCGGCCCGCGAGTGGAGCGCAGGCAGTGGGGACCGTTCCGGCATCTTCCCGGGGCGCGGTACGAGATGAGCGAAGACCCGGACGGCCGCTGGGGCGATGCCTGGTATTTCGACGACCAGCTGATCTACGTCCACAAACGTTTCGTCGCGATCCCACTCGACGCGACTCCCGATGGCGACCTTTCCAAGTTCGACCGTACGAAGATGGTGATGGAGGCCGTGACCTACGACGAGATGCGGCCGGGCTGCTACGAGGGCCCGGCGCGGATCGCCGATTTCGAACTCAACTGGGTCGACGGGTCGTTGCCGTTCCCGACCTTTCCGCGGTTTTGCGGACAGACCTTCTACGAGCATGCCGACCGCGAACTCGGGCTCGCGTGTGTGCAGGCGTACAACGACTGGATGGTGGAGGAGTGGTGCGCACCGTCGGGAGGCATGAACATCCCGCTCTGCATCATGCCGTTGTGGGACGCAGAACTCGCGGCCGCGGAGATTCGCCGCAACGCCGAACGGGGCGTGCGCGCGTTTTGCTTCAGCGAGTTGCCGCACCACCTGAAGCTGCCCACGATCCACAGTGGCGGTTGGGACCCGGTCTTCGACGTGTGCAACGAGACCGGCGTGACGTTGTGCATGCACATCGGATCGTCGTCGACGAACCCCGCGGCGTCGCCGGACGCGCCAAAGGGTGTCGGCGGCACACTGGCGTTCAACAATTCGATGGCCTCGTTGGCCGACTGGCTGTTCTCGGGCAAGTTGATCCAATACCCGAAGTTGAAGCTCGCATACTCCGAAGGCCAGATCGGCTGGATCCCGTACGCCCTCGAACGGGCCGACACCGTGTGGGATCAACACGACAGTTGGCAACATTCGAAGGAGCTGATCCCCGAGCCGCCGTCGACCTATTACTACGGACGGATCTTCGGGTGCTTCACCGCGGATCGCCACGGGCTCGCATCGCTCGATGAAGTCGGTGTCGACAACATCTGCTTCGAGACCGACTATCCCCACACCGATACGACCTGGCCCGACAGTCACGCGTACATCCAGAAGATGCTCGCGGGGTACGACGACGACGTCGCCTACAAGGTCCTGCGCGGCAACGCCATCCGCATGCTGGAGTTGGACCGAGTCTGAGGTGCGTCCAGCCTGATTTCCCTCATCTTGGGGATGCAGCGAACGGTCGATCGGATGAAGCTCCTCGTGCGGGCCTGGGAGGCCTCAACGATGGAGCACACCATGGGGATACTGACGAAGCCACGCTCTACACGCGGGCGATCTCATCTCAAGCTGGTCCACTCGGCCGACGATGCTCGGGGCATGACTGTGGCACCGACCGGAAAACTCTGCGACCTCGACGACCCCAACCCCGGCCCTCGCGATGCGGCGGCCCTCGTTGCTCGGTTCAGCCGCGTGCTTCCCTCCGACATCGACTGCGACGGGGTCTTCTCACTCGGCGAGAGCTAGGGGCCAGGTCGTCGCCTTCGGCGGCAGCGATCCGCTACACCCAGCCGCCGGAGTAGCCGAGGAACTGGCCGGTGGTGAAGCCGCTCGTGCCATCGAGGAACGCCGCGCACATCGCCGCGCATTCTTCGACCGTGCCGAGGCGCCGCATCGGCACTCGCGACTCGATCTTCTTCCGCACCTCGGGGTCGTCGGCACCGTTCGCGCGCCGGAACTCCGGGAAGTCCATGAAGTTGGTCCCGAGCGCGTTGACCTGGACGCCGGTGCGGGCCACCTCTCCGGCCACGTTCTTCACGAGCATGTTGGCCGCGGCTCGGGCCGAGGAGTAGAGCGGTGCGCCCGGGGTCGGGCGAGCGCCGGCCGCGCTGGTGAGGAGCAACACCTGACCTGACCCGGCCTCGACCATGGCCGGGACGACCGCGCGGAGGAACTGATACGGCGCCTCGATGCAACCGCGCATGACGCGGTGAAGATCGTCGACGGTCGAGTCGGTGAAGCGACCGATCACGATCTGGCCCGAGAACGCGGTCGCCGCATCGATCCGCCCGAACCGGGCGAGGGTGCCGGCGACCAAGGCGGACGCCACCTCCGGATCGGCGAGATCCCGAGACGTGTCGATGACCTCGACGGTGGCGCCCGCGGCTTCGAGCTCGGCGACCAAACCCGGCTCGGGGTGTGCGAGTGCGAGATCGTGGCCTCGGTGGGCGAGGAGGCGGGCGAGCGCGGGGCCGACGAAGAAGCCGGCGTCGGCGATCAGCGCGACGCGTCGAGGAGGTGAGGAGGTCGTCATACGGGGACCGTAGACCGTGTGGTGGGCTCCGAGCACGTACGCTCCGGATCACGCGAACCAACCGGGAGGAAGACCGTGCGCGCTGCTGTTCTCGAGGCCCCGAACACTGCTGTCGTGATCGACGACATCGACATTCGCCCGCCAAAACGAGGTGAGGTGCTCGTCCGGGTCGCCGCGTGTGGCGTCTGCCACTCGGACCTGTCGATCATCGACGGGTCGTTCCCCGCGCCGGTGCCGGTCGTTCTGGGTCATGAGGCGGCGGGAACCGTGGAAGCCGTCGGCGAAGACGTGACCTCGGTGGCGCCGGGGGACAAGGTGGTGCTGACGCCGTTGCCTTCCTGTGGTCAGTGTTACTTCTGTTCTCGGAATCAGCCGACGCTGTGTGTGGTCTACGGCGCGTCGCTGTTCTCGAACCTCATGCCCGACGGGACGAGCCCGCTGTCGCGCAACGGCGACATCGTCTATCGCGGTTTGGCCACCGCCGCGTGGGCCGAGTTCGCGATGATGCCCGAGGTCGGCGTCGTGAAGGTCGACCCCGACGTGCCCCTCGAGGTGGCGTGCGTGCTCGGGTGTGCGGTCCAGACCGGTGTCGGTGCGGTGCTCAACACCGCCCAGGTCGAAGAGGGTGCGACGGTGCTGGTCCTCGGTGCCGGCGGCATTGGGATTGCGGTCACCCAGGGTGCGAGGCTCGCGGCGGCGTCGCGGATCATCGTGGTGGATCCGGTCGCGGAACGCCGGGACGCCGCCCTCCGCTTCGGGGCTACCGACGTGTGCGACCCGGGTGAGCACGACGCCGTTGCGATGGCCTTCGCACTCACCGGTGGCATCGGCGTGGACTACGCGTTCGAGGCGGCAGGCCAGGCGGCCTTGATCGAACAGGGGATCATGGCGACGCGGTCGGGCGGCACGATCGTGTGCGTCGGCGCCCCGCCGTTGGACCAGGGGATCACGATCCCGATGGTCGTGGGCTTCACTTCGACCGAGAAGAAGCTGATCGGGTGTTTGCTCGGATCGGTCCACTCCCATCGCGACATTCCGCGCCTGCTGGCGTTGTGGCGAGCCGGCCGATTGGATCTCGAGGGCATGATCACGCACCGGATGCCACTGAGCGAGACCGAGACCGCATTGGATCTCATGCGTCGGCGAGAGGGTCTGCGTACCGTCTTGACGATCGGCCAGTGACGGGTATGGAGGACGACGGCGAGCTCCTCGAGGGTGCCCGCGTTGCGGCCAGCAACTCGTTGCGGGACTTGGTGCACGCGTTCGTGCGCGCGCATCCGGCCGATGACGAAATCTACGGTGAGATCCAGGAACGAGCCCACGCGCTGGCCGAGGTGCTCGAGGCCGCGCCTCGGCGGAACCGGCTGGAGATGATGCAGGCGGCGCGTGAACGGCACGGGGGCACGTTCCCGGTGGGCGTCGCCGCGGGTGGGTTCAACGACCGGGCGGTGGCCGGGCTCGCGAATCCGAGCGCGGTCGACATCGAGGTCGAGCCCGGTGGCGACGAGGTCGTCGCGCGCATCTTCTTCCGCAAAGGTTTCGAGGGCCCGCCGGGGCGCACGCACGGCGGGATCGTGGCGGCAACCTTCGACGACGTGACCGGGTTCATCATCGGCCGTATCGGTCAACCCGCGTTCACGGGTGAGCTGACGGTCCGGTTCGTCGGGCCGGTGCCGATCGAGACGCCCATCGAGATGCGGGCCCGGCTCGACGGTCAGGAGCGCCGCAAGCTGTTCATCAGTGGCGAGGCCACGGTCAACGGCGAGGTCGTCGCCACGTGCAAGGCGATCTACATCACCATCGACCCCAGCCTGTTCGCCGCCACCCCCGACCCCCGCTGACTCGCCGTTTCCCGCCGGTGTTTGGCGTCTGGTGGTCCGCAGGCGACCACCACTTGCCAAACGGTGCTGATCGGCGCAGCGTCTAGTCCAGCGGTTCGTTGGGGACTTCGAAGTACTCCTGATAGCGGCGAGCGCGTTCGCGCATCTCGCCCTGGTCGAGTTCGGTCGATTCCCAGGTGTAGGCGTGCACTCCGTGCGCGCCCTTCGGGTTGGCGGCGAGGTACTCGCGCATGCGTTGCTCGGTGGCATTGGTGAGTTCGAGGCCGAGTGCGTCGTAGATCGCGCCGATCGTGCCGAACGGGTCGGTCATGAACTCGGCGAACTGGAGATCGACGACCCGATCGGACCTGACGATTCCCAGCTCGCGCGCGTCGACCGACCGGTCGAGCCCGTCGATGATGTACTCGGCGAACTCGGTCGCGGCCTCGGGAATGGTGGTGTGATCCGTGGCGAGTTCCCGCAGCTTCGCGACGAGTGAACTGATCGACGCCAGGATGCGGAGCGGGTCGCGGTGAGTTTGGACCAGGAGGGCGTTCGGATATTCGTCGAGCAACGCCGGCAGCGACCAGATGTGGCCCGGCGACTTCAGGACCCATCGATCGGTGGGGTAGTGGGACTGGAGGTGCTGAAGGAAGATCCGGTGCCAGTCGTAGAGCGGGGCCATGTCGGCCTCGTGGAGCAGCCAGTGGCCGTAGGTCGGGACCCGGAAGGTGGTCGGGAAGATCATCGAGCGGAACTCGGATCCGGTGATGCGCACGCATTCCTGGGGAAGCTGCGCGCCCATCGGATGCATCGCCCGGAACTCCGGCAGGACCAGGTCGACCATGTCGAGCGTGGCGTCGACTTCGGCGATGCGCGGATCGGTGGCGTAGGTCTGCGGCTCGGGCGGCGGGCAGGGGCGGTCGACTTCCCAAGTCAGCGGCACACGGCTGGCGGGGTCGAGGGCCAGGAGGTCGTGCAGGATCGTCGTGCCGGTTCGACCCTGGCCCACGATCACGATCGGCGGCACGACGTCGACGTCACCGATCTCGGGGTGCTGGGCACGTTCCGCCGTGATCATGAGTCGGTCACGGAGGTAGCCGGTGATCTCGCCAGGGACCATCGCGGCACCGATGTCGTTCAGATCGGCTTCGCGTTCGAACGAGTCGACCAGGATGTCGAGTGCCTCGCGCCAACTCGGGTCACCAAAATCGTCGAGGCCGGTTTCGAGGCTTGCGGTCTCGATCAGCGCTTCGGTGTCGATCGTGGTCACGGCCGACACAGTAGTGATAGACGATGCGGTGAAGGATCTGGAGGGACACATGACATCGGACGCAATCGAGAGTCGTGCCGCGTACGACGATCTTGCTCGCGGCGTTGGCTGACGTGGCCGACCAGTTCGCCGGTGAGCTCTGGGGTATCGCCGGACCGGAGGACACTGCCGGTTCGCTGCGGGCGATCGCCCACTTGCTGGAATCCGGCCTGGTAGGACACTTCGAGGACGACCCGGCGGCGCCGGTGTTCCGCGAAATCGGCTCGTCCACGCGCAAGGTGATGGGTGACAACGCCGACGCGATCTACTACGACACCGCGATCAGCCAACGCGAACGCGTATCGGGTCACGGGGAACGTGGCCGGTGCCATCTACACCTCGTTCACGATCGAAGAGGGCGGGGGCGACGGCGCCTTCCCCGAGCGCACCGCCGACGTGCTGAACGACAGCCAGTTCGACGTTGCCGCCGACGGGACCTACGAGATCTTCCTCGGCGGCCCTCGACGTGACCGCAACTGGATGGAACTCACGCCGGCCGCCACACGCATCACGACCCGGCACTATTGGGAGCAGCTCTGGTCGCCGGGCGTCGCGCCGGTCCCCGACGTTGCCCTCGCCATCGAGGTCGTGGGCGAAACGAGTGCGCCGCCGCGACCGAGTGACGCGTCGGTCGCCGCGGGGTTCCGTCGAGTCGCCAACTACGTGCGGTCTCGGTCGATCGGCATGGGGCCGCCGGCGGATCGGATCCAGCCCTCGTTCGTGTCACAGGAACTGAACTCGTTCCCGGCGCCTGTGCCGCCCCAGGATCACCCGCTGGCGGCGATGGATGCGGCCTACAGCATGGCGCCCTACGTACTCGGTCCCGACGAGGCGCTCGTGATGACCATGCGGTGGCCGGAGTGTCGGTGCGCCAACGTCAATCTGTGGAACCGCACGCTCCAGACCTACGACTACCTGCACCGGTCGGTCTCGCTGAATCGGGCCCAGACCCACTTCGAAGCGGATGGCAGCTTCCGGGCCGTCATCGCGCATCGCGATCCCGGCGTCCCCAACTGGATCGACACCGAAGGCCGCCCGTTCGGTCTCGTCTTTTGGCGGTTCATGCTCCCCGAGGGACCAATCGAGACTCCTCGGGCCGAAGTCGTCCCCGTCGATTCGCTCGCCTGATCGGACACCACGCTCAGCGAACCAACGCGCGCAGCGCACCCCAGAGGGTGCGCAACCGGCGCGGGTATCGCACCCCAGGGGGTGCGATACCCGCGCCGGTTGGCGTTCTATTCCTCGGTGATGCCGTAGTGGGCGACGTAGCGGGCGAAGGTCGCGCGCACGTGGTCTTCGTCGAGACCCACGGATTCGAAGGTGTAGGTGTGCGCGCCGTGCTTCCCCTGGGGCTTGGCCGCGAGGTACTCCCGAATGCGGGCATCGTGACCGGCAGGCCACGGGAATCCGAGCTGGTCGTATACACCGTGGAGTTGGGCCACCGGGTCGGCCATGAGGTCGACGAAGTGTGAGTCGACGATGCGATCGTTCGGGATCGCGCCACTCTCACGTTGGTCGATCGCGCCGTTGAGGAACAATTCGTAGGCCAGCTCCATCATGGGTCCGGTTGCCACGGGATCGGCCGCGTCGCTGCGCATGAACCGCACGACGCTCAACAAGCTGGTGAGCGACGCGATGAACTTTCGTGGGTCGCGGTGGGTGTGAATCACGAGCGCGTCGGGATACTCGCCGAAGAGTTGTGGGAGCGACGAGATGTGGGCCGGCGACTTGAGGAGCCAGCGGCGGTCGGTCCCATCCGGGGTCGCGCCCCGTGGGTCGCCCGCGTATTGGAAGGTCTGCAGCATCCGGCGGTGGAGTCGGTACACCCGCTCGACCGCTTCCGGGTGCTCCATCTGCCAGCCCATGAAGCTCGGCGTGTCGTAGTGCATGGACCAGTACGGACCCGCGAAGTCATAGGCGAGGAAGTGCACGCACTCGCACGGCAGGTCGACGGCCAGTTCGTGCATGGTCATGAAGTCCGGGTGAATGTCGGCCCAGAGTTCTTGCTCACACTCTGCGAGCCGGCGACGTTCGGCCCGATCCGCGGCCGGGTCGGATGCGGCGTCGGCCCGGCGAGGCAGCGGCTGGGCCGCCTCCCAGCCCAGCGGGGCGCGCAGGGCGGGGTCGAGTGCGAGCAACTCCAGCAGGATCGTGGTGCCCGTCCGGGGTGGACCGACGACGAAGAGCGGGGTGTCGATCGCTTCCGCGGTGACTCCGGGCGTGGCGTCCCAGTGCGCCTGGAGGCGGAGCCAGGTTTCGACCATCGCGGTGACCTCGGCGCGAGTCAGGACTCGCCCGAGCAGGTGCAACCCGCTCTCGGTGTCAACCGACCCGACGAACGCCCGGAACGCGGTTTCCCAACCGTCCCACTCGTCGGTCGCGAGCGTCTGGCGCCCGGTACTGGTCAGGGCCGCGTCGATGATGTCCTGGGCGTCCAGCGGTATGAGGGCAGCGAGCGTCGGCCACGGTCTCGCCGAACAGATTCAGTCGTCGGACCCAGTCCGGATGACGGAGCGATTCGCTCATGAACAATCTTCTTTCGTGAAAACGTCGAAACAGTCAAGTTTCGGGTATTGAATCGCCGAAAGGACAAGAGTGCCCGAATCGCCGTCTGAAGGGGGTTGCGCCTTGACCACACCGACCCGGACCCCAGGTATCCCGAAGCAGACGGTCGATGAGATCGCCGCGACTCGCACGGCCCAGAAGCTACCGGCGCCACCGGTCTTTCGGCGGGAGGTCGTCGCCGTCCCGGTCGGCGGCCGCGGCAAGAAGGTCATCGCGGATCTCGAGGCCATTGCTCGGGCCAATGCCGAGGCCGCCGAGGAGGCGCGCCGGGTCGCGCTCACCCAGCGCAGCGCGCTGGAAGAGATCGCCGCCGGACGCATGGAGGCCGAGCGCCTCGTCGCGCACATGAAGCACGAGATGCTCGAGGCGCAGGCCGAACACGAGCGCCTGGTGGCCCAGGCCCGCTTCCGGGCCACCCAGGAAGAACGGCGTCGTCTCGGGGTGGACGTGCTCGGTGGCGACGCACCGTCGAGTCCACCGTCGGCCCGGCGAGGCCACCCACCGACTGCGGCGGGCGAGCCCAAGGCCTCACCAACCTCGACACCGGAATTCCGCACGTTGCAGACCCAGCTCGCCCAACGCGAACAAACCGGCGAGTCTCATCGCCAACGGCTACTCGAAGCGCTGCGCGAGCGAGACGCGGCCCGCCTCGAGCTCCAACGCGTCAGCGACGCTCGCATGCATGCCGAGCGGCGCCTGGAACGGGTCACCGAGGTCTTGCATCGGGCCACCAGCGCGGGTGGGCCGCGTCCGGTCGGCGGGGACGGGGTCGAAGAGCAGCATGTTCGGGCACTCAGGGATGAACTCGCAGTGGCGATCGCGCGGGCGAAGTCGGCCGAGGCGCGCACCAACGAGCTCCGGGATGAGATCGCGTCGGTCAAGAACCAGCGGACGAGCACCTCGGAGACGCTCGAAGCCACGCGGGGTGATCTCGATCTGGCCCGAGAAGAACTGTCGGGCCTCCACGCGCGCCTGGTCGGGCTCGAAGCGGCCCAGGGTGCAAGCGGTTCCGCGAGTGAGGAACTCGAAGCGGTGAATGCCCACGCCCGTGAGATCGAACGCGAAGTCGTCGAGGCCCGCAGTCGGGCGGTGGCGGCGGAACAACGGGTTGCAGAACTCACGGCCGCGCTGGCGTCGACGAGTGGCCACGCGAACGAATCCGAGGCGACGATCGGGTCCCTGAGGGTCGAGTTGGCCGAGGCCCGAGCCGAGTCGGAGCGATCCGAAGCGAGGATGTCCGAACTCGCCGAGCAGATGGCGCGCATCGAGGCGGATTTGGCCCTCGCCACCGCGGCCCACAACGAAGCCGAATCGCGGTTGCGGGCGACCGAAGGCGAACTCAGTTCAGTCGACGGCGCGCGGACCGAACTGGACGAGTACATCGCCGAGCTGCGGTCCACCGTCGAACGCCACGAGGCGAGAGTCGCCGAGCTGGAACACCAACTCGACGCCGCAATCAGCGATCACGGCGCGCATGCGATCGACCTCGAAGCGACCCACGCGGCGACCGCGGCTGAGCTGACCTCGGCATCGGCCCGCGCGGAGCACCTCGCGGCTGAGATCACCACCCGTGACGAACGCATTCACCAGCTTGATGCCACGCTGGCGTCGACGACCGCCGAACTCGGCGAGCTGGTCGGGCGGAACGCCGAACTCGGTGGCGATCTGGCCAACCGCGATGCCCGCATCGCGGACCTGCAGGCGCAACTCCAAGCGAGCGTGGATGCCCGTGCGGTCGTGGAGCGCGAACGCGCCGATCTGATGGCCGCGACGACCGAATCGGACGAGACGCGCATCGAACTGGAGTCACAACTCGCGGCCCTGGCCGGCGAGTTGGATGCGCGTGACGGTCGGCTGGAGGAACTCGATGCGGCGCTGACGGCAGCCGTCGCGGAGTCCTCGGCCGCCGCCGCGCAGCTCGACGAGTTGTCGGGGTTGACCGAGCAGCTCGAAGCCGCGTTGGCCGCGCACGCGCTGACGGAGGAGGCGCTGGCCACCGCGCGGGCGGAGCGGGATGTGGCCGTGGCGCAGGCGGACTCACTCACCCTCGAATTGGGCCAGCGGGCCGGCGACATTGCCGACGCCGAGGCCCGTCGGGAACAGCTCGAAGGTGAGCTGAGCGTGGTCGGCGCAGATCATGGTGATGTCGTGCAACGGCTCGACGACCTGACGACCGAGCTGACGGGCCTGCGGGCCGAGCGGGATGAACTGATCGCGGCCCGTTCGGCGTTGGCCGATCGCTGTGAGGTCATCGATGGCGAACTTGGCGCCACTCGGGTTCGGGCGGAGGAGCTGGAGGCCACCCGATCTGCCGACCGCCAACTCGCCGAGAAGGCCATCGCCGGGTTGCGAGCGAAAGCCGAGGCGGCGGCCGCCGCCCAAGTCTTTGCCGAGGAAGCGGTCGGGGAGCAGCGCACGCGACACGCGTCGGAGATGGAGCGAATGACGGCCGAGTTGGAGTCGGCTCGCCAACAGGTCGACGTCGTCGACATCGAACTCAGCCGACGGCGCGAACGCGAGGAGGACCTGCGCCGCGCGCTGGCTGCGGCCGACCGGGATCGGGCCGCCCTCGCCGAACAACTCGCGGCCGCGACCGCGGCCGAGTTCGCGCGATCGACAGCGACGGACCAGCCGCGACCGGGCGGGGTTCGTCCCGATCCCGAGCCGGTGGTCTCGGTGTCGTCGTCGGCTCGACCCCCTTCGGATCTGCGCCGGGCGGTGTTCGCGAGCCTGACCGAGCTCGCCGGCGACTAGGAGGGCGACGAATGGTCTGCGGATTCTGAAGGCAACACGGCCGCGCTGAGTTCGGGGAAGACCTTGGCGACCTTGGTCATGAGGTACTCGCCGTACGTTCCGGCGAACGCGTGCACGCTGGTGCCGTCCCATCGGCGGGCGGCATCGTCGGGGGGTGTCTCGCCCGGAAGCGGGAGCGCGTCGACGCGTGCGTCCCAGTCGGGATCGAAGAAGAACGGGATCGCGATGCGGGCTCGACCGGTCGGGGACACGACCCGGTGAGCAGTGGATCGGTAGCGACCGCTGGTCAGGCGGTCGAGCATGTCGCCGATATTGCACACCAGTGCCGATCGATCGGGCGGGAGGTCGATCCAGCCCCGGTCCGTGCGGACTTGGAGTCCGCCGGACTCGTCCTGCCACAGGAGAGTGAGGAATCCGTAGTCGGTGTGCTCGCCGACGCCGCGGGTGGCGCCGGGCGTGGCCGGGTACTGAAAGAGGCGCAGCAACACCACGGGGTCGCGAAACCACCAGTCGTTGAGCGTGTCGGCGCCGAGTCCGAGGGCGTGGGAGATCGCTCGGGTCAGATGATGGCCGAGCAATTCGAGCGACTGCAGATAGGCGGACACGACGGGGCGAAGTGCTGCGGGGTGGTCGGGCCAGAGGTTCGGGCCGTGCAACGGGAGTCCGTGCGCCACCCTCGGGTCATTCGGCGGCAGCTCACGGCCGAAGTAGTAGCCCTCCTTGTGGTCGGCCACGCCGGAGGTGAGTTCACCGTCGAGCGGGAACCAGCCTCGCCACGCCACCCCGCCCCGGCTCATCTCGACCCGCTGCTTTTCGGCCGCCGGCGACGCGAAGAACTCGCGTGCGAGCGTGGCGACGGCTTCGATCCGGGTCGGGTCGATCCCGTGGTTGACGATCGAGAAGAAGCCGAACTCCCGACACGCCCGATCGATGGTCGCGGCGACTGATTCGATGTCGCTGCCGTCGAGAAGTGGCGCAACGTCGATGGTCGGGACGACAACCATGTCGGTCACCGGTCAGGAGATCATGCCGTCGAGCAGGGTACGGAACATGATGAGGTCGTCCGGATCGTCGGGCTTGTCCATCTGGCCGTAGGCCATTCCCCGGGTGCTCGTGCGGACCGACACGATCGCGAACCGCAGTGCGCCGAACACCTCGTACCAGTGCAGCGGCTGGGGTGAGTAGCCGGTCAGCCGTTCGTATTCCGAGGCCACCACTTCCGGCGTCATGAAATCGGGCAGACCGGGGAACTCGAACCGGGTGGCGAGGTCCTGGAAGAACCGGTGGAGGAACACCATCCAGGCGATGTCGACCTCGCGGGGCCCGACCGTGGCCATCTCCCAATCCAAGACGGCGACCGGTGTGAAGTCGCGGTAGAGCATGTTGCCGATCCGGCTGTCGCCCCAGTTCAGGACCGCCTCGGGCTCGGCGGGTCGGTTGGCGGTCAGCCAGTCGAAGGTCCGCTCGATCAGCGGGTAGGTCACGCCCTCCCGGGCCCACTCGTAATAGCTGCGCTGACCTTCGAGCTGTGCGGTCATCGCGGACCCCGACGCGTCCGGGCCGGTGATGAAACTCAGGTCGGCATTGGCGGGAGTGATCGAGTGGACCTGGGCCAGCACCTCGACCGACGTCCGCAGGAGCGTGTCCCGCTCTTCCGGGGTTGCGTCCATCACCCATCCGCCGAAGACGTAGGGGGGCACGTCCGGCGCGGCCTCGCCGTCGACCCGTTCCATCACGAGGAACGGGGTTCCCAACCAGGCGGGATCGGTCTCGAGATGTCGACACACCGGTGCCGGCGCGCTCGTGCGCTCGCGGACGAGATCCATGCATCGCTTCTGGAGGTCGAGGTCGTAGGTTTCGAACACCGGATACACGTCGGGGAGCGGTGCGAGCCGCGCGACCAGACGTTCCGAGGTGCCATCCGGGTGGACGACGGTGAAGAGCACCGTCTCGCTCGACATCCCGTTGCCGGGCTCGCCGATGTCCTCGACCCGCGTCCCGGCGCCGAAGACGTGCTCCGCCCAGCGGCCCAGCGCCGGTTCGGTGTCCGCGGGGTCTCGTCGCCACGGGGTGGTCATCGCCTCGGGATCAAGATCGGCCATTGGATTCCTCGTCACGTCGGGCGGATACGGTGCGGCGAAGTAGCTCGGTGGGAGCGTGGGATCGACGTTGCCCGTCCGCCGCCGGAACGGAAGGATCGAACTCCATGCTCGCTGCAACCGTGCTGGCCTTGGCGGCCGCCTTGTTGCATGCAGCCTGGAACTTACTCATCAAAACCGCCGACGATCGCGATCTGGCCGCGTGGGGTCAGTACGTCTTCGGGGCGGTGGCGCTGGCCCCGGTCTTGGTGTTCACCGGCCTCCCGGATTTCGCGGCGTTGCCGTTTCTGGGCGTCTCGGCGGTCGTGCACGTCTTCTACGTACGGGCGCTCGTGGCGGCGTATGTCCACGGCGATTTCTCCTTGGCCTATCCCCTCGCTCGGGGAGGAGGCGCGCTGGTCGCCTCGCTCGTGGGCGTGGTCGCGCTGGGCGACGGTTTGAGCGTGGGTGGCTGGTTGGCGCTCGTCGTCGTGTCCGGTGGGTTGGCGTCGTTGGTGCGGCCGGGGACGCCGCGGGTGGAGGTGGTGTACGCGTTGCTCACGGCGGTGCTCATCGGCACCTACACCGTGATCGACGCGGCCGGCGCCCGGCACACGAGCAACGGGTTTGCCTACGGCGTGGCCCTGACCGGGATGAGTGGGCTGGCGCTGTCGGTCGTCAACATCAAGCAAGGTCGGGGGCCGGCGTTCGTCGCGTCGATACGCCGCGGCTGGCCCCGCCACCTCGTGTCGGGCATTTTTCTCGCGACGGCGTACTCGTTGGTGCTCGTTGCGGTGCGGTTCGCATCGGTCGCCTACGTCGCGACCCTACGCGAGTCCTCGGTCGTGCTCGGTGCCGGGCTCGGTTGGTTGCTACTCCACGAACGACTCGGTGGGCGAAGGCTCGTGTCGGCCGTGGTTGTGACCGCGGGCCTGGTGGGGCTGATCGTGGCGCAGGTCTAACGCTCGCTCGAAAGCCGGACGGGAAGCTCCTTCAACGCGTTGTTCAGATTCGAACGCTGCCGGCGGGCCGGACCGGTCTGCGTGATGGTCGGGAAGTGGTCGAGCAGTTCCTCGAAGAACACGCGACCTTCGAGTCGGGCGAGATGGATCCCGAGGCAGAAGTGCTCGCCGGTGCCGAAGGACAGGTGGGGATTCGGGTCGCGATGGATGTCGAACTCGTTCGGCCGCACGAACACTGTCTCGTCGCGGTTGGCCGAGGTGTACATCATCGCGACCTTGTCTCCCGCCTTGATCTCCGAGCCGCCGAGGGTGGTGTCGGCCGTCGCGGTCCGTCGGAAGTAGTGGAGGGGATTGGCATAGCGCAGGATCTCCTCGACTGCCGACGGGATGAGCGACCGGTCGGCCCGCAACTCCGCGAGTTGGTCCGGGTGATCGAGCAGGGCCAGCAGGCCTGACGACAGCATCGTGCGGGTGGTGTCGTTCCCCGCGGTGACGAGTTGGACGAAGAAGCTTCCGAACTGGATGTCGGTCATCGCTTCACCGTCGACCTCGACGGCGAGCATCACGGTCGTGAGGTCATCAGCGGGCTCCGCCCGCCGCTGGCCGGCGAGACCGATCGCATACATCGCCATCTCGACCGTCGCGCTCATCGCCGCTTCGGCGGCGTCGGGGTCGGCCGCCATGATGTCGGGGTCCTGGCTGCCGGAGTTCATCTCCGACCAGTGATGGATCTTGGGCCAATCGGCCTCGGGGATGCCCATGAGTTCGCCGACGACCTGGGACGGAAGCCGGGCGCAGACGTCGTGGACGAAGTCGAGGTCGCGGTCGGCGGAGTCGCTCATGATGGTCTGGCAAATCTGGCGGATGCGGCCCTCGAGTTGGCCCATGACCTTCGGCGCGAAATGGGGAGACGCACTTCGTCGGTACCCGAGGTGGCGCGGCGGGTCCATCGCCAAGAGCATGTCCTGCATCATCGCCAGATTCTCGGGCGAGAGATCCTCGAGCACGACCCCGCCCGTCGCCGCCGAGTAGAGGAGTGGCTCGCGAGCCACCGTGACGAGGTCGGCGTGGCGCAGCACGGCCCAATAGCCGGTGCCGTCGGGCATGTCCTGCCACACGACGGGCTGTTCACGGCGGAGCCGGGCAAAGAGTTCGTGGGGAGGACCCGCGACGTAGGAGTCCGGACTGTAGAAGTCGATCGCCGTCATCGCAGGTCCTCCCGAAGTTCAGTTCACGCTCAGCAGCTCCGTGGTGCGAGCCACGCTACCGGGAGCCATCCCCGAGCGAGCGCCTGCACCGACTGGGTCGTCGCGAACGTGTTCACCGGCGGGAACGCATCGTTCGCACTCGCGATGTGTCCGTCGGCGGCCTGTTGACTGCGCAGCCAGTTCACCGGGCTGCCGTAGGCCGTTCCCGTCTTCGCCGGCCGCGCCGTGTCGCGCCAGCAGGACGTGGTGACGTCGAAACCCGTTGCGGTGATGGCGACCACTGCCGTCGCCGTGGAGTTGGGGTCGTCGGCGCCGAACGCTTGCCATGAACCGTTCGCCTTCTGGTTGTCGGCGAGGAACTGGAGGGCCTTCACGAGGTTCGCGTCGGTCGAGGTCGCCGTGCCGGCCACCAACGCTTGGACCGCCAGGGCGGTCGAATCGACGTCGAGGTCGGTTCCCGTGTTGTCGCCCGCGAAGTTCCAGCCGCCGTTGGCCTGCTGGGCGGCACGGATCACGGCGAGCGTCGGTGCGGGCACGTCGCCCGTGGTCTGCTGCTTGGCCAACGCGGCGTAGAGCGTGGCGTTGAACGCTCCGTAGGAACCGTCGGGTGCCGCGCCGGAATCGACCACCGCGACGAGGTTGCGGGCACCGTCGGACTGCGGGTCGAACGCGGTCGGGCTCAGACCGAGGGGCTTGGCCACGAGCACGATCAGCTTCGCCGCCTGACCCGCGCTCAGCGTCCCGTCGGCGAAATTGTCGAGCGCGTCGAGTGCGGACTTGTTGTTCTTCTTCACCGCCAGGACCGCGTTGCGGGCCACCGTGGTGTCCCAGCCGAGTTTGGTCTGGGCGGGTTCGGCGATGGCGACGACGGCGTCGGGGGTTTCGAAGCCCGCGAATCCGGAGACCTCGAAGGAACCGTCGGTCTGTTGTTGGGACGCCAGCCAGGTGGTGGCCTTGGTGAGCACTGGCGAGTTCTCCGCCACGCCGAACCCGGTGAATTTGCACCCGGAAATGGCGACGGCGGTGAACAGCGTGCCCACGAGCACACGACGTAGGGATTGCATGGAAGAACCTCCGGAGGCCCCTTTCCACGAGGGCCTCATGTCGTGCCGCTCGGTGCGGCGACGGATACGAGCGTCGGACCGATCGGACCGACGGAGGGCGGCGGGGATCTGGCTCAGGAGCAGTTCGCTCCATCACAGTTGCGGGTCAGCGCCGGAATCACACCGGCTTCTCCCGTACCGAACTCGGGCGGGACTCTAGACCTCAAGGGTGCGTTCGGCACAAACGCGACGCCCGCCCTGCTCGCGCCCGACCGACTCGGTCAGGCGGCGTGGTGGCGGAGATCGTCGATGGTCGCCCATTCGAGGACGAGCGCGTGCGTTGCCTCCAGCACGACCTTCGGCGCGCGGCCGGCCTCGAAGGCCTCGACCCACCGGGCCGCACAGAGACACCACTGGTCACCGGGGACGAGGCCGGGGAATCCGTACTCGGGCATCGGGGTCGAGAGGTCGTTGCCGACGCCGCGGCTGAACTCGAGGAACTCGCCCGTCATCACCACGCAGACGGCGTGCAGCCCGACGTCTTCCCCGCCGGAGTTACAGCAGCCGTCGCGATAGAACCCGGTGAGGGGATCGAAACTGCACGGGACGAGTTCGGTGCCGAGCACGTTCTGAGCCATTCCTGTATTCCATCACGGATCGGGCCATCACGGATCGGGCCCTACGGATCGGGGAGATCGGTGGTGTGGGGCACACCGAGCGTCCAACGCCAGGAGATCGAGATTCGCGGTCCCGATCGGGCGGTCTTGGGCACCGCGTGTTCCCAGCCCTGTTGCGCGCTCCCGCCCATGACGATGAGATCGCCGGAACCGGGCCGCAGGTCGATGCTCGGGCCGCCGCCGATCGGGCGGATCAGGAAGGGCCTGCGGGTCCCGAGCGTCACGATCGCGACGATGGTGTCGTCGAGGGCCCGGAGCTCGCGATCGGAATGCCAGGCGACGCTGTCGCGCCCGTCGCGGTAGTAGTTGAACCCGGGCCGACGGAACCGGCGCCGGTACGTGGTCTCGAGCGCATGGTGCAGCCGCGGGATCATGTGATCGACGGGTGGGTCGCTGATGCGCGCCCAGTACGACAGCCGCGGGTCGTCGAGGATTTGGTCCCACATCCGACGGCGGCCCTGACGCCACGGAACCGCCCTGATCAGTCGATCGAGGAGCACATCGCCGCCGAGCACCCAGTCGCGGCTGACGTCGACCCAGGCGCTCGTGTCGAGCTGGATTCGCTCGAACGGGGGCGCCTCCCGCAACGACGGGTCGATCACTCCGAACAACGTCGTTTGGAGCCCTGACCTCGGGTTCGCCATGCCAGCCAGTGTATCGAACAGATGTTTGGTCAGGCGTTGGTTGGGGGTTGATACATCCCGATCGGGAGGGTCGTGCGCAGGGAGAAACCGAGCCGCTCGTACATGGCGATCGCCGACGCGTTCCCATCGCGGACGTGCAGGAAGGGCAATGCGCCATCGGCGAGGATCGCGTCGAGCACTGCCATGGTCGCCACCGCGCCCAGACCGCGACCGCGGTGCGCCTCGTCGGTGCATACCGCGCTGATCTCGACGGCGTCGGGGAGCCGCATGCGTTGACCGGCCGCGGCAACGAGTACGCCGTCGATGCGGACGCCGAAGAAGCGGCCGAGTTCGTGGGTTCGTTCGGCCCACGGTCCGGGCGCGGTGGTGGTCACCAATGCCGTGAGCTCCGCGAGGTCGTCCGGGCCGAGTTCGACCGCGCGATCGCCATCGCCGGGCTTGGGAGGCGGGACCGCTCGATCGAACACCATCTGGTGGACCGCAAAGGATCCCAGCGCGCTCCAGCCGGGACCGGGTTCGAGCGGCGGGAGGAGGAGCGCGGGGCCGGCGCTCATGCGCGCCAGCGCCGCCCACGAGGCTTCGTCGGGGGCGTCGGGCAGACCCGCGAACACGGAGAAGTCCGGCTGGTAGCGCACGGCCCTCGCGTCGCCCTCGGCTACCTTGACCTGCGGTCCGGTCAATGCATGCCACACGGGGTTGTCGAGTGGATTCACGGGCTGATCCTCGCAGCTCCAGCTGGGTGGGAGGTGCCCATTTCATGACGTCGACCGAGGTGTATGCGGTGGCGACTGCGGTCGCGGCCATCGAGCGCGATGGGTACGTCGTGCTGGAGGATGCGATCGAACCCGAGTTGCGTACTCAGCTCCGGGATACCCTCCGCCGGCTCGAAGCCGAGCTTGGGGTCACCCCCCGTGGCGAAGTGGTCTCCGGTCAACGGATGGCCGAGGTTGCCTACCGCGACGCGGAGACTCGTCGGCAATCGTGACGAGCGACGTGGAATCAGCTCTTCAGCCGCGCGCGCCCGAGCGCGCGCGTGCGGTGCGCCGGCTGACGATCGCCGCGGCGCTGTGCGCGCTCGCCTTGGTGGTGCTCACCGTCGTCTTCGTCGGTACTCGCTCCGGTCAACGCGTCGACGACGCCGCGCTCCGCGGGCAAGTCGTCGAACACCCGCGGACCGCCGCACGTTCGGACCGATTGCTGCGCACGATCTCGGTGGGATCGTTGACGTTCTTCGGTGTGTCGCTCGTGGCGATCGCCGCCGCTCGCGGACGCCGATATCTCGCGCTCGGTGTCGGCACGATCATCGTCGGGTCGAACATCACCACGCAGGTCTACAAAGCCCTGATCGATCGACCCCAGCTCCTTCCGCTCGGGGAACGGCTGATCAACTTCAACACCCTGCCGAGCGGTCACAGCACCGTCGCCGCGTCGCTCGCGGCCGGGCTCGTACTGGTCGCACCCGTCCGGCTGCGACCGGTGGCGGCCACCATCGGCGCGCTGTACGCGTGCGGGATGGCCGCCATGACGCTCGCCGCCGGCTGGCACCGGCCCAGCGATGCGGTCAGCGCGTTCGCGGTGGTGGGAATGTGGACCTTCGGCGTGTGCGCGGTGCTGATCTCGACCCGGGGTACCGGATCTCCGCGGGTGCACGAGGGGCTCCCGGGTCTGGTGATCGGCATGGTCGCGGTGATGACGCTCGCCTTCTCGGTGATCCTCATCTCGACCACGATCGACACGGCTGATGGTTTTCGCGGGTCCGGTTGGGGGTCGCCTACGTTGTCGCGCTCGGGTCGATCGTGGTGACCGGCGTTGCCTTCATCATCACCGAGGTGTTGTTGCTGCGCGGTATCAGTCTCGACGTTCCCCGGCGCGACCGAACCAGCTTGTGGACCTAGCCGGGTTTGGTGGCCTGGAGTTTGTGAACGATGCGACGCATCACCGGGCGGGGGGTAAACCGCACGCTGCCGGCCATGATCTTGTTCAGCGCTCCGGGCACCGCCACCGCGTCGCCTTTGTTCATTGCCTTGACGCCGAAGGCCGCGACCTCCGCTGAGGTCGGGAGCTTCCTGTTGGCAACGAGCGGTGACAACTCCATCTCGGCCGCGGCCTGAAATCCCGACGTCGTCGGCCCGGGACACAGGGCCGTCACGGTGACGCCGCTTCCCCGTGTCTCCTCGCTCAACGCCTCACTGAACGACAACACGTACGCCTTGGTGGCGTAGTAGACGGCCATCAGCGGACCCGGTTGGAACGATGCGGTCGAGGCGACGTTCATGATCTTCCCGGTGCCGCGTTCGAGCATCCCGGGGAGATACGCGCGCGTCAGTGCGGTGAGCGACGTGACGTTGAGTTGGATCATGCCGAGGGTCTTGTCCGGGTCGGCCGCGGCGAACGGTCCGAAGTCGCCAACCCCGGCGTTGTTCACCAGAACGTCGACGCTCGGCACCTCAGCGGCGATCTTCGCGATTGCCGACGGGTCGGAGAGGTCGGCTGCGATGACCCTGGCACCACCGAGTTCTTCGGCGAGCGTTTCGAGCTTGGCCGCGGATCGGGCGACGAGGACGAGGTCGTGGGCCGGCGCGAGGACGCGGGCGATTTCGAGACCGATGCCGTTCGATGCGCCGGTGATGAGTGCAGTCGTCATGGGATCTCCCTGGTTGAAGGTCAGCGCGCGGGTACGTCGCCGGCGACGGTGGTGCGGTGCATGGAGCGGCGGTGGCCGCGCACGTCGCCCATCACCATGTGCTGGGCGCAGCGGTTGTCCCAGAACGCAACGTCGCCGACGGCCCATTGCCACCGACACGTGAAGGAATCCTGAGTGCTGTGCGCGAAGAGGAAGTCGAGGAGTGCCTTCTGTTCGGTCGGCCACCATTCGGCGAGGCCGATCGTGTACTGCTGATTCAGATACAGCGCCTCGCGTCGCGTCTCGGGATGGACGCGCACCGCGGGATGCGGTTGCACCCGGTTGGCATCCTCGCTCGTCGTCACGCTCATCCCTGCGAACATGTCGTGCACCGCTTGCATCTTCGGGGAGTAGGCGTCGCGCGCGCTGTGGAGGCCGTCGATGGAGCGCAGGGTCGCCTGCAGGCCGCGCGACAGTGTCTCGAAGGCCAGGTATTGATTCGCCCACAGCGTGTCGCCGCCATAGGGAGGGATCTCGAGTGCGTGCAGCATCGAGAATGCCGGCGGCGCGGGCAGAAACGAGAAGTCGGAGTGCCAGATGCCGCCGAAGGAGAACGACTGGGTTTCGGTGGCCTCGCGCACGACTGCGATGACCTCGGGGTGGTCGGCGATCGGTTCGACGAAGGGCACCTGGCTGTACGGCCCGAATCGATGGCTGAGAGCGACCTGCTCGTCGGAGTTCAACGTCTGGTCGCGGAAGAACACGACCGTGTGGTCGAGCAGGGCGCGGCGGATCTCGGCGACGGTCTGGTCGTCGATGGGTGCGGCCAGGTTCACGCCCGAGATCACGGCACCGCCCACGCCGGTGTGCGGATCGACGGTGACGCGCTCGTAGGAGTGTCCCGGGGGCGCGGCCCGCACGGGGATGAGAGGAAGCTCGCCGACGGTCATGGGCCGAGCCTAGGTGCGGGGCGTCGCGTAGGGTCAGGCCATGACAACTTCGCCTCCGTCCCCCACGGTTGCCTCCGCCGACGGCAAGCTCGGCGTGCTCTGCGTCGGCCTCGGCGCGGTGACGACCACCCTGATCGCCGGCGTCGAACTGGCCAAGCGGGGTGACGAGGTCCCGGTGGGTTCGCTTACCCAACTGGGCACGATCCGGCTCGGGAAACGCACCGACGACAACGTGCCGCGGATTCAGGATTTCGTCCCGCTTGCGAGCCTCGATCAGATCGTCTGGGGTGCGTGGGACCCGTTCCCGGACGACGCCTTCACCGCCGCGAGTCGTGCCGGCGTCCTCGACCAGGGTCGCCACCTCGAAGGAATCGGCGATGTGCTGCGGGCGATTCGGCCGATGCCGGCCGCGTTCGATGCCACCTACGTGAAGCGCCTCGACGGCACCAACGTCATGCCCTCCACGTCGAAGCGAGCGATGCTCGACCAGATCCGGGCCGACATCAACCGGTTCAAGGACGAGAACCTGTGCGACCGGGTCGTCATGATCTGGTGCGGATCGACCGAGATCTACATCGAGGCCGGCCCCGCACACCAGGACATCGAGTCCTTCGAGGCGGCGATCGACGCGGAAGACCCGTCGATCGCGCCGTCGATGCTGTATGCCTACGCCGCGTTGCAGGAAGGCGTGCCGTTCGCGAACGGCGCGCCGAACCTCGCCGTCGACACGCCGGTGCTTCGCCGCTACGCGGAGCAGCACGCCGTTCCGATTTCGGGCAAGGACTTCAAGACCGGTCAGACGCTGCTGAAGACGGTGCTCGCGCCGATGCTCAAGGCCCGCATGCTCGGCCTTGCGGGGTGGTACTCCACGAACATCCTCGGCAACCGCGACGGTGAAGTCCTCGACGACCCGGAGAACTTCAAGACGAAGGAAGTCTCGAAGCTCGGCGTACTCGAAGATGTCCTCGAACCCGAGCGGTATCCGGAGCTCTACGGCAACGTGTACCACAAGGTTCGCATCAACTACTACCCACCGCGCGGCGACAACAAGGAGGGGTGGGACAACATCGATCTCTTCGGGTGGATGGGCTACCCGATGCAGATGAAGGTCGACTTCCTGTGTCGCGACTCGATCCTCGCCGCGCCGCTCGCACTCGACCTGGTGCTCTTCATGGACCTCGCGCAGCGGGCCGGGATGGGCGGGATCCAGGAGTGGCTGAGCTTCTATTACAAGTCGCCGCAGGTACCACCGGGTCTCTACCCCGAGCACGATCTGTTCATCCAGCTCACCAAGTTGAAGAACACGCTGCGCTGGATGATGGGCGAGACACCGATCACCCACCTCGGCCAGGACTACGACCTCGAGGATTGAGACCATGATTCGGCGCGTCGGGAAGAACCTCGCGGTGTTCGCCGAGGAGCCGCCGGTCGCGAGTGTCGAACTCGAACGCGACGGGTGCACCGTGCTGCGCGGTGTGCTCTCCGCATCCGAGATTGCGCAGCTGCGGGAGGAGATCGACGCGGTCTTCGCATCGACGCAACCGGAGCGCAGCCGGACTGACTCCGCCGAGTTCCGGTACGAGATGTTGAACCGCAGCGCTGCGTGTCAGGCCGCGGTCGGTCATCCGCGGATCCTGGAAGTCATCGAACCGTTGCTCGGTGATGACTGCCATGTGATTGCCAACACCGCGTGGAGGAACCCGCCCGAGTTCGGCGGGGGTCCGTGGCACTGCGACGCCGGCCCGCACGTGCCGCGCCCCGAAGGGGTCGAGTGGGACGAGCGGATCCCGTATCCGGTGTTCGCGATCGGCGCGCATTTGTACCTTCAGGACTGTCGCCGCGAAGACGGGCCGACTGCGGTGGTCCCGGGGAGTCATCGATCGGGACGCTTGGCGCCCTTCGACCGGCTGAACGATCCTGATCTGACCTACGACGGTCGGCCGCCCGTCGTCCTCACCGCTCGCGCGGGTGATGTGGCGCTCTTCGTGTCGGACTGCTGGCACCGCGGGCTGCCGAGCGATGGTGGGTCAGGCCGATACTTCCTCCAAGTGCACTACGGCCGGCGTGATATCGCGCCCCGGATCCGCACCACGGATGTCGTGAACCACTTGAGCCCGGAGGCGATCGCTCGCGCCCAGACCGACCGCGAGCGGACCGTGGTCGGGCTGCACGCCCCGTATTTCTACGACGGCTGATCGCAACCGCGGATCACGGCGACGGTCAGTCGTCGTCGCCACCGTGGCCGCTGCCGTGGCCGCCGCTGTTTCCACCGCCGTGGTCGTCGTCACCGTCGTCATTCGATGGCTGGGTCACTGCCGGCACGGAGTGCTCGGACTCGTCATCGTCATCGTCCGCCTCGGCTTCGTCCTCGGCTTCGTCGTGGTGCTCGCACTCGCCGTCGTGGTTATGGGCCGCCTCGGACACTGCCGCGCCGTGGCCTGGGCCGGATTCGGTTTCGTGCGCGACCCGTGAGACGTTGGCACCGTGATTGGTGCACGTGGCCTCCGGCGCCGGAGCATCATCAGGCGTCGTAGTGTCGGTGACCGGGGGGTCGGTGGGAACGGTGGTCGGCTCGGTCACGGGGGGATCGGTCGGTGTGGTGGTTGCCGACGTGTCGGTCGTGCTCGTGACCTCGGACGCGCCCACGGTGGGCTCGGGCTCCTTGGCCACGCTGGCCGCGGCCACTGCGAATCCACCCAAGGAGATCGCGGCGACGACGGCCCCCGCCACTTTGACCCTTGCTGCACCGGTCGTCCAGAAACTCATGTGGTGATCCCCTCGAATGGCGTTTGGACGGTTATCGGCAGTTTTCGGGTCAGATCTTGAAAGTCGGCGAACTTGCGTCAATAACCCCTCTTTTCGCGGGGGTTATTGACGCAAGTTCGCCGGGACGGCTTGGATGCGGCGGGCGATCGGGTTGGTGCAGTCGGCTTGGGTTGAAGGGGGATCATGAAGGTTCACGTCATGACGGGTGGCACGAAGCTGCGCGACTTCGGGACGATGGCGGCCGCGGCGGCCGAAGCCGGCTTCGCCGGTCTGGTGATCACCGAATCGGGCCGGACTGCCTACCTGTCGGTCGCGGCGGCTGCACTTGCGGACCTGGACCTGGATCTGGCCACCGGGGTCGCGGTGGCGTTCCCACGGAGTCCCATGGTGACGGCCTCGACTGCGTGGGAGTTGGCCCAGGCCTCGGGCGGGCGGTTCCGGCTCGGGCTCGGCACCCAGGTGCGTGCCCACATCGAACGGCGGTACTCGTCGACGTTCGAACATCCCGGGCCGAGACTGCGGGAGTACGTCGAGGCGGTCAAGGCGTGCTTCGCCGGTTTCCGCGGCGAGAAGCTCGACTATCACGGCGAGTTCTACGACTTGTCGTTGCTCCCGGCGATGTGGTCGCCCGGCCCGATCGACGTGCCCGACCCGCCAGTCGATCTCGCCGCGGTCAACCCGTGGATGCTGCGCATGACCGCGGCCGTCGCCGACGGCGTGCACGTCCACCCGTTGAACTCGCCGACTTACCACCAGGAGACGCTGCTGCCGAACCTGCGTGCGGGCCGCGGGACGGATGCCCTCGACGACTTCACCGTGTTCGTCCCGGTCTTCACCGCGGCCGGGGACACCGCGGCGGAGCGGGCGCAGTGGCGGGAAACCACCCGGACGATGGTCGGCTTCTACGGCTCGACGCCGAACTACGCGTTCGTGTTCGAACAGATTGGTAGGCCCGGGACCACCGAAGCCTTGCGCGCCGCGCAGAAGGCCGGGGATATGGCGGGGATGAACTCGGTGATCGACGACGAGATCCTGGACCACTTTCTCGTGGAGGGAACCTGGGCCGAGATGCCCGACCGTATCGAGGACCGGATGGGTGCGCTGCGGGGCACCGACGTGCAGCCGGTCCTCTACCACGCGGGGCTCACGTACCGATCGGATCGGGACACGTTCACCCGCTTCGGCGAACTGGCGGCGGCGTTGCGCGATCGCTGACTCGATCGATGCCACTTGACCATCGCGGGTTTCACCACCCATACGGTGGCAAATCCCGCAAAGGTTGATTACCTCCCACCCGACCTCCGAGCCAGATTCGCTATTGCTCGCTCATGATGGTGTCGAACTCGGTGGCCGGGTCACGTGAGCGCGCGGGGTCGTGGACATCGACGGTGACCCGATGGAGGGTGCCGGTGAACCGGAACGGCGCGGCGTAGCCCGGCCCGACCGGGGGACCCTGCTCCCAGCCGCACGTCATCCCCGCGCCGCTGATCGAATGGCGGACGGGCGTGGTGCGGGGGATCTCGCCCGTGCCGACCTCGACGTCGTCGACGAGCAGGTGCACGGTGCCCGAGAAGTCGGGCCGCGCGTCGAAGCGCATGACCAACTCGTGAGCTCCGGGCCCGATCAGCGTGTCGGCCTCGACGGCGTACCGATCGCGGCCGACGTAGTTCGAGACGTAGCGCAGACACCCGTCGAGGACGTGGAACGACCACCCGCCGAGCACGGTGCCCATGGCCAGCAGCACGCCCTGCGGCGCGTCGCCGACGGGAATGTCGACGGTCGCGCGCAGTTCGTGGGATCGACCGCGCACGTTGATCGGCGTTCTCCTCGGGGACCGGTTGGTCGGTCGGCCAGAAGACGGCGTGGTCGCGTTCGTGGAACGGTCGACGCGGCGCGAGCAGCGCGGCGACGGGTCGGTTGTCGAGTGGGAGCACCTGATACTTCCGGGCTTCCTCCCACCAGAGGTCGATCATCGCCGCGAGCCGTTCGGGCTCCTCGGCGGCGAGGTCGTGACGTCTCGCTGGGATCGGTGCGGACGTCGAAGAGCTCCCACACGTCGTCGTCGAACGGCGCGTCGGGATCGAGGCCGTCGTCGTACATGTGCCCGAGCGGCTTGAACGTCACCGCCTTCCACCCGTCGTGGTAGATCGCGCGCGATCCGAGCATCTCGAAGTACTGGGTCGTGTGCCGCTCGGGCGCATCCGCGTCCTCGAGGAGGTAGGCGAAGCTCGTGCCCTCGATCGGAGTCTGGGAAATCCCGGCGATCTCGGCGGGCGCGTCGATCCCGATCAGCTCGAGCAGCGTGGGCAAGACGTCGATCGCGTGCGCGAACTGGGGCCGGATCTCGTCCCGGGCGCGCGATGCCCGGCGGGCCAGTGCACGATGCACGGATCGGCGACGCCGCCTTCGTGGACCTCGCGCTTCCAGCGCCGGAACGGCGTGTTGCCGGCCATCGTCCAGCCCCACGGGTAGTTGTTGTGGGTCGCCCGCGGTGCCGATCTCGTCGATGCGGGCGCGCAGCTCCTTGCGCCCCGCGGGCACGCCGTTCCAGATGCGCGCGTCGTTGATCGAGCCGAGCGCACCGCCTTCGGACGAGGCGCCGTTGTCGGACACGACGACCACGATGGTGTTGTCGCGCTCGCCGAACTCGTCGATGAAGTCGAGGACCCGACCGATCTGGGCGTCGGCGTGCGAGAGGAACGCGGCGAAGCACTCCATGAACCGCGCCGCGACCGCTTGGTCCTCGGGGTCGAGGTCGTCCCACGCCGGCACCCAGTGGGGTCGGTCCGAGAGGGCGGTGCCTTCGGGAAGGAGCCCCATCGCCTGTTGGCGGGCGAAGGTTTCCGTCGCGCCAGCGCGTCCCAACCGTCGTCGAACTGCCCCCGGTACTGCTCGAGCCACTCGTCGGGCGCGTGATGCGGCGAGTGGCACGCGCCGGTCGCGAAGTGGAGGAAGAACGGCATCTCCGGTTCGACGCTGCGCAACTCGCCGAGCATCGCGATGGCCTCGTCGGCCAGGTCCTCGCTGAGGTGGTAGCCCTCCGCTTCGCCGCGCGGCGGAAGGGTTGCGGTGTTGTCGCGGAACAGGTTGGGGACGAACTGGTGGGTCTCGCCGCCGTGGAAGCCGTACCAATGCCGGAAGCCCCGGCCGCAGCGGCCAGGAATCACGCGGCGCGGCGAAGTGGGTCTCGTCCTCGGGGGTGAGGTGCCACTTGCCGACCGCCATCGGCATGTACCCGTGCTCGCCGAGGATCTCGGAGAGGAAGCCGTTCTCCTTCGGGATGATCCCGTTGTAGCCGGGGAATCCGATGGCGAGGTCGGCGACGCGGGCCATGCCGTTGGAGTGATGGTTGCGGCCGGTGAGCAGGCAGGCGCGGGTCGGCGAGCACAGCGCGGTGGTGTGGAAGTTCGCGAGCCGAACCCCGCGTTCGGCGAGTCCGTCGATGACCGGCGTGGCGATGTCCGAGCCGTAGCAACCCGAGCTGCGCGTACCCGACGTCGTCGAGCACGACGAGCACCACGTTGGGCGCGTTCGGGGGTGGTGTGGGGTCGGGCGGCCACCACGGCTCCGATTCCCGCCACGTGTCACCGACCACCCCGTCGAAGCGTTGACTCATGCGTGGCGAGGGTATCGGCGTCGCCGCGGGCGTGCACATGGCGCGCCTGGTGGAGTGATCAGTCGACCGCTGTCGCCTCGTCGTCGTCGCGCTTGCGGGCGGTGATGACCATGAACCAGCCGCCGATGATGCCGAGCAACCCGATGAACCCGAGGCTGGCGGCTTCGGTACCGGTGAAGGCAAAGCCACCCGGCGGGGTGTAGTTCGCCTTCGAGGTGATCGACTCTCCCAGCACATCGAGAGATGCGGTGTTCGTGATTTCACCCGTGTCCACGATGGTGGTCACGACGGTGATCGAGGTGGACCCGCCGGCCGCGAGGTCGCCGGCGTGGACACACGTGATCTTCGTCGTTCCGGTGCAGGCCCAACCGGTGCCCGTCGCCGACTTGAACGTCAAGCTGTTGGGCAGGTCGTCGGTGACGGTGATCGGCCCTACGAACGCGCTCCCACCCGTGTTGGCCACGGTGATGTCCCAGGTGGCCGTTGCATCCACCACATTCGACAGACTCTTCTTGAGGGTGAGAGTCGCGTCGTTCGTGGTGGTGACGGTCGTGGCGGCAGTGTTGGTCACCGGTGCGTCGGCCGGGTCGAGGCCGTCGATGGTTGCGGTGTTGTGAATGGAACCGGCGGTCACGTCGGCCGCAGTCACGGTGTAGGTGGCCGTGCAGTCGATCGACTCGCCCGGGGCGAGGCTCGCGGGAGTCGCCGGCGAACAGGCCAGGGCGGAGAGCCCGCTCATCGGGTCCGACACTGCGACGTCGTGGACCGTGCGGACTCCGGAGTTCGTGCCGTGAAGGGTGTAGGTCACGACGGTGCCCGCGACCACGTCGGTGTTCGGTGTCGCGGCCTTGGTCAGACTCAGACCCGTGGTGGTGTTCGCGGTCACGGTCGCCGACGCGGTGTCGGTCACGGGCGCGTTTGCCGGGTCGAGGCCGTCGATGGTGGCGGTGTTGGTGATAGCTGCCGGCGTCGACGTCGGACTGGGTGACGGTGTAGTGGCGGTGCAGCTGATCCCGGCGCCGGGAGCGAGGGTGGCCGGCGCGGCGGGGGTGCAGGTGATCGCGGACAGCCCGGCCATCGGGTCGGTGATACCGACGTTGTGCAGCGACAGGGCCCCGTTGTTGTCGCCGGTGAACGTGTAGGTGATCACGTCGCCGGTGACGACCCCCGTGCTGGGCGATGCGGTCTTGGTCAGCCGCACGCTGGCTTGGGTGCTGGCCGTGACGGTGGCCTGGTCGGTGTTGGCCACCAGGTTGTCGGCGGGGTCGAGTGCGTTGATGGTGGCGGTGTTGGTGAAGCTGCCGGCGTCGACGTCGGCTTGGGTGACGGTGTAGGTGGCGGTGCAGTTGATGGTGGCGCCGGGGGCGAGGGTGGCCGGCGCGGCAGGGGTACAGGCGATCGCCGACAACCCGACCATCGGGTCGGTCACTCCTACGTTGTGCAGCGTCACGACGCCGGTGTTGGTGCCGGTGAAGGTGTAGCTCACGAGGTCGCCGCCGACCACGTCGGTGCTGGGCGACGCGACCTTGGAGAAGCTCACCGTGGCGGTGCCGTCGGCGGTGACGGTGGCGCTCGCGGTCTTGGTGACGGGGTTGTTGATGGGGTCGAGGCCGTTGATGGTGGCGGTGTTATTGATGACCCCCCAGTCGACGTCGGCTTGGGTGACGGTGTAGGTGGCGGTGCAGCTGATCCC
This sequence comes from uncultured Acidimicrobiia bacterium, assembly GCA_963765075.1. Classification (GTDB taxonomy): domain Bacteria; phylum Actinomycetota; class Acidimicrobiia; order IMCC26256; family JAENVU01; genus JAENVU01. Next base: position 939,195 of record CAVXVA010000008.1, read on the forward strand.
GGCGCCGGGGGCGAGGGTCGCCGGGGCGGCGGGGGTGCAGGTGATGGTGGAGAGGCCGGGCATGGGGTCGGAGACGCTCACGTTGTGGAGGGTGACGTCGCCCGTGTTCTGGCCGGTGAAGGTGTAGGTGACGACGTCACCGGCGATGACGCCCGTGTTGGGTGACGCGCTCTTCACCAGTCCGAGGGTGGCGACGGTGCTCGCGGTGACGGTGGCGCTGGCGGTCTTGGTGATGGGGTTGTTGGTGGGGTCGAGGCTGTTGATGGTGGCGGTGTTGTTGATCGATCCGGTGTCGACGTCGGTTTGGGTGACGGTGTAGGTGGCGGTGCAGCTGATCGCGGCGCCGGGGGCGAGGGTCGCGGGTGCGGCCGGGGTGCACGTGATCGCGGACAGACCGGGCATCGGGTCGGTGACGTCGACGTTGTGGAGGGTGACGTCGCCCGTGTTCTGGCCGGTGAAGGTGTAGGTCACGGTGGTGCCGGCCACGACGTTGGTGTTCGGCGACGCGCGTCTTCACTAGCCCGAGCGTGGCGACGGTGCTGGCGGTGACGGTGGCGCTGGCGGTCTTGGTCACAGGCGCGTTCGATCGGGTCGAGGCCGTCGATGGTGGCGGTGTTGAGGATCGATCCGGTGTCGACGTCGGTTTGGGTGACGGTGTAGGTGGCGGTGCAGCCGATGGTGGCGCCGGGGGCGAGGGTGGCCGGGGCGGCCGGAAGACACGCAAGGCTCGAGAGGCCGGGCATGGGGTCGGTGATGTCGACGTTGTGGAGGGTGACGTCGCCGGTGTTGGTGCCGGTGAAGGTGTAGGTGACGGTGTCACCGGCGACCAGGCCCGTAGTGGGCGACGCGGTTTTGGTGAGGTCGAGCGTGGCGGTCGTGCTCGCGGTCACCGTCGCACCCGCGCTGTCAGTCACGGGCGTGTTCGTCGGGTTGAGGCCGTCGATGGTCGCGGTGTTGAGGATGGAGCCGGCGTCGACGTCGGCCTGGGTGACGGTGTAGGTGGCGGTGCAGGAGATCCCGGCGCCGGACGCGAGCGTCGCCGGCGCGGCCGGGGTGCACGTGATCGCCGACAACCCGGGCATCGGGTCCGTGACGCTGACCCCGTGCAGGGTGGTGGCTCCGGTGTTCGTCCCTGCGAACGAGTACGTGATGGTGGAGCCGGTGGTCACGCCCGAAGTGGGGGACGCAGTCTTGATCATCGCGATCGACGACACGGTGCTCGCGGTCACGGTCGCGGTGGCGGTGTTCGTCACCGGGGTGTTGGTCGGACTGAGACCGGCGATCGTCGCCGTGTTGACGATGCTGCCGGCGTCGACATCGGCCTGGGTCACGGTGTGCGTCGCAGTACAGGAGATGGTGGCACCCGGGGCCAGGGTCGCCGGCGCGGTCGGTGTGCAGGCGATGGGAGAGAGGCCGGGCATGGGGTCGCTCGCGATCACGTTGTGCAGCGTCGTGGCGCCCGTGTTGGTGCCGGTGAAGGTGTAGGTGACCACCGTTCCGACGATCACGTTGGTGGTGGGTGACGCGGTCTTGGTGACGCCCAGCGACGAGGCGGTGCTGGCCGTCACGGTCGCGCTGGCGGCGGCATTCACCGGGTTGTTGGTCGGGTCGAGGCCGGCGACGCTCGCGGTGTTGAGAATGCTCCCGGCGTCGACATCGGCCTGGGTGACCGTGTAGGTCGAATGGCAGGTCATCGTCGCACCCGATGCCAGTGTCGCCGGTGCGGTGGGGATGCAGGTCGGGGTGGACAGGCCGGCCAACGGGTCGGTCACTGTCACATTGTGCACCGATCCCGAACCGTTGTTGGTGGCGACCATCGTGTAGGTCACGGTGTTCCCGGCGACCACGCCCGTCGTGGGCGAGGCAGTCTTGGTGAGGCTCAGCGAGCCGCTCGTGTCGGTGGTGACGGTCGCCGACGCGGTGTCGGTCACGAGGTTGTTGGACGGATCGAGACCGGTCGCGGTCGCGGTGTTGGAGAACGAACCGGCGTCGACGTCGGCCTGGGTAGCCGTGTAGGTCGCGGTGCAGGTCGTTGCGGCATTCGGCGCCAGCGTGACCGGGGTCGCCGGACTGCAGGACAGCGCCGAGAGCCCGGGCATCGGATCCGATGCGTCGACGGTGTGCAGCGTCACCGTGCCGGTGTTGGTCACCGTGATCGTGTAGGTGATTCCGTCGCCGGGCTGCACGCCGCTACTGGGCGAGGCCACCTTGGCAACGGTCAGTGCCGGGGTCTGGTCCGCGGTGACGGTGGCGCTGGCGGTCTTGGTGATGGGGTTGTTGGTGGGGTCGAGGCCGTTGATGGTGGCGGTGTTGTTGATCGATCCGGTGTCGACGTCGGTTTGGGTGACGGTGTAGGTGGCGGTGCAGCTGATCCCGGCGCCGGGGGCGAGGGTGGCGGGCGCGGTCGGAAGACACGAAAGGGTTGACAAGCCGGGCATGGGGTCGGTGATGTCGACGTTGTGGAGGGTGACGTCGCCGGTGTTGGTGCCGGTGAAGGTGTAGGTGACGGTGTCACCCGCGACCACGCCCGTGTTGGGTGACGCGCTCTTCACCAGTCCGAGCGTGGCCACGGTGCTGGCGGTGACCGTGGCGGTCGCGGTTTTGGTGATGGGGTTGTTGGTGGGGTCGAGGCCGTCGATGGTCGCGGTGTTGAGGATCGATCCGGCGTCGACGTCGGCTTGGGTGACGGTGTAGGTGGCGGTGCAGCTGATCCCGGCGCCGGGGGCGAGGGTCGCGGGTGCGGCCGGGGTGCAGGCGATCGCGGACAGCCCGGCCATCGGGTCGGTCACTCCGACGTTGTGCAGGGTCACGACGCCGGTGTTGGTGCCGGTGAAGGTGTAGGTGACGGTGTCACCGGCGATGACGTCCGTGGTGGGCGACGCGCTCTTCACCAGGTCGAGGGTGGCGGTCGTGCTTGCGGTGACGGTGGCGCTTGCGGTCTTGGTCACAGGCGCGTTCGATGGGTCGAGGCCGTCGATGGTCGCGGTGTTGTTGATGACCCCCCAGTCGACGTCGGCCTGGGTCACGGCGTAGGTCGCGGTGCAGGAGATCCCGGCGCCGGGGGCGAGGGTCGCGGGTGCGGCCGGGGTGCACGTGATCGCGGAGAGGCCGGGCATCGGGTCGGAGACGCTCACGTTGTGCAGGGTCACGGTGCCCGTGTTCTGGCCGGAGAAGGTGTAGGTCACGACGGTGCCGGCCACGACGTTGGTGTTCGGGGTCGCCGACTTCGCCAGCGCCAGGCTGCTGACCTGACGGGCGGTGACGGTCGCGCTGGCCGAATCGTTGACCGGAGTGTTGGCCGGGTCGAGGCCGTTGATGCTGGCGGTGTTGTTGATGACCCCCCAGTCGACGTCGGCCTGGGTCACGGCGTAGGTCGCGGTGCAGGAGATCCCGGCGCCGGGGGCGAGGGTCGCGGGTGCGGCCGGGGTGCACGCGATCGCGGAGAGGCCGGGCATCGGGTCGGAGACGCTCACGTTGTGGAGGGTCACGGTGCCCGTGTTCTGGCCGGAGAAGGTGTAGGTCACGACGGTGCCGGCCACGACGTTGGTGTTCGGGGTCGCCGACTTCGCCAGCGCCAGGCTGCTGACCTGACGGGCGGTGACGGTCGCGCTGGCCGAATCGTTGACCGGAGTGTTGGCCGGGTCGAGGCCGTCGATGCTGGCGGTGTTGTTGATGACCCCCCAGTCGACGTCGGCCTGGGTCACGGCGTAGGTCGCGGTGCAGGAGATCCCGGCGCCGGGGGCGAGGGTCGCCGGGGCGGCCGGGGTGCACGCGATCGCGGAGAGACCGGGCATCGGGTCGGAGACGCTCACGTTGTGCAGGGTCACGGTGCCCGTGTTCTGGCCGGCGAGGGTATAGGTGACGACGTCGCCGGCCACGACGTCGGTGGTGGGACTGGCCGACTTCGTGAGGTTCAAGGTCGCGGTCTGGTTGGCGAGGACGGTCGCCCCGGCCGTCTTGGTCACCGACGCGTTCGACGGGTTGAGGCCGCTGACGGTGCCGGTGTTGAGGATGGAGCCGGCGTCAACGTCGGCTTGGGTGACGGTGTAGGTCGCGGAGCATCCGATCGCCGCGCCGGGGGCGAGGGTGGCCGGAGCGGCGGGGAGGCAGCTGATCGCCGACAGGCCGACGTGAGGGTCGGTGACGTCGACATTGTGCAACGTGACGGTGCCGGTGTTGGTGCCGGTGTAGGTGTAGGTGACGGTGTTCCCGGCGATGACGCCGGTGTTCGGCGACGCGCTCTTCGTGAGCCCGAGGGTGGACGTCTGGGTCGCGGTGACGGTCGTACTGGCCGTGTTGGTGACCGGCGAGTTGGAGGGGTTGAGGCCGTTGATGGTGGCGGTGTTGAGGATGGATCCGGTGTCGACGTCGGCTTGGGTGACGGTGTAGATCGCGGTGCAGCTGATCCCGGCGCCGGGGGCGAGGGTCGCCAGCGCGGCCGGAATGCAGGAGAGCGCCGAAAGGCCGCTCATCGGGTCGGTGACACCCACGTTGTGGAGCGTGGTGACGCCGGTGTTCGTCCCATTGAACGTGTAGGTGACGACGGTCCCGGCGACCACTCCGGTGTTGGGGGACGCGCTCTTGGTGAGGCCGATCGAACTCGCCGTGCTCGCGGTGACCGTGGCGGTCGCGGTCTTGGTGACGGGCGCGTTGGAGGGGTTGAGGCCGTTGATGGTGGCGGTGTTCACGAAGGAGCCGGCGTCGACCTCGGTTTGGGTGACGGTGTGGGTGCCGGTGCAGGCGATCCCGGCGCCGGGGGCGAGGGTGGCGGGTGCCGCGGGCACACAGGTGACCGAGCCGACGAGCGGGTCACTCACGCTCACGTTGTGGAGGGTGGTGTCACCGGTGTTCGAGCCCGTGATCGTGTAGGTGACGACCGATCCGGCCACGACGCCGGTCGATGGCGACGCGACCTTGGTCAAGTTCAACGAGGAAGTCGCGCTCGGCGTCACGGTGGCGCCGGCCGTGTTGGTGACCGGCGAGTTGGAGGGGTTGAGGCCGTTGATGGTGGCGGTGTTGAGGATGGATCCGGTGTCGACGTCGGTTTGGGTGACGGTGTAGGTCGCGGTGCAGCTGATCCCGGCGCCGGGGGCGAGGGTCGCGGGTGCGGCGGGGGTACAGGTGATCGCCGACAACCCCGAATGCGGGTCGGTCACACCCACGTTGTGGAGCGTGGTGACGCCGGTGTTCGTCCCGTTGAACGTGTAGGTGACGACGGTCCCGGCGACGACCCCGGTGTTGGGGGACGCGCTCTTGGTGAGGCCGATCGAACTCGCCGTGCTCGCGGTGACCGTGGCGGTCGCGGTCTTGGTGACGGGCGCGTTGGAGGGGTTGAGGCCGTTGATGGTGGCGGTGTTCACGAAGGAGCCGGCGTCGACCTCGGTTTGGGTGACGGTGTGGGTGCCGGTGCAGGCGATCCCGGCGCCGGGGGCGAGGGTGGCGGGTGCCGCGGGCACACAGGTGACCGAGCCGACGAGCGGGTCACTCACGCTCACGTTGTGGAGGGTGGTGTCACCGGTGTTCGAGCCCGTGATCGTGTAGGTGACGACCGATCCGGCGACGACGCCGGTCGATCGGCGACGCGACCTTGGTCAGGCCGAGGGTCGAGGTGGTGCTCGCCGTGACGGTCCTGCTGGCCGTGTTGGTGACCGGCGCATTCGCCGGGTTGAGACCGTTGATGGTGGCGGTGTTGCTGTACGAACCGGCGTCGACATTGGCTTGGGTGACGGTGTAGGTCGCGGTGCAGCTGATCCCGGCGCCGGGGGCGAGGGTCGCGGGTGCGGCCGGGGTGCACGTGATCGCGGAGAGTCCGCTCATCGGGTCGGTCACACCCACGTTGTGGAGCGTGGTGACGCCCGTGTTCGTGCCATTGAACGTGTACGTCACACCGGTTCCGGCCACGACGCCCGTCGAGGGAGCGGCGTTCTTGGTCAACCCGACGCTCGAGGTGGTGCTCGCCGCGACGGTCCTGCTGCCGGTGGCGCTGACGGGGGTGTTGGAGGGGTTGAGGCCGCTGATGGTGGCGGTGTTGAGAATGGATCCGGCGTCGACCTCGGTTTGGGTGACGGTGTGGGTGCCGGTGCAGCTCATCGTCGCGCCGGGCGCCAGGGTCGCCGGCGCCGCGGGCGTGCACGAGACGGCACCGACCAGCGGGTCACTGACCGCCACATTGTGGAGCGTGGTGGTGCCGGTGTTCCGGCCCGTCATCGTGTACGTGACCACCGTTCCGGCCACGACGCCCGTCGAGGGAGCGGCGGTCTTGGTCAACGACAGGCTGTTGGTCTGGGTGGCGGTGACGGTGGCGCCGGCGGTCCTGGTGACGGGCGCGTTCGACGGGTTGAGGCCGCTGATGGTGCCGGTGTTGAGGATGGAGCCGGCGTCAACGTCGGTTTGGGTGACGGTGTAGGTCGCGGTGCAGTTGATGGTGGCGTTGGGGGCGAGGGTCGCGGGTGCGGCGGGAGCGCAGGTGATGGCGGAGAGGCCGCTCATCGGGTCGGTGACGCCGACGTTGTGGAGCGTGGTGGTGCCGGTGTTCCGGCCTGCGTAGGTGTACGTGACCACCGTTCCGGCCACGACGCCCGTCGAGGGAGCGGCGGTCTTGGTCAACGACAGGCTGTTGGTCTGGGTGGCGGTGACGGTGGCGCCGGCGGTCCTGGTGACGGGCGCGTTCGACGGGTTGAGGCCGCTGATGGTGCCGGTGTTGAGGATGGAGCCGGCGTCAACGTCGGTTTGGGTGACGGTGTAGGTCGCGGTGCAGTTGATGGTGGCGTTGGGGGCGAGGGTCGCGGGTGCGGCGGGAGCGCAGGTGATGGCGGAGAGGCCGCTCATCGGGTCGGTGACGCCGACGTTGTGGAGCGTGGTGGTGCCGGTGTTCCGGCCTGCGTAGGTGTAGGTGACGACGGTGCCGACGGCCACGCCACTGGACGGCGCGGCGGTCTTGGTCAACGACAGGCTGTTGGTCTGGGTCGCGGTGACCGAGGCGCTGCCGGTCGCCGACACGGCGTTCCCGCCGGTGGTCGTCCCGTTCACGGTCGCGGTGTTGTTGATGACGCCCGCGTCGACGTTCGCTTGGGTGACAGTGCGAGTCGCGGTGCAGGTCATCGAAGTGCCGGCCGCGCGTGCAGATCCATTCACCGGTGCGCACGACAGGGCACTCAGGCCGACCATGGGGTCGGTCACCGTGACCGCGTTGATCGTGACCGAGCCGGTGTTCGTCGCGACGAACGTGTAGGTGACGACGTTGCCGACGGCCACGCCACTGCTCGGCGACGCGGTCTTGGTCAAGGTGAGCGAGCCACGATTGACGCGAGTGCTGGTCGTGCTCGAGTCGTTGGAGTCACCCGTCCTGGGATCCGACACCGTCGCAGTGTTGGAGATGACGGTGCCGTCGGCGGTTCCCGCGTTCACGACCTGGGTGAAGGTCAGGGTCTCGGTCTGCCCCGAGTTGAGTGATCCGGTACAGGTCGTGGTCGACGCCACGAGCGAACATGAGCCCGCCGGTCCGGAGGCCGACAGCAGCGTGGCCGACCCGACCCCGGACGCGGGGAACGTGTCGGTGACGATCAGCGGGTTGGCCCCGGTGGCATCGGGGCCCACCATGTTGCCGGGCCCGTTGTTCGTGACGGCGATCGTCCAGGTGATGGTGCCGCTCGGGCTCACGTAGGGCGTCGGGCTCGCGGTCTTGGTGATCGCGAGGTCGTAGCAGTTGATCGTGAGCGGGGTGTTGACGGTATCGGTGACGATCGATCCCGACGGGCGGTCCCTGACGGTCGCCGTGTTGGTAATCGTGGCGCACGGTGCCGTGTTGGCGATGATCTGTTCGTAGGTGATCGTGAACGATTCGTTGACGTCGAGACCACGCGTACCGCCTGATGGCGCCCCCACTGCACCCGGCGCGCTGTAGGCACGCGAGCAGTTCGTCGTCGCCGGCATCGAGGAGCCGATGGTGACGCCCGAGCACGTGAACGCGCCCGATGCCTGGCCGCCCGACGACGTGCCCGGCGTGACGGTGAACCCCGTGACCCGGTTCGCGGGTGCGGGCAACCCGTTCGGACCGGGCGGAAGCGTGTCGGTGAGGTCGACGGTGTCGCCCCTGGTCATGGCCCTCGGTCCGTTGTTCCTGACCGTGACGGTCCAGGTGACCTTGCCGCCGGCGTTGACGCTGGGGCTCGACACGGTCTTGGTGAGGGCGAGGTCGTAGTTGCACGGCACCCACGTGATCGTCAGGGATCCCGTGACTCCGGGGCCGGTGCCCGCGGGAGATGCGGTGCCGGCTGCGCCGGTGATGCTGCTGGGAACCGTGCCCGCCGCGTCGACGGAGGTGCCACGAACCCAACTCGATCCGCCACCTCCACCCGCGCCGGTGCGACTGGTGCCGATGGTGGACGCGCCGCCACCGCCGCCGGTGAAGCCACCGCCGCCGCCCGCACCGCTGTCGTAGTTCTGGTCCGGACCGCCGTTGCCGCCGTTGCCGCCGACGGTCCCGGGAGCGCCGTTGCGGCCCGCGTCGTTGGATTGCACGCCGCCGGTACCGCCGGCGGCGCTCTGGCCACCTTGACCGGCCCCGACCGTCCCGTTGCCGGCCGAGTCGCTTCCCGCCTGGCCAGTCGTCCCGACCGCGACGCTGCCTGCGCCGATGCCGGCGACGCCGGCGCCGCCGCCGTTGCCGGCCGGCGTGTTCTGGTGCGCCCCACCACCGCCGCCGCCTCCTCCGGCCACGAGCACCTTGGTGCCCGCGAACGACACGGAGCTACCGCCGCCGCCGCCGCCACCGCGGTGGTCGGTCACGATCGTTCCGCCCGATCCGCCACTGCCGTCACCGGCGCCGCCCGGCGCGGTGCCGCCTGAACCGCTGGTGGGCCCTGGCGCTCCCGCGCCCACGATGCCGCCGTAGGACTGCCCGGGAACGACCGCGAACGTCGCGTTGATTCTCGCGCCCGCGCCGCCGACGCCACCCGTGATACCTGCCGCAGTCGCGGAGCTTGCGCCGCCGCCGCCGGTGGCCGACACCGTGGCGAAGCACGTGCCGCTGGGAACCGTGCCGGCCGGCAGGGCACCCGCCGTCGATTGGGTCACCGTGGCGGCTGCGGGGGCGGGATCGGCCTGCGCGGCCGGAGTCATGGTGATCGTGTCCGCAACCGGTATCGCGACGGTCAGCAGGGCGAGCAGCTGCAGGAGCGCGCCGGCCTTGCGGCGGCCGCGCGGAGATGAGGTCCGGTGGGAATGCACGAATGAGACTTCGTCGCGTTAGCCGGCTTACTTTCGCAAAAACTTGCTCACGCGCTCGAGAATTCAGCGCCGGAATGCCATCCGCGCGCGAGCGTGACCGGCGACCCTTGAGGGGATTCGCCGGTCACGTCGATTTCGGGTGCAGGTGGGAGAACGGAGAGCGTCGTCTCCGCGTCTCAGGCGTCGGTACGTTCGACCCGCAAGATGCAGCGCAGGTCTTTGCCCGCGACCTTCACGCCCTGCTCGAAGTCCTCGGTCTGCTTGGCGCCGACCTTGGCGATGTTGACCTCGGCGATCCCGACCGTGGTGTCGCCGCTGAGGAACGAGACGTAGATGCGGTACGTGACCGGCCCGGTGGTCGGGTTCGTGACCCGCCCGGCCGCGTTCCACCGTGCGCCGGCTTGGGTGCACTCGGTGTCGTGCACGTCGGCCTTGGCGCCGACGAAGCCCTTGAGCGTCCCGGGCGTGTTCTTCGTGTTGGCCACGAAGGGCTGGGTCGTGCTCGTGGACGCCGATGCCGACTTGGCGGTCGGCTTCGAGGTTTCCTTGGCCTTGCTCGAGCCGGAGCTGCTGCACCCGGCCACCGCGATGGTGGCGACGATGCCGAGCGTGATCAGGGTCTTGCGCATGGTCTCTACCTCCCAGTAGGCCGCAGCAGTAGTGCTGCGGACCGAGGTATCGACCAGGGTGGGAAGAGCTTGAGGGAGAGTTAGCGTGCGCCCCGGAGCAGCCGGCCGGGCAGTGCGCCGGTATGGGTCGCCGTCCTCGAAGGTGACCGCGCCCGACTTGACGGTGTATCGATACCCGGATGCCTCCTGCATGAGTCGGCGCCCACCGGCCGGGAGATCGTGCACCAGGTGCGGAATCCGACATTCCAACCCCGCCAGGTCGATCACGTTCACGTCGCCGACGTAGCCGGGTGCCAGCACGCCGCGATCGAGCCAGCCCACGTGGGCGGCAGTGCGTTGGGTCTGCTGGTGCACGATCTGCTCCAGCGGGATGCGTGGCCCCGCCCTGCCGGTCGCGCGCCCAGAGCACGATCGAACTCGTGGGCATCGACGCGTCGCAGATGGCCCCGCAATGCGCGCCGGCATCGGAGAGTCCGAACAACGAGAACGGTGTGGTGATCATCTCGTAGAGGTCGTCGAAGTTGCCGTGGGCGAAGTTGAAGAGGGGGAGGTACAGCAGTTGGCCGCCGTTGCGTTCGAGCAGCGTGTCGTACACGACGCCGGCCGGGTCGGCCCCGGCCGCGCGCGCGTGCGCGCCGATCGAGTTCGCGGCGTCCATCTCGTAGTCGACGGGGTCGCTCGAGCGCGAACATGACGTCCCAACTCGACACGATCGACTTGAACAGTCCGTCGGGCAGCGTCGCCACCATCCCCGCGTGCTCCTCGAGGATCCGTCGCTTGCGTTCGGGATCGCGGAACGCGATGACTCGTTCGGGCAACGGAAGGCCGGCGATCTCGGCCGCCGACGGAGTGAAGAGGAACGGATTCGCGGTCGCTTCCAGGCCTAGCAGGACCCCGATGGGTCGTGACGCAACCTGCGGCTTCACGTCGAGGCCGTCGGTCGCGCATCTCGCCCACGCGGGAGAAGAGATGCCGCCACCGGTCGGGGGAGTGGAACGCCTGTTGGACCGTGAAGCTCAGCGGGCGGGTGCTGGTCCGTGCGAACGCCTCGATGAGATCCATCTCGCGGTTCGCGAAGTCGTCGTCCGGGGTCTGGTACACGTCGGAGATGAGTTGGGTCACGCCCGTGCCCGATGCTCGCATCGCGTCGGCGATGGTGAGCAGCTCGCGTTCGCTCGCCGTGAGCGTTCCGATGTTGGTGCCGTCCTTGGTGCGATGGACGTCGGTGCGGCTCGTCGCGAACCCGATCGCGCCGGCGGCAAGTGCCTCGCGCGACGAGGTCGGCCATCCGGGCCAACTCGTCGTCGGAGGGCGCCTCGGTGTGGTCGGCACCGCGCTCGCCCATCACGTAGGTCCGCAGCGCGGCGTGGGGCAGGTGGGTCCCGATGTCGACGGTGTGCGGCTTGGCGTCGAGGGAGTCGAGGTATTCGGGGAAGGTCTGCCAGTCCCAGGTGAGTCCCTCGGCGAGCGCAGTGCCGGGGATGTCCTCGACGCCCTCGAGCAGGCCGATGAGCCAGTCGTGCTTCTCGACGTGCGCGGGCGCGAACCCGACGCCGCAGTTGCCCATCGCGATCGTGGTCACCCCGTGCAACGACGACGGCGCGACGATCGGATCCCACGTGACCTGGCCGTCGAAGTGGGTGTGGATGTCGACGAACCCGGGAGTGACGATGAGGCCGTCGGCGTCGATCTCGCGAGCGGCGCGGGCATCGACCGCGCCGACCGCGGTGATGATGCCGTCGGTGATCTCGACGTCGCCGACGAAGCCGGGCGCGCCGGTGCCGTCGACGATGGTGCCGTTGCGAATGACGAGTTCGGCGTTCATGGGGCGAGCCTTCCACACGATGGCGGTGTGTGCGAAGGTGCAGGGATGACGTACACGGTGATCCAGTGGGCCACGGGCATGGTGGGGCAAGAGGCGATCTTGGGTGTGCTCGCCCATCCCGAGTTGGAGCTTGTGGGGGCGTGGGTCCACAGCCCGGAGAAGTCAGGCAAGGACGTGGGTGAGATCTGCGGCATCGATCCCGTCGGTGTGCTGGCCACCAACGACGTCGACGCGTTGATCGCGATGGACGCCGACTGCGTGGTCTATTCACCCGGTGCTCGCGAGCACGACGACGGTGATCAGGTTGCTCGAGTCGGGGAAGAACGTGGTGACGCCGGTCGGGTGGATCTATCCGGGCGAGTCGCCGAAGCTCGCGGCGATCGAAGATGCGTGCCGCCGCGGCGGATCCACGCTGCACGGCACCGGCATCAATCCGGGCGGGATCACCGAGCGACTGCCCCTCCTGCTGTCGTCCTGGTGTCGCAACATCACCCACGTTCGGGCGGAGGAGTTCTCCGACATCCGGAACTACCCGACGGTCTCGGTGGTGCGCGACGTCATGATGTTCGGCACTCCACCGGAGGCGGCGAAGACCAGTCCGATGCCGACCATTCTCGGGATGGGGTTCTGCGAGTCGATCGACATGATCGCCGACGAGTTGGGCTGGAGGCTCGACGCCGAGAAGCGCACGACCCACGAGATGGCCGTCGCCACCCAGGACCTCGATTCCCCGGTCGGGGTGATCGACGCCGGGACCGTGGCCGCGCAACGGTTCACGTGGGAGGGCCTGGTCGACGGTGAACCGGTCATCACGGTGCGAGTGAACTGGCTGATGGGGGAGGAGCACCTCGAACCGGCGTGGTCCTTCGGCGCCGAGGGGCAGCGGTTCGAAGCGGCGATCACCGCCGAGCCGCCGGTGTCGGTCGTGGTGCACGGCCTGCATCCGCCGGTCGTGGGCGAGCACCCCGAGATCGGGCTCACCGCGCCGGCCATGCACTGCGTCAACGCAGTCCCGTACGTGTGCGAGGCCGAGCCCGGACTCAAGACCTACCTCGATCTCCCGCTGATCGCCGGCCGCGCGCGTACCTGACCGCGTCGCCGCCGTCAGGTACGGCTGGGATCGACCACGGGTTGCATGAACACGCGGACCTCGGACTCGTCGAAGAGTTCGGGGAGAACCCAGCCGTCGACCCGGCGGCGCAGCCGAAACTGGATATTCGGTCCGCCGTGGATCGTCTCCTCGATCTGAAACCCATCGATCCACCGATCACCGAAGCGCAGGTGAACCTCGCATTCGAGGGGTCGCTCCGCGCGTGTGATGGGTGCGATCGGGACTTCGACGGGAAGCTCCGGGGCGCTCTCGACCTCGAACTCGGTCTCGTTGGTGAGGTCGATCGCGGGCGCGACGACCTCCGGTGGCGAGTCGTCGACGTCGACGAGCTGAGGGGTGCGAGCCGGGTCGATCGTGCCGCCGATGATGGTGCCTGCGCCCTGGTCGGCGGCACCGAGCGACACGGTCGCCGCGGGCAGCGGTGGTGCGGCGAGGAACATCGCGAGCCGGTCGATGGATCGCGCGAGTCGAGCGTGGTTGGTGTGTTCGGTTTCGAGTTGGCGCCGGAGGGTGTCGTTGACGGTGCTCGCGCGACTCGAGCGCGCTCGAGCATCTCGATGTCACGACGGGCGAGTTCCTCATGCAGGTTCGTGAGTTCGATCCGCAGCACGTTCACTTGCATGCGGGCCGTCTCGGCGTGGACGGCGGCCAGCTCAGCTGCTCGCGTCCGTTGCCGCTTCCACCTCACAACCCGTCCCCCTCGAAGTCCTGGCGGGCACGGTACGCCGCGTAGAGGCTCAGTTGGTGGAATCTCGCGGCCCGCGGGTGCCGGGCCGGGTTCGACCGCTCAGAGTGGTGTGAAGGGAATGGTGAAGGCGGGCGACTCCACGCCGCCGTCGACCTCGAAGATCTTGCCGGTGACCCAACTCGAGGCGTCGGAACCGAGGTACACGACGGCCGCGGCGACGTCGGCCGGTTGGCCGATCCGTTGCATCGGCGTCCCCGTTTCCAGCTGCCGGCGCACGGAGTCGTCGGTGAGGACGTGCTCGAGCGCGGCGGTCTCGACGCCGCCGACTTCGATGGCATTGACGCGCACCTTCGGCGCCAACTCGGGGGCCATCGCCCGGGTCATCATCGAGAGGGCCGCTTTGGCGGTGGCGTAGGCGACGAAGCACGGCTGCACCATGCTCGCCGCACGCGACGAGATGTTGACCACGCTGCCGCCATCACCCGCCACCATGTGGGGGACGCAGAGCTGGGTCAGCGAGAACGCGGCGATCACGTTGAAGGTGAACGCGCCTTCCATCGCCCGAATGCTGGTGTGCATCACCGGGCGAGGGTCCCAGCCGCCCGCGTTGTTGACGAGCACGTCGATACGGCCGAACTCGGCCATGGCCGCCTCGACGAGGGCGGCACGCTGGTCGTTGTCGGTCACGTCGGTCGGGACCGTTTTGGCCCGCCGGCCGAGGCCGCGGATCTGCTCCGCGACCGACTCGAGGTCGGCGGCGGTGCGGGCGGCGAGCACGATGTCGGCCCCGGCCTCGGCCAGGCCGAGTGCGCAGCCGGCGCCGATCCCTTGCCCGCTCCGGTGACAATGGCGACGCGATCGGTGAGGTCGAACCGGTTCATGATCATCGTGGCAGAGTAACGACCTGCAGCCACCGAGGAATGGGAACTCATCATGACCGAACCGCTTCTGGTCGACATCGCCGAAGGTGTCGCCACGATCACCCTCAATCGTCCCGAGGCGCGCAACGCACTCAACCGGGCGGTCCGCCGGCGGTTGCCCGCGGTCATCACCGAACTGGAAGCCGACGACGACGTCGACGTCATGATCCTCACGGGCGCGGATCCCGCGTTCTCGGCCGGCGTGGACCTGAAGGAGTTCGGTGCCGGCGATGTCGGTGGCGACGAGCTGCGGTCCGGCGCGGGCGCACCCGGGCCCGAGAGTGTCGACATGGGCGGGCGCAGTCGAGACGGGCAGCTCCCGTGGCGTGGAGCATTGCCACCCCGTACGAAGCTGCTGATCGGTGCCGTCAACGGGGTCGCGGTCACGGGCGGGCTCGAACTTGCGCTGGCGTGCGATTTCCTCATCGCGTCCGATCGTGCCCGCTTCGCCGACACCCATGCCCGAGTGGGCGTCATGCCCGGGTGGGGACTGACCGTGTTGTTGCCCCAGCGGGTCGGGGTGGCGCGGGCGCGCGAGATGAGCGTGACCGGCAACTTCGTCGATGCGCAGCTCGCGTACGACTGGGGTCTGGTCAACCACGTCGTGCCGCACGACGATCTGCTCGGCGTACTGCGGCCAACTCGCCGCCGACTGTCGCAGCGTCGACCAACTCGGAGTGCGCCGCATGCTCTCGACCTACGACCGGAACTCCCTCGTCACCGGCGAGGAAGCCTGGCGCATCGAGGACGAGGTGTCCCGGAGTTGGGAAGGTCCGGGCTTCGATCCGGCGGAGATCGAGAAGCGGCGCCACGGCATCATGGAACGCGGCCGCGCCCAAACTCAGCAGTAGGAACGCCCACCACCCCGGCGCGTTTGGCACCTGGTGGCGCGGAGCGGATCAGGATCCGCCAAACGCTCGTGGTGGGATGACGGCAACCGGTGCGTTTGGCACCTGGTGGCGCGGAGCGGATCAGGATCCGCCAAACGCTAGGAGGGCGACGGGCGACCAGTGAGGCGAACGGCGTTGTCGTGGAGGATCTTGCCCTGGTCGGCGACGTCGAACTCCTTCACCTCGACGGCGTAGTCGAGCGGGTGCGGCATGCCTTCGATGTGGGGCCAGTCGGATCCGAAGATCACCCGATCGGTGCCCATGAGCTCGGCGATCTCGTGGACGTCGTCCTCCCAGAACGGGTTGATCCACACGTTCTTTCGGAACGTCTCGATCGGGTCCTCCGGGAAGAAGCCGGGGATTCGGCGGTGCTGCGACGCGAGCTTGCGAAACAGGTCGGGCAGGAACTCGCTCCCGTTCTCGACACTGGCGACCCGGATGCCCGGGAAGCGAGTGAAGAAGCGGTCGAAGATCAGGCTCGCGAGGAAGTCGTAGATCGCGCGCTCCATGTGGAGCATCTTGATGCTCGGCCCCATGTTGCCGCCGCCGAAGTTGGCGCTGAATCCGTCGGCCGCGTATCCGTTGGCGGTGTAGCCACTGTCGCCCGCGTGGACCACGACGGTGAGTCCGGCTTCCTGGACTCGTGACCAGAACGGATCGAACTCGGGGCTCGCCGGGAGTGCGCGCGCCATTGCGCGTGAACTGCGCGGCCGGGCGCATCACGATCATGCGTGCGCCGCGCTCGATCGCAAACTCGAGTTCGGAGATGGCCCAGTCCTGGTCGGCGAGCGAGAAGTAGGGGGCGGCGAAGATCTTGTCCTGGTAGGCGAAGCCCCAGTCCTCCTCGACCCAGCGGTTGAACGCGGTGAACGTGAGGGTGAACGCCTCGACGTCGGGGAGCAGCAACTCCTCGTAGAGCATGCCGAGCGTCGGGAACATCCAGACGCCTTCGAGGCCCTGGTCGTTCAGCACCTGCACGCGGGCGTCCCGGTCGCGGTACTCAGGGCGGATCGGCTCGCGGTCCTGGAGGAACTCGAGTGGGTTCCGGCCGTCGGGGTTGCCGCGGAAGTAATCGTGCATCGCGCCGGCCTTGGCGATCGGGTCGAACGTCGGGTTGGTGACGACCTTGCTCACCCGACCGCCGACCACCTGGTACTTGCGGCCGTCGATGTCGCACCACTGCACGCAGCGCGGCCCGAGTCGGGGGTCGAGGTGTCGGGTGAAGGCGTCGAGCGCTTCGTAGTAGTGGTTGTCGGCGTCGAAGACGGGACCCTCGTACATCGTCATCCCCCCAGTGTAGAACGCGTTCTAGTCCTTTGCGCCGACGGGCCACACCAACGGGTGGTCGGGGCCGGTCAGGGCGGTTCCGTTCGTCCAGTCACGCTGGTGGGCTTTCAGCGGTGCGCCCGGGCGAAGGTGGGTGCGGGCATCGTCGCCGCAGTACCGGACCGAGATGGCCCGTCGGCGCGTGGTGGCCGACGTGTTGGGCCCCGCCGCGTGGAGGGTGCGGGCGTGGTGCACCACGACGTCGCCGGGCGCGGTGCTGAACGTGATGACCTCGCACTCGCCCGCGGCCTCGAGCGCGTCGACGTCGGGCACGGTCAGACCCTCGGTGCCGGGGATGGCCATCGTGCTCACGAACAGGTTCGGCCGGTAGGTCGCGTCCCACCGGTGGGAACCGCGGACGTACCGCACGGCGCCGGTCTCGGGGGTGACGAGATCGAGGGGACACCACGTGGTCGCGAGTTGGTCGCCGTCGACGTGGAAGTAGCCGAGGTCCTGATGCCACGCCGTGCGTTCCGACGCGCCGGGTTCCTTGACCAACACGCTGTCCTCGTACAACCACAGGTGATCGCTCCCGAGCAACTGCGGCGATCAGGCGCGGGAGTTCGCTCGCACACGCGAACGCGGCGAACTCGGAGATCTCCCGCCAGTGGTCGACGCCGCTCACGAACGACCCCGCCGACGGCCCGGTTCGCAAGACGACTTCGCCGGCGTCTTCGAGCGCTCGCCCCATC
Organism: uncultured Acidimicrobiia bacterium; assembly: GCA_963765075.1. Lineage (GTDB taxonomy): Bacteria > Actinomycetota > Acidimicrobiia > IMCC26256 > JAENVU01 > JAENVU01. The sequence goes on from CAVXVA010000008.1 coordinate 956,504, forward strand.
GCCGAGAGGTCGGCTGCCGCGGTCGAGGCGAGGGCCCGCTCGACCGGCTCCGCCATTGCGTGCACGACGTCGGCGTCGAGCGCGCCGCGGAGACACACGACCCCATCGGCCGCGAACGCGGCCCGCTCCTCGGCGGTGACGGATCGCAGCGTGTCGCTCATGCCGAGATCGAGAAGCCGCCGTCGACGGGCAGGGTCTGGCCGGTGACGAACCGGGCGGCGGGGCTGGCCAGGAAGGCAACGACCGGGGCGATGTCCTCCGGCGTGCCGATGCGGGCGAGGGGAGTCCGGGCGATCAGCGGATCGATCATGGACGGGAATTCGAGCATCGGTGCGGTCATCCCGGTCTCGATCAGGCCGGGGGCAACGGCGTTCACGCGGATCCCATCGGCCGCCCACGCGTGCGCCAGGGTGCGGGTGATCCCGAGGATGCCGGTCTTCGCGGCACCGTACCCGGGGGTGATCTCGATCCCGAAGTAGCTGGCCATCGACGCCAGGTTCACGATGCTGGCCCCACCCTCGAACGAGCTCGCAGCCAGGAGGTCGCGGCACGCGGTGGCCAAGCGGAACGCGCCGGTCAGGTTGATGGCGACCGAGGTCGCGAACACGTCGGGGTCGTATTCACTCTTCCCGCCGGGCAGTACCTCACCGGCGTTGTTCACCAAGACGTCGAGCGCGGGAAGTGCAGCCGCCATCGCGTCGATGTCGGCGACCTCGGTCAGGCGCAGTTGGTGGTAGGTGTATCCGTCGAGGTCGACGTCGTAGTCGTCGCGGGCGGGCCGGGTGCCGCTCACGTGCACGGTCGCACCCGCGTGGTCGAACTCGGCGGCAATGGCCCGACCGATGCCGTTGGTGCCGCCGGTGACCAGGACGGTCGCGCCGGTGAAATCGAATGTCACCCCATCGGTCATGCGGACGCTCCGGCATCGAGTGCGGTCTGCGCCGTCGCGATCTGGTGGCGGAGCCATCCGGCGAGCCAGAAGTTCTTTGCGTCGGGTTGGGCGAGTAGCGCCTGATGAACGGCGACGAAGGTTTCGAGTGCGTCGGTGTCGTCGGGGGACGCGGCCAGCGCCATCTCGAGGAGATGGACCGCCTCGACGAGGTCGCCCTGCTCGAGTCGTGCCCGGGCGGCGGCCACGATCGGTGCGGTGCCTCCGGCGAGGGCCACCACTTCCGGCCACACCGCGTTCGCCGGCGTGGCGTACAGCTCTGTGGTGGACCGGGCGTGGAACCAGCCGGCGTAGCCCTCCCAGATTGCTCGCACCGACCATGAGATCTTCCCGTACCCCTCGCCCACCGAGATCTCGTCGGGGGGTACGACCTCGCGCATCACGGTGGTGAGATCCTGCCCTTCGTTCATGCGCCGCACGGTCTCGTCGTGGACCCAGGCCACGCAGTCGTGGAGCCGGTCGAGCTCCCGGCGGATCGTGGCCGCGCCCGTGATCGGCGCGAAGTGGCCGCTCGCAAGCACCTCCGGCTCGAGCGCACGCACCGTCCGGATGGCATCGAGGAAAGGGAGCGCGAATCGGAGTCGGTCGGCGCGCAGTGTGACCAGGTTCGGGAAGTGACCGAACAGCGCCGAGAAGACGTTGCCCACCAGCGCGACCTTGGTCTGGGGCAACCAGATGACGGTCGAGTCGACGGTCTCGCCGCCCGGCGTGGAGATGCACTCGATACGGGTATCGCCGAGCGTGATCTCGTACCGGTCGTCGAAGAGGATGTCGGGGGTCGGAATCGATTGGCCGGGGATCGGCGCGTCGGCCGGTTGCGCCTTGATGAACGCGTCGGCCTGGGCGATCGCGTTGGCCCAGTAAGGCTGGGATCGCTTCACCCGGAATCGATGGATCCGTGCGTCGTCGGCCTGACAGAACGGGTTGTTGGCCTGGGCGACGAGTTGGGTCCCCGGGTCCCGGAACGTGTCGACGCCGCCGACGTGATCGACGTGGCCCTGGGTCAGCAGGATGTAGCGGATCGGACCGGTGTCGATCTCGTCGTAGAGCCGTCGGTGGTGCCCCGACTCGAACCCCATCCCCGTGTTGACGACAACTCGGCCGTCGGACGTGACGATGAGGAACGAGTTCGACAGGCCCGCGGAGAGCCAGACGCCGGGTGCGACGGGCTCGGCGGCCGTCATCGACGCCGGGCGGATCTCGGACGCGGGTGGACGGTTGCGGATGAGTTCGGACGGCACGGCGGGGACCTTAGAAGGATCGGGCGGATGCCGTCAGGTACGTGGTTCGGTGTCCGGGTCAGCTCAGGCAGCTGTTCGCGCCACGTGAGTCCGGGCGTGCGCGACTGCGGCATCGAGGTCGGTGAAGACGTGGCGTTCGTCGGCGAGGTGTTCGAGGGCTCCGACGGTGTCGAGCAGCCGGAGGTGCTCGGGCCGGGCGCCCTTGATCAGGATGGTGATTCCCCGATGTTCGAGCTCGGTCACCATGTCGCCAATCGCCTTGGCTCCGGTCGCATCGAGAACCTGCAGTTGGGAGAGTCGGAGGATGACGACTCGAACGTCGCTCACCGCGGTCAGTTCCTTGAGGAAGTGTTGGGCGGCGCCGAAGAACAGGGCGCCATCGAGCCGGTACGCAACGATGTGATCGTGGAGCAGTTCGGCCTCGACCGCCGGATCGATTTCGACATCGGCGATCGGTTCTGCCGTCGCGGTCGTCGACTGCGCGATCGTGCGGAGCGCCAGGATGGCGGCGAGCGCGACACCGATCTCGACCGCCAGGATCAGGTCGAACGCGAGAGTCGCGACGGCCGTGATCACGAGCACCGCGGCGTCCGAACCGGTAGACCGGAGGATGCGACGTGACGGTGGAAACATCGATCATGCGTGCCGCGGTGAACATGAGGACGCCGGCGAGTGCTGCAAGGGGGATGTGGGCAACCAGAGGGCCACCAAAGAAGACGACCAGGATCAGCACGGCCGAGTGGACGATCGCAGCGACCCGGGTGCGCGCGCCTGCTCGCACGTTCACTGCCGTGCGGGCGATCGCTCCGGTCGCGGGCATGCCGCCGAACATGGGCGTCGCAATGTTGGCCAATCCCTGACCGAAGAGTTCGCGATCGGGATCGTGGGGAGTGGTGTCGGTCATGCCGTCCGCCACCTTGGCCGACAGCAAACTCTCGATCGCGGCGAGCGCGGCAATAGCCAGTGCCGCGCTGAACAGGCTGCTGATCTGACCGGCGGAGAAGGAAGGAAGGGACGGGGTCGGCAACGAGCCGGGGAGCGTCCCGACTCGGACGAGGTTCCAGCCGGCGGTCTGCGCGACGACGGTGGCGATCACGACGGCGAGCAGAGAGGCAGGTATGGCGCGGTGCAGCTTGGGCGCGACGAACATCGTGGCGACCACGATGGCCACGACTGCGAGCGCCGTCCATTGGCCGTGATCGAGTGAGTCCGCCACGGCGCGAAACGCGACGACCGCGGTGTTCTCCCCGTGGGGCTTCGGGACCCCGAGGGCCGACGGGACCTGTTGCAGGAAGATGATGAAAGCGATACCGACGGTGAAGCCTTCGACGACCGGCCACGGAATGAACGCCAGAAATCTTCCGAGCCGTGCGATCGCCGCGCCGAGGAGCATGAGCCCGGCCATGATGCCGACAACGGGCACCGCGTCGACGCCGTAGCGGGCCACGATGGGCACGAGTACGACGGTCATGGCTCCAGTGGGTCCGGTGACCTGCACGTTCGAACCGCCGAAGATGCCGGCGACCAGGCCGGCGACGATCGCGGTGACGAGCCCGGCGCTCGCGCCGAGACCGCTGGTGATCCCGAAGGCGAGGGCCAGGGGCAACGCGACGACGCTGACGGTGACTCCGGCGACGACGTCGGACCGCCAGGAATTGTGTAACCCGGCGTAGTCGGATCGGCGGGGCACTCAGCCGGGTCACATTCACCTCACGTGTCTAGCGGTGATCACGGGAAAAGTCACCACGCAGTCGGTGCTTGAGGACCTTGCCCGATGCGTTGCGGGGGAGTTCGTCGACGAACTCGATGGTCTTCGGCGTCTTGAACCCGGCGAGCTGGGCCCGACAATGCGCGATGAGGTCCTCGGCCGCGACGGGTTCGCGCGCCACGACGACGGCACAGACCCGTTCGCCCCATCGTTCGTCCGCCAGCCCGATCACCGCGACGTCGGCCACCGCCGGATGCGCATGGAGGACGTCTTCGACTTCTCGTGAGCGCAACGTTCTCGCCGCCGCTCACGATGACGTCCTTCTTGCGATCGATGATCGACACGATGCCGTCGTCGTCGATGCGGGCGACATCGCCGGTGTGGAGCCAGCCGTCGGTGATCGCGTGTGCGGTCGCGTCGGGTTGGTTCCAGTAGCCCCGCATCACCTGTGGCGCGCGCACGAGCAACTCGTCGTCGGCTCCGAGCCGAACCTCGACCCCGGCCGAGGGGCGGCCGGCCGCAACCAGCAGCCGGGTATCGCCGGCCGCGGCGCGACGGTGCTCGTCCGGGTCCGAGGAACAATGCGTTGCCACCGAGCTCGGTCATACCGAAACCCTGCGAGCAGTGCCAGTCCCACCGTTCGACAACCCGTTGGAGGACCGGTCCCGGAATCGGTGAGGCGCCGTATCCCAAGGAGTGGATCGACGCGAGGTCGGAGTCGTGCACGTCGGGATGGTCGAGCAGCATCGCGATCATCGTCGGGGCGAGCGACAACATCGTCACGCCGTGGTCGCGGACGAGCCCGGTCAGGCCGACGGGATCGAACGTCCGTTGCAGCACGATCGGTCGGGCGCGGCGGTGGAGGACCAGCACGTTGTACCCGGCGACGTGGCACAGCGGGAACGGGGTGGCGAGCACGTCGTCGTCGCCGACGGGTCGGGCCGGCAACGTGGCGTCGACCGCGGCGATGAGATTCGCGTCCGAGAGCATGGCGAGCTTCGGCGATCCCGTCGTGCCACTCGTGCCGATGAGCCACGCGACGTCGTCGGGGGAGCGGGGCGGCGGCGTGAACTCGGCCTGCCAACTCCGGCCTCGGTGAGGGGAGCCCCCAGGGGTCGGACGGCCACGCGGGCCGGCGCGGTCGAACCGATCGGCGTGTCCCGCGTCGACGTAGGCCAATCGTCACCCCGGCGCGGTCGAGCGTCGCTGCCCACTCTTCCGGGTGCAGCCGATGGTTCAGCGGAACCAACACCCGCCCGGCGTGGGGCACCGCGTAGTAGAGCTCCACGTACTCGATGCAGTTCTCGGCCAACACCGCGACCCGGGCACCCGGCTCGGTCAGTGCCGCGATTTCCGCGGCCCGCGGCGTCGACTCGGGTCACCAACTCTCGGAACGTCGCCGACCCCGTGTCGGTGATGACTGCGGGCGTGTCCGGCGCACGCGCCGCCGCATCGGCAATCAGGTCGTGGAGGAGCACGCGCCGATCCTTGCAGGAACTGCTGGTCGTGTTCGCCGCTCGGGGTTACGCGTCGTCCTCCGGCAGCGAAAAATAGACGGTCATCGAGTACCACGGCCCTCGGTTGGTGACCTCGGCGTGCAACGACACGTCCTGGACTTCCGCATCCGCGATCCGTTCGACCTCCGAGGCGACGCTCCGGAGGAGCAGCGCGACGTCGCCTTGACGCCGACCCTTCGGATTCGCCATCGAGAAATGGTGCATGGGCCAGTGCGAAACGGAGCGAGTCGACATGGATCCAGGATGTCACGAGTCGGCGTCCGAGCGCCGCGAGCAGCACGTGCTGCGTGCGGCGGAGAGGTAGCTGGGCCAGACTGACGCCGTGGCAGTGGGAACCATCGAAACGGTCGGGTCGCACCTCGGCGGGCATCACGCACCGACGGGGCGTGGGCGATCCCGGATGTTGGTCGCCCTGGCGCTCGTGGTGGCGTGCCTCGGCGGCATTGCGGGCTACCGACGGTTCGCAGGCGGGACCCATCTCGTGGTCCTGAACGGGAACGAGGTTTCGGGAAGCATGCGGGTCGGCATGCCGGTGAGTACCGGGATTCCGATGTGGACCGAAGGCGGCCCGAGCGTCGATCTCCAGTCGGTTGCCGACGACCACTCGCCGAACGTGACCGTCCGGTACTCCCTCATCCGTCGCGGGCCGCGTGGCGACGGGATCGGCTTCGTAGACGGGCCGATTGCTGCATGGGATCCCATCGCGATCAGCGGCGCACGCGTGTCGCAGCCGGCAAGGAAGTTGGTGGAGACGACCTGCACCACCGGTTCGTCCACGGTGGTGTCCGCATGTGCCCCGGTAGCATCGAGGGATGCGGATCCGGGTTCGACCAGTCCTCGTCGTCACCGTGGTGGCGACGGCGCCCGGCCCGTGGCACGTCACCAACTTTCGGGTGAACTATTCGTCGTGGTTTCGGAATCGCACGGCTCAGTCGAGTTTCGTCATGCGTGGCGTCGCAATGGAACCGTCGGGCTAGCCGGCGCGTCGACCGCCGAGCGCCGCGATCTGTGGCGTCCGAAACCCGCTAGCCAGCGGGCCGAGAACCTGCGATGGTGACGGAGTGATGCCGTCGACCGACACCTGCCTGCGGGCCATCGAGAGCAAGGACGCCCGGTTCGATGGCTGGTTCTTCACCGCCGTGAAGACCACGCGGATCTACTGCCGGCCGAGTTGTCCCGCCCGCACGCCGTTCGTTCGCAACGTCGAGTTTCTGCCGAACGGCTGCCGCCTGCCAGAAGGCCGGGTACCGCGCGTGCAAGCGGTGTCGGCCCGACGCGTCGCCGGGTTCGCCCGAGTGGGATCCCCGCGGTGACGTCGTCGGGACGCGCCATGCGGCTCATCGCCGACGGCGTCATCGACCGGGAGGGGGTCGGTGGTCTCGCGTCGCGGCTCGCCTACAGCGAGCGTCAGATTCACCGACTGCTCGTCGCCGAGGTCGGCGCGGGACCGCTCGCATTGGCTCGGGCGCAACGCGCCCAGACCGCGCGTGTGCTGATCGAGACGACCGATCTCACGTTCGCGCACGTTGCGTTCGCATCCGGGTTCGCCAGCATCCGCCAGTTCAACGACACGATCCGTGACGTCTTCGCGGTGACCCCGACCGCGTTACGGGCGGGGAAGGCGACGACCGGTGAGCCCGGCCAGGTCACGGTCCGGCTCGCAGTGCGCACGCCGTTCGACGGCGCGGGCCTGCTCGCGTTCCTCGCCCTGCGGGCGGTCGACGGGGTCGAGCACGTCGACGGCGGAGCGTACATCCGATCGCTCGAACTTCCTCACGGCACCGGAGTGATGAGCGTGACTCCGGCCGTCGATCATGTGATGGCCTCGTACCGGCTCGACGACCTGCGCGATCTCACGGCTGCGGTCGCCGCGGACCCGTCGGCTGTTCGACCTCGATGCCGACCCCGAAAGTGTGAACGCCGCGCTCGGACGTGATCCGATCCTCGGATCGTTCGTTCGCCGCCGTCCGGGGTTGCGGGTGCCCGGCCATCCCGACGGGATGGAACTGGTGACCCGGGCCATCATCGGCCAACAGGTCTCGGTCGCGGGCGCGCGTACGATCGCGGCCCGGCTCGTCGAACGGATCGGGAAACCGCTCGACGCGCCGGCTGGCCCGATGAGCTCACCGATTCCCCGACGCCGCCGCGATCGCGGCGATCAGCGTCGAGGACCTTCCGATGCCCCGGGCACGAGCCGAGGCCTTGCGCACGGTCGCCGCCGCGATCGCCGACGGTGAGATCACGATCGACCCGGGTGCAGATCGCGACGAGCTCCGGGCCCAGCTCGTCGCACTCCCGGGCATCGGTCCGTGGACCGCCGAGTACGTGATGATGCGCGCGGTCGGCGACCCGGATGCCTTTCTCGCCACCGATCTCGGCGTCCGCCATGCGCTCGACGCCGCGGGCGTCGAGTCCACGCCCAAGGCCGCCCTCGCGCACGCGGAACGGTGGCGACCCTGGCGCGCCTACGCCAACGCACATCTCTGGGCCTCCCTCAGCCCCATCCACGAAGGAGCACATCGATGACCAAGTACACCGTCTACGACGGGCCGAAGGGGCCGCTGCTCCTGGCGGTCGACGACGACGGACGCGTCGTGCGCCTCCACTTTGCTCACGACACGCTCCCGATCGCGCCGGAATGGCGCGAGGACCCAGACGCCTTGACGCCCGTGAGCGATCAGCTCGACCAGTACTTCGCGGGGGCCCGGACCGACTTCGACCTCGACCTCGCACCGCAGGGAACGCCGTTCCAACTCGAGGTGTGGGAGCAGCTGCGCGCGATCCCGTACGGCGAGACGATCTCGTACGGCGAGCTCGCGAAGCGGGTCGGCCGACCCGGCGGGGCGAGGGCCGTCGGCGCCGCCAACGGGCAGAACCCGATTGCGATCATCGTCCCGTGTCACCGGGTCATCGGTGCCGACGGATCCCTGACCGGTTTCGGCGGAGGCCTCCCCTGGAAGCGCTGGCTCCTCGAACGCGAACAATCCCAAGGCAGCCTCCTTCCCCAGTGAACCCGACCCGTCCAGCAACGGGCCCTCCTATCGCACCCCAGAGGGTGCGGAGCGCGCGTCGGTTCGGCGCGGGTCGAGGAGCAGGCTGACGAGCCCGGCTCGAGCGCAGTAGGTTCAATAAACGAACCGACTCACCCGGAGGGCGACGATGACCGAGACGACGACGGAGTGGCACCCGAGCGCGTGCATCTTGTGCAGCATCAACTGCGGGATCGAGGTGAAGCTCGACGGGCCGCGCATCACCCGCATCCGTGGCGACAAGTCCCACCCGGGATCCCAGGGGTACACGTGTGAGAAGGCCCTGCGCCTCGATCACTATCAGAACGCGGCCGATCGGATCACGAGCCCGATGCGGCGGACGGTGGACGGCAAGTACGAGCCCGTGGACTGGGACACGGCGATCGCCGAGGTCGCCGCCGGTCTCGCGAGGGTGCGCGACGAGCACGGAGGCGCGTCGATCTTCTATTACGGCGGCGGCGGTCAGGGGAACCACCTCGGAGGGGGATACGGCCGGTCGCTGCGGGCCGCGGTCGGCAGCGTCTACACCGCGAGTGCGTTGTCACAGGAGAAGACTGGCGAGTTCTGGGTCGACGGCCAGCTCTTCGGCCGCCCGAAGTGCCACACGACCGGTGACTACGAACACGCCGAGGTCGCAGTGTTCGTCGGCAAGAACCCTTGGCAATCGCACGGGTTCCCGCGAGCGCGCGTGGTGCTCAAGGAAATCGCGAAGGATCCGACGCGGGCGTTGATCGTGATCGATCCCCGCCGGACGGAATCGGCCGATCTCGCCGACTTCCACCTCCAGGTCAAGCCCGGCACCGACGCCTGGTGTCTCGGGGCGCTCCTGAAAGTGTTGGTCGACGAGCAGCTGGTCGATACCGGGTTCGTCGGCGCTCGCACCACTGGTCTCGAGGAACTCACGAACGCGTTGGCCATCGTGGACGTGTCGCGGTGGTGTGAGATCGCGGGGGTCGCCGAGGCCGACGTCCGTGCTGTCGCCCGCCGGATCGCCGCGGCCGAGAGTGTGTCGATGTTCGAGGATCTCGGCATCCAGCAATCCGAACACAGCACGCTGAACTCCTACCTGGAGAAGCTCGTCTACCTGCTGACCGGCAACTTCGGGAAGCGGGGGGCCATGAATATTCACACGGCGTTCGCGAGCCTCGCCGGTGGCGGGAAGGCGGGCGGCGACCGTCGCAGTCCGGTTGGTGGACACCGCATCATCACCGGACTGATCCCATGTGCAGCGGTGGCCGAGGAGATCCTCACCGACCATCCCGACCGTTTCCGGGCGATGATCGTCGAGTCTGGGAACCCGGTGCACTCGCTGCCCGACAGCCCGCGCATGCGCGAGGCGATGGCCGCGCTGGAGTTCTCGGTGGTCATCGACGTCGCCATGACCGAGACCGGGCGCTGCGCCGATTACGTGCTCCCGGCCGCGAGCCAGTTCGAGAAGTGGGAAGCGACGTTCTTCACGCTCGAGTTCCCGGAGAACTTCTTCCATCTGCGCCGGCCCCTGTTCGAACCGCTCCCGGGCACGTTGCCCGAACCCGAGATCCACCGTCGGCTCGTTCGCGCGCTCGGCGCCTACACCGATGACGATCTCGTGCCACTCCACGAGGCGGCCGCGGAGGGTCGCGCGGCCTACACGGGCGCGTTCCTCAACGCCATGGTCGAACAGCCCCACCTCGCCAAGCACGCGGCGCTGGTGCTGTACGAGACGCTCGGGCCGACACTCGGGGCGGGCAACGAAGGTGCGGCGGCGGTCTGGGGTCTGGCCCAGACGTGCTTCCTCAACTTCACGGAGTCGGTCCTGCGGGCCGGGTTCGCGAGCGGCGACGAACTCTTCGACGCAGTGTTCACGGGTCGTGGCGTCACGTTCACCGTCGACGAGTACTCCGCCACCTGGGATCGGCTCGCCTACGACGACGGGCGCATCCACCTGGTGCAGCCCGAGCTCCTCGCCGAGTTCGGCGAACTCCCCGCCGAGGGCCCAGTTCGCGACGATGCGTTCCCGTTCGTGCTCTCGGCGGGCGAGCGCAGATCTTCGACGGCCAACACGATCCTGCGCGACCCCACATGGATGAAGTCGGACCACGCGGGGGCGTTGCGGATGAACCCGCGCGACGCCGAACGCTTGGGCGTGACCGATGGCGACCGGGTGATCGTGGAGACCAAGCGCGGCCGGGCCGCGACCGAGGTCGAGCTGACCGACACCTTGCAAGAAGGACACATCTCCCTTCCGAACGGCCGGGGATTGGCCTATCCCGATGGCGAGGGCGCCGATGTCGCGACCGGTGTCGCCCCCAACGAGTTGACCGCCAGCGACGACCGTGATTGGTTCGCGCTCACCCCGCACCACAAGCACGTCCGCGCGCGGGTCGAGGCCGGCACCAGAGCGGGCGGGTCATGAAACGCACGCGGTTCGACGATTGGCCGTGTCCGATCGCCCGAGCCACCGATCTCATCGGGGATTGGTGGACGCCGCTGGTGTTACGCGACGTGTTCTTCGGGATGCGCCGATTCGACCAGATCCAGGTTGACCTCGGAATTCCGCGTGCCGTGCTCGCGCAGCGGCTCGATCGTCTCGTCGCCGAGGGCATGCTCGAGAAGCGCCAGTACGAGGAGCGCCCGCCGCGCTATGAGTATCGGCTGACCGACAAGGGCCGTGAGTTCTGGTCGGTCCTCGCGGCGATGTGGCGGTGGGCGTCGGACTGGCAGTGGGGCGACGACCGCCCCGGCGTGGTGTTGAAGGACCGCGCAACCGGTCGGGTCGTCCGACCGGTCGTCGTCGACGAAACCACCGGCGAACCCCTCGACGTCCGCACCCTGCGCGTCGGCCGCGCCCGCCCCGCCTGACCCACCCCATCCCGCAACCGGCGCTCGTATCGCACCCCAGAGGGTGCGGAACCCGCGCTGGTTGCGCACCCCCTGGGGTGCGGAGCGCGCGTTGGTTCGGCGTGGGGGGCGAGGGACCGGCTCGCCCCGAATGTCGGGCGCGTGGGACGATGCCCGGATGGCTCACGATCCGATCACCGCGACCACGGTCCAGGACGCCGACCACCTGGAACCGCACTTCCATTTCCCCGACGCCGAGGCCGCGGTCGACGCCAAGCTGGCCGCCCGGACCACGCGTCCCAACGTGCTCATGGTGGTCTTCGACGACGTCGGCTGGGGCGACTTCGGCTGTTACGGCGGTGGAGTTGCCGTCGGTGCGCCCACCCCGAACATCGACCGTCTCGCGCGCGAAGGCAAGCTCCTGACGAGTTGCTACTCGGAGCCGAGTTGCACGCCGAGCCGGGCATCGTTGATGACCGGTCGGTTGCCGATGCGCCACGGACTCATGCGACCGCCGATGTACGGGGAGAAGGGTGGGCTCCAGGGCGAGGTCACGATTGCGCAGTTGCTCAACGACGCCGGGTACGCGACCCAAGCCGTCGGCAAGTGGCACATGGGTGAGAACCGCGAGTCTCAGCCCCAGCACGTCGGCTTCGACGACTTCTACGGGTTCCTCTCGGTGTCCGACATGTACACCGAGTGGCGGGACCCGTACTTCTTTCCCGAGGTGGTCTACAGCGAAGAGCGCACGAAGTGGCTGGAGAACGCGCCCTTCAACAAATGCTTCGTCCATGCCGAGAAGGGGGGCGAGATCGAGGAGGTCGAGGAGGTCACGATCCCGGTGCTCTCGCTGCTCGACGACAAGTGGTGCAAGTACTCCCAGCAGTTCATCGAGCGGATGGCCGGTGAGGACCAGCCGTGGTTCCTCTACCACTGCACCCGGGGCACCCACTTCGACAACTACCCGCACCCGGACTTCCTCGGCTCGAGCCCGTCGAAGCATCCCTACAAGGACACGATCGTCGAACTCGACGACATCGTCGGTCGGCTCGTGCAGACGCTCGAAGACTCCGGCCAGCTCGACGACACGATGATCTTCATCACCTCGGACAACGGTCCCGAGATGGAGACGTGGCCCGACAGTGCGTACTCGCCGTTCCGCTCGGCGAAGGGCAGTACCTGGGAAGGCGGCCAGCGCGTGCCGGGCGTCCTCTACTGGCGGGGGATGATCGAGCCGGGCCAAGCGACCGACGGCATCTTCTCGCTGATGGATTTCTTCCCGACGTTGCTGCACCTCGCCGGGGCGCAGGAATCGATGCCCGCCGATCGGTACATCGACGCGGTCGATCAGACGTCGTTCCTGCTCGGTGACGACACGCCGTCGAATCGCAAGTACCTGTACTACTGGCTCGGGACCACGTTCTCGGCGGTGCGCTGCGGTGAGTACAAGATGATGGTGGCGTCGACCAGTGACGATGACCGCGACATCCAGAACTCGGGTGGATTCTCCGGTGTGACCCAGAAATACACGTACTCGCGTCTCTACAACCTGTACCTGGATCCGAAGGAACAACACTCCTACATGATCCGCAAGCTGCCCTACCTCGACGCGTTCTCCTCCGGTCTCGGCCAGCATTTCCGGAGCTTCGGGAAGTACCCGGCCAAGTCGGTCGTCGGGGGTGTCGGATGACCGACGCAATGGAACCGACTGAGGTCCGCTTCGACCGGCGCGCCATCGGCCCGCTGCTCGCCGACTGGCTGTGCGTTGCGGTCTTCGTCGCGCTGGGCAAGGAGAACCACGGCACCGCCGGGGCGGTGGCCTGGTACCTCACGGTCTGGTGGCCGCTGGCCGTCGGCTTCGTGGTCGGCGGGCTGATCACACGGGTGTATACGTCGTCCGAGGACTGGCCGGCTCGCGTGCTCGGCACTGTGCTGATCGCCGTCCTCGTCGGCGGGCCACTCCGGGCGTTGACCGGTCGGCCGGTGTTTTCCACATTCTCGTTCGTCGCGATCGTGGTGTTGTCGATCTTCACCATCGGATGGCGGAGCGGAATGCTCTTGGTGCGACGCTGGAAGGCCATCGACGCCGGATGAACCGACCGGTATTGACGAGCCGACTCCAAGGCTTCGGGACGACGATCTTCGCCGAGATGTCGGCGCTCGCGATCGAGACCGGCTCGATCAACCTGGGCCAGGGATTCCCCGACACCGACGGACCCGAGGTGGTGGCCGAGGCTGCCATCGCCGCCATCCGCGCCGGGCACAACCAGTATCCGCCGGGTCTCGGCATTCCCCAGCTCCGGGCCGCCATCGCCCGCCACCAGCAGCACTGGTACGGGCTCGAGTTCGATCCCGAGACCGAAGTCCTCGTGACCGCCGGCGCGACCGAGGCCATCGCCGCCGCGCTGATCGCGTTGTGTGAGCCGGGCGACGAGGTGGTGATGTTCGAGCCGTACTACGACTCGTACGCCGCGTGCACCGCGATCGCGGGAGCCGAACGCCGAGTCGTGACCCTCCGACCGCCCGACTACTCCTTCGCCGTCGACGAGTTGGCGCGAGCGATCACGACCCGCACGCGAGTTCTCCTCCTCAACTCGCCGCACAACCCCACCGGCAAGGTCTTCGATCGGGTCGAACTCGAAGCGATTGCTCGACTCTGTCTCGAGCACGACCTGGTCGTGATCACCGACGAGGTCTACGAACACCTGACCTACGACGGGGCTGAGCACATTCCGCTGGCGACCCTGCCGGGTATGCGCGACCGCACGGTGACGATCTCGTCGGCGGGGAAGACGTTTTCGTTCACCGGGTGGAAGATCGGCTGGGTGTGCGCCGCGCCCGAACTCCTGAGTGCAGTTCGTACCGCCAAGCAGTTCCTCACCTACGTGAACGGCGCGCCGTTCCAACACGCGATCGTCACCGCGCTCGAACTCCCCGACGATTACTACACCGAGTTCGCGGCCGACCTGGCCGGTCGTCGGGATCTCCTGATGGCCGGGCTCACCGACGCGGGCTTCGAAGTGTTTGCCCCTCGGGGGACCTACTTCGTCACTGCCGACATCCGGCCCCTCGGAGCAACGGACGGTCTGGCGTTCTGTCGAGCGCTCCCGAAGCGCTGTGGTGTCGTCGCGGTCCCCAACGTGGTCTTCTACGACGACATGGTGGCCGGGGCACCGCTGGTGCGCTTCACCTTCTGCAAGCAGCGGTCCGTCCTCGAAGATGCCGTCGCCCGCCTCACGAACTTGCGTCAATAACCCCCGAGTTCGCGGGGGTTATTGACGCAAGTTCGGGGAGGACGGCTACTTCTCGACGATGCGGTCGGTCTGGGCCTTCTGCTCGTAGATCAGGCGAGCGAGCCAGAACCGCAGGAACCCGGCGAGTGACCCGCGCAGGAAGAGGGCCGAACCCACCACGCCCACGACGACACCGATGAGGGCGATGATGATCGAGTCGCGCTGGGCCAGTGAGTTCGTCGTGCTGTGTGACTGGAGGTACCCCGCGATGGCGAAGATGACGCCGATCACCATCAGGGTGGCGCCGCCCCGCGAATAGAGGCGGTCGCGTCCGGCCGCGGGATCGCGCACCTGCATCGCCGCGATGTCGTGCTTGAACTGGTTGACCCGCTCGGGCTGCTCGATCATCTCGTCCTCACTCGTGTGATTGGCGTCAATGTTCTAGTCGCGTGGCCGGCTATCCGCCGAGGTATGCCTTCGAGAGTTCGTCTTGGAGTTCGCTGGGAGTTCCGACTCGGGCGATGCGGCCGTGGACCAGGACCGCCGCGACGTCGGCGACGCCGAGCACGGTGCTCGCGAACTGCTCGACCACGAGGATCGACACACCTTCGTGGGCAACCTGGGCGACGATCGCGTAGAGCTCCTCGACGATGATCGGCGCCAACCCCATGGACAACTCGTCGAGGAGCAACAGTGCGGGTCGAGTCGCCAGGCCGCGCGCCATTGCGAGCATCTGTTGCTCGCCACCCGACAGAGTTCCGGCGAGTTGCCGGCGGCGTTCCTTCAACCGCGGGAATCGCTCGTAGGCCGTGGATTCGATGTCTGGGAACGAGACGCCGGAATAGGTCATCATCCGCAGGTTCTCGCGGACGGTGAGGTTCGGGAACACGCCGCGGCCCTCCGGGATCAGACACATGCCCCGCCGGGCCAGCTCCTCGGGCGCGGTGCCGTTGACGCGACGTCCGGCGATCATGAGGTCTCCGGAACTCACCGGGTGAAGCCCGGCGGCGACCTTGAGCGCGGTGGACTTGCCGGCGCCGTTGGGTCCGAGCAGCGCGACGACCTGGCCCGCCTCCACCGTCAAGTCGACACCGAAGAGCACTTCGATCCGGTCGTAGGAGGCGCGGACGTTACGGAACTCCAAGATGTTCATCAGCTGGTCCCGAGGTAGGCCGAGAGCACTGCTTGGTCGGCTTGGATCTCGGCGGGGGTGCCACTCGCGATAATCCGGCCGAAGTCGAGCACGTGGACCCGCGTGCACACCTCCATCACCAGGTGGACATCGTGTTCGACCAGGACGACCGCGATCCCTTCGGCCGCCAGTGTCTTGAGCAGCGCTGCGAACACCACGGTTTCCGACTCGTCCTGGCCCGAGGCCGGCTCGTCGAGGAGCAGCACCTTCGGCTGGGTCGCGAGACACCGGCCGAGTTCGACGAGGCGGCACTGGCCGGTCGGGAGCGAATCGACCCGTTCGTCGGCCAGCCCGCTCAGGCCGACCCGTTCGATGATCGCCTCCACGACTTCGGCCGGCTTGCTCTTGTCGCGGGACCAGCCCTTGCGGACGTCGGCCGCGACGCGAATGTTCTCTCGCACGCTCAGGAGGCTGAACAACTCGAGTCGTTGGAACGTGCGGGCCAGACCGCGCCGGGCCCGAGCAGTTGGGGAGAGGCGGCTGAGGTCACGGTCGTCGAGGCGGACCCGGCCCTGCGTGGGGGGCTGCAGTCCGGTGATCACGTTGAACAGGGTCGTCTTGCCGGCGCCGTTCGGGCCGATGAGTCCGGTGACCACTCCGGGGTCGGCCGACAGCGACACGCCGTCGAGGGCCACGTTCCCACCGAAGCGAACGCCGACGTCCTGGACCTCAAGCAGTGCCATGGGACTCCAACTCCTCCGTCGAGAACATGCCATCGAGCATGGCGATGTCCTTGTCGGTCCACGGACGATCGATGCCGACCCATTCGAGCGGCGTGCGATCGGGCGCGTGCTCGACCACCGCCAACGCTCGCTGCTTGGTCGCGGCCGACACGGTCGCGACCGCCGATGCCACGAGCGGGATCACCACGAGGCCACCGACGAAGGTCCAGTTGGTGATGGCGTCGGCGAGTCGGAGTCCGAGCAACGCGGCCAAGCACAAGGACATGACCAGGAGCGACGACGGCGAACCTGCGAGCGGCGCGAAACCCTCGCGCATCTGACTGACCGCACCGTTCGGGTCGCGACCGAGCCCGATACCGGTCGCACCCGGGAGCAGGGCGAACTTGTTGGCGACCGACGGCCACAGCGTGGAGATCAACGGCAGGACGACGAACAGCGAGATCCCGGCGAACAACGCGCCGCCGATGGCTCCGATCCCGCCGACCACGGTCAGGGCGAAGACCTGCAAGCTGCTGACGAGGTCGAAGTTGCCGGCCTTCACCTGGGTGAGTTGCATGCCGTACAGCGCGCCGCCGAGTCCGGCGATGCCCGCCGAGATCGAGAAGACCAACAGCTTGGTGCCCAGCAAGTTCATGCCGAGCGTGGCGCAGGCCGCTTCGCTGTCCTTCATCGCGATGAGGCGCCGGCCGAGCCGGCCTCGCCGGATGGCGACGACGACGAGTGAGACGAGGGCGAACGCGATCGAACTCACCACGAGTTGGCGGCCGGGGGTATCGACGTCGAGGCCGAAGAGTCGGAGTGGGTCGACCTCGATCGAACCTTGATTGAACAGGTCCATGTCGAACCAGCCGAACACCGAGAATCTCGGGATGGTGAAGATCCACCGGTCGAGGATCGTGGCGAACGCCGCGGTAGCCAATGCGAGGTAGATCCCCGACAGCCGGAGGGCCGGCAGCGCGATGAGTGCGCCGACCGCACCGGCGATGAGTACCGCCCACATCAAGGCGACGGGATCGCCGCCGTGACCGAGGTGGGCCACGACGAGTGCGCCGATGCCGGCGAAACTCAGCTGGCACAACGAGATCTGACCGGCGAACCCGACCAGCGGCACGAGGGAGAGCGCGACGATCCCGATCGGGAAGAGGCGGCCGTAGATGATCTGGTCCGGGGTCGACAGGGTCGCCATCATGACGAACCCGCCGAGGACGACCACCCCGGCGAAGATCAGCGCGCCGCGGATCGAGGGCATGGGGAAGTACTCGCGGCTTCTGGTCATGCGGCCGCGCAACCTCGGGTTGGGCATCACCAGGAGCACGATGAAGAGCAACAGCGCTGGGCTCGCGATGCGCAGCCCGGGCAGGTACTGGTTCGTGGGCAGGTATCCGGTCAGGTACGCCTCGGTGAGCCCGAGGACGATCGCGCCCACGAAGGTGAGCGGGAGGCTCCGCAGCCGGCCGAAGATGGCGGCGGCGTACGCGCTCACGATGAGCAGACTGAGCGACGGCGCATCGAGCGTGACGTTCGGTGCGATCAGGATCCCCCCGAGGGCCGCGAGCGCAGTACCGAACGCCCACGCCATCATCGAGACGCGGTTGGGCCGCGCGCCGTTGAGTGCCGAGAGCGCGGGATCGTCGACGGCCGCCTTCATCGCGATGCCGATGCGGAATCGGGTGAGGACGATGCGCAGGCCGATCGCAGCCACGATCGCCACGATGATCGTGATGGCCTGATGCCAGGTGATCGTGGTCGGGCCGATTTGGATCGGTGCCGAGGTTTGGAAGAAGCGCGACATCGGTCGCCCGATGCCCGGTGCCCAGATCAGCTGCGCGAGCCCGATCATGAAGAGCAGCAACGAGATCGACACCACGAGTTTGACGGTTTCGGTCGTCCCTCGTAACCCGCGCATGACCACGACTTCGAGGATGACGCCGAACAGTGGCGCCATCACTCCGAGGATCAGGAGGAGGCAGATGGGTACCGGCCAGCCCCAGTCGAACCTCAGTTGCCAGTAGGTGAACGCGGCGAGCATGCCCGCGGCGCCGTGGGCGAAGTTGAAGATTCCCGTCGTGGTGTAGGTGAGGACGAGGCCGCTGGCGATGACGGCATAGATCGCCGCCAGGCTGAGGCCGACAATCGTGAAGGTGAGGAACTTGTCCACGGTGCTCCGAGAGAGGAGACGGTTCGGGGGGCCGGATCGTCCGGCCCCCCGGAGGTCCGTCTGACTACTTGAGGTCCGCCATGGTCTTGCCGACGTCGGCGAGGGTGACGCCCTTGCCGTAATCGCCGGTCAGCGCGTACACGCCGTCCGGATCGCACCGGAAGATGCCTTCGGTGGGCTTGATGTCACTCACCACCTCGAAGCCCGACGCCGAGGCCTCCAGCGAGGTGAAGCACGGGGACGCCTCACCGGACGAGAGGTCGACCGCGGCGTGGAGCCCGCCACCGGTCCACTCCGTCACGCTCGATGCGTTGTCGTACACGCACTTGCGGGTCAGGTCGTTGCCACAATCGTTCGCGGCGGTGGCGAACAGCAACCACGCGGACCACGCCTGCAAGCCGAGCAGGGCCTTGGCCTTGCCGTCCGGCAGGTACTCGGCGTAGGCGTCGAGGTATTCCTGGGTGGCGTTGCCGTCCTTGGCCAGCTCGAACGGCGTGAACACGCTGCGCACGAAGACGTTCTTGATCGCCGGACCGCCCGTGTCGGTGAGCTTCTCGTCGTAGTGGTTGGCGTCGGTGCGGACGAAGTCGAGCGTGTAGTTGATGTCGGTCAGGGCTTGCATCAGCTTCGCCAGGTTCTCGGGCTCGCCGGTCCAGAGCAGCGCCTTGACGCCCTTGTCCTTGATCGCCTGGGCGGTCGGCGTCCAGTCGGCCTGGCCCGTGGGCGGATAGACGTCGTCGTAGACCTTGGTCCATCCGAGTGACTTCACCGCTTCGTCGCCCTGGCGGGCCACGATCTTGGTCGTGTCGATGTCGCCGGTCAGCACGCCGTACGCCTTCGTGGCTTTGGGGAACTTCTTCTCGAGGTAGAGGTAGTCACCGACTGGAATGGAGTCCACCGCGTTCGGAATCGGTTGTACGAGCAGGTCGGCGCCGCGGGCCTGCGGGCTGACCGAATACCCCGAGATCTCGGGCATGACACAGGAGAGTCGCGTCTTCACGCCGTCCTGGTCGAAGACGGCGCCGCCGCCGACCACCATGAAGTCGGAGGCGCAGCTCTCGACCATCTTGGAGGTGACGTTGGTGAGTGCGGCATCGCGTTCGTCGACGACGATCTTGCGGCCGTTGATCCCGCCTGCCTCGTTGCACCACTTGGCAAACACCTCAGCCGAATCGAGGAGTTCCTGGTTGAGGCCGGGACGACCGGCGAAGCCGACGTCGGAGAAGGTGGCGAGGCGAATCTCAGTCGGGCTGACGCCCGGTGCCGGCGATCCGGACGGTTTGCCCGGCTGACACACGACATCGGACGTGCCGAACGCACCCTTGGTCCCGTCGCTGTTGGCCTTCGTGTCGGAGGACGTCTGCGTGGTATCACTCGTCCCGGTCTCTGTGTCGCTTCGTCCGCATGCCGCGAGCACCAACGCGATCACACATACATAGGCCAACCATCGAAAACGCCTCACGAATCCCCCTATCGACCGCACCGCGGTACTGCTGTCCAACCTGACGGCCCGTCAGGTTGCCAGACAATGCCTGTTCCGTGGGGTCAACGCAAGAAATGCCGGGAGATTGTCCGCGTCGGTGCCCGTCAGCCCGGGAGGCTCGGTCCGGTCCCTTCCCCGGCCCGTTCCCCGTCGTGGTCCGGTTCGTCGGTCGTCGCGGTCAATGCGTGGTGGGCCGCGAACTCCAGGAGTGTGGTCAGCGCGCCCCGGATGCTCTGCGGATCGCGGGCATCGAAGGTCAGGACGGGGACTCGAGCGTCGACCGCCGCCGCCTCGCGCACCTCCTCCGGGCGGTGGTGGGACACTCCGTCGAACTCGTTGATGGCGATCGCGAATGGGATGCCGTTTCGTTCGCAGGCATCGATGGCGGGGAACGACACCGCCAGCCGGCGGGTGTCGACGATGACCAGCGCCGCGACCGCGCCCCGGGCCAAGTCGTCCCACATGAACGAGAAGCGGTCTTGGCCGGGCGTACCGAACAGATAGACCGAGATGTCGCCATCGAGCGTGACCCGGCCGAAGTCCAACGCCACCGTGGTGCCGACCTTGTCGGGCGCGGCCCGATCCACGCTGCCGAGCGTGCTCACGTCGGTCAGGAAGCCGTCGGTTCGCAGAGGTTCGATCTCCGAGACTGCTGCCACCGCAGTGGTCTTGCCGACGCCGAATCCGCCCGCGATCAGCACCTTGAGGGCGAGGGGCTCCAGCGTGCTCGACGGGCCGGGCGCCACCTGGGTGGCGCTCATGATGCCGCGGCCGCGCGGAGATCGGTGACGAGTGTGGGACTGAGCGCCGGTCCGGCTCGCTCCACGAATGTCGCCATCTCGTACGCAATCAGACCGAGGTCGCATGGCTGTTCGGCGATGACGGCCAGCGTCGAGCCATCGCTGATGCCCATCACCACCAGGAGCGCGCGTTCCATCTCGACGATGAGTTGCTGGACCGGGCCACCGTCGATTGGTTGCCCGGCACCGCGAGCGATGCTGAGCAACGCCGCGGCCACGGCCGCGAGCCGGTCGCTGTCGGCGGGATCGACGCCCTGGGACGCGGCGATCGGGAGCCCGTCCGAGGAGACGACCGCGGCTTCGCGAATCCCGGGGACCTGTTGGGTCAGGTGGTCGAGCAGGAAACCCAGATCGGTGTGGATACTCGTCATGGTCAGTGTCCTTCCTCGGGTGGGGCAGCGACGACTTCGGGTGGGGTCGGGGCCTGGTGCGCGATGGGCGCGCGGCGCGCGGCGCGTCGGGTACCGGACTCGTAGCGGGCGACAAGTTCGAAGACGACCTGGGCCGAACGGGGCCGGGGCGCCGTGCGCTCCGGCCCCGTTGGCGGCGGATCTGCGGCGCGTGCGGCGAGCGGTGTGCGGCGGGGCAGGGGGACGTGCGCCGGAGTCGCCGGCACCGGAATCGGGGTGGTCGTGATCACGGGTGAGAGCAACGACCCGTCGGCCAGCCCCGCGACGGGGGCGGTGGTGGGTGCGGTGGCGGAGTCCTCGGGGCGCGGATCGAACACGCGACCCTCGCGAGGGTCGGCCGTGGCGCGATCGGGTTCGACCCAGTCGTCACCGGTGCCGTCGGCCCTGGCTGGGCTCACGATGAGTTGGGCGGGAAGCTTGACGGTCGCCGTGGTCCCGACCTCGGCTGCGCTCCGGAGCGAGACGTGCGCACCGATCCGTTCACACAAGCGAGCAATGACGATGATGCCGAGCGAACGGGACAGATCGAGGCCGGGGAGCGGTGGGTGGCTCAGCACCTCGTTGAGGTCGTCGAGGCGGTCGACCGGGATACCGATTCCTTCGTCGGAGACCGTGATCTCCACGCCGTCGAGTTGACGGCGAGCGCTCACGAACACCCGGGTATCTGGCGGTGAGTAGGTCGCGGCGTTCTCGATGAGTTCGGCAAGCACGTGCCTGAGGTCGCCGGCGATCCGCCCGGTCGCTGCGACGCCCGGCGGGAGCCCGATGATGTCGACCCGCTCGAACTGTTCGACTTCGGCCACGGCGTCGCGCGCGATCGACCCGACCGGTACCGCGTCGGAATCGGAACGATGCGCATCGATGCCGGCGAGCACGAGCAGGCTCTCCGCGTTGCGGCGCATGCGCGTCGCGAGATGCTCGAGGGTCGAGAGCGCAGCTTGGCGCTCGGTGTTGGGTTCCGTGCGGGCGATGTCCCCGATGGCGTCGAGTTGACGGCGCAGGAGCGGTTGATTTCGCCGGGCCAGGGTGACGTAGAGGTCGCCCATTTCGTCGCGACGCCGCCGTTGTTGGGTCGAGATGGTTTCGGCGGTGGTGCGTTCGATCTCGCGGAGGGCGCGGTCGATGTCGCCGATCTCGTCACGGGTGCGGACGGGCGTCGACTCGACGCGGCCGGGGTGGTGAGCGGGCGTGGTGGCGGTGACGTCGGCCGGCGGTTCGGGCGTCGCTATCGCGCGGGCGTGCGCCGCGACCGAGCGGATCGGCCGGCGGATTGCGCGTCCTAGGGCGAGTGCGACGAGCAGCGCGATGACGCCGATGCCGAGCGTGATTGCACCGGTGCGGATGAGTTCGGTGCGGGCAACCTCACGCGCGGCGGTGACGCTTCGTTGGGTTCGGCGGTCGAGTGTTCGGGCGAGCTGGCGGACGCGGGCAAGCTGGCGATCGGTCGCTGCCAGCCAGGGCTCGGCGAGGCTCGAGTTGGGGGCCCCGACGAGTGCGATGCGGCGAAGGGAATCAATCGTTCGCCCGGTCGCGCGAAGGTCGCCCGCCGACGTCGGCGGCAGGCCGGCTGACGTATCGAGCGACTCGATGATCAGGTCTCGGAAGGTCGCTTCGGTTGCCGCGTCGCTCCGTACCGCAGCGGCCATGGTCGCGGAGACCGAGCCGCGCCCGATGCCGGCGATCAAGAGCGCCTGCTGGTGGGCCGTGGCGGTCTCGAGCGCCGCGAGCGCAGATCGGAGCGCGGACTCGTCGGGTGCACCGTTGACGCGGGTCGTCGCCCACGCGCTCGCGGCTCTCGCGGCGCGGGTGGCTCGAAGGCTCGGTTCGTAGGCTGCACTCGTAGCCAGATCGCTGACGGTGCGGCGGTCGATCGCGGCTCGGCCGCGCTGAACGGCCCGCCAGCGAGTCTCGACCTCACGCAGGGCTCGCCGCGTCTCGCGATCGGACGGTCGGGCCGCGGGGCTGGTCACGCGACGCGCGGCGACGTCGGTGCGCGGGCGGGCTGCGGCGAGCTGGCGCCGAACGTCGGCGTCACCGGTTGCGACGTACTGCGATGACAGCGCGGCTTCGCGTTCGAGGCGCTCGGTCAGCTCCTGGAGACCGATGGTGAGACGCGCGTCGCCGGAACCCGACGGGGCGTCCTTCCAGGCGTTCCAGCGGTCGAGGAGCGGCGGTCCACCGATGCCGACCAGCACGAGGAGCGGGATCAGGACGAGCAGGAGGAGCTTGGTCCCGAGCTTCAGACGCGACATCACCCGCGCTCGATCGGCTCAGTGCCTTCGCACTGTCTGCTCACCGGGTGCCTCCGCCCTGGGGAAAACCTGTCACTCCTGGCGCTCAGGAGCGGTCCACTCTATGGGGCAAAACGGTGCAGAAGCCAGTAACAAGCTTTCGAAGCACTACGGAGAGGGATTATCCCCAAGCGGCTGGGGACAAGTGTCACCTATTCCCGAGTTGACAAGTCGGGAATCGGCGATAGGGTGCGTCATATGGGTCGTATCTTCGATTTTCCCAACCCGGTCGACGAAGTGTCGGCGCGGTTGGTCGCCACGGGCGTCGTGGTGATGGTGGTGACGATGTTTGCCACCCAGCAGTGGTGGATCCTGGTGCCGCTCACCTTCGGGTTCATCGCCCGGGTGGCCTCGGGGCCGCGGTTCAGCCCGCTCGGCCGGTTGGTCACGCGCGTGATCCGTCCTCGGCTGTCGATCGCGCCGAGGTGGGTGCCCGGCCCGCCCAAGCGGTTCGCTCAGGGCCTGGGCGTCGCCTTCTCCGCGACGGCATCGGTACTGATCCTCCTGGATGCGACCGTTGCCGCAGTCGTGGTGCTGTCGATGCTTCTGGTCGCGGCGAGTCTCGAAGCCTTCGTGGGGCTGTGCCTCGGCTGCAAAGTCTTCGCCGGCCTCATGCGGATCGGTGTCGTGCCCGAGTCGGCCTGCGAAGCCTGCGCCGACGTCTCCACTCGTCTCGCCGCGTAGGCCCGCAACGAGAGCCCGCGCCTTTTCGGTACGGTGCGGCCATGGACATTCCCGACGCCACGCAGGCGCGCCTTCCCGTCACCGGCGTCGCAACCGACGCCTTGCTCGCGGAAGTCGACGCCCGTCAGGCTCGCGAGCCTGACGTTCACGGTGCGCGCCTCTTCGGCTTGGTCTATCCGACCGGTCGTCATGATCTCGAAGAACTGATCGTCGCCGTCAACCGTCGCTACCTCTTCGGCAACGCGCTGAACCCGTTCAAGTTCCCGGAGGTCGCGCGCTTCGAGGGCGAAGTGGTCGCGATGACCGGCGGGTTGGTGCACCTCCCCGAAGGCGGCGGCGGCTCGATGACCTCGGGCGGCACCGAGTCGATCTTGATGTCGATGTTGGTCAATCGTGAACGCGCGGCGGCGCGCGGCGTGGTGCGCCCCCAGATCCTCGCGCCCGCGTCGGCCCACCCCGCGTACGCGAAGGCTGCGCACTACTTCGGGATGGACTACGTACGCATCCCGCTCGATGCCCAGTACCGCGCCGATGTCGACGCGGCCCGCGGGCTGATCGACCGACGACACGGCAGTGATCGTCGCGTCGGCCTTCAACTATCCCTACGGCGTCATGGATCCGGTGGCCGAACTCGCGGGTCTCGCGCATGCGCGCGGGATCGGTTGCCACGTCGACGGATGTATCGGTGGGTTCGTGCTCCCGTTCTTGGAAGCGCTGGGTCACGAGGTCCCGCCGTGGGACTTCCGCGTCGAGGGGGTCACCGAGATCAGCGCCGACGTCCACAAATACGGCTACACCGCCAAGGGTGCGTCAGTCGTGCTCCACCGCGACGCCGACTGGTTCGGCCATCAGTTCTTCCTCTACGACCAGTGGGGGTCGGGTCTCTACGGCTCGCCGGGGGTCGCGGGGGCCAAGCCGGCCGCGCCGATCGCCACCGCCTGGGCCGTCATGCAGTCGCTCGGGCTCGACGGCTACACCGAGATCATGCGGGGGCTCGATCGCAGACCGTCGCGAAGGTGCGCCACGCGATCGACGGGCTCGACGACGTGCAACTGGTCGGTGATCCGATCGGACCGGTCATGGCGTTGCGCTCCGACACCATCGATCTCTACGCCGTCGCCGACGTGCTCGACGCCAAGGGGTGGCACATCAATCGCAACACCGATCCCTACGGGCTGCATCTGATGCTCTCGCCCGCCCATGGGTTGGTCGTCGACCAACTCGTATCCGATCTCGTCGATGCCGTCGCGCATCACGGCGAGTCCCAAGGTAAGGAGGCCCGTTACTCATGACTCCCGACGATTTGGTCGAGATCGAAGCGATCAAGCAGGTCAAGTACCGCTACTTCCGGTTTCTCGATCTCAAGATGTGGGACGAGATGGCCACACTGTTCGTGCCCGAGGCCACCTGCGCCTACAGCGCCGGTGCGTATTCCTACGAAGGGCGCGACGCGATCCTTGCGTTCTTCCGCAAGTCGATGGGCCGCGAGACGTTCCTGTCCTCGCACAAGGCGCACCATCCCGAAATCACCCTGACCGGTCCCGACACCGCCACGGGGATCTGGGCGCTCGAAGACTGGGTCATCGACACGCAGTGGGAGCTCGACATCCGGGGCGCCGCGTTCTACACCGACGACTACGTCAAGCGCGACGGCGAGTGGCAGATCCTCCACACCGCGTACAAGCGCGTGATGGAAGAGCTGTCGCCGCGCGCCGGTCGCACAGGCCTGCAGCTCACCGCCTCGTACTGGGGGACTGGCGGCCGTAGCTCGCTCCCCGCGCCCGACTGATCAGATTTCGAGAGAGGCATCTCGATGACCGAACCCGAAGGTTTTGTGCCCGTCCCGGCCGACGAAGGTCGCCATCCGGTCGAGGAGGGTGAGTTCTGGGGCGAGTCGTGGTACCTCGACTGGGCTGCCTCGGACTGCAGCTACGGCGGGTACGTCCGCCTCGGGCTGTACCCGAACCTCGGGAAGGCGTGGTGGTGGATCGCGCTGGTCGGCCAGGACCGTCCGCTCGTCCTGACGGTCGAGCACGACATGCCGTGCCCCGACGGTGATGCCGCGCTCGCCATCGCCGACGGTGGAACCGCGTACTCGATCACCACGATCGAACCGTTCAAGAAGTTCCGCGTGACCAGTACCGCGACCGGCGTGGTGTTGCCCGATCCGGCGCAAGCATTCCACGGGCTCGACGGCGAACGAGTGCCGGTGGCGCTCGACCTCACGTGGGAGTCGCGGGCCGAAGTATTTCCCTACGCAATGACGACCCGGTACGAGATCTCGAGTTGGGTCACCGGCACGGTCACCATCGGCGACGAGACGATCGCCGTCGACTGTGGCGGCCAACGCGACCACTCGTGGGGCCTGCGGGACTGGTGGCTGTTCCCGTGGAACTGGACGTCGGGCGCGTTCACGGATGGCTCGTTCGTCCACGCGGCGCGTTCGATCATTCCCGACCTCGACGTCTTTGCGACCGGCTACACCGTCGCGCCCGATGGCACACTCACCCCGGCGGCCGTCGTCGAGAACGCGGTCGACATCGACGCCGAGAAGATTCCCACCGCGGCCCGTCAACAGATCGGCGAGGTCGAGTTCACGACTGAACCCATCGGGCACGCGCCGATCCTGCTCGTCGCCCCCGACGGACGCGAGACTCGCTTCCCCCGGGCGATGTGTCGCTACACCACCTCCGACGGCCTCGTCGGCACCGGCTGGACCGAATACAACTGGCCTCCCGACTTCCCCTCCAAAACCTGATGGGCCCGGACGTTCGTTGGGGAGCGCGCACCGCCCGGACCCAGGACTCCTGATCTCGACTCGGGTCGCCCCCCATCAGCTGCGATGCGTCGGGAGGCCTATTGACCGGGAGTGGTCGGGTCGTCACGATGAGTGGTTCTATGCGAGCCAGAGGGGCGGCGATCGCGACGGTTCCGGCGTTGGTCGGAGGCCTGTGGGCACAAGCCCGTCGCGCCGCGCACGCGCCACTGCCCCAGTTCGATGATCTCGACCTCACCGGGTACTACGGGCGGTCGCACCTCACCGACGACGCACCGATTCAGGTCGCGGTCCTCGGTGACAGCACAGTGACCGGCCCGGGTCTCGACCACGCGAGTGAGGTGTTCGTCGCCCATGCCGCGAGCCGACTCCCGACGCGCGTCCACTTGCGCCGCTATGCCGTCGGCGGGTCCCGCATCGGCGATGTCTTCATGCATCAACTGCCGGCCGTGCTCGATGCCGCGCCCGACATCGCGGTCGTTTCCATTGGTGCCAACGACGCAATCCATTCCACCCCGCTCGCGCAGTTCGAACGAGACGTGCGCGCCGTGATCGGTGCCCTCGATCGGGCCGGGATCGCGACGCTGGTGTGCGGCTTGATCGACCTCTCGGTCGTGCCGCGGATCCCCACTGCACTCAAGACGATGCTCGCCTTGCGCGGCGCGGCCTACGAGCGGCGCAAGGCTCGAGCTGTGTACCCAGCCGCGCGCGCGGTCTATGTCGGAGCTTCGCCGGCAGTCAATCAAGCTTTTCGCGCGCGCGGCGAGGAGTTCTTCACCCCCGATCGGTTCCATCCGAACGCCGCCGGTCACGCATGCATGGGCGCCGGACTGGTGCCGCATCTTGCCGCCGCCATCGACGGTCTCGGAGGCGTGACCGGGTCGCGTCGCCGGCGGGCCCCGACACTCACGCTGGTCTGAGCGCGGGCACCCCGACCGCAACTGGCGCGAAGCTGCCGCCATGACCGACACCGTGCTGTACGACTGCGTGGACCACGTGGCCACGATCACCTACAACCGGCCCGAGGCCTTGAACGCCATCAACGGCGAACTCCGCCAGGACCTCAACGCCGCGTGGGAACGTTTCCGCGCGGACGAAGACGCGTGGGTGGGCATCGTGACCGGTGCCGGGCGCGCGTTCTGTGTCGGCGCCGACCTCAAGGACGGCCGCGGGTCGGTCGGAGAGTGGTCCGGCACGTTCTGGGAGATCCCGACGGTCAACTCGTTCGAGAGTGGGATGGAGATCTGGAAGCCGACCATCGCCGCGGTGCCCGGCTACTGCCTGGGGTACGGGTTGACCTCGGTGCTGCGCTGCGACTTCGTGATCGCGGCCGACGATGCGGAGTTCGGCTTCCCCGAGGTCGGGCTGGGCGTGCCCACGATCGTCGGCGCGATGCGACTGCCGGGACGAGTCGGCTGGTCGAACGCCATGGAGTTGCTGTTGACCGGCGACCGGATCGACGCGACCACGGCGAAAGCCATGGGCCTCGTATGGCGAGTGGTGGCCCGCGCCGAACTGATGGACGAGGCGCACCTACTCGCCACCCGGCTGGTCGCACGCGCGCCGCTCGCACAGCGCGCCACCAAGGAGATGGCGGCGCGCGGCCCCGGCCTGCCCTGGGAAGACGCGGTGCGCTTTGGTGAATCCATGCGACGGGTCGTGGCGGCGAGCGACGACGCAGCCGAAGGCCGGCTCGCGTCGCAGGAAGGCCGCGCGCCCGAGTGGAAGGGTCGCTAGGCCGACCCGACGGTTCGGGTCGGGCGCTCCCTCGCAGCGTTTGGCAACTGGTGGTCCCGCGACGACCAGGATCCGCCAATCGCTGGTGGACGGGTGGGGGTGGGGGCGCGGAGGGTGAGTCGAACGGCCGGTGGCGGCCACCCTCCGCGCGTTCTACAGTGCGCGCCTTCCTGGGAGGGTTCGAGTTGATGAAGTCGGCGCGGCGTTGGTCGGTGGTGGCGGTCGTGGGTGCGACGGTGCTGGCAGGGTGTCGCGTGCCGGGCGTGTATTTCCCGGGTCACGGACCGGCGGCGCCGTCGGGAGTGCACATCACCGCGCCGGTGAACGCGAGTCAGGCGCCCGCGTCGGGCGACGTGAACGTCGACGTTCGTCTCGACGCGAACCTCGACCCGGCGACGCTCAAGATCTCGATCATCTCCGGGTGGCCCGACCCGACCGCGACCACGTCACTCAGCAGCAGTCGCATTACCCGCGACGCCACCGGCGGGACCGTCGCGTTGCACGCCGCCGACCTCACGCCCGGGTTGGTGACCATCCGCGCCCGCGCCTACACCGACGACGGCAGCGAACGTCAGAGCGGGTGGGCGAGCATCTCGTGGGAACCGAACGTCGCCACCGCGACGGCCGACCGTTGCGACCCCATCGCCGCCAAGAAGTGCCTGATGCCGTTCCCGAACGACTTCTTCACGGTGGCCGATCCGTCGAGCGCGACCGGACGCCGAGTGCATTTCGCCGCCGCGGCCATGCCCGTCAACTCCAACGGGGTGGCGATCGACCCCACCGAATGGAACCGCAACGACGGCTTCAGCCCAGGCGCGATGATCGTCACCTACGCCCCCGGTGTGGATCTCGGGGTGACCGGCGCCGCGCCCATCACCGACATCGGTCGTTCGCTCGACGCGGATCAACCAATCGTGCTGGTCGACGCAGCGACGGGGGAGCGGTGGCCGATCTGGTCGGAACTCGACTCGCAGGCGGATCCGGCCAACGAGGCCGCGCTCATCGTGCGGGTCGCCAAGAACCTGCCCGAGGGTCACCGGTTCATCGTCGCGATGCGGGAGCTGCG
The DNA here is from genome assembly GCA_963765075.1 of uncultured Acidimicrobiia bacterium. Taxonomy (GTDB): domain Bacteria; phylum Actinomycetota; class Acidimicrobiia; order IMCC26256; family JAENVU01; genus JAENVU01. The sequence goes on from CAVXVA010000008.1 coordinate 986,281, forward strand.
CGGCTCGGATGGTTCGCTGCTCCCCACTGAGCGCGGGTTCGCCCTGTACCGAGACAACGTCCCGACGTTCACGCCGGCAATCGAGGCGCGACGTCCGCACCTGGAGTCGGTGCTGCACGATCTCGAGACCTTTGGCATCGCGCGCGGGAACCTCAACCTGGCGTGGGATTTCACCGTGGCGAGCGAGCAGAACCTCGCCGGTCGCATGCTCCACATTCGAGACGGTGCCTTCGCATCGCTCAACGGTGCCGCGCCGGCATTCTCGGTGACCTCGATCGTCGACAACGTGGACGACCGGATCTTCCGGCGGGTGACCGGCACGTACACCGTGCCGAGCTACCTCACCGGTGACGGGTCACCGGGCAACCGGTTCGCCTACGCGCCCGGAGCCGGGCCCGACGCATTGCCCGTCCGCAATGGCAACGTCACGGCCGCCTTCATCTGCAACATCCCCCGTTCGATCACTGCCGCGGGCGGCGACCCGGTGACGCCCGGTCGTGGTGCGATCTACGGTCACGGCCTGCTCGGTAGCCAGGGTGAGGTCAACGCCGGGAACGTCCGCACGATGGCCAACGATCACCGCATGGTCTATTGCGCGACCAAGTGGAGTGGCTTTGCCGACGAAGACATCGGCGTGGCCGTCGAGACGCTGCAAGATCTTTCGAGCTTCCCGAAGGTTGCCGACCGCACCCAACAGGGATTCTTGAACCAACTGTTCCTCGCGCGGCTGGTCAAGGACCCGAATGGCTTCGCCGCCAACGCCGCGTTCCGGATGGGGGCCAACGCGACGCCCGTGCTCGACGGCAGCGTCTTCTACGACGGCAACAGTCAAGGTGGGATCCTCGGCGGCGCGCTGACCGCCGTGTCGACCGACTTCACCCGCGCCGTGCTCGGGGTCCCGGGGATGAACTACTCGACCTTGTTGCAACGCAGCTCCGACTTCGAGACCTACAAGCAGATCCTGAACCCGGCGTACCCGAACGAACTCGACCGGGTGCTGTGGTTCTCGATCGTGCAGATGCTCTGGGACCGTTCCGAAGCGAACGGGTACGCGCAGCACATCACCGACGACCCGTACCCCGGAACGCCCCGTCACCAGGTGCTCTACGACGTCGCCTTCGGAGATCACCAGGTCGCCAACGTGACCGCGGACGTCGCGGCGCGCACGGTCGGGGCACGGATTCTGTTGCCGGGTCTGGCGGCCGGTCGCAGCCCGGACGTCGTCCCGTTCTGGGGGATCACTCCGATCTCGTTCCTCCCGTGGAACGGTTCGGCGATCATCTACTGGGACAGCGGCAATCCCCACCCGCCGCTCGGCAACGTCGCCCCGACCGACCCCGAGTTCGGCAGCGACCCGCACGAGTTCCCGCGCCGAACGCCGGCGGCGCAACTCCAGAAGTCGGAGTTCCTGAAGAACGGCGGGGTGCTCGTCGACACCTGTGGCGGCCAAGTCTGTCTTGCTCCACCCGGATAGCGGGCCGGTAGGGTCGGGCGGATGCGAGTCGCCGCCGTGCAGATGTGTTCCACGCCGGACAAGGACCGCAACCTCGCGCGCGCGGCGGAGCTGATCGCCGGCGCGGTCGATGCCGGTGCAGCATTCGTAGCGTTGCCCGAGCTCTTCAACTGCTGGGGGAGCGCCCGAGAGCTGCGCGAGGGGGCCGAACCGCTCGACGGGCCCACCATCGCGTGGGCCCGCACGCGGGCGATCGATCACGACATCACGCTGCTCGCCGGGAGTTTCGTCGAGCAAGGCGCCCGGGGCGACGACCACCTGCACAACACATCGTGTCTGATCGACCGGCACGGCGATCTCGTCGCCACCTACCGCAAGATCCATCTGTTCGACGTCGACGTGCCGGGTGCAGCGCATCGCGAATCGGCCACCATCACCGCAGGGGCCGACGTCGTGATCGCCGACGCCGCCGGCCTCCGGATCGGAATGGCGACCTGTTACGACCTGCGGTTTCCCGAGCTGTTCCGCGCCCACTTGGCGGCCGGGGCGAACACGATCGTGCTGCCCTCGGCGTTCACCGCGGCGACGGGCAAGGACCATTGGGAGCCGCTCCTGCGCGCTCGCGCCATCGAGAATCAGGTCTTCGTCATCGCCCCGAACCAGCGGGGAAGCTCGACGGAGAAGCTCCATTGGCACGGCCGGTCGATGATCCTCGACCCGTGGGGCATCGTGCTCGCGACCGCCCCCGACCGTGACTGCTTCATCACCGCGGATCTGGACCTGAGTGCGCAGACGCGGATTCGTGCAACCCTGCCGAGCGGCGAGCACCGCCGCCCCGACATCTTTGGAGAGCTGTGAGTGGTCCGATCCAGATCTCGTGTGCGTTTCCGCCCGGCCCCGATGTCGTCGCTCACGCGCAACTGGCCGAGTCGCTCGGCTACGAACGAGTCTGGCTCTACGACTCACCCGCGCTCTACGGCGATGTGTGGGTTCACCTGGCGCGTATCGCCGAGCAGACCAGTCGCATCGGCATCGGCCCGGGCGTCCTGGTCCCGAACCTGCGGCACCCCGTCACCCAGGCGAGCGCGATCGCGACGGTGTCGGCGCTCGCACCGGGTCGGCTCGCGGTCGCGATCGGTACCGGCTTCACCGCGCGCATGACGATGGGGCAGCGCCCACTCACCTGGGCCGAGACCCGCACCTACATCGCCCAAGTCAAGGGTCTCCTCAACGGCGAATCGATGATCGTCGAGGGCAAGGTGACGAAGCTGATGCCGCCCGCCGGCTATCTCGACGTGGCTCCGGTGCCGATCCTGGTGGCCGCGAACGGGCCGAAGGGTTTCGCGGTCGCTCGTGAACTCGGCGACGGCGTGATGTCGATCTTCGGCAGCTATCCCGAGTTCGAATGGTGTGCATTGCTGGCGTTCGGCACGGTGCTCGACCCGGGCGAATCGCCCGATTCCGAGCGGGCGTTGCTCGCGGCGGGCCCTGCACTGACGGTCGTGTACCACGGGATGTACGAGGCCGATCCGGCGGCCGTCGACGGTTTTCCCGGCGGTGCCGCATGGCGAGAAGAACTGGAACGGATCCCGGTCCACCTCCGACACCTCGCCACGCACGAAGATCATCTGGTGAATGTCTGCGAACGAGACCGCCCGTTGCTCTCCGGCGAGGGCTTGACCAACTTCACCTGGACCGGCGACGCGCCCACGTTGCGGGCCCGCCTCGATGCCACGGCGGAGGCCGGAACCAGCGAGATTCTGTTCCAACCGTGCGGTCCCGATGTCGAGCGGGAACTCCGCGCCTTCATGGACATGGCGAGCGCATGAGGCCGGCCTCGGTGTGGGCGATCGCGTTCGTGTTGTTGTTGGCGGGTGCCGGAATCGGTGTCGCCGTCGGGAAAGCGACCGAGTCCTCGACCACGCCCACGACGACCTCGACGACCGTGCCGCGCTCGACGTCGTCGTCGTCCAGCTCCACGTCGTCCACCACTTCGAGCACGTCGACCTCGACCACTTCGTCGACGTCGACGACTAGCTCGACCACGACCTCGACCACCACGACGACCCTGCCGACCAGCTCCACCACTCCGACCACCTGACCCACTCGGCAACGTTTGGCAGCTGGTGGTCGTCAGCGCGTCACCATCCGCCAATCGGTCACGCGAGAACGCGCCACCTCGGTGCGTTTGGCAGCTGGTGGTCGTCAGCGCGTCACCATCCGCCAATCGCCTGGGTGGTGGCGGGTGGGATGAGGGTTAGGCGAGGGCGACGAGGTCGAGCATGTCGTCAGACCAGTAGTCGAGATCGCCCTCGGGCATCATGAGGACGCGACTCGGGTCGAGCCGGGACACGAAGTCGGGATCGTGACTCACGAGGACGACCGCGCCCGGCCAGTCCGAGAGTGCGTCGCCGATGGCGTCTCGTGACGGTGGGTCGAGGTTGTTGGTCGGCTCGTCGAGGAGCAAGAGGTTGTGGCGGCCGGTGACGAGCTGGGCGAGCGCCAGCTTGGTCTTCTCTCCGCCGGAGAGGGTGCCCGCATCTTGGAACGCCACATCGCCGAAGAGTCCGAAGGTGCCGAGCAGGGTGCGCAACTGCGACTCGGGGAGGCCGACGGTCTTGAGGTGATCGATGACCGTCGTGCCCGGCGTGGATGCCCTCGTGTTCCTGGGCGTAGTACCCGGCGGAAACGCCGTGGCCGAAGGAGAAGGTGCCGGTGTCCGGGTCGGTCTGACCCGCGAGGATGCGCATCAGGCTCGTCTTGCCGGCGCCGTTGAGGCCCATGACGACGAGCCGTTCGCCGCGCTCGACCGCGAACGTGACGTCATCGAAGATGTCGGGTCCGCCGTAGCCCTTGGTGATGCCGTCGACTTCGAGGACGACGCGCCCCGGCCGCGGTGGGTCGGGGAACCGCACTCCGATGCGCTGCTGCCGTTTGGGCCCGGTCACCTGATCACGCGCCAGCCGGGCGACCCGGGTGTCGATCGCCTTCGCGGTCTTGGCGCGCTTGGCGGTCTGGCCGCGCATGCTGTTGGCCAACTGTTCGAGCCGTTGGATCTCGGATTCTTGCCGAGTCGCGAGTTTTGCGAGTCGTTGCTCGTCGGCCGAGCGCGACACCTGATACTGCGAGTACGTGCCGCGGTACTCGATCACTTCACCTTCATCGAGATGCAGGACGCGCGTAATCGACGCGTCGAGCAGGTCGAGGTCGTGGCTGATGACGAGCAGCGCGCCGCGGTAGCTGCGTAAGAACCCCATGAGCCATTGCTTGGCGTCGTTGTCGAGGTGGTTGGTCGGCTCGTCCAACAGCAGCAGGTCGCTTCCCGCGAACAGGATGCGAGTGAGTTCGACGCGACGCCGTTCACCGCCGGAGAGCGCGTTGAGCGGCAGGTCGAGCCGGTCGTCGCCGAGACCGAGGCCCGCGGCGATGGTGCGAACATCGGACTCCGCGCGGTACCCGCCGCCGTCTCGAAACTCTTCCTCCACGCGGGCGAAGCGGGCCGCGTCGCGCTCCGCGCCGGTCTCGTCGACCTTCAGTCGCAACTTCTCCATGCGCAACGCGAGCTCGTCGAGCCCTTTGCCGGACAGCACGTGGGAGAGCCCGGTGGAATCGACGCCCGCACCACGCGGGTGCGGGTTCTGGGGGAGGTATCCGACGGCCGGGGGGTGCGAGACGATCCCGGCAGCGGCGGGGGATTCACCGGCGATGACTTTGAGCATCGAGGTCTTCCCGGCCCCGTTCCGGCCGACCAGTCCGACGGTGTCGCCGGGGTGCAGCGAGAACGACGCATTGTCGACGCGGAGCTTGCCTCCGACTTCGACTGAGAGCCCTCGCACCTGCAACATCGCCCCATGGTCGCATTTCGAGCGCTGGAATCTCGATGTTTTCCCTGATCTCGGGGTGGAGTTCGCTCGAACCCGCGGCTACCATCCCGGTTACCGATCAGTAACTTCCGCCCGCCCGGGCGACGTGAGGAGTCCCGCGTCATGTCTGATTTCAGCCTCGAACTCAACGAAGACCAACTGCAGATGCAGAAGTGGGTCCACGACTTCGCGGAGAACGTGATCCGCCCGGTGGCGCCGGAGTACGACGAGAAGGAAGAGACCCCGTGGGAGGTCGTCCAGGAGGCCGCCAATATCGGGCTCTACTCATGGGAAGCGGTCTCGTCCTGGTTCTCCGACCCGACCGGCTTGACGTTCGCACTCGTGAGCGAAGAACTCGCGTGGGGTTGCGCGGGCATCGGGTTGGCGATCCTGGGCTCGACACTCGGAGTGTCGGGCATCGTGGGCAGTGGGACGCCCGAGCAGATCGGCGAGTGGGTCCCCGAGTGCTTCGGTACCCCTGACGACATCCACCTGGCCGCCTTTGCGGTGAGCGAGCCCGACGCGGGTTCCGACGTCTCCAACCTGCGCACGCGCGCGGTCTACGACGAGGCGACCGACGAGTGGGTCATCAACGGCACCAAGACCTGGATCACCAACGGTGGGATCACCCATTGGCCAACCGTTCACGTCGTCGTCGCGTCGGTCGACCCTGAACTCAAGGGCCGCGGCCAGGCGAGTTTCGTCGTGCCGCCGGGCACCAAGGGCCTCTCGATGGGACAGAAGTTCCAGAAGATGGGTATCCGGGCCAGCCACACCGCCGAGGTCGTCCTCGACGACGTGCGCGTGCCGGGTCGCTGCCTGCTCGGAGGCAAGGAGAAGCTCGACGCCCGCATGGCGCGTGCTCGTGAGGGTCAGTCGAGCCGGGTGCAGGCGGCGATGAGCACGTTCGAGGCGAGCCGTCCGCTCGTCGGCGCGCAGGCGCTCGGTATCGCTCGGGCCGCGTACGAGTACAGCCTCGACTACGCCAAGGAGCGCAAGGCGTTCGGTCGAGCGATCATCGAGAACCAAGGCATCGCCTTCAAGCTGGCCGACATGAAGATGGAACTCGACGCCGCGCGGCTGCTCGTGCACCGGGCGTGCTGGATGGGCCACAACGGCAAGGAGTTCACCGCCGGCGAGGGTTCGATGTCCAAGCTCAAGGCCGGTGAGGTCGCCGTGTGGGTCACCGAGCAGGCGATCCAGATCCTCGGCGGCTACGGCTACGTGCGGGAGTACCCGGTGGAGAAGTGGCACCGTGACTCGAAGATCTACACGATCTTCGAAGGCACCTCGGAGATCCAGCGCCTCGTGATCGCTCGAGCCATCTCTGGCGTGCGAATTCCGTAGTCAGGGCTTGGCACGGAGGGCCCGAATTTCGGGTCATCCCTACTACCATCCCTACAACTGCTACCGTCCGGACCGTGGCAACGGTTCGCGAACGCCGGCGCGGCGTCTGGGAAGTACGGGTGTTTTCGGGCCGTGACGCGGACGGGAAACCCACCCAGGTCAGCCAGACCGTCCACGGCACGAAGCGTGAGGCTCAACGCGTCGCCGCCCGTTTGGAGTCGAGCCCGCATTCGACCGGAGCGGGTCGTACCGTCGCCGATGTACTCGAGTTGTGGCGCGAGACCAACGACGGGGTGTGGGCCGAGTCGTCGAAGCGAGACAACGCAGGTCGCGCCCGAGCGATTGCCGATGACCCGATCGGGCGCATGGCGGTCGCCCGCCTCGGCGTAAGCGATGTAGAGCGCTGGCACACCCGTATGCGTCGGGCGGGCGTGGGCCCGACGGCCATCCGCAGTCGCCACAGTGTGCTGCGCGCCGCGCTGGCCCAGGCCGAGCGGTGGGGCTGGGTCACTTCCAACGTGGCGCGGTTGGCAACGCTGCGGAGCGGCAAGGTCACTCGGCGCGACTCGATGTCTGCCGACGAGATCCGTCAGGTCATCGAGCGCGGCGCACGACCTCGATCCCGCGGCCGGTCTTGCGCTGCGCCTCGCCGCGGTCGCCGGCCTTCGCCGGGCGGAGCTGGCTGCGCTGCAATGGACCGACTTCGACCTCGCCGACAGCCAGTTGACGGTCGACAGCAGCATCACGGTCGTCCGCGGTGGCGACGCAGGCTCGGTGCTCGTCGACTCGGTCACGAAGACCGCCGACCGGCGCGTGTTGCGCATCGACTCGGAGACCGTGACGCAGGTGGAGCGCCTGCAGCGTGAACGTCACGACGTGAGTCCGTATCTGTTCTCGATCACGGACGGCCCGCCGAACCCCGACCGCATCGGTTGGTGGTGGCGACGTGCGCGCGAGGAGTCGGGCATCGACGCGAAGTGGCGGCTGCACGATCTTCGGCACTGGACCGCGACTGCGGCGATCACGAGCGGGCACGACGTTCGCACCGTCGCCGGCCGGCTCGGCCACGCGAACCCGGCGATGACGTTGCGCGTGTACGCGCACGCGCTCGACTCGGCCGACGTTCAGCTGGCGGATTCGCTCGGAACGCTGCTCGATGATCCCGTCACGTCGAGCAACTCATCGAGCACCTGAACTGGGATCAAGATCCGCCGGCCGAGGCGCACATGCGCGAGGTCGTTCCGCGCGACCAGTTCGTAGGCGTGCGCTCGCGAGATCCCGAGGATCACCGCCGCCTCATCGACGGACACGACCCGCCGCCTATCGGCCGTGACCGCCGAAGCTCGCTTCGGCATCGGCCGGTTGCGATCACCTCGTTCTTCCGTTCTATGTGCTCTGTTGTTGTCCATACGGTTGCTATGCGCTCGCAGGGCAGTCGCGCGCGACATTGCTGCACGAGAAAATCCCAACTCCGTCCATGGACGCATCGCTTCCCGCCTCCTCACCGGTACGCCGGTCTGCACCACGCGTCTGCACCCGCGTCTGCACTACGCGTCTGCATCGCGCGTCTAACCGCAGCGACTCGGACGTTGCTCCAATGAGGGAGCGACGAGCTTCTACCGAGGACGTGCCTGGGTGGCGTCTCGTTTGAATCTCCGGACCGGTTGCTAACGTTCCAGCGATGGAAGAGACCATCCCGTATTCCGAGCTTGTGGCCGGGCTCACGACCGCTCCGCTCGACGCGGGCGACACGCTTCTGTCGATCGTCTCGCTGGTGAAGGCGGGGCGCGCAGGACGGTCAGGTCGTCTGGGCCATCCGTTCGGGCGGCGAGAAGATGTCGGCCGAGGAGACGCTTGGAGCATTCATCGGCTTTACCGATTCAATCCGGAGCGACCTTGCCGGCGATTGGGAGGGCTACGGATAGTTCTTCGTAGTAGTGAGCTCTCAGGAAGTCGTCGGCGGGCACATTGGCACGCGGCGGTGACAAGTCCTCGACCCTTCCACCGCGTCTGGATCATGTGTCTGCACCGCAGCTGGTCTCGACCTACTGTCGTGCGGTGGAGCAGACGCCGACAGTGAGTCCGCTACTTGTTGTCTGCACGGGGCCGCCCGGGACGGGAAAGTCGACGATCTCGAACGAGCTCGCGCGGCAGCTTGGCGCGACGGTGCTCGGTTGGGACTGGGCGATGGGCGCGCTGACGTGGTGTGAGCCCGTGCAGGACGCGCTCGCATCGCTCGACCGGGTGGCGCATCGACGCGTCGGGTGGTCGCTGTTGTGGAACCTTGCGGAGGAGCAGTTGCGTCTCGGCCGCTCCGTGGCCCTCGATGGCGTTGCGCGGGCCGGCGAGGTCTCCGAGTCCCGGGAGCTGGCTCAGCGGCTGGGAGCGCGTTCCGCCGTCGTCCTGACGTCGTGTGAGGACCGGGACCGTCTTCGTCGACGCGTCGAGGGCCACGACCCGCGCGATTCCTGGTTGGCATGAGTTGACGTGGGAGCACGTGGAGGACTTCCTCGGACGTTGGGAGCCGCCCGACGACGCGGACATCGTCATCGACACGAGCGATGATCCTGATGTTGGCGAGCTCGTCGACCGCATCGTCACCTTCGCTGCGCGATGACCACCCGTGCACGTCCCTGTCGTCGTACCCACTTCCGCGACACCGAGTGCCGCACGTCTGGCAGTGCGCCAAAGTCCTGTCCGATTTGACCGTTCCAAGGTGCACACAGACTTGCCACTTCCGCTAATGGGAAGCGGCTGACGCCCTCGGGATGGTCGAGGATGACAGTCGAGCCGCTGGCGGGTCAGCACTCCATTCCGCAGGACCGGAGAGACCTTCGCTTAGACCGTGCGCCCGCCGGTTGGTGGGGTTGACCGTGATGGCTGGTGGGATGACGTGCCGGGAGCACTGATCCATTAGCGGGCTGCGGGTCGCCTCGGCTCACCAGACAGCTGACGGTCAGGAGGCGCAATGGCGAAGATATTTGTTGGTCACGATTGGGCGGAGGCTCATCACGACGTGCACGTGCAAGACGAACACGGGCGGCGTTTGAGTCGGGCTCGGCTTCCGGAGGGCGTCGAAGGTGTCGCCCGGTTCCATGCGCTGATCGCGGGTCATGTCGAGGATCCGGGCGAGGTAGTGGTCGCGACGGAGACGGACCGCGGGTTGTTCGTCGGCGCTCTGATCGCTGCGGGATATCGGGTGTTGGCGGTGAACCCGAAGTCGACGTCGCGTTATCGCGACCGGTATTCGACGTCGGGCGCGAAGTCCGACGCGGGCGACGCGTGGGTCCTCGCGGAGCTCGCCCGCCTCGATCGTCACAATCATCGCGCCGGTCGCGGGCGACAGTGACTTGGCCGAAGCGGTGAAGGTCCTCGCGCGGGCGCATCAGTCGATGATCTGGACGCGGCACCGCCAACTCAACCAGCTGCGGTCGACGTTGCGGGAGTTCTATCCCGCTGCATTGAAGGCGTTCGATCCGCTCGGCTCGAACGATGCGCTCGCAGTGTTGGCTGTCGCGCCGACACCGGCGCTCGGCAAGGCCGCGTCGCGGACGAAGATCGCGGCAGCGTTACGTCGCGGTGGCCGGAAACGACGGATCGATGAACGAGCCGGCGAGATCCAGGCTGCGTTGCGCACCCCACAGCTCGAGGCGCCCACGGTCGTCGCCGACGCGATGGGCGCCACCGTCCACGCGTTGGTGGCGGTCATAGCGGCGATGGGTGCACAGATCGACGGTCTCGAACAGGAGCTGGCCGCCGGTTTTGAGCAGCACCCAGACGCCGAGATCATCCGTTCCCTGCCAGGACTGGGAATGATCCTCGGCGCCCGGGTGCTCAGCGAGTTCGGCGATGACCCGAACCGCTATGCCGACGCGAAGTCTCGCAAGAACTACGCGGGCACGTCACCCATCACCAAGGCGTCCGGCACCCGCCGGGTGGTCCTCGCCCGCTACATCCGCAACCGTCGCCTCGCCGACGCCACCTGCATGTGGGCGTTCAGCGCGGTCAACGCCAGTCCCGGCGCCCGCGCGTTCTACGACCAGCACCGCGCCGCCGGCGACACGCACTACCGGGCCTTGCGCGCCGTCGCCAACCGGCTCGTCGGCATTCTCCACGGCTGTCTCCGCCACCACACCAACTACGACGAACACACCGCCTGGGGACACCGGATCACGCTCGCCGCTTGACACCAACCACCCGTGGGATGTCTAAGCGGAAGTGGCAGACCGGTTCTGCGAGCGCGCTGTCGCGGTCTCGCGTGTGGAATTACAGACTTCGGATACCTACTGGCGAACTGACGCTCGGGTGATGAGTTTGTGGTGGTGGGTGCTTGCGGGGTCGCTAGCTCGTGGCGGGTAGAAACGTAACCAGCAGCCCTTGCCCATCATCGGGCGGCCCGAGGTGAAGGTCGAACTTGCCGTCGTCACGCTCATCGACTGACAGGACTACGGCGTCCGCGATATGAATTCCGCGGGACCAATCGAAATCGGCTCGTCGTCATCCAGGATCAAGCGGAGTTCGAGGGACAAGGCGAACGCATTGCGCTGACCGACGAGGGCACCGACGTCGGCGACAGCCTCTAGGCCGGGAACATCGAATGTAGACCAGCGCTCTGGATGCGGCCGACCCTCAAGCACGGCCGCGGCGCGATGGATCGCGCGAAGCGTGTCGGGCTCCAGCGACAGGGGCACCTTGATGGTGCGCGAGGCGTGCTGCTGGATTGTCCACAGTTCGTGCATCAACCCAATCAAGTGACGGTCGACGAGTTCAACATCAAGGCCGAGCGCTATGCCGGGTTCAGTGGCTTTGCCGTAGCGCTGGGCAAGGTAGAGCAACCGGCCGCTCCGCAATTCGTGCAGGAACTCGAGCGCAGCGAGAACATCTCCGACGGGCTTTCCTACGACGTCCTTGAGTCCAAAGCCGAACGTGAACGTCGCCTCGCCTTCAAGGAGGTCGCCTGACGTGCCCACGCGTGCAAGGGCCGGCGACGTGAATCGTCCCTCGAAAGTAAAAACTTCGTGTTCCTCCCGCCCACTGATCGCACGGCCCTTCTCGCCGATGGTCGGAGGGTCCATGTCAACTATCGCTTCAGCAAGCGACTCCTCTGCCTCCTTGATGATCAATCGCAGCAGGTAGGCCTCGGAGCCGGGGAGCTCCGCTGGTCCGATCATGGCGGCGCCCACCTCGCTTGCGACCCCAAGTCCTCCTGGCGCGTTTACTGAGATGCTCTGCAAATGCTCCGGCGGTACTTCGAGCGGTCGTCCGTAGTCACGCCAGTCCATGACCTTCTCGGAAAACTCTGAACCGGGGATCGCGACCAGATTGAGTGTTCCATCGACCGGCCTGTCCTCTACGGCCTGCGGGTACTTCGCGAACACTCGGACGCGCACGGATCGTGAGCTGTCGCTGAGGACGCATGTCATCACCAAAGATGGCGCGCCTGAGTCCTCATCTGCGAACGGCTCGGACTGGATCGCGAGGTCGTACCGAAAGAACGGGTCCTCGCGGCCGAGTGCCTCATGAAGAGCCCTCAGCGACTCGATACCGTCGGCCATTTCCAGCGCCCGAGGCTCGCCCAGCAGTTCTATCGCGGTGCGCAGATCTCGAATGTGTTGTTCCAGCCTGCCCTTGCCGTCGCGCAGGAAGTAATCGATGACGAACGGATACTTCGCAGCAAGACCGTTGACGAACGTCAAACCGTTCCACGTGCACGGAAAGTCGTACGCGGCTGTGACTCCGGCGAACCAATCTTCCAGCTCGCTTGTCTGGTCACACGGCATCACAAGGTGCCACTCGAGTATCGGGCGGGGATGCGCGCCGTTCACTCGCTTCAGCGACGCAGCGATGTCGCCTTTCTGTTTTGGGGTCGGGGTCTTGGAGAAGCGCTTGACCTGGAAGATCTCGTCGCCATCGTCGAAGGGATCAATGACATCGACCCCCTTGTCTCCACGCGACGCGCGACGCCGCCATGACCTCGGTCGCTCCTGCTGGAGGAGCACCGCCACGATCTTCTCCACGAGGTCACCATCGTGCGCTGCCCAGTTGATCTCCACCACAACTCGCTTTCGTTCAGTTGACAAACACGATCTCACGCGCCCGGCATCGAGGGTGCGACACTCTGCGCCATGGACAAGCCGGCGAACAAGGAGTCGAAGCGGCACCACGTCGTTCCGCAGTCCTACTTGCGCGCCTGGACAGACGAGGCCGGACTCCTGCAAGTGATCGATGTGGAGCCCCGTCGGACCTTCCAAGCCTCGACGGCGAATGTGGCTGTCTACTCGAGGTTCTTCACCTTCGATACGACTGACGGACCTACCGATGAAGTCGAGCGGATGCTGTCAGAGTTGGAGACCCGGGCGGCTCCGATCTTGGTCCGTTTGGCTGGCGGTGACTGGCCGTTGGAGGATGACGACCGTGCTGTCGTCGCCGAGTTGCTCACGATCCAGATCGCTCGTCGTCCATCGTTTCGCGTTCTTCAAACAACTGCGATCCAGCAGGTCTACAGGATGGCGGGCAAGATGATGGCGGCCCATCCCGATGCCCTGGCAGGGCGACTCTCGCAGGAGCAGGGTCGCGCACCGACACAGGATGAAGTAGATGCCGTTGCCAGGCATCTGTCGTCTGACTTCGACGTCACGGTCCCACGCAATCACTGGCTCGGAGTGATGGCCATCGTTGCTGACCTCGTGAACCCGATCTTCGACATGCAGTGGACGCGGCTGGACGTGGGACACGGAGAGTTTCTGACGACCGACGAGCCGTTCGTACCGTGGAAGGACCCGGAGGCCCCGGCATGGACTAGCGCTGGACTATTCACTGCGGAGTGCCACACGTTCCCAGTGAGCCCGCGTTACTGCCTACGACTCCGCTTCCTCTTCGAAGGCGACGATCTGCTTCGGAACCCAGGGGACGTGAGCGAGTCGGTTGGTAGAGGCGCCGTGGCGGAAATCAATCAAACCTCGGTCGATCACGCGTTCCGACACGTCGTGATGAGGGTTGGCTTCGACCGATCGAATCTGTCTGCGTAGCGTCTCTCGTGCAGGTCCGGTGGCGAAGAGCGCCCGGCCATCGTGAACCGTGACCGTACCGCCACACGACCATGTCCACGAAGGGACCACGGTCGCAACTGCGAATGGCGCGTCAGACACCAACGCTTGGATGAAGCGCGGTCAGCAAGCTTCAGTACGGCCAAAGCCGTCAAGATGGGTTGCAGACAGGTCCCGGCGGGCGAGTCGGAGGCTCTGGGCGCGGCGGATGGCCCACCTCGGGGTTACAAGGTCCCGGGTTAACGATCGGGTTGCAGTTGCTCATCGGTACACACGATGGGCTACACGCTGGCCCGCAGCTCTGTTCGCTAGCCGGGTTAGCGGGAGGGCAATCGAATCCGATAGGCCCGCGGTGGACGAAGACCGACGTAAGGTCCTCTCTCATCCGGTGCAGCCGCTCGCCCTTCAGTACCGACGAGAGGTTGTCAGTCGTGATGTTGCCTACATTGAATCGCTCGCCACGCGAGAAGACACAGGGCTGCACGGAGCCATCCGGCATGATCGCCAGTACGCCAGCGGCGCATTTGCCGCAAAGCTCGTCTTCGGTGGCGCAGGTTCCCGAGTCCCTCCCGCGCCCAACGCCTCGCTGATCGTCCACGCGGATGCAGTCCGGATGAACTCCGATATGCACGAGCTCCTCGATTGCGGCGTCGATGCCCTGGGCCTCGGACAATCGAATCACTCCGACACGAAGTGGAATGCCCCGTCGCACTGCCTCGGTGATATTCGTTCTCGTGCGTCCGAAACTTCCTGCGCGTTTCGTGATCTGGTCATGAACGTCTGCGCTCGACGAGTAGTAGCTCGTTGCGAGACTGACTCCAGGCTGTGAAAGCGCTTTCCAGACGTGCTCGCGGACCGAGAACAAGTTCGAGAAGACCTCGACGCGGAGCCCGAGCCGAACGTGTGCGCAATTAGGCGGGAGAGTGCTGGATGAGATGTCGGCTCCCCACCAATGAACTGGACCTGCTCGACTCCGGCGGCCGCGGCTTCAGTGAGTGCTCGCATCCACTCTTCAGCAGAGACGATGCCGTGCGCCTGACCTGGCCCACTCGAAGCGTAGCAATGGCTGCATTCAAGCTGACAGTTGCCCGTTATCTCAAGCCACATGAAGTGCGTGTCACGCAACGGAGGATCGTATGTGACGACAGTGTGGACGATCACCGGAGATTCCTCAGAGTTGATCACTGAAATTCCCCACCCCTGAGCGGCTGGGTGGACTGGATGGTCCACCACCTGGGGCGGGGCTCCCTCGACGCTGGCGGTGTTGACGCCGTCCAGTTCGAAGGAGCCCCGCTCCCCATGCTCACACAGGGAGAAGATGTGGAAGCCCACGCGTTGAAGGAACGGGGCTGGTCGATCGCGGCCATTGCCCGCCATCTCGAGCGCGACCGCAAGACGGTCCGTTCCTATCTGAATGGTGAACGCGAGCCGGGAGTTCGCGTCACGACCGTCGCCGATCCGTATGAGTCCCTTGGCGTGGTGGGGTTTGGGTCCACCGTGAGGTGAGCCACCGGCGTGATGCTCGGTGTGTACCTACCAAAGTGCACACCAAGGAGAACACGCCGATGGCTCTGGACGAGTCTGCCGTTTCTGAACTGCTCGACGCGCTCAATGTCGGGCGAGGGCACCGATCTGGTCCGTGAGCTCGCCCAGTGGGCGCTCCAACAGCTGATCGAGGCTCGAGGCCACCGAGGCGATCGGCGCTGGCGCGTGGGAACGCGCCGACGGACGCGACGACGCATCGCAACGGGCATCGCCCGCGGGTGTTGTCGACGAAGGCCGGTGATCTGAGCTGGGGATCCCGAAGCTGCGCAAGGGGTCGTTCTTCCCGTGAGATCCTCGAACCGCGCCGGCGGATCGATCAGGCCCTGTACGCGGTGGTGATGGAGGCCTACGTCAACGGGGTCTCGACCCGCTCGGTCGATGACCTCGTCGCCGCGATGGGTGTCGACACCGGGATCTCCAAGTCCGAGGTGTCGCGGATCTGCGCCGGGCTCGACGAACGCGTCGACGCGTTCCGCAACCGCACCCTCGGCCACGTCGAGTTCCCCTACGTCTACTTGGACGCCACCTACGTCAACGTCCGCGACGACGCCCTCGGCCAGGTCGTGTCCCGGGCGGTGGTGATCGCGACGGGGATCACCGCCAACGGTGACCGAGAGGTCCTCGGCGTCGACATCGGCGACAGCGAGGACGAGACGTTCTGGACCCGGTTCCTGCGCTCGCTCCGACGACCGCGGGCTGGCCGGGGTGCGGCTGGTGATCTCCGACGCGCACGCCGGGCTGAAGGCCTCGATCCGCAAATGCTTCGCCGGGGCGACCTGGCAACGATGCCGGGTCCACTACGCCCGCAACCTGTTGGCCACCGTCCCCAAAGGCTCACGTCGAGTTCGTCGCCGCCGCGTTCCGATCGATCTTCGCGCTCTCGGACCGGACCGAGATCGAAGCCCGCTGGGACGAAGTCGCCGACACGCTCGCCGAGCCGGTTCCCGAAAGCCGCCGAGCTCGATGGCCGGCGCCCGCACCGACGTGCTCGCGTTCGCGACGTTCCCACGATCCACTGGCGCAAGATCTGGTCGAACAACCCGCTCGAACGGTTGAACAAGGAAGTGAAACGACGCTCGAACGTCGTCGGGATCTTCCCCAACGACCGCGCCGTCATCCGCCTCGATCGGCGCCGTGCTCGCCGACCAACACGACGAGTGGGCCATCGCCCGCCGCTACCTCTCCGAGACCTCGATGGCACGACTCAACGCGACGCGCGACACTGACCCCGACCAGCCCCAACTCGAGGGCTGAACACACCGAGGATCACACCTCGAACCCCACCACTCCGCGGGACTCTGTCGCCGATCCGCTCGCCGGCTTCGAGGACTACGTCCGGGCCCGGTTCGTTGATGATCCGCACCTGTGGGCGACGGCGCTGTTCGACGAGGTCGTCCCGCTCGGCTACGCCCGGTCGTATCCGAGCTTCGTCCGTCAGCTCCGCCAGCGGGCCTGCGGCCGCATTGCGAGGCGTGCTCGGGGGTGAAGGGCCGGGACACGATCGAGATCGAGCACCCGCCGGGCGAGGAGATCCAGTGGGACTGGTTCGAACGGCGTCGAGCGCCGTGGGGCGGCACCGCGTACGTGCTTGCTGGGCACGCTGCCGCACTCGGTCGCGGACGCGGGGCGTGCTGGCCGAGTCGCTGGACCAGGCCGCATCTGATCGAGGCGATGGACGCGGTGATGCGCCGCCTCGGGTGGCACCGCCCGGGTGTGGCGCACCGACCGGCTGGCGACGGTGATCGTGCCCGGCACCGCGTGACGTGCAGCCGAGCTTCGCGCCGGTCGCGAAGCATTACGGCGCGATCGTGGAGCCGTGCCCGCCGCGGCGCGGGAACCGCAAGGGCGCGGTCGAAGCCGCGGTGCGTTACACGTGCGGGCGGTGGTGGCGGACGATGACCGCGACGACACCCGAGGAGGCGCAGCGTCGCTGGACCGGTTCCTCGCCGGTGCCGGGCGACGCCCGCGAGCGCCGCACCGCGACCGGGCGCGCGACGACGGTCGGCGCGCTCGCCGACGCCGAGCCGCTGCTGGCGCTGCCCGCCGTCGCGTTCCCCGCGACGATCGAGGTGACCCGGGTCGTCGCGGCGAACGCGACGGTCGCGTTCCGAGGGAACCGCTACTCGGTCCCGCCCGGCCTCACCGACGCGAGCGTGACGCTGCGGCACCGGCTGGGCACGGCGACGGTCGAGATCCACTCGCCCGCGGCGGGCTGTTGGCCGCGCATCGGCTCGCGCCGGCCGGCGCGGGCACGCATCGTGCGCAGCGCCGAGCATCACGCCGCCCTCGAGCGGTCGTGCTCGTCCGCGTTCACCACGGACCGGCCGTGTGACCGCAAAGCGAACCGGCCGCCCGGTCCCGAAGCGCTCGCCGAGCGCCGCCCGGACTGCTCGGCCACGAAGGCCGCGCCGGTGGTCGTCGACCTCGCCGCCTACGCCGAGCTCGTCGGAGGCGGGCGTCATGAGCGAGAACTCGACCTACCAGCAGCTGCGCGGCCATCTCGCCTACCTGCGCCTCGCCGCCGCCGCCGAAGCGCTGCCCGGCGAGCTCGACCACGCCGCCAAAGCGAAGCTCGGCCACACCGCGTTCCTGGAACGGCTCCTCGCCGTCGAGGTCGCCGCCACCGAAGCCCGCCGCCACGCCGGCCTGGAACGGTTCGCGTCGCTGCCCGCACCCTGGCGGCTCGCCGACTTCGACTTCGACGCCCAACCCTCCGTCGACCGCAAGCTCGTCGACGAGCTCGCCACCCTGCGGTTCCTCGAGGACGCCACCAACGTGTTGTTCATCGGCCCGCCCGGCGTCGGCAAGACCATGCTCGCCGTCGGCCTCGGCCACGCCGTCCGTCGACGCCGGCTACCGCACCTACTACACCACCGCCGCCGACCTCGCCGCCCGCTGTCACCGCGCCGCGCTCGAAGGCCGATGGGCGACCACGATGCGGTTCTTCGCCGGACCGCGGCTGCTGATCATCGACGAGGTCGGCTACCTGCCCCTCGCGTCCGAAGCCGCCGCCGCGCTGTTCCAGGTCATCACCCAGCGATACCTCAAGAGCTCGACCGTGCTGACCACCAACCTCGGCATCGCCGTCGTGGGGACAGATCTTCGACGACCCCACCGTCGCCGTCGCCATGCTCGACCGGCTCCTCCACCGCTCCGTCGTGTTCAACATCGACGGCGACAGCTACCGCATGCGCGCCCACCGCGCCCGCGCCGACAACCTCCGCAAGGCGGTCACCACCCGACCCAACACGTAGTCTCAACCCCACCCCACCCCGCCGATCACCTGGGGAATTTCGATGATCGACACTGGGGAGAATCCGCGATCGGCGGCATCGGTCCCGGTCGCTTCCGGGAGCATCGCTGGGTGGGCCGAAGTCAGCGCTGGCAACAGTCACACCTGTGCCCGGCGCAACGACAGCTCGCTGTGGTGTTGGGGCGACAACTCCTATGGGCAAGTCGGTGACGGAAGTACCACCGACCGAGTGGTTCCAGTACGCACCGGGACCAGGAGTGACTGGTCCCATGTGAGTGCGGGCTACACCCACACATGCGGTATCCGTACTAACGGAACGCTGTGGTGTTGGGGCGACAATTCCTTCGGCCAGCTCGGAATTGGCATCTTCTTAGGGCAGGCGAGCCCAGTTCAAGTCGGCACCGCGAACACCTGGAGAGACGTCAGCGTGGGAGTTCACAGCACTTGCGCACTTCAGCACGGCGGTGCGCTCTTCTGCTGGGGAGATAACAACATCGGACAAGTTGGCGACGGAACGACTGGTGTTGCGAAGCGGACGCCCACGCGGATTGGTCCGGCCATCATCTGGGACGACGTCGATGTCGGGCATAGCTTCGCCTGCGCCGCCGATGTCAATCGAACGCTTTACTGCTGGGGCAGCAACGAGGCAGGACGGCTCGCCAACGGCACCACCGTCCACTCGGCGACCCCGACACCAGTTGCTACCGCAGCTCACTGGTCCCTGTTCGCCGCTGGAGACGACCACGTGCTCGGCGTGGTCGGCTCACCTTGAGGGCCTAGTCTGAGTGGCGAGGGGACGTAGCTCAGTTGGCTAGAGCACCTGCTTTGCAAGCAGGAAGTCGTGGGTTCGAGTCCCATCGTCTCCACCGAAAAAGTCCTGGTCAGAGCGCTGCTGTGCGCTCCACCCGACTTTCCCGGCGGCCGTCGTGCCATCCGCGTGCCACTTCCGTGTCACGGGGTGCGAGGGTAGTCGGCCGACCTCGGGAACGGCCTTGCCGGGCAACTTGTCCCCCGCGTGGAGACTGATCCGCATACGCTGCGTCGACTTCCGGAGGGCGGGTATGACGGAAAATGCTTTCTCCGCTGCGGCGTCGGCGCTTGGTTACGCGTACCAGTTCAGGTACTCACTAGTTCTTGCGCTTGGACGGCTCTCGGACTTGGGCTGGGCTGTGGCATTGGAAGCCGCAGACGACATCGAAGTGACGGGGGTGTCAGACGTCGAGCTTGTGCAGTTGAAGCACCGTGCGCCCGCGTCAGTGTTGACAGATGCAAGCCCGGATCTCTGGAAGTCTCTCCGCATCTGGTCCGAAGGCATCTCGTCCGGCCGGCTCGACGTCGCAAACACCCGTCTGCTTCTCGTGACGACTGGGAGCATCGCACCGGATGGCGTGGCGGCTTCGCTGAGCGACGACGCCGGTAGCCGAAACGTCGTGCACACGGTTGCGGAACTTCGAGCAGTCGCAGCGACCTCTACAAGCACGGCGAACGCTGCCGCGTACGCGGCGTTCGGAATTCTTTCGGAGGATGAGCAGTACCGACTCCTCGACTCGGTCGCGATTCTTTCTGGCCAGGCCAATATCGGGGCGCTCGACGAAGAGCTTCGTGCGATCTGCGTGCACGCCGTCCGACGCGAGCACCTTGGTCCCTTTTTGGAGCGGCTTGAAGGTTGGTGGTTTCGCCGATGTCTCCAGCAGCTTGCCCAGCCAGGCGGCAACGCAATCCTTGCTGAAGAGATCGACGGGTTCTTTGTCGACCTGCGGGAGCGGTTTCGGTCGACGAACCTGCCGATTGACTCGGATGTTGAGTTCTTGGAAGCCCAGTCTCGAGATTTCCAACAGCGGACGTTCGTTCACCAGTTGGAGATAGCTGGGATCGGCGAGGCGCGGGTTGACTTCGCGATCCGGGACTATCTCAGAGCGTTTACGCAGCGGTCTAGGTGGAGCCGCGATGGTCTACTGCTGGTGGGCGAACTTGACCGGTACGAGCGGCGTCTTGTGGACGAGTGGAGCCGGACGTTCGAACGGATGCGGGACGAACTCGGGACGGATGCTGCCGATGACGAACAGATGCACGCGGCCCAGCAAATCTATGGCTGGATCGAGTCGGCGGACATCTCGATCCGTCCTGAGTGCAATGAGCCCTTCGTAGTGCGCGGCTCGTTTCAAATGCTCTCCGATGACCAGCGCGTCGGATGGCACCCGGACTTTGCAGCGCGTCTGATAGCTCTTCTAGAGCCGACCTCATGAGAGTGCCGTGGTCAACTCTCCCACGCGAGGACGCCGCGCTGTTTAATCCAGGATTCGTTTCAGTTCTCCTTGCCCGTTCGGCGATCGGTCACTCACAAGAGGTGGCCAGGCCTATCCCGATACCGATCGCCTTCGTAGCGGTCTCGGTGGCGCTCCATCGCTGGTCGCGCGAATCGTTGCCGAACTCGATACGAACGAACTTCGTTCGTTGGTTGGACGAGCATCCCGACGCGACGACGACCCTTCCAATTCGTGCCGCCGCCTTCGCTCCGGTCGCGAGCGAGGGCTTGCTCTTTGGTCTGGCTCACGGTCTATTCGAGATCACAAACGGAGCGACGATCGCCGTTCCAGCTCACGCGAGCTTGGGGGGCATGACGCGGGGAACTGCCGAGACCCAGGCGACACAGCGTGCGGCGGTGTTCCTCGGTCGGTGGCTCGGCAAGGCTGGGTCTCCGGCGACCGTCTTGTCTCTTCTCGGAGTGCGTCCGTGAGCTTTCAGCTGCGTTCCATTCTTCTGTACAGGAACGATGGCGCGGCGCGACGGTTGGACTTTCGTGTTGGCGGGCTCAGCATCATTACCGGCGCCTCTAAGACCGGAAAGAGTTCGATTATCGACATCGTCGACTACTGCCTGGCGAGTCGCAGCTTCCGGGTCGCGGCCGGCGTTATCCGCGATTCGGTTGCGGTGTATGCGCTGGTGCTTGATGTCCAGGGTCAAACGGTGGTTGTGGCACGACCGGCACCACCAGGTCGGCAGGCCACAACGACGGCGATGCACCTGAGTGTGGGCGACTTCGGCGATCGGCTGCCGTCGGTTGAGGAATTGGCCGTGAATACCGAAGTCAACTCCGTGCGTTCGGTGCTGTCTGAGATGACGGGCATCGAGGCGAATCTGTTCGAGCCCGAGACCGGATCGCGACCGCCGTTGAGTGCGAACGTCCGACACTCGCTCTTCTTCACTTTCCAGGGACAGGGCGAAATTGCCAACCCGAACATCCTCTTCCACTCGCAATCTGAGGAGTTCGTCCCCCAAGCGATCCGAGATGTCTTGCCGTATTTCCTGGGCGCGAGCGATCGAGAGGATGTGATCAAACGCCAGCGCCTGCGCACGCTCCGTCGCGAGTTGGCCGCGCTTCGACGCGACCAGAGCGAGCAGGATTCGGTGGTTCTCACGTCGGGCACGGCCCACGCGATGCTCCGCGAGGCGCAGCAGGTTGGACTCCTGGACTCGGACATAGCTCTCCCGCAGGCGCATGACGATGCGCTCGCAGTGCTCGCCGAGGTCTTGACCCGACGGGACTACGGCGAAGCGCCGGATTCTGAAGGCGGCGATCGGCTTGATGCGCTGCTCGAGGAACACGGTCGCATCCGTAGGGAGTTTGGCGAGCAACGTGCAGAGATCCGCCTTCTGGACCAGATTGTCAGCGAACGTTCCGGCTTCGCCGACGAGGGAGACGAACAGGTCGCACGACTTGCGTCGCTGGACCTGCTACCACCAACGGATTCGGTCGAGGGATCGGTATGCCCGTTGTGCGAGTCGCACCTGGAAGATCACGTTCCGGCGGTGCATGACTTGCGGTCGGCGCTGCAGACGCTCAACGGTGAGATTGGTGCAATCAGAAGCGGCACACCTCGAGTGCTGGAGGTGAGAGCACGGCTCGAGCAAAAGGTTTCGGAACTCCAGGCGGACCTTCGCCGAAACCAGGTTGCTATCGAGGAACTTCAGGCCTCGGAGCAGACGCTGTCTGTGATCCGCGACGACGCTGTTCGCCGGTCCGCCGTGCGTGGTCGCATCGGCCTCTACGTCGATTCGGCGGGCCAAGTCGCCCGCCGAGCGGTCTCCGGACGGGTCGAGGAACTCCAAAGAGAAGTCTCAACGCTTGAGGAGCAACTCGACCGAGCGGTCTTTCAGGAGAACCTGGAAAGCGTGATGTCGAGAGTCAACCGCCGAATTTCAGAGATCGCCGTCGAGCTCGAGCTTGAGCATTCCGAATCGCCTGTCCGTTTGGACGTGCGACGGCTGACGGTCGTGGCCGACACCGCGGGCGGCCAGGTTCCGTTGAACGAGATGGGAAGCGGCGAGAACTGGTTGGGGTACCACATAGCGGCCATGCTCGCGCTTCATGACTGGTTCATAGAGGCGGATCGGCCACTGCCACGCTTCTTGATCCTCGATCAGCCGTCTCAGGTCTACTTCCCACCGGATAGTGCTGGTGACGAGGAACTCCCCAGCTCCGATGAGGACAGGCGTGCCCTGGCGAGAGTCATGGGCCAACTCCGCGATGCTGTCGAACGGCACGCGGGCCGCCTGCAGGTGATTCTCATGGATCACGCAGATATTCAGGAGCCTTGGTTCCAGGAATCCGTGGTCGAGCGTTGGCGCGACGGCGAAGCCCTGATCCCGCGTGAATGGATTGAGAACGGATAACGGACCTTGGGCCGAGGCGGCGACTGCTCAGAACTCCACGAGATAGCGCGGCTGGAACACGTCGCGTGTCACAGATACGCCCGCGATCCGATCGATCCGGTATGAACGCAACTGAGTGCGGTCGTTGACGACGAAGAGCACGATGTTGCCATCGCGAGTTCGACGCAGGGAGTAGGGCTCGACGACACGTGTGCCTTGGCGTCCGCGTTCGGCTCGGTAGTCGATCTCGACTTTGAGTCGGTTCGCACCCGCGAAGCGAATCAGCTCGAGTGGCGCACCGGTGCGCCAGGTCGTCATCGATCGAGGCGCTCGCCAATCGGCGTCGAGTGCGCCGAGCTCGGCCCGCGGAAGTGTTGGCAAGGCCGCGCGCTCGTTGAGCCAGTCGAACACTTCGTCGAGGGCATCCCAGAATTGCGAGAACGGTGGGAGGGCCGGCAACTGGTGGGCGAGCATGTTGCCCCACTCGGCCTCGATCTCGGAGCGGAAGGGCGACGCGTGGACGCTCGCGAGGTCGGGGACTGCGATCCCGGCGTGTGAGCATTTCTGGCCGAGGACGGACGCCACCTCGGTTGCACGACCCAGGAGATCAGGGTGTCGGTACACGTGCACGATGTCATATAGATCGCGCGGGCGGCATCGTTCGACCAGGGCCCGGAGCTTCTCGGCGAGGAGCTCAACGATCGTGTAGCAAGCGATCGTCGTTGTTTCGGCTAAGGCATCGGAATACGGATGGAGGATGGGCCGCATGGCCGGGGGTTCGACCAGCACTTCGTCGCTCGTCAAGTCCACCTTGATCTTCGGCAAGCTCTGCGGATTGGTCGGTCCCCGGTAGGCGAGGCGTCCGAGGACCGTCGCGTTGCCTCGACGGTTCCGGCGTTGCACGAAGGAGCGGTCGTCGAGGCTCAGCTGAAGCCCCGCGTGGTCAGCGAGCCAGTCGGCGACCTCGGAGAAGATCGCAGCTATCTCTGCGGGATCGGTAAGCCCATCGCCTGAGACCGTGAAGTCGAGATCCTCGGAGAACCGATACGTCTCGTAGTAGCACTTGCGCAGGCACGTCCCTCCTTTGAACACCCAAGAGCTGAGGGCTGGATTGGCGGCAATGCCGGTCAGTATCCAGCTGAGCGCCCAGTCCTTCTCGATGACGTCGCTTCGAAGCTGCCACTCGTCGCGCAGTGCGAACACTTCTCGGGTCGGAATCATGACGGCTCCAACTCGTCCATCTCAACATTGATCACGACTCGCCAACGACCGGAGCGTTTACCGCGCCGCGGTTGGGTCGGATCCAAGAGTGGGAACCCCGTCGACAGGTGTTCGCTGCAGGTGTTGAGCAACGCCTCGTCCGCACCGACTAGCTCGCCCAGATACCCGATCCGCTTGAAGACCGTACGGTTGCCGAGTTTCTGGGCGTACTGCACGAGGAGTTTCGGGTCGTGTTCTAAGAGGAACGCGGCGAGCATCTCGGCACCGAGCCGGAGGCCGCCGGAGAGTCGAGGGTTGTCGAGCACATCGATCACTGTTCGTGCGGGGTCCGCGAGCCGGAAGGAGCGTTCCTCGCGCCACTCTTGTCGCATGCCCCAACCCAGTGACTCCAGGCTTGTGTGCGCTAGGAGGAACTCATTTCCAAGAAGTACCTCGTGGGATGCGCGCACGCGTTGGGTGGTCTTGAGGACCGTGGTGCGGAATACCTGCTCGGTCAGACCCCAATGGTTCGCGGATGTCCAGCCCGTCACGTAACACGGGTGCCACACCGCGTCGGCCAGAAGGATTGGATCTGTGCCCCACGATTCGGGGTGCTCGGCGTCGACCGGTACCGGGATGTAGAGCCCGCGGCGCGCTCGTCGGAGCCACCCTTGCTCCGACCAGCGAGCTAGTTGGCGCGCTGCGGAATGTCTGTCGAGGGACAGAACCTGGGCTGCATCCGAAACCGTCACGAACCGCTGCCCTCGGCTCGTGAGCCGGGCGAGGTCCGCCCTCGCTCTCGCTGAGATTCCTGATGCCATGTCGACAACGCTACACCAGCAGTTCCCATCCCATGCGAATAGCAGGATCTCCTGTGTCGGCTCTCGATCACAGCGGCGTGGTCGATGCGACTTCGCAGCAGTGAGCGGACCCCAAATGGCGTTCCAAGCAGCGATGGCAGGGAAGCCTCACAACGCCTTCATCCGAAGGCTGTTGACGGCAATCTCGTCGAGGAAGTCGGCAATCGACTCGTCTTGGCCCTCCATACGGTGTTGGTACCGAAGCGCGGCCGCCGCGGAGGCGTGGCCGAGGCGGTGCATGACGGCGCGCAGTGGTGCGCCGCTTGCCGCGGCGAGGGTGGCGTTGGTGTGTCGTAAGTCGTGGAAACGGAGGCGACCTTCGATACCGGCGTCACGACACCCCGGGAACCACACGCGTGCGCGGAAGTTCTCGCGGCGCAACGGCCCACCGTCGGGCATCACGAAGACGAGACCGTCGATGCCGGGTTCGCTCCAGCGTGCGAGGTGGTCGACCATCACGTCGCAGATGAACGAGGGCAGCGCGACGGTGCGTGTGCCCGCCGCGGTCTTCGGCGGTCCCCAGACGAACACGCCGCCGACCTCGGTGCACTGCTCCACGACGCGCACGGTCTTGTGCAACGGGTCGAGATACCGACGACGCAACCCTGCAAGCTCACCCCAGCGCAGACCCGAGTACGCCGCGAGCAGGATCAACGCCTGCCAACGCGGCTCGACCGCCTGCGCGAGCGCAGTCACCTCATCGACGGTCGCGGCGCGCATCTCCGGTAACCGCTCCGTGCCAGCTCCCTTGATGCGGCAGGGGTTGCGAATGATGAGCCCGGCATCGAGCGCACACTCCATCACCATGCGGAGTTGCTTGTACGTCTTGGCGACGGTGTTTGCACCACAACGAGGGTTCTGGTGCAGACGCGCGATCCAGACCTGAACGTCGAGCGTGGTGATGGATCCGATCGGTCGTTCACCGAACGTGGGAAGGATGTGCGCGTCGAGGGTGGAGCGGTAGACGTGCTTGGTGGTCTCGCGCAGATGCGCCTTGGTCGAGTACCAAGTCTCGGCGATCTCACCGAGCAACACCTCACCGCGCTGAGGGTCGTGCCACACCCCACGGGTGAGGTCGGCCTCGAGGATCGACAACCACTGTCCCGCGTCGCCCTTGGTCGCGAACGTCCGCTCTGCGTTGCGGTACCGGTTCGTCTCCGGGTCTCGATACCGAACTTGGAACCGGCCCGAAGGCAGCTTGCGCACCGCGCCGAACCAACGCCGGCCACTCATCGTGCGTCTCCGGTCGAACGCCACCCGAGGCGCACCGCCTCGGTCTCAACGACGAGGCCAACGAGGCGCGCGGTTGTTACGTGCGCGTCAACTGCGATGCCGCGGAACGCGGCCCACGATTCGTCGGGCACGGTAAGGCGCGCGAAGCGATGTTCTGATGTGCGGACAGACGAGTGTGGAGGGGGTACAGCGCTGTCGGTGAACTGCACCACGAGCTCACCCACTCGTCCGCCGACCCTCTCGCGTCGGCTGAGAGCGTCACGCTTGACGGTGTTCCACACGTTCGGATCGACGTCGATGTGAGCGGGTCGGTTCTGGGTTCTCCTCTCCTCGCGGTAGAGAGTGCCGTCGATGCGGAGCTTCTCGATCTCGACCTCGCGACGGAGTCGACCTTCACGCCGGGCCATTCGCCGTTCGAGGACTCCGGCTGCGTAGAGCGTGTTCCGATATTCCAGGACCGCATAGTCGAGTGCGGCGACAGCATCGAGGTTTTCCCGGAGTTGTCGTGTGCGCTCCGTCAGTTGTTCGACGTTGGTCCAATCGATCGGTTCGCTGTCGCGGAGCAGCGCTTGCGCGTCGGCCAGCCGATCGAACGCAGTCTCCGCGCTGTCGATGAACGCGTTGCCTGTGCTTCGGTCGCTTCCGCTGGCGGAAGCGACAAGTCTGTGTGAAGAAATGACAGGGTCGGGAAAGTTGCGCGTGGAGCCGTCGTCAGACTCGGTACGCGAGCGGGAGGGTCCTCGGCGAGCGGAAGCGCTCTTGTCGTGCCGGTCGTCGTCGTGCATGCGTGGCTCCGTGGTGTCGGCAGTCGGTACAACCGGCTATGCGCATCGCGAGTGCGGTTGCGCGACGTCGGCTGTTTTCCGTGCCACTTCCGTGCCACTACGGACGGTTACTCAGGGTTACTGGCGGTCACTCGTTGGTACTCGTTGACCACCCTGACCAGCGCAAACCCCTAAACGCCCTGGTAGCGAAATCGCCCCTGGAGAGTTTGCAAGCAGGAAGTCGTGGGTT